>SAQR01000036.1 GCA_004020365.1 Mesorhizobium sp.
GGCATGGATCCTAGGGTCTGCGCCGCGTCGCTTCGCTCCTTGCTCCGCCCTAGGAAGACGAAGTGGAGAGATGCTTCGGCCAATCGAGAATGCACGGCGTTGCATAAAAACGAGAACTTAAAGCGCGTCGCATGAACCCGTTCAGATGCGACGCGCTTTAGAGATTCCGCTGCAGAGCAATAAGCCGTACGGCGAGCGCTTCGGAACGCTGTCGCGCCTCGCCGAGAAACGCAACATGACAGTAGGCGCAGGCTGCAGTGCCCAGACCCAGCACCAGGCTGTTCTGCCATGTGAAGTCGAGGATCAGCGAGAATGGCTGGCCGCTCGGTGCGGTGAATGCCGCAATCGTGCTCGCTGTTTCAGAATGGCTGCTGGACGCCATCATCAACCCGGCGAAAAGCAGAGCGGCGTGGTTGGCAAGGAAGAAGAACGCGGCCGATTTTCGCGTCCGGCAAGCCATCCAGCATACAATCGATGCGGCGGTCAGGATGGCGGCATCAAGGACCATTGAACCGCTGAGATAGAGGTCGACCTGCTGCCAGAACATCGTCGCCAAAGGGCGCAACTCAAGCCAGATCCGCCACAGGGCAGGGCTGGCCGGATAGGTTCCGAGCAGGAACGTCGCTGCTCGCTCCCCTGCCAGAATGAGAAGAATGAGAGCCGGGAAGGCAAAAAGCAGTAGCGGCTTGCGCGTCATGTTCCCTCGCCAATCGACAAGCAGAATAGACAGCAAAGATTGCGCGAGGCTTAAGGAAAGCGCCGCGAACAGCATTGATCACAGGCGCAGGCGCTTGCCGCAACCGCAGCGAGCGCCCGTTTTATGTGCCATTTTTGCTACATTCCCGAAACTTATGACCCGAATTCGGTTCTTAGCCGGCCCTAGATCAATAAACACTCACGTATTCGAAGAATTTATCGGATAATTTGTCAAAGCCTCGGTGAGAAGGCTTGGCCATATAAAAGTACCGGGCAGATGGGTGGGGTAGATCGAATACGATAGTCAAAGTGGCCATTGGCAAGCGCCTTGGCCTCCTGATCACATTTGCGATTTCGACGATCGAACGGGATGGCAAGGCTTATCCGATCGTCCCGGGCGTGATCTGCTCCGTCGTCATCAAGACCAGACGCAAGACGATCCTGAGTTCCCTTTTGAAGCCGATCAACAGGGCGCGTCAGGAGGCCATGAGTGAGCGCTACCTCTCCCTCCAGCAATACCGATCAGCGACTCCTGCCGCTCGCCAAGGAGGATTTTGGCCTGGAATTTCGAGTTGTGGCGCGTGGCGGAACACGCCGCGGGATCCGTCTGGAGCGGGCTTTTTGGATATCGCTGAAGCAGATGGCTGAGAGCCGGAAGTGCACGATCGGCATGCTCATAGATGAGATAGCCGGAGTTCAGCCACAGAGTAGCAATCTGACATCCGCGATCCGGGTAGCCTGCATACGCGGACAGGCGAAGGAAAACGTGACGTTGAGCAAGCTCGCGTCAATAACGACAATCAACGCCATACTGGTGGCCTGCCCCTCGCCTGCATTTGCCTTAACGTCATCGAAGAAGATCCTGACCTTCAATGCTCCGTTCCAGCAACTGGTGAAACGCCAACTGCCTTCGGGATCAAACGATGATGCGCGGCACGACCTCAAGCTGGCGCTGGACCTCAACGTTGCCGATATTTTTGCGCGTCTCGACCTCAACGGCGAAACTCCGGTCACCAGCGGATTTGTCATCGGCGCCGGCGAACGCCGGTACCGTGGTCAATTGAGCGCCGTGCGGGCGCCGGTGATCGAGCCGGAGCTGCTGATTGCATTCGTCTTCGGCTAGACCGGTTCCGGCACTACTGAACGGTGAGTCCCTGCAAGACGCGTCGTATAATTTTTTCGGGATCATAGCCGGCTCGTCATCGCACTGCATTTGCCTCAACCCGAGAAGCGGAGCGCATCGACGAGCAGGGCGAAAGCCGGCGACGCTTGACGGCGGCTGGGATAATAGAGGTGATATCCCGGCCAGGGCGGTGACCACTCATCCAGCACCCGCATCAGGCGGCCGCTTGCCAGATGACGCTCCGCGACGTCCTCCGGCACATAGGCGAGCCCGAAACCAGCCAGCGCGGCCTCGAGAATCTCGATGGTGCCATTGAGGACGATCTGACCGTCCACCCGCACCTTCAGTTCGCGACCGTCGCGCTCGAAATCCCAGGCCCAAAGCCCGCCATTGATGGAAAAGCGCTGGTTGATGCAAACGTGGTCGGTCAGCTCCTGCGGCGTCGTTGGTGGCGGCCGCTTGGCGAAATACGATTTCGTCCCGACGACGGCGAAGCGGATGTCCGGCCCGACCCGCACCGCGATCATGTCTTTTGCAACGCGCTCTCCCATGCGCACGCCCGCGTCGAACCGTTCGGCAGCAATATCCGTGAGCGCGTTGTCGAGGAAGACCTCGACGGTGACATCGGGATAGTCGGGCAGGAGCTTCGCCAGCTTCGGCCAGATGACGGCGTTGAACGCGTGATCGCTTGCCGTGAGCCGAATGGTGCCGGCGGGCTTCTCCCGCAATTCGCTCAATGCTTCGACTTCGGCCTCGATCTCCTCAAATCGCGGGCCGATATTGCGCAGCAGCCGCTCGCCGGCTTCTGTAGGTGAAACGCTGCGGGTCGTTCTAGTCAGCAGCCGAATGCCCAGGCGCTCTTCCAGGTCGCGAATCGTGTGGCTGAGCGTGGACTGCGAAATTCCGAGCTGCGCAGCGGCGCGCGTGAAGCTGCCCTCCCGCGCAACCGCCAGAAAGGCCAGAAGCATATCGGTTCGTCCACGCTGCATTTATGGCTCCTTCCCCTAAGTCTGTGCGGATTATACGGAATAATCGAGCGATCGGCACACGCTCAATCGATCGCGATTGCCGAGAGCACCGCAAATCTCCCGAACGGTGGTGCGAACCCGGCTGAGCAATGACGATGAAGGAAGAACCGGCGGCAGTTCATTCGCGTCGCTGCCATTCATGGCCCCGACCGATAGGTCCTATCGGGGAGCGGGCGCTAATCAAGGCGCCTCAAGCGTCCTAAGCTTTTAGCGTCGCACACGCAGTGTGTCTTCGGGCCGGGGGCCATCTTGGGCCGCGAATTGGCGGATCATCACGAAAGCGACAATCGACATGTCTGATAGCCAAGGAACTTCGACAGCCAGTTCGGACATAACGCGCCGGGAGCTCATGCAAGCTGCTGCTGTGACTGGCGGTGCTCTTTTGGGAGAACAACTCGTGCCCGGAGCCATATCGCCGGCGCTGGCGCAGGTTGCCGGCGCCGCGACACCGCCGCTCGATGTATCGCTGCGCATCAACGGGACGGAGCACCGGCTTTCGCTCGATCCGCGCACGACGCTGCTCGATGCGCTGCGTGAGCACCTGCATCTGACGGGCTCGAAGAAGGGCTGCGGCCTCGGCCAGTGCGGCGCCTGCACGGTGTTCATGGATGGCATGCGTGTGAAGGCGTGCCTCTCGCTCGCGGCGCTCGCCCAGGGGCGTGACATCAAAACCATCGAAGGATTGGCGCAGGGCGATGAACTCCACCCGTTGCAGACAGCCTTCATCGAGCGCGATGCCTTCCAGTGCGGCTATTGCACGTCGGGGCAGATCATGGCCGGCGTCGCCTGCATCAGCGAAGGCCATGCCGGGTCGCCGCAGGAGATCCGCGAATGGATGAGTGGCAATCTCTGCCGTTGCGGCGCCTACGACCATATCGTCGCGGCCATCCAGGACGCGGCTGCCGTGTCCGGCTCGACGCAGGGGGGCTAAGCCATGCATCCCCTTGTGCTCGAACGTCCGCGTGATCTCTCCGCCGCACTTAGCTTCGGCGCCCAGGCCGGCCGCAATGATGCGCCGGTCGAATACATCGCCGGCGGCACCGACATGGTGCAGCTGCTGCAGGAGTATGTCCGCCGACCGGATCGGCTTGTGAGCCTGGCGGGAATTCTCGACGACGGCATCGAGATCGGTCCGCAAGGCCTGAGGCTCGGCGCCGCCGCCACGATGGCGGAGGTCGCCGCCCATCAAGCTGTGGTCGAGCAGTTCCCTCTCATCTCCCAGGCGCTGCTGAATTCGGCGAGCCCGCAGGTCCGCAACCAGGCGACCATGGGCGGCAATCTGCTTCAGCGCACACGCTGTCCCTACTTTCGCGATATCGGCTACGAGGCATGCAACAAGCGCGCGCCTGGCTCCGGTTGCGCCGCCCTGGATGGCGAGAACCGCTGGCACGCAGTGCTCGGCACGAGCGACGACTGTATCGCCGTTCACCCGTCGGACCTCGCGGTTGCCCTGGTGGCGCTCGATGCGTCGGTCGAGCTGCGAGGAACTGGCGGTGATCGTTCCGTGCCGCTCTCCGATCTCCATCGCCTTCCCCGCGATACGCCGCACCTCGAAGCCGTCCTGGAACCGGGCGAAGTGATCACCGCGATCACGGTCCCGGCCACTACGGCAGGACTGCGATCTCACTATCTCAAGGTACGCGATCGCGCCTCCTTCGAGTTCGCCGTGGTTTCGGCCGCGGTCGCAATCGAGACGGACGGCGCTCGCATCCGGCAAGCCCGGGTAGCGCTCGGCGGCGTTGGAACGAAACCCTGGCGCCTGCCGAACGTCGAGACCGCTCTCGCAGGCGCCGACTTCGAGCCAGCGGTGCTCCGCCAGGCGGCGGCGCTCGCGGCAGAAGGCACACGGGGTCGCGGCCACAACGACTTCAAGATCGAACTCATGCAACGCGCCATCGTGCGTGCGGTCGAAATAGCGGGAGCACGCCGATGACTGCCGCCTTGATCGGAAAATCGGTCAGCCGGGTCGATGGTCGCCTGAAAGTTACCGGCGCTGCGACCTATGCCGCCGAGTTCGAGGTGCCGAACCTCGCCCATGCCGCCGTCGTCAGGAGCATTGCCGCGAACGGCCGCATTGCCATTGACACGGCGGAGGCTGAGCGGGCGCCCGGCGTAATCGCGGTTGTGACACACCGCAACGCGCCCAGGCTCGCCTACCAGCCGCATAAAGGCCTCCCCGACGCAGCCGTTGGCGAGCGCCTCCATGTGCTGCAGGACGACCGGGTGAATCATCAGGGCCAGCCGATCGCGCTGGTGGTCGCCGAGACACTTGAACAGGCGGTTCACGCGGCGGAGGTCGTGCGGGTTACCTACCGGAATGAAGCGGCGGCCACCGACATCAAAAGCGTCGATCCAGTTCTGCCCACCGGCAAACCGGCTGAGTGGGAGATACGGCGAGGCGAACCCGACAGCGCATTCGAACAAGCGGAATTCCGGGTCGACCAGACCTATGTGATCCCGCGCGAGAACCACAATCCGATCGAGATGTTCGCCACCATCGCCGCATGGGAGGGCAACAGCCTGACCCTGTGGGACAAGTCACAGTGGGTGCACAACGTTGCCGAGGAGATCGCCGCCGTGTTCGGCATCGCTACCGACAACGTCCGTGTCATCTCGCCCTTCGTCGGCGGCGCGTTCGGCTCGGGGCTGCGCTGCTGGCCGCATGTCACGCTTGCGGCACTGGGCGCCCGTGTAGCCGGACGGCCAGTCAAGCTGTTGCTGTCGCGGCGCGAAATGTACTATGGCGTCGGCTACCGTCCGCACACTGTGCAGCGGGCCGCGCTTGGCGCCTCCCGTGACGGCCAGCTCCAGGCCATCCGGCACGAGGGCCACCAGGAGACGTCGACCTACGAGGAGTTCACCGAGGCGCTGCTCAGCGCGACCCGGTTCCTGCACTCCTGCCCGAACGTCCACACGCGCCATCGCATCGCGCCGATGAACGTCCACACGCCGACCTACATGCGCGCGCCAGGTGAGGCGAGCGGCGCGTATGCGCTCGAATCGGCCATGGACGAGTTGGCCGTCGCGCTGAACATGGATCCCGTCGAACTGCGGCTGCGCAACGAGCCTGATCGGGACGAATCCAAGGACCTCCCGTTCTCGAGCCGATCGACCAGGGAATGCTACCGTGCCGCCGCCGAGCGTTTCGGGTGGAGCCAAAGAACGGCTGAGCCGCGCTCCATGCGCGACGGGCGCTCGCTGATTGGCTGGGGCATGGCCAGCGCCACCTATCCGATGAACTACGCACCTGCCTCGGCCATGGCCCGACTCTTGCCGGACGGCACTGCCGAAGTGATGAGCGCAGCGAGCGACATGGGACCCGGCACATGGACATCGATGACGCAGGTCGCGGCGGACACGCTGGGCCTGCCGATCGAGCGGGTCAAGTTCACGCTTGGCGACACCCGCCTGCCGCGCGCCCCTATCCACGGCGGTTCCATGACCATGGCGAGCGTCGGCAGTGCGGTGCAGGCGGCTTGCCGCAAGGCGCGCGACGAGGCGCTGGCACGCGCCGGCGCCAATAATCTCGAAGAGGCCATGAAGCGTTCCGGCCAAATCATCGAGGCGACAGCCGACGTCACTCCCGGAGACGAGACGAAGCGGTTTTCCATGCACGCCTTTGGCGCCGTGTTCGTGGAGGTTGCCGTCGATCCCGATCTCGGCGAGACGCGCGTGCGGCGCATCGTCGGCGCCTATGGCGCCGGCCGCGTCGTCAACTCGAAGATCGCGCGCAGCCAGTGCATCGGCGGCATGATCGGCGGCATCGGCATGGCTCTCATGGAGCACTCGGTTGTCGACCTCCGCAACGGGCGCGTCACCAATGCCAATCTCGCCGAATACGCCGTGCCGGTCCACGCCGACGCGCCGCCTGTCATGGACGTGATCTTCGTCGACGAGCACGACCCGCACGTCAACCCGCTCGGCGTGAAAGGCCTCGGCGAGATCGCGCTGGTCGGCGTCGCGCCAGCGATCGCCAATGCCATTTTCCACGCTACCGGAAAGCGCGTCCGCCAACTGCCCATCACGCCGGACAAGCTGCTCTGATCGTCGAAAACGAAGGGGCTTGAGACATGATCATCACCCGCAGAGGCGTCCTTGCCGCGACAAGTGCCTTCGCTGCTTTGGCTGCAGCAGGCCAGGCTGGCGCAGCTTCTGTTCAAGGAAGGAATGAGACAATGAAGATCTCTCGAGTTGGGTCACAGCCGTCCGGCCCCGGGCCGGCCGATTACTTTACCGGAGCCGTGCGCATCGATCCGCTCTTCCAGGCGCCCGAGCCGGCCCGCGTCGGTGGCGCCAGCGTCACGTTCGAGCCTGGCGCCCGCACCGCCTGGCACACGCACTCACTCGGCCAGACGCTGATCGTCACGGCCGGTCTCGGCCGGGTCCAGCGCGAAGGCGCGCCAGTCGAAGAAATCCGGCCAGGTGACGTCGTCTGGATTCCCCCTGGCGTGAAGCATTGGCACGGCGCGTCTGCGACCACGGCGATGACCCATCTCGCCATCCAGGAATCGCTTGGTGGCAAGCCGGTCGAATGGCTGGAGAAAGTCAGCGACGAACAATACCGCAGCTGAACGCTGGCGGCACCCGGCGTCTCGTGCAGGGCAGGGTCTCGCTGCTCCGAATTTTGGCGGGCACGCTGCCAACTCACCGATGAGGCATTCCGACTCGGCACCGATCGCGGTTGCGCCTGCGCTCGTGCGGGCGTGAATATCGTCGGCACCGATCCGCGCAATGAGTGCTTGACCTCAAGTTAACTTGAGCTTGTAGCATTGGCTTGCATGGATCGAAGGAGCATCGGCAATGCTGACGAATATAGATTTCCACGGACTTCGCGTAGCGGTCACGGGTGGCACGTCCGGCCTCGGACTGGCGCTTGTGCGGCGGCTCGCCGCGCAGGGTGCGAGCGTTGCCTTCGTCGCACGCACTGCCGCAAACGTCGAGCGCATCGCTGACGAGACCGGCGCACACGGCATTGTCGGCGACATCGGCAAGAAGGAAGAAATCTACCCGATCGCGTTGCAGGTCACTGCGAGCCTCGGCGGGCTCGACGTTCTGATCAACAATGCATCGAGCCTCGGGCCGGTGCCGCTTGCGCTGCTTGCCGACACCGAGTGCGAGGATCTGGAAAAAGCCCTTGCGGTCAATCTCGTCGGCGCGTTTCGGCTGACCAAAGTGCTGTTCGGTGCGCTTGCCACGTCGGCGCGCGAGGGCCGTGGCGCGCTGGTGATCAACATCTCCAGCGACGCGGCGGTGAACGCCTATCCCGGCTGGGGCGCGTATGGTGCGAGCAAGGCCGCTCTTGCCCATCTGACGGCGATCTGGGACGAGGAGGCGAAAGACGATGGCATAAGGTTCCTCGCGCTCGACCCCGGCGATATGGACACCCCGCTGCACGCGCTGGCGCTTCCTGACGCCGATCCGGCCACCTTGAAGCAACCCGATCTGGCAGCTGCCGAGATCATCGAAAAGCTGCTTGACGCGTTGCCGGCCGGCGCAGCACTGCGCGCCGGGGCACGTGGATGATTGCCGCCGACCGTCCGGATCGGCGCTCCGCCAGGTTGTTGGTGGTCATGGCGGACGGCGCGATGACCGACCTGCCGCGCGCTGACCTCGCGAAGCTGTTCGAGCCCGGCGACCTGGTCGTCGCCAATGACGCCGCGACCTTGCCTGCCAGCATGCACGGCACGCATGTCCCCAGCAGTGGAGCGATCGAGATCCGCCTGGCCGGCTGGCTGTCACTTGCCGATCCAACGCGTTTCGTGGCGATTGCCTTCGGTGCGGGCGATCACCGCACGCGCACCGAAGATCGGCTGCCTCCGCCTCCACTGTCACCGGGCAATCGCCTCCGGCTCGGCCCGCTTGAAGCCGTTGTAGAGCGCCTTCTCGACCATCCCCGCCTTCTCGAGCTGCGCTTCTTAGGCAACCGCGCAGCTGTGCTTGCAGGACTGGCGCAGCACGGCCGGCCGATCCAATACGCGCATGTTCCCGAGCCGTTGGCACTTTGGGATGTCTGGACGAGGATTGCCGCCCGGCCGGTCGCGTTCGAGGCGCCATCGGCAGGCTTTGCGCTCGACTGGCGCACGCTTCAAAGCTGGCGGCGGCACGACGTCGGCTTCGCAACACTCACGCACGCCGCGGGCATTTCCTCCACCGGGGATCGCGTGCTCGACGCGCGCCTTCCCTTCGATGAGCCATACCGTATTCCCGAGCACACAGCGGCTGAGGTCGCGCGGGCGAAGCTGCGCGGCAGCCGCATCATCGCGGTCGGCACGAGCGTGGTGCGCGCGCTTGAGGCGGCCGCCAATCCCGATGGCAGCGTGCGTGCAGGAAATGGCATTGCGACGGGCCGCGTCGCGCGGGACACGCCGCTTCGCGTGGTCGATGCGATTCTCACAGGCGTCCACCAGCCGGGCGAAAGCCATTTCGAGCTCCTGCGCGCCTTTGCCGGCGATGCTCTGCTCGCCAAGGCCTCCGCAGCCTTCGCCGCGCACCGATACCGCGCGCATGAATTCGGCGATTCCATGCTGCTCAATCGTCAACCGCTGGATTGATCCGCTGAACTGAACCGTGCGCGAGACGCAGCATTTAAAACGACTATTATCTTAGTAACTACGAAACGGGGGGGTCAGGAATTCGAATCTGGTCCGGCGCGCCAAATCACCGCACAAGATCCGAACTGCCGCCGCGCGCGAGAGCCCGGCAATGTCAGGGCAACAGATGACGCCGATTTCAAGAATCTCGGTTCGTGCGCCCCTTCAATGCCCCAGACGATCAATGTGATCGGCAAGATAAGCAGCATCGCGACCCACGAAAGGAAGAATCCCCGAGCCGAATGTATGCATCCAGTGGAGCCCGAGGAAATAGATGCCAGGGCAAGCGGTAACTCCCTGCCGTTGGACAGGCGCTCCGTCAGCATCCAGAATTGGTAGCTTCACCCAATCGAAGGAATATCCAAATCCGTTTGCCCAGATGATGGTGCGGATGTTCTCATCTCGAAGATTTAGTGTGCAGAAACCCTCGACCCCGAGCGGGGGGCGCGGTGCCAACTCATGCACCTGACCAAGCTCAGAACCAATTTCGAGAGTATCAGCCAACTTTTCTGCTGCCTGAATGAAGTCTTCGTAACTTTGGTCGGCAGCAGCGATCAGGCCTTCAAGATTATCGGCAAAACCCAGAGTGTCGCCGCTTGCACCGATTACGCGCCCTGCCAATCTTACGCCCGAGTTACCGAGACGGCGGGGATCGAGATCATAGCCACCATTCACACCGGTATGAATGATCGAAGGCGGATACCTTCTGTTGGCAAAGGTGTCGACGTTCAGATCGAAGCTGCCGAGTTTTTCCAGCCACCACATCAAGTCCTTGCCACGGTAGCGCCGGGGCCCCCGTCTGTGGCGGCTGACTGCAAGAAGCACGCGGAGTCCACTGTGCAGCAGTTCATCGGCAATCTGGCAGCCTGAATTGCCAGTGCCGACGACCAGCACAGAGCCTGGCGGTAATTCTGCCGCGTTGCGGTAGTGAGAAGTGTCCGTTTGATACACAACCAAAGGAATGGCTCGGCCGAAGTCCGGGATCAATGGACGCTGAAACGGACCGGTGGCTATGACAACATGCTGAGCGTTGATTGGGCCATTTGTGGTTTCTATCGCGTAGCCGCCGTTGCCTTCGCCGGGGCTGAGGCTTGTTACTTCAACACCAGTGTAGACAGGTGCCTCAATCTCCGCCGCATAATCGACGATGAATCGCACGACGTCCGAAGAACGCGCAAATCCGTCGGAGTCTGTTCCCCACATATGGTCTGCCGGGCAACTCCAGCCAGTTGTTCGAGAACTGCAAGCGCAACGAATCCCAGCGCTCCGTGCGCCAGCGCTCGGCCACCCTCTGACGCTCAAGAATGACATGCTCGCGTCCGCGCTGCCGCAAATGGTAGCTCATTGCCAATCCGGCCTGGCCACCGCCAACGATTACGGTATCGTGCATTTCGGGCATCTAGAACCCCAAGACCAGGCAGCTTACGCACCCTACAAACTACCAAATCGACAGTCACCGCGACAGTGGCACCTGCGGGAGGCCCAAAGGGAATGGCGTTTCAAAAAAATCATAGCGTCCCTACAATGACATAGCGGCGCCCAGTTTCATCCTCTCCGGCGCGCCATTTGCAGCCGCGATAGTCGGTGACCGCAAACGGCAGCGCACTTTTTGTTTCTGGCAGATCAGCGGCGATCGGCGGAACTCATGGGAAAGCGCCAGCACATTTCCATGTCTGCCATGATCCTGTCCCGCCGTCGAAACGCCTGATGATATCTGATGGAATACACCCCTTGCTCAACTCACCCGCAAAGCGAGCTTGCCGACGTAGTGGGTGGCAAGCGCTCGGTGCGCATCAACAACTTGGTCGAACGCGAATGTACGGGCGACATGGACGTCGAATGGGCCAGAGTCGATCAGGCGGTTAAGCTTGTCGGTCGCGTCCTGGCTGCGGGCGCCGTCGTAGCGAATGAGCTCCACGCCGGGCCGGACATTTGGATCGGGCATCGCGCCGTGCGGGCAGGCGACGCGGCCGCCGTCGCGCACTGACGTCAGCGCGCGGTCGGCCGCCTCACCGCTTACGGTGACAAGGGCAGCGTCGAGGCCGCCGGCGGCGAATTCACGAGCGGCCGCCACCACGTCGTCCTTGCGCCCGTTGACGATGGCGTCAGCGCCCAGCCGCTGCGATAGCGCCACGCCGTCATCGCCCGAAGCCACCGCCAATACGCGGGCGCCCAGTCGTTTTGCGAGTTGGATGGCCATGTGCCCGATACCGCCGCTGGCGCCGAAAATCATTATTGTATCGCCCTGCTTTAGGCCGATCTGTTCCAGGCCGCTGAGCGCGGTCAACGCATCCCAGCCCATGACGCCCGCTTGCTCGATCGTGAGCTTGGCGGGAATGAGCGACACATTGTCCGCATCCGTTACTGCGTAGGTGGCATAGGTTCCACCCTTGGGAAGTGGCATGGATGCAGCGTACACCCGGTCGCCTTCCCTAAAGCGGCTAACCTGGCCGCCAACGGCGACGACTGCGCCCGCGCAGTCCCAGCCGAGTACGTAGGGGAATGTCGACGGCATTCCAAAAGCCCCGTCGTAGCGACCCTCACGCTCGAGCGCGTCCCATGAGGCCACGCCCGCCACTTCGACCCGGATTAGGACATCGCGCGGCCCGACCTCGGGCACTGGCATGGCTCGCACAGCAACCAGCTCGGCTCCACCGAACCGGTCGATGGCGGCGGCCTGCATTGTATCCGGTTTTGCATTCGTCATGCTCTTTGTCCTAGGAATACTGTTGGTCATCAATCCGACATCCCATATTTGATTGGCGCGCAGCGCTCGGCTCGCTTGTCGTCCGAGGCAGAGCTATGATCTGGGAAGCGCGACACCAATACGCACGCAGGCGTAAGTGGTTACCTGCCGGTAAGGAGGGCAAGGTGAACAAACCCACCGAGAATGGTTTTGCAACCGCGATAAAGATGGTCTCCGGCAAGTGGAAGCTGGACATCATCTGCGAACTCGGCGCGACATCACGCAGGTTCGGCCGGCTGCGGCAGTCAATTCCGGCGATCAGCGAAAAGATGCTGACGCAGCAGCTGCGAGAACTCGAGGCAGACGGGCTTGTGAACCGAAAAGTCCATCCGGGGTCTCCGGCGAAGGTCGTCTATTCGTTGACCGAAAGCGGATCGACGCTCTGTGCCGGGGCAGAGGGCTTATGCCGCTGGGGTGAACAGTTCCATTGCTCCGGTCAGCCGGAATGATCTTCCCCTTGACCAGTGACCCGGTGGATCCGATTCTGGCTGTTCAGCCGGGGCGGCGGGGGCAGTTTATCGGGCGCAAGGCGGACGGCTGCCAGCGGTGATCTCAGAAAAGGCGCAACAACAATATACGAGTTCCCAGTTCACCCTGTCCGGCGCACTTCTGTGGGCTGGACTGCAGTGCACGCTCCGCATGCCCAGCCGTTGAGTTCACCTCGACTTGGCTTTGCGTTGCGCTATTAGCCAAAAATGGAGGCGGCCATGCGTATGAAGTTCCTGCTGGTGACATCAGCGACGATGATGGCGACAGTCGTTGCCCACGCGGACAGTCAGTCCTCGAACACAAGCTCGAATAGCTCGTCGAACAACGGCGTTGTGCGTGAGCGGATTGTCGAGACCTATTGTGAAGACGACTATTGTGAGACCTACGTCAAACGCAGGGTTTACCAGGAGGACCGATCCTCCCGTCGTTACCAGGATTATGATCGTCGCCGCTATCGCGACCGCTACCCGGATGATGACGACGACGACTAGGGGAAAAAAGCCGCCCCCGCTGACGCTCGCTAACGCTCGATTTTGGCACCGGATCGGCGGCCCTGCTTCTCGCACCGAGATGCTTTTGGCGCACCAAGGGCGACGATGGCAACATCGGCTTCGCGACCTTGCGGGCGACGAATCATCGTCGCCAGAAGGGCTTGGCGATCTCTGCCTCGACCTGCCGTCTCGTCAGACCGATGTCGTCGATCAAATGGGGATTGTCCTTCGACATCTGCTCAAGTTCCCAGCGAAAGCGTTTCCGCTCGTCCCAGGCCGCGATAATGCTTCGCAGGGTCGTCAGGTGCCGACGCAACTTTTCCGTCGGCTTCACGGGCATTGCCCCTGCCTGATGCGGGGCCGATGCAAGAGTATCGTTCATAGCAACCTCCATAGGTTTGAAGGTCCGGGGACCCTCGTCCTGAAAGAGGTTGAATTCTGCAGGATACGAACGGCGTCGTAATTAAGCTCTGCCAAATAGTTCTCAAAACTTCCAAACGGGCTATAGATACGCCGCATGCAGGGATCGCGCTTTGCCTTTGGTCCGTTCGTGCTTGATTCCGGTGCGGGAACGCTGCTTCGCAACGATGTCCCCGTTGCCGTTGGCTACCGCGGTCTAAAGCTGCTTGCGGCGCTCGTTGGACGAGCCGGCGAAATCCTTGGCAAGGCCGAGTTGATGGATGCGGCGTGGCCGGGCACGGCCGTCGAGGAAGGCAACCTCACCGTGCAGATCGCGCTGCTGCGCAAGCTGCTTGGCCCGGCTGCAGATGGCGGCGAATGGATCGCCACGGTTCCGCGCGTCGGCTACCGTTTCACGGGGGCCGTCGAACAGCTCGGCGCGAAGCGAAAACCTTTACCGTTGCCCGGCAAGCCATCGATAGCGGTGCTGCCGTTCGTCAATGTCAGCAACGATCCCGAGCAGGAATCCTTCGCGGATGGC
Organism: Mesorhizobium sp.; assembly: GCA_004020365.1. GTDB lineage: Bacteria > Pseudomonadota > Alphaproteobacteria > Rhizobiales > Rhizobiaceae > Mesorhizobium. The sequence goes on from SAQR01000036.1 coordinate 14,104, forward strand.
TTGACTGAGGACCTGATTACCGACCTGTCCAGGATCTCCGGCCTGTTCGTCATCGCCCGCAACTCGGCCTTCGCCTACAAAGGAAAGGCGATGGACGTGCGCGATATCGCACAAGACCTCGGCGTGCGCTACCTGCTGGAGGGGAGCGCACGGCGTGCTGCGGGGCGCGTGCGCATCAACGCCCAATTGGTCGACGCAGTGAGTGGCGACCATCTATGGGCGGAGCGCTTCGATCGCAGCGTGGAAGACATTTTTGCCGTTCAGGACGAGGTCACCGGCAAGATCGTGGAGGCGTTGCTCGGCAGGCTGCGCGCGCCGCCGCCGCGCAACCGGCCCAAAAATCTCGAGGCTTACGATCTATGCGTGCGGGCGCGCAAGCTGATGGACGACACGCCGCAGACGGCGCGCGAAGCGCATCTGATGCTCACCCGCGCGGTTTCGCTCGATCCGGAATATGCCGAGGCCTATCGCTGGCTTGCCATGAACCACTGGATGGGGTGGGTGCATTCCGGCGGACCTACCGAAACGTCCCGTAGCGTTGCGTTGGAGCTGGCGCGCAAAGCCGTGGCGATCGACCCGAACGACGCCGGCTGCCGTTGGGTTTTGGCTTACCTGCTTGCCTATGAGCGCAGCTTCGCCGAGGCGGATGCGGAATTCGCCAGGGCGATCGAGCTCGATCCGAACGAGGCCGATGCCTGGGCGGCATTATCCGACATCGCGGTCCTGGCTGGACGGGTCGAGGAGGGCCTTGAGCACGTTCGCAGGGCGTTCCGGCTGAACCCGTTTCCGGCAAGTTGGTACTATCTGACGCTCGGCCAGGCGCAATATGCGGCCGGCGAATACGAAGCCGCTGTCGAGACACTGCGTAGGGACGAGACTTATCGTACAAGCTCACGCCGCTTCCTGGCGGCAAGCCTTGCCCAACTGGGCCGGGTCGACGAGGCGCGCGCAGAGGCCGAGCTGTTCCTCGTCGGCAACCCGCATTTCACCACCCGCCACTGGGCCGCGACGGAGCCATTCCGCGACGCTGCGACGCTCGAGCATTTCGTCGACGGCTTCCGCAAGGCCGGCCTCCCGGAGTGAGGTGCCGGCCTCCCAAAACGCTTTCGCACCGTTTCTGGCGACTACGCCTCAAAGCGACTCGTGGCGTCACGATCGCGTTCGTACCGTCTCGTGAGCGGAAACGGCGGCAACCAGGACTCGCGACGGATGATCCAGCTTTCGTAGGTTGGCATCAATTGGTCGGGGGCGTCCAGGGATCCCAGGTTCACTTCGATTTCGTCTGCGGTGCGTCCGAAAATTGTCGAGCCGCAGCGGGGGCAGAAAAACCGCCCGGCGTAGTCGCGCGTCTCGCCTTCGATGGTCACCGCATCCTGGGGGAACACCGCGGAAGCGTGAAAAAGCGCGCCATGGTGCTTGCGGCAGTCGAGACAATGACAAATGCCGACCCGGTATGGGAGTCCCGACGCCACAATCCGGACGTCGCCACACAGGCAACCGCCAGTGAATCGGTCCATGCTGCGTCTCCTCCAAAATCAAGCGGTCGCAATGGCTACAACGAACGGCGCCGTCATTGCAATTGCCCCGCTGCGGGCGGTCTGCGGGCGGGGGGGGCGCCGCAGCCGCATGCCATTTGGAAGTTGGGACGAAGCGACCCTTTCGCTCTTGACAATTGCACTCGTCAACGACATTGACAGGAAAGATTGTCAATGTGGAGGCTGCATGCTCGATATCGAAGTCATAGATCGGCCGAGCGCGGCCGCCGCCGCGTTGGAGCCCGTTCGGAGTCAACTCCTCTCAGAGCTGCGGGAGCCGGCCTCGGCCGCCACCCTCGCCACACGCCTCGGCCTCAAGCGGCAGAAGATCAATTACCACCTGCATGCTCTGGAGGAGCACGGGCTTGTCCAGGTAGCAGACACGCGCAAGTGGGGTGGCCTGACCGAGCGGCTGATGGTGGCGAGCGCCACAAGCTATGTCGTCTCGACGAGCGCGCTGGGTCCGGTCGGCGCCGATCCGAACCGCACCCCGGACCGCCTGTCGGCAAGCTACCTCATCGCACTCGGCGCTCGGCTGGTGCGGGAGATCGGCGCTCTCCAGCGCGCCGCCACCGATGCCGGCAAGCGCCTGGCGACCTTGGCGATCGACACCGAAATCCGCTTCCGCTCCGCCGCTGACCGCGCCTCGTTCACGCGTGAATTGACTGAGGCCATCACCACGCTGGCGGCACGCTATCACGACGAAACCGCGCCGCAGGGACGGTCGCACCGCCTTGTCGTGACGGCGCACCCCTCACCAGCCAATCCGCAAGGAAAGGAGGGTCAATGCCAGTAAGAAGAGATGCTGCCGGCAATTGCTCCGTCGAAGTGGATGTCCCCGGGAGCGGAAACGCAATTGTCAATTTCATCCACGCTGGCGGCGCCGATGAAACTTTCCGAGCTATGATCGCCCGCTGGGGCGCTTCTGCGCAGTCTGCTCCACTCCTGCAAGCAGATCGAAGAGCCATGCCACGCCCGCATCCATCATCGCCACCTTGGGAGCGACGGCGTTGAGCCGGAAGCCGGGCAACGGCAACGGGGCATCGAGGCTCAGCACCCCGAAACGCGCCGCATGCATGGCAACGAACCGCCGCGGCAGGGCCGAGATGAGGTCGGTCTCGGCGATGACGGCAAGCGCGAACATGAAGTTCGGAACCGTCAACGCGACCCGTCGCGCCCGGCCTTGCTTGGCCAGTTGTTCATCCACGAAGCCGTAAGGATCGCCGCTGTCCGAAACGACCAGATGCTGCATGCTGCAGTATCGCTCCAGGCTCGGATCACGCGCGAACGGATGTCCGAGGCGCATGGCAATTACAAAGTCTTCTTCGTAGATGCAGCGCTTTTCGAAGCGAGGCGGGATGTCACCGGACGGAATGATCGCGATATCGATGGCGTGCGCCTCGAGATCGACAATCGCGCTCCGCCAGAGGCGGGCAGGCGAGGGCAAGATCTGACGCACGCCGACGTCGATGCGTGGCGCAATCCGGCTGAGTTCGGCGAGGAGGGGGCGCAGGATCACGGCTGAGACACCGTCCGGTGCGCCGATTGCGAACCGGCGCATGGCCGTCGCGGGATCGAACGGCGCGGCAGTCGCCATGACGCTGCGCACGCGCGCCAGAACGTCGGCGATCGGCGCGGCCAGTTCCGTTGCACGGGCCGTCGGCACCACTCCCTTGGGCGTTCTTAGGAACAGCGGATCGTTGAGGAGCCGGCGCAACCGGCCGAGCCCGTGACTGACAGCCGATGGCGTCAGATTAAGCCGGTCCGCCGCCCGGCCCACGTGGCCCTCGCCGAGCACGGCCTCAAAGAGGACGAGGAGATTGAGATCGGTGCGCGAAAGATCAATTTCGTTCATCGTATTCCTGATATCATATCTTTGGCTTCATCAAGATCAACATGCAATTCCACCGGCTGAGCGGTGCATCGCTCGCACGAACGGAGCCTTGGGCGGGAAACGGCCATGTCGGTGATGTTGCCGCGCTCTGAACCTCCCAAGGTTCTGCGTCGCCGCCGCCCGTCCTGGCCGGTCGCCAAGATGATTGCCGCCAACTGATGATCGGCTACACGGCAACGAGGTGATGCGAGTGACGGTCTAGCTGGCGCATGACCCCTGAAAATCGCAATCGATTTTTGGAAAGGATCATGCGTCAGATCAAGGTGCAGCTACCCGAAAGGATGGCAGCGTCCATAGTTGTGTCACGACGCCTGTTGCGCCGGCGGCTCTTTCGCCACTGCGGCTTCCTCCTGGCTGAGGGCGCCCGGCCGCAGCTTGAACAGGATCAGCAGCGGCCCGGCGACGAAGATGGAGGAATAGGTGCCGGCGAGGATGCCGAAGATCATTGCGACGGTGAAGGACTGAATCACCTCGCCGCCCCAGATCGAAAGCGCGGCCAGCGCAAACAGCGTGGTCACACCGGTCAGGACCGTTCGCGCCAGCGTCTGGTTCATCGACAGGTCGAGCAGCTCGGCAATCGGCATCCTTTTATAGCGGCGTAGATTCTCGCGGACCCGGTCATAGACGACAACCGTATCGTTGATGGAATAGCCGACAATGGTCAGGATCGCGGCAATCGAGGTCAAGTTGAACTCGATGCCGGCGACGACGTAGAAGCCGACCATCAGGATCACGTCGTGGAACGTCGAAATGATGGCGCCGAGCCCGAACTGCCACTCGAACCTGATCCAGATGTAGACGAGCATCGCCAGCAGCGAGGCGAGCACGCCCATCGTGCCGTTGAACGCGAGTTCGGAGGACACTGTCGGACCGACAACCTCGATGCGGCGGAACTCGTAGTCGGTTTCGAGCGCGCTTCTTACTTTCTCGACGGCGGACTGTTCGGCAACGTCGCCGCCCCCCTGGGTGCCGATGCGGATCAGCACATCCCGGGTCGAGCCGAACTCCTGCACCTGCACCTCACCCAGTTCGAGACCCGTCAGCCGCTCACGGATGTCGCCGATGTCGGCCTGCTGGCCCTTTGCCTGCACTTCGATGCTCGAACCACCGCGGAAGTCGATGCCGTAGTTCATGCCGACAGTGAAGAACAGCACCGCCGAAGCGATCGACAACAGCAGGGAGAGCGTGAAGGCGTATTTTCGGAATGCCATGAACGGCACGCGCGTGTCGTCCGGCACCAGCCGCATGACACCGGCGGGCATGGTTTTCGGCCGCTGCCGGCGAAGCCAGAACGCGACCAGCCAGCGTGTCAGCGTGAACGCCGTGAACACGGTGGTGACGATGCCGATGGCGAGGGTTACGGCAAACCCCTTGATCGGCCCCGAGCCGAGGAAGAACAGGATGACGGCAGCAATCAGCGTCGTCACATTGGCGTCGACGACCGTCGCCAGCGCCTGTCTGAACCCGGAATCCATCGACTGCACGATCGAGCGCCCCTGGCGGTTCTCTTCGCGGACGCGCTCGAAGATGATGACGTTAGAATCGACCGCCATGCCCATCGTCAGCACGATGCCGGCGATACCAGGCAGCGTCAGCGTCGCCCCGAGCACCGACAGGATAGCGATGATCAGTGCGACGTTGGCCAGCAGCGCGATATTCGCGATCAGCCCCAGTCGCCCATAGGCGAACAGCATGAAGCCGACGACGAGGACCCCGGCGATGATTGCCGCGAACTGGCCCGCCTCGATCGAATCGCTGCCGAGGCTCGGACCGACGGTGCGTTCCTCGACGATGGTGAGGTCGGCAGGCAGCGCGCCAGCGCGCAGCAGGACCGCAAGGTCGTTCGCGCTCTCCACCGTGAAACTGCCGGATATCTGCCCGGTGCCGCCCAGGATTGGTTCGCGGATCTGAGGCGCGGAGATCACCTCGTTGTCGAGGATGATCGCGAACAGGCGTCCAACATTGGCCTGAGTAGCCTGACCGAAGCGGGTGGCGCCGCGGCTGTCGAAGCGAAACGAAACCACCGGCTCGTTGGTGCGCTGGTCGAAGGTTGCCTGCGCATCGACGAGGTTTTCGCCGGAAACGATGATCCGGTTCTCGATCAGGTACGGAACCCGCGGCTCTTCCGTCGAATACAACACCGTCGAGCCCGCCGGCGGACGGCCGGCGATCGCCTCCTCGACCGACATTGACTGGTCGACCATCTGGAAGGTCAGCTTCGCGGTCTGTCCCAGGATATCCTTCAGCCGCTGTGGATCCTGCAGGCCCGGCACCTGAACCATGATGCGGTCCGAGCCCTGGCGCTGGATGATCGGCTCGGTCGTGCCCAGTTCATTGACGCGCCGGCTCACCACCTCGATCGATTGCGTCAGCGCCGCGGCGATCCGGTAATCGATCCCGGCTTCGGTCAGCGTAAACCGCAGCAGGCCCGGTTCCGGCTCTGTCATGTCCATCTCGGTCACCGAGCCGCTCATGAACATGCCCGTCGAGATCGGCTGCGCCAATCTTTCGAGCGCGCTCTTCGCAGCTTCGATCTGGCCTTGGTCGCGAATGCGGACCTGGATGGAATTGGCGGTGCCGGCAAGCCCGGTATAGCCGATCTGGGCATCGCGCAGCGATGTGCGGACCTCGTCACGCGCCGTTTCGAGGCGTTCGTTGGCCAGGTCCTGCCGATCGATCTGGAGCAGGATGTGCGAGCCGCCCTGCAGGTCGAGGCCCAGCGTCAGCTGTTGCTTCGGCAGCCAATCCGGCAGCGAGGCCAGAGTGGAGGCGGGAACCAGATTGGGAGCTGCGTAAAGAATACCGGCCAGGACCGTCAGCCAGATGAGAATGGTCTTCCAGCGCGAAAAATGCAGCATGTTCTTGCCCGTTCAGCCCATATCGGGCGCAAACCGCCTCCGACAAGAGCTTTGGCGTTCCGATCGGCGAGCGACTCGACGAACGGAACGCGATGTGAAAGTTTGGCAGTCGACGGCCACGGTCGCGCGGCCAGGTTCACGCCGTGAGAAGCGGAGGCGCGCGCGCATCAAAGGCGCGGATCGGCGACAGTTCCGGCCGGTCTTCAGACCCTATGCCAAACGGCGCGGCTGACGCGGTTTCGGGCGGCAGCCGCAAATCCGCGATGATGCAAAAGGGTTTGCCATCTCTCGCGACGACAAGTGTCTTGAAACGGCAAGTCTCAGCGCCGACGAGGCGCGCAATGCTGCGGGCAAGGACAGTCGTGACTGGCTCGGTCGCGCCGATTTGGCCTTTGGCAAGATCGTGCGCGACCTGGTCGGCCGTTGCCGCAGGAATGGTCCAGATCAGAAAGAGCAGCGAAGCCAGCAGCCGCAGACCGGCACGCAGGCTGAGCACGACGCCAAGCCCGTCCCGTCCTCGGCCGCCTCGTCTCATCCCATCGCTACGGCTTGCATACACTGCGACCAATACGCTTCGCTTTCGTTGCCTCGGTAAGCGGCGAGCCGCTTTCCTGGTCTCACTATAGCACTTGCGTTGCGAATTGAAGCGCAGCTTTCACGTACTCAAAGGGTAAGTCAGTTGGCCGATCGGTTGGCAGCCTACCGCTTCTCGATCAACCGGACATAGTTTTGCAGGATGGATACCGCACCAGCCACGATCGGATTCGAAGATCTCACGCACCGCTTCACCGGCCGCGCCCATGTTCTCAAGCTGACGATGCTCGAGCTCGACGCGAGTCGCGTTCTCGCCGGCCTCGGAGAACTTGACCTCGACTTCGGTCAGCAGCGACGGATCATATTGCCAGTCGGCGCGAATCCGCCATGCCAGGACGATGCGGTTTGGCGGTTCCCAGGCCAGCACTTCGCCCCAGTCGCATTCCGTCCCATCCTCGCCACCGATATCAGCATGTATTCCAAGGCGATGGCGGCAAGCGGCGTCGCTATTGCGAGATTATCGATCGGCTGGTGGCGCACGGGCTGGCACGCGCTGGTCGATCAGCTTGACCGTGCCAACGGCCCAAAAAAGCCGATGATACGCGTTATTCGCTTATGACCAGGGTCGAGGAAGGCTATGTCCAAACCCTCAGGGAAGGACGATCGATCAGGCATCACAAACTTCCACGCAAAGCGTGCGATCCCATGATGAACATCCACGTCACTTGTCCGTAGGATGCGGGCACCGGGACGCTTGGCCAGAACTCTTGCGATGTGCGCGAGCAGTTCTTCCGCGCCAGTCGCATGGACTGTAGGGTCTGTGTATGTCGCGCCATCGCTCCAGATCGGTAACAGCAATGCCCGCCGCTGCTCGGCGTTCTGATCGGACCAAGCAGCACAATACGAATCGATGAGAAGCGTCAAAGGCATTCTATTCCCCCAAGAAGGTCACTGGTCTGACCGGCCCATGCTCGGACAACAAAGCCCGAACCCGCTGGCTGACGGCAAAGCGTGGTCCGCCTCAATAAGGCCGGAGACCAAATCCGCTCAGCCAGTCAGAAGGGATCCGCCTCGCACTCCAGATCGGAGAGATCTCTTATCCGGACTTCCCAGAAATTGCGACAACGCTGCGAAATCATCATGTAAGTGGCCAGCTGCAATCGCCCGTTGGAAGATCGCGTCGTAACCGTCGGCCACAGAGCGGTCGATCTTGCGCGCCTCCATCAGATCCAAAAGATGCTGGAATGCGCCGTAATGCGGGGAGATCGACGAGAGCGTCTCATCGTCGCTGGCAAAACGGCCAGCATCCGTTCGCTTGATCAGGTCGGCAACAAGCCCGTCAACAACAGGCGCTGTTGCGGTCCACTGCCGAGCCAACTCGCCGAGGTCGATCTCTTCGGCCTGACTCACAGCGATCGCATGCAGCGTGCCGAACAGCGCGCCCCACATGAGAGCAAGCAGCGCGCTATCAAGTGCGTTCGCACGTCCCGGCTCTTCCCCGATATGCTGGACATTGCCGCCCAAGGCACGAAACATCTCCTCGTTCGCGTCGAAAGCCTGGCTTGGCCCCGAGATCAGTATCGTCCCGGCATCTGTGCCGATGAAATCCGGCGTGGCCATGATTGCGCCATCGAGATAGCTGGCTCCGTGCTCGGCAAACCATTCAGCGGCTTCACGTGCGCCATGCGGCGTTCCCGAAGTGAGTTCCACGACCAGCTTGCCGCGAATAGCTGAAGCAACAGCATCGTCGTGCAGAACTGCAGCGGTTGCCTGGTAGTCGCTTACGTTCACAATGACAATTTCAGCCGCATTGACAGCTTCCAGGACGGACCCCGCGACAGTGGCGCCGAGCGTGGCCAGCGGTTCGGCCTTCTGTTTCGTCCTGTTCCAGACCGTCGTACGATATCCCGACCGGAGCAGGGCGCGGGCGAGCGCCGATCCCATACGACCCGTCCCGACAACGCTGATTGAAAGCTTCATTGCAACACTCCATGCCAATAGACGCCAATAGGCGAGCGGCGCCAATGTTTGCCGTCAAGGGCAGAGGTATGTCGGAGTGAATGGGGCGCACAATACGCACCTGGAGGTAAGTGGTTACCCAACAGTAAGGAGAGCATCATGAATGAGCCGACGGGCAATTGCGGCTTCGCAACGGCGATCAAGGCGATCGAAGGGAAGTGAAAAGTGGATAGTCTTTGTGAGCTTGGAACGGCGTCTCGCAGGTTCGGCCGATTGAGGCAGTCCATTCCGGCGATCAGTGAAAAGATGCTGACGCAGCAATTACGCGAACTGGAGGCTGACGGGCTTGTGAACCGAGAAGTCTATCCGGGATCGCCGACCAAGGTCGTCTATTCGTTGACAGAAAGCGGAGCGGCGCTCAATGCTGGAGCAGAGGCGTTATGCCGTTGGGGTGAGCAATTCCCTTCCCGCACCGATGCTTAAGGATGCCATTCGCCATGCGAGTTGGAAGTTGGCTCATGGCGCTTCGCCCTCGGCCGAAAACAGCGACAGCCAATACCGGGCGATATCGTTGCGGCGCATGAAGACGGCGAAACTGTATGTCAATCCGCAGAACTCTGGACACAAGGATGCCGATCCACCACGCCAGGCGACAATTTCGGGGCCACCGCCCTTTGCGGGGCGCTTGTCTGGCTTGGAGCGGCATCAGTACGGCGTTTGCATTGACGGAAGTCTGGAGGTGCTCAGCTGGCTGTCAGTCCGTGTGTGCGCCCAGGCGCCACGGCACTGACCGATTCCCGCTCGACCAGCGGGCATTCAAGCTTGGTAATGGGGTAGCGGCCGCGGCCGGGCGGTGCAGGGACTTCCAATTGCTCGATCGCCCATTGCCCCATCGCCATATGCGGCAGGATCGACGTCGTCAAAGGTGGGAACAGGTGCCGGGCGATTTCCTCGTCGTCATAGCCGATCACGGAAATATCCCCAGGGATGTGCAGGCCGGCTTCCTTCAGCGCTTCGTAGCAGCCGATCGCGGTTCGGTCGTTCTGGCAGAAGATTGCGGTTGGGCGGTCCTTGAGCGCCAGAAGCTTGACGGTCGCGGCGTAGCCGGCGCTCGCTGACCAGTCGCCCTCGACCACCAGCTCCGCATCGAACGGGATGTCGGCCGTCGCCAGCGCCCGGCGGTAGCCCTTCAGCCGATCCTGCGCCGCCTGCATCCACGGCTCGCCGGTGATGGTGGCGATGCGGCGGTGGCCATGGCTGATCAGGTGGCGGGTGGAACTCTGCCCGCCGGCGATTTCGCTCGGCACCACGGCGGGGAAGGCGTAGTCGGCGGTATAGCAATTGAGCAGGATGACCGGGATATCGAGGTCGTAGAGATAGTCGGGCGCGGCGATCTCGCGCGTGAAGATGGTCATGTAGATCAGCGCCGAAATGCCTCGCTTGGTCAGTGCCGCAATCGCGCGCGGCTCCATGACGGAATCACCCAAAGTCTGAGCGACCAGCACGACGTTCCCGGCATTCCACGAGGCTTGGCGCGCTCCTTCTATGGCGACGACTGCCTCGGGACTGGTCGCCAGTTGATCGACTGCGAAGCCGATCACCCCGTCCAGCCCTTCGAACGAGGCGATAGGGCTGCGAAGAGCAGAGAAGGCTGGTGGCGCATAGCCGAGACCCCGCGCGGCCTCAATCACCCGATCGCGGGTCTGCTGCGAGAGCCTTATGCCCGGCGTGTTGTTGAGGACGAACGAAACCGTTGCCTGCGAGCAGCCGGCGGCCCTGGCGATATCGGTCATGGTGACGCGACTCTTGGGATTCTTGGCCGATGGCTTTCGGCGCCGGGAGGCTTCGAGGGCAGGATCGCGCAGATCCGTTGGTTCGCTCATGGCATTGTATTCCATATTCCCGGCTTGGCTAACCAGCGGTCGTCCTGGGACATCATTAAAGACGGCAGGACGGCCGACGGCGCTTTGCATTTATAAAACAGGCACTCGATTAATCATTATTATCATCCTGGCAGCCGAATGGCTAGCAGCGCGGAGACAGCGATACGCGGTTCTGGAAGATCGATTGCTGGGAACGTGATCCAATTTCAAGGCTCCCTTTCTCACCACACGGCAGGCAGCCATTCGCCAGCGACAACCAGGTTTCCAACCAGAGACTAATACTATTTACTAATAGCAGTAAGCGTTCTATTCTCAATTCGTCATGCCCGGCTCGGGACCGAACGGGCCATGACGGGAAGCAGGCGTGTGGCGCGGCATCCGGGCTCTTGGGCCGGCAAAGCAACGCCACGCAATTACTGAAATGTCAGACAAATCCGACTATACGAACTGCCAATGAGTCTCTAAAGTCCAAAATCGCGGCTGGGATGGCGCCGTTCTTTCGCTGCCAGCACCCTTGAGGAGGAGGGCGTCCAAGTCGCATTCGACAAAGTTCAGATCAGCGAAAATGACTGGATCAAATGGGAGGTTGAACATGAAATCTGCGATACGAAATGCGTCCGTCGCCGCAGCGGCCCTGGCTCTCGGTCTGTCCTTCACGGCGATCGCCGGTGCCCAGGACAAACCGACGCTGGCCTTCGTCGTCAACGGCGCTTCCGATTTCTGGAAGGCGGCCGAAGCCGGCGTCAAGAAGGCCCAGGCCGAATTGCCCAACTACAATCTCGAGCTCAAATATCCAGAACAGTCGTCGGTCGCCATCCAGCAGCGGCTGATGGACGATCTGGTGACGGCCGGCGTCAAGGCGATCATGGTTTCGGCCGTCGATCCAAAAACCTCGACCGACGGGCTCAACAAGATCGCCTCGGAGACGGCGCTGTTCACCACCGACAGCGACGCGCCGCAGACCAAGCGTATCGCCTATATCGGCTCGTCCAACATCGATGCCGGCAAGCAGGCGGCCGAGATCGCCAAGAAGGCGATGCCTGACGGCGGCAAATGCCTCGGCTTCGTCGGCCTGCTCGGCGCCGACAATGCCAAAGAGCGCATCGAAGGCATGAAGGAAGGCCTCGCCGGCACCAAGATCGAGCTGATCGACGTGCGTGGCGACGACATCGATCAGGCCCGCGCCAAGAAGAACGTCGAGGACGCGCTGGTCGCCAGCCCCGACGTCACCTGCATGGTCGGTTTCTATTCCTACAACACGCCGCGCATTTATGAAGCGTTGCGCGACGCCGGCAAGCTCGGCCAGATCACGGTGGTCGGCTTCGACGACGATCCGATTACGCTCGGCGGCGTCAAGGAAGGCACCGTTGCCGCCACCGTCGTGCAGCAGCCCTTCGAGTGGGCCTATCAGGGCATGAAGCTGATGGCTGCCTATCTCGAGGGCGACAAGTCGGGCATTCCGGAGAACGGCCTGATCATCATCCCGACCAAGATCATCGGCAAGGACGACGTCGACGCCTATGCCGCCAATCTGAAGGCGATGTCCGGCAATTAGGACGAAAGCAGTTGTGCCGGCTCGGGGTTCGCTTCGGGCCGGCGGCTCGCATTGACGAACCCTGCAAGGGTCGTCAGTCTGCAGATGTGGCTAGAACGGCCCACCGGCTGCTGTCAGGCATGATGAATTATTCCGACGCATCCATCGGCGCATCCACGATTGCCCCGTTCCTCAGTCTCGAGGGCGTGCGCAAGACCTATCCCGGCGTGGTCGCGCTAGACGGGTTTTCGCTGGAGGTCAGGCCTGGCGAGGTTATCGGCCTCGTCGGCGAAAACGGCGCCGGCAAGTCGACGCTGATGAAGATCCTCGGCGGCGTGACCACACCCGACGCCGGCACGATCACCGTCGACGGCGTCGCCCATGACGGGCTGACGGTCGAGGCCAGCATCGGCTCCGGCATCGCCTTCGTCCACCAGGAACTCAACCTGTTCGAAAACCTCGACGTTGCCGCCAACATCTTTTTCGGCCGCGAGCCGTTGCGCGCCGGTCCGCTCAGGCTTGTCGACCGCACCAGGCTGCGCACGCTGGCGGCGCCACTGCTCAAACGCGTGGGCGCCAATTTCTCGGCCGACACCCCGGTTTCGGCGCTGTCGCTTGCCCAGCAGCAGATGGTCGAAATCGCCAAGGCGTTATCGATCGAGGCGCGGCTGGTCATCCTCGACGAGCCGACGTCGAGCCTGCCGCTCGCCGAAACCGACAAGCTGCTCGATGTCATCAAGGCGCTGAAGGCCGACGGCATCAGCGTCATCTTCATCTCGCACCGCCTTCACGAGGTCGAGCGGGTTGCCGATCGGGTCGTCGTGCTGAGGGACGGCATGCTTGCCGGCACGCTGCCGAAGAACGCCATCAACCACGACCAGATGGTCAAGCTGATGATCGGCCGCATGCTGAAGGAGCGGGAGAAGGCCGCAGAATCGGCGCGCCCGCCCGGCGCCGTCGCGCTGTCGGCCAAGGCCGTTCGCACCAGCGCCTATCCCGACCGGCCGGTCGATCTCGGCGTCAGGCGCGGCGAAATCCTTGGCCTGGCGGGTCTTGTCGGCTCCGGCCGCACGGAACTGGCGCGCGTGCTTTTCGGCATCGAGAAGAGCCTTGGCGGCGTGCTCCAGCTTGACGGAAAAGATCTGGTTCTTGGTTCGGCGGCCGACGCTGTGGCCAACGGGATCTTCCTCGTCCCCGAGGATCGCAAGCTGACCGGCATCCTGCTCGACCTGTCGATTGCCCAGAATATTTCGCTCCCCAATCTGCCGGCGCATGCCCGGCGATCCCTGGTCTCTGCCCGCGCCGAAGCCGTCACCGCCGAGAAGCAGAAACGCAATCTCGGCATCAAGGCGCCCTCGGTGGCGACGCGCACCGGCACGCTGTCCGGCGGCAACCAGCAAAAGGTGGTGCTGGCCAAGTGGCTGGCCATGAGCCCCAAGGTGATGATCCTCGACGAGCCAACGCGCGGCATCGACATCGGCGCCAAGGCGGAGATCTACGGGCTGATGCGGGCGCTGGCCGATGCCGGCGTCGCCGTGCTGATGATATCGAGCGACATGGAGGAGGTGATCGGCGTCTCCGACCGCATCGCCGTCATGCATGAGGGCCAGATCTCAGGCATTCTCGACAAGGAACAGTTCAGCCAGGAAAACGTGCTGCTGCTGGCCGTCGGCAAGCAGCCGAAATAGTTTTTATTCGCGCAAGTTCTGACCGCAAAACCGCGGAACACTTTTGCGGAACCTGCTCAGGCAGGCATTGGGGAGAAGACGATGAGCAAGAAAGATCTCGGCCTGCTGATCCTGATCCTTGTGGTCGGAGCGGTGGTGGCGATCATCAACCCGCGCTTCCTGCTGCCGATCAACCTCGCCAACACCTCGAACCTGATCGGCCTGTTCGGCATCCTGGCGATCGGCCAGGCCTTCGTCATCATCACCGGCGGCATCGAATTGTCGGTCGGCTCGGTGGTTGCGCTGCTCGGCGTCCTGTTCGTCGATTTCATTGCCACGCGCGGCATGGGATGGCCGGTGGCACTGCCGCTGATCCTCATGCTTGGCGGCATCATCGGGCTGGCGCATGGCTGGCTGATCACGCGGCTCAATTTGCAGCCTTTCGTGGTGACGCTGTGCGGCCTCTTGATCTACCGCGGCGTGGCGCGGTTCTACACCGCCGACGGCACGGCAGGCTTCGCCTTCGGGCAGAATTTCCCGGAACTCGAATTCCTGACCGCGGGACGGTCCTATGGCGTGCCGAACAGCTTCATCGCGCTGATCGTCATCGCCATCGTGATGTGGGTGGTGCTGCACCGTTCGGTGTTCGGCCGCTATCTCTACGCGATCGGCAAGAACGAGGAGGCGGCGAAATATTCGGGCATCCGCACCGGCCGGGTCGTCATGGCGGCCTATGTCATCTGCGGTGTGCTGACGGCGCTGTCGGCGATCTATTTTGCGATGTACACGCGCTCGATCTCGCCGGCCAGCCACGGCCAGTTCTACGAACTCTACGCCATTGCCGCAGCCGTGCTCGGCGGCTTCTCGCTGCGCGGCGGCGAAGGCTCGCTGATCGGCGTAATCCTGGGTACGGTTCTGCTGCAGGAACTGCAGAACCTCGTAAACCTGCTCGGCATCCCGTCCTCGCTCAATTTCGCGGTGATGGGCGGGGTGATCTTGATCGGCGTGCTGGTCGACCAGCAATGGAGCGTGTACCGGGAGCGGCGGCTGATGCTGGAGGCAACCCGCAAGGGCGCGGCCGGCGCGCCAGCGGAGTAGTCGCCCTGCCTCTTTCTTCTCCCCCAAGGGGAGAAGGTAAGGCGCAGCTTAGGTTGAGCCCGACATGTCCGAAAACGCCATTGCCTTGCGCAGCACTTCGATAAAACGCTCGCCGGCCGCCTCGCGCGGGCCGCTATTGTCGATCGAGGTGACGCCTGGCCCGGACAGCGCCACATTGGCGCTGCGCGCCAGCCGCGCCAGCACTTCGCCGCGCGACTCGCGGCCGCGCATCGCCAGTCGCTCAGCCAGGATCTGCGGCGATGCGGTGATCTCGACGACAGCCAGATTGGCATAGCGATCGCGCAGCGCCGGGATGATGGCGCGGGAGACATTGGCGATGGCGACGCGGCCATTGGCGACCGACCGGTCGACTTCAGCCGGGATGCCGTAGCGCAAGCCATGCGCCTCCCAGGAGATGGCGAAGGCGCCGTCCGCCTCGGCCTCAACGAAGGCCACATCGGCCAGCGTGTCGTGATCCTCGCTCGTCGTGTCGCTCGGCCGGGTGATGACCCGGCGCACGAACTCCAGCCGGGTCTCGTCGGCAAACTCCGACCGGGCATAGCCGATCACCGTGTCCTTGCCGGCGCCGCTCGGCCCGACGACGGCGACGAACACGCCGTCGCGGATCGGAAACGCCGCAGCGGACAATTCACGCTCGATCGACGCCGACACCATCACGCAACCCGACGCGCCTGCCGCCAGACCGTGCGGACAACCGGGACATGATCGTCGAGACGGACGCGAACCAGATCGGCGCGCCGGCCCTGCTCGATGACACCACGGTCGGCGAGGCCGACTGCCTCGGCCGGGTTCTTCGAAACCATCGCCACCGCCTGCGGCAGGGAGATGCCGTCGACAACGTCGCCGAGGAAAAAGGCCGACTGGATCAGGCTGAAGGGGATGTAGTCGGACGACAATATGTCGAGCAGGCCTTCGCCGGCGAGTGTGCGGGCCGAAACGTTGCCCGAATGCGAGGCCCCGCGCATGACGTTCGGGGCGCCCATCAGCACCCCGAGCCCTGCCGCCTTCGAAGCTTTTGCGGCCTCTTTGGTGGTCGGGAATTCGGCGACGCGCACCCCTTGTTCGATCGCCTCATCGACATGGCCGGTCGTGGCGTCGTCATGGCTGGCCAGCACGATGCCGCGCTGATGGCAGGCGGCAGCGATGAAGGCGCGGTTCGGCCCCGAATTCGTCGCCGACTCCGCCATCCGCTTCTCGCAGAATTGCTGGAATTCGCGATCCGTCAGCTTCAGCTTGCGCTGGTAGTAATAGGCATAGGTTTCCAAATCGACGAACTGGCGCTGTCCCGGCGCATGGTCCATCAGCGACGCCAGCTTGATCCTGTCGTCGCCGTCGAAATGCGCGAAGGCGGCGAGGCAATCCGGCGCCGAGACCTCGCAGCGCAGATGGATGAAATGGTCGGCCCGCAGCCGGTCCTGCTGGACGCTGTCCTCGATCGCATCGGCCAGCTTGCGCATGTCGGCCGAATTCATGTCGGCGTCGTCGTCCATGCCGACGCGCAAGGCATCGAGTACGGTGGTGATGCCGGCGGTCGCCACCTGCGCATCGTGGGCGAGCACGGCGGCGATCGGGTTCCAGCGCACCTTCGGCCGCGGCGCGTAGTGACCCTCCAGGTGGTCGGTGTGAAGCTCGACCAGCCCGGGAATGATGAAATCGCCGGCCATGTCCTCGCCGCTCCGGCCGGCGCCGGCATCGATCCCGGCGATCAGGCCGTCGCGCAACACGATCGAGCCTTCGACGATCTCGTCGGCAAGCACGAGGCGGGCATTGTTGAGAACGGTCTCGACGGTCATTTCAGGCAGTCCTTGGGGCATTTTGCAGCCAATTGAATCACCGCTTGGGATGAATTCGCGTCGCACAAAAGCGGTTAACCAACTAGTATTTCAGGCGGTTTTTCTCGCCGGGCGGCGCCCGAGCGCGTGATGGGAGAGCACCATGAACGGGGCGCCAGGTTCGGTTTCGACAAACAGGGTCAGCGCGTCCACCGGCACCGGCCGTTGCAGGACACCCGCAAACAGGCTGTCGATTGCTGCGCGAAGACGAGGGCTTTCCTGTGACGAGACACGGCCGGACAGCGTCATATGAAAACGAAAGGTGTCGAAGACATAGGGGTAACCCCACTGGCAGAGATTGCGGAATTCAGCCGGCTTCAGCGAGTCAGGGCTGCGCCGTTCGATCTCAGCCTCGCTCAGCGGCGCGCGGAAACGGTCGAAGTCGCGCACGACGTCGTCGGCGAAGCGGTTGAGCGCCGGCAGCGGTCCTTCCGGCACCAGCGCGAAGAAGCCGTCGATCTGGCTGACGACCAGCTGTGGGATCGTCACCACCGGCGTCGTCTCGGCGAATTCGTCCAGTGCCGCGCGAAGCGCGGCTTCCGTCTCGTTCGAAGCCAGCCGGAAGGGCGCCTTCAGTGTCGCATGAAAGCCGTAGCGGCGTGCCGAAGCGGTATGAAAGGCGACTTCCGCCGCCGACAGCTCGCCCACGGCCTCGACCGGCCTCGTAACGGCGCCGAACGGGTCGCGGCCCAGCCAATTGGCGGCGATCCGCGCCAACGGTTCGTCCTGCCGGGGGGTGAAATAGATAGCGTAGCGCATCGAAGTCCTCGTCAACTCCCGCAGCCATAGGCGATTTGCATGACGAAATGACGAAGCTGATGGTCGCTCCTGATAACAAACTTGTTCAGGCGGGTCATTAGCCGACGATTTTTTCGCTTTGGGCCAGCTTGCCGGCCCGGAAGCATGGCGCGATCAGGCCTTCATCAGCCATTCGTGCTCGGGAGCGTTGTGGAATTTCCACGTCCGCTTCGGCCCGGCCATGACATTGAGGTAGTAGAGGTCGTAACCGTGGCAGGCGGCGCAAGGGTGATAGCCCTTGGGCACCAGCACCACGTCGCCGTCCTCGATCGCCATCGCCTCGTCGAGCGAACGAGCGCCGTTGCGATCGGCATCGGTGTAGACGCGCTGGAAAGCAAACCCCTGCGGCGGATTGAGGCGATGGTAATAGGTCTCCTCGAGATAGGACTCGGCCGGCAGATTATCCTGGTCATGCTTGTGCGGCGGATAGCTCGATGTATGGCCGCCAGGCGTGATGACCTCGACCACCAGCAAAGAATCGGCCGGCTCGCCTTCCGGCAGGATGTTGGTGACATAGCGCGTGTTGGTGCCCTTGCCGCGAACCTCCTGGCCGAGATCTTTTGGCGCAATGATGCGGACCGGCAGGCCGCCGCCAAGCCCCGGCGCCGAGCAGACCGCGAGTTCGAGACCGGTATCGGCGGTCACGGACCAGTCAGAGCCCTGCGGCACATAGACCGACCACGGCTTGCCTTCGAAGGGCGACATGCGTTCGCCGAGCAGGCCGAGATCGTTGCCGCCGGCCTTGGCCTTGCCCTTGCCGGTGACGAACACCAGGCAGACTTCACGGTTCGCGGTTTGCCCGGAGGCGGTCTCGCCTGGTCGCAACCGATGCAGATCGAAACCGACATAGGTCCAGCCGGCGTTTTGCGGCGTCACATGGGCGACGCGGCCATGGCCCTTATCGGCTTTGACGAGCAGTTTCGACATTGCGAGTCATTCCTTTGGTTCGGTGTCGGCCGAATCCTTGCCGTCGTCGGCCGGCTTGTAGAGATAGAAGAACTGCCAGACGGCATAGCCGGCAAAGCCGAGCGCGATCGTGCCCCAGAACGGTGCGCCGGTGGCAAACTCGACAACGGACCAGACCAGGCAGACCGCGACGATGGCAATTCGCCGCCACAGGGGCCGGAAGAACGGATGCTCGGAGTCCTTCATCGGATCAGCCCGTCGCCGGTAGTATTGCATTCAAGCATTGGGGAAGCCCTGCGTTTCAACCGTGTAGCCGGCGGCCGTCATCACCCGCATCAATTCCTTGTAGCCGACTTGCGCCATCCTGAGCGGCGGATTCTTCTTGGGATCCTGCTCGGCCTCGACCACGAACCAGCCTTCATAGCCGTAGTTCGCCAGCCTTTCCACAATGGCACCAAAATCCAGCGAGCCATCTCCCGGCACCGTGAAGGCGCCGAGCGCCACGGCATCGAGGAAGGATTGCTTCTGGCGATCGAGTTTTTCGATCACCTCCATGCGCACGTCCTTCACATGCACATGGTTGATGCGCCGGTGATGATTGTCGATGGCGCGCAGAACATCACCGCCGGCAAAGGCCAGATGGCCGGCGTCGAGCAGCAGTGGAATGCCTTCTCCCGAGTGGCGCATGAAGGCGTCGAGCTCCGGCTCGGTCTCGACGACCGCCGCCATATGATGGTGGTAGGAGAGTGGCATGCCTTGCTCGGCGCACCATTCGCCGAACTGCGTGAGGCGCCTCGCATAGGCCTTCATCTCGTCGTCCGAAAGCCTCGGCTTGGTGGCAAGCGGCTTTGAGCGGTCACCCTGGATGGAGCGGCCGACCTCGCCATAGACGATGCAGGGCGCGTTCACCGCCTTGAACAGATCGATCATCGGCTGGATGCGATCCTTATTCCTGGCCATGTCTTCGTCGACCAGCGTACCGGAGAACCAGCCACCGCAGAGCGTCACGTCGGCCTCTTTCAGGATCGGCAGCATGATTTTCGGATCACTGGGAAAGCGGCGGCCCATTTCCATGCCGGTGAAGCCCGCCGAGCGCGATTGCGCCAAGCACTCCTCCAGCGACACGTCATCGCTGAGTTCCGCAAGATCGTCGTTCCACCATGCAATGGGGGACATGCCCAGTTTGGCTTTCAAGTCGTCACTCCGATTTCAGTTCGTGTCCACCCTCCCCCTTGTGGGGAGGGTCGCTGCGAAGCAGCGGGGTGGGGGTGCGGCGCCGGACCCCACAAGGGGGAGGTAGGGGCTTGGCAGCGCCGACATCAATCACCAACACTCTGCATCCGCCGCTTTTCTTCATAGGCTTTGCGTGCGGCGTTGACCTGCGGCCGCGAAGAAACTTCCGGCACGGCGACGTCCCACCAATGGCCGCCGACATCGGTCGACACCAGTGGGTCGGTGTCAATGACCAGTACCGTCGTCTTGCTATTGTCTTTCGCCTTTGCCAGCGCCGTTTCCAGCTCGGCGATCGATGAAACCTTCTCGGCGATGGCGCCGAGGCTTGCCGCATGCGCGGCGAAGTCGATGTCGGGCATACTCTCGTGACGGGCGTCCTTCAGCAGATTGTTGAAGTTGGCGCCGCCGGTTGCCATCTGCAGCCGGTTGATGCAGCCATAGCCTCGGTTGTCGAGCAGCACGATGGTCAGCTTGAGGCCGAGCATGACCGAGGTTGCGATCTCGGAATTGAGCATCAGGTAGGAGCCGTCGCCGATCATGACGACGACCTCCTCGTCGGGCTTGGCCATCTTGGCGCCAAGCCCGCCTGCGATCTCATAGCCCATGGTCGAGAAGCCGTATTCGGCGTGGTAGGAGCCGGGTGCGCCCGCCTGCCAGAGCTTGTGCAACTCGCCGGGCAGGCCGCCGGCAGCATGAAGCAATATCACATCGGAGCCCATGGCGCGCTGCACGGCGCCGATCACCTGCGCGTCGGACGGGTAGGCGGCGTTGGTCGACGCCGTCACCTTGCCGGCTTCGGCCTGCCATTCTTTTTTGCCCTTGGCCGCATTGTCGGTCCAGGCGGCCGGCGCCTGCCAGCCGTTCAGCGCCGCGCCAAGCTCGGCGAGCCCGTCCGCCGCATCGGCGACCAGCGGCAGCGCCTGGTGCTTGCCAGCATCGAAAGGCTGGACGTTCAGCCCGATGATGGTCTTGCCGGAATTCTTGAACAGCGCCCATGAGCCGGTGGTGAAATCCTGCAACCTGGTGCCGACGGCGAGCACGACGTCGGCTTCCTCGGCCAGCCGGTTGGCAGCGGAAGTGCCGGTGACGCCGACCGCCGCCATGTTAAGCGGATGATCGTCCGGCAGCGAGGATTTGCCGCCCTGCGTCTCGCAGACCGGGATGCCGGCGCCTTGCACCAGCTTCGCCAGTTCGCCGGAAGCCTGCGAATAGAGCACGCCGCCGCCGGCAATCACCAATGGCTTTGTTGCCGCCTTCAGCGCCGCCACCGCGGCCGCCAATTCCCCACGGTCCGGACGCGGCCGGCGCTGATGCCAGACCCGTTCGGCAAAGAAGCTTTCGGGGTAATCATAGGCCTCGGCCTGCACGTCCTGGCAGAGCGCCAGCGTCACCGGTCCGCATTCGGCTGGATCGGTCAGCACCTGCAACGCACGGTTGAGCGCCGGGATGATCTGCTCGGGCCGGGTGATACGGTCGAAGTAGCGCGACACCGGCCGAAAGCAATCATTGACCGTCGCCGTGCCGTCGGAGAAATCCTCGGCCTGCTGCAGCACGGGGTCGGGGATGCGATTGGCGAAGACGTCGCCAGGGAGAAACAGGACGGGCAAACGGTTTACATGCGCAAGTGCCGCCGCCGTCACCATGTTGAGCGCGCCGGGGCCGATCGAACTGGTCGCCGCCATGAACCGACGACGGAAATTGGCCTTGGCATAGGCGATCGCCGCATGTGCCATCGCCTGTTCGTTATGGGCGCGGAAGGTCGGCAATTCGTCGCGCACTTGATAAAGCGCCTCGCCGATGCCGGCGACATTGCCGTGGCCGAAGATCGCCCAGACGCCGCCGAAGATCGGCATTTTCCGGCCGTCGATCTCGGTCATCTGGCAGCCGAGAAAGCGGGTCAGCGCCTGCGCCATCGTCAGGCGGATTGTCTTGATCATGTTGTTTTCCTCCGCAGTCCTTATGCCGTGCCGTCTTATGCTGCTTTGCGGCCGCGCGCGGCAAGCCACGCCTCGGTCAGTCGCTCGAAGCGCGATGCCATGTCGGCCACCGCCTCCTCGTCCGACATCCTGCCGGCAAGCCATTGTTCGGCCGCGTTGATGAAGATGGTGCGACCGACGGCGAAGCCCTTGACGATGGGCGCCTTGGCGGTGGCGGCAAAGGCCGCTTCCAGCTCGTCCTGTGGCGCTTCCAGGCCGAGCAGCACGATCCCGCGGCACCACGGATCGTTCTTCAGGATCACCGCTTCGATCTTCGCCCAGGCCCCGGCCGAGGCCTGCGGCTCAAGCTTCCACCAGTCGGGCTTGATACCAAGCGCATAGAGTTCCTCCAGCGCGCGCGGGACCGTCATGTCGTCGAGCTCGCCGTGCTTGCCGGCAATGATCTCGATGAGAAGTTCTCTGCCCACTTTCCGCGCGGCCTCGAACAGGCTTTTGAGCTTTTGCTGCTGCTCGGCCTTCAGCGCCTCCGGATCATCGGGGTGATAGAAGCATAGGCACTTGATGCAATGGTCGACCGGCCACTCGATCAGCTGCGAGCCGATGTCCTGCGAGAATTCGAAACGAAGCGGCCGCGATCCGGGCAATTCGACCGGCCGTCCGAGCCAGGCGAAAGGATGGCGGGCGAATTCGAACATCGCCTCGCGGCCGTATTTTTCGTCGAGCAGCATGCCGTAGCCGGCGCGGCCGGCGGCAACCTTTGCCGCCGCCTTGACCGTCAGCACCTTGAAATCATGGATGCGCGACGGGTCGGCGCCGGCCTTCGCCGCGACATCGTCAAGCTGGATACGGTGATCGCAGGCCAGCGCCATCAGCGATGGAATGTCTCGCCGGCGCGTCGTCGCCCAATGGATATGGTTGATCGCATCGTCCTTGCGCAGCGCCAGGTGCCTGCTGCCGTTCTTCAGGAAGAACTGCAATTCCTCGAAGGTCGGATATTCCGGCGCACAGAGCAGCCGCGACACGGCGAAGGCGCCGCAGGCATTGGCCCAGGTCGCTGCCGTCTCCAGGCTTTCGCCGCCGAGCCAGCCGCGCAAAAAACCCGACATGAAGGCATCGCCGGCACCGAGGACATTGTAGACCTCGATCGGAAAACCCTTGCCAACGATGCCGTCCTCGAGGTCGTCGCTGATCGGGCCGTCATAGACGATGCAGCCCATGGCGCCGCGCTTCAAGACGATGGTGGCCTTGGACAGCGAGCGGATGGTCTTCAACGCGCTCAGGCAATCATCCGCACCGGAGGCGATCATGATCTCTTCTTCGGTGCCGACGATCAGGTCGCAGTCGGGCAGCACTGTCTTCAGTTGGGCGGAGACCCGGTCGGATTTCACATAGCGCTCGAACCCTTCGGCATGGCCGGCGAGGCCCCACAGATTGGGGCGGTAGTCGATGTCGAACACCACCTTGCCGCCCTTGGCTTTCATAGCGCGGATCGCCTTGCGCTGCGCGGCATCGCTGTTGGGCCGCGAAAAATGCGTACCGGTGACGACGATGGCGCGGGCCGAAGCGATGAACGCTTCGTCGATATCGTCTTCCGAAAGCGCCATGTCAGCGCAGTCGGACCGGTAGAAGATCATCGGCGAGACGCCTTCGTCCTCGACCGACAGCAGAACCAGCGCGGTCAGCCGGTCCGGGTCAGTCCTGAGGCCGTCAACCGAAACCCCCTCGCGCGTCAGCTGCTCACGGATGAAACGGCCCATCTGCTCGTTGCCGACGCGGGTGAGCAGCGCCGAGCGCAGGCCGAGCCTCGCCGTGCCGACCGAAATGTTGGCCGGACAGCCGCCGACCGACTTGGCAAAGGAGGTGATGTCCTCCAGGCGCGAGCCGATCTGCTGGCCGTAGAGGTCGACCGAGGCGCGGCCGATGGTGATGACGTCGAGCGGCGCATGTTTCGCGTCCACGGCTTCGCTCATTCGAACCTCCCATCAGCCTTGTTGTCTTGGTAACACATTGTTTTGGGTAACACGCGCGAGCGGCAGCGTGGCGCCGGCAATATGAAATAATAATTCCAATCGATAGTCAATATGGAACGCGCGTTCCTTTGCCGAAAAGTAGCCTGTCAGGCCTTGCGCTTGCCGCCGGTGTCGCGCCGCTTTTCGCCAACCGCAACAGTCAGCGCCATGGCCAGCGCCATCGTCGCCGACAGTGAGCGGAAGCCGGCGAAATCGGCCTCGGCGACCTCGAACCAGACTTTGGCGAACTGTGCGAGCGGGGAAAAGGAACTGTCGGTGATCGCTACGATCGGAACGCCTTGCTCCGAGATGACGCGCGCCTCCTCGATGGTCGCCGGGGCATAAGGCGAAAAACTGATGGCGATGACGGCATCCCTGGGCGAGGCAAAGCTGATTATCTCGGCGTTGAGGCCGGCGGCTGATTCGATCAGCTGGTTGCGGATCTTGAGCTTGCCCAGCGCATAGGCGATGTAGGAGGCGACCGGATAGGAACGGCGCTTGGCCAGCACATAGATGGTTTCCGCCTTTGCCAGCAAGGCGATGGCAGCTTCGAAATGGTCTTCGTTCAACCTGTCTGAAATATCGTTGAGCGAGGTGCTCGCCGCGGCGACGAAGCCGTCGAAGATCGCCCGGTGACCGGCGCCTTCCTCGGCCTTGGCGCGCAATGCCGCCAGCCTTTCATCATAGGACGAATTGCGCTCGCGCAGGCGCTCGCGAAACACCAGCTGCAGGCTGGTGAAGCCGTCGAAGCCGAGCTGCTGGGCGAAGCGGATCAAGGTCGAAGGCTGGACGCCGGCGGAGGCGGCGATGCTGGCGGCGGTGCCGAAGGCAATATCGTCGGGATTGTCGAGCGCATAGGCGGCGATCTGCGCGATGCGCTTGGGCAGGCTCTGGCGCCGTTCCAGGATCGTCGTACGCAGCGTCTCGAAATCGCGGGGCACCCGTTCGTCCATCGTCGCTCCGCCTAGGCCCATCAGTCGATGCCGTGTGATGCCCCATCATAGCGAGCCTGTGCAAGAAGGCCATAAAAAATGAGCCGTGCGTTCCATTTCTGGAAAAAATGGATTAATTCATCCACACAGCCTTTTCTGGCAGCGGAGACAAGGAAATGGTCGGAGTCGGTCTTATCGGCACGGGGTTCATGGGCAAGTGCCACGCCATCGCCTGGAACGCAGTCGGCACCGTCTTTCCGGATGTGGCCAAGCCAAGGCTGGTCCATCTCGGCGAGGTCAGTGACGACCTTGCCAAGCGCCGGGCGACCGAGTTCGGTTTCGCCAAGGGCTCCGGCGACTGGCGCGCTGTCGTCAACGATCCGGACGTCGATATCGTCTCGCTGACCACGCCGAACCAGTTCCACCCGGAGATGGCCATCGCTATCCTTGAAGCCGGCAAGCATCTGTGGTGCGAAAAACCGATGGCGCCGAGCTTTGCCGAGGCGCAAGCCATGGCGGCGGCGGCCAAAAAATCCGGCAAGGTGGCCGCGCTCGGCTACAACTACATCCAGAACCCGGCCATCCGCCATATCGGTGCGCTGCTCGACGAGAAGATCATCGGCGAGGTCAACCATCTGCGCATCGAGATGGACGAGGACTTCATGGCCGACCCGGAGGCGCCGTTCTTCTGGAAGCACGAGGCGGCGTCCGGTTACGGCGCGCTCGATGATTTCGCCGTGCATCCGCTGTCGCTGGTCGCCGTACTGTTTGGCCGCGTCGCCCGCGTCATGTGCGACATGGCAAAACCCTATGCCGATCGCCGCGTCGCATCAGGCGGGAGTCGCGCGGTCGAGACCTACGACATCGCCAGCGTGCTGATGCATCTCGAAAACGGCATTGCCGGCACACTGCTGGTCAACCGTTCGGCCTGGGGCCGCAAGGGCCGCATCGCCATCCAGATCTTCGGCTCGAAGGGCTCGATCCTGTACGATCAGGAGCGGATGAACGAGTTCCAGCTTTACCTGACAGCCGACCGCCCGACCGAGCAAGGCTATCGCACCATCCTGGTTGCGCCGCACCACAAGCCCTACGACGCCTTCCTGCCGGCGCCCGGCCACGGTCTCGGCTTCAACGACCTCAAGATCATCGAATGCCGCGAGCTTTTGACGCGGCTGGCCGGCAGGCCGGCGCGGATCATCGATTTCGACGAAGGCCTTGAGATCGAGCGCACGGTGCATGCCATGGCGCGCTCATTCGAGGAACAGCGCTGGGTGGATGTCAGGTAGCGGCTTTCCCACGTTGGTTCCCCTTCCCCTCGTGGGAGAAGGTGGCCGAGCGAAGCTCGGTCGGATGAGGGGTGTTGGACGGATCGCTACTTTGAATTCATAAGCATCTAATATCATTCAATATTTTTGCGCAGCGTTTCTTCCAGCACCCCTCATCCGGCTCGGCGCTGCGCGCCGATCCACCTTCTCCCACAAGGCGAGAAGGGGCAGTGCTCGCGGTGCCAACCGCTATCAAGCGGCGCCCGGCCGGCTCTCCATCATGGCGCGTCGCGCCGACCGGCGCCGCTCGACAGCGTCAGCAAGGCCGTGCAGCACCGTCTCGGTGGTTGTCCAGTCGATGCAGCCATCGGTGATGCTCTGGCCATAGACGAGCGGCTTGCCGGGCATGACCTCCTGCCGGCCGGCGACGAGGTTGCTCTCGATCATGACGCCGATGATGCGCTCATCGCCTGCCGCGACTTGGCCCGCCACGTCAGCCGCCACCATAGGCTGGTTCTCCGGCTTCTTGTTGCTGTTGGCGTGGCTGACGTCGATCATCAGCCGTGGTGCTACGCCGATCCGGCCGAGTGCCGCGCAGGCTGCAGCTATGCTCGTTGCGTCATAGTTTGGCGCAATGCCGCCGCGCAGGATGACGTGGCAGTCCTCGTTGCCGGTGGTCGCCGCGATGGCGCTGCGTCCGCCCTTCGTCACCGCCATGAAATGATGCGGCTGGGCGGCGGACTTCACCGCCTCGGCGGCGATCCGCAAATTGCCGTCAGTGCCGTTCTTGAAGCCGACCGGGCAGGACAGGCCGGATGCGAGTTCGCGATGGATCTGGCTCTCCGTCGTGCGCGCGCCGATCGCACCCCAGGCGACGAGGTCGGCAATGTATTGCGGGGTGGCCATGTCGAGGAATTCGGTCGCCGCCGGAAGGCCAAGATTGTTGACCGCGGAGAGCACGTTGCGGGCCATCCGCAGGCCCTTGTCGATGTTGAAGCTGCCGTCGAGGTCGGGATCGTTGATCAGGCCCTTCCAGCCGAGCGTCGTGCGCGGTTTCTCGAAATACACGCGCATCACGATCTCCAGCCGGTCCGACAGGCTCTCGCGCAGCGCCACCAGCCGGCTGGCATAGTCGACGGCAGCGATCGGGTCGTGGATCGAACAGGGGCCGACGACGACGACCAGTCGATCGTCGGCGCCGGTCAGCACGGCATGGATAGCGTTGCGTGACGCAGCAACGGTGCGCGTCGCCGTCAGCGTGCGCGGTATCTCCCGCATCACGTCGTCCGGCGTACTCAGCTCTCGGATTTCCTTGACCCGAAGATCATCTGTGGTGGTCAACACGGCTTCTGCTCCTGGTTGGGAGACCTGCCGGCTGAAACAAAAAAGCCGCCAGGTCTGGCGGCTGTTCGGATGTTGTTGCTGCAATCTTCAGATCGAGCGCAATCCTCCCGCCGCCAGCGAGCTGCCATAGCTAAAGTACCAGAACGAGGCGGTCAGGTGGATCATGCGCGCCCCTATATCGGAAGCCGCGGCGTTTGTCACGCGTCCGATGAGAGGAGGTCTACTCCCGCCCATTCGCGATTGGCTGAAGCGTTCCGAACTTCGTCATCCTAGGGCGAAGCAGGAGCGAAGCTCCGTCGCGAAGACCCTGGGATCCATTCCGTGACCCTAGCCGAAGAGCGCTGCGGAGCAGAATTCTGAGGGCCGAGCAGCTCATGCAGTCCAGGGATTGAAGAGTTCGATTTCAAAGCCTTCAAAATCGTTCGTATTGCGCGTCGCCAAGGTGAGCTCCTTCGCAATCGCGGTGGCTGCAATCAGGCCGCCCATCGACGACAAGCCGCGACCGCGGCGCTTCGCAAGGCCCATCAGGTCTCCCCAGGCCAAGGCAACCGATTCGTCCACAGGAAGAACCCTCTGTTCGAAGCGCTGCGGCAGGTCTTGAGCGAGCCATTGGGCCAATGCCTCGCGTTTCCGGCCCTCATCCATGAGGGCGACGCCGCGTCTGATCTCGGCGATCGACACGACGCTTATGAATGAGCGGTCCTCATCAAGGCCGTCCAGCCAGTCCAGAACGCGTGCGTTCGGCGCCGGCCTTGTCACCTCGGACAAAACATTGGTATCGAGCAGTAGCCTCACAGCGGCAGATCACGCGGTTCGTCGCGCTGACGCTCAAGGTCGAGATCGGTGCCGCGCAGCGGCGACTCCAGCAGGAACTCCGCAAGCGTACCCTTGCGCGCGGTCTTCCGATGCCACTCCTCGGCCGAGACAACAACGACGCTTGGTTTGCCGTTTCTGGTGATCGTCTGCGGCGAAGACTGCGCTCGCTCGATAACCTCCGAGAGCCGGGCTTTTGCCCCGGCGACTGTCCACTTGCTATCCTCTTTGGGCTCAGACAGCATTTCGACTTCCGTGACCATTCTGACCATCTTGACTATATGGGAATGGCGATACGGCGGCAACACGGAAGGAGAGCGGTTTCAGAGCCCTGGAGCGTTGGTGAGTTTGGTCGAACCGATCACGCCAGCGTTGATATGTTCGGGCCATCTCGGCCGACGCGTGGCCGAGATGCTTCTGAACTGAGGCTACTCCGCTGAATTTATTCCGGCGAAGATCCTGCAATGGTTTGGTCGTAGTCGACCAGCGAGCCGGTCATGACGCCCGACTGCGGGCTGATCATATAGCTGATCAGACGGGCAAGCTGTGCCGGCTTCACCAATTGGCCCATCGGCTGCGCGGCCTCGGCCTTTTTCAGCCAGTCGTCCGGCGCGTCGTGCCATTTCTTCTGTACGATCGCCTCGCCCTCGGTATCCATCCAGCCGGGCAGCACCGCGTTGCAGCGGATGCGATTGCTGCGGTAGGCATTGGCGACATTCTTGGTCAGCGTCGCCAGTGCGCCCTTGCTCGACGAATACGGCGCCAGGAACGACTGGCCGCAATGCGCCGACATCGACAGCACATTGACGATCGAGCCTGGCGCCTTGCGGTCGAGCAGGTGTGCCACCACACCTTGCATCAGGAAAAAGGGGCCGCGCACATTGGTCTGGAAGATTTGGTCAAAAAGATCCTCTGAGGTCTCGACCAGTGAGCCGCGGGCCGAGGTGGCGGCGGCGTTGACCAGCGCATTGACCGTGCCGAAATGAGCGATCGCGGTTTCGACGACCCGCTTGCAGTCGGTCACCACTGAAACGTCGGCGCTGATGAAGATGGCGTCGACGCCGTCTTTCGCAAGTGCGGCGACCGCCTTGTCGCCCTTCTCCCTGGAACGGCCGACCAGCGCCAGCGCCCGGCAGCCCTCGTCGGCCAGCGCCTCGGCGACGGCGAAGCCGATGCCTTGCGCGCCGCCGGTGACGATGGCGCGTGTTTCTGAATTGCGACCGGCGGAACCGTTCATCGCCTTGCTCCTGTGCTTGATGGTCAGACTGTCTTGTCGAGGCGGACGGTCTTGCCTTCCCTCGCCGATTTCAGCGCCGCGTCGGCCAGCCGCAGCGCGGCGAGCCCGTCCCCACCGCTCGGCGCTGCCTTCTTGCCTGACGTCGTCGCCGCGATGAAGGCGGCGATCTCGTTGGCATAGGCGTCGAGGTAGCGGGTCATGAAGAAGTCGTGCAGCGGCGGACGCGTATAGCCCTTTTCATTGGCCAGCTCGATCGATACCGGCCGCTGGTTCTCGGCCGCAACCATGCCTTTCGAGCCATGCACCTCGATGCGCTGGTCGTAGCCATAAGTGGCGCGTCGCGAATTGGAGATGATGCACTGCTTGCCGGAGGCGGTTTCGAGAATGACGCTGACGCTGTCGAAGTCGCCGGCCTCGCCGATCTTCTTGTCGACCAGCACCGAGGCATGGGCGCTGACCGCCACCGGCTCCTCGCCGAGCAGGAAGCGCGCCATGTCGAAATCATGGATGGTCATGTCGCGGAAGATGCCGCCCGAGCGGCCGATATAATCGAGCGGCGGCGGGCCGGGATCGCGCGACGTGATGGTCACCATCTCGACCGTGCCGACGGCGCCGTCGTCGATCGCCTTGCGCACGGCGGCGAAATGCGGGTCGAAGCGGCGATTGAAGCCGACCATCAATGTGGCGCCGGTCTTGTCGACCACGGCCAGGCATTCTTCCACTCGGCCGGCGTCGAGGTCGATCGGCTTCTCGCAGAAGATCGCCTTGCCGGCCTTGGCGAACCGTTCGATCAGATCGGCATGGGTGTCGGTCGGCGTGCAGATGATGACCGCATCGATATCCCCGGCTTTTTCGATGGCCTCGATGCTGCGCACTTCGGCGCCATAGGCCGACGCCAGATCGGTCGCCGCCTTCTCGAAGGCATCGGCCACGGCGACCAGCCTGGCCTGCGGATTGGAACCGACGGCGCGGGCGTGGACCTTGCCGATGCGGCCGGCGCCGAGAAGAGCGAAGCGGAGAGACATGGAAATTTCCTTTGGGATGGTTCGAAATGGAAGTGTGTCTTTACTGCACCGTTCAGGGCAGGGCGCAGCAGATTTTCTTGTTGCAGCTGATCGGCGATGGGCCAATGACCCGCCGCGCATTCGCCCTAAGCCGCAAGCTCCGCCTCCCCGGTCTTGGCGCCGGTGATGTATGAGACGATGTCGTTGCCGTCGGTGTCCTGCTTGCGCAGGTTGGCGACGATGCGGCCGCGCCGGAAGACGACGATTCGGTCGACGAGGTCGAACACCTGGCGCATGTTGTGACTGATCAGGATCAGCGGCTCGCCATTGGCTTTCAGTGTGCGGATGATGTTTTCGACCTGCATCGTCTCCTGCACACCAAGTGCTGCCGTCGGCTCATCCATGATGATGAGCTTGGACGCGAAAGTCGCGGTTCTGGCGATTGCCACGCACTGGCGCTGGCCGCCCGACATGTGGCGGATGGTGTTGGAAAGATTGGGAATCTTCACCGCCGTGCGGATCAACGCTGCCTCGGTCGCCTTGCGCATGAACTTGCGATCGAGGATCGAGAAAGGCCCGAGATTGAACAGTACCTTTTCGCGGCCGAGAAACAGGTTTGACGGCACGTCGAGATCGTCGGCGAGCGCCAGGTTCTGGAACACCGTCTCGATGCCCGCCTCGCGCGCCGCGATCGGGCCGGCGAAGTTGACTTCCTTGCCGTCGAACCAGATCTTGCCGCTGGTGCGCTGCTCGACGGCGGTGATCTGGCGCACGAAGGTCGATTTGCCGGCGCCATTGTCACCCATGATGGCGACATGCTCGCCCTTGCGCAGTTCGAAATTCGCGCTTTCGAGCGCATGCACGCCGCCATAGTATTTGGTCAGGTTTTCAGTTTTCAGGACGATGTCTGACATGGTCAAGCCCTCATTGCCCGCAGGCGCTGGCGCCACTGGTCGAGAACGACTGCGCCGATGATGATCACGCCCTTGACCATCTCCTGGTAGTAGGCGTCGAGGCGCAGGAAGGTGAAGCCGGAGATGATGACGCCGAAGATCAGCGCACCGATCACCGTGCCGATGATCGAGCCGCGGCCGCCCGACAGCGAGACGCCGCCGATGACCGCCATGGCGATCGCGTCCAGTTCGTACATCACGCCCATGCCGGCCTGAGCGGTGAGGTTCTTGGAGCTCAGCACCACGGCGGCAAGCGAGGCGAGGATGCCGGCAATGACGAAGACGAGGATCTTGTGGTTCTTGACATTTATGCCGGACATGCGCGCGGCGTCCTCGTTGGAGCCGATGGCATAACAGTGCTTGCCGTATCTGGTGTATGACAGGATCAGCTGGAACAAGATCGCCAGCGATATGAAGATGATGACCGGCATCAGCCCCTTGCCGATGGCGGCGAAACTCTCGGTGGGAAACGAGATCGGCTGCCCCTTGGACCACCATTTGGCGACGCCGCGTGCGGTGACCATCATGCCGAGCGTGGCGATGAACGGCGGAATGCGGGTATAGGCGACCAGCGTGCCGTTGATCAGGCCCGCCAGCAGGCCGCAGCCGATCGCGACGAGCACCGGCACGATCACCGGCAGGTCGGTCCAGCCCTGCTCGATGAACATCGCCTTGGGGTTCGGGTTGCCGTTGACCGTCGCCACCTGGGCGAAGCTCATGGCGATCATCGCCGTGGCGCCGACGATCGAACCAGAGGAAAGGTCGATGCCGCCGGAAATGATCACCTGCGTCACGCCGATGGCGATGATGCCGACGATCGACACCTGCAGGATGATGATCTGCAGGCGCGCCTCGTTGAAGATCGTATCGACATTGGCGCGGGTGTTGAACAGGAAGCTGTCGCCAAGAAAGACCCGGCCGATCAGCTCGAAGGCGCCGACGAGGATGATGAGCGCCAGGAAAACGTTGAATTCGGCAGGCCATGTCCGCTTTTTCGCATCGTAGCTCAGTCCGCCGACGCCGTGGGTTGTCTGTGTCAACTCTTGCTTCCTCCATCAGCCGTAGTCGCCCTCCCGCGGCCTGTTTCGGCGACGAGGGGAAAGAGGAGCGGCGTTTTTTGTTTTTCCAACATCGGATTCTCAAAACGGTCCGATGCTCTGCCGCCGCTCCCTATCGAAAAACGGTCCTATGCCTCAGTTCTTCTGCAGGAACTTGTCGATGTTTGCCGGCGTGACCAGCTGGAAGGGGATGTAGACCTTCTGCTCGACCGCCTCGCCCTTGGAAAGCTTGAGCGCCGCGTCCAGCGCCCCGGCGCCCTGGCCGGCCGCGTCCTGGAACACGGTGACGTCGAGATCGCCCGCCTGCATCGCGGCAAGCGCGTCCTGGGTGGCGTCGACGCCGCCGACGACAACCGACTTCATGTCGATGTTGGCAGCCTTCATGGCCTGGATGGCGCCGATGGCGCTCTCATCATTGTTGGCGATCACGCCATCGAACGGCGCACCGGTCGACAGCCAGTTGGTCATCAGGTTCTGTGCTTCCTCGCGTTTCCAGTTCGACGTCTGCTTGTCGATGATCTTGATGAAGCTGCATTCGGGAGTGGCAATCACATCGTCGATGTCCTTGGTGCGCTGCACCGCGGCCTGGTTCGACAGTTCGCCCATGATCACATAGACATTGGCCTCGGTCTTGCCGGCTTCCTTGAACAGCCGGCAGACTTCCTGGGTCTCGAGAGTGCCCGACTCAACCTCGTTCGAGGCGACGAAAGCCTGGTTGTCCGGCAGCGTGTCGACATTGACCGGCTCGCGGTTGACATAGACCAGCGGAACGTTGGCCGCAGCCGCGGCATCCGACATCGCCTGGGTGGCCGAGGTGTCGACTGGATTGACGACGATCGCGTCGACACCCGAGGCGACGAAGTTCTTGATCTGGTCGAGCTGCTTGGCGACGTCGTTCTGCGCGTCCTCGACCTGCAGTTCCACGCCTTCCATGCCTTTGGCCTGCTCGATCATGCCGTTGCGCAGCACGGTGAGAAAATTGTCGTCGAACAGCGCCATCGACACGCCGATCTTGGCAGCGAGGGCGGACGAGCTCATCAGCGCCAAGAATGCGGCGCCCAACAGCAGCTTTTTCATTCTATTTCTCCTCCACAGAATTGGTGCCCGGCTGCACCGATCTACCCGGAATCCCCGATCTCCCGGGGAATCTCTCCCGATTGCTTCTCCGTTTCCGATGGCGACCTCCGCATTGGCTGGGTCGCCAAGCCTCCGTTGAAACAGATGTTCCGGAACGAAAGAACCAAAATACCTATTTAGTGAAATATTTATTCCATTCTGTGGGCTGGCGTCAAGGAGATTCCGAAAGCGGCTGTCGGATTTTTCGGACGACGCGGCTGACGGCCGGCAAATTTTTTGCAAGAATCCATCAGACTGATGGTTCACATCACTGCCTACGCCCCGATCTAATCAGGATGTTGGCTGAGCCCGGCTGTTCTGCCCGAAACTAGATGTTTTCCGGCAGATAGATGTCGAAGGGCAGAAAGGTCTGGCCCGGCGCATTGGCAGCGCCTGCCTCGATGGCATGCGCCATCAGTCCGACAAGCTCGCGGCATAGTGCTGCAAGCGGCGTCGAAATCACCATCGTCAGGATGTTGTCGGCGAGCGCCGCGCGCGATTCGGCGTTGATCTCGTTGCAGACGACCACCGGCATGTTTGCCGGCCTGGCCGCTCGTAGCGCGGAAACCGCGCCTTCCATGCCGCCGCCAGCGACGTAGCAGCCGGCCAGATCCGGATACCGCGCCAGAAGATCGATCATTGCATCATGGGTCACCTGGTTGGCTTCCAGGTTGACCAGCGTCTCCATCACCGTGAATTCCGGCGCATGCTCGCGGAAAAACGATCTGAAGCCGATCTCGCGCAGCTCATGGCCATGGAAGCGATGGCTACCGACGAAAAGGGCAACCTTGCCGGGCTTCCTCGCCGCTCTGGCGATCATCCAGGCTGCGGTGCGACCGACCTTGCGGTTGTCGAGGCCGACATAGCCCTCGCGGATGCCGGCGGCAAAGTCGGACAGCAGCGAGAAGACGGGTTGCCCCCTCGCCTTCAGGGTCTCGACCGCTGCCGTCAGCGTTGGATGGTCCGGACCGACAAGGGCGACTGCTCGGGATTTCGCCGCCAGCTTGCGCATCTGCGCGGCGATCTCGTCGGGCGCCAGCGAACTGGCGAAATCGATGGTTGCGACGCCGCGGAAGCGCTGCGATTGCGAAACAGCCAGTTCGATCTCGCGGGCGAAATCGCTGTAGAAAACATCATTGCCCCTCAGCAGCAGAAAGCCGAGCCGGTATTCCGGCAGTTCCTGGCGCATCCGCTGCTTGATCAGCCCGGCGGCGTGGTAGCCGATGCTGGTAGCGGCCTCGTAGACGCGGCGCGCGGTTTCCTCGCGCACCGGCAGGCGATTGTTCAGCACCCGATCGACGGTGGCGACGCTGACCCCCGAAATACGTGCCAGATCGGTGATGGTCGGCCGTTTTGCCATACGCTTCCTGCCTGATTGCCTAGCATAAGCTATACATCATTCTGATGGGAAATGATAGAAACTATCTTCATGATGTTGAGCCTATCACCGCTTGGCGTTATTTTAGGGTATAAGCACCTGTGGCAGAGGCAGCCGTTCCGACGGATGCTGACGGAGGCAGCCTCAATGGAAGCGACACTATCCGCAATGCCGTCCCGGCGAGACTACAGCCTGCTCGGCCGCGACGCGAAGCGCGCCGTCGAGACCGGGCTGGCGGCGGCCGAATGGTATCATACCGAGGTGCCCCGCAAGCAGATGAAGGAGTTGATGCAGCGCTCTGATGGGCCGGCGATCCGCGACACCATCATCTGGCTCTGCGCCCTGGTCCTGAGCGGTGCCGGCGGCGCCTGGTTCTGGGGCACTTGGTGGTGCGTGCCGTTCTTCTTCGTCTATGGCGTGCTCTACGGCTCTTCCACCGATTCACGCTGGCACGAATGCGGCCACGGCACCGCCTTCAGGACGCAGTGGATGAATGATGCGGTCTATCAGATCGCCTGCTTCATGATCATGCGCAACCCGGTGACCTGGCGCTGGAGCCATACGCGGCATCACACCGACACGATCATCGTCGGCCGCGATCCGGAGATCGCGGTGATGCGCCCACCGGACCTGTTGCGCGTCGTGCTCAATTTCTTCGGCATTGTCGATGCCTGGCATGCCATGACCGACATGGTGCGCAATGCGGCCGGAATCATCAGTCCGGCGGAAAAGACCTTCATTCCCGAGCAGGAGCAGCCAAAGGCGATCCGCATAGCCCGCATCTGGACCGCGATCTATGCCGCGACAATCGCGCTGGCGCTTTATAGCGGCTCTTTCCTGCCCTTAATGCTGGTCGGTCTGCCCAGGCTTTACGGCGCCTGGCATCATGTCATGACCGGCCTGCTGCAGCATGGCGGTCTCGCCGAAAACGTCATCGACCACCGCCTCAACAGCCGCACGGTCCACATGAACCCGATCAGCCGCTTCATCTACTGGAACATGAACTACCATGTCGAGCACCACATGTTCCCGATGGTGCCCTATCACGCGCTGCCGAGGCTGCATGAGCTGATCAAGCACGATCTGCCGGCGCCGACGCCATCGATCGTGGCCGGCTATCGCGAGATGGTGCCTGCCTTCCTGCGCCAGCTGCGCAATGAAGACTATTTTCTCAAGCGCGAACTGCCGCCGACTGCCAAGCCTTATCGCGACGAATTCCACAACGATAACGCTGCCGTCGCGACAGCAGCCGAATGATATGGGCGCCTATGCCGGGCGCGTTGACCAAGCAAAATTATGCCGGGAGGACCAATGAGCGACTGGGTCGAGGCCTGTGGTGCCGATGACATCGACGAAGAGGACGTGATGCGGTTCGACCATGATGGCCGCACTTTCGCCATCTATCGCAGTCCCGACGACGAATATTTCGCGACGGA
Organism: Mesorhizobium sp.; assembly: GCA_004020365.1. Lineage (GTDB taxonomy): Bacteria > Pseudomonadota > Alphaproteobacteria > Rhizobiales > Rhizobiaceae > Mesorhizobium. Next base: position 50,338 of record SAQR01000036.1, read on the forward strand.
CGGCCTTTGCACGCATGAGAAGGTGCATCTGGCCGACGGGTTGGTGATGGACGACATCATCGAATGCCCGAAGCACAATGGCCGCTTCAACTACAAGACCGGTGCAGCCAGGGGCGCACCGGTCTGCGTCAATCTCAGGACCTATCCGGTCAAACGCGACGCCGGCAAAATCCTCATTCAGATCGGGTGACGGTGATGGCGAAAGGAATGCTCATCATCGGCGCCGGCGAATGCGGCGGGCGGGCTGCCTTGGCGCTGCGCGATCTCGGCTATGATGGCCCGGTGACGCTGGTCGGCGACGAGCCGCATCTGCCCTATGAGCGGCCGCCGCTGTCGAAGGACGCGCTGGCCGGCGATGCGCCAGTGATCAAGGCGATCGCCAGCGAGGAGATCCTGGCCGAGCGATCGATCCGGCATATCCATTCGGTTCAGGCGGCGGCGATCGACCGCGCTGCGCATGTCGTGCGTCTGTCGGACGGCTCGGCGCTGCCATACGACAAGCTGCTGCTGGCGACCGGTTCCCTGCCGCGCAGACTGCCAATGCCGGGCCTCGGGCCGCGTTGTGTCTATCTCCGGACCTTCAACGACGCGCTGGCCATTCGCGCCCATCTCAGCCCCGGAAACCGCATCGCCATCGTTGGCGGCGGCTTCATCGGTCTTGAGCTCGCCGCCGCGGCACGTAGACTGGGCGCAGTTGTCACCGTCATCGAGGCGCAGCCGCGCATCCTGATGCGCGGCGTGCCGGCCGAGATCGCCAAAATCATCCACCAGATGCATGAAGCCGAAGGCGTCAACATCCTATGCGGCGATGCCATCGCCGCGATCGCCGCCGACGGCGCCGAGGTGCGCATCGCGCTTGCCGGCGGGCAGGACATCGTCGCGGATCTGGTGGTGATCGGCATCGGCGCCGTGCCGGTGACCGGACTTGCCGCGGAAGCGGGGCTGACGATCGACAACGGCATAGCCGTCGATGCCGAGCTTCGCACCAGCGACCCGGACATCTTCGCCGCCGGCGATTGCTGCTCGTTTCCGCTTGCCGTCTATGGCGGCCGGCGCGTGCGGCTGGAGGCCTGGCGCAACGCGCAGGAGCAGGGCGCGCTTGCGGCCAGCAACATGCTTGGCGCCGGTGAGGCCCACTCTGCCGTGCCATGGTTCTGGTCGGATCAGTACGGCCTGACCTTGCAGATATCAGGGCTGTCGGACGAGGGCAGCAAGGTCGTGCGCCGCGACCTCGACGATGGCGCCTTCATCCTGTTCCACCTGGCGCAAGACGGCAGGCTGGTCGCAGCGAGCGGCATCGGTCCGGGCAATTCTGTCGCCCGCGAGATCAGGCTGGCCGAGATGCTGATCGCAAAAAGGGCAAAGCCGGCGGCTGAGGCGCTCGGTTCGCAAACGATCAAGCTGAAGTCGCTGCTGGCGGCGTGAGCCGTTGGGTGCCGATTGTCGAAAGCCGGCGATGAGGGGCAGCGCAAACGCCGAATGGGCGACTTCGGTATCAGCTCGAAGTCCAGATCTCATCACTCCTGAAACAGCGCGTTCAGCTCCGGCAGTTTGTCGTTGACCAGCCAGCCATAGTAATTTTCCTCGGGCAGCTTCTCCGGTTCGCCCGCGGCGCGGCGCCTGTCGTTCTCGGCCTTCAGCGCATGGGCGCGCTGCTCAGGATTGCCGACATTATAGAGCGTCGATGTGATGCCGGGATTGCCCGATATGTCGAAGCCGGCAATGCTGTGATAGGCATCGATCGATTTCCGGATCGTCGCCGCAACATAGTCCAAGGTCAGGTCCGGATCCATGATGGTCTTGTAGACCGCGTTCGGATCGCCGACGTCGAGCTTTGGCAAGCCGGACACCTGGTGCACGAGATCGCTCATCTGCAAGGCGGTCAGCGGATTGAGCTGGCCCAGGCCAAAAGTCTGGCCGGCATAATAGGGCTGGAAGAAGGTCGCGCCGAAGCGGTCGTCGGGGAAGCTCTCACCGCCGACAGTCTTGCCGCGAAAGGAAAGGTTCCACACCTGCTCGCGGCATTCCCAGAGTTCGTAACTGTCCGATTTGCCGACGCATTCCTGGAATTGCGGCCGTTGCACGAAATCGGTGATGTCCTCGCCTTGATAGGCGAAGGACAGCCTGCTCGACAGATAGGAGATCGCCTTGACGTAGTAGGTCTGCAGCCGGTCGTAGGCGTCGACATTGTAGGTGTGCTCGCCGACGATGGCCCCGACGATATGCATGGGATCGATGCCATAAGTCGCTGCTGCCTGCTCGATCTTGCCGCGAAGACCGGTGTCGTGTTGCAGCAGCGCATAGACCTTGCGGTATTTCGCCTGGAATGTGCTGTTAGTGGCCTGGGTGCGCCGGCTTGAGGCGCCCGGTATGTTGGGCTGCTCGACATGACTGTTGCCCGGCGGCACCATCGTTGCCGCTTCGGCGGCGAACATGGCTGTCGCCAGCGTCAGCCCGAGAGTGACGAGGATCGTTTTTGTCATGCGCCGCCGCCTGCAACTGCGCATGACCCCGGAATGACTTTCGGGGGTCATGCGCAGAACCAACTGTTAAAGCGCCCTTTGCACGTCCAACGGATGCGCGGCGCTGATGTTGCCGGCAAACTAGGTAAAGCTGCAAGGGGAGTCGAGAGCTCCCTGGCCCGGCAAGACAAAATCTGGCCGGTTGCTTCCATTTGGCCACACGTCTCAGAACCTGCCGGCTCGCCGGCCTTGAAGGATGGATCGCCTGCTACAGGATGAATCGCGACAGATCCGTGTTCCTGGACAGATCGCCGACATGCTTCTCCACATAGGCGGCGTCGACTGTCACCAACGTGCCGTGGCGGTCCGGCGCGTCATAGGAGATCTCGTCCAGCACCCGCTCCATCACCGTCTGCAGCCGCCTGGCGCCGATGTTCTCGACGCTGGCGTTGAGATCGACGGCGATGCCGGCCAGTGAATCGATGGCGTCGTCGGTGAAGACGAGATCGACGCCCTCGGTCTTCATCAGCGCGATGTACTGCTTGATCAAGCTGGCCTCGGTCTCGGTCAGGATGCGGACGAAATCGTCCTTCTCCAGCGCCCGCAGCTCGACGCGGATCGGCAGACGGCCCTGCAGTTCGGGCAGCAGATCGGATGGCTTGGCAACGTGGAACGCTCCCGATGCGATGAACAGGATGTGATCCGTCTTCACCGGTCCGTATTTGGTAGCGACCGTGGTGCCCTCGACAAGCGGCAGCAGGTCGCGCTGCACGCCTTCGCGGGAGACTCCGGCGCCCATGCCGCCTTCGCGCGAGGCGATCTTGTCGATCTCGTCGAGGAAGACGATGCCGTCGTTTTCGGTCGATTCGAGCGCCCTGCGCACCACCTCATCCTGGTCGAGCAGCTTGTCGGACTCGTCGCCGACCAGCACTGCGTAGGATTCCTTCACCGTCGTCTTGCGGGTCTTGGTCTTCTGGCCGCCCATCGCTTTCGACAGCATGTCGTTGATGTTCAACACGCCGATATTGGCGCCCGGCATGCCGGGTATCTCGAAGCCGGGCATGCCGCCAGTGCCGGTATCGCTCACTTCGATCTCGATCTCCTTGTCGTCGAGCTCGCCGTCGCGCAGCTTCTTGCGAAAACTGTCGCGCGTCGCCGGGCTAGCCGTCTTGCCGACGAGCGCATCCAGCACGCGCTCCTCGGCATTGAGATGGGCGCGCGCCTTGACGTCCTCGCGCATCTTCTCGCGCACCAGCCCGATGGCGATCTCGACCAGGTCGCGGATAATCTGTTCGACGTCGCGGCCGACATAGCCGACCTCGGTGAACTTGGTCGCCTCGACCTTGACGAACGGCGCACCGGCAAGCCGAGCCAGGCGGCGCGAGATCTCGGTCTTGCCGACACCGGTCGGGCCGATCATCAGGATGTTCTTCGGCATCACCTCTTCACGCATCTGGCCTTCGAGCTGCTGGCGGCGCCAGCGGTTGCGCAAGGCGATGGCCACGGCGCGCTTGGCGTCCTTCTGGCCGATGATGAAGCGATCGAGTTCCGAAACGATTTCGCGGGGCGAGAATGTCGTCATATCGCTAAATTCCACTTTGCCACTGCCGGATGGACTCGAACGGATGCAGCAGCATGATCACGTTGAGTGTCAGATTGTCCCTGATGATGTAGCCGACACCGAACTCGAAGATGACGGCCAGGGTCACGATCACCCATATAGGAAGCCCGCGCGCCATCACAAATCCCAGCACCATCGCCAGCGTGTCCGCCACCGAATTGATGATGCTGTCGCCGTAATAGTCGAGCGAGATCGTGCCGGCGCGGTAGCGCTCGATGATCATCGGGCTGTTCTCGAGGAGCTCCCAGCCGCCCTCTATGACGACGGCAAATGCCAGCCTGAGCCCGATCGGCGAACGCGGGAACAGAGCCCACGCCAGCGCGTAGAACAGGAAGCCGTGGATGATGTGCGAGAATGTGTACCAGTCGGAGATATGCTGGGAATTTTCCGAGCTCTGCACGATGCCGTGCCACAGCTTGACATAGCCGCATTCGCAGATCGGCGTTCGGCCCATGCCGTAAAGGGATCCAGCCTGGAATATGATCAGGCCGAGGACGAGCAGAAGCCCCATCCGCCAGCTGTCTTCATAGGCCGAGACGGTCTTGTCGGCGCCGGTTGTGCTCATGCTGTTGCTGCCCCTCCTCGGCGCCTTATTGGCGTCGCCCTCTTCGATATTGCTCGCTTGGGCGTCGCCCTCTTCGGCGTCAATCGCCATCAGCACGGCGTCGCCATATTCCGATTGCCTGCGATCGATAGCTCTGAAACCAGCCTTTTCATAGGCGCGGATCGCTCGTCGGTTGGATGGATCCGGGTCGATGATGACACGCGGCACCCCTTCTTCGAACAGCTGTTCCACGAACTGTCGGACAATTGCCGAGCCGTGGCCGCGTCCGACAAGCTCGGGCCTGCCGATCGACAGATCGATGCCGAGCGTGCCGAACGGCTGGTCGCTATAGGGGTGGCCGTCCTCCAGATGCGGGTCGTAGCTCTGCATGTAGCCGATCGGCTCGCCGTCGAGCTCGATGATCAGCGGCTCGACGGAAATGCTGTCGATATGCTCGCGGATATGCGCGATCTCAGTCTCGGGATCGTCCCACCACTCCGCGACATGCGGCTCGGCCAGCCATGCCGCGATCATCGGCAGGTCCGCCTCCGTCACCGGTCGAAAATCATATCTATTTTGTTGTTTGGCCATGATCTCCTGCGAACCGAAGGTCAGCGAAGCAAAAACCGGTTTCCACTTTTCGGGATCATGGCCAGCGGCCGGCTCAGCCGGCATCGAGCGTTTCGATGACAAAATTGTTGTTGGTGTAGACGCAAATGTCGGATGCGATCTGCATCGCCTTGCGGGCGATTTCTTCGGCATCCTTGTCGGAATCCATCAGCGCGCGCGCCGCGGCCAGCGCAAAATTGCCGCCCGAACCGATCGCCATGACGCCATGTTCGGGTTCAAGCACGTCGCCGGTGCCGGTTAGCGCCAGCGAGACCGACTTGTCGGCAACCAGCATCATCGCTTCCAGCCGGCGCAGATAGCGGTCGGTGCGCCAGTCCTTGGCGAGTTCGACGCAGGCCCGCGTCAATTGCTCCGGATATTGTTCGAGCTTGGCCTCGAGCCGCTCCAGAAGCGTGAAAGCGTCAGCGGTGGCGCCGGCGAAACCGGCAATGACATTGCCGCTTTTGCCGATGCGGCGCACCTTCTTGGCGTTGCCCTTCATGATGGTCTGGCCGAGACTGACCTGGCCATCGCCGGCAATCACCACCTTGCCGCCCCTACGCACGGTCAGGATGGTCGTGGCGTGCATGGTCAGTTCGTTCGACATCTCTGCTCCGATCAGCACCGGTCCGACAAGGCGATTGGCGCATTACGAGTGACTTGATCAACCATATGTATGCATGGGTCCGAAGATTGCCAACCGGTCATCGGCCAGGCTCGATATCCCATGGCACGGCAACTGGCAATCGCCGGATCATGCTGCTAGAAGGCTCTCGTTTTTCAAGCATATCGACGCTTGGAACGCCTGAACTCTGGACAAAGGATGAGCATGCCGCCCCGTTCCGCCAACGCAAGCCGCAAGACCAAGGAAACCGACATCTCCGTGTCGGTCCAGGTCGACGGCTCCGGAAAATCCGATATTTCGACGGGCGTCGGCTTCTTCGACCACATGCTGGACCAGCTGTCGCGCCATTCGCTGATCGACATGACGGTCAAGGCCAAGGGCGATTTGCACATAGACGACCACCACACGGTCGAGGACACCGGCATCGCGCTCGGTCAGGCGCTGGCCAAGGCGTTGGGCGAGCGGCGCGGCATCATGCGCTATGCCTCGATCGATCTCGCCATGGACGAGACGCTGACGCGCGCGGCGATCGACGTTTCCGGCCGTCCTTTCCTTGTCTGGAACGTCGCGTTCTCGTCGCCGAAGATCGGCACGTTCGACACCGAACTGGTGCGCGAATTCTTCCAGGCTCTGGCGCAAAATGCCGGCATCACGCTGCATGTCACCAACCACTACGGCGCCAACAATCACCACATCGCCGAGACCTGCTTCAAGGCGGTGGCGCGTGCGCTGCGTTTCGCGCTTGAAAGCGACCCGCGCCAGCCTGACGCGGTTCCTTCCACCAAGGGATCTCTGAAGGGATAGGCCATGGCCGTCTATGTCGTGATGGAACCGCCGGGCCGCGGCGAAAAGCCTGACACAACGGCCTTTGTCCGTGATGGGTTTTCCTGGCTCGGATTCCTCGTGCCGCCGCTGTGGCTGCTCTGGCACCGGTTGTGGATAGAGGCAGCACTGGCGTTTGTCGCCATGGCTTTGCTTTCGATGCTTGCCGAAGGGCTGAGCCTTGGGCTGGCCGGCCCGCTGCTGTCGCTGCTGGTATCGCTCTATGTCGGACTGGAAGGGCAGGCCTTGCGGATCGCCGCACTGCGCCGTCGCGGCTGGCATGAATGGGGCGTCGTCGAGGCCGACAGGCTCGACGATGCCGATACGCGCTATGTGCTGGAAGCCGAAGCGCATTCCGATGAGCAATTGCGCCCGCAAGGAATCGTTCCGGACGCCGCCCATGCCCGGCCAACGCATATGGGCATCGCGCTAGGGTTGAACCACACTCCGGGAAGACCCTGACATGCGGGTCGCGATCATCGATTATGGCTCGGGCAACCTGCGCTCGGCCACCAAGGCCTTCGAGCGCGCCGCGCACGAAGCCGGCATCGCCGCCGCCATCGACCTGACCGCCGATGCCGAGCGTGTCAGAACCGCCGACCGCATCGTCCTGCCCGGCGTCGGCGCCTATGCCGATTGCGCGGCCGGGCTGCGCGCTGTGGCCGGCATGTGGGAAGCGGTCGAGGAGGTCGCGATCGTCAAGCGGCGGCCGTTCCTCGGCATCTGCGTCGGTATGCAGCTGATGTCGGAGCGGGGCCTGGAAAAGACTGTGACAAAAGGCTTTGGCTGGATCGGCGGCGACGTCAAGGAGATCACCCCGGCCGATCCTGCGCTAAAAATCCCGCAGATCGGCTGGAATACGATCGAGCTCACGCGCAAGCATCCGCTGTTTTCCGGCATTCCAACCGGCGCCAAGGGATTGCACGCCTATTTCGTCCATTCCTATCATCTCGACGCGCAGAAGCCGGAGAACGTGCTGGCGATTGCCGATTATGGTGGTCCGGTTACAGCCGCTGTTATCAGCGACAATCTCGCCGGCACGCAGTTTCATCCCGAAAAGAGCCAGGCGCTTGGCCTGGCGCTGATCACCAATTTCCTGCGCTGGAGGCCCTAAGAAAATGAGCAAGAAAGGCTACTGGATGGCGATGGTCGACGTCCGCGATCCCGAGGGCTACAAGCGATATATCGAGGCGAACGCGGCGGCATTTGCGAAATATGGCGCGAAGTTTCCCGTGCGGGCGGGGCGTTATGCGAACCCGGAAGGGCCGACAGGCAACCGCCACGTCCTGGTTGAGTTCGAAACCTACGACAAGGCGATAGAATGCTACGAATCGCCTGAATACCGGGAGGCATTGAAGTACAGGCTTGCCGCCTCGACCGGTCACTTCGTCATTGTTGAAGGCGCCTGAACGGTGATCCTGTTCCCGGCCATCGATCTCAAGGACGGCAAGTGCGTGCGCCTGAAGCACGGCGATATGGCGACCGCGACGATTTACAATGACGACCCGGCCGCGCAGGCCAGGGCTTTCGAGCAACAAGGTTTTGAATGGCTGCACGTCGTTGACCTCAACGGCGCCTTCAAGGGCCAGAGCGTCAACAGCGCGGCGGTCGGCGCCATTCTCAAGGCAACGAAAAACCCGGTGCAGCTCGGCGGCGGCATCCGCACCCTGGCGCAGGTCGAGGACTGGCTCGATCGCGGGCTGGCCCGCATCATTCTCGGCACGGTGGCCGTGCGCGATCCAGATCTGGTCAGGCAGGCCTGCAAGGCATTCCCGGGCAAGATCGCGGTCGGCATCGACGCCAAGGGCGGCAAGGTGGCGGTCGAGGGCTGGGCCGAGGCCTCTAGTCTCGGCGTCATCGAACTGGCGAAGAAGTTTGAGGGCGCCGGCGTTGCCGCCATCATCTACACCGACATCGACCGCGACGGTGTGCTGACCGGCATCAACTGGGACGCCACCATCGATCTTGCCGACGCCGTTTCCATCCCGGTCATCGCCTCCGGCGGGCTGGCCTCGATCGCCGACATCGTGCGCATGACGATGCCCGATGCGCAAAAACTCGAAGGCGCCATCTCAGGGCGTGCACTTTATGACGGACGTATCGACCCGGCCGAGGCATTGGCGATCCTGGCGGCCGGACCGGAGAAGGCGAGGGCGCGATGAAACTCTCGATCATCCTCGCACCCTATGACAGCGGCCTTTACCACGCCGGCTTTGGCCAGGGCCCCGACGCCATCATTGCCGGCGGCCTTGTCGATGAACTTGCCTTGCGTGGCCATGATGTTATCGTCGAGGACATCGGCGAGGTCGGCGATGCCCAAAGACGCGAAATCGCGACAGGTTTCGCGGTTTGCCGGGCAGTCGCCACCAAGGTCGATATGGCGCGCGACGATGAGCGTTTTCCCATCGTGCTCGCCGGAAATTGCCTGACCGCCGCCGGTGCGGTGGCTGGCGACGCCGCTGATTCGATCATCTGGATCGATCAGCATGGCGATCTCAACACGCCCGAGACGTCGGCCTACGGCTTTCTCGACGGCATGGCGCTGGCGACGACGCTGGGGCTCTGCTGGCGGCCGATGACGTCAGCCATTCCCGGCTTCCAGGCGATCGATCCGTCGCGGTGCATGCTGGTCGACGCGCGCGACCTCGATCCAGATGAAAGGCGGCTTCTCGAGACGTTGCCGATCATTCGCGCCCAGTGGACTGATGCACTCGACAATGTCGGAAAGCTCAAGGCGGCCGGCGCCGCCCAAGCGCATTTGCATCTTGATCTGGATGTTCACGATCCGGATGTGCTGCAAGTGAACCGCTATGCGCTGCCGGGAGGTCCAAATCCGGAACAGCTGCGGCAACTGGTTTGCGGGCTGGCCAAGTCGATCCCGATCGTCGGCATCACCCTGTCCGCCTACGATCCTGCCTTTGACGCCAAAGGCGAGGTTCCGCCTGTCGTTGGGCAATTGCTTGGCGATTTTCTTGCCGCGCTTGGCAGGTTCTGATGCTGAAAGCCCGCGTCATCCCCTGTCTCGACGTCAAGAACGGCCGCGTCGTCAAAGGCGTCAATTTCGTCGACCTGATCGATGCCGGCGATCCGGTCGAGGCCGCAAGGGCCTATGACGTCGCCGGCGCCGACGAGCTCTGCTTCCTCGACATCACCGCCTCGTCCGAAAATCGCGAGACCATCTTCGATATCGTCGCCCGCACCGCCGAGCAATGTTTTATGCCGCTGACCGTCGGCGGCGGCGTGCGCCAGGTCGCCGACATAAGAAAGCTGCTTTTGGCCGGCGCCGACAAGGTGTCGATCAACACGGCGGCGGTGAAGAATCCCGATTTCGTCGCCGAGGCGGCCGACAAGTTCGGCAACCAGTGCATCGTCGTGGCCATTGACGCCAAGAAAGTGTCTGGCGAAGGCGAGGCAGACCGATGGGAGATTTTCACCCATGGCGGCCGCGAGAAGACCGGCATCGACGCCGTCGAATTCGCTCGGCAGATGGTCGATCGCGGCGCCGGCGAGATCCTGCTGACGTCGATGGACCGCGACGGCACCAAGGCCGGCTACGACATCGCGCTCACCCGCGCGGTCGCCGACGCCGTGCGTGCGCCGGTCATCGCCTCCGGCGGCGTCGGCACGCTCGATCACCTGGTCGAGGGCATTCGCGACGGCCATGCCGGCGCGGTGCTGGCCGCATCGATTTTCCATTTCGGCACCTACAGCATTGCCGAAGCCAAGTCGCACATGGCCCGCGCCGGCCTGCCGATGCGACTGGACTCGTCAGGGGATCGGCTCTAAAGCATGATCCAAAAAAGTAGACCGGTTTCGGAAAAGGTCATGCTTAAACAAGCAGATAGATGGCGCCATGGCTGAGTTTTCGCTCTCCGATCTGGAGACAATCATCAGGGAACGAGCACATTCCGGCGATCCGGATTCGTGGACGGCAAAGCTGTTCGCGCGCGGCATCGACAAGGCGGCGCAGAAGCTCGGCGAAGAGGCGGTCGAAACGGTGATCGCGGCCGTTGGCGGCGACAGACAAGCCCTCGTTTCGGAAAGCGCCGATCTCATCTATCATTGGCTCGTCGTTCTGGGCGTCGCCGGCGTTCCGCTTGCCGATGTCCTGACCGAACTCGAGCGCCGCACCGGTCGTTCGGGCATCGCCGAAAAGGCGTCTCGGCAGGACCGGGGCTGATCGCTGCGGAGGGCAGGAAACTCGATGGACCAGCTCGCCCCCACCGAGAAATATTCGCCCTTCCGTTTTTTCTCGGCGGAAGAATGGTCGCAGTTCCGCGCCGACACGCCGATGACGCTCGGCGAGGACGAGATCCGTCGCCTGCGTTCGCTCAACGACCCGGTCGACCTCGAAGAGGTCAAGCGCATCTATCTTTCGCTATCTCGGCTGTTGTCGGCCCATGTCGAGGCCAGCCAACTGCTGTTCAGGCAGCGACAGGCCTTCTTCAACGCGATGGATGTCGTCAAGACGCCCTTCATCATCGGCATTGCCGGCTCCGTCGCGGTCGGCAAATCGACCACGGCGCGCGTCCTCAAGGAATTGCTGGCGCGCTGGCCGTCGAGCCCCAAGGTCGATCTGATCACCACCGACGGCTTCCTGCTTCCCAACGAAATCCTGCGCCGCAACAATCTGATGGAGCGCAAGGGCTTTCCCGAAAGCTACGATGTCGGCGCCTTGCTGCGGTTCCTGTCGGGCATCAAATCGGCGCAGCGCAATGTCCGCGCGCCAGTCTATTCGCACCTGACCTACGACGTCGTTCCCGGAGAGTTCCAGACCATTGATCGGCCGGACATATTGATCTTTGAAGGCATCAATGTCCTCCAGCCGGGCAAGCTGCCAAAGGACGGCAAGATCGTGCCTTTCCTGTCGGATTTCTTCGACTTCGCCATCTATATCGATGCCGAAGAGGAGCTGATCCATCAATGGTACATCGCCCGCTTCATGCGGCTGCGCGAGACCGCCTTCCGCAATCCGGACTCCTTCTTCCACCGCTATTCACAACTTTCGCAAGCAGCCGCCCGCGCCATCGCCGAAGGCCTGTGGGCCAACATCAACCTGAAGAATCTGCGCGAGAACATCCTGCCGACGAGAGCCCGCGCCGATCTCATCCTGCGCAAGGGTGCCAATCATCTGGTCGAGGAAGTGGCGCTCCGGAAGCTGTAACGAAGCGGTTAACGGCGCTTTAATGCATGTCGCGCAAAAGTGCATGAGGCTGGTCGAACGCGACGCGCTTCAGGCAGTGCCCGCTATCGTTCGATTGCAAGTTCCAGAGCATTTGTCGGGAGCAGCCGGTGATCAATATGCCTGCATTGCGCCGGCCTGACATTTCCGCCTGGCGCGGAACGCTTGCTCCGCGCCGGCTTCTCAAATTCGCTTCGATAGGACTTGCGGCCACAGTCCTCTATGCGCTTTGGGCCTGGCTCTTCACCAGTGCCGGGTCAAGATACCTGTCACCGGCCACAGCCTCCGTCGCCGCCTATGCGGTCGCGGCAATATTCTCCTATCTCGGCCACAAGTTCTTCACCTTCATGTCGGCGGGCTCGCATCGATTCGAAGCGCCGCGTTTCGCAGTGCTCACCGGTTTCGGTCTTGCCGCCGCCTATCTCCTTCCGCTGCTCCTCGTCGGGCAGTTCGGCCTGCCGGTCGCGATTCCGATCCTGCTCACTTGTATTCTCATTCCGGTGGTCAACTTTGTCGTTCTCGAACGCTGGATCTTTTCCACCAGCGTCAGGCCTGACCGTGACCCAGAGCGGGTGCCGCTTGTGCGAAAATCCGGTGCTTAAACAAAGAGATAGACGGCGATACGGCTCTAGCCAGGATAGGTCACCCGCCGCAGCGTCAGATTGATCCGCCCGCCATTCCTGAGCAGTGCCGAGGTCGACGGATAGATACGGTCGACGCCGTGAAAACAGAGGCGGCCTTCGCCACCAAGCACGACGACGTCGCCGCTTTTCAGCCTGAACGACTTGGTGCCGCCTTCGCGCGTGCTCTGGCCGACCCTGAACAGGCAATCGTCGCCCAGTGAAACGGAGACGACCGGCGCGGAGAAATCGATCTCGTCGCGGTCCTGATGGAGGCCCATCTTCGCGTCGGGCGAATAGAAATTGACCAGGCAGGCCTCCGGCGGATGGGGATAGGCAGACACCTCGCGCCACAGCTCCAGCAGCACGTCCGGGATCGGCGGCCAGGGCATTCCGGTCACCGGGTGCGTCGGCTGGTAGCGATAGCCGTGCTCCTTGTCGGTGACCCAGCCAAGCGAACCGCAATTGGTCATGCGCACGCTCATCTCCTTGCCGGTGCGCGGCATCGCCGGCACGAACAGCGGCGCTTCCTGCACGACTTGCCTCACATCCTCGACCAGCGCTTCTTGCACGGCGCGGGACAGATAGCCGGGCATGTGGCGGACGCCTTTGGGCAGAACGAGCATGGTCGCTTGATCCGTTGGTCTGCAAACGACCAGAATGCCACCATCAAACGAAAACGGCGACCCGAAAGCCGCCGCCATTGTCGATTGCTGTTGCCGATCTGGCTCGATCTGGTCAGGCCTGATCGAGATCGGGGATGCGCAGGACCTGCCCCGGATAGATCTTGTCCGGGTCGGTCAGCATCGGCTTGTTGGCCTCGAAAATGATCGTGTTCTTCGCACCCTTGCCATAGCTCTTTTCGGCGATCTTCCAGAGATTGTCGCCTTTCTTGATCGTGTAGAAGGTCGGTTGCTTGGCCGGGGCTGCTGGCGTGCCGGCCTCGGGTGCGGCGACCTGCAATTCATCCGCCTGCACCTTGGACACGCCGAGCGTGTTGCCGACGGCGATGACGGCTTTTTCGAAGATCGACTGATCCTTGACTACGCCTTTCAGCACAGCCGTATCGCCCTTGACGTCGACTTCTACATTGTCGGTGCCGAGCGCGTGCGAATCGAGTTCTTTCTTCAGCGTATCGGCGGTCGGCTCCGGCTCATCGTCGCCGAAGCCGAGCTTCTTGCCGACGCCCTTGACGAAATCAAACATGCCCATCTGCGGTCTCCTTGCTGTGACGAATATCGAACTTGCCACCTGCAACCTTGAATTGGAAGCGGTCTCGCGATCGATGTCGCGCCTGCCGCATCGGCCCAAACCCGGAATCTATTTTCGAAAATACGATGCGTGTCTGCAAAAAATGTCAG
>SAQR01000037.1 GCA_004020365.1 Mesorhizobium sp.
TCTCCCCCCAAGTGGGGGAGATGTCCGGCAGGACAGAGGGGGGCGCCTCGCTCCGGCGTCAAAGGTCCTGCACCGTCGTGACGCTCTGAGGTAACGGCATGGATGCCAGGGTCTGCGCCGCGTCGCTTCGCTCCTTGCTCCGCCCTGGCATGACGAAGGGAGGGACTACGGTGACAGTGCATTTTTTTCCCATGTTTGCCCGGCTGTGGCTGCGTGTAGATTGAGCGCAGGGCTCCACTTGCAATAAGCATCGCCGATGTCGGCACTTGGGCGGCCGGTGGACAGCGAAGCACTTCCGGCCAGGCGCCGAGCAAACCGGAAAAGCCATGAAATGGGGAACCCGGCAGGCGGAAAAAAATGGTGCACTGTCACCGCATTTTCCTTTTTTATCGGTTTTGCAGCGTAATGTTGTGGCCTCCACCGGAGTGGGGCGCTGTGCGCCTAATTTTTCCTGGAAACTGGATTCCACGCACATGCGGCCAAAGAGAGTAGGTTTCTATGCCTGGCTTCTTCTTTCTGGCGTATGTCTCTCGATCCAAGCCTGTGGCAGCGGACGTGGCGGGCAGTCTGTCTCCAGTCAGGATTCGGCTTGCACTGACGAAGAAGTCGTGAGCGCGATACAGGGTAATGGCGGTAAATTAATATTCAGCATTTCCGAGCTAAAGGCATTTCTTTCAAAGTATAAAGTTTGCGAATTTCGTAAAAACGTGGAGGTGCCTATTTTTACTAGAAAAGATGTTGAATTTAAATTGCGTCACGATGTAAAAATAAAAACTAAATCCGATGGAGGCAATCTTTCTGGTTGTGTAGAGCGTAGATTGGATGCATTCCCACCAGATACGTACATCGTTTGTTTCGGGCAAGGTCATGAGGGCTGGAGAAAAGTAGATGGATAATAGCTATTCGATCGGCGTTGGTGCGTTCTCCCCTACCAGGTGGAACGCTTCGAGGGCCATGACGTCGTTCTCACACCTGGCATGTCGGTGACGGCGCCCACGAGGGGGGAGATTGGATGTTACGCCGGTTTCGCAAATCGCCAACGTTGTAGGAATGAGCGGAGCGTGGACGCTGCCGATCTCCCCCCAAGTGGGCCCAAGTGGGGGAGATGTCCGGCAGGACAGAGGGGGGCGCCCTCGCTCCGCCGTCAGAGGTTCTGCATCGTCGTGACGCTCCGATGTCACGGCATGGATGCCAGGGTCTGCGCCGCGTCGCTTCGCTCCTTCCTCCGCCTTGGCATGACCAAGGGAGGGACTACGATGACAGTGCACTTTTCCCATGTTTGCCCGGCTGTGGCTGCGTGTAGATTGAGCGCATAGTTCGGACTTGCAGTAAGCATCGCCGATGTCGGCACTTGGGCGGCCGGTGGACAGCGGAGCACTTCCGGGCCAGGTGCCGAGCAAACCGGAAAAGCCATGAACGGGGAACCCGGCAGGTGGAAAGAAAAAATGGTGCACTGTCACCGTATTTCCAACCTCACGGGGTCGCGAGATGTGTCGCCAAGCGGAGGCAAGATGATGAAGTCAACCCGGTTTGTCGTATCTCTGTGGTTTTCGGTTCTGCTTTTTGTCATTGCTCTGTTTTCTCCTACTGCGTCGCAAGGAGGTGCTCTTGAGGCGGAAGCTGCCTTCAAGGCGAATAATTACCAAGTTGCATACAAGGAATGGAAAGAGCTTGCTGAAAACGGCGACGCCATCGCTGAGTTCAATTTGGGATTCCTATACTCAAGAGGGCTCGGAGTTCCGAAGGATTACTCCAAGGCTGCGGAATGGTGGACGAAGGCAGCAATGCAAAAAATGGCCGTGGCGGAGGTGAATCTCGGCCTTCTGTATTCTTGGGGTCAAGGAGTTCAGCTGGATGACGAAAAGGCGGCTGAACTTTGGCGCAGTGCAGCGACACAAGGATTATCTGAAGCTCAGCAATACCTCGGATACGTGTACCTCATTGGTAAAGGTGTGCCAAAAAGCAGCAATGACGCCATTTTTTGGCTCACCAAAGCCGCAGAACAGGGCAACGTCGACGCTCAAGTTAGTTTAGGTTCAATTTATCTCAGTCGTACAGATGTCGATAAAAATCTAAGCCTCGCGTACCTTTGGTACAATAAGGCCGCAAAGCAAAATGATGCGCAGGCACAATATAATGTTGGCCTGATGTATCTGAAGGGTGCCGGAGTTGAGAGCGACACAGCACTTGCAATGGAGTGGCTAAAGAGCTCTGCCGCACAAGGCCACGAAGGTGCAAAAAAAGCACTTATCCGCATGCAGACAGAGCTACAGAAGACGCCACCTTAATTTTCCATTCCCTCCACGACGAATAACCATCCAGTATAAACAGAGGGATTCAAAAGAATTACGGTGATAGTGCACTTTTCCCATGTTTGCCCGGCTGCGGCTGTGTGTAGATCGAGCCCATGGCTCGACTTGCAGTAAGTGCCGCCGATGCCGGCATCTGGGCGGCCAGTGGACAGCGAAGCACTTCCGGCCAGGCGCCGAGCAAACCGGAAAAGCCATGAAATGGGGAACCCGGCAGGCGGAAAGAAAAAATGGTGCACTGTCACCGTATTTCCCAGCCGACGAATGCAGTTGCGCAGAATGAAAACAGCAGCGATCCTTCGCGCCCCCCTCTGTCCTGCCGGACATCTCCCCCACAAGGGGGGAGATCGGCTATCATTGCGGCTTTCGCCAATGCCCAACGTTGATGAACAGGCGCCATCAGCGAAGCTGCCAATCTCCCCACAAGGGTCCACAAAGGGGGGAGATCGGCTGTCATTGCGGCTTTCGCCAGCGCCGTCAGCGAAGTTGCCAATCTCCCCCCAAGTGGGGGAGATGCCAAGTTTTGGCAAAGAGGGCAGGACAGAGGGGGGCGCCTCGCTCCGCCATCAAGGGTTCTGCACTGATGCGTCGGCTCGCTCCAAGATCCGGCTCCGTTTTTTTGCAGTTCCTGGACCTCTGCATTTTCGGATATGATCGGCTCGACCGGGTGCGCTCTCGCTCCGGTCGGGAGGCGATTGTTGAGGAACCTAGGCAACCCGCACAGGGCCACCGACGGCGTTCCGATCACACGGCGTGATCTGATTGCGGCCGCCGTTTCGGGTGCGGTCTTCGCCCCCTTTGCACTTGGCGCCGAGGAAGAGAGTTTCAAATTCGGCCTGACGCCGGTGTTCCTCTCCAACGATCTCGAACTGCTTGGCCATCTGCGCAGCTATCTCAGCGCCAGGATGGGTGGCCGGGTCGAACTCGTCACGCGCCGCACCTATCAGGAGATCACGGCGCTGCTGGTTTCCGGCCAGATCCAGTCGGCATGGATCTGCGGCTATCCCTATGTGCAGTTCAAGGCCGATCTCGACCTTGTCGCAACCCCGGTCTGGCACGGCAAGCCGCTCTACCAATCGTACCTGATCGCTTCGGCCGATCGTAAAGTCGATGACTGGACCGGATTGAAGGGCGACGTCCATGCGTTCTCGGATCCTGATTCCAATTCGGGTTTTCTGGTGACGCGGGCGCTGCTTGCGGAAAACCGCCAGCTTCCCGGCAGCTTTTTCGCGCGCAGCTTTTTCACCTATGGCCACCGAAACGTCATCAGGGCCGTCGCTTCCGGCCTCGCTCAGTCGGGCAGCGTCGACGGCTATGTCTACGATGTCATGCGTGAGACCGAGCCGGATCTGGTGAAGCAGACCAGGATCGTGCGCAAGTCGGAATGGCTGGGCTTTCCGCCGATAGCGTCGCCGAAGTCCGTCGCCAACGATCGACGCGTCAAGGCGTTGCGGCAGGCCTTGATTTCCATGGACGATGATGCCGAGGGTCGGAAGGTTCTTGCCCTACTTCGTCTGGACGGGTTCGTGGCGACCGATCCGTCGCTCTTCGACGCGATTGCGGCCAAGGTGGAAACCGTGAGGCAGTTCGGATGAAGCTGCTCCGGCGTTTCCGATCGATTCCCGTCTCCTACCGCGTGCCGGTGCTGGTCGCCTTGCTCATGGTGGTCATCAGTGCGGCCATTTCCGAGCGCGTGCTCAGCCGGCTGTCGCGGACACAGGAAAGCTTCCTCAACGGTCTTGCCGAAACCTATCTGGACGGGCTTTCGTCAGCGGTCGTGCCGGCCGTGTTGCGGGCCGACGTCTGGGAGGTGTTCGACGCGCTCGACAGGTCGTCGGCGTCCTATAAGTCGCTCGCTCCGATCGAAACCGTGGTGACCGGCTCAGACGGCAAGGTGCTCGCAGCCAGCGATCCGAACCGGATCGCGAGCTATTCCGAATTGCCGGCCGATTACCGCAATCGCTATGGGCCGGGGGTCGTCACCATCGACAAGGCCAGTTTGACCGGGTTCGCTCACCGCGACCTCGTCTATCAGGGCCAGCCGATCGGCACCATCCACGCCATATTCGATGTTTCGCATCTGTTTGCCGAGCGGCGTGCGATTCTCGTCACCCTGCTCATTACCAACGGCGTCCTCGCGGCTTTGTTCGCACTGGGCGGTTTCGTGCTGGTGAGGCAGATGATCGGCCCGATGCGGGTGCTGGAGGACCGCATGCGCGCCGCCGCGCATGGCGCGGCCGAGCCGATCCCACCGCGGGAAATCCCGGCCGGGGACTCCGAAGTCGCAGGCCTGTTCCGCGGCTACAATGCCCTTGTCCATGCCGAGCGTGAGCGCGCGAACTTCGCCATGCAGCTCGCCGAGGAAGAGAAGCTGTCGAGCCTCGGGCGTCTCGCTTCCGGCATGGCGCACGAGATCAACAATCCGCTTGGCGGCCTGTTCAACGCACTGGACACGTTGAAGACTCATGGCGAGACCCCCGGTGTTCGCGACACCTCGATCAGCCTGATCGAGCGCGGGCTTGCCGGCATTCGCGACGTGGTCGAGGCGGCGCTTGCGACCTATCGGCCAGAACGATCGCAGCGCCCGATGAGCGCTGCCGATCTGGATGATATCAGTCTGTTGCTCAAGCCGGAATTGCGCCGCAAGCGGCAGCGGCTTGACTGGAGCGTCGCGTGGAACGGTGCGCGGGAGCTGCCCATCCGAGGCGGTCCGGTCCGTCAGGCGATCCTCAATCTCCTCCTCAATGCCAGCGCCGTCACTCCGGAAGACGGGACGGTTTCGCTGACGGCGATGAGCGCAGACGACCGGTTGCACATCGAAATTGGCGACCAGGGCTGCGGAATGCCACCCGACATCGCAGGGATTCTCATCGACCAGGACCCCGGCCCGGCGGTGCGCGCCGGGCGTGGCCTCGGCCTCTGGATGGTCCGCCGCGTGGTTGACGATCTCGGCGGACGTGCCAGTATCGCAGCCAGAAGAGGCGGAGGGACGGCGGTCACGCTGACAATTCCCTTCGACACGGAGGACGTCAAAGCCCATGCTGCCTGAGCGCCCCCGGATAGGCCTCGTCGAGGACGATCCCGTCATGGGCGGCTCGATCGTCCTGCGCCTCGAGCTTGAGGGCTGGCAGGTGACCTGGTGGCAGTCAGGGCGGGATGCCATCTCCGGAATCGAAGGCCTCTGCGCTTGCCTCGATCTGGTGATTTGCGACGTCCGTCTCCCGGATATTTCCGGCGAAGTGGTTTTCAGCGAGCTTGCCAACCTGCCGAATTCGCCACCCTTTGTCTTCGTGACCGGCCATGGCGAGATCGACCAGGCTGTCCGCTTGATGCGATCCGGCGCCGTCGACTTCATGACCAAGCCATTCGCGATGGATGAATTCCTGCAGCGCATCGATGCCGCGCGACGGACAACGCATGGCCAGCCCAAGGACTATTTCCTCGGCGAGTCCCCGGCCATCCAGCATGCCGAAGATCTGCTGCGTCGTTACGCCGGCCACGATCTGCCCGTGCTGATCACCGGCGAGACCGGATGCGGCAAGGAAGTCGCGGCCCGCCTGCTGCATGAGGTCTCACCTCGGCGCCTGGAGCCGTTCATCGCCGTCAACTGTGCGGCGATCCCGGCCGAACTGTTGGAAAGCGAGATTTTCGGTCACGAAAAAGGCGCGTTTACCGGGGCGCAACAGCGGCATCTCGGATACGCCGAACGGGCCGGAAAAGGCACTTTGTTCCTGGACGAGATCGGCGACATGCCAGCGCCGCTTCAGGCAAAACTGCTCAGGCTCATCGAGGCTGGCAGTTTCAATCGCGTCGGCGGCGAGACGCCCTGCACGTTTGACGCACGGGTTGTTTCCGCCACGCATCGCGATCTTGCCCAGCGCGATGGCCGGTCGAGTTTTCGCGAGGATCTGTATTTTCGACTCGCGGTCCTGCCGGTAGCGATTCCGCCGCTGCGCGAGCGGCATGAAGACATCACTTGGCTGCTCGACAGGTTCCTTGAAAACGCCGCGACCCGGTCCAATGCCAGGATTCGGGGTTTTAGCGCGCTGGCCGAGGAGGCCGCACTCGCCTATCCCTGGCCCGGAAATGTGCGGGAGCTTAGAAACCGCGTCGAGCGGGCGGTGGCGTTGTCGACCAGTGAATGGATCATGCCCGGCGACCTGTTCCCGGAGCGGACGTCAAAGCCCGCAAACGCGGCATTCGCCCCGCTGGCCGATGTACGCGATGCCGCCGAGCGGCGGCAGATAGAGCGGGCGCTGGACGAAACCGGCGGTCAAATCGCAAAAGCAGCCGGGTTGCTGGCGATCTCCCGAACGACGCTTTGGGAGAAGATGACGCGGCTCGGCGTTGCCGATCGGGCGCGTTCGACTTCCTGAACCTTCGGCAGTGCAGCATGTCCGGATTTCCGAACATGCTGGCTCAATGGCACGGGTTTTCCAGCAGTTCCTCTAATCAAATCGGCGGCTGCTCGGTTGGCACAGGCGTTGCAAGGCCGCTTGCGACGATTTCGCCAATGGGAGGAATGCATGGATCGCTGCAACAGGCTGGTCGACGTCGGCCGCCGTCGATTCTTGAGGGGAGGGGCGTTCGCCGCCGCCGGCATGGCCACGGCAGCGGCGCTGCCGGCGCAAGCCCAGACCAAGGCTGCACCCGGTCTGGCACTGGTCGAATACCCGTCGAACAAGTTGGCCAATATAGCCGATTTGAAGCCGAACGAGCCTTTCGATGTCGGCTACCCCGATGAGAACGCGCCCGGTGTGCTGCTAAAACTTGGAACGAAAGTGGAAGGTGGCGCCGGTCCTGACGGCGACATCGTCGGCTTCTCGACAATCTGCCCGCACAAGGGTTTTCCGCTCAACTACAATGCCGACGACCACTCCTTCAATTGTCCCGGCCACTATTCGCGCTTCGACGCCGATGCCGGCGGGCAACAGATCTGGGGGCAGTCGACCGCCAACCTGCCGCAATACGCGCTCCGCATCGACGACAAGGGCGACATCTATGCCGAGGGCGTGGACGAGCTGCTCTACGGCCGTCTGAGCAACGTGCTTTAAGGGAGGATCGGATCATGGCTTACAAACGTCACATCGACCGGCTGCCGATCATTCCGGCGGATGCCAAGAAGCACAACGTCACCTGCCACTATTGCATCGTCGGCTGCGGCTATCACGCCTACACCTGGCCGACCAACAAGCAGGGCGGCACTGACGCCGCCTCGAATGTGTTCGGTGTCAATCTCGCTGAGCAGCAGGGTGCCGAGACCGACGCCTGGTACGCGCCGTCGATGTACAATATCGTCAAGCAGGACGGCAAGGACGTCCACATCGTCATCAAGCCGGACCACGACTGCGAGGTGAATTCCGGCCTCGGCTCGGTGCGCGGCGCCCGCATGGGCGAGCTGCGCTACTCGACCGCGCGCGGCTCGCAGCAGCAACGTCTGACCGATCCAATGGTCTGGCGCTACGGCCAGATGCAACCGACCTCCTGGGAGGATGCTCTCGATCTCGTCGCCCGTGTCACCGCCGCCGTCGTCAAGGAACAGGGCGAGGATGGGCTGTTCGTCTCCGTCTTCGATCACGGCGGTTCGGCCGGCGGCTACGAAAACACCTGGGGCACCGGAAAACTCTACTTCGGCTCCATGAAGGTGAAGAACATCCGCATCCACAACAGGCCGGCCTACAATTCCGAGGTCCATGCGACCCGCGACATGGGCGTCGGTGAGCTGAACAACTGCTACGAGGATGCCGAACTCGCCGATACGCTCGTCTCGGTCGGCAACAATCCGCTGGAGACGCAGACCAATTACTTCCTCAACCACTGGGTCCCGAACCTGCGCGGCGCCTCGCTCGACAAGAAGAAGGCCCAGCTTCCGGACGAGCCGCACGATCGCGCGAAGATCATCTTCGTCGATCCGCGCCGCACCGTATCGGTCAACGCGGCCGAGGCCGAAGCCAGCAAGGAAAATGTCATGCACCTTGCCATTAATTCCGGCACCGACATGGTGCTGTTCAATGCTTGGCTGACCGAGATTGCCGACAAGGGCTGGGTCGACAAGGCCTTCATCGACGCGTCGACCAAAGATTTCGACAAGGCGCTAGCTGCCAACAAAACCACGCTCGAGGACGCGGCGAAAATCACCGGGCTGAGCGTCGAACAGATCCGTCAGTCGGCGGCATGGATCGCCGAGCCCAAGGACGGTAAGCGTCGACGCACCATGTTCGCCTACGAGAAGGGCCTGATCTGGGGCAACGACAATTATCGCACCAATGCCGCGCTGGTGAACGTCGCGCTCGCCACCGGCAATGTCGGTCGCGAGGGCGGCGGCTGCGTGCGCATGGGCGGCCACCAGGAAGGCTATGTCCGTCCCTCCGACGCGCATGTCGGCCGGCCCGCCGCCTATGTCGACAAGCTGCTGATCGAGGGCAAGGGCGGCGTTCATCACATCTGGGCCTGCGACCACTACAAGACCACGCTGAATGCCCACCAGTTCAACATGGTCTACAAGCAGCGCACCGACATCGTGAAGGATGCGATGAGCAAGGTGCCGTATGGCGACCGCGACGCCATGGTCAAGGCGATCACCGATTCTATTCAGGCCGGCGGCCTGTTCTCGGTCGACGTCGACATCATTCCGTCGAAGATCGGCGCGGCGAGCCATGTCTGGCTGCCGGCGGCCGAGTCGGGCGAGATGAACCTGACGTCGATGAACGGCGAGCGGCGCATGCGTCTGGTCGAGCGCTACATGGACCCGCCCGGCAACGCCAAGCCGGACTGTCTCATCGCCGCCGGGCTTGCCCAGCACATGGAGAGAGTGCTGCGCGAAATGGGCGACAATGCCTATGCCGACCAGTTCAAGGGCTTTGACTGGAAGACCGAGGAGGACGCCTTCATGGACGGCTACAACAAGAATGCCGGGGGCGGCGAGTTCGTCACCTATGAGCGCCTGAAGGCGATGGGCAATAACGGCTTCCAGGAGCCCGCCACCGGTTTCGAAGACGGCAAGATCGTCGGCACCAAGCGTCTTTATACCGATGGCAAGTTCGGGACAAAGGACGGCAAGGCGACCTTCATGGAAGCGCAATGGCGCGGCCTGCAGGCGCCGGGCAAGGACGAGCAGAAGAAGAACAACAAGTACCTCATCAACAACGGGCGCGCCAACCAGGTCTGGCAAAATGCCTTCCTGGATCAGGAGAGCGAATTCGTCATGGACCGCTGGCCCTATCCGTTCATCGAGATGAGCCCGGACGATATGAGCGAACTCGGCGTGAAGAACGGCGACCTCGTCGAGGTTTACAACGAGAGCGGCTCGACCCAGGCGATGATCTACCCGACGCCGAGCGCCAGGAAGGGCGAGACCTTCATGCTGTTCGGATTCCCGACCGGCGTGCAAGGCAACGTCATCAATGCCGGCACCAACGAGCTGATCCTGCCAAACTACAAGCAGACCTGGGCGAACATCCGCAAAATCTCGGATGCGCCGGAAGGCGTGAAGCACCTTTCGTTCAAGTCGCAGGAGTATCAGGCGGTCTGAGACGGCCCTCCCAGGCCCATCTGGCTGTCGAGGCCGCCGACCAACGCCATGAGGCACGGCGGCCTTGAGCTTTCCTCGGAACTGTCGGCGCCACGATCGAGCCTCCGAGGCGCGCAAAAACCTGCACGATCGCCGGACCGATCGCGGACGTCACGGCTGCGTCGGCCGCGTGGCGGCCGCCAGGGCGTCGATGTCGTCGTAGAGCGCCTGGCTGTGATAGTAGAGCCGCTCGAAAACCGGTTGGGTGCGCCTGTAGATATCGGCCCATCCGGGGTCCGGCAGGATTTCGGCATCGTAGCTCACAAAGCGCTCGGCCGCCTGTTCGACGCGCGAGAAGCGGCCGGTCGCCGTCGCGGCCATCGCGGCACAGCCGACGATGCCGCATTCGGGCTCCCGCGGAACCAGGATCGGAATGTTGAATGCACTCGCCTTGATCTTCAGCCAGAGTTCAGTGCGCGCCCCGCCACCGGCGGCGATGACGCGCTCCAGCGGCTTGTTCGACGCGTGTTCCATGATGCGGATGTGGCGCGTCATGGCAAAGGCGATGCCTTCCAGGATTGAGCGGTGCAGATGCTCCATGCCATGCGCGGCGCCCAATCCGAAGAACTGTGCGCGGGCGTTGCGATGGCGCCCCAGACGCTCGCCGGCGAGAAAGGGCATGAAGAGCAGCGCGTCGCAACCGGCCGGCGCCTCGGCGGCGCGGGCGACGATCTCGTCATAGGACAGCGCGTTGCCGTGGAAGGCACGGCGTGCCCAGCGCATGCCGTCGCCGCCGGTCTCCAGCAGCACGAATTGCGCCCAGTTGCCTTCGACTGTCGCAACGTTCGAGATTTCCGGGTCAAGCAGCGGCTTCTCCGCGATAACAGTGATGATGGCGCCCGTGCCGGTGCTGTCGGAACCCATTCCCGGGCGACAGGCGCCTGAGCCGAGCAGTGCCACCGGATAATCGGCGCCGCCGACCAGCACGGGGGTTCCAGAGCGCAGGCCGGTGTCGAGCGCCGCCTGTTCGGTGACGTGGCCGACGACATCCAGCGGGTTGCGGATCGGCGGCAGCTTGGCGGCGTCCAGACCCATGCGCTCGATCATCACCGGCGACCAGTCGAGCCGCTGTGGGTTCATCAGGAAACTACAGGACGCGTCGCCTGTATCCATAGCAATCTCGCCGGTCAGCCGGTAGTTGATGTAATCCTTCGGCATGACGGCGACTGCGCTGCGGGTGTATGCGGCGGGATCGTTGTCTCGGACCCATTGCAGTTTGAAGCCCGGCCATGCCGGGGTCGGCGTGTTGCCGCTTTCGGGCAGGTAGCTGTCCGGCTCGTTCGCTTGCTCGAAGCGACGGACGTGATCGATGGTGCGCTTGTCGTTCCAGAGCGGTGCCGTCTCGCGTGTCAGCGCTCCGTGCGCGTCGAGCAGGACCAGCCCGTGCATCTGCCCGCAGACGCAGACGGCTGAGATGTTTTCGCGGGCGCCGTCGACTCGGTCCAGCACCGTCTTGACGCTGGCTCGCGCACCCTCCCACCAGTCGGGCGGCCGCTGTTCGGCCCAGCCGAATTCCGGCACGATCTGGTCGTGCTCTCGCGACGCAAGCTCGAGGATCTTGCCGGTGACGTCGATCAGTGCTGCGCGGACGCTGCCGGTGCCGACATCGATGGCGAGGAAAAGCTCGCCGCTCATTTCGGGAGAGTCCTGAGATGGGCAAGCATGAGACCCTCTGTCTATTGGTCAGAGCGAGCGCGGCGTGACGAGACCCACGGCATCAGCCTTTCGCCGCTTCGATGGCGATGCGCGACATCTCGTCGAAATTCGGCCCCGAGACCGGGATCGCGATGTCGAAGACCTCTGCGATCACCTGCGTCCAGCCATGCAGGAAATATGTCCAACCATCCTCGATCTGCAACTGCTGTCGGGCCTGCTGCCGCCTTGCCTGGTCGAGGAAGATCAGGTCGCCGCGATAGTTGAGATCCCAGGCGATGCCGCGCTTGGGGAACACGCCGCCATCGGTAATCGGCGAGCCGGGCGCGTCCTTGCCAAGTCCGGTCGCGTTGATCACCAGCGAGCCTGGTTTCAGCGCCGCCAACTTCTCGTCATTGATCTCTGGTTGGTCGGCCAGGACATATTCGATCTCGACCGTGGACATCATGTCTTTGTGGATGCGCTCGATTTCATCGAGACGCGGCTGCGAACGGTCGCTGACAATGATGCGCGAAGGCAAGTCGGCGCCACGCTGCTTGCGCATCAGGTGCCAGGTGATCGCTATCGTCGATCCGCCGGCGCCCATCGACAGGACCTCCGCGCCGGTGTCCGCAAAATATCCCGCCGGAATGAAACCGTCTATCGCAAGGCCGGAAGAGATCGGATCCTTGGCATGGCAGATCAGCCTGCCGCCCCGCTTCGACAGGCAGCTGGTCTCGCGCATCAGGCGGGCATGCGGATCGATCACATCGAACAGGTCGCGCGCTGCGTCGAAAAGATCGATCTTGTGCGTGGTGACGAGCGCGCCAAGCGACAGCGGGTCGGATTTTATGAAGGAGACGACCTCACGATAGGCCTCCGGGTCGGCATGGAGTGGAAAGTCGATGCCCCTGAGAACCGCATCCTTGAGAACCGCATCCTTCAGCCCGAGGTGGCGCGCCGCGCATGATCGAGCTGCTCCTCGTCGTGACGCCGATAAAGTAGAATGTCGGCTGGGTGGCCGGCCGATAGCGGCTCATTCGCCATTCTCCCGGATTTTCTCCGCGCGCAGTGCAGCACTGCGACGTGAAGCAGCGATCTCGAAGCCAGCCTTCATGCCGGCACCATGCCGGGTTGCCCATAGAGGGCGGAGATCAGCTTTGCGTCGCGCGGTCGCCAATCCGGGTTGTCGACTTGCCTCCAGCCTTCATCGCCGGCGACGACGCGCGAGCGCATGCCTCCCGATTTCGCGATGATCTCGTAGTCCTGCCCTGAATCGGCGGGGTAGCAGAACAGCATCACCAGAACGTCTTCCCCGACATTGATCGAGCGGTGGATCCAGAACGGCGGAACATAACAGACGGTCTGGGCGTCGATCGGCAGGATGCGAACCTCCCCCTCCGGCGACTCCATCAGCATCAGGCCGTGCCCTTTCTGTCCATAATAGATCTCGGGCCGGTCGGCTTGCCTGTGGATACGACCGCGCGTCATGAAATACTCGTCGCCGACCTTGCCGGGCGCCATGCGCGTGACGCCGAAAATCAGATCGCCCGACTGCTCGGTCGGCCGGAACTCGGAGACTTCGTAGACGATGCGCTCGCCCCATGTCGCGCGCATCGCTTCGAACGCCGCGGCGTCAGCATAGAGCCCGTCCAGATCGCGAAAGCGCTTCTGGTAGCTGCCGGTTGCATTTGCCATCGCACCAGTCGACAGATCGACCTTGCATCCAATGGGCTCAAACAATCTCGTCAAAGGACTACCTCATATTGCATTGCAGGTGGCATCGGCGCTGATCTGGCCCGCATGTCCTGCTTTCGACAAGAACCACACTTGCTTTGCAGGGTACGATTTGCTCTCCCTATGCAGACCAGCTTGGAGATTGCTGGATTATGGCAGATTTCGACTACGCGTACGACGGTAGGTTGGCCGTTGTGGTCATGCCGCACCCGCTGCATTAAGCAATCCGAGAGAACCGCCTTGCTGCTCCAAGTCGCCTTCGACAAGCCTGAACACCTGGCCCTGCTCCCGCAGATGAAGGCGTTCGCCGACATTATCGAGATCGGCACGCCGTTGCTGAAACGCCTTGGCCTCTCCGCAATCGCCACGGCGCGCGAGCTCTGCCCTGAAGTCATGGTGTTGGCTGATACCAAAACCGTCGACGGCGGCCAGTTCGAGGCCGATATGGTATTCGGCGCCGGTGCCGCATTCATGACGGTGCTGTCGTGTGCTTCGTCCGCCACGCATGAGACGGTGGGAAGACGTGCCGCCGCCTTCGGCGCGACGGTCATCGTCGACACCATCACCGAGGCGGGCAAGGCAGAATTGCTTCCCTTGAATGCTGTCTTCCCCGAAAGCTTCGGTTACATCGCCGTCCACTCGCCAACCGATGAGCGGCTGGCGGGCAACACGTCCACGTCGCATTTTGACGCCGTGAGAAAGATGCACGATCGCGGCTTTCTGGTTTCGCTCGCCGGCGGGATCGGCCCCGACACGCTGGAAGCGGTGATCGCAGTCGAGCCCGAAATCCTCGTGGTTGGCAGCGCCATCACAGAATCTGCAAACCCGAGAGAGACAGCACGATGGATTCGCGACAGATTGCCCAATCCAGGCCGTGGCTGGCCGTGGGACAGGAGATAACCGACCTTCTTGGCCGGATCGACGCCGACGCCTTTGCAAGGCTGGTACAGGCGTTCGATGACCCCGATCGGCGATGGTTCTTTTCCGGGCAGGGACGCTCCGGCCTTGTCGCGCAGATGGGTGCGATGCGGTTCATGCATCTTGGCCGGATGGTGCATTTCGTCGGTGAGGCATCGGCGCCATCGATCCGCAAGGGCGATGCGCTGCTGATCGTCTCCGGCTCTGGAGAGACGCCGGTCAGCACGGGCTTTGCCCGTATCGCCAAGGCGGAGGGCGCCAAGGTCGTTACGCTGACGCATAAGCCGGCCGGGACCCTGGCCGGCATTGCCGATGTCACGCTGCATGTCCCTGTCGAAAGTTCGAAACAGTTCGGCGGCAGCCTGTTCGAGCAGTCCTGCCTCATCCTGCTCGACAGCATTGTGCTCGGCTTGGCGCAGCAGATCCCCGACGCGCACAGACTGATGTTGTACCGCCACACCAACTTGCAGTGACGTCCATGCCGACGGTGGTGAGCACCGGTGACGGGATTCCCGGCGCCGGCGCTCAAAACCATGCGCACCCTCGAGTCACGGGCATGATTTTGGGCGATATGCATTAGCCGGGAAGCCCGCTGGGCACCTCAGCTTCCCTTGCGGCAAGGCACTGGACTCGCTGCGCGATGCCGATATTGTGCTGAGGAGCGTTGGTGCCGTGCTCCGGCGACGGCAGCCGACGGGGAGATACCGGCGGCTTGGTTTTCGCAGGAACAAGTCCCGGTCAACGCGGGAGGAAGTCTGATGAGAATTGGGGTCTTTCTGGCCGGCTTTTCGGCTTTTGCCGCGCTGGTTGGCGCGCCTGCCTTTGCCCAGGACAAGCCGTTTGCGGGGGTTACCGTGAACGTCATTACGCAGACCGGTGCGATTCAGGAGCCTCTACAGAGGCGCGCGCCCGAGTTCGAAGCGCTCACCGGCGCCAAGATCAATGTCATCGCAGTGCCCTTCTCGGATCTCTATCAAAAGATTCTCACCGACTGGGCGAGCGGCACCAATTCGGTCGACGCCGGGGTGTTCGCCCCGCAATGGATGGTCGACTACATTGCCGGCGGCTACCTCGAGGACCTGACGCCGCGAGTCGAGGCCGACAAGAACATTCAGCAGGACGATGTGGGTGCGTTCTTCCGGGACTTCTCCGAGAAGTACAGCGGCAAGACCTACATGATCACGCTCGATGGCGACTTCCACATGATGTACTACCGCAAGGACGTGCTGGAAGCGGCTGGCCTGGCGGTGCCGAAAACCTGGGACGAGTATCTCGAGGTCGCCAAGGCTACGCATGGCAAGGACATGAGCGGCGATGGCACGCCGGATTTCGGCTCGTGCATCGCCAAGAAGCGCAACGCGCAGAGCTACTGGTTCGTCACCGATGTGGTCGGCTCGATGACCCAGTCCAAGGGAACCAGCCAGGGCACTTTCTTCAACACCAAAGACATGACGCCGCTCGTCAACAACGACGCCTTCCGCAAGGCGCTCGACTTCCTGGCTGAATCGACCAAATACGGCCCGCCGGACGAGCTAAACCTCGATGTCAGCGATACAAGGCCGCTCTTCGCTTCCGGCCGCTGCGCGCTGAACCTCGACTGGGGCGATGTGGGCACGATCTCGATCGATCCGAAGCAGTCCAAGGTGATGGGCAAATGGGGCGCGGCGATCATGCCTGGATCCAAGGAGGTCCTGAACTGGGACACCGGCAAGCTCGAGGCCTGCACGGCAGAAAACTGCCCGCACGCGATCGACGGCGTGAACCATGCACCATTCGCCGCCTTTGGCGGCTGGGGCGGCGGCATCAACGCCGCGGCCGATCCGAAGGTGAAGGACGCCGCCTACGCGTTCTTCTCGTACATGACTCAGCCGGCGCAGTCGAATGCCGACGTGACCGTCGGCGGCACCGGCTTCAACCCGTATCGCACCTCGCAGCTCAGCTACAGTGATCTTTGGAAGAAGGCCGGCATGAGCGAGGAGGAGGCTAAAGTCTACCTGGGCGCGATCAATGACAGCATGAGCAGCCCGAACATGATCCTCGACCTGCGCATCCCACAAAATCAGAAGTACCAGCAGGTCGTGCTCGACGAGGCGGTGTCGCGCTTCCTCGCCGGCGAAATCGACAAGGAAGCGACCGTCGCGGCGGTCGAGGAAGGCTGGAATGAGCTGAACGAAGAGATTGGCAAAGACGAGCAGCTCAAACTTTACAAGGCGACTATCGGCGCCAAATAGGCGTCAAGCAATCGACCCGGCGTGGCATCGATCCGCGCCGGGTCTCATGCCTGCCACACTTTCCCAGGTTATGATGACCGCAACCGACACTATGCCAGAAGCTGCCGACCGCCGCAGCTGGGCCGAATGGCTGGACGGTCACTCGGGCCGGATCATGGTGCTGCCAGCCGTCATCGTGCTTCTCTGCTTCGCGATTTTTCCGCTCATCATCTCGGGCTATCTCGCGCTTTCGCGCTTTGCACTCGCGTCGGGCGGATTCACGCTGAAATTCATCGGACTTTTGAACTTCCGCAAGTTGCTGGTCGGCTCACAGCAGTATCACCTGCTCGGCAAATTCGGCACGTTCGGCTTTGTCCAATCCGCTTTGCTGGCGTTGATCGCGGCAGGGGTGCTGTTTCTTCTCGCCCGCTATTTCTGGCGTGGCAGGCCGACCATCGTCGGCACGGTTGGTCGCCTTCTCGCGACGGCAATGGCGATGGGCCTGGCGGTGCTTGCACTGGCCACCATGGCACCGGGCGGCGTGCCAGGGACTGTCGTCAACACGCTTCTCTACGTGTTCGTCGGCGTATCCGTGCAGTTCGCACTGGGGCTCGGCCTCGCGCTGCTGTGCGGCCAGCCTATCCGCGGCCGGAATTTCTTTCGCGTCCTCTTCTTCATCCCGCTGATGGTGACCCCGGTCGGCATCGCCTACACATTTCGCATGCTCGCCGACATGCAGAAGGGGCCCTTCGCCCCGCTCGTGCGCGCTTTCGGCATCAGCGAGTGGTCATGGGCCACAGAAGCCTGGTCGGCGCGGCTGATGGTGTTGGTCGGCGACACCTGGCAGTGGACGCCGTTCATGTTCATCGTGCTGCTGGCGGCCATTGAGAACCAGCCGCGCGATCAGGTCGAGGCGGCGCGGCTCGACGGGGCCAACGGCTTTCAGATTTTTCGCGACATTACCTGGCCGGCGATCGCGCCGATTGCCGCTACCGTCGTGCTGATCCGGCTCATCGAGGCTTTCAAGATCATCGACCTGCCGAACGTGCTCACCGGCGGCGGCCCTGGCCTGGCGACGGAATCGATGACGCTCCATTCCTTCATATCCTGGCGCACCCAGGATCTCGGCGGCTCGGCCGCTATCGGCTACATGCTGCTCTTCATCTCGACCATCGTATGCGTCTCGTTCTTCAACTTCGTGGTCCGGCCGGCGCGCCGGTTCGAAGCATGAGCGCCGAGCCGCGCTCACTGGCGCGCCGGCTGTTCGAGCCGGCTTCGATCGACAGCCAGGCGCCGGTCGCCAGGATCGTGACTTATGCGCTGCTGTTCCTGTGGGCGCTGGTCGTGGTGATTCCTCTCTACTGGGTGTTGATCACCTCCTTCAAGGGGCCTGGCGAGGTCGACAACGGGCCGTTCTATCTCCCGTTCGTCGACTTTGCCCCTTCGCTGCAGGCATGGGATTTCATGCTCGTGCAGAATTACACGCTGCGCCCTTATATGAATTCCGTCGTCGTCGCGGTCGCCAGCACGCTTCTCGCAGTCCTGATCGGCTCGCTGGCGGCCTACGCGCTCGTGCGTATCCGCTTCCAGGTGAAGCTCGCCGCCGTTGCAATCTTCCTGATCCTGCTCACCGCAATCATCGTGGCGGTGGCCACTTTCGGCGTGCGGTGGGAGATCGCCATTGCCATGGCAGCCGCTCTCTTCATCATTGCGCTGTTCACGCTCGTTGGACGCTCGCAGCTTGCGGTCGGCAACAACGACATTGAGTTCTGGATCATCTCGAACCGCATCATGCCGCCGATCGTCGCCGTGTTGCCGATCTATGTGATGTTCCAGCAGATGCGCCTGCTTGACACGCAGGTGGCGCTGATCGCCACCTACACCGCCATCAACCTGCCGATCGTCGTGTGGCTGACGCGCGATTTCTTCGCCGGCATCCCGCTCGACCTTGAGGAGAGTGCACAGATAGACGGAGCCTCCAAGTTCCGCGTGTTCTTCACCATCGCGCTGCCGCTGGTGCGGTCCGGCTTGGTTGCGACCTTCCTGCTGGTGCTGATACTTGCCTGGAACGAGTATCTGCTGGCCCTGTTCCTTTCCAATGTCGACGCGCAGACCATGCCGGTGCTGGTCTCGGCACAGAACACGACCCGCGGGCCGCAATGGTGGAACATGTCGGTCTTGATCACCGTGATGATCGCCCCCGTGATCGTCATCTCCAGCATCCTGCAGAAGCACATCGCGCGCGGGCTTCTGGTCGGCGCAGTGAAGGGCTAGTCGATATGCGGGTCACGCTGTCCGATATCTACAAGTCCTTCGGCGCGGTCGAGGTGGTCAAAGGGCTCGACCTGGAGATCGAGGACGGCGAGTTCCTGGTGCTGCTCGGCCCTTCGGGATGCGGCAAGACGACGGCGCTGCGCATGGTCGCCGGGCTTGAATCTGTGAGTTCCGGCCGCGTCCTCATCGGCGACCGCGACGTAACCCACGTGCTGCCCAAATATCGCGACGTGGCGATGGTATTCCAGTCCTACGCGCTCTATCCCCACATGACCGTCGCGGAGAACATCGCATATCCGCTGAAGCTGAGGGGCGTGCCACGAACCGAACGCGACGCCTCCGTCCGCAGCGCCGCCGTCAAGGTCCACCTTGAAGAGTTTCTCGATCGCTATCCACGGCAGCTTTCCGGCGGTCAGCGGCAGCGCATCGCGCTCGCCCGCGCCATGGTGCGGCGGCCGAGCGTCTTCCTGATGGACGAGCCGCTCTCCAATCTCGACGCCAAGCTGCGCGGCTACATGCGCTCGGAATTGAAACGCCTGCAGGCCGACCTGGGCGTGACGACGATCTACGTCACCCACGACCAGATCGAGGCCATGACCCTGGCTCACCGTGTTGCGATCATGAACCGTGGCGTCGTGCAGCAGATCGCCACGCCCCGACAGATCTACGACGACCCGGCGAACCTGTTCGTCGCCGGCTTCATCGGCTCGCCGCCGATGAATTTTCTCCAGGGCGAGTTGGTCGAGGGGACCTTCGCCTGCGCGGAAGGACAATTTGCGACCAGCGTTGCCGAAAGCCGGAAAAAGGTCACTGCCGGCCTCCGGCCGGAGGATTGCCGGGTCACGGGCCCGTCGGAGGGCAAGATCGCGGCGCGGGTCTACGCTGTGGAACTGATCGGCGATCACACCTTGATCACCTGCCAGTTCGGTGGCGCTACTGTGACCGTCAAGGCCGACAAATCGGCGCATTACGATATGGATGAGCCGATCGGCATTACCTTCCAGGACGCCGCCGTCTTCCTGTTCGATTCGGCAACCGGAGTCCGCATCGGCGGCAGCGCCTATAGCCAGGCGGCCGCGTGACTTAAGTTCTTGTCTTTATGCATGTCGTTATCGCAAAACCGCTGCGCACTTTTGCGCGACATACATTAATTCTCCTCCACGAACACCTCTTCGCGCTTCTTCTTGACCGCCGGCAGGAAGACGATGACGAGGACGGCGAAGGCGATGAAGAGCAGGCCGGCGCTGATCGGCCTCGTCAAGAAGGTGGTCGGGTCGCCGCGCGCGAGGATCATGGCGCGGCGCAGGTTTTCCTCGAGCAACGGACCGAGCACGAAGCCGAGCAGCAGCGGCGCCGGCTCGCAGCGCAGCTTGGTCAGGAGATAGCCGAGCAAGCCGAAGAAGGCGACGGCGTAGAGGTCGTAGATGTTGGTGTTGACGCTGTAAACGCCGATCGAGCAGAACGCCATGATGATCGGGAACAGCACGTAATAGGGGATCGTCAGCAGTTTCACCCAAAGCCCGATCAGCGGCAGGTTCAAGATGATCAGCATCAGATTGCCGATCCACATCGAGGCGATGATGCCCCAAAACAGCGCCGGCTGCTCGATCGCGACATTGGGGCCGGGCACGATGCCCTGGATGATCATCGCGCCGATCATCAGCGCCATCACCGGGTTGGCCGGAATGCCGAGCGTCAGCATCGGGATGAAGGAGGTCTGCGCGCCGGCATTGTTGGCCGATTCCGGTCCGGCGACGCCTTCGACGGCGCCCTTGCCGAATTCCCCGGGGTTTTTCGAGATGCGTTTTTCGACGGTGTAGGAGGCAAAGGCGGCAAGGATCGCGCCGCCGCCCGGCAGGATGCCGAGCGCCGAACCGATGACGGTGCCGCGCACGATCGGCGCCGCCATGCGGCGAAAGTCGTCGCCGGTCGGCATCAGGCCGGAGACCCTTCGGATCATCACCGAGCGCTCGTGTTCGTTTTCGAGGTTGCGCAGGATCTCGGCGACGCCGAAGACGCCGACCGCCACCGCGACGAAATTCAGCCCGTCGGCATATTCGCGGATGCCGAGCGTGAAGCGCGGCGTGCCGGTGTAGATGTCGGTGCCGACGATGCCGAGCAGCAGGCCAAGCACGACCATCGCCAGCGCCTTGACAATCGAGCCGTGGGCGAGCGCGACGGACGAGACGAGGCCGACGATCATCAGCGAAAAATACTCGGCTGCGCCGAATTCCAGCGCGATCGCCGTCAGCGGCGGGGCAAAGACGGCGACGAGGAAGGTCGACACCGTGCCGGCGAAGAACGAGCCTATCGCGGCGATGGCGAGTGCCGCCCCGGCGCGGCCGTTCTTTGCCATCTGGTAGCCGTCGATGGCCGTGACGGCCGACGAGGATTCGCCAGGCATGTTGATGAGGATGGCGGTGGTCGAACCGCCATATTGCGCGCCGTAATAGATGCCGGCGAGCATGATAAGCGAGGAAACCGGGTCGCCGATCTGGAAGGTGATCGGCAACAGCATGGCGATGGTGGCGGTGGCGCCGATGCCGGGCAAAACGCCGATCAGCGTGCCGAGAAGGACGCCGATCAGGCAGAAACCGAGATTTGCCAGCGACGAGGCCGTCGAAAAACCGAGCGCGAGGTTGTCGAGGAGTTCCATGTTCATCTCCTCAAAACTGCAGCCACGGGCCGAAGCGCCGGAACGGCAGGCCGAGCGCATAGCTGAAGACGAGGAACGCAAACAGCGTCAGGCCGGCGGAGAGCACGAGCGCGGTCAGCGGCCTCATGCGACCGCTGGCAAAGGATGCGATCAGCGCCGTCAGGAAGATCGAGGGGAGGAAGCCGAGGCCGCGCACGGTCAGCCCGAAGAAGATCGGGGCAGGCAGGATGAACAGCATGCCGCGCCAGGCTACATGGCCGATCGGCTCGCTCTCGAAGCGCACCGCTTCGATGAGGATGACGACGCCAAGCAGGATCAGCACGATTGCCAGGACCAGCGGGAAATAGCCCGGTCCCATGCGGAAAGCCGTGCCGATCTCGAGGTCGAGCGACTGCAGCGCGAAAAATCCGCCGAGGAAAATGAACAGCGCGGCGCATATGCCGTTGGTCGTGTCGATTGTGAAAGGTTTCATGACGTCCTCCCAGACCCGCGCCGCGGGCGCGCCGATGCCGTTGTGTGAAAAAAACGGGGCGCTGGTGGGCGCCCCGTTTAAAATCTCAGTCGGCGTACTGGCCGGCGGCTTCGATGATCGGCTTCCAGCGCGCGATCTCGCCTTCCAGCTTGGCCTTCAGCGCGGCCGGAGTTGCGTCAGCTTCGGACGATGGCTTGGTGCCGAGCTCGGCGAAGCGGGCGACGACATTCGGGTCCTTCAGCGCGACCTGAAGCGACTTCGACAGCCGTTCGGTGACCTCGGCCGGCGTGCCCT
Source organism: Mesorhizobium sp. (assembly GCA_004020365.1). Taxonomy (GTDB): domain Bacteria; phylum Pseudomonadota; class Alphaproteobacteria; order Rhizobiales; family Rhizobiaceae; genus Mesorhizobium. The sequence continues at coordinate 22,073 of SAQR01000037.1, forward strand.
TGGGCGCGTAGAGGCCGTGCCAGATGCCGACCTGCACTTCCGGGAGACCGGCTTCCGTCGTCGTCGGCACGTCCGGCAGAACATCGAGGCGTTGCGGCGAGGTGACGGCGTAGACCTTGATCGTGCCGCCCTGGATCTGCTTGGTGGTGTTGGTCGACTGGTCGCACATGATGTCGACCTGGCCGCCGAGAAGGTCGGTCATAGCCGGTCCGGTGCCCTTGTAGGGCACGGTGACCAGCGGCGTGCCGATCGCGCTCATGAACAGCATGCCGCACAGATGCGAAGCAGCGCCTATGCCGGCATTGGCGACGGTGACGGTATCCTTGTTGGCCTTGGCGTAGTCGACCAGCCCCTTCAGGTCGGTCGGCTCGAGGTCCTTGCGGCCGACGATGGTCATCGGCACCTCGGTGACGAGACCGACATATTCGAAGCTGTTCAGCGTGTCGTAGGCGAGCTTTCTGTACAGCGTGGCGCTGGTCGCCATGCCGATATGATGGAGGAGCAGCGTATAGCCATCGGGATCGGCCTGCGCGACGCGACCGGCGCCCAGCGTGCCGCCGGCGCCGCCGACATTCTCGACGATGATCTGCTGGCCGAGATCCTTCGACATGGCTTCCGCGACGAGGCGCGTGACCGTGTCGGTCGGGCCGCCGGCCGAAAACGGCACCACCACGGTGATGGTGCGTTCGGGATAGGTTTGCGCGCCCGCGGCGAACGAATACAGCGTAGCGGCGGCGGCCAGAGCGGCGGCGAATTTTCTCATCTTGTTTTCCTCCCAGGATATGAATTCCCAACCGCCTCCTGGAGTTCTTCTCAACACCGGCTGCGGATGGACCAATAACGAGCGTAACCCAGCGGATTGCAATCGGACTCAAGCCGCAAGCCGCTATTATACACAAGTCCGCGCAAATGGGTGAAAAGCTGGCATGCAGCCGGAGGCGGACTGCGGAACGACAATGGTCGATTCTAATGGCACCGGTTGCGCACGGCCCTGTGCCCTTCCTCCAGATTATCAACCTGCATACGCACTATGCGTCAGCCGCAGTTTGCGTTTATCTGCTCTGCGCAAATCGTTGTGGGAGGATGTTATGCAGCGTGCTTACATCGCAGTGCTTGCTTTAGCGATTTCCCTGATCCCGGCCGCTACCCAAGCCGAGGAGATGCCAAAGACCGCCAAGCAATTGCCCGGTGATCAAATACCAGAATTTCTAAATGGCAACAAGTTCAACGTGAATCGTTGACGCCGACGCGCCAATCACGGCAACCCACAGCTGGGACTGGAACACCAAGAAAGTAAAAGGCGCATTCGAATATAAGGGCCAGAAGGGCGATTTCGAAAACGACTGGGTTGTAAGAGGTGACACCAGTTGCGCGGAAAAAACACCTAAGGGCAAATGGGTTTGCCAGAAGATTTTTGTCGATGGTGCTAAGATGTACGAAGTAAACTCCAAGGGGAAGCTGCACGCTATTTCCGAGCCCAGCAGCTAACGTTAATCAAGGAACGCGCAAAAGTGTGCAGCGGTTTTGCGATAACGACATGCACAAACCTAAAGCGCGTCGCATGAGGCCGTCAAACGCGACGCGCTTTAGCGGATAATTTTCGGACGGGTGGGCCGGGGGGCGAGGCCGACCCGCGGCGATTTAGGCTGTTGTCGACTTTCGAATCGCATGTTCGACGCCGCGTAGTTCGGCCAATCCCTTGAGCCGACCGATGGCCGGATAGCCGGGCTGCGCCCCGCGCGTCAGGTCGTCGAGGATATCCTGGCCATGGTCGGGGCGCATCGGGATGACGGCGTCCTGGCGGCCTTCCGTCTTGCGCCGCGCTTCCTCGTGAAGCAGCGCCGCCACCACCGCCACCATGTCGGTGTCGCCGGCAAGGTGCTCGTCCTCGTGGAACGAGCAGGGGGTGCCGGTCGCTTCCTTGCGCACATTGCGCAGATGCGCGAAATGGATTTTTGGCCCCATCCGCTCGATCATGCCGGGCAGATCATTGTCCGGTCTTGCGCCGAGCGATCCGGTGCACAGTGTCGCGCCGTTGGCCGGGCTGTCGACTGCGCCCAGTATGTAGCTGTAGTCGGCCTCGGTCGACATGATGCGCGGCAGACCGAGCAGCGGAAACGGCGGATCATCGGGGTGACAGCAGAGTCGCAGGCCGAGGCGTTCGGCCGTGGGCACGACCTCCGCCAGGAAATCGACGAAATGCCGGCGCAGGGTTGTTGCGTCGATACGGTCATAATTTGACAGTTGAGCCGCGAGGCCGTCGAGAGACGTGTCTTCGGTCGAGCCGGGCAGGCCGGAATTGACGTTTCTTGCCAGAATCTTGCGCGCACGGTCATCCATTTGTGCATATCGGCGCTCCGCCTCGGCGGCGATGTCCGGTGTGTAGTCGCCAAGCGCCGCCTGGCGTTTCAGGATATGGATGTCGAATGCGGCGAAGTCGATCAGATCGAAGCGCATGGTGGTGCCGCCATGCGGCAGGCGCCAGGCAAGATCGGTGCGGGTCCAATCGAGCACCGGCATGAAATTGTAGCAGATGACCGAAATGCCGGCCTGCGCCAGGTTTTCCAGCGATGTCCTGTAGTTGGCCAGATGGCTGCGCCATTCGCCGACCTGCGTCTTGATCGCTTCGGAAACCGGCAGGCTTTCGACAATCTCCCAGTTCAGTTCGCTTGCGCTTCCATCCGGCAAGGACGCGACTTCGCGCTGACGCCTTTCGATTTCGGCAGGCAGCCAGACGGCGCCGTAAGGAACATGGTGAAGGGCCGTGACGATGCCTTGCGCCCCGGCTTGACGCGCATCCGCAATCGTCACCTTGTCGACCGGGCCGAACCAACGCCACACATGTCTCATTCGAACACTCCGTTAAAAACCGCTGCGCACCCTCGGGTCAGGCCCTGGTTCGGGCCCGAGGGCATGCTTCTGGGCGACATGCATCAGAGCAGTGCTTCATACAGATCGCCGATCTTTTCAACTTCGAAATCCGCTGCCCGGCTTTTCAGGATGGCTGCAGAAGTGGGGCTGTCCAGCATATCAGCCATCGCCTTTGCCATAGCCGCGGCATCGCCGACCGGCACCAAGGCGCCGAAACGACCGTCGGCGAGAATCTCGCGCGGGCCATGTGGCGCATCTGCGGAGACTACGGGAACGCCCGCAGCCATGGCCTCGACCAGCACATTGCCAAAGCCTTCGCTCGTCGAGGAAAGCACGAACAGATCGGCTGCGGCATAGCAGGCCGCTGAGTTGACGTAGCCAGCAAACAGCACGTCTGCGCCGATACCGGTTTCCTCGGCATAGGCGCGCAGCTCGGCAGCCAGCGGACCTTCGCCGAAGATGACAAGCCGAGCGCGGCGGCCGGCGCGCAGGATAGCGAAAGCCCGCAGCAAGGTCCGATGGTCCTTGACCGGCACCAGGCGCCCGGCGGTGGCGATGACCGGGCCATCGCCCATCGTCGCCAGCTTTGCCTGCCATGCATAGGAATCCTGCTGGCGCGCCGCAGCCGGCGGCAGCGGGTTGTTGATGATGACAATCTTAGGTTGTGGAAAGCCGCGGGCCGCAATGTCGCGGCCGACACCCGCTGAGACGGCGATGGCTTTGGTTGCGCGCGCTGCAACCAGAGCGGAAAGCCAGACCGCTATTCTGGCGCCGAGGCTGCTGGAAGGCAGTGAGGCCGCTGCATGGAAGCTTGGAAAGAACCGCGCCCGGCTTCGCGCCAGGAGAAGCGCGAGCGCCACGACCAGATTGGCAAATTCCGGGGCGCTGTAGACCGCATGCGGAGCAAGGCGGCTGAACAAACGTGCGCTTCGCACGATGCCTTTCAGCGTCTCCCACTTGCCGTAACCCTCGCCCCGGATAGGAAGGTCGAAATCGACCAGATGCACGGTAGGCGAGCGCAGCGCGGCGTTGGGTCCTTCCGCGTTCCAGGTAAAAAGTGTCACATCGTGCCCCCGCGATGCCAATTCGTTTGCCATGAGGACGAAGACGCGCTCGGCGCCGCCGCCCCTGAGACTGGCGATGTGAAAGACAATGCGCTTGGCCATGCCTGGATTCAGGCTCGGCTGACGCCGATGCCTGATCGGTTCGGCGGCTGGCGCATGTCGCGGACAATGCCCATGGCAATGGCCAGCAGCATGCCCAGAGCAAAGCCGGCGAAAGCTCCCAGGCCTGCCGTCAGCGGGGTGCGGGGCGGCCACGAACGCCCCGGTGGCGGCACGGCGGTGGAAATCACCTGTACATTCGTGGTGTCGATCTGCTCGCGCTCGGCGATTTGGCGCGCGCGAGACAGGAAGCTTTCATAAACCGCCCTTCTCGAGACGGCGTCGCGTTCAAGCTCGCGCAGGGCGACCTGGGACTCGCTGTCGGCGAAAACGTCGCTCTTCAGATCGTTCATCCTGGCGGTGAGAGAAGCCAACGAGGCGTTGGCCTTGTCCAAATTGGCTTTTGCCGTGCCGACCGTGCGGGAGAACTCCGCCCTGAGCTGAGAATTGACGGTTTCGAATTCTGTCCTGAGCCGGACGATCGTCGGATGGCGCGGACCAAAGGTCATGGACTGCGAATCGATTTGCTGCCGCAGGCCATTCGCCTTGTCGCGCAATACTGAGAGTGCTGCCGAAACCGCGGGGTCAGGATTGGCGCCATTGACACCGGAAGCAACCAGGGCGTCGTAACTTGCCTGCGCCGCGATGACGCGCGATTGCGCCTCTCCAATTTCGCTATTGAGCTGCGTCATCGTCTGCGAACTGACAAGCTGGCCATTGCTGGCCGACAAATTGTGGCTGCGCCTGTAGCTCTCGACCTTCTCTTCTGCTGCCTGCACGTCGCGCTTGAGTTGGCCGAGCCGGCCCTCAAGAGCAGCTGCGGCGCGGCCGGCGCCAGCAGCTTCGGCCGTGGCCAGTTCTTCCTGGAAAGCCTTCACCACGGCTTGCGAGATCAGGATCGCCTTGCCGGTGGTTTCTGCCGATACCGCGAGGGTTGTGACGAACGAGGTTTCATCTGCAGCAACGCTGACCCGCTGCGCCAGGCTTTTCTGGGCGATAACCTTCGGATCGGATTTGCCGCCACTCGCTGCAGCACCAGAGCTGGAGGCGGTCTGGTCCGGATCGAAAAACTCCGGATCGTTGGCCAGACCGAGTTCGTCCACCACACGTGCAAGCACGTTGCCGGAGGTCAAGATGCGCTGCTTGCTGCGCGCGTTCAGTATTTGGCTGTCGACCTGACCCGGTTGCGAGTAGACATCGTTTTCCACAACCTGCAAATTGGCAGGATTGATGAGGATTTCCGTCGTAACGGTATAACGCTGTTTGCTCAGCAACCCGTAGGCGGCGCCGATGACGCCGCCGGCCACTGCCAGCATCAATGCCCAGACGAGCCCGGCACGCAGCCAGACAAACAGCCGTCGAAAATCGAGCTCGAGGAAATCGCCGATCTTGTCGAGCGTCACCGTTGGGACAGGCTCGGGCGTGCGCGGAGTGACAGGGGCGGGCGGGCGCGCCATGGCTGGAGCATCCTGTTGCAGCCTTGCCCTGCTGGCGCGCCGCGCATTGGCGATCCGCTCGAACGCGCTGACGTCGGAACCCGCCGCAGAGGGAGGGGTTGTGCCGGAAGCGGCGGACATGGTGCTAACTCTGGTTATTCGCTACGCGGACCAGCACTACAGAAAGATCGTTAACATGTCATTTTCCAAGTTGGCATATTTTGCCGAGTCACGCACCGCGTCCGTTCAGCGGACCGTTGAATGGATCTCGTTGGCCAGAATGGCGTTTGAATACCTTCACTTGGGTCGGCCATGAGCTATCCCGCTGCCGTATCGGAACGATCGAGCCACGCGCGCCGTCAGAACGCGCTGTCGCTGCTGTTTTTTCTGTGCGCTGCGTTGGCGTTCCTGCTCCGCTTCACGGTCTCACCGCAGATCATGAACATGGTCGTCGACTATACCGCCGACGGTGGCTCGTTCTACGAGAAACTGCATGTCGGCACCTATGCTATCTTCCTGCTGCTTCCGATCGTTCTTTTCAGCCGACCGTTTCTGCTGCAAGGCGACGAAATTGGAATCTTCAAGGCTCTGCTGCTCTATTGTGCGCTGATTTTCGCGCTGGTGCCGTATCTGTTTATCACCGGCCGTGCCGGCTCCTCCGGGTTTATCATCGACACCTATCTGGTGGCGGGTGCAGCAGGCCTGTTGATGCTGGCCCTGAACGCGCAAGTGCGGCGTGCCTTGGGCGATGTCGTGGTTGGGATGGTGATCCTCAGCGCTGCAATGGGCACGATCGAAGCAGTGACTCAACATCGATTTCTGCCTTACGGTCTCAACGAACTGCAGTTCAGGCCGATCGGCCTATCGGCGCACCCGCTGGCCTTGGGCGCGCTCTGCGCCACAGTCATCGGATTCGTGCCGCTGACGAACTGGCGCATATGGGTGCGGGTGCTGGCGATCTTCATATTGCTCGTCGGCTGTGCTGCGTCAGGCGCTCGCGCCGCCCTGTTGCTCGCTGCCGCAGAAACCCTCATTCTGCTGATGTTCGTGCCTTGGCCGCGCCTGTCGCTCAAGCATCAGCGGCAGGCCAAGTCCGTTGTGCTGCTGTTCGCCGTGGCGGGCGGCGCAGTGCTGGTGGCCATACTGTTTTCGGGCGGGCTGCTGAACCGCTTCGGCAACACGATCTTTGACGAAAATTTCATGGCGCGGGTGACGATCTACCAGGTGTTCGGACTTGTCAGCTGGAAAGACATCCTGTTCGGCATGAACGTCGACGACCTGCTGGCGATCGTCAACGAGAAGTTGCATCTGCCCTACATCGAGAGCGCGCCGGTGGTCATCATCATGCTCTTCGGCTTGCCGATAGCCGTGCTCTTTATCGTGCTGGTATTCTGGTTCATTTTCCGGCTGCTGCGCGGGGCGCCGCTGCCGGCATGGATCGGCACCATGACGTTCATGCTTGCTGCGCTGTCGAACAACGCGCTCTCGTCAAAATCGCCGGAGATCACCATTATCGTGGTGTTGCTGCTTGCCTATAGAAACGCGCCGTTTCGAAGCCGGCCGAAGAGCATACTGTCGGCGGCTGCATCCGAGCCGAAACTGGATCGGCTCGGCTAAGCGCAGACTGCAGACGCGTCAGCCGGCGCTATCCACAACCTCGAGATTGCCCGCGCGGTTGAGCGTGTGAATGCCCGCGCGGGCCCATGCCGGCCCCGGGCCGATCGGGCGGGGCGGCGCAAAAACGACATCGAAATCGTCAAGCCGGTCCAGCCGCATCAACCCGAGACCGCCGCCATAGGCTCTCGACCCGTTTTGCACCGGCAGCACCAGGGCGTCACCGTGGCGGATAAAGGCGCCGCCGGGGCGAGCGGCCGAGTGATCGACGGCGATGGGATTGAGCGCGTGCGCAACCCACGGCCCGCGCAGCGAGGGTGCGGAATAGACCGCCATCGTGTCCGACGCGCTGCCGTAACCGAACCGCTCCGTCCCCAACAGCCAGAAGCGCCCATCGGATTCGAGCAGCGTGGCGTCATTGAAATCCTTGTCCGTCAACAGCACGGTGTCGCGTACCCAGCGATCCGGAAACTGCGCGGCGCGGTAGAGCACAAGCTCGCGCGCCGCCGCACTTTCAGGAATCATGAAAATCTCGCCGGCCTGAGCGAACACCTGCGGATACGACAAATGGTGCTTTTCCTCCAGCACCACTCTCGGCACGCCGAAGCTGCCGTCGTCACCCAGTTCGGCGACAGAAATCACGCCGCGACCCGTGGCGTAGGGAAATTCCTCGACGAACAGATAGTGGCGGCCATCCCGCTCGAGGACGAATGGATCGGCATAGAATCGCTGGCCATCGTCCGGCAGGACGGTGAACGGCTTGCCGTCGAGCTGGCCGGTTTCGGCGACCCCTGGCCCGTCGATCAGCCGATAGGCAACCTGCCAATAGAAAGGGCGCCGTCCACGTCTGAGTTTTTGCACTGCGCGATCGACCAGCCCGCTGCAGAAAAAGGGCAGATAGTGCCGGACAAAACCGCCGTTCCTCGGGATCGGCGCCGGGCTATCGGCTATCGGCGCAAGTTCGCCCGCGGAAAAACGAGCGACGCTTTGCGCAACCAGCGAGATGGCCCCAGCGAGCAGGTCGTTGCAGCTGCGAGACAGCCAGAGCCGGTCGCCGATCATAGGTCGTCCCCGAGCGACTGTGACGCCATCGAGGCGAACGGCAAGTTCGGGCAATCGCCCGCTCGCCAACATCTCGGTCACACCGGCGGGGAAGCTGCTGCGGCCGCAAAATTCGAGCGTCAGGACCGGCGTGCCTCGCAGCGCGGCAGTGCCCGTGAGATCGATTATGAGGTCGGCAGGACCAGAACCGCCAGACGGCAACGGACCGGAGCGGCTTGCCAATGAGGGACCGAAGCGCCGGCTCTCGATCGCCAGCACACTATCCAGGCCGCGTGCGAGCGGCGCAGGCGTTTGCGCGCGGCTGCTCGAAACCACGTGACCAGCTGTGTTCAACCGCAGCAGAAGCTCATTTTCCCAGCGCCGAGATCCGGCGATGTGGCCGATGATTAAAATATTAGTCAATCGAATACATTCTTTTTCAAGCTTGCTCTGCCAGGATACTTATGGGCTTGGGCTTTCATAAGAGTTACCGGGAGGACGTGGGCTTGCCTGTTAATCATATATTAAGATTTAAGGCCACGGAGGCGATTTCTGCCGCTATTATAGCTCCTGTCGCGAATAACCAGCCGGTCGCAACGCCTTCTGGCGACCAGGATCAGCAATGAACGTCCTTTCACATCCGAAACTGCCGGTCAGGCAAAAACTGCTGATCGTCTTCGGCACGAGGCCGGAGGCGCTCAAATGCTTTCCGGTGGTGCGTGCCGCGCTTGCCCATCCGGGTTTCATCACCGAGACATGCATCACCGGCCAGCATCGCGAGATGGTCGACCAGGTCATCGAACTGACTGGCCTGCCGGTGCATCACAATCTCAACATCATGCAGCCCGGCCAGACATTGTTCGACGTCACCTCGCGCGTGCTGCTGGGCATGGCCGAAGTGCTGGACAAGGCGAAGCCCGATATCGTTCTCGTGCAAGGCGACACGACGACGGCGATGACTGCGGCTCTGGCTGCCTTCTACAAGCGCATCCCGGTCGCCCATATCGAGGCAGGATTGCGCAGCCACGATATCAACTCTCCGTTTCCAGAGGAACTGAATCGCAAGATTGCCGGCGACATCGCGACCTGGCATTTCGCGCCGACCATCCAGGCGCGCGACAATCTCATCGCCGAAGGAAAGTCTGAAAACACCATCTTCGTCACCGGCAATACGGTGATCGACACGCTGCTGCATTTTTCCAGCGCGATCGATGCCGACAGGCTGATGAGCGCAAAACTCGCGACGCGTTTTCCGTTCCTCGATTCCGCCAAGAAAATGATCCTCGTCACCGGACATCGCCGTGAGAATTTCGACGGCGGCATCCATCGTATCTGCACGGCGCTGAAGGGGTTGGCGGTGCGCGAGGACGTGCAGATCGTCTATCCGGTCCATCCCAACCCCAATGTGCGCTCGGTGGTCAATGCAGAACTGGGCGGCGTGCCGAACATCCACCTGGTCGACCCGCAGGACTATCTGCCGTTCCTGTACCTGCAGAAGCAGAGCTATCTGGTGCTGACCGATAGCGGCGGCGTGCAGGAAGAAGCGCCTTCACTCGGCAAGCCGGTGCTGGTGATGCGCGAGAATACCGAGCGGCCCGAGGGGATCGCGGCTGGCACCGCCCGTCTCGTCGGCACCGATATCCAAAAGATCCTGTTGAATGCCAACAGCCTGCTCGACGACCAGGTGGCCTATCGCGGCATGGCGGAACGACACAACCCATATGGCGACGGCCGGGCCAGTAACCGGATCGTTGAGGAACTGCTGCATCATGGCTGAGATCAAGACCGTTTCCGTTATCGGCATGGGCTATATCGGCCTGCCGACCTGTGCCATCTTCGCCAGTCGCGGGCTCGACGTCATTGGCGTCGACGTCAACGAAGCGGTGGTCGAGAAGGTCAACCGCGGCGAGATCCACATCGTCGAGCCGGACCTCGATGGTCTGATCCAGAAGGTTGTCGCCAACGGCAAGCTCAGGGCTTTCAGCACGCCGCAGCCGGCGGACGCCTTTGTCATCGCCGTGCCGACTCCGATGACCGATGACCACAAGCCTGACGTGAGCTATGTGCTCGCGGCGGCACGCAGCATCGCCTCGGTGCTGAAGCGGGGAGACCTTGTGGTGCTGGAATCGACATCGCCGGTCGGCACGACGCGCATCATGACGGGACTGCTTGCCGAGTTGCGGCCCGATCTCAAATTTCCTCTCGCCCATGGCGAACAGGCCGATGTCCTGGTCGCCTATTCGCCCGAGCGGGTGTTGCCGGGAAAGGTCCTTACCGAACTGATCAACAACGATCGCTCGATCGGCGGACTATCGCGCAAGTCGGCGGAACGCACCGCGGCACTCTATTCGACCTTTGTTGCCGGCGACCTGTTCACGACCCAGGCCGAAAGCGCGGAACTGGTGAAGCTGACCGAGAACGCGTTCCGCGACGTCAACATCGCCTTTGCCAACGAGCTTGCGGCAGTGTGCCAGGATCTGTCGCTCAACGTCTGGGAGGTGATCGATCTCGCCAACCGGCACCCCCGTGTGAACATCCTGCAGCCGAGCCCGGGCGTCGGCGGCCACTGCATTGCGGTCGACCCGTATTTTATCATCGATGCCGCGCCCAACAGCACGCGGCTGATGGCTTCGGCGCGCCGGATCAATTCCGAGCGTCCGTTGTCGGTGGTCAGGGATATACAAGCCTTGCTCGACCCGTCCCGCAAGCAGACGATCGCTTGTCTTGGCCTCAGCTTCAAAGCCAATATCGACGATATGCGCGAGAGCCCGGCCGTCGAGGTGGTGAAGCTTTTGTCGGATATTCCCAACCTGAAGATCATTGCGGCTGAACCCAACGCACACAGGCTGCCGCATGAGCTCGAGAGCAAGGGCATCGTCTTCACCGATGCGCTTTCCGCCATCGACCAGTGCGATATCGTCGTCCTGCTGGTCGACCATCGGCAATTCAATCTGGTCGATCCCGAAGCGCTCAAGGACAAGAAGCTCATCGACACCAGGGGTTTGTGGACCTGGCGCAAGGCACGCAAGCCCGATGCCCGCATCGAAGGCAAGAGATCAGAAATCGAACAGCTGGCGCTTGCCGCAAGTGCAGAGGAGGCCGCATGAACGCGCACGACCCGGCATGGGCGCAGCATCGACTGCTGGCATCACGGCGCCGGGAGTTCCTTGGCGCGCCGATCCATGCGCTGACCATGGCCGAGACGCTGGCCATTGCCGATGAGGCGATGACCCTGCGGCGGCCGCTGCATCATGTGGTGGTGAATGTCGCCAAGCTTGTGAACATGCGCAACAACGCTGAGTTGCACGAGGACGTGGCGACAGCGGATGTGATCAATGTCGACGGTATCGGCGTGCTTTGGGGGGCGCGTCTTTGCGGTGTCGCACTGCCGGAGCGGGTGGCCGGCGTCGACATCATGATCAATCTGCTGAGCCTTTGCGCGAACCGCTGCTTCAGGCCCTTCCTCCTCGGCGCGGAACAATCCGTTCTCGATGCGGTTGGAATGCGACTTGCGACGGATCATCCGGGTCTCGTCGTCGCCGGCATGCGCAATGGCTATTTCGAACCGGAAGACGAGGCCGGCATCGTCGGGGCGATCAATGCTTCGGGGGCCGACTGCCTGCTGGTGGCGATGCCGACCCCGCGCAAGGAGCGCTTTCTCAAGCGCTATCGTGACAACCTCACCCCGAGTTTCGTCATGGGCGTGGGCGGCAGTTTCGACGTCTATGGCGGCAAGGTTGCCCGGGCGCCAAAACTGGTCCAGGCGGCCGGTCTGGAATGGATGTTTCGCGTCGCACAGGAGCCGCGACGCTTGTGGCGCCGCTACTATGACACCAACACTGCCTACGCAGCGCTGCTGTGCCGGGAGTTATGGGGCCGCCGGGGACGCCGGAAGGTCGATCTCTAAATGGCGAGCGTGTGCCGGACCTGGGCTGCTGCATCGGTCGAAGTCGGAGCCGCTTTTCCCAGGACTACGGCACGGGCCTATGCGAGCCGTAGCCGCGCCCTCAGCTTGGCTACGAATTGGATAGCGGCGGCAGGGTCGACCAGCCAGGTCAGCCCGAAGAAAACCACTGCGCCAGCGGTGCCGCCGGCGGCGAGCGAGAAGATGGCCGGCATATTGCCGAGCAGAGCGCTGGCAAGGCTGGCGGCCAGCCCGGTGCTGAGCGAGATGACGACCGACATGCCGATGTCGCGCCATGGCACCGGCACCGGCGTGAGCCGTTCGCTGATGACGATGCAGGCTAAAAGGCCTGCCAGCGATCCGCCCGCCAGCGCCAAAGCTGCGCCGACCTCCGCCATCGGCGGGATCAACAGCACGGACAGTGCGATTGTCGACACCGAGCCGAAGGAATTGGCGATGATCAGCAGCCACGGCCGCTTGTGCGCGTGCACCACGGTGCCATAGACGAAGCTGGCGAGATTGGCACACAGCACGCTGAAGGCGATGATCGGAAAGAGCAGGCCGAAACGGCCGTGATATTCTAAGGGCAGCAGGAGTTGGGTGATATCGCTGCTGAGTGCGACCAGCATTGCCGCAACCGGCAGGCAAAGGCGCATCATCAAGGCCATCAATTGCGACAGCAACCGGCCCGATGCCGCAGGCCCGTCGTCGTCGAACCGGCTGACCACCTCGGGAAAGGCGCCCATGTTGATGGAATTGGCGACCATATCGATCGGCTGGCGGGCCAGTGCATAGGCTGCGGCGAAGATCGCCACCGCGCCGGCATCGTAATAGATCTTCAGGAACACACGCTCGGCGCTGTGCAGGCCGAAGCCTACCAGCGCCATGATGACCAGGGGCACGCCGAGGACGAAGAACTCCTTTTGGGTGAAGCGCGGCGGACCGGCAATCACGCGTCGGGATGCCATCATGCCCGCCGCGATGCCGGCGATCAAAACGCCGAGGCTCGAGCCGAGCGACACCGTCAGAAAAGAATCTTGGAACAGGACGATGGCGCCGATCGGCAGCGCGAGCTGCAGCAGGGCGCGCAGGAACTCGAACATCGAATAGACCGAATGACGCTGCTGCATCTGCAGCACCGTCAACGCGTAGCGGCCGATGGAGCCGGCGATCAGATAGCTGCAGACGGCGATCGCGAACTCGACCCAGCGCTCCGGCACGATCACTGCAGAGGCGACCACGGATACAATCAGCGCCAGCGCCGTGCTGGCAAGCAGCACCCGCCCGGCCAACATCAGGCTGCCGCGGCTGACGTCGCCTTTGCCGCCAAGCCTGAGCAATGCGATGCGCAGCCAGTTGGTGACCGCAATGTCGGTCATTTCGCCGACGGTCACCACCAGGGTCAGCAGGCCATACTCGGTCTGGTCGATCAACCGCGTCACGATGACCAGCAGGAGCAGCGCCGAAATCCGCGTCAGCAGGATCGCCGGGGCATAGATGAGCGTGGAGCGCAGCAGCAAAGGGTTGTCCCCGGAAAATTCACCGTCGATTAACCGTCGACCGGCGGAAAATCCAGCGCGATGGCGGCAAACGGTGAACAGATTCAGTTTGAACTAAAAGATTTGCCCAAAACTTACCGGGAACGTTTGTCTTGTGGTTACTCGGCCCGTGCTACCCAGAATACCATGCTGCAGAGTCTCGTACCCGATCGAAAAATACATGTCCTGGTCGCGACCCCTTCGGGTGTGTCGGGGCAGGGTGGCATCGACCGCATCATGGCGGCGCTCGATCGCGAACTCCATCGACAGGGAGATGGAAAGATCGAAGCGCGGTTCCTTTCCAGTCGCGGTTCGGGCTCAGTCGCGCTGTCAGTCTTCTACATGATTGGCTTTTGTCTTCGGATGTTGGTCGCGCGTCTTGCCGGCCGTGCCGACGTCGTTCACATCAACGTATCGAGCTTTGGCAGTACCTACCGCAAGATGGTCATCGCGAGGTGCGCGCGATTGCTCGGCATTCCCTATCTCTTGCATTTGCATGGAGCGCAATACCAGACGTTCTGGAAGGAAAACCGCAGCTTCATGAGCCGGCGCATCCGGCATATGTTCGAGCATGCCGATCGGATCGTGGTTCTGGGCCGTATCTGGCGCGACTTCGTGGCTGCACGGGCGCCAGGCGCGGCCGCGAACATAGTGATTGTGCCCAATGCTACCGAAGTGCCGTCGCTTGCCCATGTCGGTGGTGGAGACAGCGTTCACATCCTGTTCCTGGGCCGTGTCGGCGAGCGCAAGGGCGTGCCGCAATTGCTTGATGCACTGCATGGCATGAACCCTGTCAAGAAGTGGCGCGCGACAATCGCCGGCGATGGTGACGTCGAGGCCGTACGGGCAAGATCGGCCGGGCTGGGGCTTGCCGGACGTATTGCCTTTCCAGGCTGGGTGGGTCCGAACGAGGTCGCATCGCTGATCGCTTCGGCCGACATTCTGGCGCTTCCCTCATTCGCCGAAAACCTCCCGGTCTCGGTCATCGAGGGAATGGCCTCCGGCCTCGCGGTGGTAACCACGCCCGTCGGTGCCGTAGAGGACATCATCATCGACAAGAAAACCGGGTTGCTGGTGCCGCCCGGCGATGTGGCGGCGCTGACCGAGGCACTGACAGAACTGGTCGACGACACGGCGCTGCGCGCCCGTCTTGGCTCGGCTGCCATGGCGGTGCACCGGGAACGGCTTCAGCTTTCATCGTTTGCGGCATCGATATGCCGTGTGTGGCATGAGGCGGCAAACGGCAGGCCCGGAGCAACATCATGAATTTTCTTGACGTAGCGCGCGGTGCCTATGTGCGAAGCCCGCCAGCGGTCAGGCGGCTGCTGGCGCCGATGCTGGCGCTGGCGCCAACTCGGGTGAAATTTGGTGCGACCTATCGGTCGTGGCGGAGCCGGATCGCCAAGGCCGCCGAGGATCCGGTCTATGCCGGGCAATTTCATCTGGCCGCGCTGCGCGCGCTATTGCAGAAAGCCCATGCGGGCAGTCCGTTCTATCGCGAATGGATCGACCAGGCCCTCGGTCCTGGCTTCGATCTGTCGACGCTGGGACTCGCCGACCTGCGCCGCCTCCCGGTGCTGTCCAAGGACATCCTGCGGACGGCTGGAACTGCAGCGTTGGCGGTGCCGATTGCCCAACTGGACGAGGCCTCCGGCAACGGCTCCAGCACCGACAAGCCATTTCGCTTCTATCTCGACAAGGATCGGAGCGCCCGCGAGATGGCGTTCGTGTACCACGTCTGGTCGCGGATCGGTTATGATGAAGACACGGCGCGCGTCTGCTTCCGCGGCTTCAGCCTCGATGCCACCGGCAAGCGACTGCATGAATGGGACCCGGCACTTCGCGAGCTAAGGCTCTCGGTCTTTCCAATGACGGTCGACGACGCCGATGTCTATCTCGACCTGATCGATGCGCGGGGGATCACCTATTTTTACGGCTATCCCTCGGCCATAGAGCTGTTTTGCCGGCATATGCGCGTGCTTGACCGAGTGCCAAAACGGCCCGTCAAGGGCATGATGATGATCTCAGAGCCAGTCCATCCCCATCAACGGCAGATCATCAGAAGCGTTCTTGGCAACATACCGCTGTCCTGCTTCTATGGGCTCAGCGAAAAGGTGATGTTCGCCGAAGAAACGCCCGGAGCCCCCGGCAGCTACGAGTTCAATCCTCTCTACGGCGTCGCCGAATTGGTCGATGCGGCAGGCGAGCCGGTAACAGAGACAGGCAAGGAGGGAAGGCTCGTCGGCACTGGCTTCCTGTCGACCGGCATGCCTTTCATCCGCTACGATACCGGCGACTCTGCCCGATTGGTGGAATTACCGAATGAGGCAAACGGCCAGCGGCTTAGGGTCGAGGCTGTCATGCCGCGCCGAAACGTCGACTATCTGGTGACCGCCGACGGCGGCCGGGTGGTGACGACGCATCTCGTGCCCGACGGTCCCGCATTCTTCGACGGCATAGAGGAACTGCAATTCTACCAGGAGCAGCCTGGCGAGGCATTGATTCGCTATATCCCGGCTGCCGGGGCGGCACCTGCCTGCGCCGCGCGACTCGCCGAGACGTTGGTCAACCGCACAAACGGTCGTATCCGGTTTTGCCTGAAAGCCGTGGACCGCATTGCCGCCGGGCGCGGCGGCAAGCGGGCGCTCATCAACCAGCAGCTCGACATGTCGCGTTACTGAGACGCAAGGCCCAGCGCTCGTACCAGCCCGGCATCAGCTACGGGCGGTCCGTCGGGAAGGATCAGCGACATCCCATGCGGATTGGCGAATTCCCAGACAGACCAGGGTATCGCGAAGCGTTCCGCCTGCTGGCGCACCGCCTCGATGTAGCGCTGACGGTCAGCGTCGAACGCGCCCATGCGGCCGTCCGCAGACATCAGGATGACGCCGAATTCGCCCATGAACAGCCGCCGGCCTGGAATGCTGTGCGCCTCGGCCCAGTCGACCGCCTGACGGAAGCTCGCCTCGAGTTGGCTCGGCCCCCAATTCTGCTCGAAATACCGGGCGATTGCTTCGCGCGCCGCGACCATGTTCATCACCTGCTCGACCGGGCTCAAGCCGGCGGCGTCCATCTGCGCCTTGAGGGTTTCGGTCACCTTTTCGGGCGTGCTGCTGTCGGCCGGCCAGGGCAGCCCCGAGGCAAAAGCGCCTGTCCCGTCGGACCGCTGGTGCGTGAAACTGTGCGGCTCGTACATATGGAAGCTGTAGTAGACGTTCGGATCGTCAAAGCCCGGGGTGAGATTGACCAGTCCGGCAATGCTGCCGCCACAGGCGCCTGTTGCAACGATGGTCAGTTCGCTGCTGACTGCGCGAATATCGCGGACCGTGTCTGCCATGATCCGCTGCCAGTCATCGCTGCCGCTCGAATCACAGGGGTAGTATGCCGGCTCATTGTAAGGCTCGAGGGCCACCTTGTCGGTGCCCACCCTGGCCAGCATGGTGGCGACCGCCACAACCATTTCGCGATAGTTGGCAACGCCTTCACTTTCGGCGCCGTCATAAATCATCTCCATGCTGTAGGCCGGAACCTGGGTGACGCCGTGCAGGTCGAAAACCACTTTTAGGCCGGCCGACGTGATCCGCTCGACGGCGGCGGAAAGTATGTCCAGCGCCTGCTGGCGTCTGGCGCCCTTGCTGGCAAGCAGAGGACCGGGATCGACGCTCAGCCGGACGAAGTCGAAGCCCA
The DNA here is from genome assembly GCA_004020365.1 of Mesorhizobium sp. Taxonomy (GTDB): domain Bacteria; phylum Pseudomonadota; class Alphaproteobacteria; order Rhizobiales; family Rhizobiaceae; genus Mesorhizobium. Next base: position 39,327 of record SAQR01000037.1, read on the forward strand.
TCGATCGAATGCGCGCAAACGCGTCGCCATCCGGCCAGTCGGTGATTGGCCTATCTCCAGCGCGCCACTCCTGCTCGCTGCGATAGGGCGGCCAACGGTAGGATCCATCGTCCTCCACCGGCGACCAGTTGAGCCATTCATGCACGCCAACGCCGCGCTGCAGCGGGATCGGCGCGGCGCTGGCGGCTATCGCCATGCCGAGCATCCATGCTGCAACAAACGCCGTCCTGCTCATCGCCACTCTCTCCGTTTCATGGTCGGAGATATTAACCGCAGGATCGTAAAAGAGGATTGCGGTCGCGCGGCTTTTCGACGGCATGGTATACAAGAATAAACCCTGGCGGAGCGGTATGAGAATCGGCTGGTACATCAACCGGTTGCGCAGCATGGAGCCGGCTGAGGTGTTGCACCGGCTGGGCGAGCAGCGTCGAAGGATCGCTTCGCGCCGCCGCGACGGCGGCTGGCAGCGCTATGCTTCGCCCTGGTTGCATCCAGTGCTGCGTGGATTGCGCGACGCCGTGCTGGCTGCGACACCGGCACAACGGCAAGCCATAGCGGCGGCGGCGCAAAACACGCTCGGCGGCGAGTTTTCCGCACTTGGGCGGACATGGCCGCGGCGCGATCTCGATCGACTGTTTCCTCCCGAGCTTTGGCGCCTTGATCCGGTGACCGGCAGGCTTTGGCCGGGTGCCGAGGCCCATACTTTCGATATCGATTTTCGCCATGGCGGCGGCCGCGGCGACGTAAAATACGTGTGGGAGATCAACCGGCTGCAGCAGTTGCCGCCACTGGCCGCTCACCTGCTTGTCGCCGGCGACGACCAGTCCCGGAGGGCCATAGAGACGGCGATCGACAGCTGGCATTCAGCCAACCCGCCGTTTCGGGGGGTTGGCTGGGCCTCCGGCATCGAAGTCGCGCTGCGAGCCATCAGCCTGATTGTCACCATGGACCTCGTCGGCGACCGATTGGTCGCGGCGACACGGCAGCAAGTGGGCGAAATACTGGCGGCAAGCGCCTATTGGCTGCCGCGGTTTCCTTCCCGGTTTTCCTCCGCCAACAATCATCTCGTCGCAGAACTGGCGGGCGAGTATCTGATCGGCCTGGCGTTGGGAGCCGCACCCGACGCTGCACGCGAAGCCCTCCTGGCTGAGGCGCGTAAGCAGATTCTCGTCGATGGCGCCGGTGCCGAGCAGACCCCGACATACGCGGCCTTCACCGCCGAACTCATCTTGCTGTGCGCCGCTGCTGCCCGCCAGGCTGGAGCGCCGTTTGCCTCGCCCGTCGAAGCGCGTCTGGCCGCTTTTGCCAATTTCGTCGCCTGGCTGCCGCCAGCCGCCGGCTTTGGCGACGATGACGAAGGTCGCGTGCTGACGCTCGGGGACGAGCCGGATTATATCCGATCCGTCGCCGCCGCCATCCATGGCTTTCTACGGATGCCGGGCAACCCGGCGGAACCTGACGATTTTCGGGCGCTTGTCTTTGGCACGCCGCCGGAGCCGGCAGCGGCGTCGCGTGGGCTGCAAACGTTCACGCAAGGCGGGCTCTCCGTCTGGCGCGGCGAGATGAATGGCCGCAGCATCGATCTGACATTCGACCACGGCCCGCTCGGCTATCTCTCGATAGCGGCTCACGGCCATGCCGACGCGCTGTCGCTCACCTTGTACATCGATGGCGAGCCGGTGCTGGTCGACCCCGGCACCTGGCTCTATGGTTCGGGAGGCGTCTGGCGCGACTGGTTTCGCTCAACACCGGCGCATAACACGCTGAATATCGAGGGCAAAAGCCAAAGCATCATCGCCGGGATGTTCAACTGGTCGCACAAGGCGGTTGCGGAGTTGTTGGAGAGCGAGCCGGGAACGTACTGGAAGCTGCGCGCCCGCCATGACGGCTATAAAAGCCGCTTCGGCGTCGTGCATCAGCGCACCGTGACGCAACAGGCCGACGGCATCGTCGTGATCGATCAACTGCTCGGCGGCAGGCGCGTGGCCGAGGTCGTCTTTCAACTCGCAGCCGGCCTCGGCACCGACCGGGAAGAAAACACGGTCACGGTACTGCGCGGCGATGAGCCGCTGATAGCCATGCGCTTTCCGGACGCTGCGGTCGACATCCGTGCCGGCGGCGATGCACCGGGGCAGGGCGGCTGGGTTTCGCCGCGTTTTGGCGCCAGGCAGCCGGCCGAACGCATCGCCTGGCGTGGCGAAGTGGGCGAAGACGGAATTGAGATACACCTCGCGGCAATCCCCCCGCCACTACGATAGGGGCCGCTACGATAGCGACTATCCGGCGGTCCGGGCCGTATTCGAGATTAATTACATCAGGACATTTAGCGTTTTGTTACGGTTGAACTGCTAGTCTGGCGCAAATCCGGCATGCTTTTTGCTCTTTGCAGCCGCAATAGCCACCTGGTTGCGGGCACATGCAGTGGGTTTGGCAATTTTTTGCTTCACGATTCGCCGGACAGCCATTTTACGGCCCAGGAGCCACTGCACCGATGTTTTCTCAATTCGCCGGATTGATTGTGGAAAAGCTTTCGAACGTCGATCTGGTGACGCTCGGCCTCCTGTTTTTCACCGCACTGGGAAGCGCGGTGCTCGCTTACTGGCGGACCGTCGAGCATAAATCCCTCAGGGATTTTTTCGATTTCGCTTTCCCGGCGGAAGTCATCCTGCACCCGTCGGCAAGAGCGGATGTCCTATTTTGGGTCACCAAACGGGCGATAATGCCATTCCTGCTCATCCCTGCCGGCGTCACCTTCGTTGCTGCCGTGGGCTATGCGACGCACCAGGCAGTCGGCTGGCTGCTTGATATCCAGGCGCCGCTCATCGGCGGTCCGGCCGGACCGGTGACGATCGTCCTCTTCACCGCAACCATGCTGATCGCCTACGACATTTCGTACTACCTCTACCATGTCGCCCAGCATCACTTCGCGTTCCTGTGGGAATTGCACAAGGTGCATCATTCGGCCGAGGTGATGGTGGGAATCACCAAGGACCGGGTTCACCCGCTGGACGACCTGATCAACCGTATCTGGGATGGCGTCATCCCGGGGATCTGCTTCGGCATCTGGAGCCTGATCGCGCTCGATCCAGTAGAGATCGCCATCTTCGGCATCAACGTCTATGTCATCCGCAACATCCTGATGATGGACTTTGTTCGTCATACCCATTTCAAGATTTCCTTCGGCCCGTTGAACAACATCATCCTGTGTCCGCACTGGCACCAGGTGCACCACAGCATCGATCCTCGCCACTACGACAAGAATTTTGGCCTGCTGTTTTCGTTCTGGGATCGCCTCTTCGGGACGCAGTTTGTCCCAGATCCGGATGAAGACCTCAAATTTGGCCTGATCGATCGCGATGTGCGCGACTATCAATCGCTGTTTGGGCTTTACATCCTGCCGCTCAGGAAGATGGCAGGGCACGTCCGCAGATTGTTCCAGAGGCGTCCCGATGCCATCGCACAGGATCGTTCCCCTTCATGAACACCATTGTATCGATTGACGCTTCGAGCGCAGAGCGCCTGGAAGTCGTCCGTTCGGCGGATCGCCTGGCTGCGATCGAAGCCGATTGGGTGCATCTGTGGAATCGCACCGATGGGCTGGTCTTTCAGAGTCATGCCTGGATTTCGGCCTGGTGGAATACCATAGCCGACCGTGACCAGCGCGCGCTGCGGATCGGCCTGGTCTGGAATGGTGACAGGCTCGTTGCTGTCCTTCCCATGGCAATCGGCAAGCGCAAAGGCCTGCGGTTTCTCGAATGGGCGGCCAACAGCTATACCGACTATGGCGATATTCTGGTTGCTCCGGAATGCTCGTTATCGGCCCTGCAGGACGCATGGGCCCGGATCTGTGAGGCCGGTGGCTTCGATATTGCCTTTCTCAATCGTCTCTTGCCGGGTGCGGCGGCACGCAAGATTTTCACCCCGGACACCTCCAGCGGGATCAGGCTTCGCCCCAATCACAGGGAGGAAGTCAGTTATCGCGTCGCCGGACAGTGGGCGAGCGGAGAAGCGTGGTTCGCGGAGCAGTCGAAAAAGACACGGCAAAACTATCGGCGCGGCGTCAAGACGTTGCAAGAAGCAGGCGAAGCGAAATTTCGCCTGCTTGCGCCAGACGAGCCACTGCAGCCGGTGCTGGACCGGCTCTCTGCCCTGAAGCGCAGATGGCTGGTCGAGCGCAAGCGTGAATCGCAACTTTTCGAAGAGGGAGCGCCGGTACTGGCCGCACTCGTTGAGGCGCTGGCGCACGCCGGCGTGCTGCACATTTTCGTACTTGAATGCGATGGCGCGATGGTCGCGGTTTCCATCAACTTCGTCCAGCACCACACCATGATGGCGTTCGTGACCACTTTCGATCCGGATTTCAGCCAGGCGTCGCCGGGCATGATCCTGATGATGGATTACATACAGTGGTCGTTCGATCACGGCTTGGGCACGGTCGATTTCCTGTGCGGCGCAGAGGCGTTCAAGCATAAATTCGCAACGCAGGGCGTTGTCCTGCAATCCGTTCTTGGGACGCGCACGGCGCAAGGCTCGCTCGCCTCCCTTGCCGATCGTATGCGTCAGAGGGTCCGGCATGCACGCGGGCGCGGATTGGCAACGACAGCTTGATTTCGGCTTGATCGGTGCCGGAACGCCGTGTCCGACCGGCAATGGCAAGCGGTGTCCTATCGCTTTCCTAATCGGGTCGTCGACAGCACGAACCGCTCAAAGTGCCGATTGCGTCTGAGCTGGAACCACCCGCCAGACCTTGTTGCCGACATCATCCGCCACCAGCAGGGCGCCGCGCCGGTCTATCGCCACGCCCACAGGACGGCCAAAAGCCTTGTCGTCCTCGCTCAGGAAGCCGGTGAGAATGTCCTGAGGCGGGCCTGAGGGCCTACCGCCGGCAAACGGCACGAAAATCACCTTGTAGCCGCTGCGCGGCCTGCGGTTCCACGAGCCATGCTGCCCGATGAAGGCGCCATTTTTGTATTGAGGACCGAACAGGTCGCCTGTGTTGAAGGTCAGTCCCAATGAAGCCGTATGCGCCCCGAGCGCATAGTCCGGCTTGATCGTCTGGGCGACGAGGTCGGGTCGCTGCGGCTCGACGCGATCATCGACATGCTGGCCAAAATAGCTGTAAGGCCAGCCATAGAAGCCGCCATCCTTCACCGAAGTCATATAGTCCGGCACCAGGTCGCTGCCGATCTCGTCGCGCTCGTTGACGACGACCCAGAGCTCACCGCTTTCCGGATGCCACGACAAGCCGTTCGGATTGCGCAGGCCGGAGGCGAAGAGACGCGTCTGTTTCGAGGCGAGGTCGATCTCCAGTACGGCGGCGCGGTTCTGCTCTTCTTCCAGGCCGTTCTCGCCGACATTGGAATTGGATCCGACCGTCGCATAGAGCTTCGTACCATCCTGCGAGGCGATCACGTCCTTGGTCCAGTGGTGGTTCCTTCCCGCGGGCAGGTCGACAATTTTCTCCGCTGGTGCGGTGATCTCGGTCGCACCCTCCTGGTAGGGAAAGGCCACAATTGCATTGGCGTTGGCGACGTAGAGCTTGCCGTTGAGCAGGGTCATGCCGAAAGGCGAGAACAGCCCGGTGAGAAAGGCGGTTTTGGTTTCTGCCACCCCGTCGCCATCCTGGTCGCGCAGCAGCGAGATGCGATTGGCGCTAGGCATTTCCGCGCCAGCCTGGCTCTGGAAGAAGTCGACGAAAAAGCGGCGGATGCTGAAGCCCTCGTCCGGCTTGGGCGGCGCACTGCTCTCGGCCACCAGCACGTCGCCGTTTGGCAGCACGTATAGCCAGCGCGGATGGTCGAGCCCGCCGGCAAACTCGTTGACCGCAAATCCCTGGGCCGCCGTCGGCTTGGTGCCCTGCGGCCACGGCGTGGCCTTGGCGACATGGACAGTCGGCAGCCAGGTCGGATTGGGCTCCGGCAGGGTCGGGTTGGGGCCATAGGTCTCCGCGATCGGAACTGTCGCCTCTTCGCGCGACAGGAAGAAGATCGCTCCTCCGGCGACGACAAGAAGAATGATCAGCATGAGAAGGGCGGTAAGCAAGTTTTTCACCAGAACCTCGAAAACGTCGAAATAACCCCAACGCGCCTATCGCGTTGCGGTTGCGGACGGAGCCGCCGATCGGGAGAAGTAGGCCGCAAGCGCGCGGATGTCGTCGTCGATCAGACCCTTCGCCGCATTGGCCATGAGATGGCCGAAGCGCGTTCCGCCCCGCTTTCCCGCCCTGAACAGCCCAAGCTGCGTCTCGATGTAGGGCGCCGGCTGGCCGGCGATCGAGGGATAGAGCGGGCTGCGGTCCTGTCTTCCGTGACAGCCGAGACAGGCGGGCACATTGGCCTCCCTGACGCCTCGCTCGGCGATTTCCTTGCCGCGCCGGACAAGAGCTGGATCGCCGCTACCGCCGGGTTGCGTCGCCGGCAGGGCGGCGAAATGCTTGGCCAGGTCCGGCCAGAGCTGAGGCCCTGCCGCAATGGCGGGCAGGCTCATCAACCCGCTTGCCCGGCCTTCCTCGGCATAGGCACGCAGGCTTTCAAGCAGATACGCCTCGCTCTGCCCGGCGAGAACCGGTATCGCGGGACCGCGCCCAAAACCGTCCTCGCCGTGGCAGCGGGCGCAATCCGCGAGCGCTTGCGGCAAGGTTTCTGTAGCGCCTGCAGCTGTGCCAAGCCTTTCTCCATAGGCGAGATCACGATAGGTGGCTTCGTCCATCGACGGCAGCTCGCGCAGGAAGGCGACCATCGCCCAGACCTCGTCGTCGCGTTCCTGCGTCGGCCAGGCCGGCATGCCGGTGAAACGCACACCGTGCTTGACGATACGAAAAAGCTCCGCGTCCGACCATTCGCCGACGGTCCCGGCAAGGTCAGGCGGCTGCGGCAGCATTCTCATGACGACAGGAGATCGCGGCTCGCCCGGGGCAGCGTGACAGATGGCGCAGCCGCGCGCGAAATGCCCGGCGGCCGGCTGGATCGCATGGCGCGGCAGAGCCTCTGGAACGTCGACCGCCAGTGCATAGGTGCGCACAGCCGATCGCATGGCCAAATGGAGAAACCATTCCGTGATCTTCCAGTGACCGCTCGAGGCACCGACATTGAAAAAGCCGATCCAGGCCGCCAGCACCACGACGAAGGGCAGAATGGCAAGCGCTATGGCGAGCTTCTTCCAGCTGATATGCATCAAACCGTCTTCCGCCGCGGTGTGGCGAGCATGCGCGCGAAAAGCGTCATGCCGCCGGCCAGGTAGACCGCCGCGCCGACCAGAAGCATGATCACGCCGCCGAGTTCCTGATCCTGCTGGGCGGAAAGCGCGACGCCGAAGCAGCTTGTCTCGCCGGTCCCATAAAGCGGCCTCGGGGTCAGCGCCAGCAGCGCGCCGAGCAAGGTCATGTGGATGGACGTCAGAAGCAGGGCAAAGGCGCCGGCGGCATTGCCTGTGGTGTCCGAGCCGCGGCGCGGCAGGCAGGCCAGCCACAGGAACAGCCCGGCGGCGAGGAATGTGGCCTGCTCGACAGCGGTGGCAAACAGCGTGCTTTGCGCCAGCGCCCGCAAGGCCGGCGCGTGCCAGGTCCAGACGACTATGAGTTCGACGAGGGAGGCGGGGAGGGCCAGCGTGAACGCCCGGCTTGCATCTGGTGTCGGGCCGAGCGGGATCCCGATCGCCATCAGTGGCGCGGCGATCGCCACCACTCCCATATGCGCCAGCATGTGCGCCGAAAACGAATCCCGCCAGCCATCGAGTAGCGGCCCGAGCCAGACCAGGGCGAGGACGAGGATGCCGAGGATGAGGCAGGCGCGTCTCACCGGATACACTCCGTCACGAACAATGCGGGCATCGCGGTGAAGATCACGGCGATGAAGCTGAGACCCGAGAGCAGCAGCGTCGCAAAGCCCTGGAACAGGGTCCGGTCGCGTCTCGTCGGATCATCATGCGGCGGATCGTCGGTGCCGAAGCCCCATTGCCGCCAGGCGAGCCATGCTGACAGCGCAATCAGCGACAGGGCGATCACAGTGGCGGCGGCGATGCCGGCGCGCACTGCGCTGAAACCCAGCCCGACAAGCTCGGGCTTGGCGCAGTAGATCGCTGCGCCGATGTAACAAACAAGGAAATGCGCAGCCCACACCACCGGCGCGGTGAACAGCGTCCAGAGTGTCTCGATCTGTTTCGGGACGAGCCGCATCGCCGCCTCACATCGCCGCCGGAAACAGGCCAATGATGGCGAAGGTGATGACGGCGGTGATCAGCAGGAAATGCCAGTAGAGCACCACATTGCCTAGATCCATGTCATGCTTCGGCGTCAGTCGGCCGGCCAGCGAGCGGGCCAGGCAATAGGCCTGCATGACCGTGCCGAGCGCCGCATGGGCGAGCACCCAGATCACGAGGATCCAGACGATTGCGGGATAGACGTGGCGTGTCGGGTCCATGCCTGGAAACCACGGCGCGGCCAAGCCTGCGGCGGACGCTGCAACGGTCGTCAGCAGGGACAGCACCAGCACGCCGCGCATAGTGGCCGTAGCGCCGCGCCTGTTGACCGTGCGTGCCGCCACCATCAGGCCCCACGCCGCAGCGAACAGGCTGGCAGCCGCCAGCGACCAGACCACATTGGGCCCGGCAATCCCCGCAGTAAAATCGGCATGGATCGTCCAGTAGAAGAAATAGCCGAAGACGAGGCTGGCGAAGGCGGTGCCGTCGCCGACCATGGTGATGAACATCGCCCACCAGCCGACAGAATCGGGGCCGGAGGCATAAAGCGGCAGGCTGAGGCCCAGGCCGACATCCTTTTCCGGCTTCTCGGGGATTTCGCCGGTGCCCGTCCAGAGCCAGTAGATAACGGCGCAAAAGCAGATGATTGCGGCCAGCGCCGTCGCGATCCACCAGTGGAAGGTAAGCGCGATGAAGGCGGCTCCGAGCGAAAGCGCCGAGACTATGGTGACATGGGAGGTGCCGCCGACGCGCAGCACCTGGACGGGTTCGGCGTCGAGCACGGTGGTGACCAGTCCCTCGCGCCATCCGTCTTCCGCGTCGGGCAGATAATAGCGGCCTTCATTGACCTTGCGGGCAAGATCCTTCTGGTCCCACAAGGGGTAGCGGCTGCGCACGATGGGTATCGAGCGGACGCCCCAGTTCTCCTCGGGCTCGGAAATCCATTCCAGCGTGCCGGCATTCCACGGGTTGAATTCGCCGCGCGGCTGCCGATGCTTCGGCCTGAGCACGTCGAAGACGACCACCAGCACGCCGGCGGCGAAAACGAAGGCTCCGGCCGTCGAGATCAGGTTCAACCAGTCCCAACCGATTTCGGCTGGATAGGTGAAGACGCGGCGGGGCATGCCGCGCAAGCCGCTCAGATGCATGGGGAAAAAGGCGATGTTGAAGCCGCAGAACATCAGCCAGAAGGCGAGCCGCCCCAGACGGTCGGAGAGCTTCTTCGCGTCGATCAGCGGGTAATAGTAATAGAGCCCGGCCACGACTGGGAAAAGCATGCCGCCGATCAGCACATAATGCAGGTGCGCAACGACAAAATAGGTGTCGTGCGCCTGCCAGTCGAAGGGTGCGAGCGCCACCATGACGCCGGTCAGTCCGCCGATAATGAATATGGCAAGCCCTCCGGTGCCGAACAGCATCGGGGTCGAGAAGATCACCCGGCCGGCCAGCATGGTGGCGATGAAGACGAAGATCTGCACGCCGGTCGGGATCGCCACCGCCTCGGAGGCCGCCGAGAAGAAGGCCAACGAGATCTGCGGCAGCCCCGTCGCAAACATGTGGTGGACCCACAGGCCGAAGGAGAGGAACCCCGTCCCCACCGCCGCGAGCACGATCCAGGAATAACCAACGATCGGACGCTGCGAGAAAGTCGGCACGATCATGGCCATCAGCGCGATGGCCGGCAGGAAGATGATGTAGACCTCGGGATGGCCGAAGATCCAGAACAGATGCTGCCACAGCAGCGGGTCGCCGCCGCGCGCTGCATCGAAGAACGGCCAGTCGAACATCCGTTCCATCTCGAACAGGAGGTCGCCGGCGATCAGCGGCGGGAAGGCGAACAGGATCATTCCGGCAACGATCAGCAGGTACCAGGCGAAAAGCGGCATCAGGTTGATGCGCATGCCCGGCGCGCGGCATTTCATGATGCCGACGATGAGCTCGACGGCGGCCGCGATCGAGGCGACTTCGATGAAGGAAAGGCCGAGCAGCCAGATATCGGCGCCAATGCCGGAGAACTCCTTGTCGGTGGCGAGCGGCGGATACATGAACCAGCCTGCCGACGGCGCCGCATTGAAGAAGATCGAGCCGCAGACGAAGATACCGCCGAGCAAAAAGCTCCAAAAGCTGAAGGCTCCGAGGCGCGGAAACGGCATTTCGCGGGCGCCCAGCATCGGCGGCAGCAGGAAAATCGCCACCGCCTCGAAGATCGGCACCGCGAACAAGAACATCATCACCGTGCCGTGCAGGGTGAAAGCCTGGTTGAAGACGTCGGCCGAGAGAAAATCGTTGTCGGGTACGGCGAGCTGCAGCCGCATCAGCAGCGCCAGCACGCCGGCAAACAGCATGAAGGCGAAGGCGGCCGAGCCGTACCAGAGGCCGATCTGGTAATTGTTCACCGAGGTCCAGTAGCGCCAGCCGGCCGGATTGGCCCACACAGCACGCAGCCGCTCTTCCTGCGCCTTGTATTCCTGCCGCGAACGCTCGGTGACCGCAGCGCTCATTGCAGGCCTCTCAGCCAGGCGGCTATGGCGCGAATGTCGTCCGGCGGCAACATGTCGAAGGCCGGCATGCTGGACCCAGGCTTGATCAGGTCGGGCCGGGCGATGAAGCGGGTGACGGCGTCTTCGGTGTTGGGCAGGATGCCGGCTGCGACGGTGGCGCGGGAACCGACATGCGAAAGGTCCGGGCCGATCAGGCCGCGCGCATCGGTGCCGGCGACGAAATGGCAGGACCCGCAGCCATGGCGCAGGAACAGCGCGCCGCCGCTTGCGCCGGCGCTTTTCGCGGGGATTGCCTGGGCGGCAAGCCAGGACCGGAATGCTTCAGGCGCCATCGCGACGGCCGAGAAAGCCATCAGCGCGTGAGACGTGCCGCAATATTCCGCGCACGGCCCGCGGTATATGCCAGGTTTGGTGGCCATGATCGAAAGCCTGTTGGTGCGGCCGGGGATCATGTCCATCTTGCCGCCGAGCGGTGGGATCCAGAAGGAATGGATCACATCGGCGCTTTTCAGGGTCAACTCGACCCATTCGCCGACCGGCAGCCTGATCTCGTTGGCGGACGCGACCGGCGGTCCCTGAGCAGGGTGATAGACAACTTCCCACCAGAACTGCCTGCCGGTGACTTCGATCCGCAGGGCGGCGGCGCTCGCTTGGGCGAAGGGTCGAAGGCCAGGCATCAGCCACAGCGCATAGACGAGCAGCGCACAAAGCGTGACCGAGGGGAAGACCACGCCGCCCCAAAGGATGATGCTGCTGGCAGATTTTTCGGCTAGCCTGCGGCGATTGACCAGGGCTGCATGAAGAAGCAGGCCGACCACGCCCAGCCAGATGACGGCGCCGCCGCTTAGCATGACCCAAAACAGCACGGCTGTCTGCTGCGCTTCCGCTCCCGCGGGCTCGAGTACCGACTGAGTGCTCGACTGGGCGCCGGCAGTGCCGCTCGCGAGCAACAATGACGTAGCTGACAGGCTGAAATATCGACCCATTTGCAACCCCTCTGCGCTAAACCGGCAAGTGGGGAGGAAGGTTCCGGGCAACTGAGCTTTCGAACTATGTGACGGTCGAGCCTGAATGTGGATTTCAGTCGGCGGTTTTGCGTGTCAGCGGTTTTGCGTGCGAGTCTTGAGGATGCGCAACGGGATTTGCGAGGAAGACGTCGACGGCCTTGGCCCTCGGACGTCAAACCCCTTGGGCCGGAACCGGCCGGGGCTGATGGCGACGCAGAGGCTACGGACCCTTCACCGACAGCAATCCCGTGATCATAGGTTCTGTCACCAGAAATCCTTGTGGTCGGTTATGATCTCTTCTTCGAGTTCGGGGAATGGGCCACGGATTGCTACATGGCGCCGTCCGGCGGCGAACACCTGATGACAACTCAGATCGAGGGTCAGATTCTCCGGGTTGTCTCCGGTCAGCTCGGCCAACCGCCTTTCGCTGAGTCCGTAGACCACGGTGCCGATGCCAGCCCAGTAACAGGCCCCGGCGCACATGCAGCACGGCTCGACCGAGGTCACCAGCGTGCATCGCTCGAGAAAGGTCGGGTCGTATTGCTGCGCGGCCGCGCGGGCCACGTTTGCCTCTGCGTGGCCAACGCCGCGATCCCGCGCGTAGGTGTTGCCCGACGAAAGCAGCACGTCGCCTTCCGGCCCGACCAGGAGCGCCCCGAAAGGATGATTGCCACCGGCCCGGCTCTCGGTGGCGATCTCCACGGCGTGGCGTAGATATTCGGTATCGCTTCTCATGGCCGCCTCCTTGGTATGCCCGTTCGCAACTGCACGCGTAAAGGCCCTTCGCCTGGATTCTATATTCTTGGAGCACTTGGGAGCTGTCCAGTCATGACGGTCGCCGCCGCCGGCCTGCAGGCACCATCTTTGACGCTGGGGATTAGCCACAGGCCACCACGCCTTCGTCATCCCAGGGCGGAGCAAGAGCGAAGCGACGCGGCATAGACCCCGGGATCCAGTCCGTGACCTCAGAGCGTCACGACGGTGCAGAACCTTTTGATGGCCGAGCGAGGCGCCCCCCTCTGTCCTGCCGGACATCTCCCCCACTTGGGGGGAGATTGGCAGCTTTGGCGCACCGCTCGCTCCTGCGACGGTGGAAGTTCGCGAAGGCGGTGGTGACGGCCAATCTCCCCCCAAGTGGGGGAGATGTCCGGCAGGACAGAGGGGGGCGCGAAGGATCGCAACGGATCAGCATTTATCCTGAGCCGCTGCATTCTTCGGCTGATGTCACGGAATGGATCCCAGGGTCTGCGCCGCGTTGCTTCGCTCCTTGTTCGCCGCCGCTCTTTGGGTAAATTTTCAACGCGTGACGAAACAATCGCGCTCGATCTCCGTTTGCCCGTCGTAGCGAGTGTTGGGACGGGCGTTGGGTTCGCCTGTGCCAGAGGAGGCGACGATGAGCGCGACCGGCTTGGAAGTTTTTGACAAAACCCTGCAGACGACAAACATCTGGCTGGACGAGATCATGGCCGATCACGGGCCCGACAGGCGCCTGGCCTGGCATATGCTGGGAGCCGTTTTGCGCACGTTGCGGGATTGGCTGCAGATCGAACTGGCTGCCAATCTGGGGGCGGAACTGCCGCTTCTCGTGCGCGGCGCCTACTATGATCGGTATCGGCCACGCGATCTGCCGACGAGCAGCCGTTCGTTGGAGGATTTTTTGCAGCGGGTGGCCGAGGAGATGAAATTCACTCGACCGGTGAATCCCGAACATGCGACGAGATCCGTGTTCAAGGTACTCGCCAGGCATGTCGACCTCGGCCAGTCGGCCAAGGTGCGGGACGCGCTGCCGAAGCAGATCCGGGCACTTTGGCCCGAAAGTGTTGGAGTCTAAAGCGCGTCGCGTTCGATCGGCCTCGGGCGACGCGCTTCAGGTTGTTTTACCGCCTCTGCCCGGGCGGTCGTTTTCCTCGCGATACAGTCGCTCGGTGGCCCGTTTGCTTTCTCTGCGCTCTGCGGGCCCACGGCGTCGCCACGTGAGGAGTGCGTAGGCGAGCAGGACTGCCAGCAACAGCGGTCCGCCAGCGACGACGATCAACCACATCGTGTTCTCGAACATGAAACATCTCCTTTCCCTCGTTACCGAGCAGGAGCGAAACCGTTGCTCCTGGTGCGGTTGAACGCCGCAGTGCAGCGCTCTTCGCCGAACGACCTGTGCGTCGCCATTCAACGGCTGAGCCCGGGCAACTGCCGAGCGCGGGCGGTTTATTTCTTCAGAAAGGCAGCTTGTACCCGGCGGGCTGTTGCACTCGGCAAGCGCTGGTGGAAGAATGGACATCCCTCGGAAACGTTCCATTGTGCGGGCCATTCGCTGGCTGACTTCCAGGCGTTCACGATATCTGTCTCGACCCCTAACATCCGGTCGCAGACGCACTACGTGTAATAGGGAACCACAAAGGCTTTCCGACAGTTGAGTGAAGAGGCGACAGCAACCAGACCGGCCGGGGCGAGGAATACCATGCGCGACAACCACTCCGACGTCTTCGATCTGTTTTCGGAGATTTACACCAATGCGGCGCAGGAGGAGATAAGCATCCAGCAATATCTCCTTGCCTGCCGCGAGGATAAATCGATGTATGCCTCGGCGCCCGAGCGGATGGTCGAGGCGATCGGCGAGCCCACCCTGATCGACACCAGCATGGATGAGCGGCTCGGTCGCATTTTCTCGAACAGGACAATCAAGGTCTACCCGACCTTCTCCGAGTTTTATGGCATGGAGGACACGATCGAGCGCATCGCCGGCTATTTCCGCTATGCCTCGCAAGGGCTCGAGGAGCGCAAGCAGATTCTATATCTGCTCGGCCCGGTCGGCGGCGGCAAGTCCTCGCTCGCCGAACGGCTGAAGAAGCTGATGGAGGAGCGTCCGATCTATACGCTGAAGGTCGGCGACCAGATCAGCCCGGTTTTCGAATCGCCGCTCGGGCTTTTCAATCCTGACCGCATGGGCGATCTTTTGGAGGACAAATACGGCATCGCGCGGCGCCGGCTGAACGGCCTTATCTCGCCATGGGCGGCCAAGCGCCTCGACGAACTGTCCGGCGACATCTCCAAATTCAGCGTCGTCAAGCTGATGCCTTCGCGGCTACGCCAGATCGGCATCGCCAAGACCGAGCCAGGCGACGAGAACAACCAGGACGTTTCGGCCCTGGTCGGCAAGGTCGACATAAGGCAGCTCGAGCATTTCAGCCAATCCGATCCGGACGCCTATTCCTTCAGCGGCGGCCTGAACCGGACCACGCAGGGGCTGCTCGAGTTCGTCGAGATGTTCAAAGCGCCGATCAAGGTCCTGCATCCGCTGCTGACCGCTACCCAGGAAGGCAGCTACAACGGTACGGAAAACTTCGGATCTTTCCCGTATCAGGGCATCGTCGTGGCCCATTCCAACGAATCGGAATGGCTGCAGTTCAAGAACAACAAGAACAACGAGGCGTTCCTCGACCGTATCCTGGTGGTCAAGGTGCCGTATTGCCTGCGGGTCACCGAAGAAAGGCAGATCTACGAAAAGCTGCTGCGCGAAAGCGAATTGGCCTCCAGTTCCTGTGCACCGGAGGTTCTCGACATTCTCAGCCGGTTCACCGTCTCGACCCGTCTGGCCGAGCACGATAATTCGCCGCTCTACACGAAGATGCGCGTTTATGACGGCGAGAACCTCAAGGACATAGATCCCAAGGCGAAGTCGGTTCAGGAATACCGCGATGCCGCCGGGGTCGATGAAGGCATGACCGGCGTCAGCACGCGCTTTGCCTTCAAGATCCTGTCGCAGACCTTCAACTACGATACCAAGGAAGTGGCCGCCGATCCGGTGCATCTGATGTACATTCTGGAGGAGGCGATCAAGCGCGAGCAGTTCCCCAAGGAAACGGAAGCCGCCTATCTCGACTTCATTAAGTCGGAACTGGCCACGCGTTATGCCGAGTTCATCGGCCATGAAATTCAGAAAGCCTATCTGGAATCCTACAGCGAATACGGCCAGAATCTGTTCGACCGCTACATCGCCTATGCCGATGCCTGGATCGAGGACCAGGACTACAAAGACCCCGATACCGGCCAGATCCTCAATCGCGAGGTGCTGGACAACGAACTGTCGCAAGTCGAAAAGCCGGCCGGCATTGCCAACCCCAAGGACTTCCGCAACGAGGTCGTGAAGTTCACGTTGCGCGCCCGGGCGAGGAATCATGGCCGCAACCCGTCATGGACAAGCTATGAAAAGCTGCGCGAAGTCATCGAGAAGCGGATGTTCGGCCAGGTCGAGGATCTGCTCCCGGTGATCAGCTTCGGCTCCAAGCAGGACAGCGTGACGGAGAAGCGGCATACCGAGTTCGTGCATCGGATGGTCGGACGCGGTTACACCGAACGTCAGGTCCGCCGGCTGGTGGACTGGTACATGCGGGTGAACAAGGCGGGCTGAGCCCGGCCGGGATGGTTCCATGCCGATCTTTGTCGATCGCCGACTGAACCCGAAGGACAAGAGCCTCGGCAACCGCCAGCGCTTCCTGAAGCGTGCGCGCGAAGAGCTGAAGCGAAGCATCCGGGATCGGATCCGTACCGGCAAGATCGCCGATGTCGACAGCGAGCACGCCGTCTCGATGCCGGCGAGGGGCACAGGCGAGCCGAGCTTCAGCGATGCCAAGGACAGCGGCAGGCGCCAGCACATCCTGCCGGGCAACAAGCATTTCGCCCCGGGCGACCGGGTTCCCAAGCCCGGCCAGGGCGGTGGCGGCGGGTCTCCCGGGAAAACGGTCTCGGAGGACGATTTTCGTTTCGTGCTCTCGCGCGAGGAGGTGCTCGACCTGTTTTTCGAGGATCTCGAACTTCCCGACATGGTCAAGCTCAACCTCAAGGAGATCCTTTCCTTCAAACCGCGCCGCGCCGGATTCGCGGCGACCGGTTCGCCGACCAACATCAATGTCGGGCGCACGATGCGAAACAGCCATGGTCGCCGGATTGCGCTAAGGCGCCCCAAGCAGGAGGAGCTTGATGCGATTGCGGAGCAACTCGCAATCCTGGAGGTCGAACCGCAGAGCGCGGCGCCGGTACGCCAGCGCATTGCCGCGTTGCGCGAGGAGCTTGAGCGACTTGAGCGCCGCCGCAAGCGGATCGCCTATGTCGATCCCGTCGACATCCGCTTCAACCGTTTCGACGCCCAGCCCGTGCCGAACGCCAATGCGGTCATGTTCTGTCTCATGGACGTATCCGGCTCGATGGGCGAACGCGAGAAGGATCTGGCCAAGCGCTTCTTCGTGCTGCTGCACCTGTTCCTGAAACGGCGCTACGATCGCACCGAAATCGTCTTCATCCGCCATACGCACGAGGCGCAGGAGGTGGATGAGGAAACCTTCTTCTACAATACGCAAAGCGGCGGCACGGTGGTTTCCACCGCACTTGAGGAAATGCACCGCATCATCGAGCAGCGCTATCCCAGCAAGGAGTGGAACATCTATGCCGCCCAGGCGTCGGACGGCGACAATTTCGTCACCGATTCCGAGGGCTGTATCGGCCTGATGGACGGCCAGATCATGCGCCTGTGCCAGTATTTCGCCTATGTCGAGATCATCGACGAACGTGAGAGCCATATTTTCGGCAGCACAGACAATGGGACCTCGCTCTGGCGCGCCTACAGCGTTGTCAACCAGAGATGGCCGAATTTCCAGATGAGCCGTATCGCCAACGCAGCCGACATTTATCCGGTCTTTCGCCAGCTCTTTGCCAGGCAGCCGGTCTTGCAGAAAAGCGCTTGAGGGGAGCCGATGGCGAATCAGACCAGCAAGTCGGGCCAGACCAGCAGGTCGGGCCAAATCAGCAAATCAACCAGCAAATCAGGCCAAACCAGCAAATCAGGTTTGCTCTTTTCAGGGTCGGACTGGGATTTCAAGACACTGTCGCGCGCCTACGAAGCGATCGAGGCGATTGCGATCGAAGAGCTTCACCTCGACATCTATCCGGTGCAGATGGAGATCATCTCGTCCCAGCAGATGCTCGACGCCTATTCCTCGGTCGGCATGCCGCTGATGTATCGCCATTGGTCCTTCGGCAAGCATTTTCTCTACCAGGAATTGCTCTATCGCAAGGGCGGGCGGGGGCTCGCCTATGAGCTGGTGATCAATTCCAATCCTTGCATCGTCTACCTGATGGAGGAAAACACCATGGCCCTGCAGGCCCTGGTGACAGCTCATGCAGCGCTTGGCCATAATCATTTTTTCAAGAACAATCATCTGTTCCGGCAATGGACGGACGCCAGCGCGATCCTGAGCTATCTGGATTTCGCCAAGGGTTACATTGCCCGTTGCGAGGAGCGGCACGGCGTCGCCGCGGTGGAGGCGATCCTCGATGCGGCACACGCGCTGATGGAACAGGGGGTCTTCAGATATCGCCGGCCGCCGAAGCTGTCGTCGGAGCGGCAGCGTGAAGGCGTTCGTGAGCGCCTGGAGTACGAAGAGCGTTCTTACAACGATCTGTGGCGCACGCTGCCGCCTTCGAAGGGCGGAGACAATGTTGGGGAAAAGAATTCCAACATCGCGGAGCGAAAGAAAACGCTCAAGCTGCCCGAGGAGAACCTGCTTTACTTCCTGGAAAAAAACAGCCTGGTCCTGGAGCCCTGGCAGCGTGAAATCGTCAGGATCGTCCGCGTCGTCGCGCAATATTTTTATCCGCAGCGGCAAACGCAGGTGATGAACGAAGGCTGCGCCACCTTCGTGCACTACACGCTCATGAACATGCTGTTCGATCGCGGCCTGATCAGCGAAGGCGCGATGCTGGAAATCCTGCGCAACCATTCTAACGTGATCTTTCAGCCGGGCTTCGACGACCCGCGGTTTTCCGGCATCAATCCTTATGCGTTGGGCCTCGACATGATGCAGGACATCCAGCGCATATCAACAGAGCCGACCGCCGAGGATCGTGACTGGTTCCCCGATATCGCCGGCAACGGCAATTGGCGCGAAACCCTGCTCGACGCGTGGGCGAACCATCGCGACGAATCTTTCATCCGCCAGTATCTGAGCCCCGCTTTGATGCGGAAATGGCGGTTCTTCATCCTCGCCGATGCTGCCAGCGAACCGCATTACGAAGTCGCGTCGATACACAATGAGCGTGGCTACGAAAAGATACGCGCCGGGCTCGCCCAGAGCTACGACATCGGCGCAAGCCGGCCGGATATCCAGGTGGTGGATGTCGATCTGCTCGGCGACCGGCAGTTGCGACTGGAGCACAAGGTGAAGAACGGCATCATGCTGGAGGAGGCCAGTCGCGACGCCACGCTGCGCCATATCCGGACCCTGTGGGGCTATGAGGTCAGCCTGGCGGCGATCGACGCGCAAACCGGCGGGAGGCTCAACGAACGTTCGACCAGCCAAATCGGGGAATAACCAAAACCGGAATGCCAAAACCGGAATGCCAAGACCAGAATGGTTGGCGACGGCGTCGTTCTACAGCCGGGTTTCCACTCTTGGGTCCAATGCTCAGGGGTCCAATGCTCTGGCCGTCGGACCCGGGAAGGTCGGTCCCGGAGGAATCTCCGGTGGTATATCGGGAGGAATTTCGACGGGCTGCCTTACAGGGCTGGGAACGGGATCAGGCGAAGGCGGGGGAACGCCCGGCGGCTCACCCGGCGGAGTCTCCGGTGGAGCAGGCGGCCGGGCAGGCTCAGGATTGGGATTATCCGGTATCGGAACGGGATTGTTCGGATCTGGATCAGGATCAGGCATCGGAGACTCCCCGAAGTTTGCTTCCGTCGGCGCCGATGTGTTTCCACAGCTCCGGCGTCAACGAGCTCGTTTTTGCTGTCGACGCCGGCGTAGACGTGGGTCGTTTGCAGCGGGATGTGTCTCCTTCCGTTTCCTCGGAGGAGGATCATCCAGGATGACAACCATCGCGCCGAACGATGGTTCCCTGCCGTTGCGGTGGGGCTCAATGCTAGGGGCATTGAAAAATGGAGCGGCAGCTCCACCTTCGTCGCCTTTACCGCATCGGGGAGCACGCTATCTACGCCGCGTATTGCCAGGACGGTTCAGGGAGGAACAGCATGCGCGCGTTCATGATTGTCACCCTTCTTCTAGTCGCAACCACGATGGCGCTCTCGCTTGCGCACGCTTTGGAGTTGCCAGGCAAGTTGCGCCTCAAGGAGGCCGCCTACAAATCTGTGCAGACGATCTACTATCCCGGTTTCACGATCGGCGGGTTTGCCGAGATCGGCGGCATCGTTGCACTCGCCATCCTGCTTTACCTTACGCCTTATCCAGGCGCTCGATTTTGGTGGACCTTGGCGGCCCTTGTCTTCCTGGTGGCGGAACATGCGGTCTATTGGCTGGTCACGCATCCCGTCAACAATTTCTGGGTGCAAGATGTCGCTGTCTCGAAACCAGCCGCGACGTTTTTTTCAATGCTCCGTCGGAAGCAAAGCGGCGACTGGACAGACCTGCGCGACGTTTGGGAAGCCTCGCACATCGCCAGGGCAGGCCTGGCGATGCTGAGCCTGATCTCAATTGCCGTCGCAGCGACGTTTTTTGCTGGGGAGTGAATAACGCGGAGAGATACGCAGCGGCGCTACTTGTTCGTCCGCATCTTTTGCCTTGGATTGATCCCGCCAAGGGCGTTCGTGTCGTTCTCGACGTCGCCTTCGATGGTGTTTTCGCCTTCGAGCAAGACTTCGTCGCCTTCCTTGATTGTGCCCTTGGAGCTCCCGATACCGGGGTTGTTCCTCAGATCGGCGTCGCTCGGCTTTTTCCACTTTGGATGTTTGGTTCCGCTCATGGCACAACTCCTTCGAAAAGGGTCCTGTTCTAGAAACAGCAGGGCGCGACGAATGTTCCGCCGAAACTCACCTTGATGCGGCTCTGTTGTGAGGCGGCTAAAGCGCGTCGCATTTGACCGGGCTCACGCAACGCGCTTTAGGTTTTTGTTTTATGCATGTCGTTATCGTAAAACCGCTGCACACTTTTGCGCGACATGCATTAGAGCCCGAACGGATAAGTGTCGGGAACGCCGGTTCCGACATGCTGCGGCCCAAGCGGCGTCACCGCGACAGTTTCGTCGAACCAGACGAACGCGTCAAACTGCCGGGACAGAGAGGCATCCGCGTAGTGGCTGCGCAGTTCGGTTTCCGGCCGATAGATCACGCCGATGAAACGCTCCAGGCGACGCTCCAGAAGCCGCTCGCGCAGCGTATCGTCGCGCTTGATGTCGAGCAGGAAACGCGAGACGCCGCAATCGTGGCAAAGCCGCTCGTAACTATCGCCATGCGAAGGCCGCACCCGCTTGATTTCCATCGGGCTGTCCCAGTCGGAGGCCGCGGCGACTGTCCCGGAATGCGTGCTGAGCCCGATCAAGGCTGCCTCGTCGCCGAAGCGCTGGCGGCAGAGCTGGCCGATGTTCACTTCGTCCCTGACAATCCCCATTTCGGTGTAGCGGGCATCTCCGATATGGGAATTATGCGCCCACACGACCGCCTTGGCGTTAGGCCCGCGAGCTTCCAGCAGATGCTCCAGCGTCTCGAACATATGGGTGTCGCGCAGATTCCACGACTGCGCGCCGCCATAGTACATGATCCGGTAGTAGCGTTCCGCGGAGGCGATCAGCCGGGCATTCTGGGTCGCATCCAGGAAATCGACGCCGTCCTGCTGGGCATAGTCGAGCTGCCTGGCAAGCAGTTCGCGACATTGTTCGAGCACGGCCTGCTCGCATTTCCGGTAGCCGGAGGTGAGCGCGACACGGCCGTAGGTGGATGGTTCATGTTGCCAAGGCGTCAGGCAGCCATAGCGTTCACGCGCAATCTTTGCTGCCTGCGGATCGACCCGGTCGAGATATTGCAGGACCGCGGCGATCGATCCGCTCATATTGTAGATGTCGAGGCCATAGAATCCCGTCAGCCGGGACGATAGCCTGATGCGCTCATTGTGCTGTCGCATCCAGTCGACGAATGCGGCAACGTCGGTGTTGCGCCACATCCAGGTGGGAAACCGCTGGAACGGCGGATCGGCCTTGGCCCGTGACGGCCGGTGGCGGACGTAGCGATCGATTGCTGCTGCATCGGGCCAGTCGGCCTCGACGGCGACGATGGTGAAGCCGTGCTTCTCGATGAGCCTGCGGGTGATTGCGGCGCGGGCCCGGTAGAACTCCGACGTGCCGTGGCTCGCTTCACCGAGCAGCACGACGCGCCGGTCGCCAAACCGGTCGAACAATTCGCCGAACGCCGGATCGTCGAAATCCGGCAGCGGTTCGGCCGCCGCCGCGATCATCTCCGGCAGGCTGCGCGTGCGTGCGCGTGCGGGCGGACGATCGTTGGCGATACGGTTGCCGCTTTCTGGCCAGCCCTGCTCGCCGATGAGCGGGACAAATCGGACGCCGCCGAAATCCTCCTCGCTGTAGGTTGCAGCGCCGGTTCGGGTGACCTTGAGAAGGCGCTGATCATGCGGTTCGTCGCCGACCGGGATGACGAGCCTGCCGCCGACGTCGAGCTGTTCCTGAAGGGCAAGCGGCGCACCGGGTCCGCCGGCGGCGACCAGAATGGCGTCGAAGGGCGCTGCTTCGGGCCAGCCTTTGGTGCCATCGCCGGTGCGGACTTCGATATTGTCATAGCCAAGCTCTTCGAAGCGCTGTCTCGCCGTTTCGGCCAACCCGGCGTGGCGCTCGATCGTGTAGACGCGTTCGACGATCCGGCTCATCACGGCAGCCGCGTAGCCCGAGCCGGTGCCAACTTCCAGGACATGATCGCCCGGTCCGATTTCCGCCATCTCGATCATCAGGGCGACGATGTAGGGCTGCGATATCGTCTGACCCTCGGCGATCGGCAGCGGCCCATCCTCATAGGCGAATTCTTCAAAGCCGGGAGCGACGAATGCCTCGCGCGGAACCTCGCGCATCGCTTCCAGCACCTCGCGGTCACGAATGCCACGGCGGCTGAGATGGATCTCGACCATTCGGTCGCGTGCGTCGGAAAGATCGAGCATCTTTTTGCTCCTCTTGCGAGCCCCCCGATTGTCCCCTGATCGTGCCCGACAGCTCCTCGGCTATGCGCTCGGCCTCGGCAACTGATGTCCGGCGGCTAGTCTCCTTAACCGCTGGCGAGCTTCCGGGTTCCTGCAAAAGAGCGATTGGCGGGCACAACAGCGGCTCCAGCCGAACTTATTTGCGAAAGAATCCTTCCTCCGGGGCGATGCCACTCCAGATATCGACGGGCGAACGCATCTGGAGACGTTTCGATGAACGACGAGGCTCAGAAAACTGCGACCACAAGAGGTCTTTATCAGGTCGATCTCATGGACCGCTATTGGCGCGCCGCGAACTACATTTCGGTTGGCCAGATCTATCTGATGGACAATCCGCTGCTGCGCGAACCGCTGAAAGCCGAACACGTCAAGCCGCGGCTGCTCGGCCATTGGGGCACGACGCCTGGCCTCAACTTCATCTACGTCCACCTGAACCGCGTCATCCGTCAACGCGGTCTCGACGTTTTGTTCATCTGCGGCCCGGGTCATGGCGGCCCGGCGATGGTCGCGAACACCTGGCTCGAGGGCAGCTACAGCGAGATCTATCCCGAAATCGACCAGGGCGAAGACGGGTTGAGGAAACTTTTTCGGCAGTTCTCCTTCCCCGGCGGCGTGCCAAGCCACGCCGCTCCGGAAACGCCCGGCTCGATCCATGAAGGCGGAGAACTGGGATATGCGCTGGTCCATGCTTTCGGCGCGGTTTTTGACAATCCCGATCTGGTGGTCGCCTGCGTTGTCGGGGACGGCGAAGCGGAAACCGGTCCGCTGGCGGCGGCATGGCACTCCAACAAGTTCCTCAACCCGGCATCCGACGGCGCTGTGCTGCCGATCCTGCATCTCAACGGCTACAAGATCGCCAACCCGACGATCCTTGCCCGCATGGATGACGTGGAACTGCGCGCCCTGTTCGCCGGCTATGGCTACGAACCTTTTTTCGTCGAAGGTCACGAGCCGCTTCCCATGCATCGGTTGATGGCCACCAAGCTGGACACCGTGCTCGACAGAATCCGCTCGATCCAGACGGGCGCCCGTAAGCCGGGCTGGCAAGGAGAGCGCCCGCTGTGGCCGATGATCGTGCTGCGCAGCCCGAAGGGGTGGACCGGGCCGAAGAAGGTCGATGGCAAGAAGGTCGAGGATTTCTGGCGCTCGCATCAAGTGCCGGTGTCGAACGCCCGCAGCAACGCGGAACACCGCAAGATCCTCGAAGACTGGATGCGGAGCTACGAACCGGACAAGCTGTTCGACGACAGCGGGCGTCTTCTTCCAGAACTGGCGGCGCTTGCGCCAACCGGATCCAAGCGCATGGGCGCAACGCCCTATGCCAATGGCGGATTGCTGAAACGTGATCTCGAGCTTCCCGATTGGAAAAGCCTGGCGCTCGATGTGACGCGTCCGGGAGGTGCCAAGGCCGAGGCGACGCGGATCCTCGGCAGCTATCTTCGCGACGTCATACGCCTGAATGCGCATGTCAGGAATTTCCGGCTGATGGGGCCGGATGAGACATCCTCCAACCGCCTTGACGACGTCTTCGAGGTCACGAACCGGGTCTGGATGCAGCGGATCGACCCCGATGACGTCCACCTCTCCCGTGACGGCCGCGTTATGGAAGTGCTCAGCGAGCATCTTTGCCAGGGTTGGCTGGAGGGCTACCTGCTGACCGGCCGCCATGGCCTGTTCTCCTGTTACGAGGCGTTCATCCACATCGTCGATTCCATGGTCAACCAGCATGCGAAATGGCTGAAGACATCGCGCGAGCTTGCCTGGCGCAAGCCGATCGCCTCACTCAATTACCTGCTGACCTCCCATGTCTGGCGGCAGGATCACAACGGCTTCAGCCACCAGGATCCGGGCTTTGCCGATCTTGTCGCCAACAAGAAGGCCGACACGGTCAGGCTCTATTTCCCGCCGGATGCCAACACGCTGCTGTGGATCACCGACCATTGCCTGAGAACCTACAACCGCATCAACGTGATCACCGCCGGCAAGCAGCCAGCGCCGCAATGGCTGTCCGTCGAAGACGCAGAAGCGCACTGCAGGGCGGGGGCGGGGGCCTGGGA
>SAQR01000038.1:0-3748 GCA_004020365.1 Mesorhizobium sp.
GCGTGAAATCGTCGCCCGCGCCGTGCTTGGTGCCGCGGGCCACGCGTCGGATGACAAGGCGGTGGCCGCATGAGCAAAGCTCAGCCTGGCATGACGAAAGTGCAGTCTGACGTGACTGAAGCTCAGCCTGGCATGAGCGGAGCTCAGCTTGGCATGAGCATGGAGCGCATCGACATCGCCTTCGAGGTCAACGGCGCCGCCGTTTCCGTCTGCGTGCCGCCGGTTCGCCGTCTCTCTTCGGTGCTGCGTGACGAATTGCGCCTGACCGGCACCAAGGTCGGCTGCGACGCCGGCGACTGCGGCGCCTGCACGGTGCTCGTCGACGGCGAACCCGTCTGCGCCTGCCTGATGTCTGCGGCTTCTGCCGCCGGCACCGTGGTGACCACGGTCGAGGGTCTCGCCAACCGCAGATTGTCGGCGCTGCAGGCCTCGTTCCTCAACCATGGCGCGGCGCAATGCGGCATTTGCACACCTGGCCTGCTCATCGCGGCGACAGCGCTTCTGGAGAAGAAACCCAATCCAACCGAGGCCGAAACCCAGGATGCGCTGGGCGGCGTCCTCTGCCGCTGCACCGGCTACCGCAAGATCGTCGCCGCGGTGATGGATGCTGGGCGGTTCGCGAGCGAATTTTCGACCGACGGCGCTGCCCCTCATCCGCCTGCCGGCACCTTCTCCCCGTATGGTGACGGGGAGAAGGGGCAAGCTCCAGCGCCGGCGTCTCCCCGTTCTCTCGGTCTTGACCGCAGAATGCCAATCTCGGGCCACGCCGTCGGCTCCTCTCCAATTCGCCTCGACGGCCTGCCTAAAATCAACGGCGGCGAAAAATTCGGCGGCGATTCCTTTCCGGCCGATGCGCTGGCGGTGCTGGTGGTCCGCTCGCCGCATTATCACGCCCGCTTCGCCTTCGGCGATCTCGCTGCCTGGGTGAAAGCTAATCCCGGCATCGTCGGCGTCTTCACCGCCGCCGACATTCCGGGCAAGAACTGCTTCGGCGTCATTGCGCCTTTCGCCGACCAGCCGGCGCTGGCCGAAGATTTCTCGCGCTTTCGCGGCGAGGCGGTGGCGCTGGTTGCCGGCGAGCGCGAGGCCATTCTCGATCTCGATCTTGCCGATTTCCCTGTTCGTTGGACCGAGTTGCCGCATGTCCTGCAGCCCTGCGAGGCGCAGGCCGGCGGGGCAAAACTGATCCACGAGAACCGGCCGGCAAACCTGCTCACATCAGGCTTTGTCGAGCGCGGTGACCCCGACGCCGCCCTTGCCGGCGCTGCCTTCACCGTTTCCGGCGCCATCGACACCTCCTATGTCGAACACGCCTATATCGAGCCCGAGGCCGGCTATGCCTATATGGACGGCGACACGCTCGTCGTCGTCGCCTGCACGCAGGCGCCTTATATGGACCGCGACGACGTGGCAAAAGTGCTTGGCCTTACCGTCGACAAGGTGCGGATCGTGCCGACCGCCACCGGCGGCGGTTTTGGCTCCAAGCTCGACGTTTCGTTGCAGCCGCTGATCGGCCTGGTCGTGATGAAAACCGGGCGGCCGGCGGCGCTTGCCTACACCCGCAATGAATCGATGATCTCGACCACCAAGCGTCATCCCGCCGAGATGAAGGCGACGATCAGCGCCGATGCCGATGGCCGCGTCACCGGCATGGTCTTCGCCGGCGATTTCAATACCGGCGCCTATGCGAGCTGGGGCCCGACCGTCGCCAACCGCGTTCCCGTGCATGCCTCCGGTCCCTATGCGACGCCGAACTATCGGGCCGAGGGCCGCGCCATCCACACAAATGGGCCGATCTCCGGCGCCTTCCGCGGTTTCGGCGTGCCGCAGGCGACGATCATGCAGGAAACGCTCTATGACGAATTGGCCGACAAGCTTGGGCTGGATCGGCTCGATTTTCGCTTGAAAAACTGCCTTCGAAACGGTTCCGAAACGGTTACCGGCCAAAGGCTTGAATCGGGTGTCGGCATCGCCGAGTGCCTCGAAGCGCTGCGGCCGCATTGGACGCGTGCGCTTGCCGACGCCGAGACATTCAACAGTGCCAACAAAACCCGGAAACGCGGCGTCGGTGTCGCCTCATGCTGGTATGGCTGCGGCAACACCTCGCTGCCCAATCCGTCGACCATCAAGGTCGGCATCTCGGCTGAAGGCGATGTCGTCCTGCATCAGGGCGCCGTCGATATCGGGCAAGGCTCGAACACAGTCATTGCCCAGATCTGTGCCGACGCGCTCGGCCTGCCGCTCGAAAAAATCCGCCTGAAAAGCGCCGACACGGCGATCACGCCGGACGCCGGCAAGACGTCCGCTTCGCGCCAGACCTTCGTGACCGGCAAGGCCGCGGAAAAGGCCGGCCGCGCCTTGCGCGAGACAATGCTGCGCTTCGCCAATGTGTCGGAGAAAGCGGCGATCGCTCTCGAGGGCGAAAGCCTGATCATCTGCGAGGGTGAGGCGACCAGGCATATCGATTTGTCCACGCTGAAGGCCGATGCCGACGGCTTGGTCTTTTGCGCCGAGGAAAGCTATGACCCGCCGACCCTGCCGCTCGATGCCAAGGGCCAGGGCAAGCCTTATGCCGTCTATGGCTACGGCGCGCAGATCGCCGAACTGGAGGTCGACCTCAAGCTCGGCACGGTCAAGCTGATCAAGATCACCGCCGCGCATGATGTCGGCAGAGCGATCAACCCGCTGCTCGCCGAAGGCCAGATCGAAGGCGGCATCGCGCAAGGCATCGGCATGGCGCTGATGGAGGAATACATCCCCGGCCGTACCGAGAATCTGCACGATTACCTGATCCCGACGATCGGCGACGTGCCGCCGATCGAGACCATCCTGATCGAAGTTCCGGATCCGGAAGGACCCTTTGGCGCCAAGGGCCTGGGCGAGCATGTGCTGATCCCGACGGCGCCGGCGATCCTCAATGCCATCCGTCACGCCACTGGCGTCCTGGTCAGCAAAATTCCGGCGACGCCGAGCCGTATCCGCGCCGCGATCCGCGACAAGGAGGCGCGCCGATGAGCGAGCTTGCCGAACGTTTCGAGATGCATGATCCCGGCGAGAAGCAGGTGGCGGAAAAGATCCGCTGCGATGCTTGCCCGGTCATGTGCTACATAGCAGACGGCCGCACTGGCGCCTGCGACCGCTACGGCAATGTCGGCGGCAGGATCGTGCGGATGGATCCGCTGACCATCCTCGACCACGCGACCGAGACCGGCGGCGCGGTCGTGCCGTTTGTCGCCGAGGGCGAGGCCTGGGACGGCGAACTGATCAACACCGGCCGCCGCTTCGTCACCGCGATCGGCGCCGGCACCACCTATCCCGACTACAAGCCGGCTCCTTTCATCGTCAGCCAGGAGGTCGAAGGCGTCGATCTCGTCACCGTGGTCACCGAGGGCATCTTCTCCTATTGCGGCGTCAAGGTGAAGATCGATACCGACCGTCATATCGGCCCCGAAACAGCGACGGTTCGCGCCGGGGGCGAGGCGATCGGCCATGTCACGACAGGCGAATATGGCTCGCAGATGCTGTCGTTGGGTGGCGTGCATCATCTGACCGGCGGCTCCAAAGCCGAAGGTCGTGCCACCTGCGATGCGCTGCTCAATCTGTGCAACCGCAAGCCGGTCGAACTCACCATCGACGGCGGCGCTGCCGTCATCGTCGAAGCCGGCAAGCCGCCGGTCATCGACGGCAAGCTCGACGATCATTTCCCGCTGGTTGTCTGGCAGACCGGCTCGGGCACACAGTCCAACAT
>SAQR01000038.1:3758-30530 GCA_004020365.1 Mesorhizobium sp.
CTCCGAGCATCAGGCGGGCAAGGTGCTCGGCTGGCAGGACACCGGCATAAAAATCATCGGCCGCCGTTCGACGCCGGGCCGCTATTTCAAGGTGTCCGAGCCCGGACTCGGCTGGGGCGGCACAAGCATTTCCGACCCGCTGTCGATCCTTGGCGAGTGGAATGCAAAGAAGGGCGCGCGTCCCGGCCTGTCGCTGCTGATGGTCTCGACCACCGGCGAGCAGTTCGCCTATTACGAGCTCGACGACGAATTGAAGCCGGTGCAAAAACCGTTCCCCGAGCGGCTGCAGAAATCCGTCGGCCTTATCGAGGACAATTGCGAGCCGGCGCTGTGCACCGTGCTGTTCGTCGGCGGCGCCGGCGGCTCGTTGCGCGCCGGCGTCACCGAGAATCCGGTCAATCTGACCCGCTCGGTGCAGGGCCTGACGACCTATGTGACCGTCGGCGGCGCGCCGGTCTATGTCTGGCCGGGCGGCGGCATCACGCTGATGGTCGACGTTATCAGCGTGCCGGAAGGCGCCTTTGGCTATGTGCCGACGCCGGCGCTGGTGGCGCCGATCGAATTCACTTTGCGCCGAGACGATTATATCAGGCTCGGCGGCTACGAGGCCGAGATCCGCAGTGTTGACGACATTCTGGCCAAAGGCGGCGAGTATCTCAACCCGCGCCGCGGCACGGGCGCGCCGGCCAGCAATCCATGGCCGCCGCTGGCGCAGTTGCGGCGTGCAGCGGGCAACGGGGCCAAGTGATGAACGGGCCGCAGGTACATTGGCTTGAGGACGGCAGGCGGCTGCACCTCAATCATGGCCCGATCGACCTGATCATCGAGGCATTTGGCGATGCGGACGAATGCCGCGCCGCCTATGGCCAGGCGGTGGCGCGGTTCCAGACAATCCTGCCGGAGCTCGTCGAAGAACTGCCGGAACTGCGCCGGCCGGCCTCGTCGCAGCCCCGTGCTTTCGCTGGGCCGACGGCGCGGCGCATGGAAACGGCGGTTGTTCCGCTGGCGAAACGATTCATCACGCCGATGGCTGCGGTCGCCGGTTCGGTAGCCGACGAAATGCTTGACGCGCTGCTGGCCGGCCGCCGGCTCGATCGCGCCTATGTCAACAATGGCGGCGACAGCGCGATCCATCTCGGCAACGGCCGGTCCATGACGCTTGCCATTGTCGGGACGGGCCATGGACTGGCAGACCGGATCACGATCCGTGCCGAAGACGGGATTCGCGGCGTCGCGACCAGCGGCTGGCGCGGCCGTTCCTTTTCGCTCGGCATCGCCGATGCTGTCACCGTGCTGGCGCGGACCGGTGCTGAGGCCGATGCCGCCGCGACCCTGATCGCCAACGCCGTCGACCTGCCCGGTCATCCCGCCATCGAGCGCGTGCCGGCGCGCGATCTGGCGCCCGACAGCGACCTTGGCGATCAATTGGTCACCCAGGGCGTCGGCGCGCTTTCATCAGGCGAAATCGCCGTCGCGCTGGACCGCGGGTTCACCGTCGCCGAAGATTTTCGGCGACATGGGCTGATTGCCGCTTCAGCCTTGTTCCTTGCCGGTCAGGCACGGATCGCCGGTCCCATGGCGCTCGTTGCGCCCAACGAGAAATCAAGGAAGGAAATTGCCGATGCCTGAGTTTGCGATCCGCAAGATTGCCGTGCTGACCGAGGAGATATTTCATGAGGGCGGGCCGGTGGCGGAGGTGCCGCGCCGCCGTGCCGCCGCCATGGCGGTGGTCAACAACCCATTCGCCGGCCGTTACGTGGAAGACCTGCAGAGCGCCATGGACGATCTGAAGCCGCTCGGGCTGCTGCTCTCCGACAAGCTCATCGCCGCATTGGGCGGCGACGTGAAACAGATCGACGGCTACGGCAAGGGCGCCATCGTCGGTATCGCCGGCGAGCTGGAGCATGGCGCGCTGTGGCATGTGCCTGGCGGCTATGCCATGCGCGAGCGGCTCGGCGACGCCAAGGCGATCGTGCCGTCGGCAAAGAAGGTCGGCGCCTTCGGCGCGCGGCTCGACGTGCCGCTCGGCCATATCAACGCCGCCTATGTCCGCAGCCATTTCGATGCGATGGAGGTCGGCATCAGCGACGGGCCCCGTCCCGACGAGATTCTGTTCTGCCTCGCCATGAGCTGCGGCCCGCGCGTGCACGACCGCATGGGTGGCCTCGCGGCAGAAGACATCAAGGCATGGGACGGACTGCGGTGAGCGCCGAAGACGTCAAGCTCAAGCTGGTCGAGGCAGAGGAGCCCGACGAGAACGATTACCGTTTGCAGGAGCAGGTCGGCTTCATCCTGCGCAAGGCGCACCAGCGCCACGTCTCGATCTTCGCCGCGCACATCGCCGACCTGACACCGCCGCAATTCGCCGCTCTGGCCAAGTTGTACGATGTCGGCGAGACCTCGCAGAACCAGCTTGGCAGCCTGATCGCCATGGACGCGGCGACGGTGAAAGGCGTAATCGACCGGCTCAAGGCGCGCGGCCTGGTCGAGCTTTCCAGGCATGAGGTCGACAAAAGGCGCCTGCTGGTCAATCTGACCGCTGAAGGCCGCAATGCCGTCGAGCGGCTGATCCCGATCGCCCGCGACATCACGCAGGAAACGCTGGCGCCGCTTTCGGCCAAGGAGGCCGCGATTTTCATGAGGCTTTTGGCCAAGCTGGCGTGAGCGCGGCCTTGGCCAGCGCTGCCCTCACCTGCCTGCCGGCATCCTCTCCCCGTAGAACGGGGAGAGGGGCGCCGTCATCGACGACTTCGTCTCAGAGGCCATGCTCCTTCAGAATCTCCGCGGCATTTTCCTTGGTGATCCTTTGCGTCGGCAGCGTGATGGTCTTTTCGACCTTCTCGCCGTTCAGGAACTTGATCGCCTGCCGCAGCCCTTCGGCACCCGGTGTCACATAGGTGAACGTCGCCGTCAGCGCACCATTGGCAACAAGCTGCACGCCTTCATTGGGCAGGCCGTCGATGCCGATGAACTTGATGTCCTTCTCGCGTCCGACATCCTTGGCGGCAAGGTAGGCGCCGTAGGCCATCGGGTCGTTGTGACCATAGACGAGGTCGATCTTCTCGTTATTGCGCAGCGCCGTGGCCATGATGTTGTAGGCCTGGTCCTGTTTCCAGTCGCCCGACTGCTTGTCGAGCAGGTATTTTATCCCCGGCTCCTTGTCGGTGAATTCATGGAAGCCTTCATGACGGTCATGTGCCGGTTGGGTGCCCATGCCGCCCCAGATCTCGACGACATTGCCCGATGCTTTGCCCTTGCCGCCAAGCAATTCGACGGCGTATTCACCGGCAGCCCGGCCGATCAGCTTGTTGTCGCCGCCGACGAACTGCGTGTAGTCCTTGGTCTCGACGTTGCGGTCGAGCACGAAGACCGGGATCTTGGCGTCGATCGCCTGCTGCACGACGCCGGTCAACCCCGCCGATTCCTTCGGCGACACCAGCAGCGCATCGACTTCCTGACGGATCAGGTTCTCGACATCAGCGACCTGCTTTTCCGTCTTGTCCTCGCCGTCGGTGATGATCAGCTCGACTTCCGGATGCTTGGCGGCCTCAGCCAGGATGTCCTTGTTGAACTGGGCGCGCCACGGCTCGATGGTCGTCACCTGCGAGAAGCCGATCTTCCACTTCTTGTCCTGCGCGTAGGCGCTGCCGCTGGCCAAAAGCGCGGTCGTGGTCAGCAGCGCCGCGGTGATAGCGGCAAGCTTCAGCAATTCACGTCGTTTCATTTCTTGTTTCCTCCAAGATTTAGAGACCGGGTCTCTTTTGACGGCCGCTTTGCTGCGGTCGTTTCCTTGTGCGCCGTTTTTCCAAAGGGCAGGCGCAGATAGTAGAGAAGATCACCGGCATTGCGCTCCTGCACGAGCACGGTGCCGATGATGATCATCCCCTTCAGCACGAGCTGAAGGTTGGAATTGATGTTATGCAATTGCAGGATGTTCGAGAGCAGCCCGAAGATCAGCACGCCGCAGAATGTGCCGATGAGGCTGCCGCGTCCGCCCATCAGGCTGGTGCCGCCGATGACCACGGCGGCGATGGCATCGAGCTCCAGCCCGGCGCCGGCATCCGGCTTGCCTTGCCTGTATTGCGCGACATAGAGCACCGCCGCCACGCCGGCCAGCAGTCCGGACACGGCGTAGGTGGCGATCTTGACGCGGCCGGCGGCAATGCCGGACAGCCGCGCCGCTTCTTCATTGCCGCCGATGGCGTAGACATAGCGACCGAACGGGGTGAAGCGCAGCACCGCGCCGTAGATCAGGATCGCTGCGAGGAAGAACAGGCCCGGCATCGGGATGACGCCGAACACCAGCGAGCGCAGGACTTCGAAATCGGCGGTGGCGTTCGACCCGGTGTAGACCGGCAGCACCGCATTGTTCTGACCGGCGGTCAGCCGGGCAATGCCGAGCGCCGTCACCATCATCGCCAGGGTGACGATGAAAGGTTGCAGCCGCCCGGCGACGATAATGAAGCCGTTGAGCGCGCCGAACAGCAAGCCGACGCAAGGCGCCACCAGCAACACGCCGAGCACGCCGAATTTCGAGCCGACCTGCGGCAGCAGGAACCACAGCACGAGACTGCAGAGGATCACCCCGACAATGCCGGGCGTGACCAGCCCACGAACGCTGTCCAGCCTGACGGCGTGGGTGGCCTGCGGGCCGGCGCGGGATTTTTCGATGTTCAGGAAGATGAAGCGGGTGACCAGGATGCCGAGGCAAAGGGCGACTACGGCAACTGTCGGCACCCCCAGCACCACTGCCGGCGTGGCGCCCGGAACGGTCAGCAGCATGGCGCAGACCACGGTGCAGATCGCCATCAGCGAGCCGACGGAAAGATCGATGCCGCCGGTGATGATCACCGCCGTCATGCCGGTGGCGATCAGGCCGGTGGTCGACACCTGGCGCAGCACATCGAGCAGATTGCCGTAGGACAGGAAGATGTTGTTGCCCTTGGAACTGATCGGCGAGCCCAGCACGCCGATCAGGAAGATGGCGATCAGGCCCCAATAGAGCTTCGTCCGCGACAGGACGTTCAAGATGCTCATGCGGCAGGCCTCGTCATGGTCCGGCGCGGCGCCGCGAGCCGCATGATGGCCTCCTCGCTGGCTTGCGCGCGCGACAGGATCCCCGTCTGGCGACCGTCGGCCATGACCAGGACGCGATCGGAAAGATGCAGCAGCTCCGGTAGTTCCGAACTGATGACGGCGATGGCGAGGCCGTCCCGCGCCAGCTTGAAGATGAGGTCGTAGATCTCCCGCTTGGCGCCGACATCGATGCCGCGTGTCGGCTCGTCCAGCAGCAGCACCCGCGGCCGCGTCGCCAGCCACTTGCCGATGACGACCTTCTGCTGGTTGCCGCCCGACAGTGTGCCGGCCGGCTGCTCGATGGTCCCGCAGCGAATGCCGAGCGCCTTGACCGCCTGCCGTGCCAGGCTCCGCTCGCCGGACAGCGAGCGAAGGCCGAACCGAGCCAGCGCGCCGACCAGCGGCAGCGCGATATTGTCGGTGATCGAGGCCTGGAGATGCAGGCCTTGCGTCTTGCGGTCCTCGGTCACCAGAGCGATGCCGAGCCGGCGAGCGTCGCGCGGCGAACGGATTTCCACCGGCTCGCCGTCGAGCCGGATTTCGCCGCCGGCACGGCCGCCGCTGGAACCGAAGATGGTCTCCAGGATTTCGCTGCGTCCCGAGCCGAGCAGCCCGCCTATCCCCAGGATTTCGCCCTCGGCAAGATCGAAGCCGACGCCGTCGAGCGCGGTGCGCCAGCCGTGTCGGTCTGGTTTCGATAGCGACAGGCCGCTTACGGAGAGGACGACCTTGCCGCTGGGACCACGCTCTTCCTGGGAAGAGGCAAGCAGGTTGCGTCCGACCATCGCCGAAATGATGGTGTCTTCGTCGAGCTTTGCCATCGCCTCGGTCAGCACGCGGCGTCCATCGCGAAACACGGTGACCCGGCTGGCCAGCTGCATGACCTCGTCGATGCGGTGCGAGATATAGACGATCGCCACCCCGCTGTCGGCGAGCTGGCGGATGATCCGGAACAGTCTTTGGCATTCGGCCGGCGAAAGCGCCGAAGTCGGCTCGTCCATGATCAGGATGCGCGCCGACATCGACAATGCCTTGGCGATCTCGACCAGTTGCTGCTCGCCGACACGCAGGCTGCCGACCCGCGCTTCCGGGTTGAGCTCGATGCCGAGCCTCTGCAGCAGGGCGCCGGCGGCATCGCTGCTTGCCTTGCGATCGACGACAAGTCCGGCGATCAGCTTCTCTCGGCCCAGGAAGATATTGTCGGCAACATTGAGCTCGGGGACGAGATTGAGTTCTTGGTGGATAATGGCGATGCCGGCATGCTCGGCGTCGCGCACCCCGGCGAAATGGACCGGGTGGGCATCGACGTTCACCGTTCCGTCGTAATCCGTGTAGATGCCGGAAAAGATTTTCATCAGCGTCGACTTGCCGGCGCCGTTTTCCCCCATCAGCGCATGGATCTCGCCGCGCCGCAGCTCGAAGCCGACATCGACAAGTGCGGCGATGCCACCGAACGTCTTAGAGATGTGCTCGGCGCTCAGAACGACAGCCGAACGATTGGCGGCGGCCGCATCACCTTCGGATGTGATGGAATTGCCATGCTCCATCACAAGAACGGCCTCCCTTCCGTCGTCGTCGAACATCTCAAACGCTAATCTAAACGTTTCGAACATGTCAAGTCGCTATCTGATGAGGCGAGATTGATGCATTTCAATTCTTGCGCAAATCTGCAGGATTCCGTAGGTATTGCAGCCAGAGGGCGATGAAACGTTTCGAAAATGATGGCGCCAGGGCGAAAAAAGCAGCGAAAGTCCACGGCCCCGACCATGCTGCACGTGGCTGAAGCGGCGCGTGTTTCGGTCGCCACCGTCTCGGCGCTGATCAACGGCACCGCAACCGTCAGTCCCCAGCTCCGCCAGCGCATCGAACAGGCGATCATCGACATCGGCTACAAGCGCAACGCGATCGCCCGCAGCCTGAAAATGGGCACGACCCGCACCATCGGGCTTACCGTTCCTCACATCACCAATCCGTTCTTCACCGATGTCGTTTCGGTCATCCAGCAGGCATTCGACCGCGCCGGCTACGCGGTCATGCTGTGCTGCACGGACGAGGACCTGAACACGCAGGACGACCAGATCAGGCTGCTGCTCGACCGGATGGTCGACGGGCTGATCGTTGCGCGCGTCGGCGACGGCGCGATCCTGAAGAGAATTGTCGACGACGCCAACGTGCCGGTGGTGCTGCTCGACCGTGTTTGCGAAGGCGTCGATACCGACGCGGTCGTTCTCGACAACCAGCGCGCGGTGTTCGACGCCATCACCTATCTGATCGATCTCGGCCATCGGCGGATCGGCTACATCTCCGGATCGTTCGACATCTCGCCCATGCATGATCGCATGACCGGATATCGCGAGGCGCTGCAGGCTGCCGGCCTGCCGGTCGAGAGCGAGCTCGTCCGCTTCGGCAATTTCCATGAAGTCGACGGCTACAACGCGACGATGCAGCTGCTTTCGCTGCACGACCGCCCGAGCGCGATCTTCTCGGCCAACAACCCGATGGTGATCGGCACCATGAAGGCGATCCGCGATATCGGGCTGTCCTGCCCCGAGGACATTTCGGTCGCCTGCTTCGACGATTTTCCGTGGTCGGACGTGTTCCAGCCGCAACTGACCACGGTCGCACAACCGGTCAAGGCGATCGGTGAGCAGGCGGCCAATCTGCTGCTCGACCGCCTCGCTGGAAACAGGGACGCGCCGCCGCGCAAGCTGACGCTCAAGGGACGCCTGATGATCCGCAATTCATGCCGGCCACTGGGCGCGCCCCTGGGGGCGATCGTGCAAAGCGTCAGCGCGTAACACGCCTTCGCAGTCTCGCAAAAAGTCAGGCCGCTTCCGACAGCGATTTGTGGACGTTGGCCAGGATCTCGAAGGATCGCACCCGCGCTGCGTGGTCGAAAATCTGCGCGGTAACCATCAGCTCGTCGGCGCCGGTGCGCCGCACGAACGCTTCGATGCCTTGCCTGACCGTTTCCGGGGCGCCGACGACGGCGCAGGACAGCGCTTGGCCGAGCATGGTTTTGGCCATCGGGTCGAGGTCGCGCTCATATCCGTCGACCGGCGGCGGCAAGCGGCCGGGCCGGCCGCTGCGCAGATTGACGAAGGCCTGCTGCAGCGAGGTGAACAACAGGCGCGCCTCGGCGTCGGAGGGTGCAGCGAACACGTTGAGGCCGAGCATCACATGGGGCTTGTCGAGCTGCTTCGACGGCTGGAAGCGCGAGCGATAGATCTCCAGTGCGTGGTCGAGTTCGGCCGGTGCGAAATGCGACGCGAAGGCGTAGGGCAGGCCCAGCATGGCTGCGAGCTGCGCGCCATAGAGGCTCGAGCCCAAAATCCAGATCGGCACCTGCTCGCCCTCGCCGGGCACGGCGCGGATACGCTGACCGTCTTCGGCCGGCTGGAAATAGCCCATCAGTTCGACGACATCCTGCGGAAAACTGTCGGCGCCGGCCTCGACGTTGCGGCGCAGCACGCGCGCCGTGCCCATGTCGGTGCCCGGCGCCCGGCCGAGGCCGAGATCGATGCGGCCTGGATGCAACGCGTTAAGTGTGCCGAACTGCTCGGCAATGACCAGCGGCGAATGGTTCGGCAGCATGATGCCGCCGGCGCCGACGCGTATCGTCCTGGTGCCGCCGGCGACGTGGGCAATGACGACGGAGGTGGCGGCGCTGGCGATGCCCGGCATGTTGTGATGCTCGGCCAGCCAATAGCGCCTGTATCCCAGCCGCTCGGCATGGCGGGCGAGATCGAGCGAATTGGCGAGCGATTGCGAAGCGTTGCTGCCTTCGACGATCGGCGACAGGTCGAGAACGGAAAGAGCGGTCATGGCCGGGATCCTGTGGACGGGAGGGATGTAGGAACCGACCGCGACTGCCGCAAATTCAAAAAATTGAACTGACACCGAGGGCCCCTGCTGAGTCTCCCGCTTCTCGGATCATGCGCCCGCGGCCGTGTCGGTCTCTGAAATCTCTTCGTCCTCAACCGCTGCATGCTGCGCCGCCAGGAAATTGCCGACATGGCTGAGCCCGTCGAAATGATCGCAGAACACCTTGATGACCACCAGCAGCGGCACCGCCATCAGCGCGCCGACGAAACCCCACAGCCAGGACCAGAAGGCAATGGCGATGAGGATCGCTACGGCGTTGATCTCTAGGCGCCGGCCAACCACCGTCGGCGTCACGAATTGGCCTTCGACGGTATCGCACAACAGCACGAAGGCCGGCGCCAGCAGCGCGTAGGAGATGCTGTCGAAGCTGATCAGCGCGATGATCGTGACAAGCGTGATGGTAATCAGCGCCCCGATATAGGGCAGGAAATTGAGCAGAGCCGCCGCCGCGCCCCAGACCTGCGGGTTGGGCATGCCGAGTGCCCAGAGGCCGAGTCCGATGACTACGCCCAGGCCTGTATTGATGACGGCGACGGTAAGCAGGTAGTGCGAGATTTCACGTTCGACGTCATAGACGACGCGCAGTGCCCGCTTCTTTTCGCTGAGACTGGGGAAGGATTCGACGATCTTCTCATAGAACATCGTGCCGGAGGCGAGCAAGAACAGCGACAGGACGAAGACGATGATGAGACTGGTGCCCGCCGACAGCAAATTGCTGGCGGCTTGTGGGAGAAGGCCGGATTGCGCCATGGCTACCCTCTGGACGCCCGGCCCTTGCGAGGTCTGCGTCAGTCCCTCTATCTGCCGCGAAATCTCCATGATCCTTTCGAAAGGACGCCGCAGTTGCGCGAGACGTTCGGTCAGCTGCTGGCCAATCACCGAAGTGTTGTTGATGAGGTCGATGACCGGGCCGCTGAGCAGATAGCCTGCGACGGCGATGACGCAGAACGACAGCAGCACCAGCAATGTCGCCGATATCACATCGGGCATGCCGTGTTTGCGCAGGAAGCGGACGATCGGCGTCAGCGTCAGCGCCAGCAGGAAAGCCAGGATGACCGGCATGAAGAAGGCACGAGCGAAGGAGAGCGCGTAGATCGCCATTAGGATGAAGATGCCGACGAGCAGCGAACGTATCAGGTGCATGTCCGCACGCGCCTCGACGCGCGGATCCGGGCTCTCTGCGGCGCCCGAAGCGGCGGGTTCGGCTTTCATTCTGGCCCTCGGCGGCGCACTGCGATTGGTGTACGCTGTTGGCGGAAACGCCTTTGCGGCTTCAAGGTTCCGTTAGAGCGACGTGCGTCCACTTGGACGCACAAAGTACGCTCTAACGCTTTGAATCGACGCATTGGCCCGAAAATCGATTCCGATTTGCGGCCGATGCGTTAGCCGGCGCTTACGATGACCTAGCCTACGATCTTGCCGGCGAATCAGGCGGCCGGCGCGGCCACGGCGGGAATGGCCTTCGCCGTTTCCTTGCGCACGATCGGAGCCACCTTGGTGCCGTAGAGTTCGATCGCCTTCATGATTTTGGCGTGCGCCATGGTGCCGATCGCCATTTGCAGCAGGAAGCGGTCGTTGCCGAATATCCTGTGCTGGGCAACGATCTTTTCGGCCACCTGTTCTGGGTTGCCGACGAACAGCGCGCCGTTCGGGCCGCGCGACTGGTCGAAATGTGCTCTCGACGTCGGACCCCAGCCGCGCTCGCGACCGATGCGGTTCATCACCTCGGCCTGCGGCCCATAAAAATCGTCAGCCGCCTGGTCGGTGGTCGCGGCGATGAAGCCGTGCACGTTGAGGCTGGTGGCCAGACCCGCCGGATCGTTGCCCGCCCGTTTGGCCGCTTCCCTGTAAATATCGAACAGCGGCGCGAACCGCGCCGGCTCGCCGCCGATGATCGCAAGCGCCAGCGGCAGGCCGAGCGCGCCGGCCCGCGCGGCGGATTGCGGCGTGCCGCCAATCGCGATCCAGATCGGCAATCTGTCCTGGAGCGGGCGGGGATAGACGCCGCGATCATTGATCGGAGCGCGCAGCCTGCCCGACCAGCTCACCTTGACATGATCGCGGACGGCAAGCAGCAGATCGAGCTTTTCGGCAAAGAGCTCGTCATAGTCTTCGAGATCGTAGCCGAACAGCGGAAAGGATTCGATGAACGAGCCGCGCCCAGCCATGATCTCGGCCCGGCCGCTGGATAGAAGGTCGAGTGTCGCAAACTGCTGGAAGACGCGGACCGGATCGTCGGAGGACAGCACGGTAACCGCGCTGGTCAGCTTAATGCGCCGGGTGCGTTCGGCCGCCGCGGCCAGGGCTACGACCGGCGCTGAAGCCGCATAATCGGGACGGTGATGCTCGCCCAACCCAAACACGTCGAGGCCGACCTGGTCGGCCAGCTCGATCTCCTCGATCAGGTTGCGCAGCCGCTCATGCGCACCGATGGCGCCGGGGCCTGGTTCCGGGCTGACGTCGGCGAAGGTGTAGAGACCGAGTTCCATCATCTGTCATCCCCGTGTTTTGCTTGTCGCGCTACAGGTAGCGACCAGTCTGCCGCGCCGCCAGAGGGCCGGATGGTGAACAGTGCATGTCCGTTTCGGCCGAATTCA
The DNA here is from genome assembly GCA_004020365.1 of Mesorhizobium sp. Classification (GTDB taxonomy): domain Bacteria; phylum Pseudomonadota; class Alphaproteobacteria; order Rhizobiales; family Rhizobiaceae; genus Mesorhizobium. The sequence goes on from SAQR01000038.1 coordinate 15,317, forward strand.
GCCAAAAAGGCGTCTCCCGGCTGCAACAGCTCAGAATTTCATGGCTGGCATACCGTTTTGGCGCTTGAACTCTGGGTTTTCACGCGTATGTAAGCCTCGCAAATTGACTCCAGGGAAGTGGACTTGGCTATCTATAGGGAAAAAGACGTTTTCGAGCGGCGCAATGCCGCAAACGAGGCAAAGAAGGCGCTTCTCGAGCGCTTCAAGGCAAAGCCGGCAGCGGACGATCCAGCAGTGCTGGCACGACAGGCCGAACGCAAGGCGATCCTCGAAGCCCGTGCGATACGCGAGGCCGAAAAGGCCAGGCTGAAGCAGGAGAAGCTGGCGCGCGAAGCGGCCGAAAAGGCCGAGCGCGAAGCTGCTGCCGAAGCAGCGCGGATTGCTGCGGAAGAAGCGGCGCAGGCGGAAGCGAAGATCCGGGAAGCCGAAGAGAACGAGCGCATCGCTCGTTTGCTTGCCGACGAGGCCGAGCGCAAAGCCAAGCGCGACGCGCGCTATGCGGCGCGCAAGCAGCGCACCGGCAGGACGCCTCCGGGCTTTTCCGCTCGCTAGCGCTCCTACAGCGCGCTTCACCCAATCAAATCAGGGCCGCCTTGCAGCGGCCCTGAAGGCGTTTTTGCTGCGGCCTTGCAGCAAAACTAATGCATGTCGCCCAAAAGTGCGCAGCGGTTTTGGGACGACGACATGCACAAAAAGACGACATGCATAAAAACAAGAGCGTAAAGCGCGTCGCATGAGTCCCTTCAGACGCGACGCGCTTTACGCCGCGAGTTTCAATCCCATGATGCCGCAGACGATGAGTGCGATGCAGGCCAGCCTGATCGCGGTCGCAGGCTCACCGAGCAGCCAGATGCCAAGCAGCGCCGTGCCGACGGTGCCGATGCCGGTCCATACCGCGTAAGCCGTGCCGACCGGCAGCGTCTTTAGCGCCAGTCCGAGCAAGCCGAGACTGACGACCATCGAGGCAACCGTCAGGACGGTCGGAAGCAGCTTCGAAAAGCCATCAGTGTATTTGAGGCCGATCGCCCAGCCGATCTCGAACAGGCCAGCGAAGAAGAGAAGAATCCACGACATCGGAACGCTCCATTGGATTGCGGGTCGTCCCGGTCTTTTCGGAAAGCGCGAAGTCGTCTTCGCTGCATTGATCGCCGCATTGACATGGAAATTTCGGGTGCCCAATCAACAGCAGCGCCGACGGCACTTCAGGACCAATCGCTGAATGTCGATGGTGCTGAAATGCCGTCGGTCATGGCTTGCGTCGAAACGCCGAGGCTTACTTGTCCTTGAGTTTGGTCGCCTTGACGGGCGGCGCTTTCAGGGTCGGGGCAGCGGCAGGTTTCTTCGCGTCCTTCTTCGGCTTGCGGGCTTCTTTGCCCGCCTTCATCGCACCTTTAGCCATGATTCGTTTCCTCCAATTGTGGCAAGCGAAATGAACCAAGAGAAACGCCCGACCGCAAGAGGCATAATCTGGCGCGGCGCCAGCCGTCGGCTGCCAATCGTTTCTAATTCGCTCGTAAACCGCGCTGGTCCGTGCGATGATCTTTTTTGCACTGCAGCAACAGCCCGTGCCTTCGCCGGGTGACGATCCGGCAGGCCGGTCAGGACGACAATGCGAATCCATATCGGCTGCGAGATGAGCTTCGACTTTCCGCAGGAAACGCCGCTGATCGCGATGCTCAACGTTCACTATTCCCGCGCGTCCGATCTCGAGCGGCCGGATTTCCTGACTTCGAATCCACCGGTGCCGATCGAGAGCTACCGCGACAGTTTCGGCAATTGGTGCAACCGCCTTGTCGCCCCGCCCGGTCGCTTCACCTTCGGCACGGACGCCGTGATTCGCGATCCCGGCACTTTCGAGACGGGCGATCTGATGGCGTGGCAGCACGAGGTGCGCGACCTGCCGTCGGACACGCTGCTGTTCCTGCTGCCCAGCCGCTACTGCGAGAGCGACGTGCTGGCGAACGAGGCGTGGCGGCTGTTCGGCCACACGCCGCTCGGCATTCCACGCGTGCAGGCGGTTTGCGATTTCGTCCACAACCAGATCATCTTCAACTACGGCAACGCGCGGCCGACACGCACGGCAGCAGAGGCCTATCGTGAGCAAAGCGGCGTCTGCCGCGACTTTGCCCATCTCGCCGTCGCCTTCTGCCGCGCCTTGAACATCCCGACGCGCTATTGCACCGGCTACATCAGCGACATCGGCTTGCCGAAACCGTGGTCGGACATGGACTTCGCCGCCTGGATGGAGGTCTATCTCGGCGGTCGCTGGCATGCCTTCGATCCGCGCAACAATGCGCCGCGCATCGGCCGCATCCTGATCGCCTCCGGCCGCGACGCAGCCGACGTGCCGCTGACCCATATTTTCGGGCCGGGCACACTGGCCGGTTTCAAGGTCTGGACTGACGAAATCATCGAACAGGCGTCGGCGCCGCAGTCTTGAACCGCAAGATGATTTGCGCGTTGTGATTGCCTGTGGAGCTTCAGCGGCTGCGCCGTTAAGCTCAAATGCGTGGCTGAAGGGAGGAGCGAAGATGAAAATCGACGGCGGCTGCCATTGCGGCGCTATCACCTACGAAGCGGAGGTCGATCCGGACAAGACCAGTATTTGTCACTGCATCGATTGCCAGCAGCTGACCGGAACAGCGTTTCGGGTGACCGTGCCGGCGCCGGAGGAGCACTACCGGATCACCAAGGGCACGCCGAAAATCTACATCAAGACCGCAGCGAGCGGCGCCAGGCGCGCCCAGGCCTTTTGCGGCGAGTGCGGTTCGCATCTCTATGCCACGTCGGTTGGTGACGGGCCGAAAGTCTACGGCATCAGGGTCGGCACGGCGCGGCAGCGCGAACAACTGATCCCGAGAAAACAGATATGGCACCGCTCGGCGCTGCCTTGGCTGCCGGAGTTCGAAGGCACGATGATTGTCGAAGAGCAATAGCCTCTCACTCGTCGCCTTCGACCACCCTTAGTCTCAGCTGACCGGTCTTGGAGTCGGCGACGCGCGCACCCGCTTCGGCCCTCGCGCCGGTCCCGTGTGTCGTCTCGGCCGATCCGGCGTCGCCCTCCACCGGCTGCGCGCCGAACTCCAGCGCTTCGATCTTCTGGCCGCGCTTGGTCACCTTCGACGTCGAAACGAGAATATCGTCGATATCCTTGGCCGACTGGCCGAAATGGCTCTGCAGCTTGCGCACCCGCTCGTCGAGGCGCGAGACATCCTCCATCAGCCGGATGACTTCGCCCTGGATCAGATGCGCCTGCTCGCGCATGCGGGCGTCCTTGAGGATCGCCTGGATGACCTGGATCGACAGCATCAGCAGCGACGGCGAGACAATGACGATGCGGGCGCGGTGTGCCTTATGGACAATCCCCTCGAAATTCTCGTGGATCTCGGCGAACACCGATTCCGACGGCACGAACATGAACGCGGTGTCCTGCGTCTCGCCCTGGATCAGGTATTTTTCGGAAATATCGCGGACATGCACCTCGATATCGCGCCGAAACGCTTGTGCGGCGACCTTCTGCAAATCGGCGCCTTCGGCGGCACGAATGGCATTCCAGGCTTCCAGCGGAAACTTGGCGTCGATGGCAAGTGCGGGCGCGCTGTTCGGCATCTTCACCAGGCAGTCGGGCCGGCTGCCGTTCGACAGGGTCGCCTGGAATTCATAGGCGCCGTGCGGCAGGCCATCGGCGACGATCGCCTCCATGCGCGACTGGCCGAAGGCGCCGCGCGTCTGCTTGTTGGAGAGGATTGCCTGAAGTTGCACGACCTGGCCGGCGAGCGACTGGATGTTGCCCTGCGCGGTATCGATGACCGCCAGCCGCTCCTGCAGTTTGGCGAGGCTCTCATGCGTCGATTTCGTCTGCTCGGTCATCGTCTGTCCGAGACGGCCGGTCATCGCGTCGAGACGCTGGCCGATCGACTGCGTGAGTTCGGCCTGCCGCGCCCCGAACACTTCGGCGATGGCGCCCATGCGGCCCTGCATCTCGGCCTGGCTTGCCAGGATGCCGGCCATCCGCGCCTCGGCGTCGCGGGCGTGGTCGGCGGCTTCCGCGGCAGCCACCGCACGCGCCTTGGCCGAGCGCCAGAGCGCGACGACGAGCGCCACGAACAGGCCCAAAAACAGGATCGCGCCAAATGCCAGCGCGTGGCCGAGCGTGATCGTGGTGGCGCCGAGCCGGGCGATCGGTTCGGATAGGATGGTGGTCAGGTTGTTCATATCGGACAGCATAGATGATTCGGCCTGATGGCACAGATCAAAACGTGAACGGCGCTGCAACTGCCATGGTTGACGCTTTTCGTCCAAGGTCTTAGGTGAGACGCCATGTCGATCAAGCCGCTCATCATCCTTCCCGATCCCGTCCTGCGCCAGGTTTCGAAACCAGTCGAGCGCGTCGACGGCGCTTTGCGCAAACTGGCCGATGACATGCTGGACACCATGTATGATGCGCCGGGCATCGGTCTGGCGGCGATCCAGATCGGCGAACCGCTGCGCATGCTGGTGATCGACCTCGCCAAGGAAGACGAGCCGCCGGCGCCGCATGTCTTCATCAATCCCGAGATCCTTGACAGCGCCGATCAGCGCTCGGTCTACGAGGAGGGCTGCCTGTCGATCCCGGATTACTATGCCGAGGTCGAGCGTCCTGCCGCCGTGCGGGTGAAATATCTCGATCGCGACGGCAAGCTGCAGGAGATCGAGGCCGAAGGGCTGATGGCGACTTGCCTGCAGCACGAGATCGACCATCTCAACGGCGTTCTGTTCATCGATCACATCTCGAAGCTGAAGCGCGACATGGTGGTGAAGAAATTCAAGAAACTCGCCAGGGAGAAGATGCCAGGCAGCAAAGCGCCGGGTAAGTTGGTGGGATAGGGCGTTACTCGAGCAGTTTGTAGTGCTGGACATTGCGAGACGCTGGCGGGACAGCGCCCCCCTCTGCCCTTCCGGGCATCTCCCCCACACGGGGGGAGATCGGCCGCCATATCCGTTTTCGCCAATCTCCGACGTGGCAAGAAAGGCAGGACAGCGAAGCTGCCAATCTCCCCCCAAGTGGGGAGATGCCCGGCAGGGCAGAGGGGGCGCGAAGGATCGCCTTCTGTTTGAGTAAGGCCTCTGACTATGACGTCAACGACAAGATGGAGACGCCGATGGGCGATATGCTGATCAGAAATATCCCCGAACCCTTGAAGCGGGAAATCGAGCAGGCGGCGCGCAAGGATGGCCTGAGCCTGTCGGGTAAGGCGATCGATCTTCTGAGCAAAGCCATGGTCGCAGAACAAGAACCCAGGCTAGAGCCGGCACTTTCGGCATGGGACGCGATTCGCGCGACTTTCGCTGCCGAAAACGCAATTGGCGACGAATTCGCCAAGGTCATGAGCGAAATCGAAGCAGAAAGGAAACGCGACTTCGGTCGCCGAACCGCAATATCAGTGACTTCGACGGGCTTGACCTGAAGCTCATAAGCGGGTGCCTGAGCTCTTAGCGGCCAGACCCAGACCGGATCCGGAACAAAATGCCCTTGCGCGTCATCTTCATGGGTACGCCGGAATTCTCCGTGCCGACGCTGCGGGCGATCGCGGATGCCGGATATGAGATAGAAGCCGTCTACACCCAGCCGCCGCGTGCCGCCGGCCGCCGCGGGCTGGAACTGACGCCGTCGCCGGTGCAGCGCGAGGCCGAGCGGCTGGGCATTGAAGTGCGGACGCCGGTGTCGCTGAAGAACGAGGCCGAGCAGCAGGCGTTCCGCGCCTTGCGGGCTGATGTCGCCGTCGTCGTCGCCTACGGATTGCTGCTGCCCAAACCCATTCTCGAGGCGCCGCGGCTCGGCTGCCTCAATGGTCACGCGTCGCTGTTGCCGCGCTGGCGCGGCGCCGCCCCAATCCAGCGCGCCATCATGGCCGGCGATACCGAGACAGGCATGATGGTGATGCGGATGGAAGAGGGCCTGGACACCGGCCCGGTGGCGATGGTCGAAAAATGCGTCATCGGCCCCGATATGACGGCCGGCGAACTGCACGATCGGTTGATGCACATTGGTGCTGCGCTGATGACAGAAGCGCTGGCACGAATGGAACGGGATGCCCTTACTTTTACGGCTCAGGCGACGGCGGGGGTGACCTACGCCAAAAAAATCGATAAAGCGGAGACGCGCGTGGACTGGACGCGGCCTGCTGGCGAAGTCCACAATCATATTCGCGGCCTGTCGCCCTTTCCCGGCGCATGGTGCGAGATCGAAATTGGCGGCCGCCTGGAGCGGCTGAAACTGCTTCGCTCGACGCTTTCGGATGGCGCCGGCGAGCCGGGAGGAATTCTCGACGACCGGCTGACGGTCGCCTGCGGGTCAGGCGCGATCAGGCTGGTCGAAGTTCAACGTGCGGGCGGAAGGCCCATTGCCGCGCAGGAATTTCTGCGCGGGGCCAAGCTCGAAAAAGGAATGAAATTCTCATGAGCATGATGTCGATACGCGCGGCAACGCCGCGGGACCGTGAGGCGATCCGCCTCGTCGAGGAACACGCATTCGGCCAGCAGGCGGAGGCCGGACTGGTCGACGCGCTGGTCAGCGGTGGCGATGCCGTCGTCGAACTGGTGGCGGAAGAAGATGGGCAGGTGGTCGGCCATATCCTGTTTTCGCGGCTTTTCGTGCAGAACGGCGGCAACAGCTTTCCGGCGGTGGCGCTGGCGCCTCTGGCGGTCGAGCCGTCATTCCATGGCACCGGCATCGGCGGTGCGCTGGTCCGCGAGGCGCATATCCGCCTGAAGGATGCCGGCGAGGTGCTGGCGGTGGTGCTTGGCGATCCCGCCTATTACGGCCGCTTCGGCTACAGCCACGCGCGCGCCGAAAAATTCGAAAGCGAGTTCCAGGGCGAAGCGCTGCAGGCGCTGGCCTGGGGCGAAGCGCCTGAGACCGGCAAGCTGGTCTACGCTTCGGCTTTCGGCACTGCGCTCGCCGCCTAACCTCATTCCTGCTTAGGAATGCCGCGTTTTCGCCTCGACATCGAATATGATGGCAGCCTCTATGCCGGCTGGCAGCGCCAGGCAGACCAGCCTACGGTGCAGCAGGCGATCGAACAGGCGATCGAGAAATTCTGCGGCGAACGGGTCTCGCTGCGCGGCGCCGGCCGCACCGATGCCGGCGTCCACGCGACCGGTCAGGTAGCGCATGTCGATCTCGTCAGGGAGTGGCCCGATGATAAGGTTCGCGATGCCGTCAACGCCCATCTGCAAGCGGCCAAGGCGCGCATCGCCATCCTCAACGCGGCGGTGGTGCCGGATAGCTTCGATGCGCGTTTCTCGGCGATCGGCCGCCACTATCTCTACCGCATCGTCAACCGGCGCGCGCCGGCGGCACTCGACAAGGGCAAGATCTGGTGGGTGCCGAAGCGGCTCGACGCCGAGGCCATGCAGGATGCGGCAAAGGTGCTGCTGGGGCGGCATGATTTCACCACGTTCCGCTCGACCCAGTGCCAAGCCGACAGCCCGGTCCGGACGCTCGACCGGCTGGATGTCAGTCGGCAGGGAGATGTGATCGAAGTGCGAGCCTCGGCGCGCTCGTTCCTGCACAATCAGGTGCGCTCGATGGTCGGCTCGCTGAAGCGCGTCGGCGAAGGCGGCTGGACAATTGCCGACCTGAAGGCGGCTCTCGACGCGCGCGACCGTGCAGCCTGTGGCCAGGTGGCGCCGCCCGATGGGCTTTTTCTCGTTGCGGTAGATTATCCGAGGGCATCCGGATGACGCGGCTAGATGTGCCGATCAGCAAGCGTCACTAGGCCAGGTCGTTGCTGCCAATCGGCCCCGCCGTAGAACACGCGCAAAATCACCACACGCTCGGAGTCCAATGAAGGCGATGGTGACGCGGCGTCCGAATCCGATGATGCGAAGCTCCTGACGCACATCGTCGCGGCGTGTGCCTCGTTCGGAGCCGTATTCGAGGCGTTCGCAGAATGCTCGGATACGCTGGTCATAACGATCGGCCGTGATGGCACTGCTGGCTTCCGCAATGATGTCGTAAATTCGATCGAGATCGCCGACTGCCTCCAGCGCATAAATAACAGCTCGACGCTTCACGCATTTCCCTGCAGGCGGGCCTTGTGACGTTTGCGCGCCCGTTCGGCCATCTCCTCTGGCGAAATACCACTATCAGGGTTTGCCTTCCAGGCGTCATAGGTCGGCGCTACTTCCTCGCGCAGCCAACGCTCCACGGCGGCGTCGCGCTCTTGCAAGGCGCGAAGCCCAGCGCGGATGACTTCGCTGCTGGTTGCATAGGTCCCGGACTGAACGAGCCGATCGATAAAAGCGGCTTGCTCGGCCGGTAGGCTGAAAGTGCGTTTTTCAGTGGCGGACATTATTCCTCCTGTGAGGGATCAGTGTGATATTATCATACCCGTCGCGAAACCGCACCAGGAATTCGGATAAATTCACTTAGATGCTTCATGTCCCGGTTCCGCTCGGCGCACCGATGCCGAGCAGCGCCTGCAGCACGAACAGAACGACCAGCGACGCCACGAACATTCCGGCGAAGACAGCGCTGCCGACAGCCGCGCCCCTGCCGATGGCGACGTTTGTCATCCGCCAGGTCAGGATCATCGACAGCGCGAACAAAAGCAGCGACGCCAGTACGGCGAACTCGTTGGTGGACGGCAGGAAAAGCCTGATCAACGCCGCTGGCAGCATCATCCAGGCGATGATCGCCGACGCCCAGTTGCTGGCGACGACGTAGTGGACGAAGCGCCCGCCAATGCCGGCGCGCGGCGCGACGAGGGCAAGGCCGACAAGCGGCAACACCCAGACGCCGATGTCGACCGTCGCCAGACGGATCAACATGCTGAAGCGTCCGGCGAATGCATTCGGATCGCCGATCTCGTTGGCGAGGCCGACCCAGCCGACGATCAGCGCCGGTGCTGCGACGACGATGGCGAAGAAGGAATTCCAGAAACCGTCGGCCGAAAGGTCGAGTTGGCGCAGCCCATCGGCCTTGCCGAGCATCAGTCGCCAGGCGCCGTTGAGCGAAGCATAGGTTTCATCCGACGAAAGCATGATCACGATGCGCCTTGCTCGAACCAGTCTTCGATGAAGCGCTGATAGATCTGCGTCAGCGTCTCGAGGTCGGCAAGCGCGACGCGTTCATCGACCATGTGCATGGTCTTGCCGACCAGCCCGAACTCGACCACCGGACAATAATCCTTGATGAAGCGTGCGTCGGAGGTGCCGCCGGAGGTGGAAAGCGCCGGCTTCCTGCCGATCACCGCCTTGACCGAACCGATGAGCGCTTCGATCAGCCGCTCGTCGCGGGTGAGGAAGACGTGGCTCGGCCGGTCGCGCCAGACGAGTTCGTAATCGACCGGCGTCGTCTTGCCGGCCCGGTATTTCTTTCGCTTCGCCGCCTTGTCGAGACGGTTGTGGATTTCCGCCTGGATGGTCTCGGCGGTCCACGTGTCGTTGAAGCGGATGTTGAAGGTGGCGGTCGCCTTTGCCGGAATAACATTGGTGGCCGGATTGCCGACATCGATCGAGGTCACCTCCAGATTGGTCGGCTGGAAGTCCTTGGTGCCCTTGTCGAAGACTGGCTGCAGCAGGGCTTCGACCAGGGTCATCAGCCCGCGCACCGGATTGTCGGCAAGCTGCGGGTAGGCGGCGTGGCCTTGGCGGCCGTTGACGATGATGCTGCCGGACAAAGAGCCGCGCCGGCCGATCTTGATCATGTCGCCCAGCGCATCGGGATTGGTCGGCTCGCCGACGATCGACGCATCCCATTTCTCGCCCTTGGCGGCCGCCCATTCGAGCAGCTTTGTCGTGCCATTGATGGCCGGCCCTTCTTCGTCGCCGGTGATCAGCAGCGAGACCGAGCCTTTCAGGCCGCCTTTCGACTTGAGATGGCGCGCCACGGCGGCGATGAAACAGGCGATGCCCCCCTTCATGTCGACGGCACCGCGACCGAACATCTCGCCTTTGGCGATCTCGGCAGCGAAAGGCGGATGCGTCCATGAGGTCTCGTCGCCGACCGGCACCACGTCGGTATGCCCGGCGAACATCAGGTGCGGACCGTTGCCGGAGCGCCGCGCATAGAGATTTTCGATCTCGAGCGTGCCTCCTTCCGAAAACACCGGGCGCTCGACGGAAAAGCCGAGTGGTTTCAGCATTGTTTCCAGCGTGCTCAGTGCCCCGCCCTCAATGGGTGTCACCGAGGGGCAGCGGATGAGGGCGGCGAGATTTTCAGCGGGATCGGTCGGCAAATTCATGGGCAAAAGCGTTAGTCGAAAGCGCAAGGCCTGTCACGGCCAGACATAAGGACCAGCCATCCCGCCGACATTATGGTTTTCATGGCGTATTGTCGCAGGCCTAGTGCATGTCGCCCAAAGGCATGGCCTCGGGCTTGACCCTTGCGGGCGCAGCGGTTTTGGGCAAATGCGCATAAAACAAATAGGGGCTTGAGATGCGTCGCAGGGTTCGCTTCAGACGCGACGCACTTAGGCAGGATACGGGATTATATTGGACGGACTGACGGACTGAGGCGACAAAATGCCCCAATAATCGCTGTCGTCGTCAGTTCGCGACCCGCACATGCGCTCGGTAACGGCCCTTGCCGGTGCGTTTGGCTTCATAGAGCGCGTGATCGGAGCAGGTGAGAAGAAGTTCCGGCTCGCCGCCGTCGGCAGGCGCGAAGGCACTTCCAATGCTCAACCCGATGGGTATTGCGGTGCCCACGCCGAGGTTGAAAGGTACCGAAACCTTCTCAATGGCGCGCTTTGCCAGGAGGGTGGCTTCGATCTCGGATGTGTCGGGCAGCAGGATGACGAATTCGTCACCGCCGATGCGAAAGACCACATCCCCCGGTCGGAAAGCGCGCTTCAATCGTTCGGCCACCTTGCGCAGCAGCATGTCGCCGACCGCGTGGCCGAAGCGGTCATTGACGTGTTTGAAGCCGTCGAGGTCCATGCTGAGAACGGCAAACGGCCTGCCGCCGTTTGCTGCCGGCGCCGCAAGCTCGCTGCACATGCCGCGCAGTTTCTCCTGAAGGAGGATGCGGTTTGGCAGGCCGGTCAGCGCGTCCTTGATCGCAAGATCGCGATTGTCCAGTTCGGCGCGGATCATGCGGGCGTTGATCGCGTGATTTTGAAGCAGCACGATGATGACGCCGGCCACATAGAAAGGCACTTGAAATCCGACGATCGACATTCCGGGCGCCGGAGATAACAGCGCGCCAACCAGGAAAGGCAGGCTTACGGCCAGCATGACGAATATGGCGTAGCGCGGCGTCGCTGCGTTGCGCGACGACACCACGCCGACGACGCCTGCGACGTTCAAGGCAGCCAGCACGGCGAGCGCCATATCCCCGCTGACGACGCAGCCGTAGCAGCCGAGGCCGAAAATCACCGACCATGACCCACCGGCGGCCATGAGGCCTGCCAGCGGCCCCGCTCCCTCGCGCTTGCGGGCCCGCTCACATTCCCGCATCAGCAGGAAGCGGACGGCAAACAGGATGAGGTCGGCCGCCATCCAGGCGTACGGCCACCGGTCGCCGGTGACGACCGCGACGCCGACTGCCAGCACCAGGACGCTGATGGTGCCGAACAGGACAGCGAATTTGCGGTCGAAAGTGGTGTCGAGAAGCCGCGCGCACACAGCTTCCGGTTCCGCTCTGATCGGTGAAGAAAACCAGGCGAACAGCCGCGCGCCGGCGCTTCGCTTTCCGCGCGTTTTGGGGTTGGCCAGAGGTTCGTCGTGTGCCAGTCGAATGCTCCGTGCCGGTCGACACAGTCTTCACGGGGCATGCTGGGACAAGGTGATTAAGATTAGCTTAGGTAGTTGGACGAGCCGACCGCAAGGGACCGTCGATCAGCGTGATCTTTTGCCAGATCTTCCGCGACAGATTGGAGCCCAGGGACTCGATGTCGTTGACGCCATCGACGACCACATCATCGTTGACCGATTGCGCGAACAGCGCGGCGATCTTGCCGGTGATCGACAGCATTTCGGAGCAATAGTCGAGGTAGCGAGCGAGATCGGCACGGTCGGTTATGCGTGCCGGTGAATGCGATGTCGGCTTGAAATCGGCTGAAAGCGCTGCCGGATCCTTGGTTAGCTGATGCATGTCGATGACATGGATCAGCGATCGCAAGCCATGAAGCTTGCGAAACACCTGCTTGCGCTTGATGCGCTCCTCGGTCCGGATCAGGGCCAGGAAGCCGAGCATCGCGAGGATGATCATGTTGATCAAGGATTCGATGCCTTGCACCGACTGGATGGCGTCGTGGGTTCCCGAGATGCGGCCGAGCGGCAGGATGGTGCCGACGAACAGGAACATCAGCGCGCCTGCGGCAATGGCGACGATGACGACGCCGCGCAGCCACCAGATCGGCGCTTCCAGCGCCTTCGCCGCCTTGGCCAGATCCCGCGACAGCGACACAAGTTCGATGGCGACGCCACGCAAGCCGGCATCGGGAAACCGCTCGGCGACGCGTTTTTCCAGTCGCTCGGCGGTTTCGATGATCAGTTTTGCATCAAGCGTGCGGTAGCGCATGGCTAGATACCCGCCCGGCGCTCAGGATTCGGCCGGCGCATTGGTGCGTTTGCCGTAGCGGTTGGGTCCGGGATCACTTTTGAAGAACGCCAAAATGACCAGCAGAATGGCGCCGACGATGAGAGAGATCAATGCATAGTAGGTAGGCTTGCCGAAATCATGGAACCGCTTCGCCGTCAGCGCAAAGGTCGACCATGTCGAGACGACCACAGCGATCCACCAGGCGAGCGCCCAGTACTGACTTGCAGCAGTGCCCAGCGGCGTTCGCGAGAACTGGTAGAGCAGAAAAAGCTGGGTGAGCAGCGGCAAAAGACCGGCCAAAACATAGGCACTGGGGTTCACTCGCCCGGAGAGGCTGAAGAAAAGCCATAGAAATCGAGGTCTGTCGAGCAAGCGGGTACGTCCGTTTTTTTGAAAAGATCAATCGCGAAGCAGTTCATTGATCGAGGTTTTGGAGCGGGTCCTGGCATCGACCCGCTTGACGATGACGGCGCAGTAGAGGCTGGGACCCCAGTTTTCGCCTGGCACGTTCTTGCCCGGCATCGTGCCCGCCACCACCACTGAATTGGCCGGCACTTCGCCGTAGAAAACCTCGCCGGTGGCACGGTCGACAATCTTGGTCGACTGGCCGATGAAGACGCCCATGCCGAGCACCGAGCCTTCGCGCACGATGCAGCCTTCAACCACTTCGGAGCGTGCGCCGATGAAGCAATTGTCCTCGATGATGGTGGGGCCGGCCTGCATCGGCTCCAGCACGCCGCCGATGCCGACGCCGCCCGACAGATGGACATTCTTGCCGATCTGGGCACAGGAGCCGACCGAGGCCCATGTGTCGACCATGGTGCCGCTGTCGACATAGGCGCCGACATTGACGAAGGACGGCATCAGCACGGCACCTGGCGCGACGTAGGCGGAGCGCCGCACGATCGATGACGGCACGGCGCGGAAACCTGCCTTCTCGAAATCGATGGCGCTCCAGCCGTCGAATTTCGACGGCACCTTGTCCCACCACACGGCCTCGCCCGGACCGCCCTTGATGATCTCCATCGGGTTGAGCCGGAACGACAGCAGCACCGCCTTCTTCAGCCACTGGTTGACATGCCATGTGCCGTCGGCCTGGCGCTCGGCAACGCGGGCGACACCCCGGTCGAGCAGGTCGAGCGCCGCCTGGATGGCGTCGCGGGTCGCGCCGCGGGTTGCCGTCGAAATCGTCTCGCGTTCCTCGAAGGCGGTTTCGATGGTCTTTTCGAGGCTCGCCAGATCGGGCTTTGACATGAATTCGCTCCATTACCAAGCTGTTAAGGGGCCGCACCTTAACCTGTTTTGAAAGTCGCCGGACCCTATGTGAAGGCTTGGTGAGGGTCAATCGCGGCTGCGTCGCGGGACGGCGCTAGTGAATAATTGGGCAAGTAAATAATTGGACGGGTACGCAATATGACTCCTATGGAAAAGACGGGGTGGACGCCGCTGCCGCATTCGGACGAGGATCTGGAGCGGGCGAAAAGCGTGCCGGACACGCCGCAAACGCGCGCCGAGACCTACCGGTTGGCCTGGAACGATCCCGACTTCATGACACGGCGCGAATTGCGCGCGGTCAGGCTGCAGCTCGAACTGTTGAAGCCGGAGATGATCCTGGCTGAGCGCGGCATCGGCTCGACCGTCATCCTGTTCGGCGGGGCGCGCATCCCTGAGCCGGGCGGTGAAGCCTGGGCGGCCAAGAACGAGACGCAGAAGCAGAACCTCGAGAAAAACAGCAAATATTACGAGGAAGCGCGAAAATTCGCCCGCCTCTGCTCGCAGCAATCGGCCACGTCCTATTTTCGCGAGTTCGTCGTGGTGACAGGCGGCGGGCCCGGCGTCATGGAAGCCGGCAACCGCGGCGCCGACGATGTCGGCGCCCCGTCGATCGGCCTCAATATCGTGTTGCCGCACGAGCAGGCGCCGAATGCCTATGTGACGCCGGAACTCTGTTTTAACTTCCACTATTTCGCGGTCCGCAAGATGCATTTCGTCATGCGCGCCAAGGCTGTCGCGGTGTTTCCCGGCGGCTTCGGCACGATGGACGAATTCTTCGAGACGCTGACCCTGATCCAGACCGGCCGCATGGAGCGCGTGCCGGTGATCCTGTTCGGCAAGGATTTCTGGAAACGGGCGATCGATCTCGATTTCCTCGCCGAGCAAGGCACGATCACCCCCGGCGACCAGGACATCATCGATTTCGTCGACACCGCCGACGAAGCCTGGGGGATCATCAGCCGCTTCTATCAGCTTTAGGCCGCGGGCTGCGGTATCGATCCGACTTTACCAAGCAACGGCTCAAGCGGTGACGTCGACGATCGCGGTGAGGAATTCGGCAAGATCGTCGGTGACGAAATCCACGTCGTCCTCGTTGGCCGGGTCACGTTCCCAGATTTCCGAGAAGGTCGGCTCGAAGTTGCGCGGCACGACCAGCACCGTGGTCATGCCCAGCGATTTCGGCACGGACAGGTTGCGGGCCAGATCCTCGAACATCACCGCATTGTGGCCGGTGACCGCGTGCAGTTCCGCGAACTTCTCGTAGGTCTGGCGCGCCGGCTTGGGGTTCAGCCCGGCAGCGACGATATCGAAGATGTCGTCGAAATGATCGAGGATGCCGAGTTGGCGCGCGGTGCGTTCGGCATGCCGCCGGTCGCCATTGGTGAAGATGAACTTGCGGCCGGGAAG
>SAQR01000038.1:30540-62007 GCA_004020365.1 Mesorhizobium sp.
CGGGAAGCTGGCGGATGGCGGTGCCGAGAACGGGATCGGGCACCAGCCAGGAATAGTCGATGTCATGGACTTTCTCGAGAAAGTCGTCGGGATCGATGCCGTGGCGCGCCATCAGACCGTTCAGCGTCGTGCCATATTCCCGGTAGAGTTCCTTCTGCAGCTTGCGGGCATCGTCGCGTGGCAGCGTCAGCAGTTCTCCGACATAGGCGGTCATTTTTACGTCGATCTGCGAGAACAGGTTCGAATGGTGCGGATAGAGCGTGTTGTCGAGGTCGAACACCCAGTCGGTGACATGGGCAAAGCGGGCAGGATCCGGGAGCGTGGTCATGCAGCCCTTATGGCACGAAACAATGCTTTTGGCAGACGCTTTATCCACAACTTATGCGGGTCACGAGTGGCGAAAATCGCGCGATGATTCAAATTTTAGCCATCGCCGAAAGGTGCCGTTCAGGGCTTGCTGGCACATAGACGGACCAGGGGGAGCCAGCGATGAGCCGCATATTTCTGAAGTCTGCCGCCGTCGCTTTCGCCTCCCTCGCAGTCTCGCTTTTGTTGACGCTGATCGTCGTTCCGGCAATGGGCTTTCCGATCAACCGCACGATCTGGTTGACATCCACGGTGTGCCCGCTGGCGGTCGCCTGGATCGCCAGCGCCTACACGTTCTGGCAGGGCGAGAGGCTGAAAAGCGCCCATCGCGACCTCGCCCGCACTCATGCCCAGCTCGCCGCAGCGCATCGGCACCTGTCGGAGAAGGCAAGCCGCGACAACATGACCGGCATGCTCAACCGCGAGAGCTTCTTTGCGGCGCTCGACGCCTCCCGGCGCAAATCCGATCGCGGTGCTTTACTGATTATCGATGCCGACCACTTCAAGCTCATCAACGACAGCTACGGCCATCTGACCGGCGACGATGCGCTACTGCTGATTGCAAGCGCGATCGAGCGCGGCGTGCGCAACGGCGACGTCATCGGCCGCATCGGCGGCGAGGAATTCGGTGCGTTTCTGGTCGGCGCAACCGAACAGGAAGCCAAACGCGTCGCTGAACGCATTCGCCGTGAAGTCGAACTGATCCGCTTCCGTCCCGTCGATGAGCGGGTCATACCCCTCACCGTCAGCATCGGCGGTGTCACCTGCGGCGAGGATGCCGGCGTATCGGATCTTATGCGTGCCGCCGACCGCCGCCTTTACCAGGCCAAGGATCGCGGCCGCAACCTGACCATCCTGGACAGGGACGTTTCCGAAGCGGCCTGAACGGTCCCATCTTCTCGGCTTCCGGCCTGCCGAGCGACCATCAATAGCGCCCGCACCGATCGGCTGCGAGCGTCCGAGCCTGGCCAGCGTCTAAAGTTTCGCCGGGTCGAGCGCCGGCTTGCCCTTGTGGCGTCCGATGATCGCTGCCATGTCGGCGACGTTCTGGAAGGCATCGCGCAAAACGTCGAAGGACGGCAGCACGAAATAGGCGCGCTGGAACTTGTCGATCTCATAGCTGGTGCGCATTACCGTTTCCAGATCGAAGGGAACATGATGCGCGTCCTTGCTTTCAACCGCGAATTGAAGTTCCGCAAAGGACGACATCAGCCCGGCGCCGAAAGCCTTCAACGGTTGGCCGGCTTCCTGGATCAACCCGTATTCGACGGTGTACCAGTAGAGGCGGCTGATCATCTCGTCGCCGCCGAGCGCGATCAGATGCTCGGCCTTCTCGCCATACATCTGCATGAAATCGGCAAAGACCGGCTGGGTCAGGACCGGCACATGGCCGAAGAAGTCGTGGAACATATCCGGCTCGACGATGTAGTCGAGCTCTTGTTTCGTCCGCAGCCAGTTGGTCACCGGGAAGCGCCGGGCGGCTAGGTGAACGAAGAAGGCCGGTGCGGGAATGAGGCCCGGCACGGCGACGATTTCCCAACCGGTAAGCTTGCGCAGCCGCTCGCTGACCACGCCGAAATCCGGAATCCTGTCGAGCAGGCCCAGCGTGGCGACGCCGTCGAGATAGGACCGGTGTGCCAGCTTTTTGGTCAGCTTCGTCTGGCGGTCGCACAAAGTACGCCACACCGCCTGCTCGTCGGCGGTGTAGTTGTAGCTCTGCTCAACGGTGAAATCAGCACGGCAGACCGAATAGTCGCCGCGAAGGCCTTGCGCCGCGCATTCGCGGGCGTAATCGGCAACGCTCATCGTCATGGCTGTTCTCCCTGGAAATCACGACTAACATTGTAAAAGTTTAGCCGGATCCGGTGAGGCGAATCCGCTTTGATGATGGCTCGAACAGGCGATTTGAGGTAAAAGCCACCACAGCAAAGCTGCAGGAGAGTGAAAGTGCCTCAGTTTGACGATTTTGAGATCAAGATGCTCGATATCTTGCAGCGCGACGGACGCAAGCCCGTGTCCGAACTGGCCCAGGAGATTGGCCTTTCGACGACGCCATGCGCGCGCCGCTTCGAGGCTCTTCAGAGCGCCGGCATCATCAAGCGCTTTGCTGCTGTGCTCAGCCGCCGCGCCATCGGTCTAATGGTCGAAGTGTTCATTCAGGTGCGCCTCGTGACCCACAGCGACGGGTCGCCCGAAGCCTTCATCGCCGCCGTGCAGCACATGGACGAGGTGTCGTCGTGCTGGACGATGACCGGCGACTACGATTTCCTGCTGCATGTGATGGTGCCGTCGGTCGACGAGCTCAACGCCTTTGTCATGCACCGGCTGATGCGGCTCGACGGCGTGCGCGATGTCCACACGCAGCTCGTGCTGCAGAACATCAAGGGGCCGGGCCACGTGCCGCTTGGCCACCTCAGGCGATAAGTTCGCCCTAGCGCCTGCTCAACCCTAGGTTGATCGCCGACAAGTTGCAGCCTGCGCTACCGCACGATCAACGTGCCGGCGCCGTGCTCGGTAAACAGTTCGAGCAGCACCGAATGCGGCGTCTTGCCATTGAGGATGACGACGCCTTCGACGCCGCGCTCGATCGCCTCGATACAGGTCTCGACCTTGGGGATCATGCCGCCCGACACCGTGCCGTCCTTGATCAAGGCCTTGGCCTCGGCAACGGTCAGCTCGTCGATGAGCTTCTTGTTCCTGTCGAGCACGCCGGGCACGTCGGTGAGGAACAGAAGGCGTGTCGCCTGGCAGGCGCCGGCGATGGCACCGGCGAAGGTGTCGGCATTGATGTTGTAGGTGTGGCCGTCACGGCCCGGCGCCACCGGCGCCAGCACCGGGATCATTTCGGACCGCGCCAGAAGGTCGAGCAGGGTGCGGTCGACCTCGACCGGCTCGCCGACGAAGCCGAGATCGAGCACGCGCTCGATGTTGGAGTCCGGGTCGATCATGGTCTTGCGCGCCTTTTCGGCGAAAACCATATTGCCGTCCTTGCCGCACAGGCCGATGGCCCATTCGCCCTCGGCATTGATCAGCGCGACGATCTCCTTGTTGATCGAGCCGGCCAGCACCATCTCGACGATCTCGACCGTCTTCTGGTCGGTGACGCGCAGTCCGCCCTCGAACTTCGATTCGATGCCCATCTTGCTCAGCATGGCGCCGATCTGCGGCCCGCCGCCATGCACGACGATCGGATTGACGCCGGATTGTTTGAGCAGCGCGATGTCGCGGGCAAAGGCCTTGCCGAGCGCGATGTCGCCCATGGCGTGGCCGCCATATTTCACCACGACCGTCTTGTTCTCGTAGCGCTGCATATAGGGCAGCGCCCTCGAAAGCAGCGCGGCCTGCATTTCGGCGGTGGCGGCGAGGTCCGTCATCGGCATGGTTCCCAACTTGGCATGAACGGCGGCGTCTTAGCGGGAATTGCGGCAGGGGGCAAACGGCTTTGCTGTCACGTCAGGTGAAATCGGTCCGCTTTATACCGGCATCCGCAGCGGCGCCCGCCGCTCCCGCCATCCCGAAATCTTTTCCATCTGCGCGGCAAGCGACAAAAGTGTCTCCTCGTCGCCGGGGCGGCCGGCGGCCTGGATGCCGAGCGGCAGGCCGGCATCGGTGACATAAACAGGCAGTGCGATCGACGGCTGGCCGCTGACGTTCTGGATCGCCGGCCAATGGGTGAACCACAGGCTCTTGTCCATCAACTGCGCGAACAGCGGCTTGAATTTCAGCAGGCGGGCAAGCCGCAGCCTGTCGAGCATGTCTTCCAGGAACGCATCAGCGCCTTTCGGGTCCATGGCGCCGCAGGCGAGCGGCGGATGCGCAATAATTGGCATCAGCACGGCATCGTATTGCGCGGTCTCGGTGATCAGGCGGCGCGAGGTGGCGTGCAGCCGCTGCAGGCTGGCATAGATATCGCCGGCCGAAAGGACTTCGCCGAAGCGGCTCAACACACGCGTGGCGCGCTCGATATCACCCGAAATGGAGCGGCCGACGCGCAAGACCTCGCCGCGCATCGTGCCGGCCACCGCCGCGGCGACGGTTCTGGCGAAATCAGCGATGAAGTCGCGATCGATATAGGGCAGGTCGATCTCCTCTGTCGTATGGCCGCCTTCGCGCGCCAACGCTATCGCAGTGTCCAGTGCCGCCAGCGTCTCGGCCGAGATCGGCAGGCCGAGCGGCGATTTCCGGTAGACGGCCAGTTTCAGCTTGCCGGGGTCACGCGCGGCTGCGGCGGCGAAACTTCCTTTCGGCGGCGGCGCTGCATAGGGCGACAGCGAATCGGGTCCATGGGTCAGGTCGAGCAGCAAGGCCGAATCCCGGACCGAGCGGGAAACGGCATGGCTGACGACCATGCCGTGCCAGCTTTCGGTGACGAGAGGCGACAGCGGCACACGGCCACGCGAGGTTTTCAGCCCGACCAGCCCGGTGCAGGCGGCGGGAACGCGGATCGAGCCGCCGCCATCCGAAGCATGCGCCACCGGCACGACGCCGGCCGCGACAAGCGCCGCCGCACCCCCGGACGAGCCGCCGCTGGTATGGGCCGTATTCCACGGATTGCGGGTGATGCCGAAAGCGGTGGATTCGGTCATCAGCCTCAGCCCATGTTCGGGCGAGGTGCTGGTGGCGATCGGGACAAGGCCGGCGGCCAGATGGCGTTCGGTCATCACCGAGTCGAAATCGGCAACGAAAACCGGAATGCGGCTGCCGCCGTAGGTCGGCACGCCTTTCATGGCGATGCCGAGGTCCTTCAGTGCAAAGGGCACACCGGCCAGCGGCAGCTTGCGATCGATGGTTTTCGCCCGCGTCCGCGCCGCCTCGTAAAGCGGCTCAGCGATGGCGTTGATGTCCGGGCGAGTGGCCTCGGCCCGCTCAATCGCCGCATCGATGAGTTCTTGCGGCGAGATTTCTCCTTTGCGCACCAGTCCGGCCAGGCCGGTAGCGTCATGTTCCCACAGGGCCCGTTCGACCGACATTCTTGCTCCCCCGACTATCGGCAAGCTAGAGCATCGGATGCAAAAGTGGAAACCCTGTTTGGGAAAATCCGATGCTCAAAAAGGTCGGCTCTTTTGATATCAATGGAAGCCCACTGCCCTGCCGGTGCACAGGAACGCGAATACATTGCAGTGGAAAAATTGGGGCAATTGCCTAATTTGGGCAATCGCCTAATTTGGCAGCCGATGACGCCGCAGGATATCAGCAACCTGATTGTCCGGACTTCGATGAAGGACCGGGCTGCGTTCGATCTGCTCTACCGGCAGACCAGCGCGAAACTTTTCGGCGTCTGCCTTCGTGTATTGAAGGACCGGGGAGAGGCAGAAGAGGCGCTGCAAGAGGTCTTCGTCAAGATATGGACGAAGGCGGATCGTTTCGCCGTCTCGGACCTGAGCCCGATTTCCTGGCTGGTGGCCATTGCACGCAATCATGCGATCGACCGGATAAGGGCGCGGCGAGAGCCTGCCGCCTACATCGATGCCGCTCTCGACGTGGCCGATCCGGCGCCGGGACCGGAGGCTGCGGCTGTTGCGGGCGGTGAATCCGAGCGCATCCATCGTTGTCTCGATGAATTGGAAAAGGACCGGGCGGCGGCTGTCCGGGGCGCCTATCTGGATGGCGAAAGCTATGCCGAACTGGCCGCACGCCATGGCGTGCCGCTGAACACGATGCGGACCTGGCTGCGGCGCAGCCTGTTGAAACTCAGAGAGTGTCTGGAAAGATGACGCCGGCAGAGGATAACGGACCGGAACCTGGGGGCGACGACCTGTTCGCCGCCGAATACGCTCTTGGCGTGCTTGACGCGGACGAACGCGAGATCGCGTCACGCCGCATCGACGCGGACGCCGCTTTCGCGCGCCTTGTCGATGCCTGGGAGGCGCGCCTTTCGCCGATGGCCGCCGCCTATCCGGAGACAGAGCCGCCGATCAGGGTCAAGGAGGCATTGGATCGCCGACTGTTCGTCGCAGAGCCTCGCGCCGGCCTCTGGTTAAGTCTTGCCTTCTGGCGCGGTCTTGCCGCCGCTTCTGTCGCGGCGCTGGCGATCTATATCGCCGTGCCGTACCTCAAGCCGCCGGCCGAGCAGCCGCGGCTCATCGCCTCGCTGGCTGCCGATGGCAGCGATATCAGATACCTCGCCGTCTATGATGGCGCCCGTCGCGAGATCGGCCTGTCGCATGTCGCCGGCGAGCGCGCCGCCGGCAAGGATTTCGAGCTGTGGATGATCGAGGGCAAGAACCCGCCCGTCTCGATCGGCGTCATCCCGGCCGGTCAGACCGCGCGTATGACCATCTCCCCGGCCGTGCAGGAAAGACTTGCGCAAGGCGACGTGCTTGCAGTCAGCGTTGAACCGGCCGGCGGTTCGCCGACCGGTCAGCCGACCGGCCCTGTCGTCGCTGCGGGCGATTTGAAGAGCATCTGATCGCCCCTGTCTGCCAATTTTTCGAGAAGATTTTGAATCATTCTGGTGGGAGTGCTTAGGAGCGTGCTCTCTAGAAGTTCTCTGCTCTGAATCGCCGCTTTAAAAAAGAAAATTTTTTTGAACGACGAAACTCACCCATTCACCGCCCGTATCTCCTTGCGCTCCCCAAAGAGGGGGAAAGATAAACTGAGGAGATTGAGATCATGCGTAAACTCGCCACCCTTTTGCTTGCCGGAACGGTCGCCGTTTCCGCGCTCGCCACCGCCGCCCATGCCAAGAATCCGATGGTCGGCGGTGCCGCCATGTATGCCACCAGGAACATCGTCGAGAACGCCGTCAATTCGAAGGATCACACGACGCTGGTCGCGGCCGTCAAGGCCGGCGGTCTCGTCGACACGCTGCAGAGTGCCGGCCCCTTCACCGTGTTCGCGCCGACCAACGAGGCCTTTGCCGCCCTTCCGGCCGGCACCGTCGATACATTGCTCAAGCCCGAGAACAAGGACAAGCTGGTCAAGATCCTGACCTGCCATGTCATCGGCGCCAAGGCGATGGCTGCCGACGTCGCCAGGATGGTCAAGGACGATGGTGGCGCGCACAAGGTCAAGACGGTTGGCGGCTGCGAGCTGACGCTCAAGGCCGAAAACGGCAAGGTCACCGCGACCGACGAGAACGGCAATGTCGCCAATGTGACCGTCGCCGATGTCGAGCAGTCGAACGGCGTCATCCACGTCATCGACAAGGTTCTCCTGCCGAAGATGTAACGAAGGCCCTGCCGCCAGCGAAGACATGGCTGAGGCTCCATGCCGAGTGCGCGGGTTCCGCTTGCGTGACCCGCGCAATCGACAGGCGTACACTCCGCACCGTCCTCTCCAGGCGTGTGCGGAGTGCCCGTTGTCAGAAGCTGGCCGTCACCAGCTTTTGATTTCCATGTGACGGTCGAATTTGGCAAACGGACAGAAGGAGGAATGGTGATGATCCGGCGCGATTTTCTTTGGAGCGGTGCCGCTGTGGCATTGCTGGCGGGCACGGCGGCAGCGCTGCGCATGGGCCGGCCGCAGGATGCACACGCGGTCGAAACCTTCGAGGTCACCAAGACCGAGGCCGAGTGGCGCGCCATCCTGTCCGACGCGGCTTTCAACGTGCTGCGCAAGGAAGGCACCGAATATCCCGGCACCAGCCCGCTGCTCAACGAACACCGCAAGGGCATCTTCGCCTGCGCCGGCTGCGACCTGCCGCTCTATTCCTCCGAAACCAAGTTCGATTCGGGCACCGGCTGGCCGAGCTTCTGGCAGGAGTTGCCCAACGCGGTCAGCATGACCGTGGACAGGTCGCTCGGAATGACCCGAACCGAGGTCCATTGCCGCCGTTGCGGCGGTCACCTCGGCCATGTCTTCGACGACGGCCCGCCGCCGACCGGCCTGCGTCATTGCATCAACGGCGTCGCCTTGACTTTCAAGCCGGCCACCGCCTGACCTCCAGAGTCCTTTGGGCCCGCAATGTTGCGCGATCAGTGTCCGCCGCCTCCGCCAGCCGGCTCGGCCGGCTTGCGGATGACCATGGTGAAGATCGCCAGCGTCGCGAACAGCGCCGTCAAGAGATAGAACACGTCCATGAACGACAGCAGCGAAGCCTGCTGCTGGACCATGCCAGACAGTTTGGAGATCGCCGCTTTTGAGGCGTCGAGGCCGGCATTCTGCTGGAAGTCGAGCGTCATGTTCTGCAGCCTGGTCTGCGCCTCGACGCTGCCCCATTGCACATGCTCGGCCAACCTTGCGTAGTGGAAGGCGCTGCGGTCGATCAGCACGGTGTTGATGACGGCAAGGCCGACGGCGCCACCGAGATTGCGGGTGAGGTTGAACAGGCCGGATGCATTCTTAAGCCGGTCAGGCGGCAGCGTTCCCAGCGCGATGTTGTTGATCGGCACCATGCACAGCATCATCGAGGCGCCGCGCAGGATCTGCGGCAGCAGAAGCTCCCAGAAATCCCAGTCGGCGGTCAGGTAGGTCATCCGCCAGGTGCCGGCAGCAAAGCCGAAGAAGCCGATCATCATCATCAGCCGCGGATCCATCTTGCGCGACAGGATGCCGGAAATCGGCGCGGTGACGAACATCGCCAGGCCGCTGACGAACAGCGCCTCGCCGATCATCAGGGAATCGTAGCCACGGATGCGCCCGAGATACACCGGATAGAGATAGGTCAGGCCGTAGAGGCCGATGCCGATGACGAAGGAGAACAGCGAGCCGAAAGCGAAGTTGACGTTGGCGAAGGCTTTCAGGTCGACGATCGGCTCCTCGGCGGTGAAAGCGCGCCAGAAGAACAGCACCGCGCCGACCGTCATCAGGACGGCGCAGACGAACACCGCCTGGTCCTGAAGCCAGTCGTTGTTGGGACCTTCCTCGAGCACATATTCCAGCGAGCCGAGGAACGCCGCCATGCCGGCGAGGCCCCACCAGTCGAACTTGCGGAACAGGCTGAGATTGGGCTTGTCGAAGTCGATCAGCGACCATGCCGCGGCGGTCACCATGATGCCGGGCACCACATTGATCAGGAACAGCCAGTGCCAGGACATGGCATGGCTGATATAGCCGCCGACGGTCGGGCCGATGGTCGGCGCCAGCGTCGCCACCAGGCCGATCATCGGCGACACCATGGCGCGGCGCGACGGCGGAAAGATGGTGAAGGCGGCAGCGAACACGCTTGGGATCATGCCGCCGCCGATAAAACCCTGGACGGCGCGATAGACGATCATCTGGTCGATGTTGGTGGCGGTCGCCGCTAGCGCGCTCGCGGCGGTGAAGCCGGCCGCGGAGACGGTGAACAGCACACGCGTCGACAGCATCCGGCTGAGGAAACCGGACAGCGGGATCATGATGACCTCGGCGATCAGATAGGCAGTCTGCACCCACGGAATTTCGTCGGAGCTGGCGCTCAAGCCGGCCTGGATTTCGGCCAGCGAGGCCGAGACGATCTGGATGTCGAGGATCGCCATGAACATGCCGAACACCATCGCCAGGAAGGCGATCATACGGCGCGTGGAAATGGTGTCAGGCGTAGCCGGCCTCGCCGGCGGCGATCCTGCTGTCAAGGTCGCGGTTGCCATGGCATTGCTCCCAAGCGGCCGCTCAGTTCGACGCAGCCGGCGCTGTGCGGCTGTCGACGGCGACGACGACGCTGAGGCCGGCGCGCAGCTTGCCTGTCTTCAGCACATCCGCCGGCACGTCGATACGAACCGGGACGCGCTGCACCACCTTGGTGAAGTTGCCGGTGGCGTTTTCCGGCGGCAGCAGCGAGAACACCGCGCCGGATGCCGGCGCCAGCGACGAGACGGTGCCTTCGAAATCCTGGCCGTCGATCGCGTCGACCGAAATCCTGACCTTTTCGCCAGGCACCAGCCGGGCAAGCTGGGTCTCCTTGAAATTGGCGACGATATAGAGCTTGTCCATTGGCACGATGACGGCGAGCTTCTGTCCGGGGCTGATCAGGTCGCCCTGCTCGACCGAGCGGTTGCCGACGACACCGTCATAGGGCGCGCGCAGCACGGTGAACGACAGGTCCCGCGCCGCCTTGTCCCTGGCAAGCTGCAGCGACGCCAGCGTGCTTGCCGTCTCGGCGCGCTGCGCCTGGAGCACACCGATATTGGCCTCAGCCGCCGCGATCTGGGCGTCGGCGCCGACAAGGGCGGCATTGGCCTGCTCGACCGCGGTCTGGGCATCGTCCAGTTGGGCCTGGGTGCCGACATGCGTCTTGAGCAATTGGGCGGCGCGCGCTTGAACACGCGCCGCATTGGCGGCGGCAGCCTCGTCGGCGGTCTTCTGCGCCTGCGCCTGCTCGAGCGAGGCGCGCGCCGCCTCGGTCTGGGCGTCGATACGGTCGAGCGTCTTGCTCAAGGTGGCGATCTGCGCCTCGGCCTGGGCAACCGCTATTTTGTAGTCGCCATTGTCGACGACCAGCAGCGGGTCGCCGGCCTTGACCTGCTGGTTCTCGGTGACCTTGACCTGATCGACATAGCCGGAAATTTTTGGCGATATGAATGCCATGTCGGCCTGGACATAGGCGTCGTCGGTTGAGATCATGAAACGCCCGTCGGTCCAGTAATCGTAGCCATACCAGGCGCCTGCGCCCAGCAAGCCAAGCGCGATGATCGGCAACAGAAAGGAGCGTGCCGAACGCTTCTTTTTGGCTGGAGCCTCGGCCGGAGGGCTCGTTGCGGGCCCAGTCGGTGGGTTCGGCGCTTCGATTGCTGGGGCAACTTTGGCGTTGGGGAATGGGCGGACTTCGGCGGTTGGGGTGGCGTTCGAGGACATGGCATCTCTCTTGGCATTGCAAAAGGCTGCGCATCTCTCCGGAAGATCAGTCAAACTGAACCGTTCGGTTCGATGCGAACATTGACTTAGCGCGGGGAGAGGGCCATATCAAGGGCGATCGAACCGATCGGTTCGAATATTTTTCGAGGTGTGACGTTATGACCGAAACCGACAAGGACCAGTGCGATCTGCTGGATGGCCTGCGTCGCGGCCGCCCGGCGGCGGGACAGGATCCGGTCAAGCGCAGCCAGATCATCGAGGGCGCGCGTCGTGTCTTCATCGACAAGGGCTTCGAAGCAGCGTCGATGAACGACATCACCCGCGAGGCCGGCGTTTCCAAGGGCACGATCTATGTCTACTTCGCCAACAAGGAAGAGCTGTTCGAGGCGCTGATCGAGGAAGAACGCGGCACCATCTTCAAGAACATGTACGATATGCTCGACCGCGCCGACGACCTTCGCGAGACGCTGGTGAAGTTCGGCAAGGTGCTGGCGCTCAAGATCACCTCGGCCAAGGTCGTCCAGGCGCAGCGCACGGTAATCGGCGCGTCCGACAGGATGCCCGAACTCGGCGCGCGTTTTTATGAACGCGGCCCGAAACGCGGCCACGACAAGGTCGTTGCTTTTCTCAATGCCGCCATCGAGCGCGGCCTCCTCAAGATCGACGATGTCGATCTTGCCGCCTATCAGTTCACCGAACTGTGCCTGGCGGGCCTTTTTCGTCAGTGCATATTCGCCTACCGCACCAAAGCACCGAGCCAGGATGAAATCGACCACATCGTCAGGTCAGGCGTCGGCATGTTCCTGAAGGCTTACGGCACCGAAAGGCTTGCCACGGAAGAAAGCACCCAGACGATTGCGCTTGAGGCAAAATCTTAGCCGCCATTGGCCGCCAGCACGATCGCCGCGCGCAATTCCTCGAGGCCCTCGTTCTTTTCCGAGGACGTGGCGAGAACGAACGGAAACGCGGCCGGCCGCTTCTTGATCTTCTGCAGTGTCTCTTCGATCAATCGCGGCACGCCGGCCGCCTTGATCTTGTCGGTCTTAGTCAGCACGATCTGATAGGACACCGCCGCCTTGTCGAGCAGCGACAGCACTTCGTCATCCTTGGCCTTGATGCCATGGCGGGCGTCGATCAGCACGTAGACGCGCTTCAGCGTGACGCGGCCCTTGAGATAGTCGAAGACGAGTTTCGTCCAGTCGTCGACCTTTTCCTTGGGCGCGGTGGCGTAGCCGTAGCCCGGCATGTCGACCAGCGCCATCGGTGGCAGGTCGGCGCCTTCGCCGGAAAACCCGCCGGGAACGAAATAGTTGAGTTCCTGCGTCCGCCCCGGCGTATTGGACGTGCGCGCCAGTCCTTTCTGATTGACCAGCGCGTTGATCAGCGACGATTTGCCGACATTCGAGCGGCCGGCAAAGGCGATTTCCGGCGGCCCTTCCGGCGGCAGGAACTTCATCGCCGGCACGCCGCGGATGAAGATCCACGGCCGCGTGAACAGCTCGATGCCGATCACGGACTTGTTCAACGCGTTCAAACCGCTGCCTCCAGAACAGAAATATCGGCGCCACGAATGGCATTGAGGTTGCGGCTGATCTTTTCCACCGGCCAATTCCACCACGCCGCCGCCAAAAGCCGCCGGATGGTCCTGTCGTCGAAACGCATCTTCACCACCTTGGCCGCATTGCCGGCGACGATCGCATAGGGCGCCACGTCATGCGTCACCACCGACTTTGCCGCAACGATGGCGCCATGGCCGATCGCCACGCCGGGCAGGATCGCCGCTTCCATGCCGATCCATACATCATTGCCGATCACTGTGTCGCCGCGCAATTCTCTCGACCAGGTCGCCGGGTCGAAACCCTCTTCCCAGCCATGACCGAAGATGTTGAACGGATAGGTCGAAAAGCCGGACATGGCATGATTGGCGCCGTTCATGATGAAGCGCGCGCCCTCGGCGATGGCGCAGAACTTGCCGATGATCAGCCGGTCGCCGATGAATGGATAGTGATGCAGCACGCATCGCTCGGCGAACTTGTCCGGCCCGTCCGGATCGTCATAATAGGTGAAGTCGCCGATCTCGATGTTCGGCGCGGTGACCAGCCCCTTCAGGAAGCCGACGCGGCTATGCATCGGAATCGGGTGCTTGATGTTGGGGTTGGGTCCGATCATGGTCTGGCTCCATCGACGAAACAGCAGGTCAAACAGCGCGATCCGCCCGGCAGCACCAACCGCCTGCGCAGCGGATCATCCTTATCTGTTCATCGACGGGAGCGCCCCTGAAACGACAGCGGAGCTTATCGGTCGCGGCGGCGTCTACCGCCGCGCCGGGACCTTCCTGGATTCGGCAGGAAGGACCGCCGTCTATTCCGCCGGCGACGGTTTCTTCCGGAACAGCGCGACCAGATTGTCCCACAATTCGATCTTGGCGCCCTGCCGCTTCATGATCACGCCTTGCTGGATGATCGAAAGCAGATTGTTCCAGGCCCAGTAGATGACGAGGCCGGCCGGAAAACCCGCCATCATGAACGTGAAGACCACCGGCATCCAGGTGAAGATCATGGCCTGCGTCGGGTCCGGCGGCGTCGGGTTCATGCGCATCTGCAGGAACATGGTCAGGCCCATGATCAGCGGCCAGACGCCGATCATCAACATATCCGGCAGCGCGATCGGAATGAGGCCGAACAGGTTGAAGATCGAGGTCGGATCGGGCGCCGCCAGATCCTGGATCCAGCCAAAGAACGGTGCGTGGCGCATCTCGATGGTGATGTAGAGCACCTTGTAGAGCGCAAAGAAGACCGGGATCTGCAGCGCCACCGGCCAGCAGCCGGCGAGCGGATTGATCTTCTCGGTCTTGTAGAGCTCCATCATCGCCTGTTGCTGCTTCATCTTGTCGTCCGCGTATTTCTCGCGGATCTCGAGCATCTTGGGCTGCACCTTCTTCATGTTCGCCATTGACGCGTAGGACTTGTTGGCGAGCGGATAGAAGGCGGCCTTGACGACGACGGTGGTGGCCAGGATGGCCAAGCCGAAATTGCCGAAGAATTTGTACATCGTGTCGATCAGGTAGAACATCGGCTTGGTGATCCAGATGAACCATCCCCAGTCGATCAAACGGTCGAACAGCCTGATGTTGCGGTCTTCTGCGTAGGCGTTGACCTTGGCGACTTCTTTGGCGCCGGCGAAGATTTCGCTCTCGACCGTCGCCGACTGGCCGGCATCGACGGTGATCGGGTCGGTGAGGAAGTCGGTCTGGTAGCGCGGGCGGCCGTCCTCGAAATAGGCGTAACGCGGTTGGAACGGCTGCTTCTCGGTCGGTACCAGCGTCACCGCCCAGTATTTGTCGGTGATGCCCAGCCAGCCATCAGTCGACTTGCTCGGCGTAAACTGCTTGTCCTCCTCGATCGACGAATATGTGTGTTCCTGCAGGCCTTCGGTGCCGGTGACGCCGATCAGCCCCTCATGCAGCACATAGATGCTGGCAACGGCTGGCTTGTCGAAACGGGTGACGCGGCCGTAATTGGACAGGGTGACAGGCGCCGACCCCGAATTCTGCACCGTGTCCGAGACCGTGAACATGTAGTCGCTGTCGACGGAGAAGGTGCGCTTGAAGGTCAGGCCCCTGTCGTTGGTGAAAGTCAGCGTGACCGGGGTCGCCGGGGTCAGCGTCGCATTGCCGTCGACGGTCCACACGGTTTCCGGGCCCGGCACCGTGCCGGTCTTGTCGCTGCCGATAAAGCCGATCTCGGCATAGTAGCCCGTAGGCAGCGCTGCCGGGTTGAGCAGTTCGATCTCGGGCGAGTTCTTGTCGACCGTCAGCCTGTAGTGCTTGAGCTTGAGGTCGTCGAGACGAGCGCCGGTGAGATTGATCGAGCCCTCCAGGCTCGGCGTGTCGATCCTAACGCGCTTCGTCGACGCCAGCGCCTGCTCGCGGCCGGCCGGCGTCGTCCCGTCGGTTCCCGGTGCATTGGGAATGGCGCCTTGCTGCGGCACCGGCGTTTCGCTGCCGCCGGGACTGGCGGCTTCGGCCGCCTTCTTCTGCTCCGCTAGCCGCTGCTCTTCGATACGGGCCGCCTCGCGTTGCGCCTCGCTGTGCGGCAGCACGTAAAAATACTGCCAAAGCGACAGGATCAGCACCGACAGCGCGATGGTGATGAAGAAGTTCCGGTTGTTTTCCATCGAAAGCCTTGGCCTATCGTGTTCCGCGCAGTCGGCGTGAGAGTTCGGCCTTTAACTGGCCGAACGGAATGGCAAGCACATCTTCGCGCCCGACGATGACATAGTCATTGCCTGGCTTCATGTCACCCGCGGCATGCGTGCGCACGGCTTCTCTCAGCCGCCGCCGGATGCGGTTGCGGACGACTGCGTTGCCGACCTTCTTGGTGACCGTGTAGCCGACGCGAGGCGCCTCTGCGTCGCTGCGGTCGAGAACCTCGACGAGAAAAAGCCGCCCGCGACGCTTTTCGCCACGCCGGACGGCCAGGAATTCCGCGCGCTTCAGAAGCCGCTTGGGATGTGTTCCCACTGGCTTGCCGGTTGCGGGCAACGATCTCGTCTTCCGTTCAGGCGCTGAGCCGCTTGCGGCCGCGGTTGCGGCGGGCTGCGACGACGCCGCGACCACCCTTGGTGGCCATGCGGGCACGAAAACCGTGCCGGCGTTTGCGGACGAGTTTGGACGGTTGGTAGGTACGCTTCATTTGTTTTAATACCGCGGGGTGCGGCCCTTCTTGATTCTGTCACTCTGTAACAGGAGCTTTGCCCGGCCGGCTTTGGCGCGATCGAAACCGCGCCGGGACGAATGGCCCGAGCGTGAGCGGGCTTATAGAAAGAAGGGTTTTGGAAGTCAATCCGGCCCGACATCCGGCCTCGACATTCCGGCGCCGACATTCCAGCGCTTCTGGCCAACTCTGGAATAACGAGCGAAGCCTGGGCGGTCTTCTCCCGTATTGGGGAGAAGGATGAAATTGGCAAAAAAGCCGCAATGGCCTAATCTTGGCCGATCAAGTGATCGTGAAGAAAAGCAGCATGAGTGAAATCCCATCCGAGAACGAAAGCACCGATCGGGCGACCGCAGCCGCCCGCAGGGTGCCGTTGTCGCGTGGATTGTCGACAAAGCTCCTGCTGCTCACCATCGTCTTCGTGCTGCTGGCCGAGGTCCTCATCTTTCTGCCCTGGATCGCCAGCTACCGGCTGAGCTGGCTGAAAGAGCGGCTGAGCACCGCCGCGGCCGTCTCGATCGTGCTGGTGCGGGGAGAGCCCGCCTCGCTGTCGCGAGCCGCCCAGAACGACGTGCTGATGGCCATCGGCGCCAAGGCGATAGCCGTGCGCGACGGCGGTGTCTCGCGGCTTCTGGTGGTGGCTGAGATGCCGCCGCACGTCGATGAACATATCGACATTGCCAATGTCGGCCTGATCGAGGGCATGACCGGCGCCTTGGACACGCTATTGTTCGGCGGCGAGCGGATGCTGCGCGTTTTCGGGCCGGTCGGCGACAGCGACAAGGAATTCGAGCTGATCATGCCCGACTACAGCCTGCGCAATGCCATGCTCATCTATTCGCGCAACGTCGCCTTCGTCTCGCTGCTGATCTCCCTGTTCACCGCCATGCTGGTCTATGCGGCCATAGACCTGATCATGATCGGCCCGATACGGACGATGACGCGCTCGATGCTGGCCTTCTCAGAGGCTCCCGACGACCCCGGGCGGATCATCCGCCCCGCCGCCCGCGCCGACGAAATCGGCGTTGCGGAGCGCGAGCTCTCGCAGATGCAGGAGCGGCTGCAAAAGATGCTCTCCGAGCAGAAGCATCTCGCCGACCTTGGCCTTGCCGTGTCGAAGATCAACCATGATATGCGCAATATCCTGGCGTCGGCGCAGCTGATGTCGGACCGTCTGCGCCAAGTCAAGGATCCGACCGTGCAGGCCTTCGCGCCAAAACTGCTGCGCGCGCTCGATCGTGCCGTGTCCTATTCGGAAGGTGTGCTCGCCTATGGCCGCACCCAGGAGCCGCCGCCCTCGCGCCGCAGGCTCAGGCTGCGCCAGCTGGTCGACGATGTCCACGGCCTGCTCGCCACCGAAGGCGGCATAGAATTCGTCAACGCCGTCGATCCGGCTTTCGAGGTGGATGCCGATTCCGATCAGCTCTTTCGCGTGCTCACCAATCTTTGCCGCAACGCCGTTCAGGCGATGGCGGCGGACGCTGAAAGTGCGGTGGTGCGCCGGCTGGAGGTGTCGGCCGAGCGCGTCGGCAGCGTCAGCCGCATCACCGTCACCGATACCGGCCCCGGCCTGCCGCCGAAGGCGCGCGAGAACCTGTTCGCGGCGTTTCGCGGCTCGGCCCGCAGCGGTGGCACCGGCCTTGGCCTGGCCATCGCCTATGAACTGATCCGCGCCCATGGCGGCACGGTGGAGCTTGTCGAAAGCAGAGGCGGCCGCACCACATTCGCGGTTACCATTCCCGACCAGCCGGTCCGCCTCGACCAGGCCCGCAACGGCCTGCGCCGTCCCGCCTGATCCTGCCCCGCCCGATCCTCGCCCCGTCTGATCCACTCCCCCTCTGATCCACTCCAGGGCACGAACAACAAAGCCACGAACAACAAAACTTTTGCCGGATCGGCTTGCTTTTCGGAAATGCAGTCGCTAGGGAACACCTCACATCGTGGCCGGTCGTCAAGGATCGGATCGCGGGCTATGCAAAGCATGGCCTGTTGCGCGCCCGTAGCTCAGCTGGATAGAGCACCAGACTACGAATCTGGGGGTCAGGAGTTCGAATCTCTTCGGGCGCGCCATTTTTCCACTGAGCAGGAAGAAACTGGACACCGCTTCATGCATTGGGGCGGGGGACACCCTGTCTTCACCGAAGGAGACGTAAGGCGCCGCGCCGACTGCAGGCTCCACCGACACTGCATGAGCCTGGAGAGCTATATTCGTCGCCGGAGAAGAGTACGGTTCGACGATTTGTCCCGCCGATCATGCTGATGTCTCCTCAATTCCGGTCATCAGGACCCCGTCGGAATCGACGGCGGATAAGCGCATCGCCTTGAGATCCTTATAATCGTCTGAGCCATACCAGGCGGTCGCCCGCTCCAGGCTGGGAAACTCGATCATCACGAGGAAGCTCGGGCGCCAGTCGCCTTCAACGAGCGTCGGTTCACCGCCGAGGACGCGATACCTGCCCCCGTAGGCGGCCACGACGGGCGCTACAGCGATCTTGTATTGGGCCAACTCGGCCGGATTTCTCACTTGCTTGTTGTGGAAGAGAAAGAAAGCGCTCATCGCTACCTCCAGGTCGTCTGCTGCCGCCCTTCACCTATGCTCGTCTAACTTACGCTTCCGCCCGATTAGACGAGCTGTATAGGTCACGTTGATCTCAGTAGAAGACAGAAGGGATGTAGCTCCCTCCCGGTGTCCGGTATTCGCCGATAGTCATGAGCGTCATGGGCTTTGCCGCCTTTAGGCCCTCGCTCAGGCACCAGCGGAACAGCCTCGCCTGCCGAACTGGCAGCAGAAATGACAAGGGTTCCGCATTGGCTGCGCCTGCACCCAGGATCAAGGCCCTCATGTCGGCCTCGGTCTCGGCGAGGCCATGATTCGCGATCCAGAACGTGGGGGCCGTAAGATACCCCGTCACGATACCGTCACGCTCGCTCACCATGGGCGCGAGAAGCCGCATTGCATCCGCCAGTTCGCTCGCGCGAGAGAAGCCGTGAATCCGGGCGCAGAGCGCGTTGCAGGCGTCCAGGTCCCGCTCGGTCATGCGGCGAACCGTTATGCCTGATCCGGGGTCGCTCGACGGCCGACCGGTCATCACCAGCACCGGCTCCCGCACGTCGAACCCGAGCGAGGCATAGAGCGACACGGAGCGCATGTTGAAGGCGTCCTGAAGCAGGCGGATGCCGGCCGCACCGCTCCCACGCTCGAGCACGGCTGCCATCAGGCAGCGCCCGATACCACCGCCCTGCCGGCGCGGGTCAACGGTGATCGGACCGACGCCCCGGATCGCATCCCCCTCCGCGAGAAAGTTCGAGCCGACCACGCTCCCATCCTCTTCGGCGACGACGCCGAAGATCGAGGGATGGGCAATGAACGACTGGGCCAATTGAGTCGCGGTCTCGACAGCGGGAAAGTCCGGCGAGAACCCGTGGCGCTCGGCGATACCCTGAAAGGCTTCGTATATGATGCGTCCGCACGCCTCGGAATCGGCGGGCCTTGCGACGCGAATGTGAATGGCCATAACTCCTCTCCTTCACTCTCGAACGGCTATTTCTGTCTGGCAACTTACCGGGAGAGCGGCGCGTGATGTGCATGCACGCTGCCATTCCGGTGGTGTTCGCAGGTGACGGCAGGATTGAACGGAGCGAACACACCGTTCGGATTTTCCCGATAGATCCAGACATGCCGATCATAATGCGGCTCGAACAGATGGGCCTCGTCGGCCGGTGTGGAGGGATCGTCGATCATGGTGTCGTAGGTCACCCCATGGAACGAGGGAGGCGCGTCATGTCCCTCAGCCTTCCAAGCCTTGGCAAAAACAAGGTTCTCGACCGCAATAAGTTCAAGGGAGCCATCTGGCTGCGGCTCGTAGATGAGGATCGACGGCCGCAGAAAGTCGGTATGGATCCCCGTGCCCTCCACGCGCGGATTCGGTGGGCCGGCTATGCCGAGCAAGTCAGGGCGGAAGAAATGAATGCCCATGGCGCCGAGTTCTGCAGGCCGGCCCATCATCTCGGCGGTGTCGCACAAGTTCAGCGGATCCCGAACGTAGCCTTCAGCGAGCGCCACATTGACATCGCGGAAGCGATCCGTCGCCGCACGAACTTGAGCGAGGCTCGGATCGCCGGGCGCGCTCGACAGGATCTCGCCGGTTGACGGTGAGGGTGACTTGGCGACCGCACGGTTCGCGGCTTCGACCGCGGTCAGCACGGCCATCGTGGCAATGAGCGAAAGTTTGATAGACATGTCGTACTCCTTCCGTGCTTGGCGCGCAGACGAGTCCAAGGACGCTCACGCGCGCCTGCCGTGAGCGGGACGGGTCGTCAGGAGGTGGATCACGCTGGTCAGCCAGCCCGGTCATGATCAGGAGGGTGGCGGGCTGTCTCAGCGGCGCCATCGAAAGTACGCCGCTCGGCCACCGTCACCAATCAGCATTGTTGCGCAATGGGTCGGCTCAATTGCAGAATGTTCGCGTGTACGACTGGAACGACCTTCGATATTTCCTAGCCGTTGCCCGCACCGGCAGCACCCTCGCGGCCTCGCGCGCGTCGAAAGTCAACCAGACCACGATCGCCCGGCGGATTGGCGTGCTGGAGCGGGCGATCGGGATGAAGCTCTTTCACAAGAAGCAGACAGGCTACGTTCTCACCGAGGCGGGAGCGGAGCTCCGCGCGACCGCCGAGCGCGTCGAGGTCGAAGCGAATGCTTTCGCCGAGCAGGCCGGAGCGATGGGGCGGCGCATCTCCGGCGTCATCCGCGTGACCACGAACGAGGGGCTCGCCAACACCGTCATGGCCCCGGCGCTCAGTGCCTTCCGCAAGTTGCATCCCGAGGTGAGGGTGGATCTGGTGGTCGACGAGAGACGGCTGGACCTGACGCGAGGGGCAGCGGACGTGGCATTGCGGACCGGGGCGCGCCCGACGGAGAGTGGACTCGTCGCCCGGCGGCTCACGCCAATGGCTTGGGCGGCCTATTGCAGCCGCAGCTATGCCGAAGAGCGAGGTTGCCCAAGCTCGGTCGACACGCTTTGCCAACACGTCCTGATCGGCGCTGAAGGGCCGATTGCAGCTCTGCCAGGCTGGACCTGGCTACAACAGGCGGCACCCGGCGCCGAGGTGGTGGCGACGTCGAGCTCGCTCACTAATCTGATTTCGGCCGTGAAGTCCGGGCTCGGAGTCACCATCCTGCCCTGTTTTCTGGCCGACTCCGACCCCGACCTGGTGCGCTGCATCGGCCCGATCCCCGGCGTGCAATCGGATGTCTGGCTGGTGACGCGCGAGGATGCGCGGGACGTCCGCCGAGTTCGCGCCTTCATAGATTTCCTGGCAGCGCATGTGGCCGGCATGCGACCCCTTCTGGCGGGGGAAGCAGGACCCGGGCGGGCGAGGATTTGACCGTCGCCCGCCGAAGCCACTAAGCGGTTTTCACCCCCCCTCGCTCCCCTGGGGCGGTGGGTTTTCGGCTGCGGCTGTGCGCTCCCTGCCTCTCGAATTTCCTAGCCCCAACAATGACATAGGAGTTCTCAGTTTCATTCTGTCCGGCGCGCCAATAATCTCAATCAGTTAGCGGCGCGACACCGTTTCAAATAGGTTTTTGAAACGGTTTTGAACGGCCGGATGCTTTTCGTGTGATTTCGCGCGAGTGGCAGCGTCAGGAACCGACGCTGGCTCAAAATTGGCAGGAACTGGAAGGTAACAGCCTCCGGTGACGCACACATGCGAGCGTGGCCACCGAGAGCAGCACGTAGCTGGCGATGCCCAGCGTCAGCAGGCAACCGCTGAGCGTGCCGACGCCAATCGGCCTGGCGCGGAGAAACTGGAACGTCAAAAGCAGATTGAGGGCGATCGCGCCGCCCCGCAACACCAAGTCGAACATGGCCATCCCGGTCATCCGGCCAGTAAGCGCAGTTTCGGCCCGTAAGGCAACGAAGTCGGAGGCGGGCGCATCGAGGCGACGTTCAACTGCTTCGTCCGGCATGACCTTCGCGCATCATGAAAGCGACCACGGTACCGGACAGGAAAGTGAGGGCGGCGATCGAGGCAATCGCCCACGCCAGGCCGAAGAAGTCGGCGATCAGTCCCGCCGACAACGCACCGATCGCGTAGCCGAGATCGCGCCAGAAGCGGTAGACGCTGAGCGAGCGGGCGCGCCATGAAGGATGCGACGCATCCGACACCGCGGCGATCAGGCTCGGATAGACCATCGCCGTGCCCAGACCAAGCAGGAGGCTCGCTACCAGCCACCAGCCGAAATTCGAGGTCAGCGCCGTGAGAAAGAGCGCCGACGCCTGCACCCACATGCCGGCGACGATCAGGCCCTTACGGCCCCAACGGTCGCTGAGCGGTCCCGTCACGACCTGCAGCACACCCCAGGTGACGGGATAGACGGCCTTCAGAATGCCGATGCGCTCCACGCCAAGCCCGCCGGCGGCGAAGAAGAGCGGAAAGATGCCCCAGCTCATGCCGTCATTGAGGTTGTTCACCAACCCGGCCTGCGAAGCGGCAAAGAGGTTGCGATCCCGAAAGGAGGTCAACGCAAAGACCTCGCGGAAGGAAAGGGGTGATGCCTCGCGCGGATGGTTCGCCAGTTCCGCACGCACATGATCGCGCGTGTCGCGCACGAGCAGGATCGAGAGCACCGTGCCCAGCACTGCGTAGCCGACGCCGAGATAGATCGGGATTGGTCGCAGACCGTAGCGACTGGCGAGATAGCCGGTGAGAAAGGCGGTGATCCCGACTGCGAGGTAACCGGCAAACTCGTTGAACCCTACGGCGAGGCCACGCCCCTTCGGGCCGACAAGGTCGACCTTCATGATGACGGTCATCGACCAGGCGAAGCCCTGGCTGATGCCAAGCAGCGCGTTGGCGGCGATGACCCAGTTCCAGTCTGGCGCCCAAATGATCATGAAGGGCACCGGCAGGCCGAACAGCCAGCCGAGAACCAGCACGCGCTTGCGCCCCCATTTGTCGGCGAGCTGTCCGGAGACAAGGTTGGCCAGCGCCTTGACGACGCCGAAGCTGACGATGAAGGAGACGACCAGCGTGGTCGAGGCGAGCCCGAATTCCTCTGAGCCGATCAACGGCACGACGGTGCGTTCGATGCCGACCATGCCGCCGACGAATGCATTGATAAGCACAAGCAGCGCGAACTGCCGCCAGTTGGCCTTGAGACCGAGGCTCACTGCTGGCGCCGCGATCGTTGTCATGCGGCACCGGCATTGATGGCTCGGGTGCGTGCGGCCATCACTACATCAATCCCGTTCGGGAGCCGTCAGAGCCGGAGCCAAGGCTGCTAAGCGATTGAAGGGGCTTCTCGGCCACGGACTTGTCTCCTCGGGGGCCGTGTGATACGCATCATTCAATAATTATGTTGAATGAACTAGCGTGGCTGCTACCCTGATGTCAATCCGCAATCCGAAACAGGCACTTTACGAGCAGTTCGCGGTTGTCGCGAAGGCTCTGGGCAATCCGCAGAGGCTGGAACTGATCGAGCAACTCGCGCAGGGTCCGCGCAGCGTGGAAGCCTTGGCCGCCAAGCTTGCGCATCCCGTGGCGAATGTCTCGCAGCATCTCCAGGCGATGCGCCGCGCCGGACTGGTGACGTCAGAGCGCGATGGCAAGTTCGTCAACTACCGGCTCGCAGATGAAAGCGTACTTGCCGCCTTCGCCTCCATTCGAGTGGTTGCCGAGCGGCATTCGGCCGAGGTCGAACGCATCGTGAGGGGCTATTTCGACCGGCGCGACGATATGGAGCCCGTGTCCCGGGAAGAGCTGGCCGCGCGAATGAAAGACGGGCTCGTTACAGTCATCGACGTCCGACCGCCCGATGAGTTTGCGCTCGGACATCTGCCCGGCGCGATCAACGTCCCCCTCGGCCAACTGGAACAGCGGTTGTCGGACCTCAAGGCGAAGCCCGAGATCGTCGCCTACTGCCGCGGACCGTGGTGCGTGATGTCGTTCGAGGCGGTCGCATTGCTGCGTGAGCACGGCTTCCGCGCACGCCGCATGGAAGATGGCCTGCCCGAATGGCGTGACGCGGGCTTAGCTGTCGAGGCTTGATCGACCTCAACTTCAAAGTCAGTCACCCGCCCCCCACTCGCTGATCAGGTCCTTTTTGCGCGTTAGCAAGGTTGACACATCACGTTAGTCCGTGCTAACGCGTTAGTGGTGACTAACGTGAACAATAGCTGGACCGCCCTGGGCGACCCCACCAGGCGCACGATCTTCGAACTCTTGGTCGAGCATCCGCGTTCGGTTACCGAGTTGGCGCGTGCCCTGCCGGTGACCCGGTCGGCGGTCTCGCAGCATCTGAAGGTGTTGAAAGAGGCAGGGCTCGTGGCAGACACGCCGGCTGGCAAGCACCGCATCTACCGCGTCGAACCCGACGGGCTGGCGGCGCTTCGCACGGAGCTGGATCGGTTCTGGGTAAAGACGCTCGCTGCCTACAAGCAAGCTGTCGAACAACCGCGAAAGGAGTGAACAATGAACACGCAAGCAGCAGACACCTCGGTCAGGCACTCGATCGTGGTCGAGGCATCGATCGAACGCGCCTTCAAGGTCTTCACCGAGGATTTTGGCAAGTTCAAACCCAGGGAGCACAATCTGCTCGCCGTGCCGATCGACGAGACCGTGTTCGAGCCGCGCGTCGGCGGCCATATTTATGATCGCGGCGTCGACGGCAGCGAGTGCCGCTGGGCGCGCGTGCTGGCTTATGAGCCG
Organism: Mesorhizobium sp.; assembly: GCA_004020365.1. Classification (GTDB taxonomy): domain Bacteria; phylum Pseudomonadota; class Alphaproteobacteria; order Rhizobiales; family Rhizobiaceae; genus Mesorhizobium. The sequence goes on from SAQR01000038.1 coordinate 55,047, forward strand.
CCGCACCGTGTGCTGCTCAGTTGGGACATCAGCCCGCAATGGCGGTTGGAGACCGATCCGAACAAGGCCAGCGAGTGGGAAGTCCGCTTCACTGCCGAGACGGCTAATCGGACCCGCCTGGATCTCGAGCATCGCAAACTGGAGCGCCACGGCGCCGGCTGGGAAAGCGTGCGCGATGGTGTCGCCGCCGATCAAGGCTGGCCGCTCTACCTGCAGCGATACGCCGACCTGTTCGGGCGTCGGGCCTGACGGCCACATCTGCAAGCATCAGACCGAATCCGGCCTCGCGGCCTGCAAGCCCGTAAGCTCAGGAGTTATTCGCGGTGGCGACACTGCCGCGGATAACGTCCCTTGCCTACCCGGCGCCCGACAAGCGTAGGCGCAACAATCACACCGACCAGCATGCCCAACGCCGCTTCGGATGCGGGGACGGCTCCGCGCGAAGCAGATGATGGGAGCTGCTCGCTCCCGGAAAAGTACGAAGTCGCGGTTGACCCGGGTGTCGTGAAAAAGCGGATCCTACTTCTCGCAGAGCCTGCGCGGCCCGCTATATGGCTGGTACGTGCAATCGGCTGGCCGGAAGGAGCGATAGGCGCGCGCGCAGGCTCGAAAATTGCAGGCGACGGATGCTTCACTTCCGTCTGGAGTGCTGGTTGCGGCGGCGTCGGGTTCAGTGCCGGCAGTTTCGTCCATCGCAGTCTCCACGAAGTTCCGCCAGATGCGCGCTGGTAGCTTGCCGCCTGTCACGTCCTTCATTGGCTTCTCGTCGTCATTCCCCACCCAGACACCGACCACCAGCGGTTCGGTGAAGCCTACGAACCAGGCGTCACGATGATTTTGGCTAGTGCCAGTCTTGCCCGCCGCAAACGCGCCAAGATCTGCTTCCCGACCTGTCCCCCGCTCGACGACCAGCCTCAGCAGCCCGACCAGGTCCCGCTGATGGGCACGTATGTCGACCGTCGGTGGCTTGGTTGGTCCAATGCGGAAAGCGCGCGGCTGTTCGTCGGCATGGAACGAGGTGATTCCCCATGGCTCAATCGGCGCGATGCCTGCACGGACCGAGGCAAAGGCGCCAGTGAGATCGAGCAGATTTACCTCCGAGGAGCCGAGGGCCAAGCTCGGTGCGTTCGCCAGTTCCGCGTTGATCCCGAGTTCCCGTGCCGCAGCGATGACCTTGTCAATCCCGATCTCCATCGCCAACGCCACGGTCGCCACGTTGAGCGAACGCGCGAATGCCTCCGCTATGCTGACCCGGCCACTGTAACCGCCACCGAAGTTTCCCGGGGACCAGCCGTTGATATCGATCGGCGCATCCAGGATGTGATCAAAGGGAGTGAGACCCTCCTTCAGCGCAGCGTAGTAGACGAACAGCTTGAAGGCCGAGCCGGGCTGGCGCATTGCGGTCGCCGCGCGATTGAAGGTGCTCTTGCCGTAGTCGCGTCCTCCGACCATCGCGACCACTTCCCCTTCTGGCGTCATTGCTACCAAGGCAGCCTGCGATGCGCCTGCCTGCGCGCCTTCCCGATCGAGGGCTTCAGCCACGACTTTCTCGGCGATCGCCTGCAGCCGTGGCACCATCGTGGTTCTGATCCTGATCGTGCCCCGATAGGGTCCCGCCAGCTCGCGCGCCTCGTGCATGACCCAGTCTGCAAACCAGCTGCCGGACCGTGCTGTCGGCTTAGTCGGATGAAGTTCTGCGAACGCGGCAGTCGCGGCCTTCGCCTGCTCGACTGTGATCTTGCCGCTCTTGACCATGGCGTCGAGCACGAGTTGTGCATGGCGACGCGCCCCTTCCGGGTTCGTCAACGGGTTGAGTTGCGATGGCGCCCGGATGATGCCGGCAAGCATCGCTGCTTCACCGAGATCGAGTTCACGCACCTCTTTGTCGAAGTAAATGCGGGCGGCCGCAGGTACGCCGGTCGCCCCGGTACCAAGATAGATATTGTTGAGATACCGCGTTAGAATCTCGTCCTTGCCGAGCTCCTGCTCAAGCCAGAAGGCGATCACCGCCTCCTGGATCTTCCGCTTCCATGTGCGTTCTTGCTCCAGATACAGGATCTTGATTAGCTGCTGGGTGATCGTGCTGCCGCCCTGAACGACCTCGCCGGCCCCGACGTTCCGGTACATGGCCCGAGAAATGCCCCTCAGATCGATACCGGGGTGCTCATAGAAGCGCCGATCCTCGGCAGTGAGCACCGCGTCGATCAGGTGGGGCGGAAAATCCTTGTGCGCTGCGTAGGGGCCCTGGATAGGCCCCTGTTGGACCAAGGGCTTTCCATCGGCCGTCTCCAGGACCACAGCCGGTTTGAGCGAGCCCTCCGCGATTTCGTCCCATGGCACATCGCTCAGAGCCCAGGAAGAGAGAGCAACCAGGAATACCAGGGATACCGCGCCTACTCCCGCCGCTCCCCGCACCAGGAGCTTTCGCCACGGCAGTCGCTCTCCTTGGGCGGAGCTGATGCCTACCCGCTGTCGACGTCTTATGCGCGACCACAGTCCCGCGGTGCCCCCAATAAACGCTGCGATTCCCAATTTCGCCCTTGAGGCGTTCAGACCACGCAATTGCTGCGCAGCGCGGCGCGCGAACGCGTATACCGTTCGAGCGGCAGGACCCAAGGCTGCCGCCAGGTCTGCGCGTAGCGCTCGGATAAATTTCAGGAAAGCCCAGCCAAGTTCGGCAAGCGCTCTTCCGGATCGAGTAAACGTCTCACCATCGGACACGGCAATTGGCTTACCACTGGAGTGGAGATTGTCCTCCTGCTGTCCCTCCGGGCCGCCGTTCGGCGCGGATGTGGTCTCCGCCATGCGTGCCCCTCTCACCGCATTTGCGCAGCTATCAAGCTATCGATCGCGAACTGATCTTGCAGATGTTGGATGCTACTACAGTTTGCAGACAGTCAGTAGCGGTAAACATAAGATGGCCGGCGCTTGCACTTGATCTCTTCCTTATACTCGTCGCCGTCCCATTTCCGTTCGATCTTGCATCGCCCACGCCGGTACTCTTCCTTGTAGGCACGGAACTCGTGCCGATGCTTGCGATGGTACCTGCGCGGCCAGTACTCTTCGTGGTTCCGATAGCTTTCTCCCCAACTTCCATGACCACTTTCATCCTTCCAAGGATCAGCCGTGGCCGCGCCGATGCCCCCGGCCAACGCGACTGATATGGCGAGCATGACGCCGACAATCTTCATGCACTATCTCCTCTGCAGGGGTCTTGCTGAAATCACATCTCGCACCCTTAGACCACTCAATTTCTCCAACAGACCCGCAATGGGCGCGAGGCCGAGATAGAGGCTCGTCGGCGGATTGAAGCCGTCGGCGACAGGCGGTTTTCCGGCAAGCGTTCAATGAACGGTCAGGAGCGATTGATGTTCCATCAGCAGTCGCTGATGAACTACGCGCTCCGCCGTCCGCCCCGGGGCGTTGCAGAAGCTGGCCGATCGCTGCCATATCTCCGACGGGAATGGTGTCTCTTCCTTTAACCGAGCTGATGCTGACGACGCCTACTGTTTGCGCACCATGCGCGTGCAGAAGGCCTACATGCAACCTTTCCTCGTGTTCATTGGATCAGGCATCGGCGGCGTTCTCCGGTACAGATTCGGGCTTTTGTCACTCCGCTTGCTTGGCCCAAATTTTTCTTACGGCACACTCGCGGTCGATGCTTCGGATCGGCCCTGATGGGCGTCGTTGTTGGCGTGTTCGCGGCGTTTAATGCGGCTGGCGTTCGGACTGAAAGCCGTGTTCCTCGCAACGACGCTGTCTGGCGTGACTACGCTCTGGATGGCGATCCTGGCCGACACCGGCGCGACGGTACTCGTCACGCGGTGCTCGCGGCGTAGAGCGAACGCGGGGCAGGCAAGACCCAAGCCGTTCAATGCGGCGTCGCCCTCCGCCAGTGCGGCGACGGACTGCTCCGCCCGCAGCGGATGATGGCTGACGAAGGTCAGAACGGGATAGGCCACAATCGTCACGCATTTGTGAGCTGTGTTGATAAGCCTATCCGGGATTGTGGGTCTAGTTTTGGGCCGTGCGTCGCCTTAAGTGTCAGCAGTTATAGTCCGCGCAGGGGCCGCCGCTCAGGAATAATGCTGATGGAACGCAAGCTCGCGGCAATCATGGCCGCCGATATCGTCGGCTACAGCCTGCTGATGGCTGAAAACGAGGCTTCCACCTACGCGAAGCTGCGCGCTGTTTTTGATGAGCTCATTGACCCGACCACTGCCCGCCATGGCGGGCGCATCGTCAAGACGGCGGGAGACGGCTTTCTCGCCATGTTTCCCAGCGTCAACGAAGCGGTCGATGCGGCGCTGGCCATACAGGAAGGCTTCGACAAGGGTCCGTTCGAGTTGCGCATCGGCATCAATCTTGGCGATGTCATCGAAGATGACGGCGACGTATACGGCGACGGCGTCAATGTGGCCGCCCGTCTTGAGGCGATGTGCGATCCGGGGCAGATATTCGTCAGCGGCGCCGTGGTGATGGCGGCCGACCGCAACAGCGCGGACAGATTCGTCCGCATCGGCCGCAGGCGGGCCAAGAACATTCCCGAACTTCTCAACGTCTACCGCGTAAGGCGCCCGGGCTCTGCGTGGTCGCCATGGCGGCACGTGCCGCAGGCGCTGCGCAGCACCGCCGCCCGCTGGTCTTATGGCGTAGCCGCCATAGCCCTCATCCTCATCGGCACCCAAATCCAGCCGCTCCCCCTGGCAGCCATGGTCAGCCGCATCCCGGGGGTCTTGTCGATGGACCAGAGCCGCGCCGACCCCCGGCCGTCAGTGGCGGTCATGCCTTTTGCCGCGATGAGCGGCAGCGGCGAGCAATCGTATTTCGCGGACGGACTGGCCGAGGATGTGACGACAGCCCTTGCCCGCAATTCAGAGCTGCAGGTCATCGCGCGCGATTCCACCTACGCCGTGCACGGGCAGGGTACGGACGTGCGCAAGCTCGGGGCGAAGCTCGGCGTTGATTATGTGGTTGAAGGCAGCGCCCGCCGTGAAGGCGACCAGCTTCGCGTGTCGGCGCAGCTGATCGATGTCAAGACAGGCGCGCATCTGTGGTCGCGCAGTTTTGACCGGCAGGTCGCCGACGTGTTCACCGTACAGAGCGAGCTGACCACTGAAATCGTCGCGCAGATCGCGCCCTATATCGGCAGGAGCGAGGCGGCGGCGGCAGCGGAACGCCCGACCGACAATCTGCAGGCCTATGACCTCGTGCTGCAGGCCCGCAACCGCTACCGGCACGGCGGCGATGACCCGCAGGACATTCTGGAGGCGCGGGGTCTCTACCAGCGCGCCCTTGAAATGGACCCGTCCTATGCGGCCGCCCGCGCAGGCCTCGCGCTGACCTTTATCGCCAGCGTGGCGCAGAGCGGTGACGGCCGGGAAAACGCGCCGGAACTCCATCTTGGGCTTAGCGAAGCCCGGCAGGCGGTCCGTCTCGACCCCAATCTTGGCCTTGGCTATCAGGTCATCAGCTTCGGGCTTGCCCTGCAGGGCGACTATTCAGGTGGCCTGCAGGCCGCACGGCGCGCTGTGGAGCTCAACCCTAACGATCCCGACAGCATGATGGCGCTTGCAAAGGCGCAGGTTCGCTTCGGGCAATATGATGATGCCGTCGCCAACGCAGAGCGGGCCCGCCGCCTTCATCCTATGGCGCCCGAGTACTACGCCTATGTGCACGGGCAGGCGCTCTACGCGGCTGACCGGCGCGACGAGGCTTCCGCCGTCATAGAAGAATGCCTGATCCGGGCGCCGCGCGATGCAAACTGCCTTCTGATTCAGGCGGCTTTGCAGGCCGGGGGCGGCGAAGTCGAGGCAGCCCAGCAGACGATGGCAAAGCTGGTCGAGGCGCATCCGGCATTCTCGCTGGAAGCAGAGCGCGCTTACCGCCGGTTCGGTGACAGGCCGCTGATGGAAGAGTTCCTGCAGGACCTCGCAAAGGCCAAGGCTCCTGAATCCGCCTGAACGTTTTTACAGAGCGACTTCAATCATATAGCGGTGCCGAGCCTCCTTCTCCCGCCTCCGTGGCTATTGCCACAGTGCCGCGCCAGACGGGGGGCAATCAGGGACCGACTTTCTGAACGTCGTCGGTCGCGACAAAGCATCTGTGGCCAAGAGACGTTACTCCGACGCCTTGCTGGCATGGCAGGGTGTCAGAGGGTTAACAAATCCGGCGGGAGCCTGTTTCGCTCACACCCGAATTCGGCGGTCCCGATCAGCCGGTGGTTCGCCTTGAGTCAGTGCTGCGATAAGCAGAGAACAATCCAATTCCTCGGGGAATGAAAACCTTAGGTCGCTCTGAGTCGCCATACGAAGCGACCTCAATCTTGCTGTCTTCGCGGCGCGTTCGGCGCGCTCAGCCTCAGCCATCACCTTCGCGGAGCGAGTAATTTGCCTATTCTCCAGCCAACACATCTGTTCGATCCCGCAAAAAATTTCTTCTCGGACGCTTGCCGTAGTTTCCGGGCGGATTTGCGCGACTAAAAGGCAAGTTCGGATCCGATTCCGCCTTTTCTCTTTGCCGAGCCTTTTCCGCGCCGGTACGCCTTCATGCCCTGACTCAATTGCGATTGTCGCCCTTCGTTGTGATGAAGTCGCTTCGATCGGTGACGCTAACATCCGCGTTGCCGCCAGGCGCGGGCCCATTGCCTTGGCAGCGTTGGGGCGCGCCGCCAAGGCGCGAGTAGCCCGAGCCGTGCAAATCATACTGCTTACGCTCGATGTGGCTGCGCTCTGGCCGGCGCCTATCTGGGGCCATCACCAAGATCGCCGCGGCAGGTGACTAGTTCCTCTGCACAGTGATTTTGACAGATCGCCGATCGGCAGCGAACGTCGAAAATTCCGGTCAGTGGCGAATCGCAGACCTCTGGGATTGGCTGATACATCCATCCCTTCGTCATCCTAGGGCAAGCAAGGAGCGAAGCGACGCGGCGCAGACCCTGGGATCCATGCCGTTACGCCAG
>SAQR01000039.1 GCA_004020365.1 Mesorhizobium sp.
GCCGGAGAGCACGGCGTCCAATGCCGTCAGCTACACCACGCCAGTGGGCACGATCGGTTTAAGGAAGGATACAGCGCCCAAAACGGTCTGCTTCCCTGGTTCGAGTTTAAAGCGGGACCACTATCCTGCTATTATGCATCGCTTATGCTGCATGTTCCGCATCCTTCAAATGAGTGTAAGCGCGATCCGTGTCCCTGAAAACCCGACTGACCGAGCGTTTCGCCATCAGGCATCCCATCCTCCTCGCTCCGATGGGCGTGATGGCAGGCGGACGTCTTGCAGCAGCGGTGTCGCATGCCGGCGGGCTTGGTCTGATCGGCGGCGGCTATGGCGATGAAGCTTGGCTGGAGAAGGAATTTGCCGCCGCAGGCAACGCCCGTGTCGGATGCGGCTTTATCACATGGTCGCTGGCAACCAGGCCGCATCTGCTCGACCGCGTGTTGGAGCGGCAACCTGCGGCGCTCATGCTTTCATTTGGCTCGCCTGCACCCTTCGCCGCACATATCAGAGAAGCGGGAGTGCCTATCATCTGCCAGGTTCAGTCGATGTCGCACGCTCGTGAGGCGCTCGACGTCGGCGCGGATGTAATTGTGGCGCAGGGCAAAGAAGCCGGCGGCCACAGCGGCCACCGCTCGACCTTCACGCTCGTTCCCGAGATTGCCGATCTCCTGGCGAAGCAGGCGCCGGAGACGCTTCTCGTGGCGGCGGGTGGCGTTGGCGACGGTCGAGCGCTTGCCGCGGCATTGATGCTCGGCGCCGACGGCGTGCTTGTCGGCACACGGTTCGTTGCGACTGCAGAGTCCGCCGCGCCGCGCGGATTGCAGGAGGCTATCATCGCCGCCGATGGCGATAAGACGGTCAAGACCAGAACCGTCGACGTTGCCCGCAACTATCGTTGGCCGACAGACGAATTCGTCGCGCGTGTGCTGAGCAATCGATTCGTCGCCGCCTGGCATGGCCGCGAAGGTCAGTTGGCTGAAGCGCCGACGCTGGCCACCCAGAGCAGCGACTACTGGGACGCCTTTTACGCGGGCGATGCTGAGAACACCGGCGTTTTGATGGGGGAAGTGGCCGGAGTGATCCGAAGCGTGGAATCGGCTGGAGGCGTGATCGAGGAGATGGTCGGACAAGCCGAGCGGCTGCTCGCGGACGGCCCGCGAGGCATCGTCGATTGACTGCTCAGTTTCTCTTCGAGCCTACCTGATATTGCAGTCAACATATGACTTCACACTTCCATCTCCTCCGGCACGCCGCGCGATCGAACTGGGTGCGAGCTTGTAGGATCGCTTTCGCTGGTAGCGGATCTTATAGGGCTGAGAATTTGGCGGCCGCCTTTGGGTCACGGCCTGCCGTTGGGCGGCCGCGAAGGAAAGAGTAGTGAACGGGCAGACGTTCAGATGACGGAGTTTTTAATCGCCCAGACTCCTCTGGGACGCATGGGACGTCCGGACGAAATCGCAGCAGCGGCGCTTTTCTTGGCGTCGGAAGAAAGCAGCTTTGTAAATGGCGTCGAATTCTTTGCCGACGGCGGTATGGCGCAAGTATGAGCGTCCAAGATGCGGGCCCAGCTATTATTTTAACTAGTACTACACAAGGTAAATGGACATGACCGAAAGCCCGACTTTGTGCTCCGAGCAGCCAGATCTTCTGCTCAAGAACCCAGATAGTAATTGGGCATCTATGGGTGGCCACCGACGACGCGCCGGTGAAAGTCTATCTGTCCAGCGCGTCTGGAGAGCGTAAGCGCCGGTTTGATGCGCCCGCACGCCAAAATCAACCCCGATACCCAGTGCCGAAGAGAACTTTCGTTCAGCAGGAGAAACTCATGACAAATCTTTCGCGCAGAGCCTTTGCCTTCGCAATCCCCGCGGTCCCAGTTGCACTAGGCTCCGCTTTGGCCGCCAGCGTGAATACCGCGAAAGCGCGGACTGCCGATCCCAAAACGCTCGTCCCCTCAGCACAAATCAGGATCGGCCGCTTCACCGTAACCGCGCTGGTGGACGGGTTTGCCGATATGCCCTTCGGCTATTTCCCCGGGAGCACGCCCGAACAAGTTGAGGAACGAGCGCAGGCGATATCGGCGGCTAAGCCCGGAGGCATCCGGTTCGTGTTTAACCAGTATCTCGTCGATGACGGCGAGCGCCTGATCCTGATCGACACCGGCCCCGCCGGCGCGATGGGCAAAACGGGACAGCTCCCTGGTGCGCTCGAAACAATGGGAATCACGAGAGAAGATATTGGGGCGGTCATCGTCACGCATATGCATGTCGATCACCTCGGCGGCCTGGTGGCCGGTGGAAGCCGGAACTTCCCGAATTCTGACGTGTACGTCGATCGCCGTGACGTCGCGTACTGGACTGATCCCGCGAAGAGAATTTCAGCTCCGGAGTTCCTGAAACCCAGCTTCGATGCATCTTTGGAACTGGTCCGCCTCTATCCAAACCTGCAGGCAATGGATGGCGAACGTCAGATCACACCGGGCGTCTCGATCATCGACCTGACCGGCCACACGCCCGGGCACATCGGAGTCCGCATCGAGGATGGCGGACAAAGTCTGCTGATGGTTTCGGACATGCTCTTCCCTGTTGTCCATCCCTCGAATCCGGAGGTCGGCTTCCTGTTCGAGCAGGACCGACCGGCCGCGCAGATCATGCGCGAACGATTTTTTCCGCGTGCGGCCGAGGAAAAAGCCCTGATCGCGGCCACCCACATGCCTTTCCCAGGCTTGGGACGAATCGTGGCCGACGGCGGAAAGATGCGTTGGATACCAGCCGAGTGGGCTCATCAGGAATGAGCCCGACCGCCTGCTTTGGAGCACATCATGCCGCACCAAGCTCACCAAAAGTGCAGTGACCTACGTCAAGGAGCCGACGGCGGCGATTGGCGAAGGCGAAGCGCTGCTGTGCTGCGCAGTCCCCGCCCAAGAAACGACGGGGGAAACCAGATCCAACTCGAACTCTGATACTCGTCATTGATGCGTCTGACGCAAGAGTATCGTCCGCCTTTTCGACGTTCATCATCGTCCAGACCGGAGCATCTTATCGGGGACGAAAGGGACAGCCTTTCAAAACCAAATCAAGGAGATAGACATGTCCCGCATTCCCACGCCCACCATAATCAACGATGCACCGGAAGCGTCCCGCCCTGTGCTTGAAGCCGTCCAGAAGCAGATCGGCTCCGTGCCGAACATCTTTCGCCTGGTGTCGAACAGCCCCGCCGCTCTGAACGGCCTGACGGCGCTGCAGGGCGCTCTCGGCAAGGGAAAGCTGGCTCCGGCCACCCGCGAGCGGAACGCCCTGACCATGGCCGAGGCCAATGGTTGCGATTACTGCCTGTCCGCGCATACCTATACCGGCGCAAAATTCGCCAGGCTGGACGAGAGCGAAATCGAAGCGAACCGCCGCGGCACCTCGAAAGATCCAATGGCCGCCGCTGTCGAATTCGCCCGCGCCCTTGTCGACGCGCGCGGTTCGGTGGCGCCGGACGAAATCGAAAAGGTCCGCGCCGCCGGTTACGGCGATGCCGAAATTCTCGAGATCATCGCGCATGTCGCGCTGAACACCTTCACCAACTACGTCAACGAAGCTCTGGGCACCGAAATCGATTTTCCACGTATCGATCGCCTTGCCGCATGACCAACGAAGGGTGGTCGTTTCCTGCGACCACTCTCCCATCCTTTCAGCGATACACAAACAAGGAACTTATCAATGTCCCGTCCGCCGCTTCCCCCTTTCAATGAACAGTCCGCCATGGAGAAGGTCCGCCTTGCCGAAGATGGCTGGAACAGCCGCGATGCCGCCAAGGTCGCGCTTGCCTATACAGTCGACACGCGCTGGCGCAATCGCGCCGAATTCGCAACCAACCGTGCCGAGGCTGAGGCCTTCCTGACGCGCAAATGGAACCGCGAGCTCGATTATCGCCTGATCAAGGAGCTTTGGGCCTTTCAGGGTGACCGCATCGCCGTTCGCTATGCCTATGAATACCACGACGACAGCGGCCGGTGGTTTCGTGCCTATGGCAACGAGAACTGGGAGTTTGCCGAAGACGGGCTGATGCGCGCGCGCCATGCCAGCATCAACGAGCATCCGATCACGGAAGCGGACCGGAAATTCCGCTGGCCGCTCGGCCGCCGACCGGACGATCACCCAGGCTTGAGCGACTTCGGCTTTTAAGCGAGACCTGGATCAAGGAGGTCACCGCCATGGCAGGCTTTAAGCGCGATGCGAAGGCACGGCTGTCGATCGAGCTCGCGCTTGCCACCGGCCGCGATGATCCCATTTTTGCCCGGCAGCAGGAGGAAGACGCGAAGGCACGGCGCGCGACGTCAAAGAGATCCCTGCTCGCCAATGGCGCGTGGAACATCCAATGGGGAAGTGGTTCTGGCCAGTCTTTCCAGGCAAACCCGTGAAGGGACGATCACTGGTGATTGAGCACGATTCAGGCCGACGCCCATGCTCGTTCAAAACGGCAATCTTGAGGACCAATTATGACTGACGAATGGCCTCCACTTCAACCGGTTCTCACTGGTGTACGCGGTTTGTGCCCCCGTTGTGGGAAAGGGCATCTTTTCAACGGGTTCCTGACGCTTAAGCCTAAATGCGAAGTGTGCGATCTCGACTACTCGTTTGCAGATCCCGCTGATGGTCCCGCGTTCTTCGTAATCTGCTTTGCATGTGTGCCGAGCGTTTTTCTTGGCGTATGGCAGCAGGTCGCTTTTGAGACACCGTACTGGGTCCATCTGCTGACCACGCTGCCCTTCATGCTCATCACTTGCATCCTCCCGCTTCGGCCTCTCAAAGGTTGGCTCATCGCGAGCCAGTATTTCTACAAGGCTGAGGAAGGCAAGATCGACCGCGATTACGTGAGGCCTCGGCACGCTTCGTCCGACGACGGCGAGGAAATCACACCTGCTCCCGTACCAACCTCTGGCGACGACTTATAAAGATGCGTTGGATACCAGCCGAGTGGGCTCATCCGGACCTAGGAGCACGCGCGTCATCGTTGACGATACCGTTCGCGGTTTCACCAACAATCGTGAAACGATCAAATGCGTTCAACGCCAAACCCACAGCCGGGGTGTTGTAGCCTTGATGTCAGGCGTATAACTAACTTCACGGGTACGGCTATTGCTACACGGCGGGCTCAACGGATGACATCCGACGATAATAGGCACGAGCCTGTCGAACAATTGCTCGACACTCCCGAACTCGCGACTGCGCTCGAAAGTGAACAGTTCAAGAAGTTCCTCGACCAAGTTCCTATCGCAATTGCGGTATCGGATCTGAGGGATCGCGAGACGGTGGTCTACGCCAATCCAGAATTCGAGAAGCTTTCCGGGCTTGCCGCCGCTCGCCTTGAGCAGGAGAATTGGAAGGGGCTTTCGGGGAGTGCGGTGAAAGCGCCCTTCGATCAGCGGATCGATGAAGCGATTGTCACACAAACGGACTTCATTGGAACCTTCCGCCTCGAGCGCAAAGGCTCAGGTTCAGCGATCGTAGACGTCTATTCGAATGTCATCGAGGACGACGATGGCAAGCTCTGCTTTCGGCTTGTCGCCCTGGTGGATGTGTCTGCCCATAGCGAGGCGGACAAACTGTCCATTGAGGAGCGGATCCGGGAGAAAGATACGCTCCTCCGCGAGCTGCAGCACAGGGTCAAGAACAACCTGCAAATGATCACTGCGCTCATCCGAATGGAAACTCGGAACGCAGTCGAGCCAGACAAGACGCGATTTGAGCGGCTGGCTGGGCGCGTTGACGCACTCGCGATCCTGTATCAAGCGCTGTCTGGTGAGGATGACAAGAACGAGATCGATTTGGGCGTCTATCTGAGCCAGATAGCCTCCGCCGTGATGACCTCTCACGCGGTGGAGGGTATCCGCCTCGACATGAAGGTCGACACCTATCCGGTTTCGATAAATGTCGCCATGCCGACAGGACTGGTTGTGAACGAGCTTCTCACAAACGCGCTGAAGCATGCCTTCAGAGGTCGGGAGGGAGGGACAATCACGCTGCGGAGCATAGTTGACGGCAATGGTTGCCGGGTCGTGGTCGCTGACGACGGTATCGGTCTGCCTGAGGGTGTGACATGGCCCGCACCCGGCAAACTCGGAGCCCTCATCGCGCGGTCGCTGACCGAAAATGCCAAGGCGCAGTTCGACGTCACCTCGGCCGTCGGTGAAGGAACCAAGGTGACCATCATCTTCAAGCGGTCGGCTGCGGTCGCCGGCTGAATAGATCATGGAGCCGGCTCGAATCGCCATTACCGGCATAAACCGCCCGCGGTAGGATCTATGATTTATCATCGGGCCGCCCGCCCTTGGCTTTTAGGGATGTTCGACTGTCGAAGACCCAGTGGAGCAGTGCCTGACGCTGGCGTCTGCGGCACCACGTCCAAAGGCTCCGCAGTGTTGGAAATAATCTGTGCGATGTGCCGCCGCCTCGCCCTCCACCGACCACCGCGCCTTGGGCGTCGATTACCTTTCGGCGGAGCATGGCCGGGGACTGCCCAATCGGTGAAGCGAGACGCACCGCCAGACCCTCTGAGAGGTCTGCGACTGAGGTCGACTGCACGAACGAATGGTGATGTGGCGCCGCCTCCCGATCCAAGGACCGTTTCGGTGTCGAGAACTGCACCTTTAACTGGGCGGGCTCGAAGGTCCGAAAATGGCGCAACTACGACCTCCAGCGTGATCGCCGGCAAGGTCTGCTTTCAGGAAGCTGCGAAGCCGATCTCTACGGCTGAGATGGGGCGCAAAGCTGACAGGCCGTTTAGGGGACCGGAACCGGAATGTCGGGCTTCTAAAGCCGATGGCAGAAAGCGGATACGCTGTGGCGGCATTTGAGGGCACGTTCCTGCTCTTGATTATTGCCAGTTAACTGTGCGCGCAAATCGGGAAAATGGAAGTGCCGGAGGCAGGAGCACGGCCTCAGGCCGAGGCGCTAATCAAGCGGGTCGGCAATGATCGCGAAAAGCTCAATACGGCCTGCAGCGAAACTAAAGAAGTAGTCGCGCGTTGGACGCGGATAACGCTATTTCGTCTCTGGAGTATGGTTTAGGTCAGAGTGGTCAAGCCAACGTCGCGTAAGGCAATCAATGGGTCGAGCGCTAGTCAAGCGAAGTCGCCCGCTCGTGACGAGGTCACTTTAGCGCCGCCCGCTTTCCGGCCGGTCCAGCTCGCAACGCTCGTGGACACGGTCCCTGCCGGCGATCGTTGGATCCATGAGATGAAATACGACGGCTATCGTATTCTCGTTGCCGTCGGCGGTGGCGAGGCGCGAGCCTACACACGATCTGGTCTGGACTGGTCTAGCCGTTTTCCCTCGATCCTCTCCGAGGCTCGCAAGCTCAAAGTGCGCTCCGCCCTGATTGACGGCGAGGCCGTGGTTGTCGATGCGGAAGGAAGATCTAACTTCCAGGCGCTTCAGAATGCATTGAAGGGTGCCCCGGCGACTATCGACTTTTATGCGTTCGATCTGCTGCAGCTCGACGGCGAAGATCTGACAAGGCTTCCTCTTCTTGAGCGCAAGGCGAAGCTGGAGGCGATCTTGCCTGCGAAAAATCCGGTCCTTCGTTACTCCGACCATATCCTCGGCCGCGGAGAAGAGCTGCTCGATCGCTTCTGCGCAGCCGGCCTTGAGGGCGTCATCTCAAAGCTCGCGGATTCGAGTTATGTGGCGGCCCGCGGCGCAAGCTGGCTGAAGATCAAATGCATCAGGCGGCAGGAATTTGTGATTGTCGGCTGGACGCCGTCCGACAAGGTCCGCGCGTTTCGGTCCTTGATCCTTGGCGTTCATGACGGCGGCAAGCTGCGTTACGCCGGGAAAGTCGGCACCGGCTTCGATACCGCTGAACTTCTTCGTCTCTTGATGATCATGGCGCCGCTTGAGCAGAAGGCCGCGACCGTCGACGCACCACGCGCCGAAGTGCGCGGCGCACACTGGCTCCGTCCGAAACTGGTCGCTGAGATTGCCTTCACCGAAATGACAAATGAAGGGACGTTACGACATCCGAGCTATCTTGGTCTCCGCGAAGACAAGAAGCCGGAGGCGGTCGTGCTCGAGACGGAACGTCATGCAGCCGATCTCGCCGCGTCTGCGACAACCGGCATCGCGATAAGCAACCGTGACCGCGTCATCTATCCGGAGTCCAACATTACCAAGGGACAGCTCGCCGACCATTACGCAGCGGTCGCGGCGATCATGCTTCCTTGGGTTGGCAGCCGGCCGATCAGTCTGGTTCGATGCCCACAGGGCCGCGCGAAGAAGTGCTTCTTCCAAAAACACGACGCCGGCAGCTTTGGCGACAAAGTCCACCATGTCGGCATCACGGAGAAGGACGGGCACGAGGAACCATATCTCTATGTCGACGATGCCGACGGACTGATGACTTGCGTCCAGATGGGAACGATTGAGCTGCATGGATGGGGGGCTCGGATCGAGGATGTCGAAAAGGCCGACCGCCTCGTGTTCGACCTCGACCCCGATGAAGGCCTCGATTTTGAGGCCGTCCGCGCCGCTGCCTTTCAGTTCCGCGCTATCCTTAAATCGCTGGGGCTTAAGACTTTCCCGATGCTGACGGGAGGCAAAGGAGTGCACGTCATCGCGCCCCTCACCCCTGGCGCCGAGTGGCCAGAGGTGAAGGACTTCGCGTCTCGCCTGGCGCAGGCGGTCGCCCAGAGCGATCCGGCCCATTTCACGGCCGTGTTGTCAAAGGCGCGCCGCAAGGGTCGCATCTTTGTGGACTATCTACGCAATCAGCGCGGGGCGACCGCGATCATGCCCTACAGCGCAAGATCACGTCCGGGCGCCCCTGTCGCGGCACCGATTACGTGGGCAGAGATGAAGACAATAGATGCGCCCTCTCATTTCCACGTGGGCGATGCTCCTGAATTAAAGAAACGCGCAGCATCCAAAGCTCTGGCGGGATGGGGTCGCGCTGACCAATCCTTGCCCAATCTGTAGCGTCCGACGCGGGAAGAGGCAGTAAAGCCGGGATTTAAAGGGCAACGCGGCGCTCATGGCCTTGCCTGATTGGAACCTGCGGAGATCGGCCTCGTTTGGCTGAAGCCATGGCAAAATCGATCCGAGGACCGTCGCCAGTCTTTTGAGGGAATACGCGCAACGGGCGTCTATGCGCGACGACAATCCCTATCGCACAAAGGCATACTTGCGCGCGGCAGACAGTCTGACGGCGCTGTCGCAGCCGCTTGATCGGATCATCGCCACCGGCGCCCTCACCAAGATCCCGGGGATCGGTGACGCGATCGCAGACATCGTGACCAAGCTTTACCAAACCGGCACGCACCCAAGCCTTGAGAAGCTGCGCGAGGATGTTCCAGCGGGCGTGATGGAGCTGTTTGCCATACCCGGGCTTCGTCCCGATAAGATACTGAAGCTTCATCAGCTGCTCGGCGTAAACTCGCTGGCGGAGCTCGAGGCCGCAGCAAGAGAAGACCGCATACGCCCAGTCAAAGGTCTCGGCGCCGCGCTTCAGACAAAACTCCTGCAGAGCCTGGCCATCGTGCGAAGCGGCGAAACGCAACTTCACCTGCACAAGGCCGCCGCTCTTCTCGAACATGCGGTCATATCGGTGAAGCAAGAGCATCCAGAGTTTTCGCGCGTCGAAATTGCAGGTGACTTCCGGCGCGGTTGCGAGCTCGTTTCCGACTTCGCCCTGGTAGCGCAGGGCAGAAAGTCGACTGGAATCGAGGATACGACCCTCAGGCTTGTTGTCACGGACAGGAAGCACTTTGGCGCAAACCTGCTCGAAGCAACCGGTTCGGCAGACCACCTTGAGCAACTGAAGACGTTCGCGGCCGACAAGGGATTCACCCTAAACGCCGACGGGCTTCATCGCGGGAGAAAGCTGATCGCGTCAGCGACAGAAGAAGAAATCTACCAAGCTCTAGACTTGCAGTTTATCGAGCCTGAATTGCGCGAAGGCAGGAACGAGATTGAGCGAGCGGCAAAGCAGAAGCTACCCGCCCTCATTCGGGATGAAGATCTGCATGGCATCCTGCATTCTCACACGACCGCATCCGATGGCACCGAAACGCTTGAGGCAATGGCTGAAGCCACGCGCAAGCGCGGTTTCGAATACTATGGTGTCGCCGATCATTCGCAGTCCGCTCACTACGCAGGCGGCCTTTCGTTGCAGGAGATTGCTGAACAGCACCGCGAAGCTGACCGGCTGAACAAGGCATACAATGGAAAATTTCGCATACTGAAGGGCATCGAGGCCGACATCCTGGCGGATGGCTCGCTCGATTACCCGAATCATATCTTGGAACAGTTCGATTTCGTCGTCGCGAGCGTGCACAGCCTCTTCAAGTTGCCCAAGAAGGAACAGACGGAGCGTATCATTGAGGCGATCGGAAATCCTCGGACGACAATCCTCGGGCACATGACCGGTCGCCAGCTGTTGCGCCGGCCCGGTTATGATCTCGACGTCGACAAAGCCCTCAAAGCGTGTGCAAAACACGGCGTCGCTGTCGAAATCAACGCACATCCTTGGCGACTCGACCTCGACTGGCGCTGGCATCAAAAGGCACTCGATCAGGGCTGCATCTTCAGCATCAATCCGGACGCTCATTCGATCCGCGAGCTCGACCACATGCATTGGGGTGTCGAGATGGCGCGCAAGGGCGGTGTCCCTGCGAAGCGGGTCCTGAACGCGATGCGTTTGACGGCCCTCCTTGCGCATCTCGCACGGCGCAGGCAAACGTCCTAACCTGCTTGTGCGGCCGGCCTATCAGCGCAGGAGTCCGTCATTCTCAAAATCTTCCCAGCCGCGCAAACTGGAGTGCGAGTTCTCATCGGGGCCATAGCCAGCTGAAGCTGCAGTTCCGCGACCGCTTCTTTGAGCACGTTTCATAGCGGCCTTCCCCGCGGCTCGCCGCCTATTCTCTGCAGCTGTCGCTGCGTCCTGTTCGCGCCAGACCATAACCAGGTCGCGGTCAAGCACATCCTCCACGTGCTGCGGGTCGAACACGTGAAAGGTGATGTTCCTTGCCCGCCCGCGGAGTTTCACCGTTTTCGTCCCGGCGCTCTGCAAGCGACCATCTTTCAGCCAGCGGTGCCGTTCGGCCGTCGAGATCGTCAGAATGTCCTCGATTTCACGGGGGATTACGGGCAGGTCTTCGATATTCTGCAGTGCTTTGGATACGATCCCGAATACCACCTGCACATCATTCTCGGCGCCCTCAGACAGGCGCAGGGTAAGCACGCGGGACTCGATATGGAGCAGTTTCCTGAACTCCATTGGAAGGCGGGCGCGTATTTCGAGAAAAATACCCCTCGCTCTGACGGACGATCCAAGCGTCGCAGCCGGGGTTAAAGGCCACTCTCCAATCAGCTTCGCTGTTGCATTGATTTTTCGGCGCGTGGACATGCCCCTTTATATAGGTCACCGATTGTCGGCAGCGATGAGCCGATCGCAAAGCCAACATGAGTTCTAATCCACCAGCGGTCTGAACCACGGATGCCCTAAAGGCGCAACCACGATTGTTAGCGGCCGCTTGCAACTTCGGCTAACGGGAAGCGGCAGAGTTCATCTCAAAGTGCGTTGCCGCCTGGCGGCTTTTTGGGGCCGAAGGCGGACCGACAGCTTGCGGCATCTCCCTAGCGGATACCAGACATTTAACCGGCAGCCACCGGTCCGATTCTGTGTTCTAGGGGGCGGAAAGCAGCCGATCGGCTTCAGCCTCATTTTCTTATAAGAAGATCTCGTATTTGATCCTGCACAAGCGTTCTCTCGGCGCCTAGCTTCGCATCGACGATTTGCCAGGCATCAAATGCCGTCATTCCTGACGCCATAAGCGCGCGGAGCTCATCCCGCATCCGAAGATGATGCTCGGGATATCTGCGAAGTGCATCGGGCAGCTTTACTCCGCCCCGAAATCCGTGCGTTGCTACGCCGTCATTGGCTTTTAGCCATTCGATCGAGGCGTCCGGGATGAACTGGAACCGTGAAGGTAACGGCGTCATCGTTGGCGTTAGACAAAGCCATTGCCCGCGGACCTCGACAACCGAATGCAAGACAACAATCGGACTATAGATCCACCACCCCCAAACATGACGGCTCAGCCGATCCGGGTCATTTGCCACCTGTGTGGAGCAATTTACATGGCAGTCCTTGGGAACCATGCCGGCCGCCAGAAGATGCTCTTCGGGCGGTCGCGTGACAGTAACTCGCGGCAGGGCGAGAAGCTCAGCAAGTGTGTTAGCCTCCCATTCGGTCGGCGGGAAAGCTAATCGCTCGGCCTCCCGCAAGGCGATTCGCCCCAGCTCTTTGCGGAGCGCACTCTCAGCCGTAGCTTTGTGTTTCATGATCCCTTTGGTCGTCCGCTGATTATCGCCTCTCTGGCCGACCTCGCAGTGCGCTTTCGCTGAGTCTTAACCCGCCATTCCCTCTGGGACGGGTCCGTCAGCAGTGGGCACATGTCGGATCCGTGACCTTGATAGGGATGGATCATGAGCAATAGCGATCAACTGAAAGAACTGAAGACAGCGGCACGGAATATCGCGCATGCTAAGCGGATCAAACACGTCGGCGCACTGGAAGTCGTTGCGCAGGCCTTGGGCTATCCACATTGGAACGCCCTCGCCAACGCGGACAAGAAAGGATGGCGTCCGTCTCCGGAGGATCTTGCCACCGCCGAGGCACTGGTACTTGCCGAAAACCCGTTGATCTCCATCGACACTGACCCCTGGAGCGCACTTGGCGCTGACAGGTTCGAGGGCGAACTGCAGGGCCACAGCTATCGGGTGAGCACTCAGGCAGACGATGTTCGCATGTGGGGACGAGGTTGGGAACTCACCTTGCCTGAGGCCCCCTTGGCTCCCCCTCGCTTCCGCGTTACCGATCGTCGACTTAAAGCAAACCCGATTGATGGTACGGACTTCCGGAATGCCGCGCTCGATGTAGCCTCGGGTTGGCGCAAACTAGTCCACGCCCGGATCGCCTCCGATTGGCCTCGCCGCTCAACCGTGCCGGACAGCGCGGGCCGAGCCGAGCACCCCTTAAGTCATGGGGTGAGCGACATCTGGTTTTGCTTGCATTGCGACCGATCGTCTACCGGAGTTGAGATCACCGCGAACCTCTTTCACTGCCCGCACTGCCTGGCGTCACCGCTTGACATTCACGCGTCGCCCTGGTGGCTTGGCGCGGCAGCGAAGTAGGCACCCTCAACGAAGGCCGGGCTACTTTTGGAGCGTCAGATCTTGCTGCGCAATGACACCGCGCGCGAGATCGCCTCGGCGGACTCAATGGACCGCAGCGCACAGGCACAGCCAACTAGTGCGCGGCAATGTCGGCACGTACGGCAATCCTTGTAGGACACCGCCGTCATTGCCAGGCTGCACGATGCTGAAGGAAGAAGCCACTCACCGTCGGGTCACGGCCTGCCGTTGGGCTGCCGCGAAGGAAAGGGTAGTGAAAGGGTCCGACGTTGTGATGAGGCGACCCGGGCACAGGTCGCCGTTGAGTTCCGCACTGCCTCTTATGCGACTTTTGCAGCACAAATGCCGAACACTGCTAGCCGCCAGCTATGCTCATTCCGGATTTGCCCCGGCCGAAAGCCTCCCGGCCTGATGCGACGCATCCAGACGGTCGACACAGCAAAGGACGTCCGGAGTGGGGCCGGAAGCGGTCTGGCGGGTTCAGGGAAGAACGGGTAAGCGGGAACGGAAAACGACGCCACTGTAGCTAGTCGGTATCGCGGCAATCTTGGTGTAGTCCGCCTTATATTCCATCGGCTTACTCACGGGGCCTCTATCCTTCGTTCACGCCTAAACAGCACAGCTTGAATCTTCGCATCAGCCGTCTAAAATCCCGACCGCCACCAATTGCATTGCGGCCGCTCGCCGAGTTCCTCGGCAGCGTCCTAGCCGATGCCTTGATGAGGAGACCGCTTCCTACGCGACACCGAAATGCTCGATGAAGAGGGCGCGCTCCTGTGGGCCGGTTCGACAAAGAGATGAACCGGCTTCACTTGATGCAATCCTCTCCGGATGTCCGCGCGGCTGGATTAACGCACTCCACGGCGGTTTGCCAGAATCGCGTCGACGTCGTCACCGCATTACAAATATCAAGGGCTTTCATTTTGTTCGCGACGGAGCGGTGTCTATTCTGGGACCGGTGCCTGCGACGGTCCCAGATTTCTGCGTCGGGCGGCCTATGTCTATATACAGAAAATTCTGCACAGTTCCGGGGGCAAGATGTCTACGAATGACGACGTAAGAGAATATCTCGATTATTACCTGTCCTCAAAGCTCGAAGCTGACTTCGCCGTCATGCTGAATGGTCCGTGGGGGGCCGGAAAAACGCATTTCATCAAGGCGTACTTCAAGGAGCGCGAAGACAAGGCCAGATCCGAGGACCCTCTTCAGCCACTGGGACATCTCTATGCGAGCCTCTACGGCGTACGATCGACGTCGGAGATAACGGACCAGTTCTTTGCGCAGGCGCATCCCGTTCTGAATTCGAAAGCCGCACGCCTCTTCGGCACGCTGGTGTCGCGCGCCGTCAACGGGGCTGTCGGAACCGACGTCAACTCTGGCGGCGAGAACAGGTCAGTCATTCAGGACATGGTCCTGAAGCTGGAAGGCCGTGTGTTGATCTTTGACGATCTTGAGCGGTGCGCCATGCCGCTAGTCGACGTTATGGGATTCATCAACGCCTATGTGGAACACGAGGGACTCCAAGTCATCGTCATTGCGAATGAAAACGACATTCCAGAGAAGCAGAAGCCGGACTATTCGCGCAAAAAGGAGAAGCTCGTCGGGAAAACGTTACGCGTGACCTCCGAACCCGAAGTTGTGCTGCGCAGCTTCGTTTCGAAGCTGACCCATTCCAAGGCAATCGAGATCATCGAACGCGAAACCGGCGCCTTGCTACGGACATTCGAGGCCTCAGGGAAACAGAATTTCCGCAGCCTGAGATCCGTGTTGTCCGATTATGAGCGTCTCGTCGCTGCGTCGGATCCCCGACTGCAGGAGTCGCCTCAGGCGATGACCAGACTTCTCCTTTTCATGATGGCGACGGGCCTGGAGCACCGCAGCGGCGAGCTCACGGGTGCCGAGATCGCAGACCTTCCGGACACGATGCGATCGAGAACGATCGCCCTTGTGACGAGGAAGGAGAAGTCGCCCGACATCCTCAAGGCTGAACGACTCGAAGCGACCTATTCTGATGTCGATTGGCGCGACGCTATCGTGCCGCCGGCTGCGCTCGCTAAATTGTTCGAAACCGGGATCGTCGACATCATCTCGATCAATGAACATCTTTCGCGCCATCCGCTGGTCGTCGGCTACACGCAGACCCCAGCATGGCGTCAGCTGTGGAACTGGGCCGACTTACCGCGCTCGCAGTACTTGGAGGCAAGGGGCGAGCTTGTCGCCCAGCTCAGGGCTTATGAGCTTAAACATCCGGGCATCATCCTGCATGCGGCCGGAATCGTCCTCGGGACCGAAGCCTTTGGTGATCATCTGCTCGGTGATGACGATGTGGTTTCGTTCTTCGGACGCTACGTCGAGCATCTGCAGGTCATCGGCAAGCTGGAACCGGCCCGCGAACTGTTTGGCATTATGGGCGGCTCTTATGCCAGCCTCGGCTACGGTTCGAAGGATACTCCAGAATTCCGCACGATCTACGCCGCAGTTCGCGCCGCCACCAACACATCGTTCGCTGACCAGATGCGAACAGTGGCCTCGACATACCTCGACCGCATAAGGGGCAATCCTGCCGCCTATTCCTCGCTGCACGAGTATGGCGCCGAAAACGGCAACTAGCCGCGCCATTTTCCCCCTGCCCGCTCCACTCAAATAAATTTCGGTTGGCCAACAAGTCTCATCCAGTACGGCTTTGCGGAACTTCCGCAAATGCGCGTGTGGGTAGAGGCTTGAGCCAGGTTGCGCTGCGAACACTCAACGCGCCATCCGCGCCGGGCCCTAATGTTATCCTTCGCCCCGACTCTGCGGTTTTGACCGGCAAGCGGCGGCACATGAGGTCGGCAAGCGCGGGATCCTCGACCGCACAGATGATCTGCCGACCGTCCTCGACCAGTTGCGCCAGCACTTCGGCCAGATGGACCGTCCGGAAATCATCTACGTGCTGCACCGGATCGTCCAACAGCACCGTCTGCCACCGGCTCCAAGCTAGCGAGAGATTGATCGACAGGAGGAAGGCCAAGCCGGTCGCCCGTCGCTGGCCGCTGGAAAAGAGGAATTGGGGATTGAGACCGTCGCCAACCTTAAGGCTCAGGAACCGTCGCACGTCGCCTCGGATCGCATATTCGATGTCCTGCCATACCGGGTGGGGTTTCAGACGCTGATAAAGCTCGGCCATTAGCGGGAGGACGCGGTCAAGCCGCAGGTCAAGTGTCTCGGCCGCGGCCCGGCGGGCCGCATCATGCAACGCGGCAGCCGTCGCCTCGGCCTTGCGCGCTCTGCCAAAGCGTTCCTGGCCACGCGCCAGGCGCTCCTTCGCGATTTTTTCAGCCTGTATCGCTTTAGCCAGTTCGTCGTTGAGGCGGAGAGTGTCCAATATCCGCAGGTCCCGTTGCGCGTTTTCAAGCGACACACCAAGGACGCCCGCGCGGCGATCAATGAGCTCGGCGCTCGGATCGCCTTCGATACCAAGCGCGCGGCATTGCCGTTCGACGTCCTGGATCACCGCTTCCTGAGCCATGATCTGCGCGGCAACGGTGCTTTGCCGCTGCTTCTGTTCAGAAAGCGCCTTGGCCGCCACTCGGCGCTGCTCCTCACGCTGCGCGATAGCCGTCGCGATTTCATCGATCCTTGCGGCCGCGGCCTCGGCTTCAGCCGTCCCTGCCTGGAAACTTTGTTCCGTATGTGAGGCCGAACAGAGTGGGCACTGATGCTCGATCAGCCCAAGATTGCGGCCTGCCGCGACTAGAGAGATAAGGGCGCGGGCTCGACGGGCGAGTTCCCCCGATGTCTCTTCGACGTCAACTTCGGCGATGGCAGCGAGCGCACTCTCGGCCTCATCACACGCCCGCTGAACCAATGACAATTCTGTATGGAGGTCAGGAAGCGAGGCGCGCGCCCTCTCGAACTGGGGTAGAAGGTTGCGCAGTGAGGAGAGTTCTCCCAACTCATAGTCTACCGCAGCCATGCGATGACGAACCGCCCCGGCCAGGCTGTCAGGGGTTCCTGTCGCATCGGAAAATACCCGGAGCCGGGCGGTAGCTTCGGCGATCGCGCTCTCTGTGGCAAGCGATGACCGAAGCTCATCAATCCTCCGCGCAGTCGCCGCTAATTCCGCAGACAGCGTATTGACTTCGACTTGCGCCGCCTCGCTCCGACGCTTGGCCAGCGTAGAGATGTCGAGCGCGCGCGTGATCCAGCTGTCGGCGTCATTCGCGCCGATTGCCTGACGAAGCAGTGCGTAGCGCTCAGTCTCCTTGAGGTCGAGGCTGAGGCCGGCGATATGCTCGTCGCGAATAATCGCCGTCGCGCAGAGCTGCTCCAGCGGCGCCTTAGGGGCAAGCTCCGGATGCGCCAGCGCCCTTACAATGTCGGGCGATATCGTGACGTCGCTCGCGTCGAATGGCGTGCGACGAACCTTGAATGTTCCACCGCTTCCGGAAAACCCGACTTCGACAAAGCGTTCCTTGGGCGCATCACCCTCGCCGATCCACCAAAAATAGTCAGCCACGCTCTGTCCTGCTGCCGTCGCGCCCTTGTATTTGCTGAGCTCCCCGGTCAGTGCAAATTCGACCGCGTCGAAGATCGTGCTCTTGCCGACGCCATTGCGGCCATCGATGACCGTGAATCCGGACGCGAAATCGATCCTGACGGGATCGCGATAACCACGAAACCCGCTCGCCTCGACATAGTCGACCTTCATATCTCTTTCTCCAGCAGCTGGAAAACAATGTGTGAGTCGGCGGCCGACAGAAAAGCCTCAACGACCGTCGGGGCAAGCTCTGTGGTTCGCTGGCGAATCTCTTCCTTGCTATCTACCGCATCGAGGACAGGCGCCGATTGCAGCGGCATCAACGGGAGCAGCGCCCGCAGTATGTCGGAACCGTGCAGGCAGCCAGCCCGTGCAATCTTGCGCAGGCCTGCCAAGTCCTCCTCGATCGAGCTCAGCGCGATCGCCTCGGCATAACCTGCCCGGTCGCGGGCGAGCAGCAGAACATAGCTGTTCCAGGCCTTGGTGCCCGCAGCACGAAGCTGGAACTGGCGTTGCGCGACAAGGCGATCAGTGTCGCCGGACCAGCGCGCGAGGAGGTCACCGGCCGTGTCATAGACGAGAAGAAAGCCCAGCAGCGTGTCGTTCTCGAGGACGCGCGCGCAAAGTCCCTCAACGTCAACCGACTGTACCTCGAAGCCGGCGTCCTGTAGGAGGCGGGCCGCTTCTTCGATCAAATCCGTCACAGTCCGAGTTCCTTCACCGCATCGGCGTGGGTCATCCACATACTACCCGATCCTCTCGCAATACTGCCGGTTGCACTGCCTCGGGCGAAACTTGCTGGCAAAGCGCGCGACTCCGCTCCAACGGCCACGACAATGTCGGGCGCCACCACCGGCGCCACATCCTTTTCGAAGGTAGCCTCTACCCTATCTAGCATCTGATTAGGCGTACGCAGAACCCGAATGGTTTTGCCGCCGAGTTTCCAGTTAGTTCCTTCCGCAACAGCGCCAACCGCCTGCAGCTCGATCATTGTCAGGCCAACGAGAGGTTCATTGGGTGGTCGCGGCGCATCGGCGGGCGCATTTGGCTCACATCCAAGCAGATCGCGACGCATCAGCCAAAGTTGATCATTTTCAACATCAGGAGCTTCAAGCCAGGTCGGGTCAGGATCTGTACCTTTGCAGTGCTGAAAATCCGCCGCCCCGCCATGCAACACTTGTCGGATGAAGCTCTTGGAATATTCCTGGCGCAGAGCGGCGAGAAAGCGCGCGCCCGACTCCTGCACATGCAGGAATCCGCCACTGGCGCGCATGCCGAGCGCATGGAGTGCAGGAGCTTTTGCTGGAAAGCTGGCGCTGTCTGCTGTGTCAACAACGATGACTCGGGATGGATTAACGGCATCCAGGGTGGATGCCAAGACGGCGTTCAGATAGTCCCAATCGGTCCAGTAGCCAACTATGACCAGATCGCGGTTCAGTAGCCGCTGGGTCAGCCATGGCGTACTACTTGCGATGCGGGATTGTACCGGGTTGTGCGCCAGCTGCCCTGGTGCCCAGACTGTGTTCGCAACATCAATCATCCTGCAACCGTGGAGCTTAAGCATTGGGGTAATCGCCGGAGGTAGGGCTGCCACAGCAAGCCCATCAATGCCAACCTCGACCTGCCCATAGAGGAAGGCGCCCGCTGACTCGACAAGGGTATCTACATTGGTCGTCACCACGGTCTGCAAGGCGCGGGCCAGCATAAGGTCGGCGATCGCGTAGTGGCCCTCGTTAGGGCGGCCGGCAAAGGCGTTGCGATCGATCAATGTTCCAAGAAATACGGTAGCTAGTTCGCCGCGCTGGAAAAAATATTCAGCTTGCTCCTCAATATTGTTGGAGAGCGGCGGGCGGGCTCCGCCATATTGGGCCGTGTATTTCGCTTTGGCCTTCTGCGCGAGCGTCCACGCACTCGGCAGATTACTTGGCGCCGCCATCGAGAGGCCAGCACCTGCGAATATGGCAAGCCTCTCCGCCAGAAGCGAGTCAAGCGCAAGGCTGACACCTTCATCAAAATCCGTCAGAAGCACATTCCCCCCGCACCATCTGAATGTCGCAACCGCCGTTGGCGAGTTGCGAACGCGAATACTTTTATCTTTGTGCAGGCACCCATACCATAGTCCGTGCAACCGTTTGGTTCAATTTTGTGCTGAGATTGGAATGGTGGGGACGCAGCCGTTGCACAAAGCGGAGATGCTCAGGCGGCGAAGATTTTCCAGACGATCACTTGGCCTACACCTCGACGGTGGATGGGAGCACATTTGCTTTCTCCGGCGACTTCTTTTGGGATCGAGCCGCAAAGGCGAGCGGCCGGAAGCGCTCAACCCAACTGCAAAACAGCGGACAGCATGAGGAATTTCAGACTTCGTTCTCCCGTAGCGTTTTTTTAGCGTACTTTCAACGCGCTGCCCTCTACTTGCGAGAGCGGTAGCTTTATTGTTTGGCTGAAGCGACACTTGGCGCCACGGCGTCGATGATCCTTAGGTCGTCTCCATGTCTCTGGGTTGAAGTTAAGATGACATCGCCCTCGCAGCCGACTGGCAGCAAATATTTGGTTTGTTTCAATCAGATCACCAGAACGACGCCCCGCGTCGGCGATCCCGTCGCCGCTGCTACCGCCTCTGAATACATTCTGAGCTGCGCAATGTGTCGGGTGGACATCGCCTCGAAATCACGGTCGGTCTTAAAATCCACAATGGTCCAGCCGGTGAAATCCAGCGTATCCTCGTGAAACGCGAGGTCGACTGTGCCCTCGACCAGACTGCCGTCGTCTTGTCTCAGCAGCACTGGCGTTTCGCGGCGGAGTCCGCCTTTGCCGGCGCAGGCTGCAGCCCGTCGCAGAATTGGGTGCGCAAGCGCCCCGCCGACCGTGGCGACTGCAGCCTGAATCTCCTCTTCTGTCGCATCGACGAGCCGTCCATTGATTGCCGCCCCGGCCTCGATCGCATCAACCCCGGCATCGAGATCGATCGTTGCCAAGAGAGCGTGGACGAGCATGCCGAAGCGACGCCCGCCTGGCAGTTCCCGGTCTCCACGCTCCATCGTCTCCACGACGATGTCTGGCCGAGCCCGCGACTGGTCGCCTCCGTCGGGCTTATTGATTTCTGTCGCCGAAGTCTCAGCCTCCGCTGCTCGGGCCAGAGATGTGACGGTCCGAACCGACATTGACGGGTGAGTGGCCTGGGCGAGCAGGGCGTCGCGCGCCAGCTTCCAGGCGGCGTAGTTGTCCTCACTCGCTGCCGCGGCGGTTCCATCTGGATCTGCCTCCAGTATTAGCTGATGACGAAGCGGCGCTTGCTCCTCGATCTCGAGCGACAGCGCTGCTGGGTCCCACCAAACGACGCGCGGACCGTCGGTCACCGGCCGGTGCAGGCCAGGCTTGACTGAGCCCAAAGCCGGAGGAACTCCCTGGGGCCCGCGTTCGACTACGCTGTCCTCGCCGAAGACCGGGCAGCCCTGCGCGGGCTCAGACTGCCGGCGGGCGTCGTCCGGCGGGTACAGCATCGGATCAAGCACCCCGAGCCAGCCTTCGATCGGCTGATCGCCGCAGACCGGCATGACAAGCAGGTCACGCGCGCGCGTCGCCGCGACATAGGCCACCCTGACGGCTTCAGCATGATCCTGCTTCAGCTCTTCGTCGGCAGCTTCCAGCAATTCGCTCGGTGACGAGCCGCAGAGCGGCTCCAGCCAGAGGCGACGGCTTGGGTCGACATGCCGGCTTGGTGTATCGCGGGCTGCCTTGCAGGTCGGGTCGGCGAGGATGACTACGGGGAACTCTAGGCCCTTTGCCTTGTGCACGGTCATTACTCGAACGCCTTCGGTGCCCTCCTCGACGATGGGAGCCTCGTCGGCCTCGCCGCGTTCGGCGTCCGCGTCGATCTTCTCGACAAAGGCGCGGAAAGAGGATGCGCGCCCTTCGAAGTGCCGCGCCAAGTCGATCAGCCGCTGACAATTGGCGAGCGCCTGCTCGCCAGTCGGCCAGAGAGCGATGCCGGCATGCGCCCGAACGGCTTCGAGCAGCATGGTGATGGTCTCGGCGGTCGGACGGTGGTTGCGCCCGACGTGAAGCCGCCGCAGGAGGGCGAGCGCGTCGGCGACCTCGGCCGCGGCAGGGTCCAGCGCGGTCCGGTCGACTGCGTACATCGAATGGAGGCGGCGGGTTTTCAACGAGCCATCGCCTTCGACATGTTGCCGGAAGGCAAGGAGCGCCTCGTCGCCAAGCGCGAAGAACGGCCCGCGCAGCGTGGCAAAGACGCTCAGCTCATCATCGGGCCATTCGATCGCGGTGAGGGCATTGCGGAGAGCAATGACCTCCTCGCGATCATGGAAGGAGCGACCACCCACAAGAACGTGCTGGATGCGCCGTGTTTCCAGGGCTCGGACATAAGCCCGTGTGACATCCGTCCCGAAATTGCGGAGCCGACGGAACAGAATGGCGATGTGACGCGGCCGGATCGCGGCGGCCTTACCGTCCTCTTCGACCGTCCAGCCGCTGTCGCTCACCAACCAGTCGATGAAAGCACCGACTGCCTCCGGAAATGACTCGGTGATCCGCCAGCCGACGATCTTGCCGTAGTCGCCATAGGGTCTCGGAACCGGCAGCGCGACAATCGTCGGTCGGCCAGGGATCTCCGGGCGCGAAGGCTGGAGTGGAACATAGCTTGCCTGGCTGGCGTCCGGACCGGCCTCCATTGCCGAGGCAAAAGCGCCATTGACGAAGGACTGGATCGAGCGCGGCGCCCGAAAGCTGGTGGTGAGATGAAGGAGTTCCGCGCCGACGCCAAGGAGGCGCTGCTTTACATCCTCATAGAGCGCGACGTCGGCGCGTCGGAAGCGGTAGATCGACTGCTTCGGATCGCCGACAAGAAAGAGCTTGCCGGGAATGGGGTAGACAGCGCGCCAGTTCGTCTCGCTTGGCTCGTCGGCGGCGAGCAGGAAGAGAATCTCGGCCTGGAGTGGATCAGTGTCCTGGAACTCGTCGACGAAGAAGTGGGTGAAGCGCTCCTGCAGCTCACGACGCACGCCGGCATCATCGCGAATGAGGTCGCGGGCCTTGATGAGGAGGTCCAGAAAATCGAGCCGCCCCGCCTTGGCCTTGAGGGCCTCATAGTCGACAATCGGCGCTTGCAGAGTTTCGTGAAGCAGTGGCGCGAGATCCGCATCGCTTGTCGCGATGAAGGCATCAAGATCGGCCTTGGTCTGGTCGCGGCGGGCCAAGACATCGTCGCGCGACAGAGCGCCGAAGGTCGTCCGCTGGGCACCTTTCCAGCCCCAGCTCCGGAGCTTTGGCAGTCTGCGGAGTTCCGCCTCGATCCCGTTGTAATCGCGACCACTGATCGCTTCGATTCGGGTCGTCTCTTCGACGAAACGAGCGATCTCGGCGAGATTGCGAGTGAGATAGTCGTCTGGCCACGAACTCGCGGCTGTCAGCGCCCCAAGCTGGGTCAGCTGATCGATCAGCGCGTCGATCGCTCCGTTCCGGTCGAACGGATCCCGCCGCCATCGCTCCGGAAAATCGCGATGCTTGCGGAGGTCCTGCATGGCGCTGCGCAGCTGCTCGCGTGGAGATTGCCTGCCCGACCGGCGCCTAAGGATTCGCTGGACGCCCTCTGGCGGATCGGCGAGGACCTGCTGAAACCAACCCTCGAAAGCTTCGTCGGCGAGCGCGTCGGCCTCCTCGTCAGAGGCGACGTCAAAAAGCGGGTCAATCCCTGCCTCGACCGGTCGCTCATGGAGAAGGTCGCCGCAGAAAGCGTGAATCGTGCCGATGCGGGCGAGCTCCAGCTCTTTGAGCGCGCGGTCCAGCCGATTGCGCTCCTCGGGTGCCGCCACAGGTCTCGCCTTCTCGATCTCGTTGCGGAGGCGCAGCTTCATCTCGCCGGCCGCCTTCTCGGTGAACGTGACCGCGATGATTCGATCGAGCGTGCCGGCGCCAATGCGAACCAACCCGACGATCCGGCCGACGAGCGCGGTGGTCTTGCCGGTACCCGCCGCCGCCTCGACGAACAAGGTCCTGCTGAACTCGGTGAGTATCCGGCCGCGCGCCTCGGTGTCGGCAAGATCCGTCATGGGAGCGCTCTCACCGCCAGAAGTAGCTCGAGGTTTCCCTGCGGCTTCCGCGCCGTGCGACGCTCTTCGTGCGGACCGCACACGGCCCGATAATCGCAGAGATCGCATTCCCCCTTGTCTGGCGCGGCCGGCAGGAATGGTTGGGAGACCGCCTCGCCTACTGCTTCGGCAACCTGACAGGCCGCGCCGCGAGCCCGGTCGCTGAGTGACACTACATGTTCGGCGAAGCCACCTGTCGACGTGCAGAAATAGAGCCGTCCGGAGGTCACGTTGGCCACGCTGGTGAAAAGCTTCTCTGTTGCAAGGGCATAGAGTAGCGGCTGCAGTGACTTTCCGCCATCGATCAGCTGGCCTTGCTTGCCGTCTGCCTTGCCGGTCTTGTGGTCAGTGACCCGCACCTGCCCGCCCGGATGGCGCTCAACGAGGTCGATCGACCCCCGGAGTTGAATGCCGCAGTCGAGGTTGACGGCGCCGGGCACCGACTGAGGATCGGCCTGATGCCGTTCGGGGCGGTGCTCCAGGCCGAACGACAGCTCGAAATGCCAAGGCACGTAACCCGAGTTGTCCTCGCTTGCCCGCCGCAGCCATTCCCGGAGATCGGCTCTGATTGCAGCGATCCCGTCCTCCCAGACGCGATCGATCGCAGGAGCAAGGTCATCCCGGTAACGGGCAGCTACCTCGGCCATCACGGCGTCGAGCTTCTGCCGCGCCCTGTCTAGATTGCCCGGCCGCACGGGGAGCAGGTTTTCCCTCTGAAGATGGGCGAAAAGTTCAAATTGGACGTCGTGGATCAGCGATCCGCGCTGCAATGGATCAAGCTCGTCAATTGCCTCTGGCATCTCGCGTGGAGCGAGGCCATGGATTGCCTTTAGGAAGAACCTATAGGGACAGCGGGCGTAATTCTGGAGGGCGGTTGGCGAATAGCTCCGGACCCCGAGCGTGTGCCTCGCCATAACGGCCCGGACCGCATCGGATCGACTCGTCAGCCCATCCGCCGATGTCCAGGCTCTGCTCCAGCGCTGGTAGCGGGCCCGAAGTGCCCGGGCGAGCCAGGGATTGGCGGTGACCAGATAGCGGGCTGCCCCGGCGCTCTCTTCCGGAAGAGCGGCAAGCTGGTCGAGAATGGCAAGATCGTGCTCAGCCTCGTCAATGGCCTCGCTAGGATCAGACGGCGCCGGCCAGCCTAGCCGGGCAGTGGTTGCCGTTTCCGCCCGTCGCGCAAGCTCGGAAAAGTCGGGAAGTCGGCCCTCGGCGGCCCTGATGGTCTCCAGAGCGTAGAAGGACGGTACACGTGGTCGGGCCTGGTCGAGATCGATACGTGGATAGGAGAAGCAAATCCGCCGTTCGGCCGCGCCGGCCACAAGGGCCAGGGCGAGACGCTCTCCTTCGAGCCGGTTGGAGTTCGTGGCAAGACCGCCGCTCATCTGCTCGCGCATAGCATCGAGCAGGATCGGCTCCTCTGCAATCTTGCGCGGGAACATCTTTTCCGCGAGGCCAGGCACCAACACCGCGTCGAAGCTGAGGCCCCGCGCCGCGTCGATCGGCCCGACGAAGATCTTGCCATAGCGTTGCGGCGGCGGCGGCGCGGCGGCCCCTAGAAGGAGCCCTTCAAGGACCATCAAAATCTCGGTCAGCGTTACCGGGCCGACGGGAGCCATTGGGGCCAGTTCGACCAGCACTGCGAGAACCCGGTCGGGTTGCTTGAGCGCCCGCGTCGCGAGCCCGCCGAGCCGGTCGAGCCACTCGCCCCAATCGGCAGTGGCGGGCAGACTGTCGAGGTTATCGATGAGAGGAAGAGCGTAGCCGGCGAACGCTGAGAGGTCCTTGAGCGTTCGCGCCAAAGTCGCCGCCTGCGTCTCGTCCTCGTCGGCCAACTCTGTGAGCCTCAGGCGAAGCTCGTTGGCGAGCCCGTCGACGCGACGCCGCCAGCGCTCGCGCCCGCCGATCACAGCCGCCTCGACGAGAAGGCGCTCCCAGCGGCGTGGCGCCCGGAGCTGCCCGTCTCGGGCTGGCGGCTCGTCGCTGTCCGAGATCAGGATATCCGTCTCGGGCGGCTGTGCTGGTTCATCGACCACCTCCGTCGAAAAATGCGGGACGAGCTCTGGATCTGGGGCGACCCAGCGGTCGCCCCGCGCTATGGCTTCCGGCGGCGCGCCGCTGGGGGTGGCGTCCGGTACCTGACCAAGAGACAGGTACTCGGCGAAACGCCGCGCCGATAGGCCTTCGGCGGCGCATTTAAGCAACGCGTAGAAGGCTCGCCCGGCCGGGTCGGGCCGCACTGCGCCGCGTGTGAAGTGAGCTGGAATGCCCGCTCTTGCGAACGCCTCTTCGAGGTAGGCACGGTATGCCTGGGGTGAGCGCAGCAGCACCGCAATACGATCGAACGGGATGCCGTTTCGAGCGAGCGCGAGCACGCGCCGGGCGATCTCCACGCACTCGCGACCTTCGCCCGGCGCGGAGAACACCTCGACTTCGTTGTCCGGAGGCGCATGTGGAACCGTCGTATCATCATTGAAGAGCTGGCGCTGAAGCCTAGCGAGCGTGCCTGTATTGGCCGCGCCAACGCCATCCTCCGTTTTGGATGACTCATCGAGATCCTTGATTTCCCAATGCAGTGCGCCGCGGATCCGGGCTAGGGTCGGCTGGTCGGCCGCGGGTACCGTCGCTAAGGTGTCCGGGGCTGCCACGGAGAGTGCGCCCACGAAGGCGAGCTCGGCTTCGTTCGTGATCGGCACGTCCAGCAACAGCATGGGGAGGCCAACTAGACGCTGAACGCCGCCGTGGCTGCTCGCCGCCTCCGTCGCGAAACCCAGCACACCCGGCCAGTCGGTAAGGCCAGCATGCGCCAACTCAGCATCATAGGCTTCGATCAGCAGCACAAGATCCGGCGCGACCTTGCTTAATGCGTCGGCCGGCAAGCCATCTAACCGCAGCTCCGCTATAACGGCGGCAATCGCGCGCGGAAAACCCGGTGTGTCGGCGACTGGTTGGTAACGGCCGAGCCGCTGCTGGGTCTTCAGGCCGTGCACGACCCGGGCGATGATCGCCTCGGAACCCAGTCGGCTAAGCGGGACCAGCTTCCGCTCCGCGAGCAAGGGCGCGGCGAGCACGGCGGCGAGCCGGGGGAGGGTCAGCCGATGCCAGCCGAAAGCAGCGCCCCTCTCCTCCGCCACGCTGCGCGTCAGTTCATTGGCCGCATCGAGGCTAGCGCCGACGATCAGCACCTCCTCGGCCAGTACCCTGCCTTCCAGCCACGCGCGAGCCCGGAGAATTCTGCGAGGGTTCGCGGCTGAGATGACGGCAATCGCACTCATAATGAATGGTACCAGTCCTCGGTCCGAACGCAATTAGGTCAGCGACGCCCGCAGGACTTTCGGCGGCGACACGCACTGCAGTTCAAACTCGCGGCTGAACGGCCCTGAACCGTGCCACGAGAAGTGCCTGCTTGTTGCCCCACAATTCCTCATGCTCTCCAAATTGTCGCTTTGCAGTTAATGATGAGAATAATGATGAGAATGGCTTGTCAACGATTTCAGTATGTTAGCTATACACCTAATTTGAGAATGTGCACTTAATTTGATAATCGAGCCCGGCCATTGGCATTTAATGTGAGAATCAACGTCAACACCTTATCCGCCTCGTATTTCTCGAAGACGGCTTATGTAATTCATTGCACGGCCTGTCGAATACGATTGCATCTAATTTGAGAATCCGAACTTCCAGATTCTCAAATTGAATGCCAATCTTGGTCGAAACGACTGCATTCTTACAGTTAACTGCCAAGCGACAGAGGCTACGCCAAATCAGTCCAGGCGGGTCGACGGCCAGTCAAAGCGGAAGCGGCCGACGTAATACGTCTCGTACAGCCACTGCAGGTCGGACTCGTACTCGCCTATAGCTACGTCCATATGGCTGTCGTGCTTGCGTTTCAGGTTTTTCGTCAGCGGCGCGATCGTGTAGGCCAAAGTGCGGAGGCGTTGAACCGAACCCTTGTCTCCCCACTTGCGCATGTAGTCCGGTGGAAAGACTGGAGGCAGCGTGTCCTCGAACAGCTGTCTCAAAATCTGTCGGCGAACTGGGGTCGAGGCCCCATTCCTCACGCCGACACGGTAGTCCATCCGCAACAGCATTCCCTCGTCCATGAACTGCACGCCGCCCACGCTGCCATCGCCACCTGGCGCGTCGGTGTCGGGCCAACGGAAGCGGCCGTCAGACGACAGGTCGTGCATGCGTCGCTCAAACTCCCGGTCGATCGCCGCGATGAACATAGTGATACCGAAGCGCAAATCGGATTTGGCGGTCTTCAATCGAAGGCGATTCGCATTGTTTCGGCTCGTCTGCAGACTGGCGGTTCCACGCCCCGCAATCTTGCCGATCTGACGATAGAGGGAGTCGACGGTCGGATAGGCATACTCTTGTGCGTTAGTTTCCGGATCAGCTTTGCGGTGCTGGAGAAATTCGGAGACGACGTCGGATGCATCAAGCCCATTTGGGTTGTCGACGAAATATCGACCTAGAGGCGACAGGGAAACCAACTTGTCCGTGTCGATTTCGATCAGGCTAAGGATGCGCAGCGCTCCTATGGCGCAGTCAAAAACGCCACGCTTGTGACCGGAAAAACGTGCTCCAAGAGTGCTTTTAGTCAGCGGCTTTTCGGACAGATGCGACAGCATTTGGCTGACTGCTACGGCTACTTCTTCTGCATGCCCCATGTCTCTTTCCCCAAAGTTCCGTGAGCATAACATAAACGGAAGAGGCCCCGGGACGGTGTCCGGGGCCTCGCCAACCTGACGGTCATGGGGACGTCGCCGTCAGGCGGTCTCGTTGTCGCCGATGGCGACCTCGTTCACTTCGACAGGATTCCCGTCACCGTCCACGATCTCGTCCGCCGGGATGCCGACTTCGACATACTCTCCGTAGCCGGCTGCGACGATCTCGTCGGCGAGTTCCGGCGACAGGTCAGTCAGGATCGTCTCGGGATACGCGCCCGCGACCTTGACGGTGCGGTGGAGCTGGACTGCGCGGAAAGCGCCTCGGAGGCCGTAACCTCGCCCGTGACAGCTGCTGCCTGCCCTCCTTGAATTCTTGCTCGTGATGTTCCCCTGTTTTGCTTGCAGATGGAAAAGGGCTCCCGGCGTGAACCGGGAGTCTTTGAAGTTGTCGTCAGATGACGGTGGCGCAGAACGATGCGTTCGGGCGCGACGGGACCGTGAGCGGAGCGCTGTGGGTCATGATGAAGCGCACGCTCGGGTCCTGCTCGACCCAGGACTTCTGGAACATCGGCCAGGCCCGGATTCCCGCCTCTTCGTCGAGAATGCACCGAAAGCGCAAACGCCCTTCATCTCATCGGAAACGCCGAGGGACGGTTCCAGCCGGAAAGACAGGCTTGGTTGTGCCGTCGGTCTCGTCTTCGTAGAAATCCGAGTAGACCCACACCTCAAAGCTGCTGAAGTTGCCGCCGAACTTCGCACCGGAGGCGAGGTCCAGGCCGCCGAGTTCGGCAGATGGAGCACCCCGCGGCGCGGCAGACGTCCACATAAGCGGTCGCTCTGTCGCTGCGAACAAAGTATCGTCCACATAAGCGCAGGGCGTGACCATAATCTATGCGTAAGAACAGGTTCGGGGGACCTCACATGCATGATGCCAACCGCAGGTTCGTTGACATGGCGAACCCTCACAGCTGGTTCATCACGGCCGAAACGCTGCATGCGCAGGCATTGTTCGTCGGCAAGGCGAAGGGGCGGTCCAGGGTCACGTTTGAGGATCATGTCAACGGCGGCAGCACGTCGTGGGACGGCGCCAACCGGGCAATGTTCCTGCTTGGTGGGTTCGCGCTGGAGAACACGATCAAGGCCTTTCTCGTCTACGAGAACCCGAATTGGATATCGAACGGAAGGCTGGCGAGGCAGCTCAGGTCGCACTCCCTGACGAAACTCCAAGCGCAAGCGGCGGAGATTCCGTACAAGCGCCAGTACGTCTGGGTGCTTCGGCAGTTCGAGGCGGGGATCGAGTCCTGGTCGCGATATCCTTGCGCGCTGACGGCGGAAGAGACTTTTCAGGAAGGGCACATGAGCGCGTCGTTATGGTACGGCTACATGCGAGTGATGTCGGCCTACGGCAACCGCCTAAGGACGCTGCTGTCGAAGCGATGGAAAGGGCCGCACGGGGCAGAAGGAAATTGGAACTTCTACAGCGCGCCGCTCGACGAGGACGAGGGCATGGGCAGGCAGGGGTTCAAGCCCCTGTCAGCAGCCAAACACCTGCTATGAGCTACGTCAGCCCGGCTTCCTTCATCCGAAGCCTGTCAGCCTCATTCTCCCGATAGACATCTGCCGCGTCCGCCCCTTCGCAGACGGCGATATCTTGGCTGGATCGTCCGACTGATCAAGCAGATTCGAACTCTGGAGAGCGTCCTGTACAATTGGAGCATGGTGAATCGGAGCAAGCTTGGTTTCGCCGCACAGTTGAAAATATACCGCCGGGCCGGCCGGTTTAAGAACGGCGCGCGAACGTTTCCCACTGAGCGAGTTTCGTGCACGCCTTCTGAAACGTACTCTCGTCTTTGACGTATTGCAGGGGGCTCATTCGGCCGAAATCGTCCTCGCGTGCCTTCAGAAACGCAATGGCGTCCTCATGGGAAAGTCGACCTTTTGCCAGATCGGCGATCTTGTCTTGAAATTTCGCCTTCTGCGTCGCGGCTTCGGCCTCCTGTCGGCGCTGCCTAACAAACGCCGACAGCGCCTCCCGCGCGCGGGTCAATCCGGCCTCGCTATCCTCCGCCAATTCCACAGGCGACATGTCGTTCATGTCCGCGCGTTTGGTGCTCAGGAACGCACCGAGCTCGGGACCGCTCAAGTCCTTTTCCACATCGGCATCGGCGCAAAACCGGTCGCGTCGGGATTGACGGCTGCGGTTCGCCTCTTGCAGTTGCTTCAGGCGACGTTCTTCCGACTGCGTGGCCATCTGGACTTTACGGCGGGCAATGGCAGCCTCGACCGGCAACCCCAATGTCGCAGGGGGAAGCGGCCCCTGCCCTTTCAGCATCGTTGCAATGGTCTCGAGCTGGCCCACGATCGTCGGTGACTCGATGTCCGACAGCAGCGCCTTACGAAACGTCAATCCGGATTCCCGGTGAATCGATTGCAACCACAGTTCGCCCGTCATGCCCGCGCGTTCATTGGCCGGAAGCTCGCCAAGGATCCACTCGACATCCTGCACCGCTGAGTGCATGGCAGCGGTCCTCTGCTTCTCAGCTAAGGTCCTCGCGCTCCATGGTTTGGCGAGCGTCCCGGCAAGTGCCACATCATAGCCTTGCTGAACCAGGACACCCTCACCGAGCAGATATTTCAGGTAATTGTCGACCGCCTTCCAGGCTGGGGCGAACTGGGCCTCGATCGCGGTGACGTCCTCCGCCACGTCGCTGGACACACGGAGAAAGGGCTTCTGTATCAGACGGCGCTTTTCCAAATGGTTGGCGATGGGCACGGATTTGCACAAGGCGTTGCCCAGGCAGTGATCGTGGAAGACCTCGGCCAGGATGATCGCTTGCCATACCGCAGGTCGTTCCGAAAAGCAGGCGAAGCCCACGACTTCGTAGCCGACATACTCGAAAAGACCGATCGCTTGAAGTTCGGCCTGACGTGGGATGGCAATGTCTCGGCCGAGAGGTTTCGCCAACGCCTGCCTGTATGCTGACGCGGTTTCGTCTACCCGGCTTCGGTGTTTTGCCGCTGCGGCGGCCAGCAGCCTGTTCTGTTCCTTTTGCCATGCGATATCGTCGGCATCCTGCTGCGCGCGCGCAGCGTCGATGCCGGGATGAAAAAGCCAATGACGCCGTGCGGTTTTCAGCACCGCTTCGGTGATGGCATCCCTTAGCGAGTCACGCGGAAGCTTGGACAGATCGATTTCGACGGCGGGAATCTTGTGCTCCCTGAGGCGCTGGATCTTGGCGTCGTCCGCGAAATGAGTGACCGCAATTTCGACGAACAAGTCATAGCCGAGGGCACGCACATAG
This sequence comes from Mesorhizobium sp., assembly GCA_004020365.1. Lineage (GTDB taxonomy): Bacteria > Pseudomonadota > Alphaproteobacteria > Rhizobiales > Rhizobiaceae > Mesorhizobium. The sequence continues at coordinate 31,783 of SAQR01000039.1, forward strand.
AGATCGGGAATGATCGTCTTGGGATCGGTGTACTCGAGCCGAAGGAATTCGGCTTGCACCTCTAGCGTAGGCTTCGTCACGACGCGGCTTGTTGTCGAGCCCAGGCCGCTCTGGCAGGAACAGCTTCGGATCGCTGCGAAACGCTTCCTTGGCTAGCAAATGAAGAACCGTCTCAGGTCCTCCCCCGCAGGCCTCGCCACCATGGTGGGCGAAATGAGGCACCTGCTGATCGTCCTTCAGCCGAGCCACAAGCTGGCCATCGCAGGCAGGGCAAACACAGCCACAAGCAAGCCCGCGCGCGACCTTGCCTATGTGTGCCAATGTCCCGTCGGGGCGCTTGCCGTGGACGAGTCGTGCTCGGTCGGTGCCATAGGACTTGTGCGCTTGCTCGTGATCCATCTTTGCCGCCTGGTGGCGTTTCATCCGATCAAATGGGTTCAAGTTCCGCCAGGAATTCCGGCATCGCTTCGGATATTCGGTTGTAAGCAAGTTCAAATAAGCCGAGCGAGCCGAGCAGCGCATTGGCGATCATGTCGACGGTGCCCTTCGTATCCTCAACCCGCGTCCGAATTCGGTCAAATACTGTGGCGGGTCTGGCTTCGAATAGAGGCCGGCGACGCCGGCCCAATTGGGATGTGCGATCTCGCTCAGGCTGTCGTAGCTGGCACGCACCCCCGGCACCGCCTTGTTCATCCGGTCGATGCAGCTCAGGATTTGCATGGCCTGTGGCCCGTCCGGCCTATTCCTCGAGCCCGCGAGCAGCCGCATCAACACGTCGTTTAACGCCTGCGGCGAATGGGTATGCCTGGCTTTGAGAATCTCCCACATTTTCCACATAAGAGCGGCGTTTTCGGTAAGCGCACGGGTCAACAGAGCGGCAACGCTCAGATCCTCCCGGTCAAGCGCATCGCATGCATTGCGCGCCAGCTCTTCGCTCCGCCAGATCAATGCTTCGCGTGCACAAAGCAATTGGAATGCAGCTTTGGAGCGGACGCCCAAAGCTGCGGCATCGATGGACGACGGCAGACTCTCGCGCAGCCTGGTCGCAGCTTCGCGCACCTCAACAATCTTTGCAGAAACCATGTTTGGAGCGGCCTCGATTTTCCTGCCTCATCTTATCTGAGTCCCGCCGATCGGAGAATTCGGCCAACCGAGGCGCGAAGCGAGCCCGTGGCTTGGTCACACAGCCCCCCAAGCCTGGAACCGCTTTCTTCCAGTGATTTCCCGCAAATTCAATTCGCTGACGAGATCCAGCGCACCCTGCCGGCTAACGTCCAGTTCTTTCTGGACCATGGCCGCCGACACCAGCGGCCGCGCCAGCACCAAGTCTATCAGACGGGGCAATTTCGAGCTCGTCCGCCGCGACCGCAAGCGCCGCTCGAGCTGCGTGCGGGCGAGCAACAGCCGGTCATGCTCCTTCAGCCCGGCCGACGCCGTCGCGTGGATGGTCTCGAGAACGGCGAGCAGCCGCACGACTTTGTCGCGGGCGCGCCGCCGCTCACGCGGAATTTTTTGCGCGCCGGCATGGAGGCCGGTCAGATGATTCGCGGTCGTGCCGGTCTGACGCAGCAGCGCCGCCGCCAGCAGCGGCCCAAGCCAGGGCGCGTGTTGCAACACATCGATCTCGGTCCAGGCGTCGATGAGCAGCGCGACCCGCAGCACAGCGGGCAGGTTTCTTGTTGCCTGCAGCACAGCTTGCCATTCGTCCAGCCGTTCGTCTTCATTCCAGTCGAGATCGTAGACCAGCGTAGGCCGGTTATCTGTAGCCGGCCTTTTTGGACCGGCCTCGATGCCGGCAAGCACGTTTGTCGAGCGGGCGAGCAATGCATCGATTTCGGCGAATTCTTGCGCCAGCGCGTCCTGCTCGGCCGACGACGCCGCTTCATCGGCGCCCTCCTCAGACGAGACCACCTGCCGTTCCCGGCCGCCTCGCACCTCCACCACCGAAGCTCCGCGGCCGGTCAGCTGGCGCAGGCCCTCCCCGCTCAGCGCCCAGTCGGATGCGCGGGCAAAAATTTGGCGGCGGGCGCGCAGAACCGCATGTGCCCGGGTGAGCTCGTGGGTTGGGGTGCGTATGTCCATATGGGCGTCGTGCAGGACGAGATCCTCGAGGTGGACGAGCTCGCCCTCGATCCACAGCGCCGCCGCCGCGTCGGCGAAGTGCTGGCGCTGGATAAAACCGTCGCGGACGGTCGAGCGGGCCAAGCGCTCGTCGAGGCGGGTCAGTGCCGCGGTGGCCTGCGTCACCGGGCCAAACAGCCTGTCCAGGGGCAAAGGGCCGATCGCATAAGCCATTGAAAACATGCTAAATGATTTGCGTTGGTCAAGCTAGTGAGTTCATCACTTGACTTGCATCGGGTTTCTTCGGCGAGAAATCTGACTATCGATAATGACCTCTTATCGATAGTGATTGTTTTTGCGGCGCAAATCAGCCAGAATCGCCCTCCTAGAGCCCGCCGGCGACGTCCCGCGCGGCCGCGAACGACGTAGGGAAGGCGGCTTTCCGCCGCACGAGAGAGGCCGCCTGGCATGAGCGAAGAAAAACCCGTCCGCCTGCCCGACCCCGCTTCCGTCGAAACCGTGCTCGCCTCTCTGCAGGCGCAGTCGGCCGACGCCGGGCTCGCCCCTGCCCTCAACAAGGCCTTTCCAGGCTTTGCCTTCACCGTCGCGACGATCGACGATCCCTATTGGTGCAGCCCTCACGCCGTTGTCGCTGCCGACGGCACCCGCCGCGGCGACCACCGTGCCTGGGTCGAGAGCGGGCTGGCCGAACTGGGCGGCGATCTCACCGCCTTCTGGCATCGGCACCGCGAGGACGGGGAAAAATTCGCCGAATGGCGCGGCACCAGCGCCTTCGCCTTTGCGCCGACCGGGCCGGGCGTCGCCGATTTTATCCAGCTCTCGCTCGGCCGCGAGATCGAGGTTTTGGCCGGACCCGTGGTGGATCCCGATTATCGCCCCTATAGCGCCGACGATCTTTTGGAGCCGTCCTGGGTTTCTCGCGATTCCGCTGCCGAGGCGCAGAAGCTCGCAGGACCAGTCTACCGGCTGCGCGGCCGTGCCGGCGGCGGCGTCGTTCACATGCGGAGTTTCTTGGCGCGCCGGGCGCGCATCGACAAGGAACAGCGCGAGGCAAGCCGTCCCGAGCTCGAAGATCGCATCATCCGTGAGGTCGGCCCCGACGGCACGCGCGACACCGCGTTTTTAGACGCCAATCCGGACTGGTTCGATTTTGTGCCGCGCGAGAACCGCTTTTTTGCCGACTGGGAGCGGTCGAGCGCTTGCGCCCACCGCATTTTTCACCATTGGGCCTTCGACATCCACGATCTCGAAGATCGTGGCCGGCGCGAGATCGGTTTTATCCCGCGGCCGCTCAAAATGCCGGCAGAGAAGTTGGCGTTGGAAGAAGGTATTTCGGTGCACCGACTGATGGAGCGGACCGAGGCGATCGACGCCGAGGTGGGCCTGCCCTTCGCCTGGTTCTTTCTGATGACGCACGGGCACTGGGTCGATCCGGACGTCGGCGATGCGATCGCTGAAGGCCTGCGCCAAGGACGGGTGCGTTTGCCCGATCGAGACGCCGCCGTGCTGCTCGCCTGGGCAGACAAAAAATATCTGTTCTGAGCCGCCGTCATGGACCTTCGCCTGCCAAAACCCCTGCCCGCTGACGCGAAAACGCGCCGTGCGGAGGCGCTCGATGCGCTGGATTCGGTGCTGCCGTTCGACCGGCGCGATTTTCTGGCCGAACTTTTGACCGACGACGACGCCGCCACACTGCGCCATCTCGCCAAGGAAGGCATCGGCGCAAATTCTTTGCGCGCCCTGGCCTCGGATCTCGGTTACCTCGAAGCCTGGTCGCTCGCCGCGACCGGTTTCTCGCTCCCCTGGCCGGCGCCGGAGGCGCTGCTGATCAAATTCGTCGCCCATCACCTGTGGGATCCCGCAAAGCGTGAAACCGACATTTCGCACGGCATGCCGGAAGACGTGACCGCGGGGTTGAAGTCGGCCAAACTGTTGCGCGTCGACGGACCGCACGCGCCCAACACCGTGCGCCGGCGTCTGTCCAGCTGGTCGACACTGACCAAATGGCGCGGTCTTAGGGGAAAATTCAACGCGCCGGGACTGCAGAGCGCGATCAAGTTGGCGGTGCGCGCCAGCGCCCGCCCCCGCGGCCGCAAGAGCAAGAAGGCGGTGACCGCCGACATTTTGACCGCGCTCCTAAAAGCCTGCGACGGCGACCGTCTCGTCGACGTACGCGACCGCGCCCTTCTCATCACCGCCTTTGCCTCCGGCGGCCGCCGCCGCAGCGAGATTGCTTCGCTCCGGTTCGAGCAGATCGTCGAAGAAGAGCCGGTACCCACCCATCCCAAGGCTCCCGACGGCGAAAAACTCCCGTGCCTGTCGATCCGGCTCGGCCGGACTAAGACGACACAGGCCGACAGCGACGCCTTCGTGCTGCTCGTCGGCCGGCCTGTTCTGGCCCTGAAAGGCTGGCTCGAGCGCGCCGGGATCACCGAGGGCGCCGTGTTTCGCGGCATCGACCGTTGGGGCAATCTCGAAAAACGCGCGCTGACGCCACAAGCGGTCAATCTGATCCTCAAGCGCCGCATCGCCGAGGCAGGGCTTGATCCGCAATCCTTCTCCGCCCACGGCCTGCGCTCCGGCTATCTCACCGAAACCGCCCGTCGCGGCATTCCGCTGCCCGAAGCGATGCAGCAGTCGCAGCACCGCTCGGTGCAACAGGCGTCCAACTACTACAACGACGCCGAGCGCACGCTCGGGCGGGCGGCGCGGATCATCGTCTGAGTCGCAGATCGATCCGACTCATCACAGCTTGCGGCGTCAGCTCCAGGACTCGGCCACGCCTCGGCCGAGATGACCTGCAGATATCACGTCGGCGCGACTGTTTTCGTGTCAATTATCACAAAAACAAGCGGGCTGTAGGGACAAAGAGCCCCCTCCCCGTTACGCGCCAAACAGCCGCCGGTCCCAGTAGACCGGCTGGTGCAGGCTTGTCTGGATCTTTGAAAACTCCGGATGCGCCGGATTGATCAGCACATTGCAATCGAGACGCGCCACGACACTCGGCACCAGCAGGATGGCGCTGCGCCGTTCCAAACACCAGGTTTCGCCAAATCCCTTGCTCACCGTCGCCGGCATCGTGTCCCAGCCGGGCAGTGACGGCGGGGAAAAGACCTCGTAGCTCAGTCCGCGCGGGATCGTGATTTCGATGTAGTGCTGGTTGGGCGGCAGTCGGCCGCTGCCATGCACCAGCTTTTCCAACAGGGCCGTCGAATAGTGCTCGCTGGTGTAGATGACAGGACTTCCGGGCGTGTTCCATCGCCCTGGCGCGATTGTCGAGCCGGTCGCATCGAAGATCGGGTAGGTGCCGGCCGGATCGCCGATACGAAAGGACGATAGAGTACGATCGAGAGTCTGCGCCGTCACGCAGCACTGCCGTACTTCAGACCTGCGAGAATATCGACCACCATTTCGGCACCGAACTCGCTCATGATAACGACGTCGATGGGTCGCTTGTCCTCAATCATCGGGTGCGGCCGAAACAAGAAATCACGCGCTTCCTCTTCGTTCTGCCAGACATCGACAGCAAGGCCCCAGACGCGCGCGACGCGGGCCAATCGTGTGCCCTCGTCCGACGAGAGGCGATGTACCGCCTTGCGCCGCTCGTAGGTCGCCTTGGGGATCAGCCGGTATTTGAACTGAGCATCGCCAGGCGCCAGAAGATGCGCGACGCGCTCAAGTGCGCCAATGGGAAGTCCATCCTCGATCCGGGAGATCAGCCCGAAAGGCGACCGCGCCGCCACCTCTTTAACGGGCAGCCCCAACACGTCGGCGACATTTCCGAACGCCAGCATATCACTCTCCATTCCATGTGAGACAAAATATAGCCTCACATGATGCGTTATGCAAGCCCCGCATCAGCGCGAACCGATCCGCGAACGGTTACCCTGTCATCTTTGCTGTCACGCCGTTCGCTCGCAATGCCGCCATCAGCATCGGCCCGACCGAAAACTCCCCTGCCCTCGCCTTCTCGGTGAGCACCCGCAAATATCCGCCCGCAGAATTGATGTGCTGCGCCCTTTGCAGAATGCACGCAATCACCACCGCGGCGATTTCCTGACCCATGACATGGCAGGCATCCTCATACGCCGACGGCGAAACGCCCAGGTATCCCCGCACCTGGGCGGCGGTTATCATGAGATCGCGCCAGTTGCCGATCCCCTCAACGGCGTAGTCGGCTATTTCGGGGCAGGCTTTCAGCACCATCCCAAGCGGATAGGTTTGCGGGGACTCTGCGGTCCTCGTCCTTGGCTCGGCCGCCGACCCGCTTTTCTCTAAAGCAGGTTCAAATTCAAAAATAGAGTCGGTATTTGAATCAGATTGCTGCCGCTCGCTTTGGGACTCATTGCCGCTCGGATTCGTGGATTCCATATGGATTTCCAGCAGCTTATCCACGTCGTCACGCAATGCGGCCAGATCGGCCACGATAGGTTCGAGCTCGGCAATGTTGGCTCGGCGCGGAATTGCCTCCACAATCGCGCGGAAACGCCTCCACAGGTCTCCCCAGTCGCCCGGCACGTCTTCCTCAACGGCCGCCTCGATCAGCTTGTGGATGTCACGGCGGTGCAAGGTGATCCGCTCGCGCATAAGCCTGAGCGCCCTGTTGTCGGCGCGAACACGCTCGGCCGCCGCCTCGAACTCTGGAGCACGGGCCAGCAGCGGCGCCAACGAGAAGCCGAATGCTTCCTCGATCTCCCCTCCCCTGCCCTTGCGTGCATAGCGCTTGCCGTTCGGGCTGTCCCGACGGATGACTAGACCGCAATCCACCAGTTCCGCCAGGTTCCTCCGCAAGGTGGAAACGGGCATGCCGTGCGCCCTGAGCGACAGCTGTGCGTTCGAGGGAAACACGATGAGGCCGTTTTCCTCGCTCAGATCACTGTCAGGATAGAATGACAGCAACGCATTCAGGACGGCCAGGGCGCGATCGCCGATGCCGATGCTGCTCTTGCCCTCGCAGAGGTTGCGATAGATCTGCCATTTGTCGACGACCCTGCCTTTGGGGATCTCACGTGACTCGTTTTGCGCTGCCAGCATGGCAAGCGACATCGGCCGCCGCCCAAAGGGCGTCGTTGCAATACCCGTCTCCATTTCTTCCTTCGCCTTCAATCAGGCAAAAGAAAACTGCTCGTCGAAACGACGCCAACGACTCTTGACAGTGATTCGGGGAAATGCGATTCTCAGCTTGCTACAGACGTGAGAAGGGCTTCCGCGACGGTGACGTTCGGGGGCCTTTTTCTTTTGCGGTTTCAGTCTCCTGTTTTCTTAACGGTTTCCGAAGCCCTGAAAGCCTCGAAAAGCTCGTCGAGCTTGTCGGCAATGAATGCGCCGAAGGGCGATGCATCCTTGGACTTCAAGGCAAGCGTAAACACCTTTCCTGTGTCGGTGATCTTTGCTCGAACCGACTTGTCCTGGGGCACCCATGCCTTTTCCTGCGACTTCGATGTGGCTCGCGGCTGCTTCACCGGAGCACTCAAAAAGTCGAACAGATTAGCAAAACGGGCGTCACTGCCCGTTTCGGCGAAATCAGCACTTGTCACGAACTCTGCCGCCCGCGGCGCGGTCCCGGGATGCTCCATGAGCTTGGCAAGCTGCCACCAGCGGTCCCGGCCAATGCTTTTGGCGGCGCCGACGGCCACAATGACCTGCTCGGGAATGTTGTTGGTCACGGAGCGCATTTTCGAGAAGGTCGTATCGTCGAGCGCAAGGGCTGACTTCACCGTGTCCGGCGAATGGCCCCGCTTTAGAATACGGTCGGCAAAAAGCGTCCTTTCGATGAAGGACAGATTGGCTCTGGCAGCATTCTCCTGGCCCTGAGCGATGACATGGTCCTCATCGCCCATCTTCTTGACGACGGCACGGACTGGCCTGCCCAATTGGCGGGCGACCCTGACACGCCTGTGGCCGAAGACGGTCTGAAACCGGCCAGAGCTGTCCGGATGTGGCCTAACCAGAATTGGAGAATCCTGCCCTCGCTCGCGAATTGCCGCCAGCAGCTCCTGAAATGCGTCATCGTCCTCGTCCAGGCGATCCGAGACGAATGAGGTGTCGACCAACGCCGGGTCGAGATCGACCACCGAACTCTTGGAGAGCTCCTCGAATGATTGCATGATCGACCGGGATGCGCCGCGAACCGCATAACCCGAGACATCCCCGCTATCTGCGACTGACGTCGCTGGGCCCATCACGCTGCCGAATACATCCTTGCGCGCCATTCAATCACTCCGATTCGCGGTTAGTGGCTGATTTCACGAGAAAAATTCCCGCTTTTTACTGCCGTAAAACGCGCCGTCATGACCGCCCCCACGCACGATGGATGAGCGCGACTATCTCGGAGTTCACCGCGTCCAGCGATTCGAGCGCCCGCTCGTAGGTCGAACGGGTAAAAGCCGATTTCTCCACTTCGTAGAGCGTCTGTTTCGTCAGTCCTGCATCCGAGATTGCCGTCGACTTGAGCATGGGATTCTCGAGGATCTGGCCAGCAAGCATCGATTGCATGAAGCCGACCATCTGCGCCTGCGGAATGTCTGTAGGCTCGTAGCGCGTGATCAGATAGCGGAACCAATCCAGCTCGATCGCAGCACCTGCAGCCTTGATGGTCTTCAATATGCCGCCGAGCATCAGCAGGAACTGGCTCATCGACATCAGGTCGAGCATCTGGGGATGGACGGTGATGAGAACCGACGTCGCCGACGACATGGCCGTCAAGGTTAGATAACCAAGTTGCGGGGGACAGTCGACAACGACGACATCATAGCGTTCGTCGACCTCGGACAAGGCCTTCGCAATCCTGGTGAAGAACTGGCGGCCAACCATTGACGACTTGTCCTGCATGGCAAGCGGCGTATCGTACTCATACTCCTGCAGCTCGAGATTGGCTGGAATTATATCCAGGCCCGGAAAATTGGTTGGCACGATCACGTCCGATATCGGCTTGCGCTCGTCGTCGTACCGGATCGCCTCATACAAGGAGAGGTTACGGTCGAGTTCCGGCTGGAAGCCATGCAGTGCCGAGAGCGACGCTTGCGGGTCGAGATCGATCGCAAGCACGCGGTGTCCGGTCAGCGCAAGGTGCTGAGCGAGGTGGGCCGCTGTCGTTGTCTTGCCGCTGCCTCCCTTGAAGTTGACGACAGCAACCACCTGGAGCTTGTCTCCAGGCTTACGATGCGGGACGTACTTCTTTACCTCGGTCCTACCATGGCGATCCAGAAAATGGCGCAACTCAAGCATCTGTTCGGCGGTATAGGAACGGCGCCCCGACGGTACCTGCTCGGGCAGGGGGCCCTTGCCCTCCAGATGAAGTCGCTTCAGATTGTTCTGCGAGACCCCCAGGTAATGGGCGACTTCCGCCAGCGAGAAAGGACGAAGTGTCTTTGTCGCATTGGGCGGGAACTTCTCCATGCGAAGCTGGTTAAGCCGCCGCGATATCTCTGCGCCTTGCTCGAGGATCTTGTCATCGAACTCGAAGTGTGGGAGCCGCATGGCAATATTCATTTCTGTCGGAACCTGAATTGGCGCTTTTTGTGAGCAATTCACTGAACAAGCGCCATTAAGCTCCGATTCGGCCGGCCCCGGCAAGAAGTTTTGGGTTAACAAAAGGTTAACGGCGCCGACTGGCTTTTTTGCTGCCAGCTGCTTGTGCCACCACCAAGGCAGTGCTCAGTTTCTGAAGAGCGGAACTGTCCTGCTATCCAAACTAACGGCATGTTTTCTCTGTCATATGGATCAGATTTTACGGCAGTAAATCAGGCTCGCTCAGAGGCTTGGATGCAAGTGCAGGGGGCAGGGCAGGGCACCTGGATCCGAGGGCACTCGGCCGGCTGGCTTCCTGCCTGTTCGGGGAAGCAGTTTTCCGGGACCACACGCTCGCTGGCATTCTTTGCGACTTTTGAGCGATGGGACCTGACCGCCTCCAACGATTTAGGCAAGGCTGTGTGAGCAACTCGAAAAACCGGCACTACCGCCGGCCGTTTGGTCTGGGCAATCAAGGCGCCTAGTTGTGTGCGAAAAGTTCGGCAAAAATGGCGTGGCATTCAGCGGTGACGTTGGCGTGTCCGCCGCGCAGCCCCCGTGTTTAGCGGAGCGGCGGACATGGCGGGCCGCGTCTCAGGCGGCCAATGCCCTCAGGTTCAAGGGCGGCCGCGATGTCCATTATGGGAACGGGTGACGATCGCCGGGCGGTATATGTAGGCGCGGAAGCCTACGAGACTGCCGGAGGCGTGATCCTGCGCGACATATTCGAGCAGGATTCCGGAGGCTGGTTCCAGGATGCCGCGCTGCTCGAGCAGCTGGTCTTCGGCAAGCTGAAGGTCGACGCGGAGGCGATCCGCGCCGAAGGCTGGAAGTGGGTCGAAGCTGCGATCAGCTCCCCTATGGTCACGCCTCGGGCCTGCAGCGAATAGTGCTGAGCAGCTTGAGCGCTACGACGCGCTCAAGGCAGAGTATGATAAGCTCGACGCTGAGTATGCCGAGGCCGATGACTATGACGAGGCGACCGAAAACAAGCTCGAGGAACTCGGGAACAAGATCGATGCCTTCAACGATCGGCCAGAAGTCTATGATCCCGATCAGGTCGCGATCGCCGGAGTGTTCGTCACTCTCGCAGCAAACGGTGAGATCCAGATCGAACGCGGCTTCGTGCGTCCGGAGGAGGGGCCCGGACCGAAACCGGCGATGTCGAGACCGGTCATGAGGCCGAATTCGGTTCCCGAGACGGTAATGCGAACGGCTTCGTCGTCGACGGAAAAGCCCTGAACGGCGCCAGCGATGGTGACGAGGCCGACGATGGCGGAATCAAGCCGCTTCCTGATCGGCTCGTCTACGATCTGACCGCACAGCGGACCTTGGCGCTACGCAACGCACTCGCCGGCAATGCCGATGTCGCCTTCGTCGCCGCGCTCCATGCCTTGGTGCTGCAGGTATTCTACCGCTTCTCCTCGGAGACCCGCCTCGAGTTGAAAGCTTGCGAAAGCAAAAATCAGCGCCCCTCTTAACCGGCGCCGAAAACGGTGAAATCAGTTAAACCTGAGTGCAACAAGGCGCCTGAGGACCAGCGCCGTCAACTGTCCCGACATCAGCGAAACCGCTGTCCAGGACTTAACGGAATTGCTGTCCCGATCTTCCGAAATGCGCACTTGACAGAAACCGTTTCAAGCTCAAGCCAGCCAGCAAAATGTAGGGCGGAATGGCAAGCGAATAGTGACCACAGTTTAATTCCAGAATCTTTGGCTGAGCGTCGGCGTCCTTCAGCCTTTGCATGAACCTCTGTGATAGCTCTGGCAAAACCACCCTGTCTCTCTTAGCCAGCACGACGTGTAGATCGAGACCCGGCCGTGCCAAATTGTGCGCGTAATTCTCCAAGTTCAGAGGGCCCCAGGCCGTTCTGAGATCGGTGAGATCAACTCCAGGCTCAAGGCTATCGCGTATCGATCGTGTCGCGCGGCCCGTCCAAACCATATCCGCTAGACTCCCCGCCGTCAGAAACAACGAGGCTTTTGACACAGCCAAGTCGTGTGCCGCGACTATGGCCGCAACCCAGGAACCTAAGCTCATTCCGAGAACCGAAATCTCTCGATAGCCTTCGCTTTTCAACCAACGTATGAGTTTTCGCCCATCCAACACTGCCTGCCTTACAGATTGGATCGTTCGACCGAGATTAGGGCTAAGCATATAGTCGGCGTGCACGGAGCCGGGACGGCTGCGTTCGAAGTGATAAGGCATAGCAATCTCGACAACCGTGATGCCACGTTGCGAGAAAAAGTTGGCAATCTGACGATTCCGGGTGCTTGCATTCCAATGGTGAAAAATCACCATCGCCTGATCGAACGACCCGCTTTCTGTGATTTTCGCCGAGACCACATTGTTTTGTTCGAAATCAGTAGAAATGTCCGATGGAAATTTGAGCCACCCATCCAGCCTTTCAAAACCCTGATCACTCACACTCGGCGCATCGAAAAACGTTGGATCAGCCACGGCTTGGTCCGCAAGGGCACCGAATTCCTCGATAGTTGTTATCTTCTTCGCACCCGGAAAGGCGCGTTCCGCGTCGAGGACGAAATCGCTCGTTTTCTTCCCTTCCTCTCCGCGTTGGGCCCGGCGCTCGTCCCAACGATCGAGCCAACTATGAAACACTCTGATCGCTTCCTAACTCGCTGGCCCGCCAGCGGCCAAATCCTGGATCGATCAAGCCGTATAGTGCGAGCAGCACTGTAACGGCCAAAAGGGTCGAAAAGCCGGTAAACGCGTCGATCAACAAGTAGCAGACAACGAGTAACGCCACGACCGCCGACATCTTGCACAAAGGCGCACGAAATCGACTTCGGACATCTAATCGGATGGAGCCATAAATAAATACAAAACAGGTCGAAAAAACGATGAGAAGGCTGCTGTAATGCGTCGGCATACGATAGCGGAACCCGGTGCTCATATGATTGCGACCTTGGAACATCGAAGACATATCGCCGACTAACCACGCCACAATATTCTCACCACTGGATGCCAGATAAGAGCTTTGGACCTTCATCCATATGGCGACCAGAACTCCCAAAACAGTACACCGAAAAACCCCACGCATCACTGTGAGGCCGGTTTCATTCAGCTGGTGCTGACGATCAGCATCCGGTCGCTTCTTCAACTCGGATTCAATTTTCCAAAGATCATGAACAACCGTATAGAGCAAAATGAGCCCTGCTAAGAAAAGATAAAACACCAAGCACATGTATAGGTAGGCGAGTCCCGTAAAAACGACTGTTGCCGGGACAGATATGACCTCGGGACGCACAATAGCTATTTTTCCCCAATCTATGGCATAGTTGCCTCCTCCTTTCATCAACGGGATCAAAGACACACCGATCCACTGGAAAAGACCCGCGAACAGCAAGCAAATCAAAAACACCGACCAATATGTGTACGACGAAGCGTCAACGTTGCGCATCCAGGCGTCATCGCTATCCACCTGATCGCTAGGCGCTAGGAGTTTTTTGCGCCCATCACTTTTCCAGAAGGCCAGCAACTCTATGACGAAGAAGAAAAACAGCGGTAAGAACACCATAAAGTCGAGTGTCCAATTTGCGGCCCAAAGGAATCCAACCTGCTTAACGAGCCCGTCCGCTCGCTCGTAGGTGACGTTGTGGATACCAATGATGTAGGACAAAAAGCCGAGGGCGGTCATGCCGGCAAACACCGACGCCGGTAAATTCAGGGGAGATCCGTGACTAAAAAACGCCTCCGATTTCCTCGCCAGGCTAAAGCGCCGCCTCCGCCTATTGGCGTCAGTATCCCGTGTCGGCTCCGCCGAGTGCACTGAACCGTCATCAATGAGCGCAGTCCGTGGTACATCTGGAACCGCCGCCGCAACGCCGCTTCCGGCTCTCTTCCATTCTCGTCTCTTGGCCGATAACCGCGATTGCGCCGCACTAAGCTCCATCTGCCATTCGCTAGTTGCGACCGGATCATCGCATCCAAAAATCCTCGCCAGCCAACGAATGTTGGCAGCGCTAATCCCTTTCTCATTCTCTTGAAACCAAAGCTGCACCGTTCGCAGATCGACCCCAACCGGATTGGAATCAATCTGTGAAATCGCCTCTGCGAGAAGCTCGGGCGTCCATGGGCCTGCAGGAAACCCGTCCTTGCTCAATGGCCGACCAGCACCCGCTGCGGCCAACCGCTTGAATAATTCTTTGAAATCACTTTCGTCTCCCGGCGGAGGGAGAAATATTTTTCCATTCTTAATCAATGGCTTACAGGCGCTGCTTTCGTTTCGTTTCGCTGGCCTTCGTATCCTATCGTGCGCTCGCCCTCAATCAACGTTTTTATGAACCCGCGAAGGACCACCAAACCGCGAGGGGGCTAACCGAATTTGTCCAGGATGTCAGGAAGGGATGCAGTGCCGTTCCAGACCCATGCCTGGAACCGCATTCCGGTATCTTCCGGGAAAAATGAAGATGATTGGATGTCTTTTTCCGCACCGCAGAACGATGTCGTCGAGCATTGCGCGCCACAAGCGCGCGCGGCAGGGAAGGATCGCGACCGAGGAACCGTCTGCATCGGCATGGAAACTTGCGCGTTATCCGGCGCTGATCTTCTTTCGCTGGCGCGAGAAGCGTGCTCTTTCCAATCTGATCGTGCTTGCGCCGGCAAACGCCGATGAGGCCCGTCAGAAACTTGTCTATCTCATAGCCGTGATGGTGGCTGATCCGGCCACACCGGATGCAATCGGTATCGCAAACGCAATCAAGACGCTGAAGCCCTTTGAAGGAACACTGGCTCACTGCCTGAGTAAACGGAGAACGCTGTTTCAATGATTCGCCGTTGTGACGCACCGTGCCGAACCGTCAATTTCGGGCGTGGTGGCAATGGAAAGCACAGACTTGTCTATTTGCGCAGATCGAACCAGTGGCGTGACACCTTTCCATCGCCGACCGTGATGTCGAAATAATATAGATCCCCCCGTCTGCGCGGGCCATCGTCACGGTTTCCTGACAACCGTCGCGGCCGCCATAGCCTGACGGGCAGCTGCTTCGAACCTGAATACAGAGGTCCCCCTGACCCCCGCGATGATTGTGGTTGCTGGATCCGACACTCCATCCGGAAGGGCATTCCTCATAGGCTTCGTAGCCGGGCTTGCCGATTCCGGCTTCAGGGCAAGTCGGCCACGAAAATCCCCAGCTGCCCATCGCCGAAATCAGCCGGTTGATCGGTGGGTGACACGCTGGCATGCCAGGCCAGGCCGGGTTCGAGGACGATGCACAAAGAAGCACTTCGCATCCCCATTCACTCGCCTTGGCGCGATTCGCAAGCAGAAACCAAGCCATCGCAGACAGGATTGTGACAGCGGAGGTCACCTTCGCAAGGCTCATCGGTAGCCTCCTTCAACGAATTCATCGGTCCGTTCGTCGTGGACGTTTCCGTGCATCCTCAAATGGCGGTGAAATCTCGCTCTCTCGCTCGGCTAACACGTTGAAATCCGCGATCGGCAGTCGTGACAGCGTCCGGTCTACGGCTTTCGCGCGCCATTCCGGCATGTCGAGCACATAGGTGGCCCATATGCCATGGCGGGCGGACATGGCGTAGTTCTGCCACGTTACATACTCAGCAGGCGCCGGCGACATCGTTCGGGCCCAGCCGACCCGCAACATCTCCAGAGCAAGGTCACGCCCGCGCACTGAGCAGCGGCCGAGGAGGGCTCCATCGGCATCGTGTGTCTGAACCACGCAGGTCACCTGAGCACTGCCAACCGTTCGCTTGAACCACGCTTTGGCGAGCGGACCGCATGGAACCGGTTTCGGGATCGAGCTGTCGCCATGCCGGCGGGGGTCATAGGACCATTGCGGCAGTTCGCACGTGTCGATCGAGGCGAGTCGCACAATCTTGCCACCCTTTGGGAACCAAAGGGTTCGTCCATCGATGACGGACGTGCGGCCGGAGATTTTCAGGGGTGCGGCCGTGTAGGGGCCAGTATGAGCGTCGGCCGTCGATGGTCCTTGGCCATGTAATGGGTCGGCGGTATGAGCGGGGTAGGGCAGGGCGGTCATCAGCAGCGCGACCACCCTTGACCGGACAGTCACGAATATCATGGTTCGATTCTTTCATGGCCCGCGGCCTGACCGAGCAGAACGGCGGGGTGCTGGACATCTTCAAACTGCCAGAGGCCGACTCTCTTTACCCGTGCGGCCTGCTCTGCCACAGCGTAGGGTGCGTGATAGGGCAGGCCGCGCGCGTCGAGCGAGGCGAACGCAAAACCCGAAGCGATCATGAGATTGGCGAGATCCAGCCGATCCGCTCCGATCGTCGCATAGCAAGAGACGAAGACAGTTTCGGCCGATCGTGCAACCTGCGCACATTCAGGTTTGGTGTCGGCAATGTAAGCGGCGAGGACGGCAAGCGATGCCTCCCCACAGTCGCGACGGGTACCAGCTTTGTCGGTATAGAACGTTCCTCGAAGACAGGCCTGCGTGCCGAAGAGGCGGAAGTGCTGGTCGCCATCCGTCCAGCTGTCGCCGCTTTCGAGTGTCACACCCGGTTTGACCCGGAAATACCCTTCAGGTGGGGCGGCCGCCGCCGGGGTAGAACTGAACGCCAGCGCCAGGAAAAGGGCAGGGGGCCTCATTGCCCCGCGATCCTTGGATCGGCCCACATGCCAAAACCACGGCGGCCGATTTCTTCGGCCTCCTTGAGGTCAGTTCGCGCCGGTGTTCCATCTGGCCGGCGGCCAATGCGGTGGCTGCCCAGCGAGACAAGCTGTTCCTCGAACATGTCGATCGTGTCGAGGCTGCCAGGATAGCTGTAGTAGCCGTAGCAGGTGGCATCCTGCGCCTTTGCGCCAGTCTCGCTGACGAAGGCCCTGCAGTAGATGACTTTCGGCGACTGGAGGAGCGTCTCGAGCCCGCGGCGCGCATAGTCATCGCACGAACCCGCGAACCCCTCCTTGCGATTGACCATCTCACCCTCGCACGGCTCGATGCCATAAAGGTGCACGGTCAGATCGGCGTCGACACGAAAGTCAGTGGCTGACGTGGCCCGGAAGCCTGAGGCGGAGGCATAGCCCTTGCGTTCCGAAACCTTCCCCTGCCCGTCGTAATACTCCATGACCAGGACTGTTTTGCCCGGCGCCGCCAGCGAGCGGATATAAGCCTCGTCGACGGGCTCGGTTGCATATGCTGGCAGGCACACGCCGACAGTCATCAGGCACCCGGCTGCACGTCTCATCGCAGTCGTCTCCAGGTTGTCATTACACAGGACACTGCCGCGCTTGCATCCGGATTGCAAGAAAAATCACAACCTATTTGACATTGTTTTTTGACTCGCATAAGCATTTCGTCATCCATCATACAAGGCTCTGGATGCGACACCATGGCTGCGCACTGCTTGATCCAACCGCTCGCACCGCTGTTTGCGGTGACATTTCTCACGAACATGTGCGCGATCATACCAAGCGAAGCGAACGCGTCCGAACCAGCGGAGCAGCCGGTAATTCGTGCCGAAAAATCTACGTCGAACGGCCAGCAATGGGTGGCCTCGTTCTCCTCGGATAACGTTGCCGAGGCGCGTTGGGCTAGACCGCAGCGCGAGTACCTGATTGGAGAACAAGGTCGAATTGTCCCCGGCGAGGGGTCGGCTGAGGCCGTCACGCCGGACAAGGCTCTTGCGCTCAAAGGCGGTCATTCTGGTCGTTTTTTTTCTGACGAGGCAGCGGGGGCCGTAGCTGGATGCGGTCCATCGCCGGCCACACCCGAAGACATCACACGCCTGGTGGTCGAAGCAGCGAAACGGCACGAAGTCGATGTCGATTTTGCCATCGCGGTCGCTATCGCCGAGAGCCGGCTTGATCGCCTGCGCAACTCACCCAAGGGTGCACGCGGGCCTATGCAGCTCATGCCGGACACGGCCGAGCGCTTCGGCGTGACCGACATCTGCGACCCTGAACAGAATATCGACGGAGGTGTTCGCTACCTGCGTGAGTTGGCCAACGAATTCCGCAACCCGTTGCTGGTTGCGGCGGCCTACAACGCTGGCGAGGGCCGCGTGCGCGAGCATGCCGGCATTCCCCCCTTTAAGGAGACGCTGGCGTACGTCGCGGAAGTTCTCAACGTCCAGATGGAACTTGACGGAAGCGGCCCCATTGCCCGCGAACCAGGCGGTTCGGCCGACGAGCAGCAACCCGTACCCAACACCAGTGGAGTGATCCCCTCACGCGAGCGCCGCCAGTGGGTCGGCGGCGTCATGCATTTCTAGCCGGAGGCCGACATGAACAGTCCTTCTCAACCTTCTGCCCAAATGCCTGCAATGAGAATGGCCGCGCTCACGACGATCGTGCTCGTTTGCTCGATGCTGGCGGATCCAGCCTTTGCCCAATCCTCTGGCGCGTTCGCACCGCTCGAAACCGCGGTGCAGATGATCGTGGATTTTATAACCGGTCCCTTCGGGCGACTGCTCGCGATCATCGCGGTGATCGCACTCGGATTTCTCGCCTTTGCCGGACGTCTCTCCTGGTTCACGGCCGGCGCGGTCGTCCTCGGCATCGGTCTGGTCTTTGGCGCGCCGGCGATCGTCGACGAGATGATCGCGGCCGTGGGGAACTGAGCGATGATCGAGGTCACCGACGAAAAGCCCCATCTCACGCCGCTGGTCATCGGCCTCACACGGCCGCCGATGATGTGGGGGATTCCGCTGAACGCCTTTTACATCATCGTCGGCGTAACGCTCATCGCATTCCTGGTCAGCGGGAGCTTCTGGTCGGCGCTGATCGCGCCGTTGACCTATCTCGCTCTCTTCGCCTTCTGCAGCCGTGACATCAGGATCCTCGACCTAGCCCAGGTCGCCGGCCGCCGCACCCCGCGGACGCCGAACCGACTGTTCTGGCGCACCAACTCCTATGGACCGTGATCATGCTGAACGTCGTCGCCGAGGAACTTGGGTTTGGCAGGGAACAGCGCCGCGAGCGGCCGATGTCGACCCATATTCCATATCTTCGTCATGTCGCTGACACCGTAGTCGGTATCGAAAGCGGCGCGATCCTTTCAGTGATCAAGCTGGACGGGCTGTTCTTCCAGACGGAGGATCAGGCCGAGCTCAACATGCGCGCCGCTGTCCAGAACACCATGATCAGGGCGTTGGGATCGAGCCGGTATTCGCTCTGGTCGACGGTGATCCGCAAGGAGGTCAAGCCCGCTATCGAAGGGAGCTTTTCGGACTCCTTCTGCGCTCTGTTGAATACGCGCTACATGGCGTCGTTGTGCGAAAAGCGCATGTTCACCAACGAGCTCTATCTAACGATCGTCCGCTCGGGCATGCGCGGGGCGCTGGGAGCGGCCGAGACGTTTTCGCGCCTGCTCGATCGCTCGTCCGGCGCCGAGGTCCAGCAACAACGCCTGCACGAGCGCGTCAACGAACTCGAAGAGATCGTCAGTAACATCACTCGCGAGCTCCAGAAGTATGGCGCGCGGCCGCTCGGGATCGCTTATCGCGATGGTCAACCTTATTCGGAGCCGTGTGCGTTCTTTAACACGATCCTGACCTGCGGTGTCTCCCGCGACATGCGGCTGCCGCGGATGGGTATCCGCAGCTACGTCGGCACGTCGCGGCTACACTTCTCGAAGCGGACGATGCAGGCGCAGGGGCCGACCGAGGCCGAGAATCGCTTCGGCGCGATGCTGTCCATCAAGGAGTACCCGCCCTTCTCCGGACCCGGGATGCTCGATGGTCTTCTGCAGATGAATCACGAGTTCATCTGTACCCAGTCGTTCACGCTTGCTGACAAGCCGATCGCGCAGGAACGCATCTCCCGCCTGCAGCGCCAGATCCACGCGTCGGATGAATCCGGCAGCACCGTCGAGACCGACATCGACTTCGCACTGAACAGCCTGCTCAACCAGGAGGCCGTTTTCGGCTATCACCATTTCAGCCTGCTATGCTTGTCGCGCGATCTCGCTGGTCTCGATAAAGCCGTCGCCGAACTCGGCTCGTGTCTCACCGACATGAACATCAACTGGCTGCGCGAGGACCTGAACATGGAGGCCTCTTTCTGGGCGCAGCTTCCCGGCAATCATGCCTACATCGCGCGCTCCTGCATGCTGTCGAGCGCGAATTTTTCCGGGTTCTCGTCACTCCATAATTTCGCGACAGGCCGGGCGAGGGGAGTTCATTGGGGTCTGCCGATCTCCATCCTCGAGACGACGTCGCAGACGCCATACTGGTTCAACTTCCATCAGCGCGACATCGGGCATTTTTTGGTCACCGGCCCGACAGGTTCGGGCAAGACGGTGGCGCTTACCTTTCTGCTCGCCCAGGCTTTCCGCATTTCACCCGAGCCGCGCGCCGTCTTCTTCGACAAGGATCGCGGCGCCGAGATTTTCATCCGAGCCGTCGGCGGCGACTACGAGGTGCTTCAGCCCGGCGTTGCGACCGGCTTCAATCCGCTGCAGATGGAGAACACTCCTGCAAATCGCGAGTTCCTGCATCGGCTGTTCAAGGCCATGCTCGATCCCGCCGATGGCCGCGGGTTCTCACAGGAAGAAGAAGACACGCTGGAGCGCGCGATTGGTCGTATCTGTCAGGAACCGATTGAGCAGCGCACCCTAGCCAACCTATCCGGGCTCCTGATGGGCAGGGCGCGTTCCGACGCGAACGATCTTCAGTCGCGCCTGCGTCCCTGGTTCGAGGGCGAGAAGGCCTGGCTCTTCAACGCGCCGCGGGATGTCCTGTCTTTCTCGGGCCGGCGGATCTTCGGTTTCGACATGACACACATCCTCGACAATCAGGACGTGCGCACGCCGGCGCTGATGTATCTCTACCACCGTCTTGATGAGTTGCTCACCGGCGAGCCGGTTCTCATTTTCATGGACGAAGGCTGGAAGCTTCTGCAGGACCCAGTCTTTTCCAACTACATTGTCGACAAGATGAAGACGATCCGAAAACTCAACGGGATCGTCGGATTCGGCACTCAGTCAGCGGCCGACATCGCACGGGCACCGCAATCGCACACGCTGATCGAGCAGTCCGCGACCAATCTGCATTTTCCCAATCCGCGCGCAGACGAGGAAAGCTACATCCGCCGCTTCGGCCTTACCGCCAAAGAGTTCGCCTTTATCCGTAACACGCCGCCCGAGCGGCGGACTTTTTTGATCAAGCACGGCAACGACTCGGTCATCGCCAGACTCGATCTCTCCTCCATGCCGGACCTCGTGCGCGTGATGTCCGGGCGGAAGGAGACGATCGAGCAATGCGCGGCGCTCCGCGCGCGGCTCGGTGACGATCCGGCAAACTGGTTGCCCGAATTCTGCGGCTGGGAGCATGCGGCATGATCAGGCGAGTTTCCATTCTGCTGGCCTTCGCCGCTTCCCCGGCATTTGCCGACATTCCGACCGTCGACAAGACCGTACTCGGGGAGCGTGAAGACCGCGACCGAAAAACCTCCGAGATCGAGAAGGTCGACGAGGATCGATACGCCAATAACCAGAGCGTCACATGCTCCATGTATCGCCCGGCAAGGAAGGATGATCCCGTCGAGGCCGCGAATTCAAGTCCGGCGATTGCCGGCCTGGTTCGACGCATCGCGCGCGAGGAGGGAATAGACGAGAATCAGTTTCTGGGGCTCGTTTATCAAGAGAGCCGCTTCAATCCTTGTGCCAAGTCCGGTGCGGGAGCAATCGGACTTGCCCAGCTCATGCCCGGCACTGCCGGCGATCTTGGCGTCAATCCCTATGACATCGAGCAGAATCTGCGGGGCGGCGCGCGCTACTACAAGCAGCAGCTGCGGCGGTTCAACGGGGACGTCTCGTTAGCGCTCGGCGCCTATAATTCCGGGCACGGCAACGTCCAGAAATATGGCGGCATCCCTCCCTTTCGCGAGACCCAAGGCTATGTCGCCAGCATAACGCAGAAATGGCTCCCTGCCTTTGGCGGCTCCGACAAGTCCGGCATTCCACTCAACTATGGCGGTGGTGGCACCTACGAGCGCGCGCTCACAAGCACAATGAATGCAATGGGGCTGACAGATGCGATCGGGGAAGGCTCCGGTGATGTGGTGTCGTGGCTTGAGCAGTTCGGAGGGCTGGGGACCGGAACCATCCAGGACAGTTGGGATCACAATTCTGGTGCGCGCAACGCGAACCTCGAACTCATCAACCGGCTGATCTTGCTCGGTACGGCGTTCGGCGACCTCACGAATTCGCGCAACGCGATGACGCTTGGCGACCTTTCAGGCTCAAACCGTTCTACGCGTTACGAGTCAGATGGAGAGGAAGACAAACGGCCGGTGGCCGGCTTTTGCGAGGAAGGCCTCGTCTGGGACGCCGACGCCAAGGGCTGTGTCCTGCGCATCGATGCGCAGGCAGAACCTCTGCTCGAGACACATTGATGGAGGTCACGATGAAGCGTTCGATTTCAATCCTGCTGCTGCTTGGTGCCGGCCTCGGGCCCGCTGCCGCCGACATTCCGGTCATCGACAAAACCAACTATGCTGTTGCGCGCGACACGGCCGATAAGACCGGCAAGATCCTGGATACGAACAAGGAAATCCTCACCACCGTTGAGGAGACGCTGAAGGCCGTGACGGGGGATCGCGGCAGCGACGCAGGATCTCTGAAAGAACTGGCGATCGGCAATGGTTTCAGCGTCTCGTCAATGCCCTCCTTCGAGCAGCTCCTCAAGGGTGGCACGGCCGATTTTGGCTCTCTCGACTCCAAGGTCGTGCAGGCAGCGACCCTGTTCATCAACGGGCTTCAGCTCGTCCGCTCACTGTCCGGCAAGGAGGATAGTTCGCTTGCCAGCGATAAATCCTATGAGGAGCTGATGAAGACGGTCATGGGCGTCTCGGCGCTGATCACCGGATCCCGGCAGGCGGTCGAGACGCGTCGCTCCGCCCTTGAAGGCGCCGGCGGCGAGATCGGGCGGGCGAAAGACATCAAGGGATCGATCGACCAGAACACCCAGCTGCAGGTTCAAACCGGACTCACGCTCAACGAGATGATCGGCGTGCTGAATGCTGGCGTGCAATCGCTGCATGCGGAGAACCAGCGCAAGCTCACCGACATGTCGAACACCCGAAAAGCACTGCAGTACGAATGAGCAGCGGTCGATGCATCACTACCGCTCTTGCGCTCTCACTGGCCGTGTTCGCCAGCGGATGCGGTACGCCGCGCGAGAAGACCGCGCCGTGCAAACGCCCGGCCAATCTCTCGAGCTACGTCAGCGTGGAAGGAGAGTGCGGATCGATGAAGCCGCTCAATGCGAACCGCGCGGCGGCATTGGCCGCGATCCAGGAACTGGCATTCGGGGACGAAGAATAGGGCAGGGGCGGTGGACGATTTTATCGGCGAACTGCTGGACCGGATCGACGCTTCGGGGCAAAATTTCTCGCAGCGTGCGTTCGAAGCGCTCGGCCAGGATATTGAGCCCCTTCTTCGCCTGCTCTTTGTTCTTGCCGTTCTCTTCTATGGGATGCAGCTCTTCCTGGGAACGTCGCGGCTCAGCGTTGCCGAAATTATCGGCAGGCTCGCACGCGTCCTGATCATCTTCATCATCGTCACATCGTGGGCCAACTTCAATTCGCTCGTTTACGAGTGGATCACGACGGTTCCCGAGGGTGCTGGCCGAGTCATCCTCGCAGCGTCAGCAACCGGTGTCACCGAGCCTTCCAATGGGCTGTCGCAGATCTGGAAAACGGCTAACGTAGCTGCTGCTGCCTTCTCCGAACAGGCGGGGTACCTGTCCGTCCTGCCTGCTTTGATCGGGCTGATCATCATGGTTTTCGCCGGGCTCTTCGTGGCGGTCGCCCTCGGCATTCTTGTGCTGGCCAAGGTCGTGCTTTGGGTGCTGCTCGGCACGGCGCCGATCTTCATTTCGTGCTTCTTCTTCGATGCGACCCGCAGCTATGCGATGGGCTGGCTGAACCAGTCGCTGCTCTACGCACTCATTCCGTTGTTCGTCTACGTCATCGCGGCTTTCCTAATCGCCGCTATGGAACCCGAATTGACGAAGATCGACCAGATTTCGGGTGATCGTGAACTGAAGCTCAGCGATTTTGCCGCCTTTATCATGCTCTGTCTCGCCGGCAGCTTCGTTCTGATCCAGGTCCAGTCGCTTGCGCAGGGCATAGCAGGCGGATTGGCTACACCGATTGGGCCTCGCTCGCAACAGCTGACTACGAGGGGAATCTTCTGGAGCCGCGAGGCAATCAGCCAATCGGCCAGACAGACGCAGGCGGCCGTCCACCGGGTGCAGGCACGACTTCACCCGCCGAGGCAGGATGGCGCGGCGGCCTCTATGCAGCGGGCGATCACGTCCAACGGAACGCCACGGCAGACGTGACCGTCACGCTGATGTTGGACCAGGAACGACACGAAAAGGGCAGGGATGGCAGACAAGTCCGAAACCGCACTGCGGTCCTATTACCAACAGGGCGATATCTGGGAACAGGAAATCATCAAGCGGGCGAAACGCTCGGCGCGCGTAGCTTGGTTCTTCTCGATCGTCTTCGCCGGGATCGCCCTGCTCAGCCTGTTCGGCGTGGTGTTAATGCTGCCGTTGAAAAGCTTCGAGCCGTATATCGTGACCGTCGACCGGACGACGGGCTACATCGAGGTTAAGTCGGGACTGACGCGGCCGGCCAACCTCACGGAGCAACAGGCTGTCACCCAGGCCAATGTGGTGCGCTACATCCGCGCCCGGGAAGGCTACGATCCCTACGCCATCGAGGAGAACTTTGGGATCGCCGCACTGCTGTCCACAGACGAGGCAGCGCGCGAGTTGCAGGCGCTCTACAGCGCCGCCAATGCCCAGAACCCCGCGAAAGTTTACGGGCGCCTGAAACGGGTTCTGGTCGATATCAAATCGGTCACCTTCCCGAATTCCAGCACAGCGATCGTCCGCTTCTCGACCAACGAACGCAGCGACACAGAATCGATCGTCCGTCATTGGATTTCGGTTGTTCGCTTTCGTTACACCGACACCCCAATGCGCAACGAGTGGCGCTTCGAAAACCCTCTAGGCTTCCAAGCCTATTCGTACCGCCGCGATCAGGAGACTGTCACGCCCGAGGACACGCAATGAGGGGCCGCTCGCTTGCAGTTGCCCTCGTGGTCGCCGGAACTTTGGGTTCGGCTCATTCGGCACAAACTCCGAAGGGGGGCTCGCTCGATGCGCGGGTGACCAGTGTCACCTATCAGGAGAACAATGTCGTCCAGGTTTTTGCGACCTACGGCATCTCGACCATGATCATATTCGACGAGGACGAGAAATTCGAGACGATCTCGCTGGGCGACACCGAGAGCTGGCAGGTCGTTCCGGCCGAGAAGGGCAACATCCTCTTCGTCAAGCCCATCGCGAAGAATGTGACAACAAACATGAACGTCGTCACCGACAAGCGCATCTATTACCTCGAGCTGCACGACTTCGCTCCGGAAGCTGGCCGCAAGGTTTTCGGAATCCGCTTCCACTACCCGGAAAAGAACCTCAATGCCGCCTTGCGGAAAGAGGCCGAGCAGCGCGCCGCATGGCCGAACATCTCCGGCATCGACAAGGCCAAAGTCAACATCGATTATTCGTTCTCGGGCGATGCGCGGCTGAAGCCCCTCATGGTCTTTGACGACGGCAACAAGACCTTCTTCAAGTTCGATCGCCGCGTGCCGGCGGTGTTCGCCGTCGACTCCGACTTCTCGGAGACGCTGAGGAATTTCCGCAGGGAAGGGGAATACATCGTGATCGACGGAACGGCGACGCAGTTCACGCTGCGGGACGGCGATCAATGGATTTGCATCTTCAATCTGAGAAAGCCGGATTTCGCGGCTCCAGACCCGGCCATTCTCGGACCGGTTGAGGATGACCAGGCCAAACGCCGGCGCCGGAGCGGCAACTGATGAAGCGCGCGCCCGAACTCGACGCCCTTGGTCAAGGCGACGATCCAGTCATCGCTGAGAAATCGGTCCGGCGAAAGCAGCTGGTCGGCGGCGCGGTTCTGGTCCTGCTCGGCCTCGTTGCCGGCTACATGGTCCTTGCCGGAAGGCAACCCCCCGTGCGCGATATGCTCGACGGAGACGAGGAGTTCACGACCACGACGTTTCGCCCGCCGTCGTTCGTGCGTGAGGGCGAACCAGAGCCCGAACCGCCGGCGCCGGAGGTGGTCGAGATACCTCCCCCGCCCCCACCACTTCCCCAGGAGGACAACGATACGACCCAGTTCGACGTGCCACCCCCGCCTGAGCCGGGTGCGACTCCGCCGCCGCCTGAAGCTGCCGAAGCACCTGTTGAAGAGTTTCCGTCGCGCTTCCGCTCGAACATGGTCGTGCTCGACAACACGAAGACGAGCGAGGCTGGGAGTCTGACCGGAGGAAATGGAGAAGGTCTTACGGTGGCCGGCGAGGATCGCAGCAGCAAGTTCCTGGCCGCGGCTGCAGGCATTGGCGACCGCGGCGCCAAGGCCAGAAAAATCGAGCGGATCGACGCCCTCGTTCCGGAGGGGACCCTGATCCCGGGCATCCTGGAGACGGCCATCATCAGCGATCTGCCGGGGCAGGTAAGGGCGATCGTCTCCCAGGATGTCCACTCCTTCGATGGCCGGCGTGTTCTGATTCCGACCGGCACGCGGCTTATTGGCGAGTACCAGTCCGAGATCACGCGCGGGCAGACGCGGATTTTCGTCGTCTGGACGCGCATGCTGCGCGATGACGGCGTTTCCGTACGGTTGAATTCGATCGGCGCTGACAGTCTTGGCCGCGCCGGATTGACTGGACACGTGGACAAGAAGTTTCGTGAACGTTTCGGTGCGGCCATTCTGCTGTCGATCGTCGGCGCCGGTGCAAGTTACCTCACCGGCTATGGCAGCGAGGCCGCGGCCGGGGATGACGACGATGCCCAGGAGGCGGAAGAGCTTGCCCGGGAGACCATCGCACAAACATTTTCTGACATGGCCAACCAGGCGCTCGGAGATTCCTTGCGCATCCCGCCAACGATCAGCGTGAACCAGGGCGAGCGCATCTTCGTCTTCGTTCGTCAGGACCTCGATTTCTCCGCCATGTACGAGGATCCCGTCACGGAAGCACTGAGGGATATCCGTCGTGAACGCGGCCTTCGCTGAGCTTGCGTCGGACAACCGGCACTACTTCCTTTATCGCGCGCTCGCGCCATTGAAGGCGTTTCTCGACGATCGCGATGTGGTCGAGATCTCGGTCAACCGACCGGGACAGGTCTACATCGAGCGCCTCGGTGCCGCACACATGGAGTTCCATCACATACCGAAGCTCACTACAGCCGAGATCGTCAATATCGGCGAGCGGGTGGCAGCCAGCACGAACCAGTTCGTCAGTCCGGCCAGTCCGATCCTTAGTGCTGCACTTCCCTCTGGCGAGCGCATCCAGGTCATCCTGCCGCCTGCCGCGCCCGACGGCGGCACGTTGTCGATCCGCAAACAGGTCATCAGCAACTACACGCTCGAGGATTATCGCGACCAGGGATCGCTCGACCATGTGATGGTCGCCGCCGGCGGCATCAGCGAGGCCGAGCAGGTACTGATTGATCAGCTCTCGGCAAAGGACATCTATGGCTTCATCCGCACAGCGATCGTCAATCGCGTCTCGATCCTGATCAGCGGCGGCACCTCAAGCGGCAAGACGACCTTCCTGAATGCCTGCCTTAAATCAGTCGACCCGCATGAGCGCATCATCACGCTGGAAGACACGCGCGAATTGTTCCCGCCACAGAAGAACGCGGTGCACCTGCTCGCATCACGTGGCGATCAGGGGACTGCCAACGTGACGATCCAGTCCTTGCTCGAGGCCTCGCTGCGCATGCGTCCGGACCGCCTTTTCGTCGGGGAGGTGAGGGGATCGGAAGCCTTCGCCTTTCTGCGCGCGATCAATACGGGCCACCCAGGCTCGATGTCGACCGTCCATGCCGACACGCCGCTTGGCGCCTACGAGCAGCTGGCTATGATGGTCATGCAATCGGGTCTGTCGGCCGCCTACCCGAAGGCCGACCTGATCTCCTACATCCAGAGCGTCATCCCGATCGTCATCCAGCTGCGCAGGGAAGGGGGCCGGCGTGGCGTTTCCGAAATCTTCTACGCACGCGATCGGATAGACGTGCCGTGACCGGGTCGCTTCGAATCTTCTACATCGGCTTCTGCCTGACCATCGCCTTCGCGGCGTGGCTGCTGGCCTATGGCATCGCGCTGCAGTTCATTTATGGCGACGGCCGAATCCTGCAGGCGACCATCACCACAAATCCGTTCGCGCCGTTCCAGCAGCTTGTCGCCTATGGCGACAGCACCGTACTGCGGACTATTGCCTTCGGCTCTGTCGTTCCCGCGATCCTTGTCGCCGGCGTTGTCGCCTATGTCGGCCTTCGCTCGAATACGAGCCCGCTCGGTGATGCCCGCTTCCAGACGATGATGTCGCTACGGCGTGACGGGTGGTTCAAAAAGAAGGGGAAAATACTCGGTCGCTTTGGACGCCAGATCCTTCGTGTCGAAGACGATCGACATCACCTGATTATCGGACCGACGCGCTCGGGAAAGGGAGCCTGCTACGTGGTTCCCAATGCGCTCACCCACAAAGGCTCGATGATCGTCACCGATCTCAAGGGCGAAATATTCAGGAGCACAGCAGGTTACCGTAAATCCAAGGGTAATCAGGTCTTCCTCTTCGCGCCTGGCTCGGACCGGACCCACCGCTACAACCCGCTCGATTTCATTCGTTCCGATCGCGGCGACCGAACTACTGACATTCAAAACATTGCCGCCATCCTCGTGCCCGAGGTCACCGAGTCCGAGAACTCGATCTGGCAGGCCACCGCCCAGCAGGTCATGGCCGGTGCGATCAGCTACGTCAACGAGAGCGTCTGCTATGAGGGGCATCGCAATCTCGGTGAAGTGACGGCTTTCTTCAACAGCGGCGTCAACCTGCAGGCGCTGATGACCCTCATCAAGGAGCGCGAGCCAAATCTATCTCGCTTCACGGTGGAAAGCTTCAACGCCTATATCGCCCTGTCCGAGCGCGCCGCAGCATCTGCGCTGCTCGACATTCAGAAGGCGCTCAGGCCGTTCCGCAACGAGCGCGTGGTTGCGGCGACGTCAGTCACCGACATGGATTTGCGTGCCCTGAAGCACCGGCCGATCTCGATCTATCTCGCCCCCAACGTCACCGACATCACGCTGCTGCGGCCATTGCTTGCCCTTTTCGTGCAGCAGACTCTTGACACGCTCTTGCTTGAGCACGCGGTTCGATCGGTGCCCGTGTATTTCCTGCTCGACGAGTTCCGGCAGCTCAAGAAAATGACCGAGATCACGACAAAGCTGCCCTATGTCGCGGGCTACAACATTAAGATGGCGTTCGTGATCCAGGACCTCAAAAACCTCGATGAAATTTATGGGGAAACGTCGCGCCATTCCCTGATGGGCAATTGTGGCTACCAGCTCGTGTTTGGCGCCAACGATCAGGTTACCGCGGAAGCTGTCTCGAAAGGTCTGGGCAAGCGCACCGTACGCTACAAGACCGAATCCCGCACAATCGAACTGATGGGCCTGCATCGCCGCACCAAAGTAGAGCAGTTGCGGGAGCGCGACCTGATGATGCCGCAGGAGGTGCGGCAGATGCCTGCAGACAAGATGGTCATCCTGGCCGAGGGGCAGAATCCAATCTTCGCCGACAAGGTCCGGTTCTTTCGGACAGTGCCATTCCGTGAGATGGAGAGGTTCTCCCAGGTAAACTTGCCCAATGTACCGGCAATAGAATTCCTGCCGCAACGGCCAGTGCCGGCAACGACACCCGATTATGCTCGTGAAGATACCGATGGAGTAGAACCCGTCGATCAGATGGGCGAGGCAGGGGAGAAAGCAAAGCTCCCCAGCCGAAAGCCGGCCAACGGGCGCCTGAGACAACCGTCGGCGTCTTCAGTCAAGCGAGCGGCACCCCAGGCGAGCAGTTCCGTGAGCACGACACCCGTCGGGCTCGACGCTCGCTTCGCAAAGGCCGCCCGACGATTGCAGACGCTTGCGAAGATGCCCGCCAAATCTGGGCGCGAACGCAAGGCAAGTAATTGGGCACGGGTTTTCGAAGAGACAGTGCCTGACGAGTTGGAGCTCGCCGAAGCCGAGGCAGGTTGAGGAGCCCGGCACGTTGCATCAACGTTTCGAAGCAACGATACGAATCCAGCTATGCGATGCCTCGAACCGATACGCTTATGGA
The DNA here is from genome assembly GCA_004020365.1 of Mesorhizobium sp. Taxonomy (GTDB): domain Bacteria; phylum Pseudomonadota; class Alphaproteobacteria; order Rhizobiales; family Rhizobiaceae; genus Mesorhizobium. The sequence goes on from SAQR01000039.1 coordinate 61,539, forward strand.
CTTAAGTGCATCAGTCAGATCCCGGTGACGAACAAGATCGACGGCCGGAGTTGATGCTAGTTTGGTGCCGACCGCGCGATCATATACCGCCAGGCACTCGGCTGAGGTCAGCCGGGATAAATACAGCACGCCATCGATCGCGAAACGGTCGTAGAGGGCTTTGCTCAACCGCCGACCGGCATCCTGCCTTTTGGCGCGCGCCGCGTCGGTGGACACGCCCAGCTTGAGCAGGCCAGTTGTTCGCAAATCTATGACCTTGAGGGGAGCAGTGGCGGATACTTCTGATACCGCCCAGTCGTTCAACTCCGTGAGATCGTGCCCACTGGCGTGGTGTAGCTGACGGCATTGGACGCCGTGCTCTCC
>SAQR01000003.1:0-282460 GCA_004020365.1 Mesorhizobium sp.
ACAGCGCTGTTGAGGGCGCGCTCGCGAGCGGCTTCGCTACCGCCGACCTACACCATGCGATGGGACACGACCGGTTTCAACGGACAAGAGCGTTCGTTCACAGGCTCAGCCAGTTCGGCTCGATGACTAACCTTCGCTGCAGTTCCAGGACCGGAACGGGTCGATTGACAGCCCCTCTTTCGAGCCAAGCTGTCTCCGGGTTCAGCCGCGACACAGGGGGAGGCATACCCCATTCGCGTTAGCTATGAACCCCCTGATACCTCGCACGTGCGAAGACCGCTCGCCACGTACCCGGAAGAGATGTATCCGAAATTGTCGCCAGGTTCGCCCTAGCTGCTGATGTAGCCGACCCACATCCCACCGCTCGCTACCCAAAAACGATGGGATTTCCCGCCCTCCTCTCGGAGACGCTAAACCGCCATTTGATCTCGCTCCTACGGCTCCACCCGCCCTACGCCTAATTGGTATCGCCCACCTGTATGATACCGTGCTAATATTCTAGCCGGCTTGGGAGGTTCCAATCGACCTCATTGCGAATGTTTTCGCCGGCGCGTGGGCTGCCGCGGTGCTTGCCGCCATCTGGTATGTCTGGAGGCGGCCCTCGCTGCCCGTTGCCGAAAACCAGCAGGACCGCGATTTGCGGGAATGGCTGGACGGGCAGGTGTAGAGGGCGCTTGTGCCGCGGCGAAGCAGGCGCCCGACCCTGGTCGAAATGATACTTGCCGTCCCGGCGCCCGCGAAGAGCGCGCCCTACCCGGTGTTCGGCGAGGTCGTGCCGTAAGAACGGCGCGACCTCGAAATAGCGAAGACCGGTCGTCAGCGCGGCGTGTTAGCCAGCCTGGCAAGCACGCGCGGTCAGTTCACATATCTGCACAAACCGCGTCGAGCCGATCGGTTGGATTGGCTACCGGCTCGCCGAGCGCGAAAGAGCAGCTCCTGCTTGATCGGCACTCAGGAATTCGTCACGTTCGGCTATCCACAGATCCGCATAGTCGACATTCTGCCACTCGGCAAACCACGGACCGCCGCTTGTATAGTGGACCGCCTTGGGTGTGCCATGCGCCGGCTTTTCGTTCCAACCTTCAAGCCAGTTCCACTCTACCGGCAGCGAGCCCAAATCCTCATCGGCAACCCACTGCATTCGGTGGAGGTAGGCGCCACTTTCGCGGTTCACGACCTCCGGCGTAAGCGATTTAACCGCAGGATGCGCGCAATTGAACAGCATCAGCGAGGACCAGTTTTTTCGCGGGTAGGATGTCTGGACGACGCCATCCATCTTGGTGGTGGCCTTCGGCGTATAGTCATGCTGGACGCAATAGACCGCCTTGTCCGACTTCGTGTATTCCAGCAAACCTGCGATGTCACCGAGCCACAGGAAGTCGCAATCGCAGAACAAGGCCCAGCCCATGTAGTCGGCGAGAAAAGGCGTGAGAAACCGCGTATAGGTGAACTCTGTTGACGCGAGCGGATCTTTTTCCCGCCAATACAGTTCGCGGGCACGCAGCTCGTCCTGTTTGATTGGAATGACGGAGACAGGCACCGAAGCGTTTTTGAGCAAAGAGTGCCGCGCCACGTCGTAGGCGATCGGCTCACGGCTGTCCCATCCAACGAATACCCTAAACGCATCAGTCATATTCAGTACCTTGGCTCCAATTTCAAAACGGTCGTACACTAACTGTCTGGCGGTGGCTCGGCAACAATGGCGCGGAAATTAACCAGAGCGATTTCTGAAACCCGCGGATTTGCCCCTCACCCCGGCCCGGCTTTCCTCGGCGCAGCTCGACTTGCCGGCCAACGCGACAAGCGCCCATTTCTGATAGGTGTAGCCGGCCGAATAAGCGGCGACCATCGCGCCGGTCGAACCGTCCAGAAACCCCAGCCTGAAGACATAGCTGTTCATATAAGCCCAGACCGAGCGCAAAATCGCCTTGCCGATCGAGCTTTTTTTTCCTTCGGCCAGCAGCCGCGCGGCGGACGCTTGCGCGTATCTGCCGATCTTGTCATGCGCGTCCGCCAGGTCGGCGATCGAGTCATGCTCGATGGGATGGGAGAATCGCCCGACCTTGCCATTCACCACCACCTTCTCATGCACGGTGTCGTCGCTGAAGCGGCCGGAGCGGCGACGAAATATCCTGAGCACCAGATCGGGCGACCAGCCGCCATGGCGGACAATGCGCCCACAAAAGCGCGATCGTCTTGGTATTTCGAAGCCGTCACAGCCTTTCGGGTTGGCGATGGCGGCCCTGATTTCCGCGGCCAGCGGCGGCTCGACCCATTCGTCGGCATCAAGCGAAAGGACCCAATCGCCTGTTGCCGCGGCGAGGGCGCGGTTTTTCTGCGCGCCGAAACCCGGCCAATCCAAGGTGATCAGCACCTTGGCCCCGAGGCCGCTGGCGATGTCCCTGGTTTGATCGGTGCTGTTATTGTCGAGGACGACGATTTCGTCGGCAAAATCTACCGAGCGAAGGCAACGTGCAATGCACGCCTCCTCGTTGCGGCTGATTATGACGACTGAGAGCGCCGGCACGGTCAGACAGTTCCGGCATCAAAACTGCGGCTGTTGTTCAAATGAAACTGTCCCCCGGCCGGTTGGCACTTTGGTGATACTAACGGATTCAAAAAATATGTCGAAATTATTTCAGGTCGAGACTTTCGTAGAGCGCTATCATTCTCCTGATCATGACGTTGAAATCGTAGTGTTCGGCTGCCGCCCTCGCCCTGGCCGCAGTCTCAGGCCATGACGACAGTTGCAGCGCGCGGGCAAGCCCGTCGGCGAGCTCGTTTACGCTGGCTGCGTCGCAAACAAGCTTCGGCTCGAAGCGATCGACAAGCTCGCGCGCCCCACACCCGGTGCTGACCACGGCGGGCAAGCCGCTGGCCATGGCTTCGATCACCACTGTGCCGAATGGATCATAGATGGAAGGCAGCACGGCAATGTCGGCGGCGCCGTACCATGGCAGCGTATCTTTTTGCGGCCCCAGCATGCGGAGCCTTGCACCAAGACCAAGCCTGTCGCCGGCCTGCTTGAAGACATCGGCGCGCGAATCGTGGCCGACGACCCACAATTCCGGCTCGCCATCGAGCCTGGCGACAGCCTTCATCAAGGGAAGCAGTCCCTTTCGCGCAAAACCCGAGCCGACAAACAGGACGATCGACCTGTTTTCGTCGACGTCGAGCCGCGCGCGGACCGCGGCCCGATGCTGCTTGCGCAACTTAGGGTTGAAGCGGTCCAGGTCGACCCCGTTGGGAATATGGTGCACGCGTTCGGCCGGATAGTCGTAGTGACGGACAACGTCCTCAGCCACCATTTTCGAAATGGCAATCACCGCTTTAAGCCGTGGGCTGGCATAGGTCGCGCGCTCGAGGCGCAGCGTCTGGCGGTGAAACGGGCTCAGCGCCATCGCTGCCCTGCCAAGCCGCGTCTCGAAACGCGCGCGCTCGGCAAGGTAGGCGGCATGAACGCCCTCCCCGGCCCGGAAGACGTCGCAGCAGGGAAGGCGATCGTTGCTCTGCACCAGGGCCGGCGGCATTTCGGCGATCTTGCGGCAGGCGGCTCGAGCAAAGGACGTCGCCCGCAGGGAGCGGGGAAAGCGGCGGCCGGCGCACTGGATGAACTCTATGCCTTCGTTTCGCGGCCAGTCGCCTGACAGCACGGCCACCGGCCGTTGACGCGTGGCGAACGCCGCCATGATGTTTTCCAGCATGATCTCGCCTCCGCCAAAGGGCGCGTAGCGCTGGCGCACGAACAGGATAGGCGTCTTCGGGTCAGCCTGAACCCGTTGATCATGCGGTGACAAATCCATGTGACCTCGCTACGCCCTTTTGCACCCCGATCAAGCTTTCCAACTTGGCGGGACTTTGCTCGCAGTCTATTAAGCGTGGCAAGCCGGTCCTGGATAGGGGCGCTGGCGTACAGTTCCGCGTGGTTGCGGCTATGCCACGACGGTAGACTGCTTTCAAGGCGAGGTTTTTGCCGATGACCACCAGCCATGTCTCGCCTGCCGACAACGCCGTCTCGGGCAAACGCAAAGTCGGCGTGATCCGCCGCCTGGAGCGCTCGTTGCGACCGGGGCTGCGAAATCTCCGCGGTCTGGTCAAGGAGCCGTTTCTAGCCTGGGCGCATCCGGAAGCTCTGGCTTTTTACCGCAGAGCGATGCAAACCGCTTATCTGCCGGACGACCTGATCGACGTCGTCCCGCAACTCAAGATCCTGTATCTCGCCACGCCGAAGGCGGCGAGCAGCCGCATTCGCAGCAACCTTGCAGCCATGATCGGCAATGACACCGTGTCGGAGTGGCGTAGCGACCAGAACTGGAAGGTGCACAACCGAAAGGCGTCGAGCTTGCAGGCGCCTCGCCATGGCATCGTGCAGTTCCATCGCATGGCCACAAGTCCCGAAGCCTTGCGGTTCACCTTCGTTCGCAATCCCTATACAAGGCTGTTGTCGTGCTGGGCCGACCAATATCGCGACCGCCCGCTTGTGCCTGGCTATGGCAGGGTGGAGGTCTATCTGGCGCATCGCGAAAGGGCAGATCCGGCGCTGCCTGTCGGTGCCGACAAGAGCCTGTCGTTTGCCGATTTCGTCGCTTTTGCCTGCACGACCTCGACATGGCGCATCGACAAGCATTGGCAGAGGCAAAGCGACATCATCGAGCTTCCAGGCGTTGTGTTCGACCTCATCGGCAAGACCGAGACTTTCGCACGGGATTTCGAACGGGTTCTCGATCATGTCGGTGCAAGCGAGGAAATGCGACGCGCGGCGATGCCACCGCTGCACACCTCGTCGCGGCGCAGGCTTGCCGACTATTTCACGCCGGAACTGGCCGATACCATCTACCGCGCCTATGAGCGCGACTTCGATCAGTTTGGCTATCCGCGCGCGCTTCCAGAGTGAACAATCGGCGCGACGGGACCCTTAGAGATACCCGAACGCCTGCATCAGCGGTTTGCCGCGTCCCTCGGTAAGCTCCTTCAACTCCATTTGACCCAGTTCGGTCTTCCAGCGGCCGCGACCATCATAGATCGGCTTGTTGACCTGCTGGTTGCGGAGCGCTTCATGTTGCGTCTCAACCTCGGCTTCGGCCGGCTTGAACCATTGCTGCGGGTTCCTGTGGTAGTCGAGCAGCTCCGAACTGAAGGACAGATCGAGAAAGCCGCAGATGCGCTCGACGATCCTGGCCGGATCCTCGACCAGATCCTCATAGCGGTAGATCAGCACATCCGGCGCTTCCTGCTCGGCAAGAACCAGCGCATTGTCGTCGATCCAGCGGCCGAGCGCCTCCGCTGGATCGCCGAGACGTTTGGCCAGCGACGCCACGACGTCGCGCCCGTCGCGCACCGGCATCACGAAACGCGCGCCTGGCACGAGCCGGCGGATCCGGCCGACGCGACGGATATGCCGCGGCGTCTTTTCGAGCAGAAAGGTCTTTCCGGCGCCAAGCGCGGCGCGCTTCAGCTTCCAGTAGCGGAACATCGCCAGTGGGGTCCATTTGAAGAAAACGTTGGTTTCCTGGAAAGGCAGGTAGACGTCGGGATGGGAGGCGAGAATTGTCGCAATCAGGGTTGTGCCGCTATGCCCGCAGCCGCATACGAATCCGGTGCATCGGATCAATTCACACCTGCCTTTCAGCGATTGTAAATATCGATCAAGGCATTGGCGATCCGTTGCGAAGCCGGCACCTTTGGATCAATCGACAGATTGGCATTCAGGAAGTCCCGGCTTTGCTCAAAATAAGTTGGTCTTGACCTGACCGCAGCGCGGATATTCTCGACGAGGTCATGCTCCGACAATGTTGGTTTGAAAGCGCCCATAGGGCTGTCGAACTCGACCATGGGCGAAACCAGCGGAAACAGCACCACCGGAATGCCGCAGGCGATTGCTTCATAAACAGTGGTGCTTGGGCGCGTTACGAGCGCCAGAGCGTCCGGGAGCAACTGTGCGAAATCCAGGGGCGATTTGTTCGGCATATCAACTTTTGCGAACATCGTGGGATGGACACTAACGACATAGGCAAGGCCGAGTTTCGCGCATGCGGCTGCCACGGCTTCAATCGCTTGGCGATCTGCGGGGTCCTCGATATTCCCCTTGAAGTTGACCAGCACAAAAAGCCCTTCTTCGTGCCTGGCACCAGCGCTTGCGGCGGCACCCTCAATGACCGGGGAGCCGACAACGTAGGCCGGCTGTCGTCTTTGCTGCAGCGCCGCTGGTCCCATCGACAGGATATAGTCAGCTCTTACAAATCGATGCGGCCGCAGCTCTCGCGCACCTCCGACGAGACCGACCACACGGACCATGCCGAAGTTGATCGAATCTATAAATCGCCTAAAAAATTGCGGCGCATAGTCACTTCCAGTCACCAGCATGTCACCGGGCCTGATCATCCGCTCGAGCTCGCCAAAGCCGATATGCGATATTCCCCGGGCGTCGAGTTCAGGTCGCGCTACGCCGCCGCGTTTCAATCCATCGAGATGCGCGAACACGCAGCGGATTCCGCGGTCAACCAGCATATCTGCCGCGTCAGCCAGCAGGCGAACATTGTTGCGGTTGTGTGGGACGAAATAGACAGTCCTGGTGGCTGCCCTGCCGCGAGCATAGATACGCCCGCGCTTGAACAGATTTCCTGGATGCACAAGCCGGTACGCCGCGAGGAGCCGCTGCACAAAGCCATCGCTGACAGGAGAAGACGCCTTGTTTCCCAAACTACTACCCAAAGATATGCATCGCCTCTTATCCGCAAAATTTAGAACGGCCGCCCGCCGGTTAGTTTACAATGCTCTCGCCGTCAAGAAAGGCGCTTAACTCTCCGCCGGTTGTAACCTGCCTGGCACACTCGCGATGCCTTGCGCGGTGGATTCAATCAGCGCTGATGAGTGAGCCCAGGTGGTTTTGTGCGTCTTCCATCACCGCGGCCCAAGGCCGTTCCCGTTTCGAGACCAGCACGGCGGAAGGATAGTAGGGCGTGCGATCGCCCTCGACCGGCCAGGAACGTTTGAACCCATCGCCAAGAATAAAGACCGACGGGATGCCGAGCGCGCCCGCCAGATGCGCCCCGGTATTGCTGATGGTTACCACGGCGTCCATCGCGGCAACCTGCGCCGCGAAAAGATCCATGTCGACAAGTTGATCCACCAAGACGTCGTGCAAGATGCGCGCGGGATCACCATCGGTCAGGATTTTCAGGTCGGGCTCGATCCGGCCATATTGCAGCGAAACGAACCGGATGTCCGGACGGCTGATAAGCCCGCGCCATGCCGTAAGTGGCGGCAGGTCCTTGCCAGGATTGGAGCTGCCCCATGCGATGCCGACCAACGGCAGGTCATCCTTGCGATAGCGGGCGCGAAGTTCAGCGACCCGCGCCGGATCCGGCTTGAGGGGAACAAAATGCTCCCGGATCGTGGTCTCATTCGTCTCGAACACGGCAGTAAGATGCTGAACGCCGGCGAAGAGCTGGGCCTCGTCATAGGCGGCCTTGGTCCCCGGGCCGACGGCCCGCACATCGGCGGCGGGAAATGTCCGCTGAAACAGCGGCACCAAGCGGTGCTCGACCAGGACGATCAGGCGAGCCGCGCGGGCGAGCGCGCGGCCGACGGAACTCGCATGGTGGATCGCGGTGGCCAGACCCTGCTTTTCGGTCTCCATCAGATCGACGAGCAGGACCTGGCCCGAGATATCCTGGCCGAGCCATTCGCCGTCGACGCGGCCCTCGACGATGTGGCGCCGGGCGATCTTGAGCTCGGCCGCAGGGCCGTAGGCGCCCATACGCATCAGCGCCTTGCTAAGTTCGTCGAGCAGGTGGACCTCGCGTCTCGACTTCGCGATCGATCCCAGCGCCAAGGCTTTCGGCAGCGCCGCCGACCAGTCGCGCGCCTCGATGCTTCGCCTATAGTCCGCCATCTGATCGGCAATGTCGCTATCGCGCCAGCGCAGGAAAAGCTGCCGCCGGTGACGACGGAACCAGACCTTGTAATTGTAGCCTGCGAGCGCCACAACGCGGCGAACCCGGCCAAGCAGTTGACTAGCTTCCATCACCAGCTCCACCGACGATTTGCGCAACCCGTCCACCTGCTTCCCGCATGGCGGACGCCCACGCCCGGCCGCCCTTTCGCACCAGTCGAACGCTTGGATATGTGGCGACGGTCTCGCCGAAGGCAGGCCACGACAGCCGAAACCCATCGTCGAGCATGACGACAGTCGGGACGCCAAGCGCTCCGGCCAGATTGGCGCCGGTATTGCTGATCGTCACCACCGCATCGAGCGCTGCGATTTGCGCGGCAAAGCGGTCCATATCCGACAACTGGTCGACGGAAGCGTCATGGATGATGCGTCCCGGCGCCCAGCGTTCGAATTCGGCGAGCGCTGGCCCGACATCGCCATACTGCATACTGATGAAACGTCCCGGCAGATTGCCGAGCAGCGCCCGCCAATCGTCCAGAACCGGCAGGTCCTTGCTCTTGTTCAGGCTTCCCCAGGCGAAGCCGATAAGAGGCCCTGGGCCACGATCGAGATAGGTGCTGCGCAGCTGGGCGACCAGTCGGTGGTCCGGCTCCAACGGAACGAAGGGCGCGCGCGCTGTCGGCTCATCCGGCCAGAAGTACCTCGCCAATGTCTCGAAACAGGCGAAGACATCGGCGTCCACCGCAGCCAGCTCTCCTTCTCGCTCTAGCCTGACATCGAGCGCAGGATAGGTTCGGCGATAGAGTGGTGCGAGTCGCGGCTCGACGAAGACGGTGCATCGGTCGGCAGCTGCGACCACCGGCCCAAGCAGCGACGCGAACTGGAGGAAGATTGCAAGATCACCTTCGCGCCGCTCGACGGCAAGCCTGCGACCCGCAAGATCACTGCCATCCCATTCGGGCCGGCCTGGCACTTGCTTGCTCGACGCAATCAACTGCCAGGCACGATTGCCGCCGCGGAGACGTCTCAGTCCACGCCCAGCTTTTTTGACAAGCCCGCGATCGCCAAGCTGCTCACCGAGCAGGCCGAGTGCCAGCGCGTGTTCCCGGGCCGCCTGCCAGTCATGCCGTTCGACACTCTGCGCCATCAGGCTCGCATGCCGTTTGACGCTTTCGTCAGCATGGCGCGAGGGGCGCTTAAAAAACTTCTTTGCCCGATCGAGAACCTTCTGCAGCCGCTTGCCGTCAACACCTTGCGGGCGCAAGTCGGCGGCTCTTGCCTTTTCAAGGATTGACCGTCTGCTCGGCACAGCGACCCTCAACTATCGCTAGACAGCGTCGAACGCGCCGTCAGAATCGACGAGAGCCGCTGGCCGACGTCGTCGAGCACCACCGGCCACGGACGTCCTTCCTTGCGCATGACGACGCCGTTCGGATACCAGGGCGTTCGATCGCCAATCGCTGGCCACGCTGTCTGAAATTTGTCGTCGATCAGGAAAATAGTCGGAACGCCGAGTGCTCCGGACAGATGGGCCGCCGTATTGCTGATCGTCACGACGGCGTCGAGCGCGGCGATCTGCGCGGCGAAACGGTCCATATCAAGCATCTGGTCGACACTGTCGTCATAGATAAGCCGTGCGTCATTGCCGTTGCGCAGGCGCCGTAGCGCCGGCTTGATCTGTCCGTACTGGAGGGAAACGAACGTCGCGTGTGTCCGGGCGATGAACCCTGCCCATTCGGGGAAATCAGGGACGTCCTTGCTATGCGATTTGCTGCCCCAGGACAGACCCACCAGGGGCAGATCCGTCATCGAGCGATAGCGCTTGCGGAATGTTTCGACGAGTTCAGGATTTGCCCGCAGCGGCACGAAATCGGCGGCAAGTCTTTCGGCATTGCGGCCGAAAACCCAGGCGAGATTTTCGAAGGTCGCAACTTTGTCGACAACGACATTCTGCTGCGCTGGGACCACGGTCGCATTCGGGAACGTCCGCCGCACAAGCGATACCAGGCGCGGCTCGACCCGAATTGTCGCGCTTTGCGTACATGCAGCGGCGGCTCCGGCCAGTCGCGCATGGCGGATGACGCGGCCAAGACTGCGAGGGTCATCCTCCACAAGATCGATCAGCAGCGTATCAGAACCGAGATCTTCTCCAGTCCACTCATTGGCACCTTTTCCTTTTCGTAGCCGGCGAGCGGAAAGCCGAAGCTCGGCCGCCCGTGCGAAGTTGCCCAGCCGTTCGAACGCCTGGCCCGCCTTCTGCATCATTTCGGGGTCGCGGGCACGATCGGCCATGATGGCCATTTCATTGGTACTTGCTTCAAGCCCTGTCCAGTCTCGGCGCGCAATCAGCGCGTCGACCTTGGCCTGCTGCTCAAGAACGGAACGCGGCTTGGAGCCGGCAAACAGCGTCCGCACGGCTTTTGTGTACCGGCGCAACTGCAGGCCCAATCCACCAATCACATACCGGATGTAGGAACCGTGGTAAAAACTGGTCATCGGCCTTCAGCGCAATACGCTCTGCCGCAGCGTTTTGCCGTCTTCGACGAGCGGAGCGGACGCTTCCAGATGGAAGATCGAGCGATAGATTTCGCTGCGCCTGGCGAGTTCGTCATGAGTCCCGGAGTCCGCGAGGATGCCAGCGTCAAATACCAGAATACGATCGGCCGCCTTGATCGTTGAAAGCCTGTGCGCAATGCAGATCACCGTGCGCTGAAATGCATCGTCGAACGCAGCCTCCATGACCGCCCGTTCGTTTTCGCCGTCGAGCGCGGATGTTGCTTCATCGTAGACAATCACGGGCGCATCCTTGAGCAGGGCGCGCGCGATGGCAACGCGTTGTTTCTGCCCGCCCGACAGATTGGTACCGCCCGGCCCTACCAGGGTGTCGAGCCCGTTTTCAAGGTTCGAAGCAAAACTTGTGACCCGGGCGAGTTCCGCCGCGGAATCGATTTCTTGATCCGTGGCGTTCGGGCGTCCGTCACGAATGTTGTCACGGATAGAACCTTCGAACAGGAAGATATCCTGTGACACCAGTGCGATATTGTCGCGAACGTCGGCCAGGCTGATCTTCGCAATGTCCTTGTCGTCGATGAAGATCCTGCCCCTGTCCGGCTCCATCAGGCGCAGGATCAGATTGACGATGGTGGTCTTGCCAGCGCCGGAGCGGCCAACGATCGCCAGCTTCTCACGAGGTCGGACCTCGAAGGAAACACCGTGCAGCGCCGGGCTGTTGCCGCCATAGGAGAAAGCCACATCTTCAAAACGGATACCGCCCTCGGCGCCGGTGAGGTGCTCGCCTGCGGTTGCGAGTTGTCGCTGTTCGGGCGTGTCGATCAAATCATACATCTGCTCGACGGCAACCATTTGCTTCTGGATGTCGACATTGACCCGGGCGAGCCGCTTGGCGGGCTCATAGGCAAGCAGAAAGGCGGTTATGAAGGCCATGAATTCGCCCGGGGTCTTGCCGTTGCCGAGGGTCTGCCAACTGGCATAAATGAGGAAAAGGCCGATGATGAAGCCACCGCCTGTCTCCATCAATGGACTCATCAACGCCGATGTGCGGTTGATCTGGACGCCGCGCCTTTCCATCTTGCGGACAGCCTTAGCGAAGCTGGCGATCGCCTTGTCCTCGAGCTGGAACGATTTGATGGTGCGAATGCCGTCTATGGCTTCCGTGCCGATCGACTGAACCTGTGCCGCCAGCTCTGTTTCGCCCCTTGCCAGCGACTTGATCTTTCGCGTGATCGTGCTCACCGAGAGGAAGATCACCGGCAAAGCCGCCGCCGATACAAGCGACATGGTCGGGTCCTGTACGACCATGACGCTTGCCAGTCCGACCAGGGTCAAAACGTCGGAGGCCGTGTTGCTCGTCAGCGTGATTATGACGGACGCACCGGCGCGCGCATTGAACATTATCTTGGAAATGAATTTGGCCGGATGCTGATTGACGAAATGGCCAATGTCGAGGCGCATCACCCGGGAAAACTGCCGGTGTTGGAGGTCCGACACGATGGCCCTGCGGACGTTTCCGGTCGTTATGGTTTGACCGTATGCTGCGATGCCCTTGACAGCGGAAAGTCCGATGATTGCCGCGCTGATACCCCAAACGGCGGCGGCGTTCCTGTCGATATAGATGCTGTTGATCATGTCGCGCATGATCCAGGCAAATCCGGACGTCGCCGCCGCACCGGCAATCGTGCACGCCAAACCGGCGAGATACAGCTTTATGTGCGGCGGCAGGTTCTCGAGGATCAGGCGCTTGACCAGCGGGTACGCCAAGGCCGCTGAAATTCGTCTCTTTGCGCTCATTCGGTTTCCTGCTGCGATGTGTCGTCGGTGTCAGTTGGCCTTTGCCGATCCATGCGACCTTCGCGACACCGCTCGCACATCTGCTATAAATCTATGTCGGATTGCTTGTCTGTGACTTTGTTCGGACCTGCAGTCAATGCCGAATCCGGATGCCAGCCCGCGTTGACGGGATCGGCGACCATGGGAGCATACACAACTCTCCGAAGGGTCCAAGAGGAATGATCGCCTGGGCTTTGGAATAGAGCCTCCGGCAAAATCGGGCTCCCAACCGCGAGAATTGGTGAGCAGCCAAGGAACGGGTTATCGATCTAATCATTCCAAGAAATAGCTTGGGTCAGGCCCGCACCGATTATATCCTGAATACCCGAATAGCTTTGCGAAATATCGCTCATCACATTGAAGTCCGGCTTGTCGATAGTGGCGGAAAGGTATTCCTTGTATTTTGAAGCACCGTTCCAATATTGGCCTTCATCGGCGGCGACCTGAGCCTTCGTCGTGAAATTAGAGAAAAACTTAAAATGAAGAAGAGCGCCATAACTCTCCACGTGGTTACGCCAATAGGGTAGCGGAGCGTGAATTGAATTTAAGATCGTCAATCGATCCCCGTATACGAACGGATATTTCGTTAGGGTGTGCGTACCAAACACCCGACTTCTCGGGCCACCTCGGATTTTGATATTTTGCGGGCTCGTCGTGTAGTCGTATCCCGAAGCATCGAAATGATCGGCTATCTCCCAAGGAGCGCGTTTTGGGTCAAACGGAAAGTCCCTTAAGTCTCCTGCTGGATACATGTCGATCATCGGCGCCAGCAAGTGCTTCATGCCTCTTTTTCGGATCCAACCGGCAAGGTCATGCAGGTCGTGGCGATTCATGCCATCATAAACCAGGTATTCATCCGCATCCACGATCACGTACCACCGGTTGAATCCGTATCTGCGGATTATATCCTGTCGCCAGAAAGTTCCGCGCCCTGCTTCTCCATAGGTCTTTCGTGAGATGAATACGTCCACATCTGGCTGGCTCAACAGAAATTCCCGTGTCCCGTCCTCAGAACGGTCATCGACAATGGCAAATCTGGAAACGCCGATTGATCGATAGTGATCAAGGAATGGAATTATCTCAGGATATTCGTTCCTCACGACTGACACAAGCAAGATTTCTTTTTGAGAAACTGGCGATAGATTTCCACGCGCTTCTAAATCATCTTTCCTCAGCGCATTGCGAAATCTATACTGAATTGTGTCGCCAATCGATCGACGGAAAATATGAAACTGGCTTCTTTTCTTCATTTGAGCTCACAAAATTCATGGGGCTGTCCGCACAAGGTCGCAGCGGTCATGTTCGGATCGCCATGTTTTTTCGAACGTCGCTCATCACCCGACTTGTTATAGGTAATGGCAAAGGTGGATATGAAGGCGCGATCCAACTCATCAACGTCCACGGGAGATGACTAGTGCCAGTCCAAGTTGATTTTATTGGCCCAATCTCGTTTGATTGCTTCGCGGAGCGCGCGCGTACGTTCCGCAAGCTGTGGGATTTTTTTCTCGTGAGTTTCAGCAAAGATCATATCGATCTTGTTCATTAATCCACAGGATAATATCGATTCGAGCATTGGCACTTCCGCGCCCTCTACATCAATCTTAAGTATCCTCACTGGAGATCCAAGGTTTCTAACGAAATCAACTATACTTAACTGCTCAACCTCAGTGTAGTCGTCTTTCGAAATGTTAGATTTGTCTGCATACAATGAAGAGGATTGCGACCAAAAGTCTGGGTCAGAACTGAATTTACGTGACCGGTAGAGCTTCGCAGTCCCGGATTGGTCGGCTAGCGCCTGCTGATACAGATGGACATTTTTGAATGCTCCAACGTTCTTGCGCAGCCGTTCGAAGGTGTAGGGGTCTGGCTCGAACGCATGAACCGTCGAGCCCGTCTTGGCCAAGGCCGAGGTGATCTCACCCAGATTCGCGCCGGCATCTATGACAATATCGCCTGGCTTCAGCCGCCGGCAGGCCCGTCCGAACAGATACGAAGCATTCCATGAGGGACGCCCGAACCAACGGCTGTAAGCGTGATATTTTAGCAATTTAACGTTCATAGTCACACAAAAAGATCCTGTCGACTCCACTGAACGTCGGCACCAAAATCCTCTATGCGCAAAATCCAGACGAGAGGGAGACGTTCTATGCCAATTTTGGTGCTGCTCTGCAACAGCGTCGCCGCGATTCTTGGCGTGTCTTAGAGCAGTCGCTTTAATGATCGGGGCTTGGGGCCTATTTTCGGTTGGCTTTGAAGAGAGCGTTTGCGACGATAATGGGCTTCCGCATGACGGCAGTGATTTGCGAGCTTTGGCGGCGTGCCGGCCGGATTGCGGCCAGCGGGGAAGCGGGCTAAATGTCGGACACTGCTGTCAGCGGCCAAGTATGACGATCATGGAGCGATGTGACATTGCTAGAGCGAGTTCGACGAAAGTATCTTCGGCTCCGCAAGCGACTCGGGTACATTCAACCTATCCATTTGGCGGCTGCGGACAAACTGAATAACAAGTATGGCGATTTTTCAAGTTCAGGCGTCATTACAATCCGTAAAAACGCAGTATTCACTCGAAACGATATATTCTTCACGATGGGAAGTTGCTTTGCGGAGGAAATTCGTCTTGCGTTAACAAGCAAGCAGGTCGCCTGCGTTCCGTCTTACAGAAATATCAGTTTCGACCCAGCGCAGGCCATTGTAGATGAGCTGCCCGGGCGAGAGCATATGAACTTCTATAACACCTTCACTGTTCGCCTTCAGATTGAGCAAATGCTCGGCTTGTGGGATCAAGCCAATGACGACTGGTGGCGGATCAAAAAACCTGCGCCTTGGGGTCCGATCTGCTTTCAGGACCCCTACCGCCGTCTCATCCTCGCCAAATCTCCGGAAGTTCTCAAAGAGGTGATCGAGAGCATGAACAGGGAGATGCGGGCTGGCTTCGATTCGGCCACGGCATTCATATTTACCTTCGGAATGACTGAGGTCTTCATCAACAGGGCCAGTGGCAAGGCAGCAGCACAGAAACCGCTTTATCGTGGCGGAGGCGGAATGCAGGAAACGACGCTTCACGTCAGCAGCTTTCAGGAAAATTATGCCAACGTGATGGCTACCGTGGACATGGTCCGTCAACACAAACCCGATGCACCGATAATTCTCACAGTCTCACCGGTTGCATTGGCTCGGACGTTTCAAGACGCGGATGTCGTCACGGCGAACACTGAAGGCAAATCCGTTCTTCGGGCTGTGCTTGGTCAAGTCTGCCGGGAACGGGACAATGTCCATTACCTTCCCTCATTCGAGCTTGTCACCTATGGAGGCCTCACTCGTAGCTACGAAGAGGACTTACGGCACGTAAAGAGATCAGTCGTCGACGACATTGTTGAACAGTTCTTCAACGCGTACTTTGCTCCGTCGTAGGCGTCATCGTACGGACACCCCGTGCCTTTGCCGCCGTGACATCGCCTCTTCGTGTCGATGGAGAGTAGCCGCAGCCATTCAGCGCTAGACGTTGTGGACGGAAACTAGACTAGCGCAGCGCGCTCTTGACCGATATAACGCCGCCGACCTACCCAGCCACGAGAGGCTAATTCATGCTGTTTTGGAACACCCGCAAGAAATTCGCAGGAACGTGGGACGATCGCCTCGACGGGCTGTTTTCGTGCGGGGTAGACTACGCCGGCAAGACGATCCTCGACGTCGGCTGCAATATGGGCATCGTCGCTTATGAAATCGCCAAGCATAGGCCGGCTTACATCCACGGCATCGACATCCTGAAACCGCATATCGGCGTGGCTCGCTCGATTTTTCTGGGATCTGGCGTCGAAAGCCGATTTGATGCCATGAACTTGGGGAGCCGAAAGCTTCCATCCGTTCTCAGGGACAGCTATGATGTCGTTCTGCTCCTCGCTGTTTACCAGCATGTCCGCAGGGGATTGGGCCAGGATAAGGCTGATCGCATCTTTGCCGACATCATCAACCGCGCACAGACCGTTGTGGCGCGGGTTCCAAAAGAAAAAGATATTCGTCTTCAGTCTTTAATCGAGGGCGCTGGATTCAGCTTATCTCATCGCCACCAGTCGCCGCGCGGCTGCACGGTTCAGGCTTTTCATCGCCACTAGAATGCCGCGCACTAGTTTGCCTTTACGACAATCGCCTGCCCCGTTGGAAGTTCGATGATGCCTTCCGGGCGGTTTTCAAAGAATTGATCAAAGGCCTTTCGGGCTCCAGGACAGAGCGCAGAGCCGTAGTCGTCACATATGATCATGCCATTCGCGCACACCCGATCGTAGAAGAAGGCGAGCGCGTCACGTGTCGGCTCGTATAGATCGACGTCAATATGGACCAGGGCGAAACGCCTGTCAGATACGTTGGAAAGAGTTTCCGGTATCCATCCGACATGAAAAGTGGTGTTGCTGAAGTCGGAAACATTCTCTCTGGCTACCTTCTCGTCGGTGCTGAGATCGCCGGACTTCCATGGCGTTCGGCCGTTTGGCTTGCGATCCTCTGCCGTCGGTTCCGAGAGGCCGGCGAACGAGTCAAAAAGGTGGTAGTGCCGTGGCCGAAGATCGCTCATCAGCATGAATATCGTCGAGCGGCCTTGCCTTACGCCGCATTCGGCCACGTCGCCGTCGATACGCTCGATCGATCGCAAGCAGCTTTGCAGGACGAAAGCCCGGGGATCTGGAATCCCACGAATGTTTTTGACCCGCTGCAGCGCCTTTCGGAAAAATGGCTGGTCTTTCCAGACCATATGACTGGAATAAACATAGAAGCCGTATTTGTCGGCCTTCTTCTGAGAGACCTTATACCAGGCCACGCCCCTGCGTTTTTTCGAAATGACAGCAAGTGCCGCGTCTCTCAATTTCATCCTGTATCCTCCAGCATTCGACATGTCCATAACACGAGCAGAAGAGAAAGCTCTACCGGCATCAGGCGCGGAATGAAATCGAGTTCCGGCTGAAGGACATTGGCTTATCGAGCGCCGCAAGGAAGCGCTTCCCGGTGCTCGTAATAAGCCTATGCCTGGAATGGAACTCCCATGCAGTGCGACTCAAGATCACGGGTCATGTGCCTGGGCCGGTGCGGAAACAGACGCGGAGCCGCGCATCCCTGGCCGTTCTCCGGCATGAGCGCCGGCCAAGCGTTGTCGATCCGCTAATTCGGGAGATTCAGTCGACTGCCCCGACCAGTACATCGGGGTGTTCAATTATCGCGACCCAGCGCCCGGTATGCGTAGACGACTGCCTTTTTATAAATCGATATCCAGTTGCCGACCAAGGCTTCACATCGTCGTTGAGGTTGTCGAGCACGTAGTCGCCCTTGTCGGTCTTGACGGTCAACACCGCGTGCCCCTCGCCGTCCTGCTTCCTGACGACGGTGATCAGAAGGTTCGACAGCGATATGCCCTGCTGCCTGAGCAACTGGCGCTTAAGCAGGACATAGTCCTCGCAGTCGCCGAGCGCGCCATCAGGATAGGACCAGAACTCCATCATGCCGTGAACGTCCAAATCGCTCGCCGGCCTGATCGATCTGTTCACCAGCTTGTTGACGGAGGCGAGCTTGCCTTCCATGCCCGCGGACAGAATGACTGGAGCGCTGATGCCTGATCGAATTGCACACTCCGCGGCCCGCCGTCTGCAGAATTCGACGTAGCCGACAGGGATGGAGGTTGGCTGCCCGGTGGCCATGGCGCCAGGCACGACGTCGGCCGAAGCCTTCTGCATCGGCGTCGCGGACATCAAGCCTATCAGTAGGCCGGCACACAGCCATGCCCGCGGTACCATCAATCCCATTCGCCCCGCCCAGAGGTAACGACCCGAAACAATCTTTAATACCGCGTTACCATCTTTTCATAGGCGCATCAACATAGCCGCCGCACAATTTAAAGCGACGGTCGCGAACCACCTCACGGTGGGCGCACCACGCGGTCGCCCAATCAGCAAATTGTGCGCTCACCAATCAGGGGAATTGTCCCGCTTTTACATCATCGGTGTTCTTCGGCGGGCGCCGCTTGCCGGACCTGACGACCCCGACAGGTCTTTGGCTGCGCCAGCGCCGACAGGCGGCCGAAAAAATTGTAGCCAAATTTGTCGAAGTCCAAGAGCTACGGGACCTCGCATGGATTCTCATACATTCGGATACACTTCGATAGCACTCGGGCAAACCTCTGCGACAGGCGTGGCGTAGTTTCATCCGTGAGCAGGAAGCCTCGTCATGGTGACGAGACAGAGAGCCGACGGGATTTCGCAAGCAGGAGTCAATTCCGCGCGAGCCGCCGTTGGCGGGTCTGCTCAATTATTGAAGGAAAAGTACGATGAACAAACTTGTAACCGCTATCACCCTCCTCGCCTTGTCGACAGGCGTCTCGCTCGCTGCCAATCAAAACCCGGACCGCGACCCGACCCGCGGCTTCGCTACTGGCGTCGACAACAGCGGAACGACCCTGGATACCAGTCACACGGCTTCCTTGCCTCGACCGGTGGCAGCTCCGAAAGAAGAACAGCCACAGCCCGGCAAGGTTCTTAGGGGTCGTGCACCATGGGCGGGCAGCCGTTGATACGCTGAACTTTTCTTCCCACACAAAAATGTCCAATCACCCGCAATGCAACGAGGGTGGTTGGACAGGGCTGGAAGAAAGTTGTGCCATGAATGAATTGACGTCTCAGGCGACAACATTGACTGTGTAAGGCGTCTCGCAAATGACGCTGGTCTCAAGGAAGATCGGTCGGGGTCACGATGGTCGGATTTGTCTCACCAACAACGCTGCCGAACAGGCGCTGCGTGGTTTTGCTCTCAGCAACAAAGCTGGTTGTTCCCGGGTTCCGATCGAGGTGCCGATCGGCCGCCTTCATGGCGACGCCGATCGGCACCGCCAAGCTCAACGACGTCGATCCCCAGGCGTGGCCTGGCCGATGTCCTTGCTTGCATCGCGCACACCCCGATCACTAAGCTCGAGCAATTGCTCCCTCAATTCTTCCTCGGTTGAGCGCAAAGCCTCAGCCTCGCGTCGCCAGTGCTCAAAGTGGCCGCCCAGTCGCAATCGATCCGCTGCTTGTGCGCCCAGGCCGGTTCTCACTCTTTCTTCATCTCCCATATCAACCAGCACTTCCATCACCATGCCTAACAATGCTTGATTAGTTGGAACGCCGTAGTGGGCGCAGAACCGGATCAGCCGTCTGCTGCCGTTGGCGACGTCAGCCTCCGTGTATGGCTTCATCTCGGGTGCACTAAATGAAAGCGGAGTCATCCAGTATGCCGCATAGGCGACATCGCGCAGTCGAGGCCCCGGTCCCGCGAGATCGAAATCAATCACTGCGTAGGGGATCCGGGCCGAGAAAACGAAATTATAGGGCGCAAAATCATTATGGCAGATCACTTCATGACGCCGACGATCTTGATGTGAGAAGGTCCAGTCGTCAGATTCCAAAGTAAGAAAATCCTTCGTCGCATCATGATACCGACGCAACAATCCTGCAGCCGCGAACAGGGCTTCGTCGGTCTCCCAGATGCGGGGGTGGACGCCGACCTCGCCGTGAAGGTAGCTCAGAATCTCTCGCTGCTGATCATCGGTCCCAAGGAACCGTGGACTGCCGTTAAAGGCTTTTGACTCAAGATGAAGCAGCAATCTGTGGATCGCCGGGCTCGATCGCGACATCGCCCGTCGAACAGTGTCGCCCACCCGCACGACGCCAACGTTCACGTTCCCTCCACCCAAGACGATCTCCGGTTCCGGCAAAGCCATCCTCCGCATTTCCTGTACTCAGCAAACAGTCCTCCCGAAAGATAGCAGATTTGCGCCCTGCCTCGGGCCGAGACCCGTTGCTGTCGGGATTCTCCCCGGCTCTATCGAGGACGTGGCCTTCGGCGAATGCTTATGATCATCGTGGGGCGCTGGCGAGGTGGGAAGACCCAGCGCCGTGTCGCTTTGGTGGCGAGCGCAAGCAGCAGCGCAAGATGTATAGACAACCACTCGCAACTGGTGTTCGCTTCCAATCCAATCGTTTGTAAATTCGAAAAATGCAGGAATCATGCGCCATGGACGCCGCTCGCCTGTTCGACCTGACGGGAAAAAAGGCGCTGGTGACGGGCGCCAGCCGCGGCATCGGCCAGGCATTGGCGGAGGCGCTGTCGGCGGCCGGTGCCGATGTGGCGGTGACCGCCCGCGACGAAAATTCGCTTCGTGAGACGGCGGACCGAATTGGCGCACACGGGCGAAAATCGCTTTGCCGGTCTCTCGACGTGCTCGACACCGATCGCATCCGCGTGGTGGTCGACGAGGTGGCAGATGCCTTTGGTGGGCTCGACATTATGGTCAACAACGCCGGCTACGAAAAAGTCCAGCCCTCGCTCGACGTGGACGAGGCGGTATGGGACAGCATCGTGTCGACCAATCTGAAGGGCGCCTTCTTCTGCGCGCAGGCTGCGGCGCGGCGGATGGCTGCCGACAAGAGCGGTGGCGCGATCATCAATCTTTGCTCGCTGACCTCCTATGTCGGCATTCCGACGGCGGTACCCTACGGCTCGTCCAAGTCCGGCCTTCTTGGCATGACCCGCGCGCTCGCCGCGGAATGGGCTCCGCTCGGCATCCGCGTCAACGCCATCGCTCCGGGGTATTTCCATACGGCGATGACGGACGTCTTTTATCAGGATCCCGATTGGCAGGCGGCGATGCTGGCAAAAATCCCGCAGCGGCGCTTCGGCACGATGCAGGATCTGGCCGGCGCCGTCGTGTTTTTGGCGAGCGGGGCATCCGCCTATGTCACCGGGCATTGCCTGCCGGTCGACGGCGGCTATCTCGCATCCATCTGAGCGACTGTGATGCGGTGCTACGAGGACTGTGTAGACCGAGCTTGTATATGGTTGTATATACCATTTGACACGCTGGACGTTCTTGCATGCGACCAGCGACAAAAGGGGAACCTCAATGCAGGAGCGTTTTCGGGCCGCAGCTTCGCATGAAGCGGAAGGCGACGGGGAAATCGCCGTCACGGTTCGCAACGTCGGGATGGACTTCGATGGCGTTCAAGCCGTCAAGAATGCGTCCTTCGATCTGCCGAAGGGCCGGTTCCTTACCATTCTCGGGCCGTCTGGGTCCGGCAAGACGACCCTCCTGCGCATGATCGCCGGGTTCCAGACCCCGAGCAGCGGCGAGATCTTCATCAACGGTGAAGCGGTGAGCGCGGTGCCCCCGCATAAGCGGTCGATCGGCATGGTCTTTCAGAGACTTGCCTTGTTTCCGCATATGACGGCGGCCGAGAATGTCGCCTTCCCGCTGAAGATGCGTCGGCGCGACGCACGCACCATCCCCGAACGCGTCGAGCGATATCTGGCGCTGGTGCGGCTCGGGGGCTATGGCGGCAGGCGCATTCACGAACTTTCCGGCGGGCAGCAGCAGCGCGTCGCGATCGCGCGGGCGCTGGTGTTTGAGCCCGACCTGCTGCTTCTCGACGAGCCGCTGGCTGCGCTCGACCGCAAGCTGCGCGAGGAAATGCAGCTCGAATTCCGCCGTATCCAGCGTGAGCTCGGCGTCACCACGATCAATGTCACCCACGACCAGCGCGAGGCGCTGGTGGTTTCCGACGATATCGTCGTCATGGATCAGGGCGAGATTCAGCAGAAGGCACGGCCGATCCACACCTACCGCCAGCCCCGCAACGCCTTCGTCGCCAATTTCATCGGCGTCACCAACTTCATTGCCGGCACGGTACGGGACGTATCGGAAGCGGGCGATGTCTCCATCGTTCGGGGTGATCAGATGCTTGCCGGAAAAATCGGCGATCCGGTCAATCCGCCTGCGGAGGGCGACAAGGCCTCGGGAGCGATCCGCGCCGAACAGATCCGTCTCGCCGGCGATGCTGCGCAGCTGTCGACGCTCGATTGCGTGCTGGCCGGGACCGTCACTGACACCCTCTTCGAAGGCGAGCGCATGGTCTACGAGGTCGCCTGCGCCGCGATTGGCGACGAGGTCATTCGCGTTTTCGACCATGATCCCGCCGCGCACACGCAGTTCGACATAGGCGAAAGCGTGTTCCTGGGGTGGAATGCCAGGGACTTGCTTGTTTTTCGATAGAACCGGAAACCGGTCAAACCCAGAGGAGAATGCAGATGAAGCGCTTCAAGCCGAAGATATCCCACCTTTCCCGCAGAACCTTCCTTCAGGCCACAGCTGCGCTCGGCGGCGCCTCGGTGCTCGGCCTGCGCGGCGCCTATGCGCAGGAGCCCGAAAAGCCGGCGGAGATCATCGTGCGCGCCTGGGGCGGCAGCTGGGTGGATAGCCTGAAGGCCGGGGTGTCCGACAGTTTCACCAAAATGACGGGGATTGCTGTCCGTCACGACCTGACCGAAGACAATGAGATTCAGCCCAAGGTCTGGGCGGCCGTGGCGCAGAAACGCGTTCCGCCGATCCATATCAACTGGGACACCACCACCAATGCCACGAAATCGGCACTGCGTGGCGTGACGGAAGACCTCTCCGACCTGCCGAACCTCGCCAATGTGACGGATCTTGCCAAGCCGGCCGGCCTGGAAGGCTTCCCGATCGTCAATACCTACGGTTATGTCTATGTGCTTGCCTATCGGCCAGAGGCATTCCCGGATGGACCGCCCAAGTCCTGGAAAGATCTTCTCGACCCGAAGTTCAAGGGTCGGCTTGCCTTCTACAATGACGGCATCGGCTTCCATTTCCCCGCCCAGGTCGCCGGTGGTGGCAAGCTCGAGGACATACCGGGCAACATGCAGCCGGCTTGGGATTTCATCACCAAGATGAAGGCGCAGCAGCCGCTGCTCGGCGAAGATCCCGACTTCACCACCTGGTTCCAGAACGGCGAGATCGACGCCGCCTGCACCATCTCGACCAACGCCCGGGAGGCGCGCAAGAACGGCGTCAAAATCGAATGGGTGGTGCCGGAAGAGGGTGCGAAATTCGACACCGACGGTTTGTGGATCCCCAAGGGCCTGCCGGAAAACGAACTCTACTGGGCCAAGCAGTACATCAACCACGCCCTGACCAAGGAAGCCCAGCAGGTCTGGCTGGATGGGCTTGGCTTGCCGGGCGTGGTGCCGGGCCTCACGCCGCCCAAGGATCTGGTGGGCGATCCGTCCTATCCGACCACCGAAGCGGATTTTAAGCGCCTTATCCGCATCTCGTCGAAGATCCAGGTCGAGAATGAGAGCGAGTGGTTTTCCAAATTCAAGGCGATCATGCAGGGCTGACGCCGGTCGGCCGGTGCTGCGCTGGTGCGGCACCGGCTCCTTCACGACGTCGGTTACGGATTTTTCATGCGGGCAGCCAGGACAGCCTATCCCCTCAAATGGCGCATCATGGATGCGCTGGAAGGCGTTGCCACCGCTGTCTGGCCGGCGCGGTTCAGGCACGCTACGCCCTATCTGATGCTGCTTCCGGCGGTGCTGCTGGTCGGGCTGCTGGTGCTCGGACTCATCCAGATCGCGGATGCCAGCCTGCGCACGCTCGACACCACCACCTTCCAGTTCTCCGACGACTATTCCATCGCCAATTTCCGCCGCGCGCTGACCGAGCCACTGTTCCTGGTTGTCGCGCAGCGCAGCCTGGTTGCCGCCCTGATCGTCACCGTGGTGACGCTGGTCTTCGCCTTTCCCTACGCCTATCTGATGGTGCGCACGCGTTCGCCAGGATTGCGCAAATTCCTGCTGGTGGCGCTGTTCCTGCCGTTCTTCATTGGCCAGGTGGTGCGTGCCTATGGCTGGCTGATCATCTTAGGCAACCAGGGCATGGTGAACGAGGCGCTCGGCCTTGTCGGGGTCGCCCCGATGCGGCTCATCTACAACTATCCCGCCGTGCTGTTCGGCCTCGTCCAGTACATGCTGCCCTTTGCCGTACTGATGCTCGCGCCGGCACTCACCGCCATTCCCGAAGAGCTGGAGGCAGCCGCTGGATCGCTCGGCGCGAACTGGGTTCGCACCTTCATCCACGTCGTGTTGCCACTCGCTCGTCCAGGCTTCATCGGCGCCGGCGTGGTCGTGCTGACGCTTTCGCTCACCGACTTCGCAGTCCCCGCGATCCTTGGCGGCGGCTCGCAGGATTTCATCGCCAACGCCATCTACGATCAGTTCTTCCGCACCTCCGACCAGGGTCTCGGCGCGATGCTGGCGCTTATGCTGGTCGCGCTCGGGTCAATCCTTGTCGGCTTGGTGTTCGCGCTGTTTGGCGCCGGAACGCTCGCCATGGGGAGGTCGCGGGCGTGAGCGGCTCGCGCAGCAAATCGATTGTCCTGTGGACCCTGGTGACGATTGCCCTGGTGACCCTTTCGGCGCCGACGATCGTAGTGCTCGGCGCTTCGTTTACCGGCGGCAACATCATCACTTTTCCGCCGGATGGGCTGTCGTTGCGGTGGTACGCGCGTATTTCGCAGGCCTCCGACCTGCGCAATGCTTTCCTGCGCACGCTCCAGGTCGCGACGGTCTGCACGATCGTTGCCATTCCAGTGGGCACGCTGGCCGGCATCGCGCTGGCGAAATATGCGGTGCGTTTTGAGAAGACGATCCAGATCTATCTGCTGCTGCCCTTCACCATCCCGCTGATCGGATCGGGCATCGGCCTCATGCTGATCTTCGGCAACGCCGGCATTCTCGGCCAGCTCTGGCCGGTCGGGATCGCCTGCTGCGTCATCAACCTGCCGTTCATGATCTGGGCGGTCACGGCGAGCGCCACCGGGCTTGACCCGGACCTTGAGCTGGCCGCCGCCAATTGCGGCGCGCCGCCGCTCCAGGTGTTCTTCTCCGTCACCTTGCCGGCGGTGATGCCGGGGGTGATCACCGGCTCGCTGCTGATGTTCATCCTTGCGCTCAACGAATTCCTGGTCAGCCTGCTGCTCGTCGATGCGCGTATCGTGACGCTGCCGGTGCTGATCTACAACTCCATCCGCTCGATCATCACGCCGGATCTTGCCGCGATCTCCGTGGTCTTCATCGCCTGCTCTGGCGTCGCCGTCTTCCTGCTCGACAGGCTGGTCGGGCTCGACATTTTTCTGAAATCGAAATGAGGAAAGCCGGCTCGTCGGGCCGCAAAGGAAATCCTATGGCAAACGTATCATTTCACGACCTGAGCCAACTCGACGCCGCCGCTCGTGCGGCATTGATGCGGCGCTCAGAGACCGATCTCTCCGGCTTCATGGAGAAGGCCGCACCGATCATCGAGGCGGTCCGAACAGAAGGCGATGCCGCGCTCGTCCGCTTCGCCCACGACTTCGACAAGGCAGATCTCGATGCCACGCGGCTGAAGGTCAGCCCCGCCGAGTTCGACGCCGCCTTCGGCATGGTGGACGAGGACGTGATCGCCGCCATTCGTTTCGGCATCGACAACATCCGGCATTTCCACGAAGAGCAGAAACCGGAAGCGATGTGGCTCAAGGAAATGCGGCCCGGCGCCTTTGCCGGCGACCGCTTCACGCCGATCTGCTCGGTGGCGCTCTATGTCCCGCGCGGCAAAGGGGCGTTCCCTTCGGTGACGATGATGACCGCAGTGCCCGCAGTGGTGGCGGGCGTCCCGGAGCTTGCCATCGTCACGCCGCCTGCGCCCGATGGTTCGGTGGACGCAGCGACACTGGTTGCGGCGCGCCTCGCCGGCGTCGAAACTGTCTACAAATGCGGCGGCGCGCAGGCGGTCGCCGCCGTCGCCTACGGCACAGAGACGATCAATGCCGCGCTCAAGATCGTCGGACCAGGCAGCCCCTGGGTGGTTGCGGCCAAGCGGCTGCTTGCCGGCGTCATCGATCCCGGCCTTCCCGCCGGTCCGTCCGAAGCGATCATCCTCGCCGACGACAGCGTGCATGGCGGGCTGGCCGCGCTCGACCTCCTGATCGAGGCGGAGCACGGGCCGGACTCGTCGGCCTATCTGGTGACCCACAGCCGCCGCGTGGCGGAGGAGGCGCTGGCGGCGCTGCCCGAGCACTGGGCGCGCATGACCGATCAGCGGGTCGCGTTCTCCACCGCGGTGCTGACCGGCGCCTGTGGCGGCATCGTGCTGACGGCCTCGATCGAGGACAGCTACCGCTTCATCAACGACTACGCACCGGAGCATCTGGAGATCCTCTCCACCGACCCCTTCGCCCACCTTGGCCACATCACCGAAGCTGCCGAGATCCTGATGGGGCCGCACACGCCGGTCTCAATCGGCAATTTCGGGCTGGGCCCCAACGCCGTGCTGCCGACCAGCCGCTGGGCGCGCACTTGTGGACCGCTCTCGGTCACGGATTTCGTCAAGCGCTCTTCCATCGGCTACGTGACGGCGGCGGCCTATCCGGAATTCGCACGCCATGCCCGCACACTTGCCCGCTATGAAGGCTTCTCCTCGCACGAACACGCCGTCTCCGGCGTGCGCGACCGATATCTGGTGCGGTAGCGGATGATGAAGGCGGCCAGACTCTATGCAGCGGGCGACTTGCGGGTTGAAGACGTGCCATCTCCCGGCGAACCAGCGCCTGGCTGGGTGCGGCTCAGGGTGACGGCCGCCGGCATTTGCGGCTCCGACCTCCACAACTTCCGCACCGGTCAGTGGATCAGCCGCGCGCCGAGCGTCGCCGGGCATGAGTTCGCCGGCGAGGTGATCGCCTTGGGGGCCGGCGTATCCCAGCTTGCGCTCGGAGACCGGGTCGTGGCCGATTCGCGCTTCTGGTGCGGCGAGTGTCCTGCCTGCCGGGCCGGCCTGCATAATGTCTGTGCCAGACTGGGCTTTGTAGGCGAGGTCTGCGACGGTGGCTTCGCGGAAGAGACGCAGCTGCCGGCGCGGCTGCTTGTGCGCCACGACGCCACGCTCGATCCCGCGATCGCCGCCATGGCGGAGCCGCTGGCGGTCGCTCTGCACGCAACGCGGCGGCTGGCGGCGCCGGCCGGAGCGCCGGTTCTTGTCGCTGGTTGCGGCCCGATCGGCGGATTGGCAGCGCTGCTGCTGTCGCGGCCGGGCGATAGACAGGTCCTCGTCGCCGACCGCAATGCGGCGCGTGCGGAGCTTGTGGCCGAGGTGAGCGGCGCGACCGTCGTCGACCTGGACGCCCTGCCCTGTGATCCCAATCTGCGCCATGCCCCAAATCTACGCCATGCCCTCGACGCCACCGGCAGCGTGGCGGTGATGGCGCGGCTGCTCGATCGTTTGGCCGGCGGCGGCACGCTGGCGCTGGTCGGCATTTCGCATGGCCGCCTCGACCTCGACCCCAACCTCCTTGTCGAGCGCGAGATCACGCTTGTCGGCTGCCACGCCTTCGCCGACGAGCTTGCGCCGGCCGTCGCGATGCTTGGCGACCTCGCGCCCGCGCTGTCGCGCTTCCTGTCCGAGGAGATCGCGATCGGCGAGATTCCCGCCGCCTACCAGCGCCTGATCGCCGGCGCGAGCGGCGGGTTGAAGACCATCGTCCGAATGGAGAGAGGATGATCAGGCTTACCGAAACCGCCGGACCGCTCTACGAAAAGGTCAAGGACTACGTGCTCGGCAATATCGGCAGCGGCAACTGGCCGAAGGACCGCAGGCTGCCTTCCGAAAACGAACTGGTCAGCACGCTCGGCGTCTCGCGCATGACCGTGCACCGGGCGCTGAGAGAACTGACCTCGGAAGGCCACCTCCTGCGCATCCAGGGCGTAGGCACCTTTGTGGCACCGCCGAAACCGCAATCGGCCCTCATCGAAATCAGGAACATCGCCGGCGAGATCGCCGCGCGCGGCGCACGCCACAGGGCAGAGGTCATCGTCCTCGAGAAGATCCGCAATCCGGCCCTGGACCTCGTCGTCGCCTTCGAGTTCACGCGCCGCAGACCGGTCGCCCATTCGATCATCGTACATTTCGAGGACGATGTGCCCGTCCAGCTCGAGGAACGCTTTGTCAATCCGGCGCTCGCACCGGACTACCATCGGCAAGATTTCGTGGCGACCACCACCTACGACTATTTGCAGAGGGCGGCGCCGCTGACGGAAGTGGAGCATGTGATCTCGGCCGTCGCCGCAGAAGAGATGGCGGCCCGCCATTTGATGATCCGACCCGGCGACCCCTGCTTGCTCCTGCATCGGCGGACCTGGTCGGGCGCGGCGGTCGCCACCGTCAACAAGCTCACCTATGTCGGCAGCCGCTATTCGCTGGGCAGCCGCTACGCGCCCTCGCCCGCCGCATGAGCAGCGACAGCCCGCCAGGCAGGGCGGGCGCTATCGGCCCAACGGCTGCCTGGATAAGGAAATAGTTCTGCCTGCGCCGCCGTTTTTCTTGTTGACGCCGACCAGAGGTTCGGGGCCAAGCCTGGCCGCCGGTCAAATTGCACCGGAGCGGCCAGACTGATTGGTCGACCGTTCAAACCAACCCGGGGACCACGAAAACCAGCCATGCGATGACAGGGCCGATGATGGCGATAAGCGCGCTGTAGATCAGCAAGGTCTTCAGCACGCCGTCGCGCTCTGCTTCCTGGGCATTGGCGACGACCAGCGCACCGTTGGTCGAAAACGGACTGGTGTCAACGATGGTGGTGGAGATCGCGATCGCGGCAACCACGCCTATGGCACTGATCTGTCCCTGCAGGAGGAAGGGCACGGCCAGCGGAATGATCGCTCCCAGCAATGCCGTGGACGAGGCGAATGCCGATACGATGGCGCCGGTGAAACAGAGGAGGAGTGCGACCAGCAGCGGCATGCCCAAGCTCGAAATGCCTTGGGCGACGTAGTCGATCGTGCCGATCTTCTCCATGAGGCCGACATAGGTGATGATGCCGGCGATCAGGAGCACCGTCGACCAGCTGACCTTGTCGATCGCCGCCTTTTGGGTCTTCGGCGAGAGCAGCGCCAGCGCGACCGCGACAGTGATAGCAACCAGGCCGACATTGAACTTGAAGACAAGCGCGCCGACCGCGAGCGCGGTCAGGCCGGTCAATGTCGTCAATCTTTCCGTAGTCAGGCCGGAAAGCGCCGATACATTTTTCGTCTGATCGTCAAAGACGTGATGGCTGATAGGAGTAGCCAGCGTGCCGCCGTGGCCGACGATTGAATGCGTCACGCCCTCGGGGTGGAGGTCAGGCAGCGGTCCCAAGGCGACCGAATGCTTACGCAGCACCTTCGAGCCGCCGAAGACGAAGAAGACGAGGACGGCGATGGCCAGGTTGAAGAAGAAGCTGGAGAGAAACAGTGATGTCGGCGCGAACGGCAACCCCGCCTTTTCGACGATCTGGTTGGTGATGCCGCCATAGACGCTGATCGGCGAAAAGCCGCCCGCCTGTGCACCGTGAATAACCATCAATCCCATCATGACCGGGTTGATGCGGTACTGGAATGCAAAACCCAGCGCCACCGGGGCCAGGATGGCGACCGCCGCAGGTCCGAGCGCACCGAAGCCGGTGATGACGGCGGCGACCAGGAACATGACCCAGGGAATCCATGCCACATGTCCGCGCACCAGTTTGACCGCGCCCTCGACCAGCCAATCGATAGTGCCGTTGATCTGGGCGATGGCGAACAGGTAGGTGATGCCGACCAGTGTCAGGAATAGGTCGCTCGGGAAGCCAGCAAATATTTCCGCCGGCTTCATTGCCATGACGAGCGAGCCGACCAGAAAGGCGCACGCGAAGGCGAGCGCGCCCATATTGATCGGCTGCATGGTGGCGATCACGAACATGCCGACCAGCAGCGCAATCGACAGAATCTGGATGTTCATAGCTTCCTCCCTTCGGGAAACGCCTTCAGGCGCCCGTTCTCATTTCCATCGGTAGTGGATCAGCCGCGTTGGTCTCGCTCCCAAGCCCCAACGCAGGGTCGTCGGCGCCTCCTAGGAGGCAGGCATGTAAAGGCTTTTGAACCGGTCGCGCAGAAGGTTCTTCTGCACCTTTCCCATGGTGTTGCGCGGAAGGTCCTCGGCGAAGATCACCCGTTTCGGCTGCTTGTAGCGCGCGAGCCGGTCGCGCAGCGCGTTGAGCACGGCCTTTTCGTCCATTGTGGCACCGGGCTTGAGCACCACGATGGCGGTCACCCCCTCGCCGAAATCCGGATGGGCAATGCCGATGACCGCGCTCTCGGCGACACCGTCGAGTTGATCGATCTCACCCTCGACTTCCTTCGGGTAGATGTTGTAGCCGCCGGAGATCACCAGGTCCTTGTCGCGGCCGACTATGTGGAGATAGCCCGCCTCATCGATCTTGCCGAGGTCGCCGCTGATGAAATAGCCGTCCTTGGTGAACTCCGCCGCCGTCTTTTCAGGCATCCGCCAATAACCCCGGAAGACGTTCGGGCCCTTGATCTCGATCATGCCGGTTTTGCCCGGTCCGAGCGTCTCACCGGTGGCCGGATCGGTGACCCTCACCGACACGCCCGGGAGTGGGAAACCGACAGTCCCTGCCCTTCGCTCGCCGTCATAGGGGTTTGAGGTGTTCATATTGGTTTCGGTCATGCCATAGCGTTCGAGAATGGCATGACCGGTGCGCTGCTTGAATGCGGCGTGCGTTTCAGCCAGCAGCGGCGCCGAGCCGGAGATGAACAGCCTGATATTGGCGACCGTCTCCCGGTTCAGGCCCTCATGCTGAAGCAACCGGACATAGAAGGTCGGCACGCCCATCATCAGCGTCGCCCGCGGCATAAGAGAAAGGATTTCCTCCGGCTCGAACTTTGGCAGCAGAAACATCGAGGCGCCGGAAATCAGCGTGACATTGGTCGCCACGAAAAGCCCATGCGTGTGAAAAATCGGCAGCGCGTGGATCAGCCGGTCGGCGGCCGTCACCTGCCAGCATTCGCGCAGTGCTATTGCATTGGACAAAAGGTTGTCGTGCGTCAGCATTGCGCCCTTGGAACGGCCGGTGGTGCCCGATGTGTAGAGGATCGCGGCGAGATCGTCAGGCGCGCGCGCCGCGTCGAGAAAATCGGCAGGCTCGTCCCGGGCCAACTCCATGAGCGACCCGGCGCCGTCCGCATCGAGCGTTTCGACAATCGCGCCGTAGCCGTGCGCGATCCTTTCGACATCAACTCGCGACTTCGAGGAGACGATGACGAGCCGCGGTTCGGCGTCACCGATAAAATAGTCGAGTTCAGCCAGCGTATAGGCGGTATTCAGCGGCAGATAAATCGCCCCGCAACGCACGCATGCGAGATAGAGCATCAGAGCCAGCGGGCTCTTGTCCACCTGGACCGCGACGCGGTCGCCCGGGCGAACGCCGAGCACATCAATTGCGCTGGCGATCTGTCCGGAGAGCCGCAGCGCATCTGCATACGTCCAACGCCGACCATCAATAGTCTCGATGAAAATCGACTCGCCTGACCTGGCGGATGCTCGCATGGCGTCGAACAGGTGATTGCTCATTGAACTCCTCCCAATTTGCTTATCAGGTTTTCTGCATTTCGGTGCGGCGTCGATGAACCGGGGCGCCGATACCGGTGTCGGTCGAAGCGGTTGCCGCCAGTTTTCTCACCTCCGGCGAAGCAGCGATCTCGCCATGTTGCGCCAAGGCTTCGTGGTTCGCCTCGATGTCGTCCAGCTTGTAAAAGTAGTTCACCATCAAGCCGTGGGACTGCCGCATCGCCTTGGCGGAGCGATCGGCGAGGAAGTTCAGGCGTTCAAGGCGAGCGCCGTTGCCCAAATGAAAACGCGCCACAGGATCGACCGGCCGTCTGCCGGTGGCACGTTCCCTAATGAAATAGCGCGCGGCGAGCGGGAGAAGCACAGCTTCGACGACCCGTGCCTTCTGCGGATTGTCCGCCCAGCTCGGATCGTCCAGCAGCTCGAGCGCCTTGTGGGCCCGATCGTCGAGGCTCGCATCGGCCGCCTTGCGCAGTCTCGCCAGCCAGCCAGCGAAACCCGGAACCGGCGACAGCGTCACGAAGGTCTTCAAGCCAGGCAGGTCGCGGCGCAAATCCTCCACCACCTGCTTGATAAGAAAGTTCCCGAAAGAGATGCCACGCAGTCCGTCCTGGCAGTTGGAGATCGAATAGAAGACAGCGGTGGTGGCGTCCTGGGCCGTGATCGGCGAACGGTTTACATCGAGCACATCAGCGATGGCGGACGGAATCGCCTTGGTCAGCGCAACCTCGACGAAGATCAGCGGATCGTCTACGAGACGCGGGTGGAAGAACGCAAAGCACCTGCGATCGGCTGGAGCCAGCCTCCGCCGCAGTTCCTCCCAGCCGGCGATTTCATGCACCGCCTCGTATCTGATGATCTTCTCCAGGATGTCGGCTGGCGTCGACCAGTCGATCGGACGCAGGGTCAGAAAACCGCGGTTGAACCATGAGCCGAACAGGTGGGCGAAGTCGGCATCGACGGCGCGAAACGGTTCCGTCGCATCCTTCATGGCCAATAGGCGCTCGCGCATCTCCACCAGCCTTGCCGTGCCTCTGGGGGCCAGGTTCAGTCTGCGCACCAATTCCTGGCGACGCGGCTCGGCGGCCTGGTGCAGTTCGATGACGGCGTCCGAACTCCTGTCGCTGCGGTAGCGCTCGATGGCTTTGTCAAGCTTGGCGATGTCCGGGCCAAACTGCTCGTGCAGCATACGCACGAAGTCTTGCTGACCGGCCGCGTCCAGTTGGGCCCAGCGCTGAAGGACCTCGGCGGCCAATGCCATGCCCGAGGCTTCGCCCCGGCTCGACAAAAGCATGTCGCAGAGTGTTTCGATATTCGTCTCTGCCTGGTCCGGCTCGCTGCGCGCCCCTGCAGCAAGCAACCTGCGGCCGCGATCGGTGATGCTTTGCACCATGTCGCTAAAGAACGAGATGCCTGCCATGTCGGAGTCCCTCCCGGCAAAGTCGAAATCGGGCAAGCAGCGCGCGGTCTCGACGCGTGCTGGTGCTCGGATGCGTCGACCCATTTGTGTGCGACTTGACTTTTGTGGTATCGTTCTTAGGCGTCATTGTACGCAAAGTCAATATTCTTGCATACAAGATTTGTCGTTTTGCATTGGAAGGTCCAAAAAATGTCGGAGAATGTCGTTCAGCGCCTGCGTGACGAGATTGAAAACGGCATCATCTCGAACGACTTTGCCCCTGGCGCGCGGCTGGACGAGGTGCAATTGGCGACACGCTTCGGCGTGTCGAGAACGCCGGTGCGCGAGGCGCTGATGCAGTTGAACGCGATCGGGCTGATAGAGATCCGGCCGCGCCGGGGCGCCGTGGTGATCGATCCGGGACCGCACCGCATTTTCGAAATGTTCGAGGTGATGGCGGAACTTGAAGGTTTGGCCGGTTCGCTGGCCGCGCGACGGTTCACCGATACCGATCGCACAGCCATCCTGGCCGCGCATGCAGATTGTGAGCGTTCGTCTTCGGCCGGCAACAGCGACGCCTACTATTACGACAACGAGCGCTTTCACAAAGCTATCTACACTGCCAGCCACAGTGGTTTTCTGGCCGAGCAGTGCGTCGCACTGCATCGCCGTCTGCAGCCCTACAGGCGTCTCCAACTGCGTGTGCGCAACCGCGTTGCCACGTCGTTCGCCGAGCATGGCGCGATCGTGGAAGCAATCCTCGCTGGCGACGCGGAGCAGGCGCGCACGCTGCTGCGCCAGCATGTCAGCATCCAGGGCGAACGCTTCAGCGATCTTGTAGCGACGCTGGCGAGCAGATAGTCCGTCGCAAGTCCAGCCTCTCGCCGCGCCTCAATGAAGCCAAGCGGCATGCCGAGGCCGGCATGCCAGCGGGCGTGCATTTGAGCAAGCGGGCGTTCGCCCCGTTCGGCGTGGTGATCGAACTGTAGGAGCGAGGCCTAGCCGAAGGCGTCCTGTGAAAGCGTGACGTGCGCGACAGACAACAACTCGACAGCAGACCCTCGGAATTTGACGATACTCAAAACGTCCGATATCGGAAATCCCGTGTAGCAGCCGCCTGCTACCAGCAAAGCAAATTTTGGCGCTATCTAATGAATGGCGAACTTCGCCGAGGCGGTGTAGGGTCAAAAGAAGAATTGAGCCGTAGAAACGGCGACGCGGAGCGAATCTGGGAGGATTCATGGTCGAGATTATCTCCAAGCGGGATGGCCCGCGGCGCGAGGACGCACAAGTCAAAAGGCTGATCGAGCAGAACCGCTCGACCATCGTCCGCCTTGCCGACCAGATCAGCGGTGGCGGCTATTCAGCTTCGCGAAAGCCACGCCAGCAACCCAAGGCGGAAGGCCTGATCATCCATGTCGGTGGTGGCGCGGCAGTGGTGGCCGAGGCCAAGCCGTCCATCCAAGTCACCATGAACGGCCGCGTCATTTCGAAGGATCGGAACACAGGCCGTCAACTTCATCACATCGGCGATATCCGCGACCGCGGCGGCGACCAGGTCTTTGTGCTGGCAACAAAGCAGAATGGCTTCTTCTCGCCGGTTGACGAAATCGTTGCCGAGGCGCTTGCCGACATGGACGGATCCCGCCTCGCCGCCACCTACACCGAAGAGCAGCTTGCCGCCGACATCGGCGCGAAACTCGGCATCGACTAAGCGGCAGGCATGGGCGTACTTCCTCACGTCCACTCCGCGGCAGACTACGAACGCGACAGCATACAAAAATGGCATACCTCAAAGGTTCTGTGATGAGTGGATGAAACGTGAGATAGCCCCCAATCAGATGAAGATCGATGCCCTTCCGGCGCGTACTTCGCTGGCCACCGGCCAAATGGCTCTGAGCAACATCGACTATGACGAGCGTGCCACTATGCACGCCTGGGAAAGCTTTCTGGCTGACGAGCCCAGATGCGCCGGCGATCCTGTCCACCCAAGCCATGTCCGCTCCCTCATTCACGATTCCTGGTATCGCAGTGCCACCGGCGGCATCAACGCTCAAGGAATTGAAGCGCCGCTGAGCAGTGATCGCGACGAAATCGAATATCTTACCCGGGCCAATGCAGAACTGCTTTCGGCGGCGCGGCGGTCGTTCGCATCGCTTGGTCAGTTACTGGACGGGACCGGCGCGATGCTGGTTCTGGCCGACAGCGACGGCGTGCTGATCGACGCCATCGGCGACAAGAAGACGCTGCATGACGGCATGGATATTCACCTCGCCATCGGCGGCAAATGGAACGAGGATGCCGTCGGGACGAACGGCATCGGTACGGCGCTGTGGACCGGCGAGCCGACTTTCGTGCATGCGGCCGAGCATTTCTGCGCCGGCATCAAATCCTGGACCTGCGCCGGCGCGCCGATTCGCGACCCGCTGGACGGCAAGATCATCGGTGTGGTCGACCTGTCAGGCTATTCGCCGATCTTCAGGCCGCACAACACCGCGCTCGTCGCCGCGACAGCCCGGCAGATCGAAAAGGCATTGGCCGAACAGCAGCAGGAACAGCGCACGCGCCTGCTCGAAGCTTTCATTTCATCGGCTCCCGGCTACCGCCGAAAAGACGGGCTGGTAATCGTCGACCACCGCGGTCGTGCCATCTTCTGCAACAATGTGCCTGATGGCGAGGCCACTGAGATGATGGACGGCCCGATGGAGCCAGGCCGTGGCCGCTGGCTGATGAACCTTCCGTCCTCCGGATCCGAAGCCGACCTTGCCAGGGCGCTGCCGGCCCATCTGCGATCCTGCCATATCACCCCGCTCAAGCTCGATGGCGACCTCCGCGGCGCGGCGCTGGTGTTCCCCTCGGTGCCGGTAGTCTCCACTGCGGCGGTGGTCCACCGGGAAGTCAACAAGCATCTTCAGGATGCTGTCGCCATGATCGTCGGCGAAAGCGAATCGCTGCATGCCGCCATCGACGTCGCCTGCCGCGTCGCCCGGTCGAGCAGCGTAACATCGCTGTTGGTCGAAGGTGAAACAGGGGTCGGGAAAGAGCTGTTTGCGCGACTTGTCCATGCCGGCAGCCGGCGCACGGCGAACGATCCGTTCATCGCCATGAATTGCGGGGCGATCACCAGGGACCTGTTCGGCAGCGAGTTGTTCGGCCATGTCGCCGGCGCCTTTACCGGCGCCTCGCGTGAAGGCAAACCGGGGGTTTTCGAGCTCGCCCATGGCGGCGTTCTCAGTCTCGACGAGATCGGCGAATTGCCGCTCGAGATCCAGCCGTTTCTGCTGCGTGTCCTGGAAGAGCGCGTGGTCAACCGAATTGGCGACAGCCGGGGCCGCCCGGTGGATGTGCGCCTGGTCGCCTCGACCAATCGCGATCTCAAGCACGAAATTGCCGCAGGCCGATTCCGCCGCGATCTCTACTATCGAATTGGCGCGGTTTCGATCACTGTTCCACCGCTGCGCGAGCGCGGCGAGGATGTGCTGCTGCTGGTCGAACATTTCAACCGGCAGATCGCCACCGCAGCGGGCGAGGACCCGCTGGAATTTTCGCAAGAAGCGCTCGATGCCCTGCTCGCCTATCATTGGCCGGGCAATGTACGCGAACTGAAGAACCTCATCGGGCGGTTGCATGTCCTGGCGCGGGGTCGAGATATCGGGCTCCACGATCTCCCCGGTGAAATCGCGGCGCCCAGCGCCACGTCCGATGATGGTAAGACCCTGTCGGCCGAGTTGCCTGGAGGCACACTCGTCGAGGCGGAACGCCAGGCGATGAAGAACGCATTGGCAGCCGAGGGCGGCAATCTCAGTCGGGTCGCGCGGCGGCTCGGCATTTCCCGGCCGACGCTCTATCGCAAACTCGACCAATACGGCATCCGCCGCGGTTTCCTCTAGGATCAGAACCCGGCACAAAAGCGCCCCGCGGCATTCGCGCCACTGGCTGGACCGGACACCGCACCCGTCCGCGCGAAATCCGGTCCATTATTTCAGGGCACGATAACGCCGCGGCCGGTGAACCGCCGGTTCTTGAAATCGTCGAGTGCAGTGTTGATGCTGGCGAGGTTGTATTCGGTGTAGTGCATCTTCACCTTGCCGTCGGCGTTGAGTTCCATCAGTTCGACAAGCTCGGTAAAATTGCCAACCAGGCTGCCGCCGATGTTGATCTCCTCGATGACGAGATGGGCGGTCGGCACATTGATATTGCCGCCATAGCCGACGACGAACAGTTGCCCGCCCTTGCGCACCATCTTCCAGCAGATGTTCTCGACACCGAGTTCACCGACGAAATCGATGACGACATGGGCGCCGCCGCCGGTGATTTGGCTGACCTCCTCGACGATGTTCGGCCCACCATCGAGGACGAAGTCCGCGCCGAGATCCTTGGCCAGCACCTGTGCTGCCGGCTCGCGATCGACGGCGATGATGCGGCAGCCCGAGATTGCGTGCAGCGATTGCAGCGCGATGTGGCCGAGCCCGCCTATGCCGAGCAGCACACAATAACTCCCTGGTCGCAGCAATTTGGCGGCGCGCTTGGCGGCGCGATAAGCGGTGATGCCGGCGTCGGCAAGCGGCGCCACCTCAATCGGCGTGACGTTGGCGTTGAGCTTGATCAACGAACGCTCGCTGGTGATGAAATACTCCGCGAAACCGCCATTCATGCCGAGGCCCGGAAATTGGCCGTTATCGCAGTACATATCCTCGCCGTGGCGGCAGTTGAGGCAGATGCCGCACGAGCGGAAGGGGTGGCAGATCACGGCATCACCGCGCTTGACCGACCTGACGCCGCTGCCGACCTCCTCGACCCAGCCGGCATTTTCATGGCCCATGATGTAAGGCAGCAGCGTGCCCTCTGGATCCATGGTCGGTTTCCATACGCCTTCGATGATGTGCAGGTCGGTGCGGCAGAGACCGGCGGCACCGACCCGGACAATCACCTCGTCGGGGGCGGTGATCGTCGGCGCCTTGACCTCCTCGACCCTAAGCTGGACGTTCATATGCGGATCGTATTCGTACAGTCTGGCAGCTTTCATGGCTGTGTCCTTTCAACGTCGAGATTGTTCGGATTGCTTAGGCGCGGCCGAGCTTTTCAGAGCCGCCGCCGCGAGCCGGTCCGGCCGTCGGGTCCTCGTCCTCGGCGAGATGGCCGATCAGCGTTTCGGTGGTCAGGATCAGCGTCGCCACCGAAGCTGCGTTGGCGAGTGCTGTGTAGGTGACGCGGACCGGATCAATGATCCCTGCCTCGAACATGTTCTGGTAGCTGCCGGCAGACGCGTTGTAGCCGTAGCCGCCGTTGATGCGCGTGACTTCCGCCACGACTGCCTCGGGATCGGCGCCGGCATTGACGGCTATGCGCCAGAGCGGCCGCGACAGCACCGATCGCACCAGGCGCACGCCTTCGGCGACATCGCCGTCGACGCCTGCCGCCACCTTGTCGAGCAGCGGCGCGATCTGGGCAAGCGCCGAGCCACCTCCGGCGACCACGCCCTCTTCGGATGCGGCGCGTACCGCATTCAGCGAATCCTCGATGAGCTGAATGGTTCGCTTCTGCTCGACCGGCGTGACACCGCCGGCATAAAGAATCGCAGTGCCGCCAGAAAGCTTGGCCAGGCGCTCGCGCAGCTTGTCCTGATCGATATTCGGCGGCGAAGCTTCATACTGCCGCTGTACCTGAGCGCGACGCGACGCGATTGCCGCGTGATCGCCGCCGCCGCGGATGATCGAGGTGTAGGACGAACTGGTCTTGACCCGGTCGGCTGTTCCGAGATCGTCGGCGGTGATGTCCTCCAGCCGACCGCCGAGGTCGCGCGCGATCACCTTGCCGCCGGTGATGATCGCCAGATCCTCCATCATCGCCTTGCGCCAATGGCCATACTCCGGCGGATGGACAACGAGGTATTTTCCAGGTCCTTGCTTGCCGAGCAGCGTCACCACAACTTCCGGCGACATTTCCTCGGACACGATCAGCAGCGGCCGACCATCCTCGGCGGCGATGCGGCGAGCCGCATCCAGCGCCTCGGGCTCCTTGATCTTGAGATCGGTCATCAGGATGTACGGCCGTTCGAGAACAGCCTCCATCTTCTCCTGGTCAGTCACCATGTGATGAGAGAGATAGCCGCGGTCGAAGGACATGCCCTCGACCACATCGAGCGTGGTCTCGGTGGTGACGCTGAAGTCCGTGGTGATGACGCCTTCGGCCCCCACCCGCTGGTGGGCTTCCGCCACCAGCGCGCCAAGCTTGGCATCTGTCGCCGCGATGTTGGCGACCGAGGCGAGAATGCCGTTGCCCTTAGCCGGCTTGGCCGAAGCCTTGAGCGCCGCCACCACCGCTGTCACGGCAAGGTCGATGCCTTTGCACAGATCGACGGATTTCACGCCGCGTTCATTCGCCTCCACACCGCCCTGGATGAGAGCGTTGGCGAGCACGATGGCAGTCGTGGTACCGTCGCCGGCGACCTCGTTGGTTTGCATCGACACTTCGCGAACGACCTGCGCGCCCATGTTTTCGAAACGGTCGTGCAATTCGATCTCCGAGGCGATGCTGACACCGTCACGGGTCACCATCGGCGTGCCGATCGGCCGGTCGATCATGGCGTTCATGCCTTTGGGGCCGAGCGTCGGCTCGACGGCAGCAGCCAGCCGAAAGACGCCACGGGCGAGAGCGCGGCGGGCGTCGGAATTGTGAAGCATTATTTTGGGCATGATTCCTCCTTCCGCCTTACGGGCGGGTTGTTGGTTAGGGGCCTCGTGCGAGGGAGGCCGTTGTTTTCGGCTCTACTTCAGGCGGTCGGCGCGGCTCGTGCCGGCACGCGATCCATGATGAAATCGACCAGTGTCGGTTCGCCCTCGACCACATCGAGTTCCTTGTATCTGGTCCGCTTGAGTCCACGGCACAGCGCTCCGTTGAACTCCATGTTGACGCGCACACCGCGCAGTTCGGCGAGATGAGCACCGAGTGCGGCCGCCGGTATGCGTTGCCCTTCCCAGGTCACGAAGACGGGATCATCCGCCCGGCGGCCGGGAAAACGCTCGATCAGAGCCGCCCGGTATCTCGGCTTCTGTTTGGCCGCTTCGCCCGCTTCGAGCCGCGCGACGTCGTATGCCGGCAGGTCCATGCCGAGGATTTCCCGATCCGTCAGACCGTGCTGCCGGAGACCCCGCAAGACAGCCTCCTGGCGCCGCTTGAATGCCTTCATCCTGAAGGTTTCGCGCAAAGCGGCCAGATCCTGATCCTCGGCAAGTTCGACGAAAATATCGGCGAATGTCTTGCCGGCTGCCATGCCGCGATTGATCTCTTCCGCGAACATGTGGTCGTGCAGCTTGACGCGATAGGCCGGCGCCCAGGAGAGCTGGTCGAGCGCCTTGCGGACGCCGTCCAGCATCAGGAACGCGAAG
Organism: Mesorhizobium sp.; assembly: GCA_004020365.1. GTDB lineage: Bacteria > Pseudomonadota > Alphaproteobacteria > Rhizobiales > Rhizobiaceae > Mesorhizobium. The sequence continues at coordinate 40,308 of SAQR01000003.1, forward strand.
TTGGGCGAGCACCAGTAGGTCGGCAGGCGGAAATCTATCTCCACGCTGCCATCGCCCGTCATCACGGCCCGCTCGACGAAGCCCATCTCGGTAATCGGTTCGTCGAGCTCGGGGTCGTTGACCTCACCAAGGCACCGCCAGAGCTCCTTCTCGCGGTTGCCGGAAACGCTGGCGGCGGTTGCCATGGCCCCTACTCCGCCGCGATGCTGAAGGGCGAACTGGCGAGCGCCTTCTTCTTGGCTTCGATGTCGATGTTGTAGAGACGCGCGGCATTGAGGCCGAGGATCTTCTCCTTGATCTCGTCGGTCAGCTGCACGCCCCGTTCTGCGGCGATGTCGTCGGGGATCTGGTAGGCCCAGAATTTCTCGACCAGCCAGCGTGGCGTCCAGATCGCGTAGTCGGAACCGAACAGGATTTTCTCCGGCCCGAGCCAAAAGAGCAGTTCGGCGATGACTTCGCCGAAATAGCGCGGGCGGGAATGGATGAAGGGCAGCGCTACCGCGAGCCCACCGTAGACGTTGGTTTCCTGCGTAGCGATCCAGCAGAAATCGTCGAGGCGCGGCAGGCCGCAATGCTCGATGATCCAGTTGAGGCCCTGGAAATCCGTCGCCGCGTGATCGACGTCATGAACATCGAAGGCATCCTTGCTGAGCGGCAGGATCGTCGGGCCCTTGTGGACGTGGATGTTCCTGATGCCAAGCTTGTCGCAGAGTTCGAAGCATTTGTAGGCATCGGGATCGGTGAGCTTCCAGCCCTTGGAGGCGCCGTTCCATTCCGCCGTGTACATCTTCACGCCCTTGACGTCGTAGGTCTCCTTGAGGAAATGGATGTACTCAAGCGCCTTCTCGCCGTCGCGCGGATCGAAGGCGCCGTTGACGATGAAACGCTCCGGATAACGCTTGGCCACCTCTGCGTTGCGTTCGATCGTGTTGAAGCCGTTCTTGTAGAAGTCCTTGAGATAGGTCGACTGGACGATCGCCATATCATCTGGACCGTCGATGAACAGGTCGCGATAGAGATCGTCGGCACTGTATTTCTCGAACTTGCTCTTCTCCCACAGCTGGTCCTTGGGGCTCATCCCAGTGTGATAGGCGTAGAAGCAATCGATGAACTGCTTGCCGTGAATATTCTTCTGATTCTCCGGGCTGCCGTCCCAGAAATGGGTGTGGCCATCGACCACGAAAATATCCTTGCCTTCCGGTGTCCTGAACATTCTTTCCTCCGCAAGATGCGTGTTGATCGGTTCGGCGTGCCGCAATCAGGCGGCACGCCTGATTTTTTTGCCGGCTATTCGATGTATTCGAACATCTCGTCCATGTTGCCGAACAGGATCACGGTGTTGTCGTCGATGCGCACCATCCGCCCGTAGTGGGTGGAGCTGTTGACCTCGAAGGTTTCCGCCGTCATCTCGCGGCCGAGATATTCGCTGATTTCATCCATCTTGAAGATCAGCTTGCCGCTGCCGTCGATCCGGATCATCGCCGGTTGGTAGGTGACGATCACGTTCGGCTTCAGGCCCATGAATTCGGCGATGGCTCTGGCCTCGACCGAGTCGTTCATGGTGACGCCGCACTGATGCGAAATCGTCTGTTCGAAGGTGATGTCCTTCATCTCCTTGAAGATGTTGGAATGCGTTGCGTCGCGTGCTGCTAGTGACATGGCATTTCTCCCTGTGTCAGCGCTTGAGGCCGAGTTCGCCGAGAATCTGGCCAATCCGTTCCTCGGATTTGGCGCGGACATCCGCGAACGCGACTGGCTTGGAATGCGGCATCGACCAGATCGGCTGCAGGCCGATGGCTGCCTTGTCGGCGAGCGCGCCGTGTTTCTTGACCCAGCCCTGGAAGAGCTTCTTGTTCGTCGCGCCGTGTTTCTCATCGTTGGCGAGCAAGTGCATGAGGTCGATCGTGTTGGCGAGGTTGCGCTCGTAGTCGGCCTCGGCCGCCGAGATCACTGCAGGGGTGATGAAGTCATGGTTGGCGGCGGCGATTTGCATCAGGAAGCCTGAGCGGAACACTTCACCGACCAGCGGCTCGAAGACGATGTTGATGGCGAAATACTGTTCGAGATAGTCGGTCGCGCCCATGATGGTTTCGACCGCCCGGCGGGTACCTTGCCAGTTGTTGTCCTCGAGCCAGGCCTTCTTGCCAAGTTCGTCGTCCCAGCCGGGAAGGTCCATGCCGATCTCGGCAAGGTAGAGCGTGATGTCCTGGGCCAGCCGCAGCTTGTAGGACGAGTTGGTCAGCGTCGCGTTGTTGATCATCTGGGTGTAGCCGTAGCGCTGCGCCTGCATCAGCGAGGTGCCGAGCCCGAATTCGGAGTGCTTCCAGGCGCCGAGCTGCGTCTGCAGAATCTTGACCCAGGCCTTGTCGAAGGTCTTCGGCGCGCCGGACTTGCGGGCATTGTTGATGACGCTCTGCACCATCGTCTCGATCTTCGACTGGCGCTGGTAGTGCGTGCGTTCCCACTCCTGATCAGGAGCGCGGAAGGCATGCCAGTTCGAGCTCTGCGCGGCGGTGTTCTGCTTGACATAGGCGCCCTTGCCGTCGGCGAAGGAGATGATCCAGTCCTGGATCAGGTAACGCTCCGGGTCGGGCTGCACGTCGACCGTCATGTCCTCGTAGTGGGTGGCACGCTGGCCCTTCGGGTCGAAATACCGGTACTTCCGGCTGTCGGAATCGGCAAAGATCGCCGCGCCGGCGGCTCCGGATCCGACTGAACTCGAGATAGCTGGCATAGTCTTCACTCCCTTGTTGCAGTTGTGGTTGCAGTTGCGCGGCCGTCCCCTCAGTGGGTCGGCGTAGCACCTGTCGATGTGATGAACTTGTCGAAGAAGATCCGCTCAGTCTCGAACCCGTTCATGAATAGGACCGGCTGAAGCGCATCAATCATCGGTGGCGGGCCACAGGCATGGACATCGCCCTGCCCGTCGACCGCAAGTTGCTTGAGCTTGGCGTCGACACTCTGGTGTACGAAACCGCGTTCGCCTTGCCATTCGGCGTCATCAGTCGCGTGCGACAGCACGGGAATGAAGGTGACGTCGGAATGACTGCCGACGAGTTCAGCGATCCTGTCGAGATAGAACAGGTCGTTGCGGGTCCTGGCACCGTAGAAGAAATAGACCGGACGTTTCTCGCCACTGTTCAGATGGTCGTTGAGGATCGACCAGATCGGCGACATGCCGGAGCCGGCGCCGACCAGGATCAGGGGTCCTTGCCGTTCTTCCCGACGGAAACAGGTTCCGTAGGGTCCGACGACGGTGACTTCGGCTCCAACCTTGATTCCTCCGGAATCGAGTTCTCCGGAGAACTTTCCCTCAGGGTATTTTTTGATGATGAAGCAGAGTTTTTCGGTTTGGTCCGGCGTATTTGCCATGGAGAACGAGCGCGTAATCGTCTCCCCTTTTTCCGTGGTAACCGTGATGTCGACATATTGCCCCGCCCAGAACTTTATCGGCGAGCCGAGTTCGATCTCGATGCCGCGAATGTCGTGGGTCAGGTGCTCGATCAGAGCAATCCGGCCGTTGAACGTCTTCACGGCGATCGCTTTCGCCAAAATCTCCTCGTCGTAGTTGAGAAGCTCGACTTCCAGATCGGAGTAGGCGATGCAGCGGCACAAAAGCACGTGGCCGCTCTCCTTCTCCATGTCGTTCAGCGCGAAAGTCGAGTATTTCAGCATGTCGACTTCGCCTTCGAGCAACACGCTCTTGCAGGCCGAGCATTGCCCTTCCTTGCAGCCGTGCGGCAGGGCGATGCCCTGGCGGAAAGCGGCGTTGAGCACCGTTTCGCCATGCTCGACGTCGAATTCGACGTCGACCGGGCTGAGCCTGACCGTGTGGGTTTCCGACATACGGACCTCCAGTGAAAGGAAGGGGCGGGACGAACCCGCCCCCCTTTGGCTGATCAGTTGCAGGGATTGATCGTGAAGCCGGCCCGGTATTCCGCCAGGTGCTTCTCACGGTCCGCGGGCGACATGGCACGCAGCGCGTTGAGCGGCGACCCGAGCTTGTTGCCTCGCACGTCGTCCAGCGTCCACATCTCCTTGTCGTCGAAACGCATATGCGGCTGCGGGACCAGCGTCTTGCCGTCGGAGCGGACGAAGTTCAGGTCCTTGATGGCATCCGCCAGATCCCAGCCGTCATAGAGCGTCTCCCATTCGCGCTTGCCGCTGAAGCGGCCCATCGCGGGTGTCGGACGGCCCTGATACTCGTCGGCGAACGCCACGGTGGCAGTCCACTTGTCGAGTTCGTGGGCGAAGGTGTGCAACTGGCCGTCGATCTCGCCGACAACCATATCCTCGCGGATCAGGCAGGGAACGAGGCAGGACCAGCAGCGGTGCGGGTAGACGTAACCGACGTCGCCGTTGAACAGCAGTACCTTCTCGCCCTTGTGGCTGAGCTTGGCGTACCATTTCCAGAAGTCGCCGAATTCGGCGTACCAGCCCGGATATTTGTGCTCGAACCACTCGAAGTCCTTGTCGGTCTGAGCTTCGATGCGCCAGAAATTGACCGGCCAGCCGACCGCGAAGAACTGCCCGACCTTGTGGACGTAATTCTTCTTGGTGATGCGTTCCCAGGCCGCCTGGACGTCGTCGTGATGGACCTTGATGCCGTATTTCTCGAGCGGCAGCATGTAGGTGCGGTAGTAGTCCTCGTAGATCCAGCGGTGCCACATTTCCGCGTAGGACTCCTTGTTCTTGTCGCGGTTGGTGGTGCCGTATTCGATGAAGGTGCCGATGGCCGCGTCGACGATCGCGTGGTTCTGCCAGAAGGCATAGCGCAGGTCGCGCTCGAGCAGCAGATGATTTTCCGGCTCCTTGAGCGCCGCCATCAGCAGTGAGTGGCCATTGCCGATATGCCGGCTCTCGTCGGACTGCACCGACAGGAAGACGGTGGGCAGCGCATAATCGCCGTTGCGGGCGGCTTCCGATGGCATGGCGACGAACAGCGTGTTGGTGAAGGCGGTCTCGGCGACCACGGTCAGGTACATGCAGGCGGCGGTCATCGTGTCGCCGGTGATGAAGCCTTCCGCGAACTGCCGGCCGATGGTCGTGGCGTAGCATTTTCCGAAGGCTTCCTCGGTGATGTCGAAGCCGGCCGGATCGATGTAGTTCTCCATGTACCATTTCTTCAAATTCATCTGGATCGTCGAGTGACGGAACTCGTCGATCATCTGCATCGTGAAACCGGTCCTGAGCTCCTCGCCGGGCGCGATGCGGGCGACCATCGCCATCGAGCGGGCAGCCGAGATTTCCGGGAAGGGAATGATCGCCAGGAAGAGCTTCATCCACTCGACCCAGCGCGGTTCCACATTGCGGAACATGTCGCCGCGCAATGCAGCATCGAGCGCGCCGTAAACTCGGTTGTCCTTCTCTTCCTGCATCGGAAAGTACGACCGCAAAACCTGCTTCATCGGGTCGCGCGGCGTCTTGTTGATCTTGTAGTCGGTCGGAAACGTCATAGCTTCCTGGACGTAGGAAGGATTCCAGCCGAGATCGGCAATCTTCTTGGTTGCCTCGCCGACGGAGATTCCGCGTTGCGAGGTAATCTTGTTGAGCGTCAGAGACGTCATGGTCATAAGCCTCCACCAGGTTTGAGCCGCAGGTCCCTTGACCCCGGCATGAAGCGGCGCACAGCGCCGCTAGTGAGAGTGCGAACGGCACGACAAAGGGCTGCGCATTCAGGCGCGACTCATCGTCCGGCCATTCAAGTGGATCGCGGCAAAGGTGTTAGAGTCTGACAGGGACCGCGGCGCCAACCGCATATGCGATGGGCGTATCGAAGCGGACTTGACCTGCTTCCTCCGTTCCTTCGTTCTTTTGGCACCGCGTCAAAGCGCGATGGGCTTCTTGTGGAAGTGTACAATGCAAGCGTCGTGCCAATTTGAAAACAGCACCCATGGCTGGCGCTCAAAACAAAATCGCCGCTCTTCGGCATATGAGCTGATAGCCAACTGTAACGTTCTTTTACAGTTGTAACGTACGCCTGTAATATTTAGCGTCTATTCGCAATTGCAACATATTTAGTTAGCAAGCGCAGCAAGCACGACAACAAATATTATCTATTCAATTGTTACCCTTTCTCTACTATTTGATGGCGATGACCATGGACGGGCGTCGCGTCGGAGAGAGACCATGCCGAACAACAATGATAGCCGAGGGCCGCACGAGCCAATGTCCAGCCAGGCCGATGGCGTCACCGGCGATCTTGTCAGGCTGATGCCGCTAGATCTGGTCTTTGTCATGCGCTTCATGGGCGAGAGCCAACATCGCCTGCAGAGCCACTTCCAGGATTTCATCCGGGCCGAGCTTGCCGCCGGCGGCGTCACCACGGAAACCCATCCGATGATCCATCTGTTCATCGAGAACCATGCGATCCTGTTGCGCGACTTCGTGTTTTCCGGCGTTTCGCTGTCGCGGCAGTTCCGCGTCGACGAGATCGAGCGCCTCACCGGCGATACGACATCGATGATCCGCGTCGACATCTGGGATCAGCTCAAGAGCCACATCGAAACGGCCGAAAATCAGTTCCGGTCGCAGGCCGGCACGTTGCCAAAATGGCTGTCGGTTTTCGAAAAACCGCCCGGATCTTTGGGGAGCGAAAAATGACAGGAAGGTCCGATACTACCAGACGTGACATGTTGCTCGCCCGCCGGCTCGATCTTGTCGCCAACGTCTCCGCGCTGACTGCCCAGGCGCTGCGGCTCAATCAGAAACTCGCCGGTATCAAGATGGATGTGCTGCGCCTGGAACTCGAAATCGGCAGGAGCGGCGCGAACGCGCAACTGGTGCAGGACTTGCTTGAAGCGGAGGAGAGAGCCGCGGCAATCATGTTCGCATGTGCGGCGTGCGAAGAGCGCATCGTCGCCGCGGAAGCCGACGTCGAGGGCGTCGACCGCAGCCTTGCGGCACCGGATGAGAATTACGATGGGAGCCAGCCATGAACCAGCACGCGATACAGAACCTGACCTTGTTCGACCTGCTGGCGCGAAGCTGGCGTCGCCCGTCGGCGATCGCCGACCTGCGCTTCAGCGCCGATGGCTCGACCGTCGCCTTCACGTGTGTGGATGGAACAGTCGCAATTGCCGCGGTCGCGGACCAGGAGCCGCCGGAGTCGCGGATCAGAGTGAGCGGCGATCTCGGCCGGACGACGATCCGCCCGCGGGAGAAGCCACCGGCACCATTGATCGCCACCGCTGCGTTAGGGGATGGAGACGTCCCGCTCGCCAGCTACCTTTCCTCCGGATTCGTCGTTGGAACGGCGGCTGGCGAAGCGGTGCATCTGGGCGCGGACGGCAATTTGATGGAGACGCTGGTCAAAATCGACGGGCCGGTCGTCGCCGTCGACCACAACCCCCGGACGGCCATAACAGCCGTCAGCAACCGGCAGGATGTCTTCCTGGCACGCGGCCAAGGCGATGCAGTACGACTGCGACACGATGCGACACCGTCGACGGATGCGCTTGCCTTTTCGCCAGGCGGAAGGCGCCTCGCCCATGGCCTAGGCGATGGACTGTCGATCCGGGCGGTCGACGGCGACGCTGCCCCGATACGCGACGTTTCTTTTTCGGCGCGCCCGGTATCGATCCGCTGGAGTGGAGACGGCACATGGCTGGCCTGTGGGCTCGAAGCCGGAGGCTTTGCCTTGGTCAGCGCGGGCGATGGCCGCACTGACCTAGTCGAGGGATTTCCATCGCCGGTCCGGACCGTGTGCTGGAGTCTGCCCGAGAATGCGCTGTTTGCGTCGGGCGCGTTCCGGATCGCCGGCTGGTCGATGACCGCTCCGCCACTTGACGGCGACACCTCGGGCGCGCTGGAGACTGGCCGAGCCGGGCTGGTTCCGGTCGAGACAGTGGCTGCGCACCCGAAGAAAAAACTGATTGCGGCCGGCTATGCCAACGGCCGGATCACCATAGCCCAGATCGGCGCGCGAGACGAACTCCTCGTCAGGCCGCTGGGCAGCGCGGTGACCGCGCTTGCTTGGTCCGGCGACGGACGCCACCTAGCGGTGGGCGCACTCGACGGCACCGCCGCGATCGTCACCTTTCCCGCACAGATGTTCAAATAGCAAAGGCAGGCCGCATGCAAAAGGAGCACAAAATGCAAACCGAACCCACCCCCGATGACGAGAGCAAGGACGAATTCTTCGAACGGCTCGCCAAGCTGTCGGAAGAAATGGTGGCCAAACACGGCAGGGATTTCAGTATGGGCGCGTTGGTGCTTGCCGCCCGCTGGATTGCCGAAAACCGCGTCGGCCAGTTGAAGACCAACTAAACTCACGACCCATCAATTGCGCTCGAAAACCATAGCTCCGAAGGAGCTTCAGGCGATTCGCCGTACAGGTTTTGCGTCGCGCTGGCTGCGTATGCATTCCTTCGGATTGCGACTTACCCTGGATCGAGGGCTCATCCAGGCGCGACTCAATCCAGCGCTCGCAGATGCCGCACGGGAGCCGGCCTGCGCTAAGAGCGTACCACCAGAGGCACCAGGCCTTCATGGCGGTGGTCGAGATAACACACGACGCGGTCGCCAAGGCGCTCGAAGATGAGATCGACTTTCGCCTCGCCAATGGCCAGGTGGCGGATAACGATGTTGTCGATGCCGATCGGCAGCCGCGGGCGTTCCACAGTGATCTCGCGTTTCCAGCCGTCAACCCGAATGCCCAGGCAAGCCTGCAGCATCATGAAAGCGGAGCCAGCCGACCAGGCTTGCGGCAGACAGGCGACCGGGTAGGCCACCGGTGAATCGCTGGCCGCACGCGTAAAGCCGCAGAACAGCTCTGGCAGCCGCATGTTGAAACGGACCGCCGCCTCGAACATACCGCTCATCAGCTTCACGACGCTGTCGCGTTCGTGATAGCGGGCAAGCCCGGAGGCGCAGAGCGCGGTGTCGTGCGGCCAGATCGAGCCATTATGATATGACATCGGGTTGAATGGGATCTCGTCGTCGGCCAGTGTGCGAACGCCCCAACCACTATGAAGATGAGCAGAGAGCAGCTGGCTGGCAAGTGCCTGCGCCCGTTCCGCCGAGGGCAGCCCGACATAGAGCAGGTGGCCGGCGTTGGACGTGCGAACCGCGCATTGCTTGCCTTCTCCGTCGATCGCCAAAGCATAGAAATTGCGATCCGGCATCCAGAAATGCGTCTCGACAGCCTGACGGATCCTCTCTGCCAGGGCGCTCCAATGCGCCGCCTTGGCGTCGTCGCCGCGCCTTGCGGCCAGCGCTGCCATCCCTTGATATGCGGCGAAGGCATAGCCTTGCACCTCGACCAATGCGATCGGTCCCTTTGGGATGGTGCCGTCGGCATGGAAGACGGCATCGGAACTGTCCTTCCAGCCTTGGTTGAACAGGCCCGTGTCGGCCGCCCTGTGGTAGGTCACAAAGCCTTCCCCGTTGCGGGCTCCGACCTCTTCCATCCAGGCGGTGGCAGCGCACAGCGAGCCCCACATGCGATCGACGAACGCCTCGTCTCCGGTGCGTTCGGCGTAGGACGAAGCCAGATAGACATAGAGTGGCGTGGTGTCGACGCCGCCATAGTAGCGGCCGAACGGCAGCTCGCGCAGCACCGCCATCTCCCCCTTGCGGGTCTCATGCATGATCTTGCCGGGTTCGGCGTCGTCGAACACAGAGGTCTCGGTCGACTGATAGTGGGCAAGAAAGGCCAGTACGCCGCGGGCAAGGTCCGGATTGAGCCAGAGCATCTGCAAGGCGGAAATGACGCCATCGCGGCCGAAGGCCGTCGAGAACCAGGGGATGCCGGCATAGGGGTATGGCCCGGTCTCCAGATCGGTCGTCAGCAGCGCGATGTCGGCGCGCGTGCGTGTCAGCCAGTCGTTGAACACGCGGCCGGAGCTGTAGACGGTGGCGCCCTGCCGGCGCTTTGAGCGCATGGCGAAGCGGGCTCGCGCAGCGGCCGCGCGAAAGCGGTCGCTGGAGGGAGTTTCTTCGCCTTGGCCGACCTCCAGGTGCAATGTCCTGGCGCCGCGCCTCGCCACGCGAATGACGAAATCGGCGTGGTTGGGGTGGATTTCGTCGGGCCGGATCGAAAATGCGATGACCGACTGACGCGCCACATTGTCGAGGCCTTCATATCGGAACGTCACGCTTGCCGCGCCGACCAGCGCGTCATGGGCGCGACCGCGGCGGCTGCGTGTGGTGCCGCGCACCTCGAACATGTCACGGAAATCGGCGTCGAAATCGAGCCGAACCGGCAGAACAACCTCGCGCGCGGAGTAGTTGGTAAAGGTGATGCGCTCGAACATGCGGTCCTGCCAGATGAACCGCGTCCGATCGATGTGGACAACGCCCGGCAACGCTTCGCTGCCGTTTGGCCCGATAGTGGCCAAATTGGTGAGATTGGCGGTGAACAGGATGTTGTCCTGCGACAGCGAGGCGCCGAGCAGCGACGGCATCCGGCCGCCGATGAACAAGCGGAAGCGCGACAAAACACGCGTGTCGTCGCGGAAAAGCCCGTCGCCGGTGCCGCGTATGTCGCCGTAGCTGTCCGCGACGACGAAGCAATCCTCGTGTTTCAGCGCAAATTGCCGATGCGGCTCGCGCGGTGCCGTTTCGTCGATTGCCGGCAGCGCCACGGCTGGATCAATCTTGCGGTCTTCGAGTTGAGTGATCATGGTCAACCCCTCCCGTCCAGAAGCGACCAAGGCGGCTCAGGCGCTGATCCGAGCAGCCGAGCCGTCGCCTTGCTCGGTCAGGTAGACATAGTCATCATTGCGGCATTTTTAGCGCGCTCGTTTTGAGAACCAAGTGCTTTCGTCATGTCCTCCGAGAGCGAGCCATAGATCGCCACGTAGTCGCGGCACATGCGCTCGACCGTGAAGCGCTCCTCAAAAGTCCGTCGCACCTGTGCACGATCGAGGCCGTTTATCCGCCGTACCGCGTTCACAGCTCCGTCAATCGTGTCGACGATCAACCCGGACACACCATCGTCGATGACCTCCGGAACGGCGCCGCGCCTGAACGCTATCACAGGCGTGCCACAGGCCATCGCCTCGATGGTTACGAGTCCGAAAGGTTCCGGCCAGTCGATAGGGAACAAAAGCGCTGCCGCATCACCCAAAAAGTCTGCTTTTTGCCGTTCGTCGATTTCGCCGATGAATTCCACCTTGGGATTTTGAAGCACCTGGGGTTCGACCCTGTCTTTCCAATAGGATTGGTCCACCTTGTCGATCTTGGCGGCGATCTTCAGCGGCATTCCTGTACGCGCTGCGATTTCAATGGCCGTTTCCGGCCCTTTTTCCGGTGAAATGCGGCCGAGGAATGCGAGATAGCCCGAGGCTTTCGGGCGAAAAGGCAGAAGATCGCGAGGCAGACCGTGATACACCGTTCCTACCCAATGGACAGGCGGCATGGGCCAGCGTTGATCGTACGAAATCGAAACCAGCGGAATGTCATCGAACATCGCATAAAGCTGCGCCAGGTCCGGGAGGTCGAGTCGTCCATGAAGCGTCGTAACGGTTCGCTGGGCAAAGTCCCGGATTATGGGGAAATGGAGAATATCGACGTGAAAATGCAGCACGTCGAATTCATCGGCCCGCCTGCGCACCTGTTCAAGCATCATCACGTGCTGGGGAATGTCGTGCCGAATTCTGGGATTCAGGCGCAATGCAATATCGCAACACGGGACCAATTCGGCAGAGGTGCGTGAATCGCCGCTGGCGAACAAGGTCACGTCATGACCCTGTCTAACAAGCTCCTCAGTCAGATATGAAACTATTCGCTCGGTCCCGCCATAGGTCCGCGGCGGCACGGCTTCGGTAAGGGGGGCGATCTGGGCAATTTTCATCTGCAACACTTCTCGAAAGCGAAGGTCATCCTTCAAAAAGCTCCGACGGCAATCCCATTCCTCGCGTTCATTGCGGTGCGGTCCTACTCCTGCGCCAACTCTCGACGCGGCGATAGGTTCCCGGCGGGAATAATCGCCGCGTCAGGGGAGTTCAAGTAGTCGGACCAAAAGGAGAACCGGGATGGCCACGAAGCTTCAGGACGCAAAAGCCGCCAAGCGATCGAGCGGCGATCACGGCGGCAACCGCGGCGGCAATCAGGACAAGAAGGGCAAACCGCAAAGGAGCAGCCAGGCTGCCGGCAAGGATCCAAAGCGCGGCAAGGACTGACCGACGCCTGCCCCGAAGCGAGCCGCAATGGCTGCGATCCCCGACCATCGACCGGAGTGACATCATGGCAAACAAAAACTCGCCTACGAAAGCCAACCGGCCTGTATCGAGCCAGCCTGTATTGGGGATGGGTTCGGATTGCAGGCGCGTCTCGCCTGTCGTTTGCGCCCCTTCGAGATTGCAATTCGAAAATGATCGAGGCTCCCTGCCCCAGCGCCGGCAATTGCGGCCTTGACGCGATGTGGATTAGGTCGTTTGTTGCGGGCGGAAGTGCCACGGGAGGAAACCATGGAAGTCACCCTGGAGGCAGATAGCCTCGCGGCGCGGTTCCACGTTTTCACGCCGATGACCGGCGAGGGCTCCCGCGCATGAATTCCGGAGCGATCCTCGAAGCTGCGGGATTGACTATGGAATTCGGGGGCTTCGTCGCTGTCAACAATGTCAATCTGACGGTGGAGCGAGGATCGATCCACGCGCTGATCGGCCCCAACGGCGCAGGCAAGACGACGCTCTTCAACTTGCTGACCAAATTCCTCCAGCCAACGCGCGGCGCGATCCGCTACCAAGGCCGCGACATCACCAGGATGCAGCCGGCAGACATCGCGCGGCTGGGCCTTGTGCGCTCCTTTCAGATATCGGCGGTGTTTCCGCACATGACGGCACTTGAGAATGTCCGCATAGCGCTGCAGCGCCGGCGCGGCGACAGTTTCGATTTCTGGCGCTCCGAAACGGTGCTCTCCAAGTTCAATGGCGAGGGCGCGGCTCTTCTTGCCGATGTCGGCCTGACCGAGTTTTCAGATATCCGCGCCAGCGATCTGTCCTACGGCCGCAAGCGCGCGCTTGAAATCGCGACGACGCTGGCGCTGAACCCCGAAATGCTGCTTCTCGACGAGCCCATGGCCGGCATGGCGCAACAAGACATCGAGCGCATCTCGGCGCTGATCCGGCGCATCGCCAAGAACCGCACCATTTTGATGGTTGAGCACAACCTGTCGGTCGTCGCCTCGCTGTCGAACCGCATCACCGTGCTGGCGCGCGGCAAAGTCCTCGCCGAAGGCGACTATGCTGCGGTTTCCAAGGACCCGCGCGTTATCGAAGCCTATATCGGGGCCGGACATGTCTGAAGTCGAACTTGCAAGCAGGCCGGCTGCTGGGCCCTCGGCGACACCGCTGCTTCGCGTCGACGGCCTGCAGGGTTGGTACGGCGAGAGCCATGTGCTTCACGGCGTGAGTTTCGAGGTTGGCGAAGGCGAAGTGGTGACGCTGCTCGGCCGCAATGGCGCTGGCAAGACGACGACGTTGAAAGCGATCATGGGAATTCTTTCCAGGCGCTCGGGCTCGGTCACCTATGACGGTCGGGAGACGATCAAGCTGCCGTCGCGGCTGATCGCCCAGATGGGCATCGCCTATTGCCCCGAGGAGCGGGCGATCTTTTCCAGCCTCTCTGTCGAGGAGAACTTGATGCTGCCGCCGCAGGTGCGCCCTGGTGGGCTCACCGTCGAGCAGATTTTCGAACTCTTCCCGAACCTGAAGGAACGGCTTTCGAGCCAAGGCACCAAGCTATCGGGCGGCGAACAGCAGATGCTCGCCATCGGACGGATCTTGCGGACGGGCGCGAAGCTGTTGCTGCTCGATGAGCCGACCGAAGGGCTTGCGCCCGTCATCGTGCAGCAGATCGGCCGCACTATTGCCCGGCTCAAGGACGAGGGATTCACCATCGTGCTCGTCGAACAGAATTTTCATTTCGCCGCACTGGTCGCGGACCGTCACTACGTGGTGGAACAGGGGCGCGTGATCGACACGATCCCCAACCGCGAACTCGACGCCAACATCGACAAGCTGCACGCCTATCTCGGCGTCTAGACAATCATCAACGGCGCGTTGCGCCGCAATCGGAGGGAAGTAGCGATGAAAAAAATGGGAATTGTCCTGGCTTCAACGGCGAGCCTGCTGATGGCCGGCGCGGCCTACGCCACAGATGTCAAAATCGGCGTCCTGAACGACCGTTCCGGCATCTATGCAGACATCGCCGGCGAAGGCTCGGTCATCGCGGCCCAGATGGCGGTCGAAGACTTCAAGGCGACGGACAAGGGCATCAATGTGTCGATCGTCTCCGCCGACCACCAGAACAAGCCGGACGTCGGCTCGAACATCGCCCGCCAGTGGTACGACACCGAAAATGTCGATGTCATCGCCGACGTGCCAACCTCGTCGGTGGCGCTCGCCGTCAACGAGATCACCAAGGAGAAGAACAAGATCTTCCTCGCCTCGGGTCCGGCCTCGTCCGACCTCACCGGCAAAGCCTGTTCGCCCAACACCGTCCACTGGACCTACGACACCTGGGCGCTTGCCAACGGCACGGGCTCGGCCATGGTCGCACAGGGCGGCGACAGCTGGTTCTTCGTCACAGCCGACTACGCCTTCGGCCACGCGCTCGAGCGCGATACGTCGGCGGTCGTCGAAGCATCGGGCGGCAAGGTTCTCGGCGCCGTCCGTCATCCTTTCCCCGGCCAGGATTTTTCGTCCTTCCTGCTGCAGGCGCAAGGGTCTGGCGCCAAGGTCGTCGGCCTCGCCAATGCCGGCGGCGACACGATCAACGCGGTCAAACAGGCGTCGGAATTTGGCATCACCCAGGGTGGCCAATCGCTCGCCGCCCTGCTGATGTTCATCAACGACGTGCATGCGCTTGGCCTCGAAGTGGCGCAAGGCCTCGTGCTCACCAGCGCGTTCTACTGGGACAGGAACGATCAAACCCGGGAATTCTCTGCCCGTTTCCAGGAGCGGAATGCCGGACAAAAGCCGTCGATGATCGAGGCCGGAGTCTACGCTTCTGTCCTGCATTACCTTAAAGCCGTCGAGGCCGTCGGCAACAAGGATGCGACCAAGGTGATGGCCAAAATGAAGGAAATGCCGACCGAGGATCCGCTGTTCGGCAAGGGCACGATCCGGGCCGACGGGCGCAAGCTGCACGACATGTATCTGTTCCGCGTCAAGAAGCCGGACCAATCGAAGGGTCCATGGGATTATTTCGAGACGGTGGCCACCATTCCGGCCGACAAGGCGTTCCGCCCGCTCGCCGAAGGCGGCTGTCCGCTGGTCAAGTAAGCGAGCCTCGCCAACGATGCGCCGAACAGCTCGGCGCATCGTTTTGTCGACAAGTCAGCTGGAGCGACCATGTTCGAACTGCTTGGAATTCCGCCACAGGTCCTGTTCGGGCAATTGCTGCTCGGGCTGATCAATGGCTCCTTCTATGCGGTCCTGAGCCTCGGGCTGGCGGTCATCTTCGGTCTGCTGAACATCATCAATTTCACGCATGGCGCGCAGTACATGCTGGGCGCTTTCGGCGCCTGGATGCTGCTCAACTATCTCGGCGTCGGTTACTGGTGGGCTGTGTTCATCGTCCCGCCGATCGTCGGCGTCACCGGCATCGTGCTCGAGCGCGTGCTGATCCGGCGGCTCTATCACCTCGACCATCTCTATGGGCTGCTTCTCACTTTCGGCCTGGCGCTGATCATCGTCGGCTTCTTCCGCCAGTTTTTCGGCGTATCCGGCCTGCCCTACCCGCCGCCGCCGCTTCTGACCGGCGGCTACAATCTCGGCTTCATGTACCTGCCCAATTCGCGCGCCTGGGTAATTGCGGCTTCCCTCATCGTGTGCCTCGCGACTTGGTTCATCATCGAAAAGACCCGGCTTGGCGCCTATCTCAGGGCTGCGACCGAGAACCCGACCATGGTCGGCGCGTTCGGCATCAACGTGCCGCTGCTGGTCACGCTCACCTATGGTTTCGGCGTCGCACTCGCGGGTTTCGCCGGCGTGCTCGCCGCGCCGATATACGCAGTCAACCCGAACATGGGGGCTGACCTGATCATTGTCGTCTTCGCCGTCGTCGTCATCGGCGGCATGGGCTCGATCCTGGGCTCGATCCTCACCGGCTTCGGGCTTGGGCTGATCGAGGGTCTGACCCGCGTGTTCTATCCGGAAGGCTCGGCCGTGGTGATCTTCGTCATCATGGCGCTCGTGTTACTGGTCAAGCCCGCGGGCCTGTTTGGACGGAGTGTATGATGACAACCGATACCAACCCGATCGCCATGGCGGCGATAACGTCGGTTGGCGCCGCGGGCATGCCGCGTCATCACCTTGCGATCTTCGCCGCGCTCTTCGTCTTCCTCGTCGCCGCGCCATTTCTGCTTTATCCGATCTTTGTCATGAAGGTGCTGTGCTTCGCGCTGTTTGCCTGCGCCTTCAATCTGTTGCTCGGCTTTGGTGGTCTCCTGTCCTTCGGCCACGCTGCCTATTTCGGCATGGCGAGCTACGTCTCGGCGCATGCGGCAAAGGTGTGGGGCCTGACGCCTGAACTTGCCATTATCGCGGGCACGCTGGTGGCAGCCGTGCTCGGTCTGGCCATCGGCTCCCTCGCCATTCGCCGCCACGGCATCTATTTCGCCATGGTGACGCTGGCTTTTGCGCAGATGATCTATTTCTTCTCGCTGCAGGCGGCGTTTACCGGCGGCGAGGACGGCATCCAGGCCGTGCCGCGCGGCCATCTGTTCGGGCTGATCGACCTGCGTTCGAGCGAAGTCCTCTATTTCTTCGTGCTCGCCATCTTCTTCGCCGGCATATTGCTGATCTATCGCATCATCCATTCGCCGTTTGGACAGGTGTTGAAGGCGATCCGCGAGAACGAGCCGCGCGCGATCTCGCTGGGCTATCGGGTCAACCGCTACAAGCTCGCCGTATTCGTGCTGTCGGCGACGCTCGCCGGCGTCGCCGGCGCAACCAAGGCGATCGTGTTCCAGTTGGCGTCGCTTACCGACGTCTACTGGACGATGTCCGGCGAAGTCGTGCTGATGACGCTGTTGGGCGGCATGGGCACGGTGTTCGGACCGATCGTCGGCGCGGCAGTCATCGTCACGATGCAGAACTACCTCGCGACATTCGGCGACTGGGTCACGATCGGCCAGGGCATCATCTTCGTTGTCGCGGTGCTGTCGTTCCGGGAAGGCATCGTTGGCGTCCTGGCAAAATGGCTCCGAAAACCGCTCTGACCGGGTCGTGAAACCCGACTATGCAGGTTCCTCATCGGATGCGACAACCAACAGTTCGAACGTCACGCAGACCGGGTTGGCGTCGCGGCGAAGGCGACCTGCTGATATCACACCGTCCATGCCGACCAGCGCGATGTCGAGCGTGCAACGACCGGAGCGCACGGCGCCATCCGTGACGAGAACTTCCGTCGCATAGGAGAAGACAGCCGAGCCGTCGTCGAAATCCGCGCCGACCAGGCTGCCGATGCCCTGGATCGAGGCGTGGTCAAAGCCGTGCCGTCGGCAGACGGCTTCGATCGCCTGGCCGATATCCTCGTTCGGCTTTACCGTGCAGATGGCTGCGCGGCGGCCGCGGCGCCCAGCCTGGACCGGAGCTCTGATCGGCGCGAAAAGGCGAAAATTCGTCTCGGCGTCGTCGCGCACGTCGAACAGTGCGCCCTCGATGCCCCAGGCGGTGACCTCGACCTGCTCCGCCAAATGCGAGTCGAGCGGCAGGAGATGGCCCATGCGGCGCACGCCGTCGGGGGTGCGCCAGATGCCATGGCAATGAAAGAATGGCTGCTCGTCGCGCCGGCCGGCGACGAGGCCCGCATCCTCGATGACCGTAATGCCTTCCGGTGCTGATATATCGCTGTACCACGCGGCGTGCATGCCATCGGGAGAGGCGGCGGGGATGACGTAGCGCATTGGGTCAACCCGCGCGTTGCGCAGGCGGATATACCCGCCGCTGAACCCGGCGTCGGCGAAAGCCTGCGCCACGGCGTCATTGATCGAGCAGCCGGCTTCAAGCAGCAAGGTTAGCGGCTCTGCGGCGCAGGGTATCGCTGCGAAACGTTCCAACGCGATCGGACCGGGATGGCGGATGCTGCGCATCGGAGCCATCTCAGGCGACAAGGCCGGCATGAATGAAGCCGCCATCGACGGCGAGAATCTGGCCGTTGATGTAGCTGGCCTCGTCGGAAATCAGGAAAGCCACCGCTCCGGCGATCTCGCGCGGCGTGCCGTAGCGGCGCTGCGGCACGCGATCCAGCCACTGCCGGCGAACGTCCTCGGTGTGGACGGCCTGCGTCAGCGGCGTTTCGATCGGGCCGGGTGCGACGGCGTTGACGCGGATGCCATCGACGCCCAGCTCATTGGCCATGACGAGCGTGAGCAGGTTCTGGCCGCCCTTCGATGCGCCGTAGGCGCTGCGGCCCTTGTTGCCGCAAAGACCCGAAACGGAGGTGATATTGACAATCGCTCCCGGCAGTTTGCGTTCGAGCCAGTAGCGCGCCGCAGCCCGCGAGACGATGAACGTTCCGGTGAGGTTCACGTCGAGAATGCGGCGGAAATCCTCGACGCTGGTCTCGACCGACGGCCGGTCCATCGCGATGCCGGCGCAGTTTACGACTGCGGTGAGGCGGTGCGCGGCGGTGATCCGGCCGATGGCCTCGTCGACAGCCGCTTCGTCGACGACATTGCAGACGATGCCGCGTTCCTCGCGCAGGCCGAGATCCGTGCAGGCCGAACCCAGCGCTGGCGCGGCGAGGTCGAGGAGGAAGACCTCGAAGCCGCGCTCGGTCAGCAGGCGCGCGGTCTCAAGCCCGATGCCCGATGCGCCGCCGGTGATCGCCACGGCGCGGCTTTGCTGGCTGCTGTTCATCGCCTGCCCCTCATGCCGAGAGCTGCCGCCCGGTCGGTCCCAACTCGCCGCGGCGCTCCAGCTCTTCGCGGATCAGCTTCTTGGCGATCTTGCCATAGGCCGATTTGGGCATCGTCTCCCACCACACGAAGCGCTTGGGCATCTTGTAGCGGGCGAGCTTGCCTTCCAGCCAGCGCTCAATCTCGATCGTTTCGCGCGCAACGCCGGCGCGGGCGACGCAAACCGCGACGCCGACTTCGCCCCAGACCGGATCGGGAAGGCCGAGAACGGCGGCTTCGCTGATGTCGGGATGGAGCAGGATCTTCTCCTCGATCTCGCGTGGATAGATGTTGGAGCCGCCGGAGATATACATGTCGGACGAGCGGCCGGTGATGTAGACGAAGCCGTCCGCGGCCATGTGGCCGAGATCGCCGGTGCGGAACCAGCCGTTGCGGAACGCTGCGGCGTTGGCTTGCGGGTTGTCGTAATAGCCGGCGAAGACTGCCGGCCCGATCACGCAGATTTCGCCGGTTTCGCCCGGCGACACGGCATTGCCGGCGTCGTCCTGGACCTCGACCTGCATGGCCGTGCGCTCGAAACCGCAGGTTCCGATGCGCGCTTGCGGGCCATCCTCGACGGAATGACAGGAAGGAGGCTGCACAGTGATATTGCCGGTGACTTCCCCCAGGCCAAAATATTGGACCAGAACCGGCCCCAGTTTCTCGAGCGCCCGCTTCTGGTCGGCGCGGTACATCGGCGCACCGGCATAGATGACATAGCGCAACGAGGAATGGTCGAACCGGTCGACGCTGTCGTCCTCGACGAGCATTTTCAGGATGGTCGGCACGGTGAAGGCGTTGGTTACCCGCCATTTTTCGACCAGCGCCCAGACTGTCGGCACATCGAGCTTGTCGGTTGGCAGGAGGATAGACTTGGCGCCGTGCGCCACCTGCACGAGTTGATGAATGCCGGCCCCATGCGACAGCGGCGCCACCACGATCGAAGCGTCGTTGCGGGTCGTGGCGGGCATCAGGTCGCACAGATGATTGGTGATGACAAAGCCCATCTGGCCATGCGTGAGCACGGCGGCCTTCGGCCGGCCGGTCGTGCCGGAGGTGAAGAAGAACCAACACGGATCGTCGCGATCGACGGCGACGCTGGCAACGGTCCGGCCGGCAAAACGGGTGGCGACGGCGTCGTAGTCATCGCCGAATTCGGCCGCGCCGATCGACAGGACGAAGTCGATCCCGGGGGCTGTTTCCTGGCAGGCAGCAGCATGAGCCGGGAAGCCCGCCCCGCAGATCAGACCGCGCGCGCCGCTCGCCTTGGCGAGGTAGGCGACTTCGTCCGGCGACTGACGGTAGTTCGCCGGCACCCAGACGGCTCCGAGCCGGAAGCAGGCGAACATCGATTCGAACATCTGGTTGCAATTGGCCGACTGGACGAGGATTCGGTCGCCCTTTGTCACGCCGAACGCGTCGCGGAGTGCGGCGGCCATCGCGTTGACGCGCGCTTCCATCTCGCGCCATGTCCACTGCCGCTCGCGCCAGACAAAGCCGATGTCGTGCGGATTGCGGCGTGCCGCCTGGGTCAAAAAATGCGAGAGGTTCATGACGCGCGTGGAGGAAGGCGACACGCCGCCCGGGGCCATGGTCATCACTTCGCGCACTCCAGCAACGACACGCAGACGAAGATGGCGGCGACGTCGCCGGGCTCGACACCGGCATGAGCAAGCGTCGGCGCCGCTGCCGGCGCCATCAACTGCCCGGTGTTTTCCAAATCCGACTTTCCCAACGCGGAATGCGCCCGTCCGACGATCTGAGCCTTCGTCATTGTGACAACCTCCTAGTGCGGGGCTTAAAGGTGGGGTGCTCGCGCATCTGCGCGCGCGAGGCGAACATCTGGGCAAGCCGTTCCTCGACGCGCCTTGCCTCCTGCATGAGATATCCGACGAGCTCGATTTGTCTTGCCGGCTGCATCCGGCTGTCGATCGCCGCGATCGACAGTGCGCCGACCGGCCGTGCGTCGGCGCTGCGAAGCACAACCCCGACGCCCCAGGAATTGGCGATGATGCGGCCGGGATTGAGCGAATAGCCGTTGGCGCGCGTCGTTTCGACGTCGCGCCGGATCTGCTCGACCGGGAGCATTGGGTATTCGGATTTGAGCACCGCGTCATTGGCCGCCAGCACCGCTTCCACTTCCTCGTCGGGGAGTGCGGCCAGCATGGCGAGCGAGCCGGCGCCGACGCCCAGTGGGTGCTCGAAGCCGGCCTGCAGCGCGTGGGTCCTGACCGGGTAGGTCCCTTCCTCGCGATAGAGGCAGACTGAGTATGTGTCGCGGCGAACCGAGAGGAAGCTGGCATCCTCGGTCTTCTTCGAAAGGCGCAGCAGACTTTCCATCGAGACCTGAAGCAGGCCGAAACGGCGCGAGGCGAGGCTGCCCAGCACGTAGGCCTCCTCGCCGAGATAATAGCGCCGCGTCGTCTCGTCCTGCTCGATCATTCCCGCGCGCATCAGCGCCAACAGCAGGCGGCGCGTTGTCGGCTTGTTCAGCCGACTTTCCTCGACGATATCGGAGAGCGAGACGCCGCGGTCGGCGTGCCGGCCGACCATCGAAAGAAGGCTGAGCGCCCGGTCGACGCTCTGCGAGCCGGTCTGATCGCGTTCCGGGGGCGGCGCGATGTCCATGGTCAGCGGAGCTCGCTGACGGCGCAGCTTTGGCCGCCATCGACAGGCAGGCAAACGCCGGTGACGAAGCGCGCCTCCTCGGAGGCAAGAAACACCGCCGCCGCTGCGACGTCCCACGCTGTTCCCATCCGCCCCATCGGCACCATGGCGTTGCGGGCGGCCACCATCTCGTCGGCCGAACCGTATTGGCCGGAAATCTGCTTGTAGATCATCGGCGTGTCGATCAGGCCCGGCATGATGCAGTTGGCGCGAATACCTTGCCGCGCATATTGCATGGCCAGCGCCACGGTGGCCTGGTTCACCGCGGCCTTGGCCGCATAATAGGCGAAATAGGGATAACCGACGTAGCGTATCGCGGCGAGTGACGAGATATTGACGATCGCACCGCCGCCGCCCTTGAGCATATGCGGCAACACCGCCTTGGCGGTGCGGTAGACCGGTCCGATATTGAGATCGAGGGCGGCCTGGAACGCGTCCTCGTCGAGTTCGACGGGACCGCCCATATGGGTCACGCCGACATTGTTGTGCAGGATGTCGATGGCGCCGAACGCCTCCATTGCTGCCGCTGCTGCCAGCTCGACTGAGACCAGATTGGTCACGTCGGCCGACAACGCGATCGCCTGGTTGCCCTCGTCGTGGATGATTTCAGCGGTTTCAGCTGCGGCCGCCGCAGCGAGATCGACGCAGGCGACACGCGCGCCTTCGCGCGCGAAGGCGACCGCCGCTGCCTTGCCGTTGCCCCAGCCGGGTCCGGACGACCCTGCGCCGAAGACGATTGCGGATTTTCCTCTGAGCCGGTCGCCCACCATCGAATTCCCTACAAAAATCGCGACTGTTATCGGGCGGGCGAGCCAATTAGCCTGCCCGCCTGGGAGCCGCCCGCGCTCAGGTCAGGCTGGCGCCAACAGCCTTTTCCAGGATGGCCCAGGCCTCGTCGCCATACTTGCCCTTCCACTCGGCGTAGAAGCCGGCGTCCTTCAGCGTCTGCCGGAACGGGGCCGCATCCGGATGGTTGATCTTCATGCCCTTGGCGACGAGTTCCTGCTCAAGCGTGGCATTGAGCTTGGCGACGTCCCCGCGCTCCTTCACGCCGGCCTCGTTGAGGTTCCTGGCGACGATCTCGCTCACGTCTTGCGGCATCGCCTCCCAGGCCCGCTTGTTGGCGAGGAACCAGAAGCCGTCCCACATGTGGTTGGTGAGCGAGCAGAACTGCTGCACCTCGTAGAGCTTGGCCGTCGAGATGATGGCGAGCGGGTTTTCCTGCCCGTCGACAATCTTGGTCTGCAGCGCCGAATACACTTCGGCGAAGTTGATGCTGGCCGGCGCCGACTTGAAGGCGGTGAACATCGAGGTCCAGAGCGGGCTGACCGGGACGCGAATCTTGAAGCCTTCGAGGTTGGCGGGCGTCTCGATCGGGCCGACGGAACTGGTGATCTGGCGAAAGCCGTTGTCCCAGATTTTTTCCATGACGACCAGGTTCGATTTCTCGATCTCGCCGCGCACATATTTGCCGAGGTCGCCATCCATCGCCGCCCACACCGCGTCGTAGTTCGAGAAGGCAAAGCCGATGCCGCTGATCGAGGCATTGGCGACGAGCGTGGAAAGGATCAGCGGCGACAGCGTGAAGAATTCGACGCCGCCCGAGCGAACCTGGCTCAGCATGTCGGTGTCGGCGCCGAGTTGGTTGCTGGGGAATATCTGGATGGCGACGCGGCCGCCGGTCTCCTCGCGGATTTTCTCGACCGCTTCCTGCGCGCGCAGGTTCATCGGGTGGGTGAGTGGCAGGTTGTTGGCGTATTTGTAGTTGAACTCCGCCGCCTGCGCCCCGGCGTAGCGGATGGTGCTGACGAGCGGGATGGATGCGGCTGCGCCTATCATCAAGCTGCGGCGGGTGATGGTCATCGTGTTTCCTCCTGGTTGAATCCGAGTGGCTAGAGATAGGCTACCGACAGCGCCGGGACGGCGGCGATCAGCAACAGGCCGGCAAGCAACGCACCGAGGTAGGGCCAGATGGCGCTCATGGCCTCGTCGGGCGAGACGTCGCCGATCTTGCAGGCGATGTAGAAGCCGATGCCGATAGGCGGGGCCATAAGCCCGATGTTCATCGCCGTCACGACGACCATCGAATAGTGCACGTCGTTGATGCCCAGCCGAGCGGCGATCGGAAACATGATCGGCGCCATCAGAACGATCGCTGGCAGACCTTCAAGGACGCAGCCGAGAACCATGAAGACGGCGATTGTGACGAGCATGAAGGAGAACCAGCCTCCCGGCAGGTCAGTCATGGTGATGGCCAGCTGGTTGGCGAAACCGGTTTGCGTCAGCGCCCAGGCCATTGCCGAGGCGGTGCCGAGGATGAGCAGGATGGCGCCAGACAGCGCCGCCGTCTCGACCAGCATGGCGTAGAATTTCTTCGCGCCGATGCCGCCATAAAACAACGCGCCGATGACCAGCGCATAGAGCACGGCGATTGTGGACACCTCGGTGGCGGTGGCGACGCCGCCGCCGACGGCGCCGCGGATCAGGAAGGGGAGCACCAGCGCGGGGGCGGAGACGAGCAGGGTCTTCCAGACGAGCGAGAACGGAGCGCGATGGACGCCTTCCATGCTTTCGCCCGAAGCCTTCCAGCGCGCGAGCACCGCAAGGACCAGCAACAGAACCACGGCGATGACGAAGCCGCTGGTGAAAAGCGCGGCGATCGAAACGCCGGCGACCGAGCCGAGCACAATCAGCACGATCGATGGCGGCACTGTATCGGCCATCGCAGCGCCGGTTGCGAGCAACGCGATCATCTCCTTGGGCTTGTGGCCGCGCCGCTTCATTTCGGGGAAAAGTGCCGGAGCGACGGTCGCCATGTCGGAAACCTTCGAACCGGAAATGCCCGAGACGAGGAACATCGAGCCCAGCAGCACGTAAGACATGCCGGCCTTTACATGGCCGAGCAGCGACGCCATGAATTCGACGATCGCCTTGCCCATGCCCGTCGCGTCGAGCACACAGCCGAGCAGAACGAAGATCGGCACCGACAGCAGGATGAGGCTCGACATCCCCTCGTCGATGCGGCCGACAAGCACGATCATCGGCACGTGCGTGCTGAAGACGATGAAGGCGATCGTGCCGATGCCGAAACAGAAAGCGATCGGCACGCCGAGCAGAAGGCAGACGGCCACCACGCCGACGAGAAAGATGACGATGTTGGCGTAGCCGAGCGTGAGGAACAATGGCGAAAGCAGCCAGCCGAGTACGGCCAGTGCAGCAATCACTGCGACAGCGGCGACCAGGTTGGCGAGCGTCGCAGCGCGGATCGCGTGGCCCACGGCGATGACGGACATCAATGCCAGCCCGGCGACAATTGCCGAGGCGCGGAAGCTCATCGGAATGTTGAGCGCCGCCGAGGTGACGTACCACTCTTCCTGTACATACTGGCTTGCCGGCACGATCAGCGCGAGCAGCACCGTCGCCACCACGAGCAAAGCGAGGGCGTCCACGAAGTGGCGGCCGCGCTCGGGGATCAGGTTGAGGAAGATGGTAAGACGTAGATGCTCGTTGCGGTCGATGGCGATCGCCGAGCCGAGCATGGCGAGCCAGAGAAAGGAGATGGAAGCGGCCTCATCGATCCAGACGATCGGCAGCGATAGCACGTAGCGCGAGATGACGCCGGCGAGCAGCAGACCGATGACCAAGACGAGCAGTATCGAGGCCACCGCCTCGACCGGCCACATCAGCCGCGACCCTGGCCGCGCATCCAGCACCTCGGCCGGCGTATCGACGATCATCGTGTTGTTGCTGGCGGCTGCCATGCTTCACGCTCCTCCGCTCGGACCAGGCAACAACGCCTGCCCTATACGCCCACGCCGAAATCGGAACGAAGCGATCTCCTCCCGCTCGTTCCTGCGCTCATGGGTCTATATCATGGACCTATAATTTCGAATAACCGATTTTTGCCACGCAATCGGCTGTATATCAGCGACTTGCGGCGAAAATGCGATCCATATTGTGGATCGATGAGTAAGAAGGACGTTTCAGGAGGGTTGCAGCGCCAACGGCGATCTCTCGGTCACGCGCCGAGACGCCAGGTATCATCGAATTCCATGCCCGCAGTGGCTGCTTCGCACGAGACGATCACTGTCGTTTGCGCGGCACGCGCGCGCGCCAGAACGGCCGCAAGCAAGTCCGGGTCCTTGCAGACATCGATGTCGTCGATAAGGAGCACGGCCGCTGATCGGACCAACGCTCGTGCGGCACGGATCCGGGCGGCCTGCATTGCACTGATTTGAGGCGGCTCCAGTCGCTCCTGGCTGCTGTCTGGAGGTCCTTCGACTGCCAGGCCGCACAGCGAGGCCGTGGCGATTATCTCTTCCTGCGAGGTCGCTGAGGGCGCTCCCAGGGCAATATTGTCGACCATCGTTGCCGGCACCAACGGGATCTCCGGCGACAAAACGGTGATTGCCCGGCGCCGGTCGCGTTGCGAAATCTTGTCGACAGGGATGTCATCGAGGAAAATCGCCAGGCCGCTGTTTTCCTCAAAACCGGCGATGCTGGAAAAAAGCGCGCTGCGCGCCTCAAGCGTATCACCGCCAAGCAGGATCAAGGCGCCGGGCGCGGCCTCCAGCACTTTTGACGGCGTGCCGTGTCGGCAATGAAATTCGATGCGCAGCCGCCGGCCTGCCGTCGAGCGCGGCAGGGGAATTGGATTCACAGGATCCGCAAGAACCGGCCTCGCCAGGATGGAGGCAATCCGGCGGCGGGACTCGACATAGGCAAGCCGATAGTCGGCGGCGCGAGCGAGGGCGGAAAGCTGGCCAACCGTCAGTCCGGCGAGCAGCAATAGCGTGCTGAGATCGCCAACGAGCATCGCCGGGCGGCCCGAAAACGCATAGGCGACGAGGATGGCGACGATCACCGGCATGACGAAGTCGCTGGACGCGCGCGCAGCCCCCGACCACCCTGCCCGGCGAACGAGCCACATGTTGAGCGCTTCCGACATCCGGTCGATCTTGCGTGTGGACGGTCCGCTTTTGCCGAAATGGGCAAAGGCCGCCCGGGCGACAACGATGTCGCCGAGACGGCCGGCAAGCCGTCCACGCCTGCGCCGGCTTTCGCGAATGGCCCGGTGAAGAAACGGCAGGGCAACAAGACAGACGATCGACCAGACAAGAACGCCGCAAAGCAGGAACGGCGCAACCCTTGGGGCAAGCCAGAAGGCGCCAAGCACGATGAGAACGACGGAAGGACCCGCAACAAAGAGGGAGGCCACGCCATCGGCAAGCCACGATCTGATGGCGGAGAGGTCGGTGACGAGGCGCGTCATCACCAGGCCGAGACCGGTCCGGCCAGCGCCAGGCGGTAACGCGAAGAGTTGCTCGACCAGCAGTCTGCGGACCTCACGCACATAGTCCAGCGCAAAAGCTGCCCCCTGTCGGCGCTGCATCACCCCGAGTGCGAAGAGCGCGATGCCGAGCGAAAGGCTGGCCACTATCAGCCTGCCCTGACCGAGCGGCTGCGGTTCCCCGGAAACCGCCGCACCGACAATGGCGACAAGAGCGAGCGACGTGGCGGCCTGGGCAAAGCCGATGGCGACAAGGACCGCAAGGGCGACCAGTCGCGTGCCGATCAGGATTCCTGGTAGAGGCATTGCGCACCTCCAGCGATCACCATCAGGCGCGGGTTCAAAATCCCTGAGACTATATTTGCCGCGGTCGCCGGATCGGTGAGTTCCTTAACGCCATAGACAGGGGCGTTGGCAGCGCCTGCTTCCCGGCGCGCCAGCGGCGAGCACGTCAGGAGCCCGCTGAGCCCGAGCACGTCGTATCCAAGCTCGCGCAGCCTTTCGCAGCCTGCCACCGCCCCCATCGCATCGCCTGCAGCAAACAGCACGCCGCCGGTCAGCTGGCGGAATTTCGGGGACTTTGCCAGCGCGGCCGTCTCGGACTGGAATAGCCCATCCGCTACCTCCAGAACCGCGATCTCCGCCCCGGTGGCGGCAAGAGAATGCAGCAAATGCTGCGCGCCCTCGACAAGGGCATCGATTGGCGCAAGATAGGTCGTGGCAAAGCCGCCATCAGTGAAATCAAG
Organism: Mesorhizobium sp.; assembly: GCA_004020365.1. Taxonomy (GTDB): domain Bacteria; phylum Pseudomonadota; class Alphaproteobacteria; order Rhizobiales; family Rhizobiaceae; genus Mesorhizobium. Next base: position 67,861 of record SAQR01000003.1, read on the forward strand.
CGCGGCGCATGCTCCGGCATCGATCATCGCCCAGAGGTCGTTGCCGGCTCCGGTTCCGGTCACCTTTGCCGCACCAACTGCAAAACCTGCCCTGGCTAAGCCACGCACGAGGCTTGCAGCTGTTGTCGTCTTGCCCGAATTCATCGACGTTCCGAAGACAACGATTGTCGGCGGGGTGAGCCGCGCCGGCTGCGGCGCGACCGCAAAGTCTGCAACGTTCAGAACGCGGCCGCATGCGTTGGTGACGAGGCCGAGCGGCACGATCGCAGTCGGAGACATGGTCTTGTCGTGCCATGTCATCGCCCGCGAAGCCACTCCGCCTGCCGCCACCATATGGCACGGTCCGAGATCTGCCGGCACGATCGCCTCGAACTGATCGGGGGCGTAGCGGTTGCCGTAGGCCAGGACGACTTCGTCCGTCGCGGCAAGTGCCGCCTTGCGTCCCGAGGGCAGCTCGACCGACTTGTGGTGACCGAGCGTCTCGATCCGCGCCAGCACCAGGTCCCCTGCCTTCGGTTCGGCGGGAGGCGAAAGCAACATCCGCATGCGCTCAGTGGGAATTCGGCGGGTCGTGAAAGCCCGTTTGGCCTTCGCGATGCGTTCGCAGTCAAGAATTTCCATTGTGGTCTCTCCGGTGGGCGCCAAGGGGCGCTGTTGCTTGGGGAGAACGCGGTCGAACCAGGATTATTCTCGGTCGAGTTGCAATTCTTTTCGACACGATGGAGTAGGCGCGATCAGTTTCAGCGATGCGTCAGGCGTCGCCACGCGTCAGGGCCATGATCGCGTCGGTGTCGAGTCCCTTGCCGGCATGGCCGCGCAATTTCGCGAAGCGGCTCGCGGGCTGCTTCCCGTCACTACGCACAATCACCACATTGCCGTCATCGGTACGGCGGAAATCAACCTTGCTGCCCGGAACGATTCCGAGCAGGTCCCGGACCGGTTTGGGGATGGTCACCTGTCCTTTGGCTGTGACTGTGTTGGTCATGTTCACACCCTGGTAGTGCCCATTTTCGGTATTATCTTGTGGACGGAATTTCAACCTCCACAAGCGGCTGCCGAAGCCGTGATTTTGTGACTTGTTTTCCCAGGCGCGCCTGTCGACGTCGTAATCGGCAGCCACGCACCCTATCTACGCCGCATGAATGACATCACGAACAGACGCGCGCTTCTACTCATCAATCCAAAAGCACGACGCGGGCAGGAATCCATCGCACCGGTCATCGAGCGGCTGGAAGCCGGAGGGCTCCGCGTCAGCGTCGAGACCTTTGAGGCACTGCCTGAGATAGCACGCGACATCGTGCGCCTTCGGCATCGGGCCGATCTTTTCATCGTGTGCGGCGGCGATGGCTCGGTGTCCTCGGCGGCGGTCGCGGTTATGGAAAGCGGGCTGCCGATGGGCATCATTCCGATGGGGACGGCGAACGATCTGGCGCGCACCCTCGAAATACCGTTGGATCTTGGGAAGGCGGCCGACGTGATAGTAGAGGGAGGAAGACGTCTGATCGATATTGGGACCGTCAATGGTCACGCTTTCTTCAACGTTGCGAGCATCGGCCTCAGCAGCGATCTTGCCCAGGGGCTGGATCCGGCGCTGAAGAAGCGTTTCGGCAGGTTTGGTTATGCCTTGGCGGCGATGAAAGTGTTGACCAAGGCCCGCCACTTCGAAGCAAGGATTACCGAAAAGGGCGCAACGACCGAAGTCGAAACCTACCAGATTGCAGTCGGCAACGGCCGCCACTATGGCGGCGGCAACGTCGTCGAGGAGACGGCGGAGATCGATGACGGCCATCTCGACCTGTACAGCCTGGAAATGACGAATCTCTGGAAGATGGCGCTCTTGTTGCGCTCGTTCCGCTCGGGCACGCACGGCGCCTGGAGCGAGGTTCGCACGGCCAGATGCGTCGAGTTCGACATCGAGACGAAAAGGCCGATGCCGGTGAACACCGACGGTGAGATCGTGACCTCGACCCCGGCGCATTTCAAGGTCCACCCGAAGGCGATTTCGGTGTTCGCGCCTGCCGCGGCGCGCATACAGGCCCGCACAAAGGTGCTTGGTGATGCGATCAGCGCCAACAGCGGCTAGGCTGGCGATCAAGCGAACACGTCGCCTGGCCCCACATAGCCTTCAGACACGTCTTCGATCATTGCTTGTGGAACGTGCCCGTGTAGGTCTGGCCGGCAAGCCTGACGGTTCCGGCCAGGGTTCTGTCGGGCCGCATGACAAAACTGAGGTCTGCGCCATTCGGCAGGCGCTCAAGCTTCAACGTAGTCCCCACGATTCTTCCAACGCCGGCGGCCTCTCCCGGATGGTTGTCACCCAGAGTTCCCCACGCATAGGTGACCGTCACCTTGCCATTGGAAGAAATCGTCTGAACAGCAAGTTTGGCGTCATACATCCCATCCAATCGTCCGGCCCATAGTCCCGAAAAAGCAGCATATTTTGTCGGGACGGTCTTGGCAGGCGGAGTGACTGCCACGGATTGATCAATAATTGCCGAGCCGGAGGGAACAGCGGCAGGATCCGAGGCAGTTTGGGCAGGAATGGGTCCAGGTCCTAACGCAGGTTCGGGTTGCGGCGTTTCAGGAGCCGATTGGCACGCGGTTGTGGCAAGCGCCGCGAAGCCAAGCATTGCGTTGCACATTCGGCGTGCCATCTTCTGGTGCCCCGGCCATCTCTAGATCTAGCGCAGACTAACCTTATCGCGCGTTTTCACGACCTCTGTCTACCCAAGGTGTCTCAACAGCGGCTTGTCGAAGGACGTGCAGCGGTCGTGAGTGAAGGCCCCCATTCGTCGCCAAAGTAGCCGCCTTGGCGAAGCCTTAAGCTGCCATCGACGCAGCGGCTGCCGATTCGTCCGCGATGCCATCCACCATTATATGGCCGATGCCCCGCGAGCATCGCTCGACCCGCGCCTCGACGCGATAAACGTCACGCAAGAGCGCCGGCGTAACGACCTCTTCCGGCGTGCCGCAGGCGACCATCCGCCCCTCGGCGACAACGATGCACTTGTCAGCGAAGCGCAGGGCCTGATTGAGGTCGTGAATTGCGATCAGCACTGCAATTCCGTGCTTGCGCGCGAGCCCGCGCATGAAGCTCAGCACCTCGACCTGCCGGTGTAAGTCAAGCGCCGACGTCGGCTCGTCCATCAGCAGGATTTCCGGTTCGCGAGCCAGGGTCTGGGCAATGCTTACCACCTGCCTTTGCCCGCCGCTTAGTTCTCCGACGTTGCGAAAGGCAAGATCCGAGATGCTAAGCGCGGCCAGGATGCCGTCTATGAGTGCGAGGTCGCCGTCGCTGACCGACCAGGCCGAGCCCTGCTTGCGGGCGAGCAGGATCGATTCATAGACGGTCAGCACCGCGTTGGCTGCCGTATCCTGCGGCATATAGCAGATGCCGTCCGGCCCCTTCACCGCTCCCTCGAGGCAGACGCGTCCCGGACCCTTCAGAAGTCCTGCGACGCGCTTGAACAGCGTCGACTTGCCCGCTGCGTTGGGTCCGATCACGGCGACAACCTCGCCACCCCGGAAAATGGGCGTTGAAACGTCCGAAAGGACGAGCCGCGCCCCGTGAAAGGCTCCGAGACCATCGAGTCTGATCGTTACCATGAGCGCCTCACATTCGAGAGGATCAGCGAAATGAAGAAGGGAATGCCGATAAGCGAGGTGACGATGCCGATCGGGAAGATCGTGCCTGGAACGAGCGACTTGCTGGCAACCGAACTCGCCGAAAGGATGAGCGCCCCCGAAAGCGCCGAGGCGGGCAGGAAGAAGCGCTGATCTTCTCCGATCAGCATGCGGGCGATGTGCGGACCGACGAGCCCGATGAAGCCTATTGTGCCGACGAAGGCGACGGGAATGGCAGCAAGGAGGCTCACCATCATCATGGTTTCTAGCCTGAGGCGTGCGACCTTGACGCCAAAGCTGGCGGCCTTGTCTTCGCCTAGCCGCAGCGCCGTCAGCGCCCAGGCGCGGCGCACGAATATCGGCAGTGTTGCGAGAAGGATGAGGCTGGTGATGATGAGCTTGGGCCAGGTGGCTTTGGTGAGGCTTCCCATCGTCCAGAACACGACCGCTGCGAGCGCTTGCTCGGAGGAAAGATACTGGACGAGCGACAGCAGTGCGTTGAAGGTGAAGACGAGCGCGATGCCGAGAAGCACGATGGTTTCGACCGTCACGCCGCGCTTGAGACTGAGCAGGTGGATGACGAGCGCGGTCAGCATCGCCACCACGAAGGCGTTGAGCGGCACGATATATTCGATCGCCGCCGGGATCAGCGCTACGCCGAAGGCGAGCGCGAGTGCTGCGCCAAAGCTGGCCGCCGCCGAAATGCCGAGCGTGAACGGGCTGGCGAGCGGATTGTTGAGGATGGTCTGCATCTGCGCACCGGCGATTGACAGTGCTGCGCCGACGACCACTGCCATCAGCGCGATGGGAAGCCGGATGTCCCACAACACGACGCGCACCTGAAGCGGCACGTTGCCGGGAGAAATCAGGGCGAGCACCACCTGGTCGAGGCTATAGCTTGCAGGCCCGAGCGCGAGGTCGATGCAGAGGCTCAGCAGCAGCGCCAGAGCGAGCCCCGCCAGGATCAGTTGCTTGCGCAGGACAAGGGCGCGGTAGAGCCCGCGCCCTTGTTTGGCTGACAGTGCGGCCGGTTCACTGCTCATCGGAGAGCGAGACCCAATGACCGGGCCTGTACCCGACCGGCAGGAACTTCTCGTGCAACTCCTTGAAGGTGGCCTCGGCGTCGAGATCGGTGAACAGGTCGGGGTGCAGCCATTTGGCCATCTGCTGTATGGCGACGAACTGATAGGGGCTGTTGTAGAACTGGTGCCAGATGGCGTGGACCTGCCCGTTCTCCACCGCCTTGATGCCGGTTAGCGCGGGCCGCTCGGTCAGGCCCTTGAGTTTCTTCAGTGCCGCCGCTTCGTCGGCGCCGGGACCGACGCCGACCCATTTGCCGCCCGGCACATAGGCCTCCCAATTGCCGCCCGTCACAATCACCTGGTCGGGATCGCTGGCGATGATCTGCTCGGGATTGAGCGCGCCAAACGTGCCCGGGATCAGGTCGGCCGCGATATTGGCCCCGCCGGCCATGTCGACGAACTTGCCAAAATTGTCGTTGCCGAAGCTCATGCAGCAATCATCGGAATAGCCCCCGGCGCGATCGATGAACACGGTCGGGCGCTTGGGATTCTTCTCTGCGATTACATCGGTGACGCGCGCGATCTGGGCCGCGCGGTAGGCGATGAACGCCTCGGCCCGCTGTTCCTGGCCAAGCAGCTTGCCGATCAGGCGCATGCTCGGCTCGGTGTTGGTGAAGGGTTGCTCGCGGAAATCGACATAGACCACCGGAATGCCGACGGCGGCGAGCTTCTCGATATATTGCGCGTCCTCGGTTGCCTGCTTGGACTCGATGTTCATGATCATCACGTCCGGCTGAAGCGCGATGGCCTGCTCGATGTCGAAGGTGCCGTCCTTGAAACCGCCGAAGGTTGGTATCGCCGCCATCGACGGGAATTTTTCCAGATAGACGGCGTAATTGTCGGGATCGGCCTGGGAGAAATCCTCGCGCCAGCCAACGATTCGCTTGAACGGGTTGTCGGTATCGAGCGCGGCAATCAGGTAGATCTGCCGGCCTTCGCCGAGGATGACCTTGTTGACCGGCGTCTTCACCTCGACCTTGCGGCCGGCAATGTCGGTGACGGTCTCGGCGCGCGCGCCTGTGGTAAGCGGCATCAAGGCCGCGAGCGCGACCGCGGCCGCAAATATCGATTTCAAAATCATTGGGCTCCCGCAATTCAGTTGCCGGCCCGGCTTATGAAACATGATTTGTATAATCAAGAATTTTCTTTTAGAGCAATTCCAATGTAGCCGCATTTGGGGAGAGCGTTTCGGGCAATGACGGCTCACGTAAACTATTCGCAGCGCGACGAAATTCGGGACTATTGGTCCGACCGCGCCGAGACATTCGACCTTCAGGTCGGCCACGAGATTTTTTCCGAGAGGGAGCGTGCGGCCTGGCATGCGCTCATAAGCAGGCACCTTGGGCCGGGTGCCGGGCGGGCGTCCCTGGATCTCGCGTGCGGGACAGGCGTCATTTCGCATCTGATGCACGATCTGGGCTTTGTGGTGACAGGCCTCGACTGGTCGGAAGCCATGCTCGCCAAGGCGCGCGCCAAGGCACAAAAACGCTCAGCCGATATCCGCTTCATCATGAGGGATGCCGAACGGACGCTCGAGGACAAAAGGAGCTACGATGTCATCGTCACTCGTCACCTGGTCTGGACGCTGCTGGATCCGAAGGCGGCCTTTGCCGAATGGTTCTCGCTGCTGAAGCCCGGCGGCAGCGTGCTGGTCATCGATGGCGATTTCGTCAGCCGCAACTGGGCGACGCGTATGCGGGAAGTTTGGGAGAAGCTCACGGCCGGCAAGTCCCGGGTCTCGGACAATGACGGCGCCGCCATGGCCAGACGTCACCAGAACATTCTTGCCCGTGTCTATTTCTCAGGCGGCGCGCGGGCGGAAGAGATAGTGCGCTTGCTGGCCGAAGCCGGGTTCGATCAGCCTGTCGTCGACTGGAAACTGGGCGCGATCCATCGCGCCCAGGCTCGACAGATGAGTTGGCCCAAGGCGCTCGAACGCGCCACTCAACACCGCTTCGCGATCTGCGCGACAAAGCCGCAGTAAACTGCATCTGATTCAACGCAGACCGGCAGCTATTCGCGCCACCGAGTGTTATTTCTCGTGGTCAGCGTCCTGCAAGATCATTTCCGATGCCTTCTCCGCGATCATGACCACTGGAGAGTTGGTGTTGCCGGAAACGATCGTCGGCATGATCGAAGCGTCGACGACGCGCAGGCCAGAAATGCCGTGGACCCGCAACCGGCCGTCGACCACTGCCATCGAATCCGCGCCCATCTTGCAGGTTCCGACCGGGTGGAAAATCGTCGTGCCGATATCGCCGGCCTTGCGGACGAGATCTTCGTCGCTTTCATAGTGTGCGCCGGGCAGCATCTCCTCAGGCGCGAAACGGGCAATTGCGCGCGCCTTCATCAAGCGGCGGACGTGGCGCAGCGATGCTACGGCCACGGCCCTGTCTCCCTCTGTAGACAAATAGTTCGGCCGGATCTTCGGAGCCGCCTGCGGATCGGACGCCTCCATGTGGACGCTGCCGCGGCTTTCCGGTCTGAGATTGCAGACCGAAACCGTGACCGCGGGGAAGCGATGCAGCGGCTCGCCCAGCCGGTCAGTGCTCAACGGCTGGACATGGTATTCGAGATCGGGCGTCTCCAGGCGTGGGTCGCTTCTGGCGAAGATACCAAGCTGGCTCGGCGCCATCGACAGCGGTCCGCTGCGGCGGATAGCGTATTCGACGCCCATGGCCGCGCGGCTGAACAGATTGTGGTAGCGCTGGTTTAGCGTAGAAGCGTTGGCGACCTTGAAGACAGTGCGGATCTGCAAATGATCCTGCAAGTTCTCGCCGACGCCTTCCAGCGCGTGGCGAACCGGGATTCCTGCTGCGCCAAGCACTTCGGGTCGGCCGACGCCGGAAAGCTCGAGCAGCTTCGGCGAATTGATCGCGCCAGCGGCAAGGATCGTCTCGCCTGCCTGTGCACTATGCAGCTGGCCGCCCATGCGGAAGACAACGCCAGTGACACAAGCTCCGTCGAAATCCAGCTTCTCGGTCTCGGCGCCGGTGACGACGCGCAAATTCGGCCGCCGTAGGCTGCGCAGAAACGCCTTCGAGGTATTCCAGCGCACCCCTTTCCTCTGGTTGACCTCGAAATAGCCCGACCCTTCATTGGTTCCGCCGTTGAAATCCTCGGTGCGGGGGATGCCGAGTTCCTCGGCAGCGTCGCGGAAGGCATCCAGGATTGGCCACGACAGGCGCTGGCGCTCGACGCGCCATTCGCCACCGGCGCCGTGAAGGTCGTTGGCGCCAGCAAAATGGTCCTCGGACTTGCGGAAATACGGAAGCACGTCATCCCAGCCCCAACCGAGACTTCCGGCTTGCCGCCAGCCATCATAGTCGGCCGCCTGGCCACGCATGTAGATCATGCCGTTGATCGACGAGCAGCCGCCCAGAAGCTTGCCGCGCGGATAGTTGATCGCACGACCGTTCAGGCCGGCCTCCGGCTCGGTCTTCATCAGCCAATCGGTGCGCGGATTGCCCATGCAATAGAGATAGCCGATGGGAATGTTGACCCAGTGGTAGCGGTCGCTGCCACCGGCTTCCAGAAGCAGCACGCGCATGGCTGGATTGGCCGACAGTCTGTTGGCCAGCACGCAGCCGGCTGAACCCGCGCCGACGATGATGAAGTCGTAGCGTCCAAAATCGGCAGCTGTCTGTGTCAATGGGACGTCCGTTCGCTTGCCATCCTGTCCCATAGTGGACCCATTGCCTGGTTGATCTCGCCATAGAGACGATAGCGCTGCTCATAGACCGCTGCGATCGCGCTATTGGGCTGGTAGCAGCGGTCGGGCGCGGTCATCGCGGCGGCGCCCGCAGAAATATCGGCAAACACGCCGACGCCTGTCCCAGCTGCAATTGCAGCTCCCAGCGCACCTGTCTCGCGGCTGCGCGCCACGGTCACCGGCACATCAAGCACATCGGCGAATATCTGCGGCCAGACGGCGCTGCGCGAGCCGCCGCCCGAAAGAACCGCTTGGCTGACAGTGGCTCCCGCTCGGCGCAGCGTCTCGACATGGCGCCGGTGCTCGAAGACGACGCCCTCGAACAATGCGCGCAGCATATGCGCCCGCGTGTGCCAGCCGGCGATGCCGTAGAAACCGGCACGCGCCTTGCCGTTCTGCTGCGAGCCATAAAGGAAGGGGTGGTAGATCGGCATGTCTCCCGCGGGATCGACGGAAGCAACAAGCTCGCTGCAGATCTCGAATGGCGATGCGCCTGCCGGCGGCGCATGCTCGAAGAACTCACGCACGATCCACTCGAGATTTGCGGCCGAAGTGGCGCTCGATTCGATGGCGAGGTAGCGCAGCGGATCGAACGTCGACAGCATGAAGATCGACGGATCGCGGATCGGCTCCTGAGTGATAACCTGGTTGATGCTCCAGGTGCCGGCAACGATCGAGGCGGCGCCGGTGGTGGTGACGCCCGAACCGATGGCGCTGGCGACGACGTCGAACAGGCCCGCAACCACAGGCGTGCCCGCAACAAGGCCGGTGGCAGCGGCGACATCGCGCGTGATCCGGCCGGCGATGTCGGAGGCCTCCAGCACGTTCGGCAGCAGTTCCATGCAATCGTCGAGACCATAGGCGGCCAGCAACTCAGGCTCGTAGCGTCGGCCGGGCATGTGCAAAAGCCCGCAGCCCGACATGTCCGAAGTGTCGGTCGAGCGTGCGCCGGTGAGGCGGTTGACGATAAAATCCTTGCACAGGAAGACGGTGCCTATTTTGGCAAAAAGTGCCGGATCATGGCGTTTGAGCCACGCCAATAGAGTCGGCGTCTGCGCCGCCCAGGGCCGTTGCAGGCAATGGGCATAGGTCCGGTCGCCAACGCCTGCGGCCGCCCATTCGCTGACGATGCCGACCCCGCGCGTGTCGAGCGACTGGATGCCGAGCAGCGGGTCGCCGCCGCGGCCCAACGCGTAGAGCCCGTTGCCGTGGCCGGCGCAGCCGATCACCGCAATATCGCCAGCGTCGATGCCCGATTGGTCGAGGCATTGGCGGATGACCTCTACGGCGTTGCGCCACAATTCGCCGAGGTCCCGCTCGACATGGCCGGGCTTTGGCATGCAGGAGCGGCCGTCGCGAGCGGCAAGCGCCAGCTCGCGACCGGCGGTGTCGAAGATGATGGCCTTGATGACGGTATTGCCCGCATCAAGACCAAGAATGTATCGCTGCATTGACGCTCCTCCCAAGCTGCAAAGATTATTGTTTTTGGTAGAGCTCCCAGGCCGCCGCGCCATCGGCATTGTCATGGATGATCGCCATCAGTCCTCTCACGACGGCGCGAGGGTTGGAATGCTGGTATATGTTGCGGCCATAGACCATGCCTGCCGCGCCTTGTGCAATCAGCGCCGCCGACTTGTCGAAGACGGCGCGCAAATCCTCCCTGCCCCCACCGCGCACAAGGACAGGACAGCGTGCCGCCGTCACGACCCGGTGGAAGTCGTTCGAATCGGTCGTCGGGTCCGCCTTGATGATGTCGGCGCCCATCTCGCTGGCGAGCCGGGTCAGGGTGACGATCTTTTCGGGGTCGCCGTCGACCATGTAGCCTCCGCGCTCCGAGTTCGGCAGCATTGCCAGCGGCTCGATCATCAGCGGCAGGCCATATCTTTCGCAGTCGGCGCGAACTCGGGCAATGTTCTGGACGCATTGCCGGAACAGATCCGGCTCGTCGGGCAGCATGAACAGATTGACGACCACGCAGGCCGCGTCCATCTCCAGCGCGCCGATCAGCGGCTCGGCTTCGTTCTGCAGGACGGCCCACATCGAGCGGTGGCGGGTTTTGTTATATGGATTGCCCATGTCTATGCGCATGACCAATGCCGGCTTGTCCTTGCCGGGCAGGGACTGCAGCAAATCGGCCTGGCCATAATTCATCTGAATGGCGTCCGGTCCCGCGGCGACCAGCTGGGCGACGACGCCGGCCATATCCTCTAGACCTTCCAGGAACGACGGCTCGTTGCATACGCCATGGTCGATTGCGACATCGAGACAGCGCGCCCCGCCGAACAGCCGGTTCATGCGGACTTTCTTGTTGATGCGCATTCGGCGCTCCTTCCTTGCTCTTTTTGCGATAGCTGGTCGAGATCGACGCCGTGCTGGCGCTGCAGCAGGGCGAGGAAATCGGCGCGCTCGAATGCCTTGCGCGCAGCGTCCCAGCTCTTTTCTACAGCGAGAATATCGAGAACCGCATCGAGAAGGTCGTAAGTGAGAGCGCCGGTGATGGCGATTGTCGTGCGGCGGAGCAGCAGGTCCTCCAGCTGCTCGACATATTCATTGGCGATGAGATACCGGATCTCCCGGGCCGAGTAGTAGTCGCTGCCAGGCAAGAGCTCGTCCTGTCCCGCTGCCAAATAGGCGGCGACGGCATCCGCTGCGGTCCCGTAGCGCTCGAAGAGGCTGCGCATGCGGTCAAGCGACAAGCCGTGTGCGGCCGCGCGTTCTGCGCACCATTTTTCGGGGGCCATGGGAAAATGCCGGCCGCCGCCGATCGGCAGGTTTTCGGTGCCGACGATGCGCTGTCGGCACAATCGCTCGAGCACGATATCCGCCGCCAGTTCGCCGAACGACCGGAACGTTGTCCATTTCCCGCCGATCATGCACAGCGTCGGCGGCACTATACCGGTGCCCTCGATGAGCTCGCAGAAATGATCGCGGGGAATGCGCCCGGTAAAACTGTCCTGGCTTATCGGTAGCGGCCTCACCCCGGTGAACTGAAAGACGATGTCGGCATCAGCGATCTCGATCCCGGGGAACACGAAGGACAGCGACTGCCGGATGTATTGCCGCTCGTCGTCCTCGCAGCGCGCCCGGTCGGGATCGTCGACACGGATATCCGTCGAGCCGACCAGCACTTTGCCGAGATAGGGGAACAGGATGCAGATCCGGCCGTCCTCGTTCTCGTAATAGATCATGTGGCCGTCGAGCGCGTCGTGAAGCTCGCGATTATCGACGATCAGATGCGAACCTTTGGTGCCGCCCATGAGCTTCGGCGCTACGGCTCCGATCGCCGAATTGGTCAGGTCGATCCAGCCGCCTGTCGCGTTGACGACGAGCCGCGGCTTCACGGCGACCGTTTCGCCAGACAGTTCGTCGTTAAGCGCAAGGCTCGCATCACCGAGCGATACGCGTGCATAGTTGAGCGCTCGAGCGGATGGCTTTTGGTTCATGGTGTCGCGCAGCATCTCGGTACCCAGCCGCTCGGGGTGGCTGACCCAGGCGTCATAGTATGTCGCCGAATTGCGGATAGCAGGATTGATTGCAGGCCAGACCTTGAGTGTTTCAGCACGGCTCCTGAACTTGTGCGTCGGGACGAGACGCCGTGCGGCGGTGAAGAAATCATACATCGCCAGGCCGCTCTTGATGACCAATGCGCCGCGCCGACCCGGACGACGGCTTAGCCCAAGGAAGCGGACTGCGCCATTTGCCATGCCTGAGAACAGGTCGAAGATAGGCACTGTGGTTGGCAATGGCGCAACGTAATGCGGCGCGTTCTTCAATAGCCGATCGCGTTCGAGCAGAGATTCGCGGACCAGCTTGAACTCGCCGTTTTCAAGGTAGCGCAAGCCGCCATGAACCATGCGCGAGAGGGCTGCGCTGGCGCCGCCACAATAATCGCCCTTTTCGGCGAGCAGCACATCGACGCCCTGCAAAGCGAGTTCGCGAAACACGCTGATGCCGTTAATGCCGCCGCCTATGACGAGGACGTCAACCTCGGGGTTCTCGCGCAAGCCGGCGATCGTCTGGATGCGATTCATCTTAAGGATGCGCTTTCGATCACGCGTCTATCGCCACGAGATGCCCGGCCACCGCCGCATCGATGGCCCCCAGTTCCGCCGCGCTCAGCAAGATCTCCCCTGCCCTGGCGTTGTCGAGCGCCTGCGTCGCGTTTCGCGCTCCACACAATGCGAAGGTGATGCCGGGCTGCGCCAGCGTCCAGGCGATGACGATCTGCGCCATGCTTGCCCGGTGGATCTCAGCGACCGGGGTCAGGGCAAGTTTCAACGCGGCTACCTTGCGCCGGTTGGCCTGAGAGAAGCGCGGATTGTCTTTGCGCTGGTCGTCGCCGCTGAACTCACGCGCCGGATCGATGGCGCCTGAGAGCAGGCCGAGAGCAAGCGACGAGTAACTGAGCGCAGCAACTTGATGCTGGCGCGCGATCGGCAGCAATATCTGCTCGATCTCGCGATCCAGCATCGAATATCTTTCCTGGATCGCGTCGAGCTGGCCAGCGGCGACATACTGCTGCAGCTCGGCGGCATTGAGATTGCTTGCGCCGATGGCGCGGATCTTGCCAGCGGATTTGAGGCGTTCGAGCGCTTCCATTGTTTCGGCAATGGGTGTCGTCGGATCCTGCCAGTGGGTGATGTAGAGATCGATATAGTCGGTGCCGAGCCGCCGCAGGCTCTGTTCCACCTCATAAGCGATGCCGTCGGCGCCGAGATATCGGTTCACCGGCGTTCCATCCTGATCGAAGAAGTGGTTGCCCTTTTTCGAATGCCAGTTCAGGCCACATTTGCTGGCGATGACGGCGCGGTCGCGCCGGCCCATGATGGCCTTGCCGACGATTTCCTCGCTGCGGCCGAGACCGTAAGCCGGCGCTGTGTCGATCAGCGAGACGCCGGAATCGATGGACGCCTGGATGGCGGCGATCGATTCTGCTTCATCGGTGCCACCCCACATCCAGCCGCCGATGGCCCAGGTGCCGAGTCCCACCGCCGAAGCGACAACGCCGGACTTGCCGATTGAGCGGGTGATTTGTCGAGAATTCATGCTGCATTTCCTTCGGCGAGCTCGAGGATCTTCAGGCCGGTGGTTTCGTCGGTGACGAGAGTATCGAGGTGACAGCCGCGCATGGCACTGAGGATCGGGACCACCTTGCTGGCGCCGCTTGCGACCCCGATCGACTGCGGAATGGTCGCGAATTCCTCGAGCGTCAGCGAGACCAGTGAGCGGTTGAAGCTGTAGTCCGCGAGCTTGCCGTCGCTGTCTATGAGATGGGCGAGCAGTTCGCCCGCCGCGCCCGAGCGCTCGATGGCCAGCCGGTCGGCGCTCGAGGACGGGTGCAGATCGTAGTAGCTCGAATCGTCAGCCAGGATGGAGCCGATGCCGACGACCGCAAGCGTTGCATCGCGCGCCTTGTTGAAGACATCCGAAACCGCCCGGACGCCCATCAGCATGTCGCGTTGGGCCGGGCTGTCGGCAAACAGCGGCGCGTGGATCTGATAGGCGCGGCCGCCGAGCTTGTCGGCCATCAGAGACGCGACATGATTGACGTCGGTGTAATGCTTGCCCTGGACCAGGCCGGTCGCGGGAACAACCTCGACGTCGTAGCTACGGCTCGGCTTGAGGCCGGCGACGACGGCACTCACCCCCTTGCCCCCGGTAATGGAAATCGTGTCGCCGTCCTTGATCGTCTCGAGCACCAGCCTGGCTGCGGCCTCGCCGACACGCTGAAGCGCAGTCTGCGGATTGTCCGAAACGGAGGGGACGACGACGGCCCTTTGGAGCCCACCTATCGCGACAAGTCGCGCCTCGATGTCGACCAGTTGCTCGACCGGCGACTTGATCTTGATCTCGACAAGCCCGAGTTTATGACCGCGCTTGATCAGCCGGTTGACGGTCGCATGCGAGATGCCGAGCTCCTTGGCGATTTCCGCCTGCGTCTTGGCCTCCATGTAATGAAGCACTAGCGCCTGATACATCTGGCGGACGATCGTGACGTCGTCCCGCGAATTGGGTGGTGACATGATGTATGCTCTCGCTGCTGCTCAGGATTTCCTGCGGTGCAGGAAGTGGTCGATCGATACCGCCGCGAGCAGGATGCATCCCTTGATCATGTCCTGCCAATAGACGGAAACGTCGAGCAGGATCAGCGAACTTGTGACGACCGAGAGCAGCGCCATGCCCAGTATGGCGCCGAAGATGGTGCCCGAGCCGCCATTGAGCGATGCACCGCCGATCACCGCCGCGGCGATGATGTTGAGCTCCATGCCAGCGCCGAAGGTCGGGGTCGCAGCGCCAAAGCGTGACATATAGATGACGCCGGCAAAGCCCGCGAGGGTGGAGCAGAGAACCGTGACCCAGAATTTGACCTGCTTGGTCTTGATGCCCGAAAATTGGGCCGCCTTCTCGTTGCTGCCGGTATAGAAGACCTTGCGGAAGGCCGTGGCCCGCCGAAGCAGAAAGTCGAAGATGGCCACGACCACGACAAAGATGACGATGACATAAGGCACATTGCCGAAGCTGCCCTGGCCGATCGCCTTGAACCCCGGCGGCAGGGTGAACAGCGACAACGGGGTTCCCTTGGTGATGACAAGACAGAGACCGCGCACGATCACCATCGCCGCCAGCGATGTGATGAAGTGATTGAGACCGATGACGGTCACGAAGAAGCCCATCACCGCGCCGATCAGCGCGCTGGCGCCTATGCCGATGAGGCTCGCGGTCCACGGGTCCAGGCCCATCAGGAACAGAGCGCCTGACACGACCATCGAGAAGCAGACCACCGACCCGACGGAAAGGTCGATGCCGCCGACAATGAGAAGTATCGTCATGCCGACCACGACGATGCCTTCAATGGAGAAGCTCATCAGCATGGCGCGGAAATTCCCCCAGGTCAGGAAATGCGGCGAAGCGAATGCCATGGCGACGCACAGCGCCAGCATGATTGCGATCAGCCCCGCCTCGCGCATTGAGCCAAGACGCAGCCAGTTGCGCCCGCCAAGCCCGGGGGCGCTCGCCTTGATTTCAGCGTCCATGAGGGTTCCTCCGGTCTGTCTAAGCGACATTGTGAACCTGCCTTGCGTTTGATCGTTGCTGCCGTAGACCCGAAGCCAGCAGCATGATCGCTTCTTCGGTCAATTCGTCCGCTCCCAGTTCGCCAACGATGGCGCCTTCGCGTATGACAAGCACCCGGTCGCTGAGCCCGATCAATTCCGGAAGCTCGGATGAAATCACGATGACGCCGACGCCCCGCTCGGCGAGATCGCGAAGCAGGCGATGAATTTCCACTTTGGCACCGACATCGACCCCGCGTGTCGGCTCGTCCAGGATGACCACTTTGGGGCCGACCGAAAGAAGCCTGGCGATGGCGACTTTCTGCTGATTGCCACCGCTGAGCGTCGACACCTGAGTCTCGATGCCGCCCATGCGCACACCGTGGCGCTCGACCAGGTCGGTGGCTTGCCTTGCCTCGGCGCGGCGATCGAGCAGCCCAAGCGGCGTGGTCAGCTTTCGAAGGTCGAGCGCGGAGATATTGGATGCAACCGACAGGTCGAGGAACAGGCCCGACGCCTTGCGGTCCTCCGAGAGGTAGACCAGGCCGGCGCGCACCGCATCGCTGTAGGTGCTGATGCTGACCGGCTGGCCATTGAGCTCGACCGATCCCAACACTTTCGGGCGCAAGCCGCAAATGGTCTGGACCATCTCGCTGCGACCGGCGCCAATCAACCCGCCGATGCCAAGAATTTCGCCTGCTCGAAGCGTGAAACCAACGCCGGCAGAACCCTGTCGATAGGAGAGATTTTCGACCGACAACACAGGACGATCGATACGCCGTTCAGGCGAGAGCTTTTCGGGATAGAGCTGCGTGATTTCCCGCCCGACCATCTTGCGCACGACATCGTTGGGAGTGACCGAAGCGATAGAATCGGTCGCTACATATCTGCCGTCGCGAAACACCGTGACGCGGTCGCACAGGCTGAAGATCTCGGCCATGCGGTGGCTGATGTAGATGATTGAAATTCCGCGCGCCTTGAGATCACGGACGATTGCAAATAGGCGCTGCGCCTCGGTCTCGGTCAGCGCGGCCGTCGGCTCGTCGAGCATCAGCACCCGGCATTCGAGCGTCAACGCCTTGGCGATTTCCACAAGCTGCTGGTTGGAAATCGAAAGCTCGGCGACCGGCGTCTCGACCGGGATCGGCGCCAACAGGTCCATTATCTTCTGCGCGTCGGCATAGAGCCGGCGAAAATTCATCAGCGGCGCGCGCCGATTGTTGACGGCCGCCATGAGGATATTCTCGGCGACCGTGACATCCTGGCAGAGCGCGATTTCCTGATGGACGAGGCCTATGCCAAGCCGCTGCGCGGCGGATGGCGATGCGATGGTGACGTTCTCGCCTTCGAGCCGAATGGCGCCTTCGTCGGGTTGCACAATGCCGGCGATGATATTCATCAGCGTCGACTTGCCGGCGCCGTTCTCGCCGCACAGCGCATGAATTTCGCCGCGCCGCAGCGTGAAATCGACCCCGGTCAGCGCTTTGATGGCGCCGAAGGATTTCGAGATGTCGCGGATTTCAAGAATGGCGGCGGCAGTCACTCCGTCCCCCTGCAGCGTTGAAATTGACGATATGGGCCGGGTCGACGGGGCGCGAACGCGCCCCGTCCCGGCCAAAAGTCGGACTTATTCCTCGATGCCCTTGGTGCCGCGCCGTGTGAGGTAGGCATCCCAATAGAAATCGTCGGCATTTTCCGCAGTGACGATGGAAAAGCCGTTGTCGACGAAGGGCACGCTCATGGCGTTGAAACCCGACCGCCGGGCGTCGTTCATCGGGTCGATCAGATCGGGATGCTTGGCCAGCCACAGCAGCATGAACCCCATATAGCCCTGCATGCCCTGGTTCGGGTTGACCGAGCCGAAGATTTCGCCGGCCTTGATCATGTCGAGAATCTTGGCGTTGACGTCGGCCAGCATAACCCGGATCTTGCCGCCGCCTTCCTTTGCGGCCTGAGCGGCGCCGATTGCCGAGTTGGCTTCCGGCATGAACACCGCGCCCAGATCGGGATGCGCCTGAGCAAGGCTGAGCACAGCCTGATAGGCCTTGGTTGCATCCTGGTTCGATGCCGCGCGGCCGACGAGCTTCATATCCGGCCATTTGGCTTCCATGCGGGCGATGAAGGCGGCAATGCGCTTGTCGTGATTGTCCTGTCCGGGGTTTTCGAGGACCGCGTATTCGCCCTTGCCATCCATCGCCTTGGCGACTGCATCGGCGGCATAGGTGCCTTCGGCGACGTTGTCGGAGGTGATGTAGGACACTCGTTTGGAGTTGGGCGAATCTGCGGCGAACGTGACGACTGCTGTTCCCTGCTCAATGGCCCGATTGATGGGCTCGATGAACGGATCGGAGTTCATCGGATGGACCAGGATGCCAGCCGGCTTCTGAGCCAGCGCCTGGTCGAACGTCGCTATCTGCTTGTTCACGTCGTATTCGGGCGTCCCGGTATATTCGGTCTCGCAACCGAACTGTTTGCCAGCCTGCTTGAACATCTCGTAGACCGGGAACCAATATTCGACGCCGGAAACCATGACGTTCATAACGTATTTTTCACCCGGCTCGCACTTGAACGGGTTGGCGGCCTGGGCAGCGGCGTGGCTTGCCCCCAACACTGTGCTGGCGGCTGCCGAAATGGCGAGCATGCTCAAAAATTTGCGCAAGAGTCCTCCCTCGGCCGAAGCCTGGTCAATTGGGCGGTCGGGCACTTACGTGCCGCCGCTTGTGGTTGATGAGGCCGAACCTCCTCCCGAGGCCCAGCAGTCGATCATTCGCAGGAGTTGGCTCGAGTGTCAATAAAATTCACGTTCTGAAATATATTTCACGCCTACTTGATGCACCGGAAGCGGGCCACATCAGCCCTTCGTTCCGTCATTTCTCTAGGCCTGATGTCTGCTCAGGGTTCACTAGCGCAGCGATTGCAGCGATCATTGCCCCCCACGGCAAGGTCGGAGAAATCACCAACCATGCATTCCTTGATGCGACGCCGCTTCGGTCGAAAAGCGCTTCGTTGCATTGGGAGGACGTGGTGACGCGACCTCATTTTGGCGGTGCTGATATGATCGCCCATCACAGAATTCTCGAAGAGGTCTCGGCGCATGTCCATTCCGGTGCCCTGCGCTCCACTGTGACGACCGACCTTGGAAAGCTCACGCCAGCAGTCTTCTGGAGGCGCATCGGCTTGTTGACGGCGGCCGCATGTTGGGAAAACTCGTCTTGCAGGGATTGGCGGCCGAAATGGGGACGAGCCACTCCCCGCGACGATGACGGCGAGGGCTGATGATGGCAGGCCAGTTGATACATCCCCAGTTTCGTAAGGCAGCTTTTCGGTCGGCCCACGACATTTACGAGCGGCACGGGGTGACCTCTCCTGCTGCTCTGGAACGAGAGCTCGGTATTGACACCGGCAGCGCAGGCTGCCGCCGCAACCGCTGGTTCATTTCACCGGAGTGGTGCGATCGCCCCTCCCCTCGATTAGCGATCAAAGCAGCCTGGGTACTCGTGCTATGGAAGCCTGCTGCCGGGGCGCGGGCTTCGAGGCACGCGACGCACGGCGGCGGGCTGAAACGGTCGGGTTGACCGGCTGGCAGAAGTTATTAGGCCCAGTCATGTTTGAGGTCATCGCGACCAGCAGTTGCAGCGCTAGGACGCGTCGGCAGAGAATTTGTGTATCGTAGTCGACTTCAGCGTTTCGCCCGGTTTCAGCACCGTCGTCGGAAATGACGGCTTGTTCGGCGAATCCGGGAAGTGCTGCGTCTCAAGGCAGAAGCCGTCGGTCTGGCGGTATTGCTGACCGGCCGCGCCGACAAGCGTCGAATCGAGGAAGTTGCCGCTGTAGAATTGGACGCCGGGCTCGGTCGTCGAGATCTCCATGATCCGGCCCGAGCGCGGCTCGTAGACTCGCGCGGCGAGCGAAAGCCCACTACCCGACCGGTTCAGCACGAAGTTGTGATCGTATCCGCGGCCATAGACCATCTGTGGGTCGTTCGAGCGGATGCGTGCGCCGATCGGCGCCCCTTGGCGGAAGTCGAACGGCGTGCCGGTCACGGAGGCGAGCTGCCCGGTCGGGATCAAGGTCGCATCGACCGGCGTGTAGCGGTCGGCGTTGATCGTGAGGATGTGATCGTCGATCCCACCCGTGCCGTCACCGGCGAGATTGAAGTAGGAATGACTCGTGAGATTAACCACGGTTGGTTTGTCGGTCGTCGCCTCGTAGTCGATGCGCAGCTCGTTGTCGTTGGTGAGGCTATAGACGACCTGGACCGTGAGCGTGCCGGGATAGCCTTCCTCGCCATCCTTGCTCGTGTAGTTGAGCCGCGCTGCGGCGCCGCTGACGCTGCTCAGCGGCTCGACCGCCCAGACGACCTTGTCGAAGCCTTTCGTGCCGCCATGCAGACTGTTCGGCCCGTTATTGGCGGCGAGTTGGTATTGTGTGCCGTCGAGCGTGAACTTCGCGCCGCCGATGCGATTGCCGTAGCGCCCGATCAAGGCGCCGAAATAGGGGTTCTTGGATTCGTAGTCGGCGAGTTCCTTGAAGCCGAGCACAACGTTGTCGAGCTTGCCCCAGCGGTCGGGCACATTGATCGCCGTGATGATACCGCCATAGGCGATGAACTTGACGGACGCGCCCCTGTCGTTGGTGAGCGTGTAGAGATCGACGGCTTTGCCGTCCTGCGTGTTTCCAAATGGAGTCTTGTCCACAGAGCCGGCGCCAGCGCTGGTTCCCGTCAGCAGCACGCCCATGCCGAGCACGGCCGCGCCGAGCACTGACCTATGCCAGCAACGCGACATGTTGGGATCGATCGGCGTCATCGTTTCCTCCCTCGATAGGCCTCTTCGCCGGCGGCTTCTGACGAGCCGCCTGGAAGACCAATGCTAAACTCATCGGGCTATCAAGGTAAGCGCGTCCTGGTAGAGATTAAGCGTGTGCCGGATACCGCCGGTCGCATCAGCTCATCGCCTGATCAAAATTGCCGGTGCGCTTGCCGGAACAAAGCCTTCCGAACTCTTGGCCGGACCCTCGCATGCGATAGGAGACCTTTCGCCGGCGCGGATGCTTCGCGCTCTGAACCAATTCGTCTGTGAAAGTGAGGGGCACTATTTACCTGGACCGACTTTGCGCAGAATATCATCGAGTGGGAGGAGGCATTCGGACCCCTTCGATAAAATGCCCGAGTGGCTTCCGACCTCGTTGGTTTCAAGGGAGGAGCAAATCATGAGGCGTATATTCTCGCTCGCGGCATGCGCCGCGG
Source organism: Mesorhizobium sp. (assembly GCA_004020365.1). GTDB lineage: Bacteria > Pseudomonadota > Alphaproteobacteria > Rhizobiales > Rhizobiaceae > Mesorhizobium. The sequence goes on from SAQR01000003.1 coordinate 88,579, forward strand.
CGTTACTGTCCGGCGTCTCGTACGCCAACGCACAGTCCGGCAGCGTCGAAAAAGCAGTCGGCGGCTACAACTTCGAAGAAGCCGCAAAAGAGGCCACCGGCACCAAGGACTTCCATTCGGCCGATGGCAAGCTCACTTTCGCCATCGTGACGCACACGGCCGGCAACGGCTTCTTCGACCCGGTCTATGTCGGGGCCAAGGTCGCCGGCGACATGATCGGCGCCAATATCCTGCTGCTCGGTTCGGAATCGCCAACCGACGATCCCGCCCGCGAGATCGAAATTCTGAACCAGATCGTGCAGGATCCCACCGTCGACGGCATAATCATGACGACGCCGCAGGTCGGCGCTTATAACGATATCGTCAAGGCCGCCGAGGCGAAGGGCATTCCCGTCGCCACGACCAATTCGTTCGACGGCACGATCATTAACCGCAGCGGCATCAGCCATACCGGCCAGGACGCATCGGCCGCAGCAATCGCCGGTGAGGCGCTGGTAAAATGCCTGGCCGACAAGGGCATCGAGAAGGGCACGATCGTGCTGCCGTCCTCGACCGCGATGGGCAACGTAGAGGTGAACAACCGCGTGACCGCCGCTTTCAACGCCATCGTCAAGGGCCTGAACGACGCCGGCAAGCTCGCCAACTTCAAAGTCGACGCCGGTCCGGAGAACACCGGCATCGACACCAATCCGAACGATCCGGTGAACGGCATCGTCACGCTGTTCGAATCGCGCGGCGATGTCGTCGGCGCTTTCGCAGGCAACAACGTGTTCACGCCGGCCCTTGCCAAGGCCGTCGCTCAGACCGGGAAGACCGGCAAGATCTGCGCCTACGGCTTTGACCTCGGCCCGGCTCAGCAGGATGCGTTGAAGAGCGGCGACCTGACCGGCGCGCTCGGGCAGCAGCCCTTCCTGCAAGGCTTCTGGCCGGTCATGCAGCTCTACCTGCAGATCGACCGCGGCATCGCGGCGGCCAATCTCGACACACGCGCCCAGCTCGTGACGCAGGAGGACGTCGAGAAGGTCGGCAAGCGCTTCGAGAACTGAGTCCCGCTCGGACATCTGAAATCGCTGCGGGAGGGCGCAGGTCCCCCGCAGCGCGGCAGCAGGGAAATTGACCAGAAGAGACCTATGGCGTTTATCGCGACCACATCGCTCGGCCGTGCGCCGTCCCAGATTGTCGGCGCCTGGGAGGCGGGGCTGCTCGCGCTGCTGCTGTTGCTCTACCTCGGCGGCGCTTTCGTCAATCCCGCGTTCTTCGGGTCAACCGAAGCGTTCCATGCGCTGCTCCGCGACACCTCGCGCGTTGCCATCATCGCGGTCGGAATGACTTTCGTCATCGTCAACAAGGACCTCGATCTCTCGGTCGGTTCCACTTATGGCCTGATAGCCGTGGTTTTCGCCAGGCTGTTCGCGCCAGGCTTTCTCGATCTCGACATCGTCACGTCGGTGATCCTCTGCGCGCTCTTGGGCACGGTGATAGGCCTCGTCAACGGCGTGCTCGTCACCATCCTGAAAGTGCCGGCGTTCATCGCCACACTGACGATGCTTTTCATCGGCCGCGGTTTCGTGCTCGCGCTCACGCACGGCCAGGCAATCTACTATCCCGCCAAGGCTAACGATTATCCGCTGTTCTTCCACCTTGGTGAGACGAACGTCTTCGGCTTCAACAACCAGATCGTCATCTTCGCCGTCGTCGCCGTGATCGGCGCCTATGTGCTCGCCAAGACCCGTTGGGGCTATGAGACCTTCGCAACCGGCGGCAACGAGCAGGCGGCGTCCTATGCCGGCATACCGACGAACTGGGTGCGCATACGGGCTTACCTGATCTCCTCGCTATGCGCGACCCTTGCCGGTTTGCTGTCGGCTACCCAGGACAAGGGCGTGACGCCGCTCTACGGCGTCAGCGGCGAGCTGACCGTCATTGCCGCCGTGATCATCGGCGGCGCCTCCATCCTCGGCGGACGCGGACGAGTCGCCGGCTCCTGCCTTGGCGCCCTACTGGTGGTGCTGCTCGACAAGGTGTTGCGCGAGGGCTGGCCGATCGCGCGCATCATCAAGATTGGCGACGAGGAAATAACCGTCAACGCGGTCTACTCGCTGCCTGTGGGCGCGGTGCCGGTCTTCCTCGGACTGCTCCTCGTCATCGCCGTGCTTATCGAGCCCTATCTCATCCGCCGCCAAGTCGCGGCGCGTTTCTGGGCATGGCTCCGCGGCAGGCCGCCACCCCCCGCCTACGAGATCGGCGGCGTCGCGATCGAGGGCGTCCAGACCAAGGGGGCGATGGCGACCGACATGGCGCTGTCGGCGGCTGGGCTCGGCAAATTTCTCGCCCGGCGCGACGCGCTCGCCATTATCCTGACGGTGGTGCTGTGGCTGACAGGTTTCGCTCTCAGGCCGGACTATTGGTGGAACCTGTCCAACAGCTTCGCGATCCTGCTCAACTACACCGAACTGGCGCTGATCACGATCGGGCTCACCTATGTCATCGCCGCCGGCGATATCGATCTTTCCGTCGGGGCGGTGCTTGCGCTTGCCGGCAGCACCGCGGCTTATTTCCTAAAAGTCCTCGGCGCCGACCCTCTCACCGCCGTCGCGATGGGCCTGCTCGCGGGAATGGCCGCCGGTCTCGTCAACGCCATCGTCACGGTCGGATTCAAGTTGCCGGCCTTCATCGTCACGCTTGGCATGTTCTATATCGCCCGCGGCCTCGCCGCCTGGTTTGTCGCCGGCCAACAACTGACCGGCTGGCCCGAGGGCTACAACCTGCTTGGCCGCAAGGTGAACGACATTCTGCTGCACTATCGCATCGCGCTACCTGACGGACTGCTCCGCACGGTCGCCGAGGTGGTTAGCGTTCAGACCATCTGGATGCTGCTAGTGGCCCTGGTCGCCGGTATCGTCCTCGCTTACACGCCGTTCGGGCAGAAGGTGTACGCGACGGGCGGCAACGTCCGCGCCGCCGCCTATGCCGGCATCAACACCAACCGGGTCCGCTTCGTAGCGCTCATGCTGGCCGCACTCTGCGCGACCATGGCCGGACTCATCAACGTCGCCTACTTCCGCAGCTTCAACCCGGTCGCCGGCCAGTTTCGTGAGCTCGACGCCATCGCCTCCGTGATCATCGGCGGCGGTTCGATCTTCGGCGGCCATGGCACCATCATCGGCGCGCTCGCGGGCGCGGCTGTGATCACGCTTGTCCGGGCACTGCTGCAGCTCAATGTCCAGGGCTTCAGCATGCCGCAGCACTGGATCAACGTCTTCATCGGCGGCATCCTCATCGTCGCGGTGCTGATTGACATCTGGGTACGCCAGGCCAACATTTTCGGACGCCTGCGGGCACGCCTCGCAAGAGGCGCACGAACACCGGAAACCACTCATGCGTGACGGGACACCGCCCGAGCCAATCGTGGAAATGCGTGGCATCGAAAAGGCCTTTGGGGCAGTACAGGCGCTCCGCAACGTCGACCTCGTGCTCTATCCTGGTGAGATCCTTGGCCTGGTAGGCGACAACTCGGCCGGCAAGTCGACGCTCATGAAGATTCTGACCGGCGCCTATCAACGCGACACTGGAGAAATCTTCGTTGCCGGACAGCCGGTTCACTTCAAGAGCCCGCATGAAAGTCGCGACGCCGGCATTGAGATGATCTACCAGGATTTCGCGCTCTGCGGGAATATGGATGTCGGCCAGAACATCTTCCTTGGTCGCTGGCCGCTCAGAGGCCCCTTCGTCGATCGGCGAAAGATGTACGCGCAAGCCGACACAGTGCTGAAGCGGCTCAAGGTGGACGTGAACTCCGTCTATCAGAAGGTCGAGAGCCTGTCGGGCGGGCGCCAGCAATCCGTGGCGATCGCCCGCGCGATCTCGTTCGAGCCGCGCGTGGTGATCCTCGACGAGCCGACCGCGAATCTTTCGGTGATGGCAACCGAGCGCCTGCTCGAAACCATGCTGGAGCTGAAGAAGCAGGGTGTCGCCCAAATCATCATCTCGCACCGCCTGGTCGACATCTTCGCCGTGGGCGACCGCGTCATGGTGCTGAAGCGCGGCGAGAACGTCGGCGACCGCTACATCAGGAGCACGGACGAGCACGAGGTCCTGGAGATTATTGTCTCTGGAACGCGCGAGCGCGCCCTTACCGCCGATGAAGCGTCGACAAGGGAGAACTGACCGATCAGGATCGACTTCTCCAGGCGCGGCTGTCAAACGGCCCTTTCACTGCGGATGCGCCAAATCCGGTCCATCCAGAACACAAGCTGAATAACGGCTTCCGGGAGCCGATCTTCAACCGTCGCATAGCGATCTTCTCGGAGATTCGACGAGAGTCTTCCTCGATGGAGGCGACACCGGCTTTCGCATGCCACAGGCCTGTCCGCCTCGGCGCGATTGGGACCGGACACCCTCGTTGTCCTTTGTTCGCAGACAGGAACCACCAAGGAAACCGTGCGGGCGGCCAATCACGCAAAAGACCGAGGCGCAACGACAATCGGCATGACGCTCGACCAAACATCGCCCCTCGCGCGGGCGGTCGACCACCAGTTGCCTACCAGGCCTCGTACACGACGGGCAAAGCAATCGATGCAGCCTACAGCAATGACGGCGTGCTCTACATGTTGCTCGCCGGTCTGATCGATGCTCGGGAGGATGGCGGGCTAACCGACGACCTGCTGATCAGCCTGAGCCATCTTCAACCGGCCATCGAGCGCCCATCGAGCAAATGCCGACCGGTTCCGGGCCTTTGCACCCCGTTTCGCGCCTCGAAGGACCATCTACACGCCGCGCGCGGCGGTGCGCCCGACGCCGGATGGCGCACTTGTTTTGGATTCAGCATGGTCGGAGAAAGAAGTCGTGGTCAATTCGGACAACACCTACACCGTGTACGACAAGACCGTCAAAGGACTGCTCGACGAAGCTAGTGCCGTGCTCGACGGCAATCCGCGGCTCCAACTCGCTAGCTACGCCGTTGGCCCGAAGCCTATCCCCGGCGATGGCGAGCCGGTGCCTGGCTCTGTTCTTCACGTCGCCTTTAGCCACAGCGGCGCCACGCTTGGACTGATCGTCGGCGAATTGCTGGCCAAAGAAATCCACTCCGGCATTCCGCACCCCATGCTTGCAACCTTCCGCGCCAATCGTTTCGGCTGAAAGCGCAATCGGGGCGGAGGTCGAACCTGTCCAGATGATCCGCGGGCCTGGCGAATCGCCGGTAAGAATCGGTTGATCCGCGCACTCGCCTAGGATAACATGACAATCGTAGTTTAGTTTTAGCCGCGGCCGCAGCAAGGCTGGCCCTTCACGCGCGGCGCCATCAAAACCTTTGAAACTCAGCACAGAGCGCCTGCCGGCGTCTGTGCGACATGGCGTCCGCAACGAATGATCGACAAGAATCAGATTGCAGCAGAACAGGCAATTTTTCGAGCCTTCGCAAACAGCTATCTGCGAGAGCTGAATTCCGGGAACCCCGTGTTCCACCGCATTGGAGAACGGAACTTCGATTGCGTGGAGATTTCCTTGCCGCCGCGGCATGCCGTGCTGCGCATCGAAATGAAATCCCGATCGCTTTGCGGAATGCACCTGTTTGGACAGATCTGGATGCGTCAGGATGCCGGTCCGAACTGGCACGAAATAGAACCGATCCTGGCCGTGCATCTGCTTGTGCTGGCAGCCAGAGAAGCCGGATCGGCCACGCACCGACAAGCCGATGTCGAGCTCCTCGAACGGATTCTTCAGAGCTGTCAGGCGACGAAGCGTTACCTCGACGCCGCCGATCGGGCGCCGCCATCGGTCGGCTTTATAGCCGCGGAACAATCCCTGTATTTCGGACATCCGCTGCATCCGACGCCCAAGAGCCTGCAGGGCATGTCGAACTGGCAGCAGGACGTCTATGCCCCCGAATTGCGCGGCGATTTCCAGCTGGCCTATTTCGCCGCCGCCGCCCACCTCGTCCGCGAAGATTCCGCCGGCATCGCGGTGACCTCGATCGTCAGCTTGCTGCTCGGGAATGACGCCGGCAAGGTTGCCGCGGGTAACGGCGAGATGCTCCTGCCCATGCATCCGCTTCAGGCGCAAGCATTGATGCTCGACCCGGCGGTGCGCGCGCTCATCGATTCACGGCAGATCCGGTATCTCGGTCCGGCAGGGCCGGTGTTCACGGCGACGTCTTCGGTGCGCACGGTTTACAGCGATGATGCCGCCTGGATGCCGAAATTCTCGCTGCCCGTCCGCATCACCAACTCCAAGCGCGTCAACAGGCGGCACGAGCTGGAGGCAGGCGTTGCGGTGGCGCGCCTGTTCGAACGCGCCGGGATCGACAAGTTCGAGCCGCGCCTCGGCTTTCTCCATGACAGCGCATACGTAACGCTGGATTTTTCCGGACAGGCCGAGAGCGGTTTCGAAGTCATCTTCCGCGAAAATCCGTTCCGGGGCCGCGCCGACGATCCCGTGATCACCGTTTCGGCACTGACGGCCGAACCACGTCCCGGGCACAGCTCATTGTTCGAAACCATCGTCCGGCGCGTCGCGCAGGATCAGGATATCTCGGTGCGGCAGGCGTGCCGTCGCTGGTTCGAATGCTATCTCGACTGTGCGCTCGATCCGCTGGTCAAACTCTACGACCGGTTCGGCGTCGCGCTGGAAGCGCATCAGCAGAACAGCTTGCTTGACCTGTCCCAGCAGGGGCTGCCCAGCCGATATTTTTATCGCGACAGCCAGGGATTCTACCTCTCGAACAATTTCAGGGCCCGGTGGTATGGCCTGGTCCCTGAGGTTGTCCAGATCCGCAGTCTTTTCTTCGACGACCGCGACATTCGCGAGCGGCTTTCCTACTATCTCATCGTCAACCAGATCTTCTCGGTCATCGCGCGTGCCGGGCATGACGGCCTGGCAAGCGAGGCCGAACTGCTCGCCATCCTGCGTGCGAGGCTCAAGAAGCTGGCGCAAGAGCTTACTGGCGCAGGCGGGGAATTCGCGACCAGCCTGCTCGACAAGCCGCACATCACCGCAAAGGCCAACCTGGCAATCCGGCTCGGGGATGTCGACGAACTGGCCGAGGGCGGCAGCGCCATCTACACGCATTTTCCCAATCCACTGAGCCGTGTCGGGCTGTTTGTGGCCGCGGAGCAGGCACATGCCATTGCCTCTTGATCTCCACGGCATCCCCGAGTTGCGTGTGATGCGCCAGCTCGCGGAAGCCCTGGTCTATGAGGGCCTGGTCGATTGCGCGGTGTCGCACGGCAACGGGAAAGCCCGATTCGAATGGCGCTGCGGCGGCGCCTCGATACGCTGCGAGGGATCGACCGGCGCCTTCGGCCGGGTCAGGGTTGTCGCCGAAACGATCGAGCGGGGCTGCGACGACCAATGGCGCCCGGCGACGCTCGGCGATCTGCTTGCGAGCATGGACACCTGCCCCGAACGGCGTGCACAACTCACATCCGAACTGGATCGCACGCTCGATTTCAGCGCCTGGAACAAGCGCAATCTCCAGCCCAGACCGCGCCGCGACCTGCCATTTGCGCAACTCGACAGCGCGATCGATGAGGGTCATCCCTATCATCCGTGCTTCAAGGCGCGCACCGGCTTCGACTACGCCGACCACGCGGCGTACGGCCCGGAAGCAGGCAACGCCTTCCAACTGGCCTGGCTGGCGGTCGCGCCCGAACGTCTGCACTCGGCGTTACCCACGGACGAGCAGGCTTTCTGGATGCACGAACTCGGCGCCGAAACCTGTGCGCTGCTGAATGAGCGCCGTGCCCGGCTCGGCGACAATGCAAGGCGGTTCGGCCTGATGCCGCTGCATCCCTGGCAATGGAAAGCGTTACAGGGTTCCGAGCTGTCGCGCTGGCTGGCGGAGGGCTCCGCCGGATTCCTCGGCGAGGCCGGCGATCGCTACACCGCCAGCCAATCCGTGCGGACGCTTTTCAATCGCGATCACCCGCGACGCGCCAATCTCAAACTGTCGATGAATCTCGTCAACTCGTCGGCCAGGCGCATCATCGAACCGCATTCGGTGTGCAGCGCGCCGGCGATCAGCCGATGGCTGAAGGACATTGTCGCCAGCGATCCGCTGTTCGAGGCGCGCTATCCGCTCACCATCCTCGGCGAATATGCCGGCACGATCGCAGATCGGGAAGGACCGCTGGCAGGACAGATCGCCGCGATTTGGCGGGAGGACGTTACCAGCAGCCTTCAGTCCGGCGAAACCGCGGTGCCGCTCAACGCGCTGATGGCCTTGGAGAGTGACGGCCGGCCGTTCGTCGCGGACTGGATCGAGCAGTACGGGCTGGAGGCTTGGCTCGACAGGCTTGTGGCTACGGTGGTGATGTCGGTGTTTCACCTGCTCGTCGGCCATGGCATCGCGACGGAAGCGCATGGCCAGAACTTGATCCTGATCCATCGCGATGGCTGGCCAGTGAGGCTGGCGATGCGCGACTTCCACGACAGCGTCGAATATGTGCCGGGCTTCCTGCGTGATCCCTCGACTGTTCCCGACTTCCTCGCCTTGAACCCCGCCTATCGTAACGCCGCGCCCAACCAGTATTATTGGATGGAGAGCGCCGATTTGCTCGGCGAGCTCTGCGTGGACGCGTTGTTCGTCTACAACCTCGCCGAGATCTCGCATCTGCTGCGGCATTGTTACGGTCTCGACGAAGACAGCTTCTGGTCAGGCGTCGGCAGGCGGCTGCGGGACCATTGCCGGCAGTTCGGACTGACACACCGGCAAGCCGCGCTCGGTCTTTTCCAGCCACGCATCCGCACGGAATCGCTGCTGCGACGCAAGCTCGCGCCACCGGGCGCCGAATGCGCCCACGAAATCCCAAACAGCCTTGCAGTCGCTTAAGGAGACAGAAAAATGATCACCATCAACGACACGGTCTTTGATCAAACCTATTTCCGCGACGCGGCGGACCGCATTGCGGCTGCGGCGCAACTCGACAAGCGTGCAGGCGACCGTTTTGCGGTCTGTTTCTCCGAGGCGCAGGATTGGCTGGCGTTCTTCTTTGCCGCGCGCGCGGCCGGCGCCAGCGTGCTGCCGCTGCATCCCTCGACGCCATATGCCGCGGCGCGCCGGCAGGCGGAGACGGCGAAGTGCAACTGGCTTTTCTACAACCGGCTGGACGGCGAGCCGATCTGCGAAGAGCGCACCGGCGAAGCTGGACAGCTGTTGCAGATGAGCTCTGGCACCACCGGCGAGCCGAAATGCATCGCGCGCGCCTGGAGCGACATAGACGACGAGATCGAGAGCTACACCTCGGTGTTTGTCGAGCCACAGGACATGATCCCGTTGATTGCCGGCCCAACCACCCATTCCTACGGCTTGATCTGCGGCGTAATGGTGGCGCTGAAGCGCGGCCAGTCGCCCGCCATACTGGACACCGGGAACCCCAGATTCCTGATGCGCAAGCTGCGCGAAACGGAGCGCCCCTACCTGATCTCGTCGCCGGCCATCCTTCACACGCTCGCCAGGCTCTTGCCGGCCGGCGAGCAGATCCACGCAACGATGACGTCCGGCACCCTCTTGCCCGACCCCTGGTTCGGGCAGATCAGGGCCAAATCAAAATACATGTTCCAACAGTACGGCTGTTCGGAAGCCGGCTGCATCGCGATCAACCCGGATGTGCAAGCGGCCAATGAAGTCGGCCATGTGCTGCCGCGCTTTGCGTTGCGCGACGCCGGCACGGCCAGTGAGCCGAAGGAAATTGCCGTCGAGCGCAAAGGCGTGGCGGTCGAGACGCGCGACCTCGGTTATCGCCGCGACGACGGCATGCTGGTCTTCCTGTCGCGCCTCGACGACCTGATCAACGTCTCGGGCCTCAACGTCTATCCGAAGGAAGTCGAGGACGTGGTCATGACGTTCGGCGGGATTGGCGACGCGGTCGTGTTCCGCAAGCAGGATGCATTCGCGGGCGAGCGCGTCGCGCTTTTGTTCAGCGCCGAAACTGCGGTCGACCGGACGCCGCTTCGGCAATGGTGTGCCGAGCGGCTTGCGGCACACCAGATGCCAACCGAGATCGTTCAGGTGGAGCGGATCCCGCGCCAGGCAAACGGCAAGATCAGCCGGCGCGACGTGGCTGTGCGCTACGGTCTTGGCGAATTCGCGCCGGTACGGACGGAGGCAGCCTGATGACCTACGATAAAATACTCGACGCGATCGGGACGATCCTGCGCGACAAGCTCGACAACCAGCACATGGATGCCTTCGCGCCGCAAGCCAGGCTGAACGAGGATTTGTATCTCGATTCCGTGCTCATTCTCGAGATCATGCTGGCGCTTGAACTCGACCACGGTGTCGCGCTTCCCGAGGAGGTGATCAGTCGTCAGGATCTGTACACCGTGGACGACCTGGCGCGGCTGTTCGTCAACGCCTCGGAACCGAGTGGAACACAGGTAAAGCCGGCTAAGGAACTTGTTCTCGCTCGCGCCGAAAGAGAGGCGGTTGAGCGGATCGGCGTGCATGGCGAGGACTTCGTCGACATCAAGGTCCATTGCTTCGTCAGCAATGTCTGCCACGCGGTGAAGCAAAGGCAGCTTGATCATCGACCATTCTTCTTCGGCGTCTGGGATGCGGGTTTCGCCGTCGATGAAAGCTGGCGGCTGGCGTATCACGCGCCTGAAATCAACCACGACTTCTTCCGCGATTGGTTCCAGCGCCTGTACGGCGCCAAGGTCCGCCAATGGTATCGGCCGGACGCCGCCAAGGTAGAGAACCTGGCGACGATGCTGGAGCTTCTGGAGCGCAAGAAGCAGAGCGAGTACCTGATGGTCATGCTCGATCTCTTCCACCTGCCGGAGCGCGAGAACAAGTTCAACCAGAATCCGTTCCCGCACTATCTGATGCTGGAACACACCGACGATCCGGCGGTTTGGATGGTCCTCGACCCGGATTTCCGCTGGGAAGGCCGTATCGAGAAGCAGAAAGTCATCAACGCGATCATGCAGCCGACCGTTGCCGGCGGTTTCATTTTCGACGCTGCCGACATCAGGAAACCGTCCGCCGTCGATCTGCGCGACTATTTCCTTGCCTGTTTCCATGAAGACGACAATCTGCTGACGCGCGCCACGCGCGAAGTCGTTCGGGCGCATTTGGACGGCCGCGACGGCGTGAAACTGCCCGCGTTGTCGATGGCGCTGCGCGAGCTGCCGGTCATCTCGATCCGCAAATACGCGCTGGAGCACGGCTTCGCCTTTTTCTGGCGATCGCTGCAGCTTTCCAACGCCGGGTTCGACACGATCTGCGACGACATCGAATCTCTGATCCAGGAATTCAAGGCGCTTCACTACGCCATCATGAAGCTCAGCCAGACAGGCGACGAAGCCCTGGCGGCGCGGGTGTTTGAAAAACTCGATGTGCTGGACGCGAAGGAGCGCTCGCTGAAGCGCCGCCTTGCTCAAACCTATCGGCTGTGGTGCGACACGCGCGGCCTCCTGCACGCGCCGCGCCACGATATCGAGGACGCCGTCGCATGAGGCTGTCGCTCTGCACGATCACCTTCCGCCATCACCTGCTGTCGCTGGAGGACATCGCGCGATGGGCGGCGGCGAACGATTTCCATGGCATCGAGCTGTGGGGCGCACACGCGCGCAACATGCAGCATATGACCGACCGCAACGCCGAATGGATGGCGGCATTCGGCCTTTCGGTGCCGATGCTCAGCGATTATCTGCCGCTCGATGAGGATCTGGCGTCGCTGCGCCACGCCACGTCGAACCTCTGCCGTCTGGCCGGCCGCTGGGGCGCCCGCAAGGTGCGCACGTTCGCCGGCAAGTCGGCAAGCAGCGACACCTCGCCCGAAGCGCGCTGGCGACTGTCGGCGCGGCTCAAGGACGCCTGCATGATGGCGCAGGACCAGGGCTGCGAGATCCTGGTGGAGACACATCCGGGGACGCTTGCCGACACGCTGTCGTCGACGCAGCGCCTGCTTGAGGAGGTCGACCATCCGGCGCTGGGTATCAATTTCGACACCTTACACGTCTGGGAAGGCGGCGCCGATCCGGTCGCCGCGCATCGCGCCCTGTTGCCGCATATCCGGCACTATCATCTGAAGAATGTCCGCTCGCGCGCCGACCTCGCCGTCTTTGAGCCGGCAAACGTCTATGCCGCGGCCGGAAAGCGGACGGGCATGACCGCGCTTTTCGATGGCGCGGTGGACTATCTGCAATTCCTCGACGAATTGTTCGAGCGCGAGGCGGTGGATGCCTCGCTGGAATGGTTCGGCGGCGACTGCTTCAACATCCTCGCCAACGATGCCCGCAACATGCGTCTGCTGCGGGCGGACCGCGAAGCACCGATCCGCGCCGGCGTGGCGTGAGCGCCTACAGCGACACGCGTCCTTATGGACGCGCAAAGGGCGCTGTAGCACCTTGATGTGGCGCATGTTCCTTTCCGAAGGCGCCAACGCAGACACGTTTCCAGCCGGCTCGGGCGATTGCCCAGGCCGCGTTTTGCCATGGATCAGAACCGCGCCGTCGCGCTTAGCCGGAAAGAGCGGCCGGGGTCGTAGTGCGGCGCCACACCTACGAAATCCTGCCCGTAGGCAGCACGGTCGGTGTAGGCCTCGTCAAAAATGTTGAGCGCGTCGGCGCGCAGCGTGAAGTTCGGCTTCGAAGGCGGCGTCCACTCGACGTAGGCATTCACTACCTCGTAACCGGGCAGTTCCTTCTTCTCGCTTGCCGGATCGGTTGGATGCCGCACCAGGGTCCTGTCGGTTTTCAAGGCGATTTCGATGTCGCCACCGACTTTGACGCCCCAATCGTCGAATGAGTAGCCGGCGCCGATCATCACGATCTGGCCGAGAGGCGTCGTCAAATAGCGGCCGATCTCCGTATCGGCCGGCTTACCGTCGACGTCGGCATTGATATCGGCGTATTTCACACTGACGAAGCCGGCGTCCCAGTCGTAGCGGCCGCCGATTTCCCAGCCCTTGGAAACGAGATCGAGCGTTCGGATCGATGTCACCTCCGGGACCGGCGCGCCACGTCCGAACACCGGCAGGCGCGCGTCGTTGATGTCGGTGCGAAACACGTTCGCCTCGAAGGTGAAGCCGTTGTAGCGCGCCTCCAGACCGGCCGTATAGTTGTTTGAGGTCACCGGCTCCGGGCCGTCGCCATAGGTCCAGGCGGGGTTCTGCAGGTAGTTTTCCGCCAGCGGAACGCCGCCCCAGACATGCGAGGTCCCGGCCTTTACCGTCAGGAACTCCGGCATAAAGTCATACTCGCCCGAAATGTTGCCGCTGATACCGGCGTTGTTCCAGTCCGAGTCGTCTACGCCGGTGAACCATTGGTGATCGGCGCGCCCGCCGAAGGAAATCCTGGTGCGGTCGAAGGGCTCCAGGCGCGCCTGGGCATAGGCGCCGATGTTGGTGGCGCGCTCGTCCGTAAAGTACGGCGCCGTCGGGTTGAGATAATCCAGGTCGGCCTTGTCGTTGTAGAAATCGAAGCCGGCAGTGACGCTGCCGATGTCGAGCGCGAAGCGGTTCTCCACCTTGCCGTTGACGCTGCTGGTCGCGCCGTCGGTCGGCGACACGATATTGGCGTCGGTGCGGTCCGTTTCCAGCGTCCCGATCTGGGTACGGCTGTAAGCGAGTACGATCTTGGGGTCCCACCACCCTTCCGGCGACGTATCCGTATAGGTAAAGACCGTGTTCTGGCGTCGCAGATCATAGTTCCGGAGTTCAGGCTCGGCGCCTCGGTCGATATAGACGTTGGCGCGATAGGGGCGCAGCGCGTCGTCGCGGACCTGCTCGTGGCTGAGTTCGAATCGATGGCCCTCGACGCTCTCGTAGGCGATCTTGGCTAACCCGCTGATCAGATCGGTGCCGGTCCCCGGCATCTCCTGGCCGTTACCGGCGGTGAAGTTGTCGCCACGGCCGTAATTGATATAGCCGAGATACTCGAAGCCGTCCTGCTGGCCGAAGCCGCTCACCCCGGTGGTGAACGTCTCGCTGTTGGTGTCCCATAAGCCGGTGACGAAACCGCCAGAATTGCTGCCGGGTTCGAGCAGATCGACCGCATCCTTGGTCTCGAATCCAAGCGAGCCCGCGAGCGCGCCCGGACCGGCGTCGGCCGGCGCGACGCCTGCTTGCACCGACGCGGCCTTTAGAAGTGCCGGGTCGAGTAGATAGGTGCCGTTGTGGTGGAACACCTTGTTGTTCTGTCGCGACCCGTCGACGGTCACGGCCAGATTGTTCTCATCGACGCCGTTGACGTAGATCTTCTGCGTGCTGGGGATTGCGCCGCCGACGGCGATTTGCGGCTCACCGGAGAACACCTCCCGCAAATCCTGCGGTTTCTTGCGATCGATCTCCTGCTGGTCGATAGTGATCAGGTTGGCGCCGGCCGTCGCGTTGGCGCCCGCCCCCACGTCGACGACGAGAATGGTGTCGAGTTGCGTGCCTCCGGCGGGAGCCTGGGCTTCTTCATTTTCTTCGGTGGTCCCGGCTTCCGTTTCTGGAGCGGGAGCAGACTGCGCCAGCGCTTCGGGACACAAGAAAATGGATATCGCGGTGCTGACGGTCAGCGCTCGCAACAGTTCTGGCGACATCGGCTAAATCCCCTCGAATACGGTAGCCCCGGGCTGGCGCGAACCGCGCCTGTTGGGACTGCCTTAGCGCATCGGTTGCGCTGCGGCAATAAACTTGATAATAAAAGTCCAGTTAAGCAAGCCGTTGTAACTGTTGCGCTCTTCCCGCGCCGCACCGCGAAGCTTACTCAGGCGTGGTGCAGGACGGTCAGCCGACCGGCGATGTTTTCGACCCGCATCGAGAAGCCAAAAATGCTCTCCAGTATATCCGGCCGGATGATGTCGCCGGTCTCGCCCGATGCGATAACGGCGCCGCCCTTCATCGCGACGATACGGTCGGCGTACGAGGCTGCATGATTGATGTCGTGCAGCACGATGAGCACCGTCTTGCCGTGCTCGTCGGCGATGCGTCTCAGCGTCCGCATCAGGTTTCTTGCGTGAAACATGTCAAGGCTGTTCAGCGGCTCGTCGAGGAGGATGTAATCCGTCCCCTGGCAGAAGGTCATGGCGACGAGGGCGCGCTGCCGTTGCCCGCCTGACAAGGTGTCGATGAAGCGGAGCGCCAGATCGCTGAGATCGAACTGTTCGAGCGACGCCGCGACGATTTCGCGGTCTTTCGCCGTCAGCCGCCCGCGGTTGTGCGGGAAACGACCGAACCCCACCAGTTCGGCGACGCGCAGGCGGCTTGCGACGCCGGAATCCTGTCGCAGGATGGCCATGATCCTGGCCAATTGCCGGCTCGGCGTCGTATCGACCGGCAGCCCGTCGACGGTGATGCGGCCGCTTTGCAGGGGTCGCAGGCGGGCGATCAACGACAACAGGCTGGACTTGCCGGCGCCATTCGGTCCGACAAGCGCCGTGACGCCGCCCTTCGCCACGGTCAGGCTGACATTATCCAGAATGCGGCTGCCGCCAAGAGCCAGGGAGACGCCTGCAATCTCGATCATCGCCGGCCCCCGGCAAACAGAATGGCGAGGAACACGATGCCGCCGACAAATTCCACGACGATGCCGAGGCTGCCTTCCCCGCCCAAAACATGCTGGAGGACCGTCTGGCCGCCCACGAGCACGATTATTGCCGTGAGCGCGGCTGCCGGCAGAAGGATGGCGTGCCGGTTGGTGCCGACGATGCGCTCAGTGAGCGAAACCACCAGCAGCCCCAGAAACGCCATCGGACCAACCAGCGCCGTCGACGCCGACACGAGGGCGGCGACAAGAACCAGCAGCCCGGCGGCCGTGCCCCGCCACGCCAAGCCGAGCCCAATGGCTGTGTCGGTGCCCAGCGCGAGCACATCGAGAACATGTCGCGCCCGCCAGGCGATGGCAACACAAGCCACGGTGATCACGCCGGCCAACAACAGCAGATCGGGTTCGACCGCATTGAAGCTGGCGAAGACCGTACCCTGCAGTACGGCGAAATCGTTCGGATCCAGCAGCCGCGCCAGCAATGCCGTCAGCGATCGGAACAGCACGCCCAGCACGACGCCGGTCAGCAGCATCAGCGTCAGGTCGAAACGCCGGCGCAGCATCGGCAGGAACAGCGCCAGCGCGAAGCCGGTCATTGCCGTGAAATTGCCGAGGAAGTGCAGGCGGGGATCGATGCCGGCAAAGCCGAAACCACTCAGCGCAAAGACCAGCGCGGTCTGGCAGAAGACGTAAAGCGCATCCAGGCCCATGATCGATGGCGTGATGATGCGGTTGGCGCAAACGGTCTGGAACACGACGGTCGAGATCGCCACCGCCACGCCGACCAGAACCATCGCCGCCAGCCGCACGGCGCGCAGTTCGACCACGAACGCGAGATTGCCACGCAGGCCGATGGTCATGAAGGCGACGCCGACCAGCACTGCGACCGCCGCCATCATCGCGAGGCGGCCCTCGTGCCGCAGCAGGCCGCGGTGCATCACGACTTCAGTCATTGCTGTTTCGGCCAAGCAGCAAGACGAGGAACAGCACCGCCCCGACGACGCCGAGGATCGTGCCGACCGGAACCTCGTAGGGGAAACGGATGAGCCTGCCCAAAATGTCGCAGGCAAGCACCAGCGCCGCGCCACCGCCGGCGACCCATGGCAAGGTGTGGCGCAGGTTCTCGCCGGCGAAGCGCGACACGATGTTGGGCGCGACAAGGCCGACGAACGGGATCGTTCCGACGACGACCACTGCCAGCGCGGTGATGGCCGAGACGATGACCAGGCCGAGCCGAAGCATGCCGGCATAGTTCAGGCCGAGCCCGATGCTGACGTCCCTGCCCAGCGAAAGCATCGTCAGGCGATCGGCCGTCCACCAGGCCAATACGACGAGTGCGCCCGCAACCCACAACAGTTCATAGCGCCCGCGCAGGATGCCGGAAAACTCGCCGGTCATCCACACTTCGAGATACTGCAGAAGGTCGAGTTGCCATGCGGCAAAGGTCGCGACAGCGCCAATGACACCGCCATAGACCAATCCGAAAAGCGGAACGAGAAAAGGTTGTGTTGGCGGCAACCTATGCGCGAGCATCAGGAAAACGGATGTCCCGGCGAGAGCGGTCACCACCGCGCCGGCTGCTTTCCAGCCAAGCGATGCATCGGGCCAGACCAGCGTCACCACCAGTATGCCGAGTGCCGCGGATTGCGCGGTTCCCGCCGTCGAAGGCTCGACGAAACGGTTGCGGGCAAGCGTCTGCATCACAAGCCCTGCGATGGCCAGGGCGCTGCCGGCCAGAAGTGCCGCCAACGTCCTTGGCAAGCGGCTGATCATGATCAGCCGCAAGGCTTCCGGATCGGAGGCCAGACTGCCTATTGCAAGCTCGCCGACGCCGACGAACAGACTGGCCAGAAACAGCGCCAGCAGGGTTGCGGCGCCGATTACCTGATAGGCGAAGCCTTGCGAGCCAAGCGATCCGGCGGTCATTGGGTCCGCGAGAAAGCGTCGCGAATGGTCTTAAGCACGCGCTTCGTCGACTGGACGCCGCCTGCAGCGATGTAGAAATCGGCAGCCGGCATGTAGACCACCTGCCCTTTCTTCCAGGCCGTAGTTTCGGCCACCAGTTCATTGTCGAGCGTCGCCCTGGCATTCTCTTCCCCCGAACCGATCGCCGCGGCGCGATCGAGCACGATGAGCCAGTCCGGATTGGCGTCGCAAAGGAACTCGAAGGAGATCGCTTCGCCGTGGGTGGCGGCCTCGATATCCTCGACCGCCGGCGTGAGCTCGAGCGCCGAATGCAGCCAACCAAAGCGCGACTCCTTGCCGTAGGCGGTCACCTTGGGGCCGCTGGTCATCAGGATCAGTGCCGTGCCCTTGCCCTTGACGGCGGCACGTGTCGACGAAAGCGCCTCATCGAGTTCCGAAGCAAGCGCCGCTGCCTCGGCCGGCTTGCCGACGAGAGCGCCGTAGGCCATCAGGCGCTGCTTCGCCTGCGCGAACAGATCATCGCCATTCATCGTCATATCGATGCTCTGCGCAATCCGGCTGGTCGCCACCAGTTGCGGCGAGGAGCGCCCGCCGACAATGATCAGGTCCGGCGCCAGCGCGCTCAGTGCCTCCAGATCGGGCTCGAAGATGGTGCCGACGATTTCCGCGCCGTCCCTCAACTCGGCGAGCTCGGGCACATAGAGCTTATCGGGCAGGCCGGCGATCTTCACTCCCAGGCTGTTCAATGTATCGAGTGCCGCAATATCGAACACCGCGAGCGTTTGCGGCGTTTTGCCGACCGTCACCGGGCCTTTCGCGGTTTCGATCTCGATTGCCAACGCCTGAACGAGGAAAAGCGCCAATGCCGGCAAGGCCAGGACCGGCTTGAGCCATCTCATCAGCATGCTCCGCATCGAAAACGACGCTTCAATCGAGCCAGGCCAGTGGCTGGAGATTTTCGCGGAAGGCGAACCGGACGAGATGCGATTCGATGACCTGCTTGGTCTCGGTCAACGCCCTAGTGTCGGCCGCTTCCACCACTATGTCCAGCCGTTCGGGACCGGCATTCATGGTAGCCGTGCCGCAGGAGAACCGGCACTGCCCATGCTCATCGCCATAAGCGACTTCGACCTTGTGCGCGAAATGCTTGCAAAGCTGCTGGAGATATTTGCCCGCATTCGGCGTTTCGCAGCGCGTGGTCGCAGTCAGCATGGAGACCTCATAATATGATGTTTACACTCCACTTATCGTAAGCTATCCGTTCGGACAAGTCGGCGTCGCTGAACAGTCGCCGCAAGAAATGCCTGTAGCGACAGCCCCCGCATAGCCATGCTCCTGGCCGGCCAGACCTTCGAACAGAAAAGCGTCCCGATGCTGCGCAGATTTTTCGCCTACTACCGCCCCTGGAGAGGCCTGTTCATCCTGGATTTCTGCTGCGCGGTCCTGTCTGGCCTGCTCGAACTCGGCTTTCCGATGGCGGTCAAGCTGTTTGTCGACGAACTGCTGCCGACTGAGCAATGGCTGCTGATCCTTGCTGCGTCGGCCGGCCTGCTTGCCATCTACCTGGTGAACACCGGACTGATGGCGGTCGTGGTCTACTGGGGCCATATGCTCGGTATCAACATCGAGACCGAGATGCGCCGAAAGAGCTTCGATCACCTGCAGAAGCTCTCGTTCCGCTTCTATGACAATCATAAGACCGGCCACCTTATCGCCCGGGTCACCAAGGACCTGGAGGAAATCGGCGAGGTTGCCCATCATGGCCCGGAAGACCTGTTCATCGCGATCATGACGTTCATCGGCGCCTTCGCGCTGATGTTCCTGGTCAATCCGCAGCTTGCGCTGATTACGGCGGCAATTGTGCCGCTGGTCGCCTGGGTGACAAGCCGCTATGGCGCGCGCATGACACGCAACTGGCAGGCGCTTTACGGGCGGGTCGGCGATTTCAACGTTCGCATCGAGGAGAATGTCGGCGGCATGCGGGTGGTGCAGGCTTTCGCCAATGAAGACCACGAGCGCAACCTGTTCGCGCGCGACAACGCCAGCTACCGCAAGACCAAGCTCGATGCCTATCGCATCATGGCCGCCAGCACGTCGCTGAGCTACATGAGCATGCGGTTGATCCAACTGGTGGTGATGATCGCCGGAAGCTATCTCGTGCTTCACGGCGAACTATCCAGTGGCGGCTTCGTTGGCTTCCTGCTCCTGGTCAATGTGTTCTTCCGGCCGATCGACAAGATCAACTCGGTGATCGAGACCTATCCGAAAGGCATCGCCGGATTTCGCCGCTATGCAGCCCTGCTCGACACCGAGCCGGACATCGCGGATCGGCCCGGTGCATTTGACGCACCGACGCTCCGGGGTGACATCAGCTACCGGGACGTCAGCTTCGGCTATAGCGGCGAACGGCCGGTCTTGAAGAGCATCAATCTCGACGTCGCAGCAGGACAGACCATCGCCTTCGTCGGGCCATCCGGCGCCGGCAAGACGACGCTGTGCTCGCTGCTGCTGCGTTTCTACGAGGTCGACAGCGGCGCCATCACCATCGACGGTCTGGATATCCGCGACATGACGCTGGCCTCGTTACGCGGCCAGATCGGTATCGTGCAGCAGGACGTGTTCCTGTTCGGCGGCACGATCCGCGAGAACATCGCCTATGGCCGGCTGGACGCGGTCGAGAGCGAGATCGTCGAGGCCGCGCGCCGCGCGCGCCTCGACGATCTCATCGCCTCGCTGCCGGAAGGCCTCGATACGATCATCGGCGAGCGCGGCGTAAAACTTTCGGGCGGTCAGAAGCAGCGCCTGGCAATCGCGCGTATGTTCCTGAAGAACCCGACCATCCTCATCCTGGACGAGGCGACGTCGGCGCTCGACACGCAGACCGAGCGGGAGATCCAGCAGTCGCTGGCAGAGCTTGCGCAGGGCCGAACGACACTGGTGATCGCGCACCGGCTGGCGACGATCCGCAACGCCGATCGCATCGTGGTGGTCGCCGATACAGGCATCGTCGAACAAGGTCCGCATGATGAACTGCTGGCACGCGGCGGTGCTTACTCACGACTGGGCGCGGCTTCAGATTAAATCCGCTGGACGTGAGGTGATTCCAAGCGGCGGGCGAGCCCGCCGCTTCGAATCCGACCGCGGCCGAACGCTGTTGTCAGCGCCCCCAGTTCCCCCGGCCATAACCAGGTGCGGGCTTATCGAAGATGGAATTTCCTGCCGAGGTCGGTGCGCTGTCGATCGTGTCGACACTCGCTGTGCCGCGCTGGTCGACCGCGTAGCCGTTGTCGGACACCATCGAATTGTGACCGGTCTTCGGATAGAAGGAGCCATGGCTGTAGTCGGAGCCATAGTGGTCGCTGCCGGCAAAAGCCATGCCGGAGGCAAACAGGAAGGTGGCAGTAGCAAGAACGATCTTAAGCATTTCAATTCTCCATTTTTTGAGAGTTGGCGTTTGGCCTCGACGCGCCGTGCCCCGCACCGCATCGATGAGGCCATCTTTTCACGCCCTTTGGGGCAAACCGACCAACCGCTATCCTCCTGGATGTGCGGCGGCAGGTTGTTCAGCGCACGGTCTCTTGTTGCGCTCGTGCGCTGTTCGGTGGGCTGCTCAATGGCAGCCGAGATCAACACCAATCGGCGGCGTCAGCGCGGCCTGTACGAATGGCTGCTGTTCCCGATCAACCGTCGCGTAGCGGGGTTGACGTCTGCCCCTTGTCGGTCATGGCGTTGTACGAGCCGGCGAACCCCTTCATGGACTGGATGGTTTTGGTCAAAAAGGCTCGCGCGGAGCCGGTCGGGGAAATCGTATGAGGTAACTGGCCTATGCATTTTGAACCTCAGGTTTCGGAGCAAAACATGTCGACCCTCGCCAAGAATAGACGTTTGATCTTCGGCTCTGGACATTTTCGTTTTGCCCGTTGATATTCCGCGTCTTCGGTTCTTATTGTCATACACCGCTTTCGTTTCAGGCGTTTTTCTGTAGTGCGGTGGGAGTGTTTCGTTTGTTTCAGCGGCCCGCGCGAGGGGGGACGAGCGACTTCCTCGATGGCGCGACACCGGCTTGCGCATGCCACAGGCCTGTCCGCCTCGGCGCGACCCAAGGACGGACAGGCTCAGCCCTCGGCTTACGGCCGAATGTTGTGGTTGACGCGGAAGACGTTCGCCGGATCGTATTTGCGCTTGACCGCGACGAGCCGCTCATAGTTGGCGCCGTATGCGGCGCGTACGCGCGCTTCGCCTTCATCATCCATCATGAAGTTGATATAGGCGCCACCATGCGGGTTGTGCTTGTGAACCGCGGCCCAATACTCGCTTGCCCAGCGCCTCAGCTCCGGCGCCTTCGTCGGGTCGGGGTCGATGCCGGCGATAACCATGGACCAACGGGTTCGCCGCGCTCCCCAGGCGGTGGCGTCCGCAGCCACGTCCTGGACCGCTCCGTCGATGGGGTAGAGATGCATCAGCGACAGCTCGCTCGGGGTCTTCGAGCCGTGCTCGGCATGGGCTGCGATGGCCGCATCGGACAGCTCGTCGACATAATCGCCCTTCCAGTACCACTGCAAGCCCTTCGGCAGCAGCGGATCAAACAGCGCCTGCAGATCGACGAAGGGCATCTGCATCATACCGTCCATCAGAGGCTTGGGAAGCGCGTCGCGCACGGGCTGCATCGCCCGGATGCCGTCCTCCTCCGCGCCGTTGTAGCAACTGATCAGCGCGCAGATGCGCCTTCCCCAGATCTCGCGCGGGAAAGGGTCGCAGGAGGGCACCGTCTTGATGCCGAAGAATATCCCGAGCTCTCGCGGCGCCCTGGGCAGGAAGTCACGGTACCAGCGCATGATCTCTGGGGCATGTTCGATGTCGAAGAAGATCGGCCCAGCATAGACATCCTTCGCCGGATGCGCCTGAAATGTGAAGCGCGTCACGACGCCGAAGTTGCCGCCGCCGCCGCGCAGCGCCCAGAACAGCTCCGGGTGTTCGTCCTGACTTGCCGTCACAACGCTGCCGTCGGCCAGCACGACCTCGGCCGCAAGCAGATTGTCGATGGTGAGGCCGTGTTTGCGCGTGAGATGGCCGGTGCCGCCGCCCAGCGTCAGTCCGGCGATGCCTGTGGTCGAGACGACGCCAGCCGGCACCGCCAGCCCGTGAGCGCTGGTGGCGCGATCGACATCGCCTTGGGTGCAGCCGGCTTCGACGCGGACCGTGCGGCTCCTGGGATCGATATCGATCCGTTTCATCGGCGACATGTCGATGACCATTCCGCCGTCGCAACTGCCGAAGCCTGGACCGTTGTGGCCGCCGCCGCGAATGGCAAGGAGCAAATGCTTCTCTCGGGCATGATTGACCGCCGCGACGACGTCTGCGACCTCGGCGCAGGGGACGATCCAGCGCGGCCGCTTGTCGATCATGGCGTTGTAGAGGCCGCGCGCCTCTTCATAGGCCGGATGATTTTGGTCTATAATGTTGGCGCGGAGCCGGTCGGGGAAATCGGACGAAGTTATTGGCTTATCCATTTTGAACCCTCAGGTTTCGGAGCAAGACGCGTCGGCAACTCGCCAAGACTAGATGTTCGTCCTGGGCGCTGGGTATTTGCGTTTCGCCGGTTGAATCTGCCGCATCTGCGGCTCTAATTGTCATACACCGCCTTCGTTTCAGACGTTTTTCTGTGGTGCGGTGGGAGTGTTTCGTTTGTTTCAGCGGGACGGCGTCGGCGCTGGCGAAGACTCCAGCGCGCCGAAACAGTTGAAACAAATCACGCAGCGTCTGAATGTGTGCTGAAACAAAGAGGGGCTATTATTCGCCCTCGCGGGATCACCGCGAACAAAGGGAAACGACCATGCGGCCTGATAATCCGGTGCCATCCACACACACAGGCTATGCGCTTTTTGACGCCAACAGCGTTCTCGTCGACAGCAATCCGCAGATATTTGGAAACCAGCGGCTCGACCGCGGCGAGAAGCAGCCGATGGACGCCATTGCCGCCGTCGCCGAAGCCCTGTCACATCTAAAGAGTTTCGACGGCCGCCCGATCGAGCCGGGCAACGCATTCGTTGAAAGCGCCGCGGCGCGATGGACGCAAATCGACGACGCTCCAGTTGAAGCCGAGACATTGGATGGCCGGTGGAAGTTGCTCACCGCACATCCTCGGCTGGATGGCGGCATGGCCCTGGTAAGCGTCGACATTACCGAGATGAAGCGAGCGCAGATCGCGCATCAGGAAAACGCAGAAATATTCCGCTGCATCACCGACAGTCACCCGCTGCCGGTTTGGGTGGTGGACTCGGAAAACGGGCAGATCCTCTACGAAAGCCTCGATGCGTCGAACCTGCTTGGCCGAAAATGGACCCCGAACGAGCCGCAATTCCTGACCGATCATTTCGTAAATTCTGGCGAATTCGATGAAATCAGTTCTCTCGCCAGCAACAGCGAGATCGTCCGGGATCACGAAATCCAGCTCAAAAACACGAGCGGATCGGCCGTCTGGTGTTCGACCAACTGCCGTCGCGGCGTCTATGGCGGGCGCCCCTCGCTCATCATCGGGGTATTGGATATCACCGAACGCAAGCAGCGCGAGGATTTGTTTGGTTTCCTGATCAAGCATCATCCGTTGCCGGTATGGATGAACGATGCAAGTTCGGGGGAGCTCATCTACCAGAGCAATGCTGCCGAACGGCTGCTTGGATGGAGCAAAAAGGCGCAGCGTGAGACGGTGCGGCTCGGCGACTACTTTGTCGACCCCGAAAAACACCGGGAAATCAATCGGGAGCTCATGCAAAAAGGCGTCGTTGAAAATTGCGAGGTGCTGCTTAAGAGACCCGACGGTCAGGAGTTCTGGGCCACGGGCGATCTCAGGATCGTCGAGTTCCAGGGCCGGCAAGTGGTTCTCGCCGGCATCGCCGATGTGACCAAGCAGAAGAAGCGTGACGGCGAAGTCGCCGCGGCGCGGGAGATGCTCGCAGACGCCGTTGAATCACTCTCCGAAGGATTTGCGCTGTACGACGAAGACCACCGCCTGGTCATGTGCAACAGCCTTTACCGCGAACTGAACCACCCGGTGCGGGATCTCCTTGAACCGGGCGTGGAATGGAACGAACTGCTTCGCGAATCTGCCAGGCGCGGCGTGTACCGCAATGCGATTGGGCGCGAGGATGAGTGGCTCGACGAGCGGCTCCAAAGCCGGATCGAGTTCCACTCCCATTTCGAGGTCCCCCTCGCCGACGGCAAATGGCACTCGGTATCGATACATCCCACCGATCTTGGCGGCTTCGTCGTAACGCGCGCCGACATCAGCGAGCGCAAGAAGGCCGAGGCTTTCGAGCGCGACGCCACGACACTGCTGCAAAAGGTGCTCGATGCCTGCCCTTCGCCGATACGCATGACCACCTTCGAGGGAGAAACGCTCTACCGCAATCCTGCCACCAGAGATCTCTACGCCGACCGTCCTCGGATAACCGACCACTATGTCGATCCAGGCTGTAGCGCGATATTGGAGCGCACTTTGATCGAAAAGGGCAGGATCGATGATTTTCGGGTCCAGCAGTACAACACCGAGAACAAGGCCTTCTGGGCTTCGATTTCCGCTCGCCTGATCGATTTCCAGGGAAGGCAGGTGATAGTGTCGAACACGACTGATATCACCGACATGATCACCGCCCAGGAAGAAACGCGCAGGGCCAACGAGCGGCTGATCGACGCGATCGAATCTCTCGCCGAAGGGTTTGCCCTCTACGACAGGAACGATTGCCTGGTGCTGGCCAACAGCAGATACCGCCAGATGCACGCGATAAGTGCGGATGTGCTCGTTCCCGGGGTGAACTGGTTCGATTTCCTCCGCGTGACCGCAGAGCGCAACCAGTTTCCGGTTCCACGCGACAAGATCGATGACTGGCTTGCCGAGAGGGCAAGGGACCGCCGCGAATTCCGGCAACAGGAATTCCGTCATACGGACGGGCGCTGGTTCTTCGTCTCGAACTGTCCGACCCGCGAAGGCGGGTTCGTGGTCACCCGTGTCGACATTACAGAGCGCAAGCGGGCCGAGGAGGCCGCCAAGGAAGCGGATGAACTGGTCCGTAAAGTCCTCGAAGCCTGCCCCGTCAACATCCAGATGACCCGCGCGCATGACGGCAAGCTGCTTTACCGCAGCCCCGCCACCGTTGATCTGCTCGGCGACGTCACTAGCGCCGTCGACTATTATGTCGATCCTTCAGAGCGGATCCGATACGTCGAGCGGCTGCTCGCGACGGGGTTGGTCGACGATTTCGAAACGCAGCTCAAACGCAAGGACGGTGGAACCTGCTGGTGCTCGATTTCGTCTCGACTGATCGATTTCCATGGTGAGAAGGTGATCGTTTCCCACGCCTACGATCTCACCGACCGTATCCAAATGCAGCAGGAATTGGAGCGGCAGCGCGAGACACTGCACCAGAACGAAAAAATGTCGGCGCTCGGCGGATTGCTGGCCGGGGTAGCGCATGAGCTCAACAATCCGCTCTCGGTGGTGCTTGGCCTGTCATCGCTGTTGAAGGAGACCGCTACCGACGCCAAGGTCGTGGAACGCGCCGACAAGATAAGCAAGGCAGCCGAACGCTGCGCCAGGATCGTCAAGACTTTCCTGGCTATGGCCAGACAGCAGCCGACGCGAACCTCAAACGTTGCGATCGATGACATTATTTCCGAAGCGGTCGAAGTGGCGAGCTATTCGATTCGATCGTCGGATATCGGTCTTTCGGTTCACCTTGAACCTGGTCTTCCCCCGATCTGGGCGGATCCCGATCAGCTTGGCCAGGTGCTGATCAACTTGCTTGTCAATGCAGAACAGGCGTTGCACGGCTGGGAAGGGCGAAGAACGATCACGGTTTCAACGCGGCTTGATGCCATAACCGGCAACATAGTCGTCAGCGTTGCCGACACGGGTCCGGGAATTCCCAAAGAGATACTTCCCCGCATTTTCGAGCCGTTCTTCACGACGAAAGAGATTGGGGCAGGAACCGGGATCGGGCTATCCTTCTGTCATCGCATCGTTCAATCCCATGGAGGAACCATCGAGGTCGAATCTCCCGAGGGGGGTGGCTCGACCTTCATACTTTCGCTGCCTGCCTCGGACCGTATGGACGAAGGAACCGAAACGGCCGAAGACGAGCTCCCCAATTCAACCGGCATTGCTTGTCTGGTGGTGGACGATGAAGAGGAAGTGGGTGAGTTGGTTGCTGAGGTGCTAAGGCGAGATGGTTTCAACGTCATCATTGCCAGATCCGGCGAAGAAGCGCTGCTGCACCTCAAGAACCGCAGTTTCGCGCTGATCCTGAGCGATCTGAAAATGCCTGATATGGACGGACGGGGATTGTTCAACCAGATTGCCAAGCTCCATCCGGCCGAGCTCGACAGGTTAGCATTCCTGACGGGGGACACGATCAGTCCGGACGCGCAGATGTTCCTGCGCGCCGCGAAACGGCCCTATCTTGAGAAACCGATCAAACCGAACGAGCTCCGTTCGTTTGTCTCAAATCTGGTCAACAACAATACTTGACAGACCCGTTGATTTGCACGTCATTTTAGAGGCAACTTATCCATCAGGCTGGTTGCTAGGTGGTCGATTTTGACGACGACGCACGCACACATAGTGGTCTGCGATGACGAACCGGATATCCGCGACACGGTGGCGGAATATCTGGAGCACCATGGCTATGCCGTGACGCCGGCCAATGCGGGACCTGCCCTGCGTGAACTTATTGATAGCCAGCACGTCGATGTGGTCATATTGGATATCCGAATGCCGGGTGAGGATGGCCTCTCTCTGGCGCGATATCTACGAGAGCACTCAGACGTTGCCATTATCATGCTGACCGGATCGGCGGAAATCGTCGACCGCGTTGTCGGATTGGAGATTGGCGCCGACGACTATGTCATCAAGCCCGTGGACCTGCGGGAGCTGCT
Source organism: Mesorhizobium sp. (assembly GCA_004020365.1). GTDB lineage: Bacteria > Pseudomonadota > Alphaproteobacteria > Rhizobiales > Rhizobiaceae > Mesorhizobium. The sequence goes on from SAQR01000003.1 coordinate 115,909, forward strand.
GGCGCGGGTCAAGGCGGTGCTGCGCAGAACATCGGCGAGCGAACGAGCTGCGGAGAAAGCGCGTACTCCAGGCCCTCACCAGGTCCAGTTCGGCAAGTGCCGCTTCGATCCGGACGCACACAAATTATACAACGCCGACGGGGTCGAAATAGCGATCACCCCGATGGAGTTCCGGCTTCTGAAAGTATTCAGCGAACATCGCGGACGCGTACTCAACCGCGATCAACTGCTCGAACTCGCCCATGACCGCGGGTGGGATCCCTTCGATCGCAGCATCGACATTCGCGTTTCGCGCCTGCGCAAGAAAATCGAGGTCGATCCCTCGAAGCCCGAGGTGATCAGGACGATCCGCGGCATGGGTTACCTCTACTCCTGAGCGCACCGCCGCCTTGGCCTGGGAAGGCGGATCGCCCGTCTCATGGGCATTGGCGGTGGGCGCCGCCAGAAGGCGGCCATGGTTTCAGCCCGCCTTGTCTTCCTGGCCGCTCTGCAGGCCGCGGACCACCAGACCAATCTCGGACCGGCTGATCCCGATGTCCTTCAGGAGGGCGTCGTCCATTGCCGCAAGGGCCCGCTCCGCCATACGGTGAACCCGGTAATTCCGGAATGAGTGGTAGGCTGCTCGCATTCTCGACATCGCAATACTCCAATGATTAGCGCCGCGGGATGCAGCGGTGCCATTGCATCTAAACCATCGCTGTTTCGGGCGTTTTTCCGCGCCGGGCTCGAAGTGTTTCGTTTGTTTCAGTGCCGGGGCGGCGGTGGACCGGCCTATCGCAGCGGAGTAAGGAAAAGAGTTCGAGGCTGTTTGGTATCTTACCAAAGCGCGTGGCTATCAGTGGAGTACACGTGAAGAAGACTGTCGTTAGAGTCGTCTGTGCCATCGGCCAAGCGGGGCAGATCGGCCTCAACGGGCGCCTCCCCTGGGAAGGCAATCGCTCGCCGGAGTTCGTCGCCGACGTTGCACGATTTTTCGACCTCAGCAGAGGACATGTCTTGCTCGCCGGCCCCAGGACGATCGCGAGCATTCCGGATTTTGCTCGCGCCGATCGGGAACTGGTCGTCGTTCGCTCCAGCATGGATCCCGAGGCCACGCTCCAGCGCTTTGCCGGCCGCGTCGTCTTTATCGGCGGCGGTCCACCGGTGTGGGGCGCCTACGCGCGCTTCGTCAGCCACTGGGATATCACGCGGCTGCCCTATGACGGGCCGGCGGACCGTTGGTTCGACGCAAGATGGCTTACGGCGGGTGGCGGGGTTGCCAAAAATCACCGCGACCCCAAAAATAACCGCGACCAATGAAAGCTCGGCTCACAGCGGGCACCGCGGTGGAACGATCGCGGTGCCCGTAGTCCGAAGCCGCACACCTAGCAGTTCGCGCCAGTCTGCGGATCGCACGCCTTGTTTTCTTGCTGCTGTGGTTTGGGCTCGGCCTGTTCCGGCTCGGCCTGCTGCTGTTCGGCGGCGGGCTGCTCCTTGGCTTTCGGCTTCTCGGGCTCGGCCGCCCGTTCGGGCTCGGCCTGCTCCTGCTCCGCGGCGGGCTGCTCCGCGGCGGGCTGCTCCTCGGCCTTCGGCTTCTCGGGCTTGGCCTGCTCCTGCTCAGCGGCCGGTTGCTCCTCGGCCTTCGGCTTCTCAGGCTTGGCCGCCCGTTCGGGCTTGGCCTGCTCCTGCTCAGCGGCCGGTTGCTCCTTGGCCTTCGGCTTCTCAGGCTTGGCCGCCCGTTCGGGCTCGGCCTGCTCCTGCTCGGCGGCGGGCTGCTCCTCGGCCTTCGGCTTCTCGGGCTTGGCCGCCCGTTCGGGCTCGGCCTGCTCCTCGGCCGCGGGCTGCTCCTCGGCCTCCGGCTTCTCGGGCTTGGCGGTCTCTTCCGGCTTGGCCTCTTCATCCGGCGCCTGTTCGGGCTCGGCCTGCTCCTGCTCGGCGGCCGGTTTCTTCTCGGTCGTCGGCTCCTCAGGCTTGGCGGTCTCTTCCGGCTCAACCTCTTCATCCGGCGCCTGTTCGGTCGTTGCTGCGCCTTCGGTCGGCTTCGACTTCCGGGCTGCCTGAACCTGCTTCACCTCCTCGATGTCTTTGAGCTCAGCTGGTTTGGCCTCGGGATCGGCTTTCACTTCAGCTTCAAAGACGGTGACCGTATTGTTTTCCACTTTCCCGGCCTGCTCGGGCGTCTCGGTCTCGCTGACCTCGACGACAGTCACCTCTCGGTCCGTTTCCTTCTCGATCACATCAACATCAATGACTTTGTTGATCACCACCTCGTTCTGGATCGTCACGTCGCCGGCCGGCTCGGCCGCCTCGACAATGCGCACAAACTCCGGCTCATCACGGATAACGACGACAGAAATGTCCTCAGCAAGGAACTCGCGGGTGGGGACCACGACCCAATAAAAATCCGGCGTGGTGTCGATCGTCACCTCGATTGAAATCAAATCGGGATCGCGGCGCGGCGGCAGCGGAGCCCAGATGACGTGCTCCCTTTCGCGCCGCCAACTCACCCATGCCGGCGCCCAACGAGTGCCGGGAACCCAGTACCAGCCGATATCGTCGGCATAGCCCCAGCGGCCGTAATGGTAGGTCGCCCAGCCGAACGGCTCGTCGGACACCCAGAGCCAGCCATACTGCTCGGTATAGACCCAATGTCCAATCGTATACGGACGCCAATCGTCAGGTACATCAGCCGGGACGAAAACGGTCGCCCCCCGGTACGATACCCAATCACCGTGGGCAGACAGTTCATCGTAAAATGTGCTGATCGAAACGGACACGTCAGTGGCCGCCCTCGCCTCGGATACAAGCGACAAGGGCGCCGTGTTGGGCGCCACCGGGTTGAGCGCCACCGGGTTGGGTATCTCGACGACCGTGAGCAGACCAACGGTTACGCCGCCCAGCATCAGCCGAACAGCGTTTTGAGCAAGGACGCGTTTCATCCCAGTTTCCTCCGAAACAGATCGCCCTTCACCTTGGAAACTCGCCGGTTGGCGAATTGTTCCGGCTTGGCATCACGCCAAGATACCGGGATCAACATCAGAGTTGCTTCATGAGGTCGGCGAGCCAGATCACGACCGTCGTCACGTCAGCGGGGCCCGACGCAAAAGTCGCATATCGACGGTAAAGCCTGCCCGGCCCAGCCCGGCGATCGGCAGCGAACGTGGAGTCAGTGGCGAATCGCAAACCTTTGAGATTAGCGAATGCATCCTCGCTTCGTCATCCTAGGCAAGCAAGGAGCGAAGCGACGCGGCGCAGACCCTGGGATGACGAAGGTGTGATGGCCTGTGGCGTTGGATCGGCGGCTGCAGGCCGCCCTTGGCTGCCTTGTCGACAAGGCGGGACAGATGCGTCTTGGCCTCGTGGATATTGACGATGCGCATTGCGAACTCCATGCCTTGGTCCACGAAACCTAGTCTACCCTAACTTCAAGGGCATCTGCCGAAGAAGGCTCAAGGCCGCGCCTTGCTACAGGGCCGTCTTGACTTCCCCGATCTCGGCACCAACTACGATTATATGAACGCCACAAAAAAGATCCGTCGCGATTTTCTTTTCCGGGTTTGCCCCATCGCGGGATCGTAACCCCCGGCTCGGCTGCCATGCGCCCCGGGCCGAGGGGGCAAGCACATAATCGACATCGAACGTCCGCAGGCCAGCACCGGCTCTGGAGCATTTGCTTTGAGCAATATTTGTCTCGAATTGACCGGTTCACCATGCTCGAGTCAGCCCGCTCAACCGAGAATATTCGAAAATGCAAGATAACATGAAGACTCGGCGCAAGCCGACCATCCGCATCTCGCATTCGGACCATGCGCGTTTATCGGCGCTTGCGAGCGCCGTGGCCGCACGAAATCCGCAGGCTTCCGATGAACTGCTCGCCGAACTCGAGCGAGCGCGCATCGTTTCCGATCGTTTGATCTCCGCGGGCGCCGTCCAGATGGGTTCGACGGTGATGTTCAAGCCCGATACCGGTGACGCGAAAACGGTTACGCTGGTTTTTCCTGGCGATGCGGACATCTCCGAAGGCAAGGTTTCAATCCTTACGCCGATTGGCACGGCCCTGATCGGCCTCTCGGCCGGACAGTCGATCATGTGGACCGCGCGAGATGGGCGGCGGCATGAATTGTCGGTGCTTGCCGTGAATCGGCCTGCTCGGGAAGGCGACGCAGCCGATCAGAGTGCACCAGCACCTTGACGAAGGCGGGTGTCTAGACGTGGGTGTTTCCGCGAAAACAGCGGGCGTAAGCGCGCCGAGGACCTCAAACGACTTCCTCACGAACGCCTCGTGATATGGACGACCGGTGCTGAAGCAACGGCCCGGCCGACCCGCCCTGCAGCCTCTTGACGTGGTCCAACACTTGCCGCGTGGCAAAAAAATAAGGTTGGTTGTCGGGAGGCGCGCCACTTGTTCGTCCTCGGGACACGAAGCAACGAAGACAGGTGAGACCCGTGAGAAAGTTCAGATCATCGAACACGTCTCTGGACGGTGTGATCCAGGCCGACAGGGCGTTCGTCGGTCCCGTTCTGGCCGGCGAGACGCCCAAGGGCCGGTTCGACTGAAATCTGGCAATCGCGGCGCGAACAAATACCCCCCAAGAACCGAGGAGATTAGACATGACGAAACTTGTGACCTGCCTGTGGTTCGACCACGGCGAAGCACGCAAGGCGGCGGAGTTCTATGCCGCCACCTTTCCCGACAGCCATGTGGATCGCCTGAATGCGGCCGCGTCGGACTATCCCGGCGGCAAGGAAGGCAATGAACTGACGGTCGAGTTCACAGTGCTCGGCCAGTCTTTTCTGGGCCTGAACGGCGGCCCGAATTTCAAGGCGAACGAATCCGTCAGCCTGATGGTGCTGACCGAAGATCAGGAAGAGACCGACCGCTACTGGAATGCGATCGTTGGAAACGGCGGCAGCGAGAGCGCCTGCGGATGGTGCAAGGACCGGTGGGGCTTCTCCTGGCAGATCACGCCGAAGCGGCTGATGGAACTGACGACCAGCCCCGACCGCGCCAAGGCCAAGCGCGCCATGGAGTCGATGATGACGATGAAGAAAATCGATATCGCGGCGCTGGAAGCCGCAGCTGCAGGCTAACCCGATCCAAGGCAAAGACGCCCTGGTGAACTCAATGAATGGAGATGATCATGCCCAACACCGTTAAACTGCACCGGGTTTTGGCCACGAAGCCCGAAAAGGTCTACCGCGCATTTCTGGAACCTGACGCGGTCGCGAGTTGGCTGCCGCCCTTCGGATTTACCTGTACGGTCCATGAGCTTGAGGCGAAGGAAGGCGGCAAGCACAGAATGTCCTTTCGAAACTTCACGACCGGGCACAGCCATTCCTTCGGCGGCACCTATCTGAAACTCGTCCCCGGCGAGACGCTCGTCTACACCGATGTGTTCGATGATCCGAACCTTCCGGGCGAGATGAAAGTGACCGTCACGCTGAAGGCCGTTTCAGTCGGAACGGAGATGACGGTGGTTCAGGAGAACGTGCCCGATCTGATCCCCGTCGAGGCATGCTATCTCGGTTGGCAAGAGTCGCTGCGCAAGCTTGCTAATCTCGTCGAGCCCGAAATCACGCAATAACCGTCCGCGTGAACTTATCCGAGTGCGACAACAAGGAAACCAAAAATGACCAACCAGCAGATCACCATTGCCACCACGGTCGCTGCGCCGATCGAACGCGTCTGGGAGGCTTACACGACGCCCGGCGATATCACGCGGTGGAACTTCGCTTCCGACGACTGGTGCTGCCCAAGCGCGGAAGCCGATCTAAAGGTGGGCGGCGGCTACAAGGCGCGCATGGAAGCCAGGGACGGCAGTTTCGGCTTCGATTTCGAGGCGGTGTACGAAGAGGTCGAGCCGTACAAGGCGATCGCATTCGCCATGAGCGACGGGCGCAAGGCGCGTACGACCTTCGAAGCTGCAGGGAACGGTACGAAGGTGACGACCACATTCGATGCCGAGACGCAGAACTCCATCGAGATGCAGCGCGACGGCTGGCAGGCGATCCTGAACAACTTCGGGCGTTATGTTGAAAACTGACGCCGCAGACTAGGACGGCCGACGACGAGACGGTAGATTCGGTTCGGGCCCTTTCACTCACACCCGCTGCAGTCCGCACTGATCGCGTTACGCACTCAAGCGAAACCGTGTGACGTCGATGGCCGCGGCCATCAGTGTCTGCGTGTAGGTAGCCTGCGGATTGCTGAAGATCGCCTCGGTCGGCCCTTCCTCTACGATCCTGCCCTGTTTCATGACGATGATGTAGTCGGCCATGGCACGCACGACTGCGAGATCGTGGCTGATGAACAGATAGGACAGTTCATGGTCTGCCTGCAGCTTGCGCAGCAATTCGACGATCTGCTTCTGGACGGAGCGGTCGAGCGCCGACGTCGGCTCGTCGAGGACGACCACCTTGGGCTTGAGGATCATCGCCCGGGCGATGGCGATGCGCTGGCGCTGGCCGCCGGAGAATTCGTGCGGGTAGCGATTGCGCGCATTCGGATCGAGCCCGACTTCGCGCAAGGCCTCGACGGCGCGCAGGTCGCGTTGCCTGCCCGACAGGGTCGGCTCATGCACCAGAAGCCCTTCGGTGATGACCTGGCCGACGGTCATGCGCGGCGACAGCGAACCGAACGGGTCCTGGAAGACCAGCTGCAATTCGCGCCGCAGCGGCCGCATGGCCTGACGGTCGGCGGCGGAAATATCGCGATCGCCAAAGCGGATGAGGCCATCGCTTGGCAGCAGCCGCAGCAAGGCTCGGCCGAGCGTCGATTTTCCCGAACCGGATTCGCCGACGATGCCGATGGTCTGGTTGCGTTTGAGCCGGATCGAAATGTGATCGACTGCGCGCAGGATCAGCGGCTCTCCGGCAAGAAACCCGCCGCCGATCTTGAAGGTCACTTCGACATTCCTGCCTTCGAGCAGGACGGGCGCATTTGGCGGCGGCGGCGCTTTGGTTCCGGTCGGCTCGGCGGCCAACAGCATTTTGGTATAGGCATGCTGCGGATTGACGAAGATCGCTTCCGCCTCGCCCTCCTCGACGACTTCGCCGTAGCGCATGACATAGACGCGGTCGGCAAAGCGCCTGACAATGCCGAGATCGTGGGTGATGAAGACGATCGCCATGCCGAGCTTGCGCTGCAGTTCGGCGAGCAGCATGAGAATCTGCGCCTGGATCGTCACGTCGAGCGCCGTCGTCGGTTCGTCAGCGATCAGTATGTCGGGGTCGTTGGCCAGCGCCATGGCGATCATCACCCGCTGTCGCTGGCCACCCGACAATTCGTGCGGATAGGATTTCATCCGCCGCTCGGGATCGGGAATATGCACCAGCCGCAGGAGCTTGAGCGCCTCTTCGCGTGCTTGCGCCGCGCCAAGCCCACGATGCCGGCGGATCGGTTCGATCAGCTGGTTGCCGATCGAATAGAGCGGATCGAGCGAGGTCATCGGCTCCTGGAAGATCATGCTGATCCTGCGGCCGCGGACCTGGTTGAGCTCGGACTTGCTCAGGGTCAAAAGGTTGCGGCCGCGATAGTCGACGACCCCCGTCGCCTCGCCGTTCGAGGCCAGCAGGCTCATCGCCGCCATCATCGTCTGGCTTTTGCCGGAACCGGATTCGCCGACCACGGCAACGGTTTCGCCTGCATTGACGTGGATGTTGATGCCCTTGACCGCCTCGACCTCACCGTCAAGCGTGCGGAAGCGGACGCGAAGGTCCTTGACGCTGAGGATCGTTTCGGAAGTGTCCATCTCAACGATCCCTCGGGTCGAGCGCGTCGCGCAGGCCGTCGCCGACGAAATTCAGCGCGAACAGCGTCGAGACAAGGAAAAACGCTGGGAACAAAAGCAGCCAGTTGGCGGTGCCGATGTTCTTGGCGCCGGTCGAGATCAGCACGCCCCAGCTGGTCATCGGTTCCTGCACGCCGAGCCCGAGGAAGGACAGGAAACTCTCCAGGATGATGACCTGCGGCACCAGCAGCGTCATATAGATGACCACCGGGCCAAGCAGGTTGGGAATGACGTGGCGGATCAGAATGCCGCGCTGGCCGACGCCCATCGCCTCCGCCGCCTGGACATATTCCTGCCGCCGGATCGACAGCGCCTGGCCGCGCACGATGCGCGCCATGTCGAGCCACAGCACGGCGCCGACCGCCAGGAACATCAGCACGAAGTTCCGGCCGAAGAACACCACCAGCATGATGACGAAGAAAATGAACGGCAGCGAATAGAGCACATCGACAATGCGCATCATCACCTCGTCTATCCTGCCGCCGGCAAGGCCGGCCGCAGCGCCGTAGAGCACGCCGATGACGCCCGCCACGACCCCGGCGAGCAGGCCGATGGCCAGCGAGATGCGCCCGGCCATCAGCGTCCGCGACAGCAGATCGCGGCCGGTATTGTCGGTGCCGAACAGAAAATACTGCTGCCCGATTGAAGCGCTCATCACCGCTTCAAGGCCGTCAGCCGATTTGCTCTCTATCTTCGTGTTGTCGAAGGCATCGGAACGGTCGAGATAGCGGACATTGCGGTCGTCGATCGGCTTGCGCGATGTGACGGTGACGAAGATGCGATTGTCTTCCTGCCGCCACTGCTTGATGTCGACACGCATGCGCTTGATCGCCTCGTTGAGCGCGGTTTCGATCTTGTCGGGCTTCGGATAGGCCGACAAGCTCGGCGGCATGCGCACATAGTCGGCGTAGATGGTGGTGTATCGATGCGGCACCAAAGAGGGTCCGAACACACTGAGGATCGCGATGAAGGCAAGATAATACAGGCTGAACATGGCGGCGCGGTTGGCCTTGAGGCGGGCCCAGGCATCGCCCCACAGGGAACGGCCAACGATGGCCGGAGCGGTAGCTGCGATGTCAGTCATAGCGCACCCTCGGATCGACGAAGGCATACATGACGTCGACGATCAGGTTGAAGACGATGGTGAACAGCGCGATGACCACCACGGTGCCCATCACCAGCGTGTAGTCGCGGTTGAGCGCGGCCTCGACGAAATAGCGGCCGATGCCGGGAATGGAAAAGATCGTCTCCACGATGATCGAGCCGGTGAGCAGTGCCGCCGCCGCCGGGCCGGTGAAGGAGACGATCGGCAATATGGCACCGCGCAGCGCATGCTTGACGACCACCGACCAGTCCGACAGGCCGAGCGCACGTGCGGTGCGAATGTGGTGCGAGCGCAACGATTCGATCATCGAGCCGCGCATCAGGCGGGCGACGATGGCGATCTGCGGCAAGGCGAGAGTCAGCACAGGGCCGATCTTGTTGAGCAGGGCGCCATCACCCCAGCCGCCGATCGGCAGCAGTTTCCAGGTCAGACCGAACAGAAGCTGGATAATCGGCGCGATGACGAAGGTCGGAATGGTGCTGCCGGCGGTCGCCAGAGCGATCACCGAATAGTCGGCAAGCTTGTTCTGGTTGAGCGCGGCAATGGTGCCGAGCAGGCCACCGAGCAGTAGCGCCAGGATCAGGGCCGAGGCGCCGATCTGGATCGAAACGGGCAGGCCCCTGGCAAACAATTCGCCGACGGTGAAATCCGGCATGTTGTAGCTCGGACCGAAATTGCCGCGCAGCAGATTGCCGAGATAGTGGACATATTGCAGCCAGAGCGGGTCGTTGAGGCCGAACTGCGCTTCAATATTGGCCTTGATCTCGGGGCTCAGGCCCCGCTCCTGATTGAACGGGCCGCCAGGCGCGATGCGTATCAGGAAGAACGCCATGGTCACGATGACGAACAGCGTCGGAATGGCGGTCAGAAGCCGCCGGAATACGTAACGCAGCATCGGTTCCCCGCTTTGCTAGCAAACCGGGACAGCCGCCCCTAACGCATGACACCAGAACCGAAGTTCGGAAACGATCAGGCGTAGATCAAAGCGCCTTTGCGCGTCCCGAAGGACGCGCGGCGCTGTAAAGGAGCAGCAGTCCGGCCAAGGAAATCAATCCTTGGAGATGAAGCGGGACGGATGCACGTCCATAACGTTGTCCTCGAAGCCATGAAGCTTCGGAGAAACGATATCCTTGTAGCTATAGTAGAGAAGTGGGATGTTGCCGACGTCGTCGACGAGGATGCGCTCGGCCTCGGCGAGTTCTTTCATGCGCTGTTCGGGCTTGCCGCCGGCGGCGGCCGCCTCGTCCATAGCCTTCTCGAATTCCGGGCTGTTGTAGCCCGAATAGTTGTTGCCGCTTGCCTTGCGGGAGATGCCGAGGAAGGTTTCCGGATCCTTGTAATCGGCAATCCAGCCGGCACGCGCCACGTCATAGTCGCCTTTCTGCTCAAGGAAGGAGTAGTGGGTCTTGGTGTCGGTGTTGAGCAGCGTGATTTCGACGCCGAGCGGCTTCAACTGCTCCTGGATGGCGACTGCAGTGTTCTTGTGGTTTTCCGACGTGTTGTAGCGGATTTCCATCTTCAGCGGTTTCTCGGGCGTATAGCCAAGCTTCTCGAGTACCTTCTTGGCCTCATCCTCGCGGTCGATCTGCGACATGTCGGCGTATTTGGCCATTGCCGGCGTATAGCCCTCGATGCCTGGAGGCACCATCGAATAGCCGGGCAGCATTGAGTTCTGCCAGACCTTTTCGGCGAGGAAATCGCGGTCGACTGCCATGGAGATGGCATTACGCAGTTCGACGTTGTCCCACGGAGCCTTGTCGGTCTTGATCGCAAAATAGTAGGTGCCGAGGTAAGGCCCGACGCGAATCTGATCGCCAAACTTGGCCTTGAGATCGGCGAGCTGCTCGGTCGGGAGGTCGTCATAGCTGTCGAGTTCACCGGCCTCGAAGCGCTTTATCGCCGACGAACGATCTTCGGTGGGGATGTAGTTGACGACGTCGAGCTTGACGCTCGCAGCATCCCAGAATTTCGGATTCTTGACCAGTTTGATGTGGTCGTTGGGAACCCACTCCACCAGGGTAAAGGCGCCGTTGGAGACCAGATTGCCCGGCTTGATCCAATCGGCGCCCAGCTTGTCGATGGACGCCTTGCTGACCGGATAGGTCGCCTGGTGGGTCAGCATTTCAAGGAAATAGGGCGTCGGCGCCTTCAGCGTCACTTCCAGTGTATTTGCGTCGATTGCCTTGACTCCCATCTCCTCCGGCTTCGCCTTCTTGGTGTTCACCTCCTCGGCGTTCTTCACGGGATAGAGCATCGAAGCGTATTCGGCGCCGGTGGCCGGATCTTCCAATCGATGAAAAGCGTAGACGAAGTCATCCGCCGTCACCGGGCTGCCATCCGACCAGACACCGTCCTTGCGCAGCTTGAAGGTGTAGACGGTGCCGTCGTCCGATACTGTCCAGCTTTCGGCGGCGCCCGGAATGACGTTCGCCTTCTGGTCTTGCATGACCAGCCCCTGGAACAGGTCACGCAAGACAGCGGCTTCGTATATTGTCGAGGTCTTGTGCGGGTCGAGCGACTCCGATTCGGCAGCGGTGCCTCTGTTGTAGACGACCTCGGCAAAGGCTGGTGTGTAGAACGTGCCGGCGGCCAAAGCCATGGTTGTGGCGAACAGCGTCGCCTTCAGCATGTTTTTCAGCATGAAGTTCTCCCTGTCGAGGCGGCCGTTCAGCTGCGCCTCTTGAGTGTTGACGCCCCGAAACCGATTCGCTGGCCCCTTTGAGCGCGCCGCCGGTTCCCTTTCCGGCGGCTGGTGGGCAAACAGTAACGTGGTGATTTTTTATTTCAACAGACTCGTGAGGTCACCCTAAGTAAGGCGCAGCGACAGCCAGTTCGCGATCGGCAGAACAGCGGTCCAGCCCGTGGACCGAGCCATTCAGCTGCGCAAAAGCAGCTCGGTCACGCCTCGGCCGAGCGCAGGTACCAGCGCCGACGTGCCCCGGTTCCGCGTCAATCTCACCGAGGCCTCTTGAGAAAGCCTCCTCCCCGTTACGCGCCAAACAGCCGGTCCCAGTAGACCGGCTGGTGCAGACTTGTCTGGATCTTTGAAAACTCCGGATGCGCCGGATTGATCAGCACATTGCAATCAAGACGCGCAACGACACTCGGCACCAGCAGGATGGCGCTGCGCCGTTCTAAACACCAGGTTTCGCCGAATCCCTGGCTCACCATCGCCGGCATCGTGTCCCAGCCGGGCAGCGACGGGTGGGAAAAGACCTCGTAGCTCAGTCCGCGCGGGATGGTGATTTCGATGTAGTGTTGGTTGGGCGGCAGTCGGCCGCTGCCATGCGCCAGCTTTTCCAACAGGGCCGTCGAATAGTGCTCGCTGGTGTAGATGATAGGGCTCCCAGGCGTGTTCCACCGCCCTGGCGCGATTGTCGAGCCGGTCGCATCGAAGATCGGGTAGGTGCCGGCGGGATCGCCGATACGAAAGGAGGATAGTGTGCGATCGAGAGTCTGCGCCGTCACGCAGCACTGCCGTACTTCAGACCTGCGAGAATATCGACCACCATTTCGGCACCGAACTCGCTCAGGATAACGACGTCGATCGGTCGCTTGTCCTCAATCATCGGGTGCGGCCGAAACAAGAAATCGCGCGCTTCCTCTTCGTTCTGCCAGACATCGACGGCAAGGCCCCAGACGCGCGCGACGCGGGCCAATCGTGTGCCCTCGTCCGACGAGAGGCGATGTATCGTCTTGCGTCGCTCGTAGGTCGCCTTAGGGATCAGCCGGTATTTGAACTGAGCATCGCCAGGCGCCAGAAGATGCGCAACGCGCTCAAGTGCGCCAATGGGAAGTCCATCCTCGATCCGGGAGATCAGCCCGAAGGGCGACCGCGCCGCCACCTCTTTGACAGGCAGCCCCAACACGTCGGCGACCTTTCCGAGCGCTAGCATATCTCTCTCCATTCCATGTGAGGCTATAGTTAGCCTCACATGATGCGCCATGCAAGCCACCCGTTCGATCTGCAGCCTGTCTGCGGGTGCTAACTGAGAAGGCGGGGCCGGGTTTTCGGTCGGGCCGATGCTGCTGGGCGGCATTGCCGCGAATGGCGTGGCAGGAAAGATGAGGGTCGTTGGCGGACCGGTTCGCACTAATGCGGGGATACGAGGGCGTAACCGCAGGCGCAGAGAACGTCGATACGCTCATCCTCCTCTAATTCCGATCCGGGTGTGGGGCAATCGTGCCAGTCACGATCATGCGAATAGCGGACCGAATCCGGTGGTTGCGACGATGCAGTCGCGCCCCCTGTTTTTTGCCACATAGAGATTCTGATCAGCGCGCAGCAGGATGTCGTTCAAGGTTTGGCCTGGTCCGTGCACGCAAATCCCGATGCTGACGGTGATTTCTCGGTCCTCGATGCCGACTGCCCGTCTGACACCGCGCATGTTCTGTCTGATGCGCTCGGCTACTTCCAATGTCTTGTCGCGGCCAGCTTCGACTAGGAACACAGCGAACTCCTCGCCGCCGATGCGCGCCGCCAGGTCGCGTTCCCGAATCGAGCTGCGAATAACGCTGCCAATCTCCTGGAGGACGGCATCACCGATGGCATGACCAAAGGTGTCGTTGACGGATTTAAAATGATCGGCGTCGATGAACAGAACGGCGCCTTCCCTAAAGGCCTCGGAACCGACGATTGCCTCGGCCTCCTCAAAGAAGGTTTTCCTGTTGGCGAGGCTTGTGAGCTGGTCGATGCGTGCTGCCCGGTCGAGCCTGGCGGCCATCAAGGCGAGCTTCAACTGTTGCCTCAGGAAGAAATAGCCGAGCGGAAATCCAACCGCAATGGTGATGACCGTTGTCAAGAACAAGTCCAAGAGGAGGCGGTCGGCAAAGAAGATGCCATAGAAAACGAGCGTGAGTGTATCCGCACCGATGATGGCTGCCAGAACCACGACGCAGGTCTGCCTGAAAAGCGAGAGCTTCCCGAAGCGTGTCAGGAGATAATCTGATGCCGTCATTCCGCCAACCGCCTTTGGGTAACTCTAACCCGTGAGTGGTAAACACAAGTTGCAACTAGCGGCAGCAATTTTGACACAACCCGCAGGTCAGATCCTGCGCGAAAATCCTTGCACCTCGAGGGACCGGCAATAGCCTCAGCGGATCGCATGATATTGATGCAGGTCAATGGGGTCCCCTTACTATCCAACCCTACTACCCGGGTGGTCGATGGGATCGACGGCGCATTCTCTGCAACGAGCAGGTCGCGCCGCCTTTGTTGAAGAAGTCGGACGTCGAAGCGGGGCGCTGCGTCGGCTGATGAACTCCACGTCTTGGCGGACGAAACGGCTTCAAGCATTCGCTTCCGGCAGGAAATCTGTCGTCGATTCCACTTTGCCACAATGTCTTAAGCCGCCTTTAAGCAACCATGGGTTAAATCTTTTGCGGGCTTCGGTATGTCCCGGTGGGCGAAGAACATGAACAGCAGAGAAACTAAGACAATCTCTATATCACGGCGTAAAATGCGCCAGTTAAGACGCAAATTGTGCCAGTTTAGAGAACGGTCGGGAACTTCCGCGATCGAGTTCGCGCTGCTTTCGCCGATTTTTATCTTATTGTTACTCGGAATGGTTGCATATGGAATCTATTTTGGTGCAAGCCACTCGGTGCAGCAAATCGCAGCGGACGCCGCACGCACGGCGATTGCCGGGCTGAACGAAGGCGAGCGCCAGGCGCTGGTGACCAGTTTCGTCAACAACAATGCCGGCGGATATCCCTTCGTCAACTCCGACAAGCTGACCTATCAGGCCAAGGACAGCACGGCCGACGGAAACCAGTTCGTCGTGTCCATTCAATATGATGCCCGCAACCTGCCGGTCTGGAATCTATTCCCGGCGCTGCCCATGCCTGGCACCACGATCTCACGCCAGTCGACAATCCGGGTCGGAGGCATCTGAATGTCGCAAACTTTGGCGGGCAAAATCGGCCGGGCCGCCGGCTCGATGCTCGGCGACCTGAAGGCAAACTTCGCCGTCATGACGGCGCTGTGCGCACCTTTCGCGCTGGCGCTGGCTGCTTTCGCCATTGATGAAGGCTCGATCTATGTGGAGCGCCGGGAGGCTCAGTCGCTGGTCGATCTTGCGGCAATCACCGCCGCCTCCAACATCAACAACATTGAAGCCGCGGTGGTGACCACGCTCGGCGACAACGGAATGCCGGGTATCGTTGTTCAAAAGCCAGGGCAGACGATCACCCCCGCCCTCGGAAAGACTATCGTTTCGGTCACCCCCGGCCGATATTCAGCAGAGTCGTCGCTCGGCGTCGACAAGCGCTTCGAGGCCGGCAAAACGCCCTACAACGCCGTCCATGTCACGCTGAAAAAGCTGCCTGCCCGTTATTTCGCGAGTTCGCTTATCCCTACGCCGGTGATCGGCACCGAAGCCACCGCCAGCGTCGCGCCGCAGGCGATGTTCTCGATCGGGTCCAGACTCCTGAGCGTCAATGGCGGCATCCTCAACGCTCTTCTCAGCAAGTTCCTGGGCGGCAACATTTCACTCAGCGTCATGGACTACAACGCTCTGATCGCTGCCGACGTGAACCTGCTTTCGTTCATCGATGCCCTTGCCGTTGAGATACAGCTGACGGGTGTCAGCTATTCGGAGGTGCTGGCTTCGAAAGCGACGGTGGGCCAGATAGCGACCGCCATGGCTGATGTTTCACCCGTTGGCAGCACCAGCAAGCTTGCTTTGCAGACAATCGCGTCAAGGACCACCAACACGGTCAAGATACCGCTCAATCACCTTGTCGATCTTGGATCGATGGGCCAGTTGGGCCTCGGGCAAAAGTCGCCCGGTTTTTCGGTCGACGCCAGCGCCATGGGCATGCTGACCACCGCTGCTGCACTGGCCAACGGCTCGAAGCAGGTCGAGCTCAATCTCGGAGCCACCATTCCGGGGCTTGCCTCCACCACGCTTGCCATTGCAATCGGCGAACCTGCACAATTCTCGCCATGGCTGACAATCGGCGAGAAGGGTGCCGTGGTGCGTACGGCGCAGACACGGATCAAGCTGGTTGCGTCCGTCGGCGGCAGCAATGCGAATCTCGGTGGCGGCATCAGCCTGCTGGCCGTCAAACTGCCGCTGCATGTCGAGGTGGCCTCTGCCGAAGCCAGACTGACCGACATCAGCTGCCCGACGGGGCGCCCCGACAGTTTGAAAGTTACCATTGCCGCACGTCCGGGGCTTGCCTCGCTGCACCTTGGCGCCAGCGATGCCGACAACAGCCCTTCCGCCTTCGCCGATTTCAGCAACCCGCAGTCATTTCAACCTGCCGAAATGGCGCAGGCTAGCGTGAAGCTTCTGTTTCTCACTCTCAACCTGATCGGCGTGAACGGTTCTGCGGCCGTTGAGATCGCCAACACCGATCCGACGATGTTGACCTTCAACAGCACCGACATCGCAAACAAGACGATAAAGACCGCTTCCACGAAAAACCTGGCGCAATCTCTCACCACGTCGCTGGTCAACAATCTGTCGCTTTCGGTCAGTGCGCTGGGCCTCGGGCTTGATGTGACCGCCTTGCTTGGAGCGGTGAAGCCAGCAGTGGTCACTTTGCTGAACGGCGTGACGGCGCCCGTCGACGAACTGGTTTACAACGTGCTTGCGGCACTGGGCGTGCATGTCGGCGAGGCCGATGTCCGGGTCATGGGCGCGACTTGCGGGCGCTCTGTGCTTGTTCAATGAGCTGACAAATAACGAGGTCAGCCGGCTCGTCCGAGAAAGCAGCCCAAGGGCGGCAGCGACAGAATTTTTCCCTGCAAGGCGGCACTAGCGCCAAGGTCGATCGTCTCTGCGACATCGATACCCTGCAGCAACGGCCAGTTGGCCGGCTCCTCGGCGAAGTTGAAAACGCACAGCAGCTTCTCGCCGCCGCCTTCGCGAATGAAGGCAAGCACATCGCCCTCGGCATCGAGAAAGCGGATCGAACCTTGTATCAGCGCCGCATGCTGCTTGCGCAAGGCGAGCATCGCCCGATAGCTGGCCAGAACCGACTTTTCCTCGCCATTCTGGATATCGACCGCGCGGGCGCGATGGCTTTCCGGGATTGGAAGCCACGGCCTGCCGGTTGAAAAACCCGCGTTGTTGGCGCCTTTCTCCCAGACCATCGGCGTGCGGCAGCCATCCCTGCCCTTGAAGCCGGGCCAGAAGCGGATGCCGTAGGGATCGCGCAGATCCTCGAACGCCAATTCCGCCTCCTCCAGCCCGAGTTCCTCACCCTGATAGAGGCAGATCGATCCACGCAGGCATGACAGCAGCGCGATGGAGAACTTCGCCATCCTTTCCGGATCGCCGCCGGGCCTTGTCCAGCGCGTCACATGGCGAACGACATCATGGTTGGAAAATGCCCAGCAGACCCAGCCGTCGGAGACAGCACTCTCGAACGCTTCGACGCATCCACGCACGTGTGCGGCCGAGAATTGCGGACCGAGCAGGTCGAAAGTGTAGCACATGTCGAGCTTGTCGCCGCCGCCGGTATAAGCGGCGAGCGTCTGCAGCGAACGGGTTTCGTCGCCGACCTCGCCGACAGCGGCGCGGCCCTCATATTCGTCGAGCAGCGCCCGGAACCGCTTGAGGAAAGCCAGGTTTTCGGGCTGCGTCTTGTCAAACCAATGCTCTTGATAGAGGTAGGGATTGGTTTCGGTGTTGGTGCCAGCGACGCTTGACGCCAAGGGCGGGTTGCTGCGCAGCCAGCGGTCATGGACATAGTAGTTGACCGTGTCGAGGCGAAACCCGTCGACGCCGCGCTCCAGCCAGAACCGCACCGTTTCCAGCAAGGCGTCCTGCACTTCCGGATTGTGGAAATTGAGGTCCGGCTGCGAGGCGAGAAAATTGTGCATGTAATACTGCCTGCGGGTCGCATCCCACTCCCAGGCGGGGCCGCCGAAGACCGACAGCCAGTTGTTGGGCGCGGTGCCATCCGGCTTCGGATCGGCCCAGACATACCAGTCCGCCCTGGGATTATCGCGGCTCGCGCGGCTTTCGACGAACCATTCATGCCGGTCGGACGAATGCGACAGAACCTGGTCGATAATGACTTTCAGGCCGAGACGGTGCGCCTCGGCGACCACAGCGT
Source organism: Mesorhizobium sp. (assembly GCA_004020365.1). Taxonomy (GTDB): domain Bacteria; phylum Pseudomonadota; class Alphaproteobacteria; order Rhizobiales; family Rhizobiaceae; genus Mesorhizobium. The sequence goes on from SAQR01000003.1 coordinate 133,852, forward strand.
CGAAATCCTCTGATGTGCCGAACATCGGATCGACGGCTGTATAGTCGGAGACGTCATAGCCCATATCGGCCATCGGCGACTTGAAGAAGGGCGACAGCCAGACGGCGTCGGCGCCAAGCGATGCGACATGCGCCAGCCTCGATGTGATACCACGCAGATCGCCACTGCCGTCCCCCGTCGTGTCCTGGAAGGAGCGCGGGTAAATCTGGTAGATGACGCAGCCGCGCCACCACTCGGCGTGGTCACTTGCCACTCGGGTTCTCCTTTATCTGACCCTGCGCGGCTTCGCGTTCGATCATGAAAATCACCGTTCGCCCCGGCACCGGCCGTGAAATGCCGGCTGCGCCGTCCGGTGTTTCGATGGCTGGCGCCCAGCGAAATCCGTCGCGCTCCGGCAGCGTGAACATACACGCCCGACGATCGCCATTGATGACCACGGCAAGCCGGCGATCATCGCCGCCGAGCACCATGACCAGGCGGTATCGCCCCGGACCCCGCCAGCCTGCCTCGTCGAGCGGCATGCCGGTTTCAGTGAGCCAGACGACGTCCGGTTTCTCTGATCCGGCGAGCGGCTCTCCGGTCAGGAAGCGCGTGTCGGAAAGCGCCGGCACGGAACGACGCATCGCGGCGAGCAAAACGGCGTATTGCTCCAGCGCCTGGTCGCGCCCGGCCCAGTCGAGCCAGGTGATCTCGTTGTCTTGCGCATAGGCGTTGTTGTTGCCCTTCTGGGTGCGGCCGAATTCGTCTCCGGCGGTCAGCATGATCGTGCCGCGCGAGCCAAACAGCGTGGCCAGCAACGCACGCTCGTCATCGAAACGGGCCGTAACGATCGCCCGGTCGCCGGTCTCACCCTCGACGCCATTGTTCCAGGACAGGTTGTCGTCGTGGCCATCGCGGTTCTGCTCGCCATTGGCCTCATTGTGCTTGTGCTCGTAGGCAACGATGTCGGCCAGCGTCATGCCGTCATGCGCGGCGATGAAATTGACGCTGCGGCTCGCCTGCTGGCCTGGCCTGGCAAACACGTCGGACGAGCCGGCAAGACGGGTGGCGAGCGCGCCGACCATGCCGCTGTCGCCGCGCCAGAAGCGGCGGATGTCGTCGCGATATTTGTCGTTCCATTCGAGGAAGGGCGGCGGAAAATTGCCAAGCTGATAGCCGTTCGGGCCGACATCCCATGGCTCGGCGATCAGCACCCTGCCACCAAGGGCCGGGTCGTTCCGAATAGCCATGAGCACTGGCGCAGCGGCGTCGAACGCGCCATCGACCCGCCCCAGAATGGGCGCCAGATCGAAGCGGAAACCATCGACGCCGGCATGGCAGACAAAATGACGAAGCGTGTCGAGGACCATTTCCCGGACGACCGGATGATTGCAAGCGACGGTGTTGCCGGTGCCGGTGTCGTTGATCAGACTGCCGTCTGGCCGATGCCGGTAGTAGGCGCGGCTGTCGAGGCCGCGCAGCGACAGCGTCGGTCCGAGCCTGTCGCTTTCGCCGGTGTGGTTGAAGACAAGATCGAGGATGACGCCGATGCCGGCCCCACGCAGCGCGGCAACCGTCTGCCGCAATTCGGCGAGACCGCCGGGCGCTAGGCGCGGATCGAGCGCCATGAAGGTCACGGGATTGTAGCCCCAGGCATTGCGCAGCCCGAGCGGCGGCAAATGCCGCTCGTCGATCGATGCCGTCACCGGCATCAGTTCGACCGCCCCGACCCCGAGCTTTTTCAGATGCTCGACGATGGCCGGATGGGCAAGCGCTGCAATCGTGCCGCGCTGGTGCTTCGGGATGTCCGGATGCAGCATGGTGAAGGCGCGCACCGGCACTTCATAGATCAGGCCGCCGGGCTGGAACAGCGGCGGCAAGGCAGGCACCACTTGCGGCAGGCTGGCGGCAACCGCCTTCGGCAGCAGCGGCGCAGTGTCGGTGCCCTCGCCCCGGCGTGCGGCGAGCCTGATATCATAGGCATAGGGCCTGTCGATTTCGACGGCATAGGGGTCGACCAGCAGCTTGTCGGGATCGAACCAAAGCCCATTCTCGGGCGCATAGTCGCCATCGGCGCGAAGCCCGTATCGGGTGCCGGCGGCGAGGCCGGCAACGAAAAGCGCGTGAACGCCCTCGCCTTCTGGCTGGAGCTCGAGCCGGTCGATCTCCCGGGTTCCTTCATCGTCGAAGATCGAGACCCAGATGCGCCGAGCCGACGAGGACCATGCGGCAAAGCGAATGCCTTCGCGGGTGACGGTGGCGCCGAGCGAGGTCACGCGCGCTCACAGCAACAGATCGTAAACAATTTGAGGGGCTGGCGGGTTGGCTCCCCCTTCTCCCCTTGTGGGAGAAGGCCACGGATGAGGGGTGCTCCAGCCTGGCACCTACGGCGATCCGTCCAACACCCCTCAACGGTCTCGGCGCTACGCGCCGATCCACCTTCTCCCACAAGGGGAGAAGGAAAGGCGCGCCGCGCCAGCTTCATGTAATTACGCTCGGCTTGGCGCGGCCGGTATGGCTGCGAATCCCGGCGATATCATCGGCTGCCGCAATCAGGTCGGCAAGCGCCGCCTGCGTGTCGAGATCGTGCCTGGATTTGTCCGGCTCGTAGCGCTCGATATAGACGCGCAGCGTCGCCCCCGAGGTACCGGTGCCGGAGAGACGGAAGACGACGCGCGATCCGCCTTCGAACAGCACCCTGACGCCCTGGTTCCTAGCTATCGAGCCGTCGACCGGGTCGCGATAGGCGAAATCGTCGGCGCTGGCGATCTTCATGCCGCGCACGCTGGTGCCGGGCAAGGAAGCGAGCTTGGCCCGTAATTCGTCGACCAGCGCATTGGCCCGGTCGGTCTCGACCTCCTCATAGTCGTGACGCGAGTAGTAATTGCGGCCATAGGCGGCCCAGTGCTCGGTGACGATCTGCTTGGCGCTTTCGGCCCGGGCAGCGAGGATATTGAGCCACAGAAGCACGGCCCACAGCCCGTCCTTTTCGCGGACATGGTTGGAGCCGGTTCCGGCACTTTCCTCGCCACAGATCGTTGCCATGTCGGCATCGAGCAGATTACCGAAAAATTTCCAGCCGGTCGGCGTTTCATAGATGCCGATGCCGAGCTTTTCGGCGACGCGGTCGGCTGCACCGCTGGTCGGCATCGAGCGGGCGATACCTTTCAGGCCGGCCTTGTAGCCCGGCGCCAGATGAGCATTGGCGGCGAGCATGGCCACCGAATCCGACGGGGTAATGAAAATGCCCTTGCCGATGATCAGGTTGCGGTCGCCGTCGCCGTCGGAAGCGGCGCCGAAATCCGGCGCATCCGGTCCCATCATCTCGTCATAGAGGTGCTTTGCGTGGACCAGGTTCGGGTCTGGATGGTGGCCGCCGAAATCCGGCAGGGGAACGAAGTTGCGGGCGGTGCCGTTCGGCGCGCCGAGCCGGTTCTCCAGGATCTCCTTGGCATAGGGACCGGTCACGGCATGCATGGCGTCGAAGCGCATGCGGAAGCCTGACTTGAACAGTTCACGCAAGGCATCGAAATCGAACAGGCTTTCCATCAGTTCGGCATAATCGGCGACCGGGTCGATCACCTCGACGGTCATGCCGCCCGCCTCGACGGTACCGATCGTGTCGAGGTCGACCGTGCCGATATCGGCGATCTTGAAGCTCGAAATCACCTTGGTCCTGGCGAAGATCGCGTCGGTTAGCTTTTCCGGCGCCGGGCCGCCATTGCCGGCATTGTATTTGATGCCGAAATCCTCGTGCGGGCCGCCCGGATTGTGACTGGCCGACAGGATGATGCCGCCGAAGGCCTTGTATTTGCGGATGACATGCGAAGCCGCCGGCGTCGACAATATACCGCCTTGCCCGACCATCACCTTGCCGAAACCGTTTGCCGCCGCCATGGCGATGGCCGTCTGGATGACCTCGCGGTTATAAAAGCGGCCGTCGCCGCCGATCACCAGCGTCTTGCCCCTAAATCCGTCCAGCGCATCGAAAATCGACTGGATGAAGTTCTCGGCGTAGTGCTCCTGCTGGAACACCGGCACTTTCTTGCGCAGTCCGGACGTGCCGGGCTTCTGGTCGAGATAAGGTTTGGTGGCGACGGTGCGTATCATGCGTCAGACAGCCCTTTTCGAAAGCAGCAAGCGATAGAGTTCGAGATATTTTTGCGCGCTTTTATCCCACGAGACATCCGCCTTCATGCCTTGCCGCTGCATCGACGTCCAGATTGCAGGGTTGGCGTGCGCCGCGACCAGCCGGCGGATGGCATGCAGCAAGGCGCCGGCATCGGCGGGTGCAAACTGGAAGCCGGTCGCCACACCTGCCGAAATCGCCGCTTCATTGGCGTCGATGATGGTGTCGGCGAGACCACCGGTGCGGGCGACGACCGGCACGCAGCCATAGCGCAGGCCGTAAAGCTGCGTCAGTCCGCAAGGCTCGAAGCGCGACGGGATGACGATGGCGTCACAGCCGCCCTGCATGGTGTGGGAAAGCGCCTCGTCATAACCGACAACGACGCCGATGCGACCGCGATGGCGGGCGGCGGCGGCCAGCAGCGCGCCTTCGAGGCCGGCGTCGCCGGACCCTAGGATCGCCAGGCGGGCACCCCTCGCAACAATCCCGTCGACGGCCGTTGCCAGTATGTCCATTCCCTTCTGCCAGGTGAGCCGGCTGATGACGCAGACAATCGGACTGTCGTCGCGGTCAAGGTTGAAACGATCCTCGACGGCGGTCCGGTTGGGGTGGCGCGCCTTCAATGTCCTGGCCGTGTAGTTGGAGACCAGATGCTTGTCGGTTTCAGGGTTCCATATCTCGGTGTCGATGCCGTTGACGATGCCATAGAGATCGACGGACCGCATGTTGATGAGGCCATCGAGGCCCATGCCGAATTCCGGCGAGCGGATCTCCTGCGCATAGGTCGGGCTGACTGTGGTGATGGCCCAGGCGGCCTGCAGGCCAGCCTTGAGGAAACCGACGCCGCCATAATATTCGACGCCGTCGAGCGCCATTGCCGCCGCCGGTAAGCCGAGTTCGCCAAAGATGCCGGCGCCGAACTGGCCCTGGAAAGCGAGATTGTGGACGGTGATCATCGACGGCGTGCCGACCGCCTGGCCGTAGCGCATATAGGCCAGCGTCATCGCCGATTGCCAGTCATGGGCATGGACGATGTCCGGCTGGTAGCCCGAGACGGCGCCGCCGGCGATGTCGCCGCCAACCTGGCTCAGGGCCGCGAAACGCCGCCAATTGTCCGGCCAGTCGGCGCCGGCGGCATTGCCATAGGGGCCACCGGGACGATCGAACAGGTGCGGCGCGTCAAGCACGAACAGGTCGAGCCCGGCGATCTGGGCGGCATGGACCGAAGCCTTGCCGCCTTGCAGCAGCGGATAGTGGTGAACGGGTTTTTTCTTCTTGAAGGCATCCATGATCTGGGGATAGCCGGGAACAAGCGTGCGCATCGCCACGCCCTTGCCGGCGAGCGCGACGGGTAATGCGCCGGTCACGTCGGCAAGCCCGCCAGTCTTGATCAGAGGGAATATTTCGGGCGTGACCGACAGGACCTGCATTCACGACAATCCCAGTTTGTCGATCATGGCCTGCGTGACGAGGCAGATGCCTTTTTCGGAAACGCGGAAGCGCTTGGCATCGAGGACGGGATCCTCGCCGACCACGAGCCCTTCGGGAATCCTGACACCATGATCGATCACCACGCGCTTCAATCTCGCGCTGCGGCCGACCTGGCAGTCGGGCAGCATGACGACGTCCTCGAGCGTCGAATAGGAGTTGATGCGCGCGCCGGTGAAGATCAGGCTTCGCTTCAGCGACGCGCCTGAGACGATGCAATCGCCCGAGACCAGCGAGGATACTGCCGAGCCACGGCGGCCATCCTCGTCATGCACGAACTTTGCCGGCGGCTTCAGCTCCGCATAGGTCCAGATCGGCCAGTCGCGGTCGTAGAGGTCGAGCTCGGGCGTGATGTCGGTGAGGTCGATATTAGCTTCCCAATAGGCGTCAACGGTCCCGACATCGCGCCAGTAAGCTTCGTTCTCGGCAGTCGAGCGCACGCAGGATTTGGCGAAGCGATGGGCGATCGCCTTCCCGTGCTCGACGACATAGGGGATGATGTCCTTGCCGAAGTCACGGCTCGAGCCCGGTTCGGCCGCGTCGCGGCGCAGCTGCTCCATCAGGAACTTGGTCTTGAACACATAGATGCCCATCGAGGCCAGAGCAAAATCCGGCTTGTCGGGAATGCCGGGCGGATCGGCGGGTTTCTCGATGAAGGAGATGATGGTGTCCTTCTTGTCGACATGCATGACGCCGAAGCCGGTCGCCTCCATGCGCGGCACTTCGAGGCAGCCGACGGTGACGTCGGCGCCGGCGTCGACATGCTGGCGAAGCATCAGCTCATAGTCCATCTTGTAGATGTGATCGCCGGCCAGGATGACCATGTATTCGGGCCCGTAGGCCTCAATGATGTCGATGTTCTGGTAGACGGCATCGGCAGTGCCCTCATACCATTGCGTTTCCGATACGCGCTGGCTGGCCGGCAGGATATCGAAGCTCTCGTTGCGCTCGGGCCGCAGGAAGTTCCAGCCGCGCTGCAGGTGGCGGATCAGCGAATGCGCCTTGTACTGGGTGGCAACGCCGAGGCGGCGAATACCGGAATTGAGCGCATTGGAGAGCGCAAAATCGATGATGCGCGTCTTGCCGCCGAAATAGACCGCCGGCTTGGCGCGCCGGTCGGTCAATTCGTTGAGGCGGCTGCCACGACCGCCGGCCAGAACATAGGCCATGGCATCGCGCGCCAGCGGCTGGGTCCGTTTTATCTCTGCCATTTTTATCCTCCCAAGTTACGCGCTGCGAGACATCGCCTAGTCCGGAGCAAATTCGAGCATGATCGTCGATAGCGGCGGCAACAGCATCGTCGCCGAGATGCCTCCTGCTTCCGCCCTAGCCTCGACGACACCGCCATTGCCCTTGCCGGAACCGCCATAGTCGGTGGCGTCGGTGTTGATGATCTCGCGCCAGCTTCCAGCCATTGGCAACGGCACGCGATAATCGTCACGCGGCACCGGTGTAAAATTGGCGATGACGGCGACCGGGTTTCCGCCCGGCGCGCTGCGCAGCCAGGCAAAGACAGAGTTGGCGCTGTCGTCGACGATCAGCCAGGAAAAGCCTTCCGGCTCGCAATCGCGCGCATGCAGGGCCGGGCGCGAGCGGTAGAGATAGTTGAGATCGCGCACCGTCTGCCAGACGCCGCGGTGGGGCCCGAAATCGAGCAGGTTCCAGTCGAGTGCGCGCGCCTCGCTCCACTCGCGGCGCTGGGCGAATTCCTGGCCCATGAACAACAGCTTCTTGCCGGGGTAGCCCCACATGAAGGCGTAGTAGGCGCGCAGCGTCGCGAATTTCTGCCAGTCGTCGCCGGCCATCTTGCCAAGCAGCGTGCCCTTGCCGTGCACGACCTCGTCATGGGAGAGCGGCAGCACGAAATTCTCTGAGAAGGCGTAGACCAGGCCGAAGGTGATGTCGCCGTGATGATGCTTGCGAAAAATCGGCTCCTTGGAGAAATACTCCAGCGTGTCGTGCATGAAGCCCATGTTCCACTTGAAGCCGAAACCCAGCCCGCCCTCATGCACAGGCTGCGAAACTTTTGGCCATGAGGTCGATTCTTCGGCGATCGTCATCACGCCAGGATGTTGGCCGTAGACTTCCTTGTTCATCCTCTGCAGGAAGCTGACGGCCTCGAGGTTTTCGCGCCCGCCTTTTTCGTTGGGAATCCATTCGCCGGCCTTGCGCGAATAGTCGAGGTAGAGCATCGAGGCGACGGCATCGACGCGCAAACCGTCGACATGGTATTTCTCGGCCCAAAACAGCGCGTTGTTGACCAGGAACGAGACCACCTCGCGCCGGCCGAAATTGTAGATCGCGGTGTTCCAGTCGGGATGGAAGCCCTTGCGGGGGTCGGCATGCTCATAGAGCGCGGTGCCGTCGAAATTGGCCAGGCCATGCGCATCCACCGGGAAATGCGCCGGCACCCAGTCCAGGATGACGCCGATGCCGGCGCGGTGGGCGCCGTCGACGAACCGGGCAAAACCGTCCGGATCGCCGAAGCGGGCCGACGGCGCGTAGAGGCCCGTCGTCTGGTAGCCCCAGGACGGATCATAGGGATGTTCGGAGATCGGCATGAATTCGATATGGGTGAAACCGGTGTCGACGACGTAGGGGATCAGCCGGTCGGCAAGCTCGTCCCATGACAGGAAGCTGCCGTCGTCGTGAAGCTGCCAGGAGCCGGCATGGACCTCATAGATCGACACCGCCTCGCGCCTGGGATCGGCGTTGCGCCAGTAGTTGCGGTGCGCCTCGTCACCCCATTGATGCGCCGGCGGAAGCGCCGTCACCGAAGCGGTGGCCGGGCGCAGTTCGGACTTGAAAGCGAACGGATCGGCCTTCAGCGGCAGTCGCGCGCCATCGGGCCCGATGATCTCGTATTTGTAGGGCCGTCCGGCGCCGATGTCGGGAATGAACAACTCCCAGATGCCGGTGTCGCGGCGGACGCGCATCGTATGCCTGCGGCCGTCCCATTCGTTAAAGTCGCCGACCACCGAAACGCGCCTTGCGTTGGGCGCCCAGACGGCGAAATGCACGCCGGACGCACCCTCGTGATCGATGAGATGCGCACCGAGCTTGTCGAACAGCCTGAGATGCGAACCTTCGGCAATGTAATAGTCGTCCAGCGGACCGAGCACCGGACCGAACGAATAGGGATCGGTCAGCCACCAGTCACCGCCGGCATTGCGCGCGTGATAGCGCAGCGGCTGACGCTTTCTGAGCGACAGGCTGCCCTCGAAGAAGCCGGCTTCGTCGCGCCTGGAGAGTTCACCGGCTTTCTTGCCGGTCAGCGTATAGGCAGTGACGAACTCGGCATGAGGGACGAAGCAGCGGGCGGCGAAGCCCTTGTCGACCTCGTGCACACCCAGCACAGCGAAAGGATCACCATGCGTGCCGGCGACAATCGCCGCGACATCACCGGCTGACGCCAGTCCATCCGGCCCGCTTGTCGCAGCGGTCGCGCGCGGCTTCCTCATCAGGCAGTGACCCTCCCCGGACCACGTTGTTCGTGGCCTCATGCAATCATATCAGACGGGCACGTTCCAGATTTCTTTCGCATATTGGCGGATCGTGCGATCGGACGAGAACCAGCCGACGCGGGCGACATTGCGGATTGCCTTGGCGTACCAGTCCGGGCTGTTGCGCCAGACGGCGTCGACATCGCGCTGGGTGGAGGCGTAGGCGTCGAAATCGGCGGCGACCATGAACCAGTCGCTCTGATAGAGGCCGTTCATCAGGTCTCGATAGCGTTCCGGATCGTCAGGCGAAAAGACGCCGGACGAAACGGCAGCCACGGCCTGCGCCAGTTCGGGAGAGGCTTCGATCACCGATCGCGGATCGTAGCCGTTGCTGCGCCGCTCGGCGACCTCTTCGGTGGTCAGGCCGAAAATGAAGATGTTGTCGTCGCCGACGCATTCCTTGATCTCGACATTGGCGCCGTCGAGCGTACCGATGGTCAGCGCACCGTTCAGCGCGAACTTCATGTTGCCGGTGCCGGAGGCTTCCATGCCGGCGGTCGATATCTGCTCCGAAAGATCGGCGGCCGGCATCATGATCTCGGCCAGGCTGACATTGTAGTTCGGCAGGAACACCAGTTTGAGCAAGCCACGAACGGCCGGGTCGCGGTTGATGACTTTGGCGACGTCGTTGGCGAGTTTGATGATCAGCTTGGCGTTGTGATAGCTGGGCGCCGCCTTGCCGCCGAAGAATTTGACGCGTGGCGTCCAGTTGCGCTCGGGATGGGAGCGGATCTGGTCGTAGAGCGCGACTGTTTCGAGGATGTTGAGGAGCTGGCGCTTGTATTCGTGGATGCGCTTGATCTGGATGTCGAACAGCGCCGAGGGATCGATCCTGATGCCGAGGCGGTCGGCGACGAGATTGGCAAGCCTGGCCTTGTTCGCCCGCTTGACTGCGGCGAACTTGTCGCGGAAGGCGGCGTCGTCGGCAAAGCCATCGAGCTCCTTGATCGCGTCGATATCGTCGAGGAAGCGGTCGCCGATCGCCTCGCGGGTGAGCGCGGTGAGACCGGGATTGCATTGGATCAGCCAGCGCCGCGGCGTGATGCCGTTGGTCTTGTTGTTGATGCGGTCGGGATAGAGCCTGTGGAGTTCGGCAAACACCGTTTCCTTCATCAACTCGGTGTGAAGGGCAGAGACGCCGTTGATCGAGTGCGAGCCGACAAAGGCCAGATTGCCCATGCGCACCCGGCGCTCGCCGTTTTCCTGTATCAGCGAGATTTGGCTGATCTGCTCGTCAGAAAACTGCTCGGAAGCGCGCGCCTCCAGCAGCACTTCGGCGTTGATGGCGTAGACGATTTGCATATGGCGCGGCAACAGCCGCTCGAACAGCGGCACCGGCCAGCTTTCGAGCGCTTCGGGAAGCAGCGTGTGGTTGGTGTAGGCGAAGGTGCGCTTGGTGATGCTCCAGGCCTGGTCGAAATCCATGCCGTGGACATCCATCAACAGGCGCAGCAGCTCGGCCACAGCAATGGCCGGATGGGTATCGTTCAGATGGATCGCCGCCTTGTCGGGCAGCGACTGCAGGTCGCCATACTGGCTGAGATGACGCTGAATGATGTCCTGCAACGATGCGGTGGAAAAGAAATACTCTTGCCTGAGCCGCAGTTCCTGACCGGCCTTGTGGGAATCAGCAGGGTAAAGGACGCGCGACAAGGCATCGGCCTTGTTGCTTTCGGCGAGCGCACCGATGTGATCGCCGGCGTTGAACTTGTCGAGCAGTATCGGATCGATCGGCATGCCGGACCAGAGCCGCAGTGTGTTGACACGGTTGGCCCGCCAGCCAACCACCGGCGTATCGTAGGCAACCGCCAAAACATGTTCGATCGGCTTCCAGACGTGGCGCTCAAGCCCGCCGTCCTTTGAGGTGATCGAATCCACCGAGCCGCCGAAGCCGACCTCGAAGGCGCGTTCGCGCCGCTCGAACTCCCAGGGGTTGCCGTGATCGAGCCAGGTTTCGGGCAGCTCAACCTGCCAGCCGTCATGGATCTCCTGACGAAACATGCCGTTGGCGTAGCGAATGCCATAGCCATGCGCGGGGATGTCGACGGTTGCCATGCTTTCCATGAAGCAGGCGGCGAGCCGGCCGAGACCGCCATTGCCAAGCGCTGCATCTGGTTCGAGGGCGGCGATGAGGTCAAGGTCGACGCCGAGAGACCGCAGCGCTTCGCGCATATTGTCCATCAGGCCGAGATTGGAGAAGGCGTCGCGCATCAGGCGGCCGATGAGGAATTCCAGTGATAAATAATAGACGCGCTTTTCCTGATGGGCGTAGGCCTCTTGCGTCGCCTGCATCCAATGATCGACGATATGGTCGCGCACGACCTTGATCGAGGCGGTGAGCCAGTCATATTGCGTCGCGACGCTGGTCCCCTTGCCGAGCCTGTATTTGAGGGCCTTCAAGACTTCCTCGGCAAGCGCCTTGGGATCGGAGTTTTCGAGAATGGGAGCTTCGGTCGTTTGCGTCATGCTGCCTCTTGCGCGGTTGCCAAGATCATACCGGCTTTCACCATTCCTCCCAGCCCATGCTAGTGCATATTGTTGTGCATTCAATCGAGTTAGATTGCCGCGGGGCAGCTTACCCAGCGGCAGTCAGCAACTGCTGCACACCCTCGGTCCGCGCCCGAGGGCATGCTTTTGGGCGACATGCATCAGGCCGCCAGCGCCGCCTCCGGCGGAAGCTTCGCTCCGGTCATGAAGGCGACCGCGTCGGACATCGTATATTGCTTGGGATCGATGACACAGAGGCGACGGCCCAGCCGATGGATGTGAATGCGGTCGGCCACCTCGAAGACATGCGGCATGTTGTGCGAAATCAGCACGATCGGCAGGCCGCGCTTCTTAACGTCGAGGATCAGTTCGAGCACACGGCGGCTTTCCTTGACGCCTAGCGCCGCCGTCGGCTCATCCATGATGACCATCTTCGAGCCGAAGGCGGCGGCGCGCGCCACCGCCACGCCCTGGCGTTGGCCGCCCGACAGCGTCTCCACGGCCTGGCTGATGTTCTGGATGGTCATCAGGCCAAGTTCGGTAAGCTTGTCGCGGGCGCGCTTTTCCATTGCCGGGCGGTCGAGCATGCGCAGCCAGTCGCCCAGGAAACCCGGTTTGCGGATCTCGCGACCGAGGAACATGTTGTCGGCGATCGACAGCGCCGGCGACAGCGCCAGGTTTTGGTAGACGGTTTCGATGCCGGCTTCGCGGGCTTCGATGGGCGACTTGAAGAGCACCTGCTTGCCGTCCAGCTCGATGATCCCTTCGTCCGGGACAACGGCGCCCGAGATCGCCTTGATCAGCGTCGACTTGCCGGCGCCGTTGTCGCCGATCACGGCCAGGATTTCTCCCGGATAGAGATCGAAGTCGCAGCTGTTCAGTGCGGTAACGCGGCCGTAGCGCTTGACGAGGCCGCGCGCGGTGAGGATGGGCTCCTGGGTCATGGTCACACCGAAACCTTTCTGATCCACTGGTCGATCGCCACGGCGCCGATGATCAGCACACCGGTGAGCAGCACTTTCCATTGCGGATCGGCCCCCAGCATGTTGAGCCCCATCGAGACGACGCCGACGATCATCGCGCCGAACAGCGTGCCCAGTATAGAGCCGCGCCCGCCGAAGAGGGAAATACCGCCGATCACCGTCGCGGTGATCGCCTGCAAATTGTAGTCGGTGACGGCGGCGGATGGCGAGATCGAGCCGTTGCGGCCGATGGAAACCCAGGCAGCGAAAGCGGCGATCAGCCCGGCGAGCGTGTAGACCGAGATCAGCACCTTCTTGGTCTGGATGCCCGACAGCTTCGCCGCCTCCGGATCGTCGCCGACAGCGTAGACGTGACGGCCCCATGCCGTGTGATTGAGCACGTACCACAGGAACAGCACCAGCACGACCATGGCAATGACGCCGAACGTCAGCACCGCCGTGCCGACCCTGAAGTTCAGGCCAAACAGATGCAGCAGCGGCGCCTGGGCGGCGACGTCGGCGTCGCGGATCGTCTCATTGGCCGAATAGATGAAGTTCGTGGCCATGACGATGTTCCAGGTGCCGAGCGTGACGATGAAGGGCGGCAGCTTCATAAAGGCAACCAGCAGCCCGTTGAGCAGCCCGCAGGCCGCGCCGGCGCCAAGCCCGATCACCACGGCAAGCAAGGTCGGCAGGCCATAGGTGACCGCGCAATTGCCCATGATCACCGCCGAAATCACCATGATCACACCGATCGACAGGTCGATGCCGGCCGTCAGGATGACCAGCGTCTGCGCGGCTCCTAGAATACCGACGATGGCGATCTGCTGCAGGATCAGCGTCAGCGTGTAGGACGAAAAGAACCGTCCTCCAATCGTGGCGCCGAAGACAGCGATCGACAGAACCAGCACGATCAGCGGCACCGCAGCCGGAGTGGAATGCAGGAAATGCTGGATGCGCTTGACGATCGACGTACCGTGCTCGTCAAAAGCAGCAACGCTTGCGTCGCTGTTCGCGAGAGCCTTTTCGAATTCCTGAACCTGAGACATGTTTCCTCCGTGAGGCTTCAGCCACGCGCCGACGCCCGTCCAACCGTTCCCGATCTGCCGCCGGAATTGTTCGCGCTTGCGATTACCGCATCGTCCACCCGAAGCGGCCGGGGATCAAGCCCCTGGCCGCTTCGATCTGTTGCCTGTCAGACCGGCATCAGCCCCAGCACTTGGCGAGGCCTTCCTTGGTGTCGATGGACTTCACGCCCTCCACAGGCTTGTCGGTCACGAGGTTGACACCGGTGTCGAAGAAATCCTTGCCTTCGGTCGGCTTGGGCTTCGTCCCGTCCTTGGCGAAAGCGGCGATCGCTTCGATGCCGAGCGCCGCCATCTGCAGCGGATATTGCTGTGAGGTCGCACCGATCACGCCCTCGGCGACCGACTTCACGCCGGGGCAGCCGCCATCGACCGACACGATCAGCACATTGCCTTCGAGGCCCACGGCCTTGAGCGCCTGGTAGGCGCCAACGGCTGCCGGCTCATTGATGGTGTGGATGACGTTGATGCCGGGATCCTTCTGCAGAAGGTTCTCCATCGCCTTGCGGCCGCCTTCCTCGTTGCCGTTGGTGACGTCGTGGCCGACGATGCGCGGATCATCCTCGTCGCCAATCTTGTTGGGGTCCTTCACGTCGATGCCGTAGCCCATCATGAAGCCCTGGTCGCGCAGCACATCGACCGTCGGCTGCGAGGGCGTTAGGTCGAGGAAGCCGATCCTGGCATCCTTCGCCTTGTCGCCGAGCGTCGCTGCGGCCCATGCGCCGATCAGCTTTCCGGCCTCCAGATTGTCGGTCGCGAAGGTCGCGTCGGCGGCGTCGGACGGATCAAGCGGCGTGTCCAGTGCGATCACCAGCAGACCGGCGTCACGTGCCTTCTTCACCGCCGGGACGATGCCCTTGGTGTCCGACGCGGTGATCAGGATGCCCTTGGCGCCGTCGGCGATACAGCTTTCGATCGCCGCCACCTGGCTCTCGCTGTCGCCGTCGATCTTGCCGGCGTAGGCTTTGAGTTCGACGCCGAGTTCCTTGGCCTTGGCGGTCGCGCCTTCCTTCATCTTGACGAAGAACGGGTTGGTGTCGGTCTTGGTGATCAGGCAGGCGCCGACGTCGGCGGCGGACGCAGCCGAGGTGAACGCCATGAGTCCCAGTCCGGCCGCGGCAAAAACGGTGGATCTTAGCAGTGCTGTTTTGGTCACGATTTTCCTCCCAGTGGAACCAGTTCGGATGCCGGCCAACCGGCATCGCATGAGCATCCAGCGACTACTCCCAGCGCCTGGACGCTTGCCCCAAGAGAATACCAGACTGAGGTTTATGTCAATAATTAAATCACTCTTATTTATTATTGACAGGGTGGCGTCGGTCACTCATTCTGGCCAAAGGCATTGCGGAAACGACGGGAGGAGAAGGGGTGGAGACCGGCATCACAAGGCACGGTTCGCCCGAGGCAGCCAAAAGCCGCATTCACCGCGGCACCAACCAGAGCGGCATGCGGGACCACAATGAGCGGCTGGTGCTGTCGCTGGTGCGTCAGCACGGCAGCCTGGCGAAGTCCGACATTGCGCGCATGACCGGACTTTCGGCCCAGACGGTTTCGGTCATCATGCGCGAGCTCGAGGAGGACAATCTTCTTGTCCGCCAGGCGCCGCTGCGCGGCAAGATTGGCCAACCTTCCATTCCGATGGCGCTCAATCCCGATGGCGCCTATTTCATCGGCCTGAAGATCGGCCGTCGCAGCGCCGAACTCGTGCTGATCGATTTTCTCGGCAATGTGCGCTCGATGCTGCAGCATTCCTACCGCTATCCGGCACCGCGCGAGACGGTCGAATTCGTCACCTCCGGCATGAAGACGATGCGCGGTGAACTCACCCCGGCGCAGGACAAGCGCATTGCCGGACTTGGCATCGCCATGCCGTTCGAATTGTGGAGCTGGGCCGATACGGCAGGTGCCCCGCGCGACGTCATGGACGAATGGCGCCACCGAGACATCCGCGCCGACATCCAGGCACGGTGCGAATTCCCGGTCTACCTGCAAAATGACGCCACCTCTGCCTGCGGCGCCGAACTGGTGTTCGGCAAGGCCGGCACGGCACGCGACTTCGTCTATTTCTACATCGGCGCCTTCGCCGGCGGCGGCATCGTGCTGAACGGTCACCTTTTCGGCGGACCGACCGGCAATGCCGGCGCGCTGGGTTCGATGCCGGTGCCTGGACCGGACGGCAAGCCCGCCCAATTGATCGACGTGGCGTCGATCGCCATGCTGGAAAAGGCACTCAACGAGCGCGGCGTCGAAGCCTCACATCTGTGGACGTCACCGGAGGATTGGGGCGAAATCGGCGTCGAGCTCGACAATTGGATCGCCTCCGCCTCGCAGGCGCTCGCCTATGCCATTGTGGCGGCGTCATCGGTTATCGATTTCGAGGCGGCGGTGATCGACGGATGGATGCCGAAGGCCGTGCGGCGCCGGCTTGTCGATGCCGTTATCGATGCTATCGGCAAGATCGACGGCGAAGGCCTGAAACTTCCGGCCGTGCGCGAGGGGACTGTCGGCATTCATGCACGTGCCTTGGGCGGTGCCAGCCTGCCGCTTTCCGAGCGCTTCCTCATCGGCTCGACCACGATTTCCAGGAGCGCCTGAGCGATGCTGATCGGAATCCCGGTGCTGCTCGGTCCACAGCTGCTGGCGACGCTGCGTGCCATGGGTCACGGCGACGAGATCGCCCTTGTCGACGGAAACTACCCGGCGCAGGAACAGGCACACCGGCTCATCCGCGCCGACGGTCATCATCTCGTTCCGATGCTCGACGCCATTCTCAGCGTATTGCCTGTCGATGACGCAGTGCCGGAGGCGCTGTTTCGCGCCTCGGTCAAAGGTGATCCCCTGCTTGCCGATCCCGTTCATCACGAGATGGAGGCGACCTGCGCCAGGCGTGCTCCGGGCCGCAAAGTAGTTGCGCTTGCCGGCGCCGACTTCTATCAACGGGTCAGGTCCGCGCACGCGATCGTCGCGACAAGCGAGCCGCGGCTCTACGCCAACATCATCATCCGCAAGGGTGTGATCTATCCGCCGGAGAACAGGAAATCATGATCCTCTGTTGCGGCGAAGCCCTGATCGACATGCTGCCACGCACCACGACTGAGGGCGAGCCGGCCTTTGCCCCCTATGTCGGCGGCGCGGTGTTCAACACGGCAATAGCGCTCGGCCGGCTGGGAGCGCCCGCCGGTTTCTTTTCCGGCCTGTCGACGGATCTGTTCGGCAGCCAGTTCAAGGACGCGCTGAGGGCAAGCCAGGTCAGCTCCACCTATGCCCACACATCGCCCCGGCCGACCACGCTTGCCTTCGTGCGGCTGGACAACGGCCAGGCGACCTACACGTTCTACGATGAGAATACCGCCGGACGCATGCTGACCATCGACGATCTGCCGAAACTCGGCAGCGAGATCGAAGCCATGCTGTTCGGCGCCATCAGCCTGATCTCGGAGCCGGCCGGATCAGCCTACGAGGAATTCATGCGGCGCGAGCACAGTCGCCGCGTCATGATGCTCGACCCCAACATCCGGCCGAATTTCATACCGGACAAGGCCAAGCATCTCAGGCGCATCCGCTCGATGATGGCGATGGCCGACATCGTGAAACTGTCGGACGAGGACCTCAACTGGTTCGGCGAAGCCGGCTCGCACGAGGACGTCGTCCGCAACTGGCTGGAGCGCGGCCCGACGCTGATCGTCGTCACCCATGGCAGCGAAGGCGCCGTCGGCTACACCAGGGATCACAAGGTCACGGTCGTGCCGGACAAGGTCGAGGTGATCGATACGGTCGGCGCCGGCGACACGTTCAACGCCGGCATCCTGGCCTCGCTGCACGAGCAAGGCCTGCTGTCGAAGGAGGCGATCGCCAATCTGTCGGAAGACGCCATCCACAAGGCGCTGGCGCTCGGCGCCAAGGCTGCGGCGGTAACCGTGTCGCGGGCCGGCGCCAATCCGCCCTGGCGGCATGAAATCGCCTGATTGGACGACGACGCGCTGAGTATGCGCTAAACATCGATCACTTTATGTTTCGCCCAGCCGAGCTCGTGCGACACGAAGGCCGTGTCGTGCGCAACAAAGCCCCGGATTTCTGGCATCTGACGCGGACCTGTCGGACCGAGAGGTAACAGGCTGCGACATTTGAGCAATTCGTCGATTGGTCCGTGCAGCTTTCTCGGCCGCGCCAAGTCTGATACCAGCGGCCGGTTATCTGGCTAGTCCCGTTTGAGGCCGACATGCAGTTCATCGATCTAGGCGCGCAGCGCGAACGAATCCGCGACAGGCTGAAAGCCGCCATCGACCGCGTCGTCGACGAGGGGCGCTACATTCTCGGACCTGAGGTCACCGAATTCGAAAACAAGCTCGCCGCCTATGTCGGCACCAAGCATGTCGTAGCCTGCGCCAACGGCACTGACGCACTGCTGCTGCCGCTGTTTGCGGCCGGCATCGGTCCAGGTGACGCGGTGTTCGTGCCGAGCTTCACCTTCGCCGCCACGGCGGAAGTGGTGGCGCTGACCAAGGCCGAGCCGGTTTTCGTCGATGTCGACCCCGAGACGTACAATATCGACATCGCCAGCCTCGAGGCGGCCATCGCCATGATCAAGGCGGAAGGCCGGCTGAAGCCAAGGGCGATCATCCCTGTCGACCTGTTCGGGCTCGCCGCCGATTACCAAGCGATCATGGCCATTGCCAACCGCGAAGGGCTGATGGTGATCGAAGATGCCGCCCAGGCGATCGGCGGCTCGAGCGACGGCAAGATGCTGGGTTCGTTCGGCGCGGTCGGTTCGACCAGCTTCTACCCGGCAAAACCGCTCGGCTGCTATGGCGACGGCGGCGCGATGTTCACCAATGACGATGCGCTGGCCGAGCAACTTCGCTCGTTCGCCTTCCACGGCAAGGGCGAAACCCAATATGACAATATCCGCGTCGGTATCAATTCGCGGCTCGACACGCTGCAGGCGGCGATCCTGATCGAGAAGCTGGCCATTCTCGAAGACGAGATGGTTGCCCGGCAAGCGGTCGCCAATCGGTATGCCGAAGGCCTCGGCGACATCGTCAAGGCGGCGCGCAACCTGGACGGCGGCCGTTCGGCGTGGGCGCAATATGCCATCGAGACGCCAAAGCGCGACGGGCTGAAGGCGCATCTCGGGGAAAAAGGTATCCCGTCGGTGATCTATTATGTGAAGCCGCTGCACAGCCAGATCGCCTACCGCGACTATCCGCGCACGCCGACAGGCCTGGCCGTTTCGGAGGAGCTGCCGAAGCGCATCCTGTGCCTGCCGATGCATCCCTATCTGAGCGAGGCAGACCAAGACCGGATCATCGAAACGGTCCGTAACTATATCGGCTCGAATTCGGCGCAAATCGCCGCCGCGTAGAGTCTCACGCGCACGACCACGATCTAGCCGGTAGCCCTCCGCGTAAATATCAGGTTTTGACACCCACAGTCGTGACATCGGTAAGCGCAAATCCCGCATCTATGGTCAGGATCGGCGCCTGGTAGGATTTCGCAGTGGCATAATGGAAGCAGTCGGCAAGATTGAGCGCACTATTCCGTTCAGCGTCCGGATAGCGGTGCCGTCCATAGCGATCGAAGGCTTGCAGCGCGGCGGTCAACTCACGGCTCGAAATCGCCATGACCTGGACCCCGGCCGCTTCAAGAAACTCCTGCACCCGTGCTTCAGCTTCTGCCATGGGAATCCGCTTTTTGCGAAACAGCCCAACCGTCGCCTCCCATGCAGCCACGACCGATGTGATCGGCTGCGGCGAGCGCGCGGCGTCGAGCGCCGCCGCGAGATCCTCGGCCTCAGGCTCTTCCGTCATAATGGCGATGATTGCAGACGCATCGACGAACATCAGTAGCCACCGCTGAGGTCATCGAAAAATGCCTTGTCCGCCGCGAGGCCGGTGTCTGGATAGGCCGCGATCTTCGCGCGCAAAGGCTTCAGCCGCTCCCACAGAGGGATCGCCTCCTCGGCGCGGCGCAATTCGTTCTCCAGGGCCAGCTTCACGGCAGCCGTCTTGTTCAAGCGCGTGCGCGCCGCCAGCTTTTCGGCAAGCCTGTTTACCTCTTCACTGCGAATGTTGAGCGGCATAGCGAATTCTCCTGTGTGTAGACGTGAATATAGTAACGCCAACACGCGATGGCAACCGTTCATGAGGAGAGCATAAGGTCTTGTGGGAGCGCTTCCTCAGCAATTTCGAGGACGCGCTCGAATGGCGTCAGGTTGGCCTGGCCACCTTGCCGCTGGCGATGAAATGCGGATTGGCAAAATCCACGTCATCGCTCTGGTCGCGCTTGCCGTAGGCCAGCGGCTGACCGTCGAGCGTGCGCGTCATGCCGCCTGCAGCGCGCAACACCGCGTCACCCGCCGCAGTGTCCCATTCCATGGTGCGCCCGAAGCGCGGGTAAACGTCGGCCTCGGCGCTGGCGACAAGACAGAATTTTAGCGAGGAGCCGACCGAGACGATCTCGGCAGCGCCGACCGTGCGGATATAGGCTTCGGTCTCCGGCGTATTGTGGGACCGGCTGGCGACGACGGTCAGTGGCGCCACACCCGCCCTAACCGAAATCGGCCGACGGCCGATGATCTGGTAATCGCCATTGATATCGATTGCTTCCGCCCTGCCCGGCCGGCCGGAAAAGAAGCGTCCGGTGCATGGCGCAAAGACCACACCGATCGCCGGCACGCCGTGGCGAACGAGCGCGATGTTGACGGTGAAGTCGGTCCTGCGGTTGACGAATTCCTTGGTGCCGTCGAGTGGGTCCACCAGGAAGAAGGCGTCATCGAGGTCGGGCGGCACGATGCCGGCCGATGCCTCTTCCTCAGCCACGCAAGGAATATCGGGGAAGGCGGCGCGCAGTCCGGCGAGAATGATCTTTTCGCTCTCGCGATCGGCTTCGGTCACGGGCGAGGAGTCTGACTTCTGGTCGACCGCGCAGCCGGCATCAAAAACGCGCATCACCTCCCGCCCCGCCGCCAGGGCAAGGCGCTCGAAGACGCCGAGCATCAATTCGTCGTCAGATACCGCCGCCGCTATCGTATTGGTTTTCGGCAATGTCGCGCTCGTTCAGCCAGAGTTCCAGGGCCTCTACCATCTCTTCGGCAGACTTGCCGAGTGTCTTGAGATGGATTTCGGGATTTTCCGGGGCTTCATACGGTGAATCGACGCCGGTGAAATTCTTGATTTCGCCATTCAACGCCCGCGCATAGAGGCCCTTCGGATCGCGTCTGGCGCATTCCTCAAACGGTGTGTCGACAAACACCTCGACGAATTCACCGCTGGCCATCAATTCCCTGGCCATGCGCCGCTCGGCGCTGAATGGCGAAATGAAGGAAACAATGACGATCAGCCCGGCATCGGCCATCAGCCGCGCCACTTCGGCCACGCGGCGAATGTTTTCGACGCGGTCAGCGTCGGTGAAGCCAAGATCGCGATTGAGCCCGTGGCGGACATTGTCGCCATCGAGGATGTAGGTGTGGCGACCGGTGGCGAACAGCTTCTTCTCGAAAAGATTGGCGATGGTCGACTTGCCCGAGCCAGAGAGCCCGGTAAACCAGAACACGGCAGGCCGCTGGTTCTTCAGATCGGCGCGGCCGTGCTTGCCGACATCGAGCGATTGCCAGTGGATGTTTTCGGCGCGGCGCAGCGAATGCAGGATCATGCCGGCGCCGACCGTGGCGTTGCTGATGCGGTCGATCAGGATGAAGGCGCCGGTCGTGCGATTCTCGGCGAAAATATCGAAGGCGATCGGCGCCCGCGTCGAGATATTGCAAATGCCGACCTCGTTCATTTCCAGCGACTTGGCCGCCTCATGGGCAAAGTCGTTGACGTTGACGCGGTACTTCAGGTCGGTGACGGTAGCGCTGGTCTGATCGGTCTCCGTCCGAAGGATATAGGAGCGGCCCGGCAGCAGCGCGTGCTCGTCGAACCAGACGATGTTGGCGGCGAACTGGTCGGCGACCTGCGGCCGCGCCGCAGGTGACACCAGCATGTTGCCGCGCGAGACCTCGACCTCGTCGTCGAGAACAAGGGTGATGGCCTGACCTGCGACCGCCTGGCTCAGATCGCCGCCCTGCGAGACGATGCGCCTGACATGAGCGGACTTGCCGGATTTGGCGACAACGACCTCGTCGCCTGGTGAGACGGAGCCGGACGCAATCGTGCCGGCAAAACCGCGGAAATCGAGATTGGGGCGGTTCACATACTGTACCGGAAAACGGAACGGCAGTTCGACAACGGCTTCATCGACTGACACGGCTTCCAGATGTTCGATCAGCGTCGGGCCAGAATACCATTCTGTTCTATCGGAACGGCCCGTAACGTTGTCGCCATAGCGGGCCGACATCGGAATGGACACGATCGACTGGAAACCGAGTTCGCGTGAGAACTGCGCGTAGTCCTCAATGATCCGTTCGAACACCGCCTTGTCGAAGCCGACGAGATCGATCTTGTTGACGGCGAGCACGATGTGCCGGATGCCGAGCAGCGAGGCGATGATCGAGTGGCGCCTTGTCTGGCGCAGCACGCCCTGCCGGGCGTCGATCAGAACGATGGCCAGATCGGCGGTCGACGCGCCCGTCGCCATGTTGCGCGTGTATTGTTCGTGACCGGGTGTGTCGGCAACGATGAATTTGCGTTTGGGCGTGGCGAAAAAGCGATAGGCGACATCGATGGTGATGCCCTGCTCGCGCTCGGCCTCGAGGCCATCGACCAGCAGCGCGAAATCGACGTCGTCGCCCGTCGTCCCGTGCTTGCGCGAATCACGCTCGAGCGCAGCAAGCTGGTCCTCGAAAATCTGCTTGGTGTCCGAAAGCAGGCGCCCGATCAACGTCGACTTGCCGTCGTCCACGGAACCACAGGTCAGGAAGCGCAGCAGCGATTTTTGTTCCTGCACCGCCAGATAGTCGCGAATGCCGTCGGTGGGGGCGAGGCTCTCGGCCGTGATGTGGCGCATGCTCAGAAATACCCCTCGCGCTTCTTCTTTTCCATCGAGCCGGCTTCATCACGGTCGATCAGGCGGCCCTGCCGTTCGGAGGTGCGCGCCGTGAGCATTTCGCCGACAATGGCCTCCAGCGTGTCGGCGGCCGATTCGATCGCGCCGGTCAGTGGATAGCAGCCGAGCGTGCGGAACCGCACCAGCCGGTTCTCCACCGTCTCGCCGGGACGCAACTCCATGCGGTCGTCATCCCTCAGAATGAGCATGCCGTCACGTTCGACGACCGGCCGCTCCTTGGCGAAATAGAGCGGCACGATCGGGATGTCTTCCTGGAGAATGTACTGCCAGATATCGAGTTCCGTCCAGTTCGACAACGGAAAGACGCGGATCGATTCACCGGTTGCGATGCGGGTGTTGAATATCTTCCACATCTCCGGCCGCTGGTTCTTCGGATCCCAGGCGTGCTGGGCATTGCGGAAAGAGAAGATCCGCTCCTTGGCGCGCGATTTCTCCTCGTCGCGCCGCGCCCCACCGAAGGCTGCATCGAAGCCGTATTTGTCGAGCGCCTGGCGCAGCGCCACGGTCTTCATCACATGCGTATGGGTGTTGGAGCCATGGTCGAAGGGATTGATATTTTCGCGCACACCATCGCCATTGACATGGACCAGGAGATCGAAGCCGAGTTTTTGCGCCATCTGATCGCGAAAGGCGATCATCTCGCGGAATTTCCAGGTCGTGTCGACGTGGAGAAAGGGAAAGGGCGGCTTGGCCGGATAGAACGCCTTCATCGCAAGATGCATCAGCACGGAGGAATCCTTGCCGACCGAATAGAGCATGACCGGCTTGGCGAAGGTCGCCGCAACCTCGCGAAAGATATGGATGGATTCGGCTTCAAGCCGCTGCAGATGCGTAAGCGCGATGTTCATGGACTTTTAGCGTTCTCTCGTGCCGCCCGAATCTTGCATCGATGCATTAGGCGCAATTTTCAGCGGCCCGTCCAAGCTTCACTTCTGGGCGATGTTCTTTTCGTGCAGGCGTTCTAGCAGATCGCCATTATCTATAACAATGCAAGACAGGCCTGCGGCGGAGTGGTTCGAGAATGAATTTTCCACGCAGGGACCGGAACCCGGAAATTCCTGCCCCAGATCGCAAAGCCGTCGCCAGCAGGCGCTAGGACGGCGTTCCAATGGGAACAAGTAGTCTTTCACCGTTGTGGTCGATCTCGATCAATTCACTCTTCCGGGCCGAACGGGCTGCAAATCCTTTGTGGAAGATAATGGCGTTCATAAAGGCAAACGTCATTGCAAGCGCCTCGGTCCGCAGGGGATAATCGACGAGTGAATGAATGAGAAGAAACGACACGGAGAGAAACGCCGCCTTTTGAAGGGGATCGCGACGAACTCTAGTAAGCGCCACAAAAAGCATCACGAAATAAAGCGCCATCAATAGAACAGCAAGAACTCCGCCTTCGAAAGCTATTTCAAGATACTCGTTGTGAGCATGATTTACGTATTGCTTGAAAATCATCTCTTCTTTTTCATATATCTGGTAGGCCTTTTGAAAATTCCCAAACCCAACGCCGGTGGCCCAATTCTCTTTGATCCCCTCAGTGGTGGTGCGAGCAAACTCTCCTCGCCCGAAATCTCGGTCAATCACTTCGGCCTCGATCTTCGTCCATGCGCCTATCGTAAACACTGAAAGTGCTATGAAAACGGCAACGATGCCAATCCCACTCACTCTGGAACGCGTTGAAAGAAAGATTATGGATAGCACGGTAGTGGCCAATCCGATCAGAACGCCGGCACGCGAACCAACGGCCAAAAGGAGCAGCAAAAGCGTGGCCAGCCCGAGCGATCCGGACAACAGATGCCCGCGAAACAGCCCATAATAAACGACGAAGGGGATAGAAACAAAAAGTAACGCCGCAAAATGATTCTCGTTGGCAAAAAGCCCGGCGTTTATCGTAAAAGGCAACAATCCTTCTATGGCGATGTCGTCCGAAAGCGAGTATTGAATCGCGCCTGCCAAGCCGTTGCAGATAACACCCACAAAAAAGAACGGCAGAAGGGCCTGGACCTGCTCGGCACGCAAACGCAAAACGCTAAGAAAAAACGCTGCTAACGCCACCAGATACAACAGACATTCGATCGTCCGTCCAACGCCGACACTGACAAAACGAAATCGGGTTTCTCCAACCAGCCCGGAATCTGCGAGCAGCAGTTCCGGACGCAATCCGCTGAATATCGCCGCAGGCAGCGGAACGATTTGCAATCCCACCAGCGCCACAGCGAAGATGAGCAGCCACAGAACAGAATGGGGGATTCTTTGGCCAGAGGCCTGTGAAAAGACCAACGCTGCCGAGACGATTGCCGCGACCTCGATCAGCGTGTCCGTGTAAAGCCCGCTCGCAGTGCCGCCGCCGATCAGCAGCGATATAAACAGAATCGATCCGAGGAGATATTTATCCCATTCCGATGGCCGGTCGCTCAAGATGAAAGTCTCTCGATGGACAGTTTGTGCATTACCAACGTGCCGACGTAGCGAAAGCGCCAGCTCTCGGCAATGGCGGCAGTTTCCAGCTTCAATAATTGCATGGGGCACCCGGCCGCTCCCACCGAAAACTCCTGACCGAGCGCCTGGCGATTGTATGTACCCTCCGGAATATTGAACCGCGTTGTTTCGCTGTCTGCACCCACGCACCAGATCGACCAGAACAATTCCTTTGGAAGCTTCAGGTTTCTTGCAGAAGCAAGCAAGGAAATCTTGTACGAACCCGGAGGCAATTCAATATACTGCGAAAGCGCTGCATGCTTGACCGGCGTATTCAAGAACCGCACCGTCGCCCCACCCTCGCCTTCGACGGAATCGTCCGATGCTGAAAACGCAATTTCTAGGCCCGGCTGGTCGTGGACTTGCCAATCGAAAGGCTTGCCGCTTCGCACCGGTTCAAAGGTACTGTTGAAAATATACCCGCCCAATTTCCGTTCCTGATCTGACAGACTGAAAAGGAACAACCGATACGCCCGTTCATATTCCTTTTGACCAATGTACCCTTTGATCACAGCAGACACTTCGTTCGGATTTGGTGGCGCACTCGACCCAGTCAAATCGAGCAGCAGCCGATTTGCCAAATCAAGCCCGGCGGGGGTTTTGCCCAGCGCGACGAGCAGATCGGCCCTCCAGGGCGCCGCGGCCCTGATGGCTGCCAGCACAGCCTGGTATCCATCGGGGTTCGAGAGGATTGTCGGCAGCCCCTCGGCGATCGCCGGAAATTGATTTGGCCATCGCCGCAGCAAGATATCGATCTCGCCGACGGCCCCAGACAGATCGCCTGTTTCGATCGAGCGGCCTATTGACCTCTGGAGCGCGTGGATCTCAGTCTTGGACAATTTTCGGGCTTGGTCGAAAAATTCATAGGCCCGATCTTCTTCACCCTTTCGGTACTTGATCTCGCCGATCAGGCTATAGAGACGCGCGTCCGCAAGGTCAAAGCGAAGGGCGCTTTCGATCCTGGCAAGCATTGCGTCGAGATCGGGAGCGTTGCTCGCATCGTTCAGGTCGTTGGTGATCTCGCCTATCAAAGCATTGACGTTCAACGGATCCAGCGCGAGGGAAACGGTTGGCGTTTCAGTTTCAAGAAACCGACTTAGCCCGATCGACGAAGCCGCCAACGCTAGAACGGATGCGACGAACCAAACGCCTGAACGCCGAAGATTTCGCATAAGCGGGCTGGTCTGCTCCATCATCGACTTTGCCCTCAATTTTCGGGGTACTCGTGCCGTAATCGTAATACTGGTAGTTCATATATTTGTAGGCGTAGTTGTAGTCGAACTTGTTCACTGCAAACTTCGACATGGCGGCTCCGACCACGTTCGCGCCGGCAGATCGCAGGCGCTTCAACGCTGTCTTCGCCGACTTGCGCGTGACCTGATTGGTAGAAATGACCATCAATGTCCCCTCGGCAAGCCGGCTGAGGATGGGCGCATCTGAAAGGCCGACGACCGGCGGGGCATCGATTATGACAAGATCGAAGCGCTTTCCGAGATTGGTAACGATCAGCGCCATTTTTGGCGAAGAGAGCAGATCCGCAGGGTTCGGCGGGATCGTTCCGGACGTCAGAACGGTTACGTTAGGATATTTCGTCGCCCTGAAAATGTTGGCCAGATCTTCCTTGCGAACGGTGTTCGTCAGGAGATTGCTCAGCCCAATGGTGTTGTCGAGACCAAACAGCCGATGAAGATTGGGCTTTCGGAGATCGCCGTCGACGATCAGAACCCTGGCGCCGAGAGCTGCAAAATCCTGCCCGAGCTTGAACGAGGTAGTCGACTTGCCTTCCGAGGGTTCCGAACTCGTGACCAACAGCGATCGCGGCGCACCTTCGGCGCCGGAGAACTGCAATGACGTTCGAAGCGAACGGTAGGCTTCGGACAGTCCTGATTTCTGATCGGCGATGCTGGCAATCAATTCCCGGTCATCGACGTGCGGCAGGATGCCGAGCATCGCCAATCCCAATTCCTTTTCGATCTGCTCAGGATTGGTGAAGGTGTTATTCAACAACTCAATTATGTAAATTATTGATGCGCCGAGTGCCAGGAAAAGAGCCAGCGCGATCGCAAGATTGATAATCAGGCGAGGAGAATAGGGGAAATCTGGTCGCGTCGCGAGATCAACGATCGCGGCACTTTGTGTCTTGAGCTCGGAACTCACGCCGACCTCGTTCAACTTGGCAATCAGGTTATCATATTGCGAGCGATTTGAATCAACTTCCCGTTTCAAGATGGTGTATTTAATGTTCTTATCGTTGAAGATGACTTGCTGCATCTCCATCTCGGCAAGTTTTGACTTAAGGTCGGATTCCTTGTTTTGAGCCTCCTGGTATTTCTGCCGCAGTGAATCGGTAATATTCAAAACGCCGTTGTTATAAAGCCGCTGCAGTTCCTTGATCTGCGCCTGAAGCTGCTGCATCTCTGGAAAACCGGGCTTCAATATGCCCAACTTCTGCTGGTACTGGCTGGTCAAATCCGACAGCTTCTCGGTGATTTTCTGCAGACCCTCGCTTTCCAAGACTGGGCCGAGGCTCGATCCCCGACCTTTGTCTATCTGGTCTACCATGCGCCCGGCATCGAGACGTTCCTGGATTGCTGTCGCGAGAGCGGCGTTGAGAGTCTCGATGTTCGACCCTATCAGCGATTTTTCTTCGCCGGTTATCGTGATGCCCGCATCCTTTGCGTAGGCGACGAGCTCCTCTTCGGACTTCTGAAGCTTTTGCTTTACCTGTAAAACCTGTTCCTGGATGAATTGCCGCGCAAGGTCTGACGTTTCGCTGGTCTGGTCGAGGCGCTGGTCGATAAAACTTTGCGCAACTTGATTGGCTATATCCGTTGCATATTTCGGGTTCTGGTCAGCAAACGTAATCGACAGCAGGCTTGTATTGGTGACCAGCGCGACTGAGAGATTGTCTAGAATACGCTTGATCGCAATTTCCTCACGTTGCTCCGGGGTCTTCTCCTCTATGGAAGGCGATTTGGAAATTCCGAACGCACGATAGAAGATATTGCTAGGCGAGAAGTTCGGGGTCGGAAACAGGAAATCCGGCTTTTCGCTGAGCCCCAGTTGGAATGCCACCCGTTGCGCCAATGCGCGGCTTTTGAGCTTTTCACGGGCGGTTTGAAAGGCCCGCAGGTCGCTGCTTTCAGAAACCACCTCGATGTCCTGGAACACCTTGGCCGAAGGAACCAGCACTTCCAATTGAGCAGTTGCCCGATATTTTGGCGTTTGCATCATGGTGACGACGATGCCGGCGACAAGCCCGCCTGCTACCATCATCACTATCAGCCACCGATACTGAACAGCATAAAACAAAAGCTTGAGTGGATTGAAGCCCTCGTCCTGCTCGGAGTGATCGCGACCATAGGGGCTATAGTTTTGCGCACCGTCATAATACAGGTCGGCAGACAAGGCTTGGCCATGTCCTGGGCCTGCAATTTGATGCTGTCTATTGCGATCGAGCATGGTGCGTAGCAATCCTGGGGTTGTCTGCGTCCTGAATTCTGACGGGCAATGATTATATGCCCGGGATCACCGCAATTCGGGCTGCACTCGAGGCGACGCCAAGGGCGTCCTTGAGGTTGTTCATGGCAATTTTCGATTTCGAGGCGAAGACGACAACCTTGTCGCCACCATAGATGCGTGGGTTGCGGCTCTTGCCGGCGCGAATCTGCTCCACATTGTAATTTGCGACCAGAGTATTTTGGCCGACATTGCGATAGACAAAGACCTTTTTCGCATCGCCAACGGCATTGAACCCTCCAGCAAGGGCGATCGCATCGATAAGAGAAGAATTGCTCGACACCGGAAAAATACCGGCCCTGGTGACTTCGCCGTCGACGGTAATACGCTGTCCGATCGATTCTTTGACATAGACCGACACGTCGGGCGACTGGAGATAGTTGGCGCCGTAGGCGGTTTCGATTTCCTGCTCTAGCTGACGGACGGTCTTCCCTGCCGCGGTGACGGTTCCGATAAGTGGAAGCGAAATTTGCCCGCCGGCGTCGACTTGAACGGTTCTGTTCAGATTGTCGACCTGGAACACATTCACCTCCAGCACGTCGTTAGGCGACAAGGGCTGCTCGTTGCCGTTCTGGCTGTTTTGTGGCCCAGGCAGTTCCTTTACGACCTGCAGGGCGCCGCCGCCGGAGAGCGGCGCCGACGATGACGTCAGTTGCAGCGCATCAACCGATGTCGGCGAAGACGACGATGTCGTCGACGAGGTGCTCGTGCAGGCAGACATCGAGAGCGAAGCGAGCAAAGCACATATCGCGCCCGCATAATTTTTTGCGAAATGAAACCCGCCCATTTACCCTGCCCCACCCTTCAACATGCGCCCCAATCCTGCAAAGCGACCGACGGTGCCGGGGCTTGGCTTTTTCGAGTGAGCCTTTCCGACCGGCTCGAGGGGCCGGTTCGCCAATATTTCGCCTGGACGTTTCAACACCATATTGCGGGCCTCATCTTCCCCACATCGCTTCGCGGCAACGGCAACCGCCTGCGAAAGCCCCGGGCGCCGGCGGGTGGCGCCATGGGTGTCCGAAGCGATAATATCTACTTTACCCTCGTCAATAAGCTTTTCCGAATAGTAAAGCGCCGCGCGACCGAAAGCACCGACAATCGAATCTGCGGTAAGTTGAATTAGGCAACCCGCTGTATTCAGTTTCTCGACAACGTCGTAATTTGCCTTGATCCATGTCAGCCGCTCAGGATGGGTAAGAATCGGAACGAACCCGGCGTTTATGAGGCGCAGAGCGAAATCTTCCAGCCTGGGCGGCAAGACGTGATGCGGTGGCTCCAATAGAAAATAGCGAGATCTGTTCAAGGTCGGCACGCTGCCCAGCGCCAATTGCTCCGGCAGATCCGGCGCTATATGCACGTCGGCGCCGACGTAAAGAGCAAGCGGTATTGCGGCACGGCGCAGCGCCTGTTCCAACTCTTGAACCGCGCGGGCAATATTTGCCGATCCGTTTTCGTACACGCCTGGCACGATATGCGGCGTACACGCCATATGCGTCGTTCCGTCGGCCACCGCCAGCCGTGCCATTTCCAGCGATTCAGCAAGGCTGGGCGAGCCGTCGTCAAGACCGGGCAAGATATGGGAATGCAGGTCGATCATAGGTGGCCGCGCTGAAGCAAACTGACGATTTCTCCCGAATAAAAGGTAATGCGCCACCCGCACGATAGCGAATGACGCATTCGTCAAGTCCATGCAATGCGGTAGATGCCAAATTCAAGCAATTCGCTGAGAGCGAGGGATATGGTGAATGCATTCCATCAACACCTCCAGCTCCAGCCAGTGCGCGAAGGCACGGCGGCACCGACAATACGGCAGAGGCAGTCATACGCCCCTGCTATATTGTCTACTGGGCGGCTTAAGGGCTGACAGGGCCGCGGTCGTCGCCATCATCCTGGGTTGCAGCAAAGATACCAGCCGTGCCAGCCATGCCGCCAAAAATGAAGAGCGGAAGGCGAGAGTTGGCGCCCGCGCCCGCGCCAATCTGACCCGTATGCTCGGAACTAACGGCGCCGGCCGTCTGCTCGGAACCCACAACTTTCAAGCAGATATTGTTCTCGACACGGGAAATGTCGAGGCTTGAATTCGCAGGCACATCCAGGCTGCAGCTACCGACATTAACAGAGGCCGCCCCGTTGGCACCGACCACTATGCGGCTGCCGAAATCCAGCGCATTTCCAGCTTTGGCCGGGCCATAGCCCGCGGCTTGCGAAACCATTACGTCGCCATTGGCGCGCCCGACGGAACCAATCGAACTCGCGGTCCCCTGATAGGGTGTCATACAAGTGCAAGACGCATCCTGAGCGAAAGACGAAACCGGGCCGAAACCGATCGAGGCGACAAATCCGGCCAACGCAACTTTTACAGTGAGGTTCATTCGTTTCGATCCTTTTTGTCCCGCCGCACCTCGGCCCCACCGGGCACCAAGGTAATGAAAAAGCGCGTAACAGCTTTTTACGTTGATTCCAACATGCTTCGCAGATGCGAGATGATTTTTCGGTTTCTCATGTGTTTCATTGGACACACTCGCCTTGGATCTACCATTTTCGTGCCGGCCCCTGTGGAAATTGTCGGAAAGGCAAGTTTATTTCGTGGCGTTTGAGGGCCATCGCGCCAATGCTTGTGGTCGACTCTGTTTAAGGTGGGCGTTATCGCACATTCTGTCTTTCGTTTTATGACAGGCAGTCAGCGTGAACTATGAGCCTGACAAGCAAGATCTGTAGGTCGAATCTGCCTGAGCCGGCTGTCCGCACAAGATGCCATTCTCGGCAAGTTGGCGGCCAAAATCCGCGCCATCGGACGTGAGGAATTGCACAACGATGGCATCACCAAACTTTGTGGCGACATTGCCGTCGCAAGGCGTCCCCATGCCGACCGGCTTGCAAGTCAGGGCGAGCCCCTGGTAGTCCCGGCGCGCCGCGTCCGTTACGATGGCACGCAGGGATTGAGACTTGGTAAACGCCACGCCGCATAGCACAATTTTGCGGTTGCCGACGCGGAGATCATCGACCGCCTGGATGAAAAGCTTGCCATCAAACGGCTCGATCGCCGCTTGTGGCTTTGCGGGTGGGGACGACGAGGCGTCCCTTTTTCCACGATGATGGCAAAGAAGCCAACCGCAAACGCCAAGGCAAGGAGCGCCAGCAAGGTTAGTTTCTTGAACGACAAAAGGCCTCACTCCCGCTGCGGCCAAGCGCGTGTTGCTATCACCTCGGGCGGCGACGCGCGGAAGACTCACCGTCGCCTGGCATCCATTCAATCGAAGAAATTCCGTCAACGGCTCTATTGAGATTCACCGACGGTGCTGTCGAGATATTGGGTCAGCGCGCAAACCAGATGGTAGAAGATGCTTGCCGGCACATCGGTCGCCAGCGAGCGGCCGCGCTCGTCGATCCGATCTATCCACAGGCCGAGCGGCGCCGGATTGATGTGCCAACGGAACAGGCGGCCGACACGCGCTTCGATCTCGGGCTTGAGGTCGGGGCCGCCCGAACCGTCCAGTGCAATCGCCGCCTTGATTGCTTCGGCCTGCGGCCAGCTGCGCGAGACAAGGTCGAGCGGCAGACCTTGCCGCGAGACGGCGCCATAGGCGAGGCCGGTGGCGCGATTCAGGCCGCTGGCGATGGCCGAGGCATAGAGCTTTCTGGCAAAGCCGGTCAGGTCACTCTGGCCGCTGCGCCCGGCGAAGTCGACCAGCAGCGAGGCCCATTCGAAATGGTGGCCGGGTTCCGTCCAGGCACCTTTCTCGCCGTCCGCCGGCCTCCACTCGGCATCGAAATATTCGCCCAGCGTCCAGCTCTCCGGATCGAAGAAATGGCTGCGAAACAGATCGACGATGCGGGCGGCGCGTCGAAGATAGGCGAGCTCCCCGGTCGCTTGATGCCAGGCCAGAAAAGCCTCGAGCAGATGCATGTGCGGGTTGGATCGGCGTTCGCCCACGCCGCTCGACGTTTCGAGAAAGCCGGTCATGCGGTGATCCTCGAGATGCTCGTCAAGGAACGAAAACGTTTCTTCGGCAAGCCGCAATGCATCAGGATTGCCGACCATGTAGGCATGCGCCAGCGCCAGCAGCACGCAGGCATGATCATAGGCATCCTCGGTTGCGTCGGCGACGGTTCCGTCGACATTGAGCGTGCGCACCCAGCCGCCATTGTCGGTGCGGCCGTTCCTGGCCATGAATTCGAGGCCGTGGCCGATCAGCCGGTCGGCAGGCCCGTCCCAGCCGCGCGCCCTGGCGACAGCGAAGGCGTAGACTTGCCTGGCCATGGTGCGCATGCGCTTGGGCTTCTTCAGCGGTGTGGCGTCAAAGCCGAGCGCCTCGTGAAAACCGCCATGGCGCTCATCGACCCCGACCGTGGACCACAGCGGCACCGTCTCTTCAAACAGCCAGTGATGCACACGCCGCCGCCAGGCGCCGCTTTCGATCACGCGGTCACCGGCGGGCGTGAACCTGGTTTCCAGCCGGCCGCTCTTTTCGAGCTGCTCGACGATCTTCTTGACGTTCTGGCTGCGGCTGACCGGGGCGACGAAGGTGGCATCGGCGGTCGAGACGATGGCAACATCCTTCAAGCCGATGGCAGAGAGCAGGCGACTGTCGCTGCGGATGTAGGAGTTCTCGCAGTCGATGGCGACGACATCGCCGACGATGACATTGCCGTCATTGTCGGAGGGACCGACATCGAGCAGCGACTGCCAGGAACCGAGATCGTTCCAGCGGAAGCCGGCCGGCACCATGGCGATGTCGCTGGCGCGCTCCATGATGGCATAGTCGATCGACGTCGAGGGAATCGCGGCGTAGAGCTCCAGAGGCATGTAGAGACCGGAAAGATCCGATGTCGCTGCATGGTAGGCAATCTCAGTGGTCTTCCAGATGTCAGGCGCAAAAGCCGTGAAGGCGTCGCGCATGGCGCTGGCGCGAAACAGGAAGATACCGGTGTTCCAGTAGAAGTTGCCGGCCGCCAGGTAATTCTGCGCGGTCGCGAGGTCCGGTTTTTCGACGAAACGCGAGACATCGCAGATGCCATCCTTCTCGCTGGCGATCTCGATATAGCCGTAACCGGTTTCGGGGTGGCCGGGCTTGATGCCGAAAACCACCAGCCGGCCGGCACGCGCCGCCGCGGTGCCGTTTTCCACACTTTGCCAGAATTGCCGCGCGGTTGCGATCTCATGATCCGACGGCACCACCAGCACCAGGCTGTCGCCAAATTCGGAGAGGGTGCGCAGGGTCGCCAGGGCGACGGCGGCGGCAGTGTTGCGTCCGGTTGGCTCGAACAACGGGCCGCCGCCGGAAAGGTCGATGCCAGCGAGATCGGCGTGGACGCGATCGGCGTGCCGCTCCGAGGCGATCAGGAAGACCGGCGTTTCGCCCTTCGGCCGCGCCGTCAGCCGGCGCAGCGTCTTGACCAGCATCGAGCCATCGCCCGAAAAATCATGGAACTGCTTGGGATTGTCCTCGCGCGACAGCGGCCACAGCCGCGAGCCAATACCGCCGCTCATGACAAAACTGACGATCCGCTCGGTCATTGGGTGACACCTCTGGCATTTTCGAACAAAGCAAGGAGCGCTGCCGCATAGTCTCGGCGGCGCATTTGTTGCCGACTTTGCAGCACATCGACACTGTCGCGGGCCAGGCGTGGACGCTGCCCGGCTTCGACGAGTCGCTGCGCCAGCGCTTCTGCGTTATCGGGTGCGAAGAAGAGCGATTCCGGCGCCTGCTCGCGATGCAGTGGAATGTCGGACAGCAGCATCGGCGTGCCCAGCGACTTCGCTTCCTCGACCGTGGTCGACCACCCCTCGAAGTGTGAAGGATTCAGAAGGTGGTCAGCAGCGCCGATCAGGGCGACGACATCGTCATAGGGAATCAAGCCGAGGTGTCGAAAATGGCTTCCGAGCCGGTGTGCTTCCGCAAGCTCCATCATTCGCTTGAACAATGTCGGGTCGCGCGGATCGGTGGTGCGCCCCGTGAGGATTATCGGCGGCAAGGAGCCTAGCGCCCCGATTTGGTCTATATGCTTCAACGCCTCTATGACCAGCCTGTGGTTCTTGTGGATCCAAAACTGGTTGGGGAGAAAGACGAACCGCGCGGGCAGGCCATGTGCCTGGCGCGCCTCATCGGCACGCGCCAGGATGGCGCCTGGATCGAGATCGATAGCGAAGCGTACGACGGCGGTCTTGTTGCGCGAGGCTGGATAGAATGTTTCGCAGTCCGCCAGCGCATCCTCACTCGACAGCATTATGGCGCGATTTCCGGACGTCTGCAGGCGATAGCCGAGATCCCTGCGCCACCAGGCGCTACGCGGAAAGAGGTGCGGCAGGCGACGGTGCTGGAAATCCGGAATCCAGGAAACGACCGGCATCGGAAACCGGTTGCCGAACCACTGGGCGACCTCAAAGACAACATCGATGCCTTGCGAAGCGACAAGGTCCGCGAAGGCACGATCACTTCCGCCAGCGAGTGCGATCAGCCCTCGCCTGCCGAGGCCGGCGCCCGTGACCCGGTCATCGACGACAGCGGGTGCCGCCAACATATGATCGAAGGGCGCGCCAATGCTTGAATGCTGCTCGGGTGTAAGAAACAGTTTCGCCTGCACCTTGCCACGCAGCTCGGAGGCGATGACGCTCAACATGTTGCGTAGATAGGACTCGCCGCCTGACCAGGTTCCGCGGCCAATGAGAGTGAAGCCGACGGTAATCAAGGCGCGAAGCGTCGCAGATGGCCAATCGGCTCGGCGAGAATTTCGCCGCGATACCAATCGACATAGCCGGCAATGCCCCTTCTGAGCGGCACCTGCAACTGAAGCCCGTCCGGGACGCCGGACGGATCCGAGATCAGATTGACCGGGTCGCCCCGCCGGGATTTTCCAGAAAACGAGAGGCGATGGTTCCCTCCCCAGGCCTCCAAAACCATGGTGGAAATCGTGCTGACGGATGCAGCAGCGCCCGCACCGCCATTATAAATAGCGAAGCGCGGTTCGCCGGCAGGCAAAATGCGATGGATCAACCGCACAACGTCCGAGACATGGTGCCAATCCCTCATTTCCGTACCCGTGCCGCCAAGCACAATATCGGTTTCGCCTGCCGCGAGCCTTCCGCAGAGATCCCACAGCAGTTGCTTGCGCAACCCTTCGCCATAGACCGAAAAGAGGCGTGCCACCGAGACTAACTGGCCGTATGCGGCACAATATGACCGGCCAAGCTCCTCAACCATTCGCTTGTGATAGCCATAGGGAGAATAGGGGTCGAGCGCGGCATCGACCCTGATGGGACCGAAGTGGCCGCCGCCATAGACGGCAGCGGAGGACGCCAGGACGACTGAGGCATCGGGTGCGTGGCGACGCAAGAAATCGAGGACACAAGCCGCGGAAACGACGCTTTGTTCAAAATCCTTCAGCGGATCGGCAATCGACTGCCCGACGGTAGCGCCGCCTGCCAGATGGTAAACGGCTGCCGGGCGGCCGTGTGCGGCCAGAGCCGCGTCCATCGTTCGCGCGGTCACTCCGCCGGAAAAGAATGCGCCTCCGGTCGCCGCCGCGAATCCCGGGGCTTCGCTTCGGCCGAAGCCGAGGACATGATGGCCTTTTCCGGCAAGAAATCGCGATAAATGCAGGCCAATGAAGCCGCCGGCTCCAGTCACCCAGACAGGCTTCGCCTCTTTCAGCTGCGCCACCAGATCAGCCCTTCCCCTGCTTGTGGCATAGGAAAGAGACCAGGCGCCCAGGCCGGCGGTCCAGCAATGCCGCTGCTCGGGCAACGGCACCGAAAGGCAGTGGGGACAGGGCCGCGTAGACGAGTCCCGACACCGGGCCGAAGACTGCCGCGAGCCTTTCGCGAATTTCGGAAGCCGTCATCGGGTCATAGTTCACAACCGATTGGAAAGAGTTCATTTCACGATCAATCGTAAGCCCCGCCCCCTGCAACGCAGCGCGGTAGGCCGCCAGTGTGAAAGCGTTCTCCCCGCCGTAAAGGTGATGCAGCGGATGCGAGCGCAGAAACGGTTCCAGCTGTTGCGGCCCGGATATCACATGGTCGCGCAATGACAAGAACGTCGCGCCCTCGCGAGAGAGGCGCGAAACCTCACAGCAGAACGCCGGAAGGTCATGCGCGTGATGCAGCACTTGCCTGGCGACGACCAGGTCATAGCCAGCGGCGCTCAACGGGATAGCCTCGCCGAACGCTTCGATCACATCGATGCGCGTGCTTGTTTTGTCGGCAAGCGTCCGGATTGCGGCGGCACCGACAAGGGCGCTGGGATCCGGCTCGACGGCGGTTACCGACCAGCCCTCGCGCGCCAGGGCATAGGAGAGGATGCCATTGCCTGCGCCAAGGTCGAGGGCGCGGCCGACCTTGCGCGGGATCATGCTGCGAATGGCATCGAACTCCGCGCTTTCGTGATAGCGCTGCGCGGCCACGACCGGATCGTCGAAATAGGCGGCGCGGGCGAGCTCTTTCATCGAAGGCTCGCTCATGCACCAGCGGACGGCGTCCTCCCAAGTCATGGCAGCTTCAGGCATCGAGACGAACCGTGTGCTGGATCAATCCCCGTGGTTTTCCGGCAACAACTGCGTGCGGCGGCACATTCTTGGTCACAACGATCTCGCTCTTCCGTCGATATCTCGGATACGCCGACAACGGCCGCCATCAATGCTCAGCTTGACCAGCGCGACAACGCTTTAGCGTCAAAGGCTTGCATGCTTTCCCGTCCGTCATTCAAGGCAGGTTGTTTCCGGCGCTCGTGAGACGTAGTACGCTGCCCAATCGCCTCAAAGCGGCACATCGTCGATCACACTTCGGCCAGGACATTATTCTAGCGAACAGCTACGCTACCGTCTGTTGCCTCGTCAAGTTCAGATCACGAGAATTCGAACCGCGAATTTCGTCCGCGCAAAGAGCTCTTGCACCCCTTGCCTGCATTGAGTTTCCGTCGAGCGCCTGCCGCGAGGATTGCCTCTGGCCGGCGTATGAACCAGCCCCTTCGAACATCGGGGCGGTTGGGGAACAACGCAGGAACGCTTTTTGTTCCAGTCGGCGCCGGGTTCGATCGAGGGACGGCCGATGTCGCTGTGGACAGCGAGTGTTCGACGCAGGGTTGCTTTATCCGTGCTGTCAAAAACCGGTCGAGGCCCGGCCAGGTCGAAATTGACAGATCACCACTTGCAAATCGGTCGCGGCTGTCTTTTGCTCGCACGACAGTTGTCCCGTTGAATGGTTGGCGAACGGATGAACAAAATCGATCGGCGACGGCCGGAGTCCGAAGCG
This sequence comes from Mesorhizobium sp., assembly GCA_004020365.1. GTDB lineage: Bacteria > Pseudomonadota > Alphaproteobacteria > Rhizobiales > Rhizobiaceae > Mesorhizobium. Next base: position 171,729 of record SAQR01000003.1, read on the forward strand.
GACGCCACCGTAAATGCCGCGCGGCTTGGAACGCGGTTGCGCCTCGCCCGGCAGACACGGGGCATGACGCTGAAGACGCTGGCGACAGCTGCAAACTGCTCTGAAAGCCTTTTGTCCAAGATTGAGAACGGCAAGGCTTCGCCATCCCTGCCTATGCTTCACCGCCTGGTCGAAGCTCTGGAGACCAATATCGGCTGGATGTTCGAACAGGTCGACGACGACGAGGCGATCGTGTTCCGCGCAGGCGCGCGGCCATTGATCTCGCTCGACGCGCTGAGGCGCGGCGAGGGCATCTCGCTCGAACGCATCATTCCCTATTCGCCCGGACACCTGTTGCAGTGCAACATCCATCATATCGAGGCAGACGGCGAGAGCGAAGGTCCCATCCAGCATGTCGGCGAGGAAGTCGGCTACGTGCTCGCCGGCCGGATCAAGCTGATCGTCGATGGCAAGAGCCATGATCTCGCCACCGGCGATGCGTTCGTATTCAGGTCGGAGCTGCCGCACCATTACCGCAACATCGGCAAGGAGAGAGCCAGCATTTTTTGGGTCAACACGCCGGCGACCTTCTGACGGCGTTCAGAGATTCAAAGACGTTGACAAGTATTCAAGTCTCTTGAATGTTTGCTCGTGCCTGTAGCACCAATGGGGCCAGCCTGACAGGTTTGGCCCGCAAGCAAGGGGAACCGTAAATGCGTCCGTTCAAACTTCTCTTCCGTTGCGCCGCCGTCCTGGCCATCTGCTCGACAGCGATGGGATCGGCGTTCGCCGATACGTTCGCTCTCGTCAACATCAACCAGCAGGCCCTGTTCTTCAACCAGATCAACGAGGGCGCGCAGAAGGCGGCCGACGCCGCCGGCGCCAAGCTGGTCATCTTCAATGCCAACAACGTGCCGAGCGCGCAAAACGACGCGATCGAGAACTACATCACGCAAAAAGTCGACGGCATCATTCTGGTCGCCATCGACGTCAATGGCGTCAAGCCTGCAATCACCGCCGCGAAGGCGGCCGGCATCCCGGTGATCGCCATCGACGCGCAGATCCCCGACGGCGACAACGTTGCGTTCATCGGCGTCGACAACGCCAAGGCCGGCGAGGATATCGGCAAATTCTATGCCGACTATGTCAAGTCGGAGATGGGCGGCACTGCCAAGATCGGTATTGTCGGCGCGCTCAATTCGTTCATCCAGAACCAGCGGCTCGACGGCTTCAAGAAGGCGGTCACCGACAGCGGACTTGATATCACCTTCCTCGACACGGTCGACGGCCAGAATGTCCAGGAGACCGCAATGAGCGCTTCGGAGAATTTGATGACCGCCAATCCGGACATGACGACGCTCTATGCGACCGGCGAGCCGGCGTTGCTCGGCGCTGTTTCGGCCGTGACCAGCCAGGGCCGCACCGGCGACGTCAAGGTGTTCGGCTGGGACCTGACCAAGCAGGTCATTCAGGGCATTGACGATGGTTGGGTGGTGGCGGTCGTCCAGCAGGACCCGGCCGGCGAAGGCAAGGCCGCTGTCGAAGCATTGGTCAAGCTCAAGAAGGGCGAAACGGTCGAGCCGATCATCAATATTCCGGTGACAATCGTGACCAAGGACAATGTAGAACAATACCGCGCGATGTTCCAGTAGACTGCATCGATGACCGGTCCGCGGCGCCGCGAACGGCTACGCCGCGGACGCTTTGCAATCCCGTGGGATCCAAGATGAGCAGTGGCGAGACCTATCGGGTGCGGATGAGCGGCATCTCAAAGCGCTACAACGCCATTCAGACGCTTGATGACGTCTCGCTGGTGCTGAGGCCGGGCGAGGTCCTGGGGCTGGTCGGCGACAATGGCGCGGGCAAGTCGACGTTGAGCAAGGTGCTGTCGGGAGCCGTGGTTCCCGATGCCGGCACGATCGAGATCGATGGAACGCCGGTGACCTTCAACTCGCCGGCGGACGCGCGTGCGGCGCGCGTCGAGATGGTCTATCAGGATCTGTCGCTCTGCGACACGGTCGATGTCGCCGGCAATCTCTTTCTCGGCCGCGAGCCGCGCCGCCGCATCGCCGGCATTTCCTTTCTCGACAAAAAGCGCATGCATGAGCAAACGCGCCAGATGCTCGACCGCCTCGGCATCGTTATATCAGACACGCGGCTCAAGGTCGAAAACCTGTCCGGCGGACAGCGACAGTCGATCGCGATCGGCCGCGCCGCTTCCTTCGAACCGTCCGTGCTGATCATGGATGAGCCGACGGCAGCGCTTGCCGTCGCCGAGGTCGAGGCGGTGCTCGACCTGATCCGCACCGTCAGCGCCCGCGGCGTCAGTGTCATTCTGATCACCCACCGGCTTCAGGATCTGTTCCTCGTCTGCGACCGCATTCAGGTCATGTACGAAGGCCGCAACGTCGCCGAGCGGCTGATCGGCGAAACCAATATCGAAGATGTCGTCAACCTGATCGTGGGCCGCAAGTTCAACGCTCGTTCGGCCACCAGCGCCTATCGCGATGGAGCGCCGGCATGAGCGACCTGACCCACTCCGCTCAGTCTCAAAGGGTCCGCGCAGGCACGTGGCGAGATGCGGTGCTTGCCAATGGCAGCGTCGTGTCGATCGCGCTGTTCTTTCTTATCGTTAGCGTCATCTTTTCGGTGGCGACGGACGCCTTTCTGACGTCCCCCAATCTGCTGAACATCCTGCGTCAGTCGGCACCATTGCTGATCGTCGCCGCAGCGATGACCTTCGTCATCACCACCGGCGGCATCGACCTTTCGGTCGGCTCGGTGCTGGCGCTGGTGGCAACCTTGTCGGCGACGCTGCTGCAACTGGGTTTGCCATGGCCGCTGGTCATCCTTGCCATGCTTGCGCTGGGCGCCCTGCTTGGCGCGGTGCAAGGCTATTTCGTCGCTTATGAGGGCATCCCGGCCTTCATCGTCACGCTTGCCGGGCTTTCGGTGATCCGCGGCGTGGCGCTGCTGATCACCGGCGGCTACTCGATCCCCATCGAGCCGGGAAGCCCTTTCACGGTGCTGGGCCGCGCCTGGTTGCTTGGCGTGCCGGCGCCGGCACTGATCGCGCTGGCGATCCTGGCGATCGCCTATATCGCCTTCAACGAGACGCCGTTCGGCCGCTACGTGACCGGCATCGGCGCCAACGCCGAAGCGGTCAGGCGCGCCGGCGTCAACACGCGGCTGACGACGCTTTTCGTTTACGTCATTTCCGCCGCCGCCGCAGCACTTGCGGGGATCATCATTGCTGCCCGGCTCGGATCCGGATCGTCGAATGCCGGGCAAGGTTTTGAGCTCGAAGTGATCGCTGCCGTCGTGCTTGGCGGCACCAGCCTGTTCGGCGGCCGCGGAACGATCGTCGGCACGGTGCTCGGCGCGCTTACCGTTGCCGTCATCGGCAACGGTCTGATCCTGGCGCATCTGTCGCCATTCCTGACGCCGATCGTGACCGGAACAATCATCCTGATCGCCATCTGGCTCAACTTCCGCCTGTTCCGCGGCGCCGTGCGGAGCCGTTGAGCCATGAGTGATCTCTTCCATGAGTGATCTCTTCGATGACGCGGCGCCCAGGCAGCGGCTGGCGATCGGGGTCGATACCGGCCATGTGATGACCGTGCTCGGCCCGGTTCCGGTCGAAGAAATGGGCATTACGCTGATGCACGAGCACATCTTGCTCGACGGCGCGCGCAGCTGGAAATGTCCCTGTCATCCCGACGACATGGCGCTCGCCGAGCAGCCGGTCAACATCGAGATCATCGGCGAATTGCGCATGAACCCTTACGTCAACCGCGACAATGTTTCGCTCGACGACACTGACCTGGCGCTGTCCGAGCTGCAACGCTATCGCGCGCTCGGCGGCCATACCGTCGTCGACGCGACCAATATCGGCATCGGCCGCGAGCCGGAAAAGCTCGCCCGCATCAGCCGCATGTCCGGCCTGAAGATCGTCATGGGCACGGGCTTTTATCTGGAGCACACCCATCCCGAATGGCTGAAGGCGATGGATGTCGACGCAGTGACCGAGTTCATCGTCAACGACGTCGGCGGCGGCGAGACGCAGCCGCCGATCATGGCCGGCCTGATCGGCGAGGTCGGCGTCAGCAAGGATTTTACTTCAGAGGAGCGAAAGTCGCTGCGAGCTTCGGCACGGGCCTCGCGCATCACCGGCGTGCCGCTGTCGATCCATTTGCCCGGCTGGGAGCGGCTGGCGCACGATGCGCTCGATGTCGTGGAGGCCGAGGGCGCCGATCTTCGCCACACTGTGCTCTGCCACATGAACCCCAGTCACAACGATCTCGACTATCAGACAAGCCTCGCCCGGCGCGGCGCTTTCCTGGAATACGACATGATCGGCATGGACTATTATTATGCTGATCAGGATGCACAATCGCCCTCCGACGAAGAGAACGCGCGAGCAATCGCGGCACTTGTCGAGGCCGGCTTCGGCGATCGCCTGCTCTTGTCGCAGGATGTGTTCCTCAAGATCATGCTGACCCGCTTCGGCGGTTTCGGCTACGGCTACATCCTGAGGCATTTCGTACCGCGCCTGAAACGGCATGGCGTCGAGCAGCCAGCCATCGACCGCATGCTGATCGCCAATCCCAAAGCCGTGTTCTCGCGGCAGAATTAAGCCCAGACTTGTGGCTGAGACTTACGACGGAGTTCAAATGTCCAAGAAAAAAATCCTGCTTGCCGGTGAATCCTGGGTGTCGACCGCGACCCATATCAAGGGCTTCGACCAGTTTCCAACGGTCACCTACCACACCGGCGCCGACGAATTGCTGACGGCGCTAAAGGCGACCGACTTCGACGTGACCTTTATGCCGGCACATGAGGCACAGCGCAGCTTTCCGCAAACAAAGGAGACGCTTTCGGCCTATGATGCGGTGGTGCTCTCCGACATCGGCGCCAACACACTGCTTCTGCATCCCGACACCTGGGTTCACTCCAAGCCGACGCCGAACCGCCTGCGGCTGCTGCGCGATTATGTGCGCGACGGCGGCGGGCTTTTGATGTTCGGCGGCTACTACAGCTTCCAGGGCATCAATGGCGGCGCGCGCTATCGCAAGACACCGGTCGAAGAGGTGCTGCCGGTCAGCTGCCTCGCGTTCGACGACCGTGTCGAGGTGCCGGAAGGGTTTTCGCCTGTCCTGAAAGGCTCCTCGGACCATCCGATCCTCAGGGGTCTCGGGTCGGATTGGCCAATCCTGCTCGGCTTCAACGAGGTGACGCCGAAAGACGGGGCGGAAGTCCTGGCAACCGTGTCGTCGGATTATGGTTCGCTGCCGCTGCTCGTCACCGGCCACTATGGCAGGGGCCGCACTGTGGCCTGGACATCCGATGTCGGGCCGCATTGGCTGCCACCGGAGTTCATCGCCTGGAAAGGCTACAAAACCCTGTTCGAGCAGATGCTGAGCTGGGCGACCGGCGAGAGCTGAGCGATGCATGTCCATGTCGTCGGCAATGCCTGCGTCGACACGATGTTTCGCGTCGGCCGCTTCCCTGCCGCCGGCGAGACTTTGAACGCCAGCAGCTACGCCGATGGCCTCGGCGGCAAGGGAGCAAACCAGGCGGTTGCGGCAGCGCGCACGGGTGCTGCGGTAACGTTTTGGACGGCGCTCGGCAAGGACCGCGCAGGCGCATGGATCAGGAGCCGCCTCGACAGGGAGTTGTCTGAGCTCGAGGCGATTGAATTCGAGTTGCCAAGCGACCGCTCGACCATCGTCATCGAGGCCGGCGGCGAGAACTTCATCGTCAGCGGGGTCGCCTGCAGCGACGCGTTCGATCCGATCGCGCAGACCGCACTTGCGGGCCGGATCGCTTCTGGCGACATCGTTGTCTGCCAAGGAAATTTGCGAGGCGCCGCGATAGATGCCTGCCTGCGGGCAGCACGGGAAAATGGCGCGCGCACCGTCCTGAATGCCAGCCCTATCGATGAGGCGGCTCTGCCTGATTTCGGTCTGGCAGAGGTGTTGGTGGTCAATCAATCCGAGGCGAAAGCGCTGGCCGGCCAGGCTGACATATCAGCCGCCGCCGACGCGCTTGTGGCCAAAGGCGCCGGGACAGTCGTGATCACCCTTGGTGCGGAAGGCTGTCTCATGCTTGTCCCGGACCAGCGAGGTTCGTTTCGTTTGCCGGCACCCCATGTCGAGGCGGTCGACACCAGCGGCGCCGGCGATGTGTTTTGCGGGTGTCTGGCCGGCGGGCTTGCCCAGGGCATGTCGGTTACCTCAGGACTGAAATTCGCGCTCGCGGCTGCGGCAATTGCGGTGACTCGCCCGGGCACACTGATATCCTGTCCTTCCGCGTCTGAAATGGCGGCGCTCATCAGTCAAACGGAGCTCTCATGACCCAACTCGGTCAATCAGGCGGCGACGCGCTCGTAGAACTTTTCGGCCGCAGCAAGGTGGTGATCGGCGTCGTTCACCTGTCGCCGCTTCCGGGCGCGCCGCGCTATGACGGCGAGGCGGTCGAGGCGATCTATCAGCGCGGTCTGGACGATGCGAGATCTTATCTCGATGGCGGATGCGACGGCGTGATCGTCGAGAATCATGGCGACATCCCGTTTGCCAAACCTGACGATATCGGACCGGAGACAGCGGCCTACATGGCTGTCGTTTCCGACCGCATCCGCCGCGAGTTCGACAAGCCGGTCGGCATCAATGTGCTCGCTAACGCCGCGATCCCTGCCCTTGCGATCGCCAGCGCCTCCGGCGCGGGCTTTATCCGCGTCAATCAATGGGCAAATGCCTATGTCGCCAATGAGGGTTTTGTCGAGGGGGAGTCGGGTCGCGCGGCACGATATCGCGCCAGGCTGCGCGCCAACGGCATCCGCATTTTCGCCGATGCTCATGTCAAGCATGGCGCACATGCGATCGTTGCCGACCGCCCGGTGGAGGAACTGGTCAAGGATCTGGTTTTCTTCGACGCCGACGCCGTCATTGCGACCGGTCAACGCACCGGGCACGCTGCGGATCTGAGCTATATCAGCATGATCAAAGAGGCCGCCGGCCTGCCGACGCTGGTCGGCAGCGGCGTGACGCCCGACAATGCCAACGATATCCTTGGCATCGTCGACGGCGTCATCATCGCCAGCGCGCTGAAGCATGACGGCGTCTGGTGGAACCAGGTCGACCCAGCCCGAGTAAAGTCTTTTATGGCCGGGCTGAAGCGATGATCGAGCAGCGACTGGAGCGAAGTTGCGGCCTTGGGCCGCAAACGCGGAGACCCGCAGGCGACAACACTCAGACCGCAGTCACCTTGTCGTTGATCCTGCAGCCCATTCGGACCGGTACCAGTCGACAAATTTCTTCAGCCCATCTTCAATCGAAACGCTCGGCTTGAAGCCGAAATCGCGCTCCAGCGCTGTTATGTCGGCATAGGTCCGCTCGACGTCGCTGTTTTGCATCGGCTCGCTGTGGCGGATCGCTTTTACACCGAGCAGTTTTTCCAGAGTGTCGATGAAATCGCCCAGCCGCACCGGCCGGTTGTTGCCCACATTGTAAAGCCTGCTCGGCGGAACTTCAGCCGATGGCGGCTTGTCGAGCACGGCAACGACAGCTCTCACCACATCGTCGACATAGGTGAAATCGCGCCACATCTCGCCATTGTTGAACACCCGGATCGGCTTGCCTTCGAGCATCGCCTTAGTGAAAATCCAATAGGCCATGTCGGGCCGGCCCCAGGGACCGTAGACGGTGAAAAATCGCAAGCCGGTCTGCGGCACCCCGAACAGATGAGCGTAGGTGTGGCTCATCAATTCATCGGATTTCTTGGTGGCGGCGTAGAGCGAGACGGGCTTGTCGACCTGATCGGTCTCGCTGAACGGCACCTTGCGGTTGCCGCCATAGACCGAACTCGACGAGGCATAGACCAAATGCTCGAATGCGGGCTGCGCGCGACAGAACTCAAGCACTTCGAGATGGCCGACGACATTGGAGCGGACATAGAGCCTCGGATTGTCGAGTGAATGGCGCACACCGGCCTGAGCGGCGAGATGGACGATCCTGACTATGCCTTGCCCGGCCAAAGCGTCGGCAAGAGCGCCCTGTTCGGCGATGTCGATCTGGTGAAATGAAAAATCCTTGTGAGGTTGCAAGCTGGCGAGGCGTCCCTTTTTCAACTCAAGGTCGTAGTAGTCGTTCATGTTGTCGACGCCGACGACCGCTTCCCCCCTGTTCAGGAGATGATGGCAAACATGGCTGCCGATGAATCCCGCGGCTCCGGTGACAAGTACAGGCAACAAGGTGCTCCATGCATATGCTGGCACATGATCGCGAAATCGAGATCGATTTCGGAAAGGATCATACGCGATATCAAAACTACATCCGAATGAAACGACCGTCTCAGTTCGTGCTATAGGTAATAGGCGCTACCGACAAGCTGTGCGGTCGACGCGTCAGCTCGCCTCGCGCAGGGCCTCGGCCGCCTGCAGGTCGACCGACACCAGCTGGCTGACGCCCTGCTCGGCCATGGTCACCCCGAACAGCCGATTCATGCGGGCCATGGTGATCGGGTTATGCGTGATGATGACGAAGCGCGTCTCGGTGGTGGCCGCCATTTCGTCCATCAGATTGCAGAAACGCTCGACATTGTGATCGTCGAGCGGTGCGTCGACCTCGTCGAGCACGCAGATCGGCGCGGGATTGGTCAGGAACACGGCAAAAATCAGCGACATCGCCGTCAACGCCTGCTCGCCGCCGGAAAGCAGCGTCATCGTCTGCGGCTTCTTGCCGGGCGGCCGCGCAAGGATTTCGAGACCGGCCTCGAGCGGATCGTCGGACTCGATCAGTTGCAGTTCCGCCGTGCCGCCGCCGAACAGATGCGAAAACAGCCGCTGGAAATGGCCATTGACCACATCGAAAGCAGCCAGAAGCCGTTCGCGGCCTTCGCGGTTCAGGCTCTGGATCGCCTGCCGCAGCTTGCGGATCGCCTCGATGATGTCCTCGCGTTCTGAAACGATGGTCTCCAGCCGGTCCGACAGTTCCTTCTGCTCTTCCTCGGCGCGCAGATTGACGGCGCCGAGCCGCTCGCGCTCGATCTTCAGCCGGTCGAGCTGACGCTCGATCTCAGTCATCTCCGGCATCGCGCTGTCGGCCTCCAGGCCGGTGTGGCGGATGACCAGATGCGGTGGTGTGTTCAGCGTTTCCTGGATGCGCGCCTCGACCTCGAGCCGTCTTTCATCGGCAGCGGTCAGCCGCTCTTCGGCGCGGACGCGGGTTTCGCGCGCCTCGGCCAGCGACTGGATCGCTGACGTCGCGGCCTTATCCAGTTCGGACTGCTTGTTTTCCGCTTCCTGCAATCGGTCGCCGGCGGCCTGACGCAGGCTTTCGGCCTCGGCAAGTTGCGACAGCAAGGCGCGCCGCTTGGCGTCGATCTCGTCGGGTGCGTCGGCCAGCCTTTCGCGTTCGGCCTCGGCCTCGGCCTTGCGCTCGCCGAGTGCGGCGATCTGCGTCGAGGCGTTTTCGGCGCGCTCCAGCCAGTTGCGGCGTTCCGCGCCGATAGCGTCGAGGCGGCGTGTGCGCGCTTCGGCTTCCCGCCTCAAGCCCTCATGGACGGCGCGGGCATCGGCAAGGGTGGCGCGGTCGCGAGCGACATTGGCGGCCGACTGATCGAGCTGCAACTGCAGATCACCGAGATCGGGAGCGCTTTGCAGCAGCATCTCGGCCTCGACGAAAGCCGCGGCCGTCTCTTCATGGCTGTCGACGATGCGCGCGCGCGCCTCATCAAGCGCGGCGCGCCGGCTCGACAGCTCGCCGCCGGCCTTCTCGGCCTCGGCCAGCGCGTTGCGGGCAGCGTCCATCCCATGCTGGGCATCACGCCCCGCCTGACGGGCGTTGCGCTCGGCCTCGCTCGCTTGGGCAAGCGCCTGCTCGGCATGGGCAAGAGCCTCTTCGGCCTGGCGGAGGATGCGCGTTGCGTGGACCGCCTCGGCGTCGAGCTCGGCCAGCCGGTTTTTCTGCGCCAGCCGCTGCGCGGCGGCGGTCGGCGCGTCGGCGCTGGCGGTCAAACCATCCCAACGCCACAGCGCCCCTTCGCGGCTGACCAGCCGCTGCCCGGGAGCAAGCTGCGCCTGCAGCCGTCTTCCCTCAGCAGCGTCGACGATGCCGATCTGTGCCAGACGGCGGGCCAGTTGCGCCGGCGCGCGGACGACGCTGGCAAGGCTCTTGATGCCTTCGGGCAGAGCGGCGTCGCCGGGCTGAACCTCGCTTTGGCCCCAATGCACCGGCGCGCTGCGGTCGAGCGGCACGTCGAGATCTTCGCCAAGGGCGGCGCCCAGCGCCGTCTCGTAGCCGCGCTCGACGCTGATCTGCTCCAGCACGGACGGGAAGAGGTCGCCGCTCGCTGCATTCAGGATCTTGGCCAGCGTGCGGGCCTCGGTTTCGATGCGCGCCAGCTCGGACTTTGCATCCTGAACCGGCGGGCGGGCGGCACTTTCCGCCGCGCGCGCCTCGGCGACAGCCTGTTCGGCGGCAATCGCCGCGGCTTCGGTTTTCTCGAGCAGCGCCAGCGCCTGTTCAACCAGAAGTTGCTTCTCGGCGGGATCGGCCAGGCCGGCGACCCTGGAGGCGATTTCGGACAACTCCCGGTCGACATCGGCGAGTTGGCGGGCAAAACGGTCGCGGCGCTCCGCGGTGTCGCGCAGCGTTCGTTCGATCTGGTTGCGGGAGGCGGCGGCCTCCGCCCGTTCGGCGGTTAGCCCGGCGAGTTTGGCTTCACTGGCGGCAAGCGTCGACGCAGCCTGTTCAACCGCCGCGCGGGTGCTGGCCTCGCGGTCGGCGGCGCCGGCGTTCTCGGTGTTGAGCGCGGCTTCTTCGGCGGCGAGGCGCTCAAGAATATCGGCATTGTCGCGGACCATCCGCTGCTCGCGGACGATGTCGCCGTCGAGCTGCTGGAGCCGGCGGTCGAGCTCCAGTTGGCGGGCGCGGATGCGACCCGCTTCTTCCTCGATTTGCGTCTTGGCGATCGACAGGCGCTGGAAGGCGGCAGCGGCGGCGGCTTCCGCATCGCGCAGGTCCGGCAACCGATGGGCGCCTATCCCTTGCTCCCTGGCGGCAGCCATCTGGGCGGCGGCGCGGTCGCCCACCAGTGCCGTGGCGATCGCCAGCGCCGAGCGCGCCTCGCCTTCCTGCGTCTTGGCCAGCGTCCAGCGCAGATGCAGCAGCGTCGCTTCAGCCTTGCGGATGTCGGCCGACAGGTTCTTGAAGCGCGAGGCCTGGCGGGCCTGGCGCTTCAGGCTTTCGATCTGGCTCTCCAGCTCTCCGACGACATCGTCCAGCCGTTCCAGATTTTGCTCGGCCGCCTTCAGACGCAGTTCGGCCTCGTGGCGGCGTGTGTGCAGGCCCGAAATGCCGGCCGCCTCTTCCAGCAACGCGCGGCGCGCCTGCGGCTTGGCCTGGATCAGCTCGCCGATGCGGCCCTGCCCGACCATCGAGGGCGAGCGGGCGCCGGTCGATTGGTCGGCGAAAAGCAGCTGCACGTCCTTGGCGCGGGCTTCCTTGCCGTTGATGCGGTAGAGCGAACCCGCCTCGCGCTCAATGCGACGCGAAACCTGCAACTCGTCCGCGTCGTTGAAGGCCGAGGGCGCGCTACGGTCGCTGTTGTCGAGGAAAAGCGTGACTTCGGCGGTGTTGCGGGCCGGACGCGTTCCGGAACCGGAAAAGATGACGTCGTCCATGCCGGACGCGCGCATGTTCTTGTACGAGCTTTCGCCCATCACCCAGCGCAGCGCCTCGACAAGGTTAGACTTGCCGCAGCCGTTCGGCCCGACGATGCCGGTCAGGCCGCGTTCGATGACGAACTCGCCGGGTTCGACAAAGGACTTGAAACCGAGCAGGCGAAGGCGCGAGAACTTCATTCGCGCCGCCCCAAAAGCGGGTTTTGCAAAAGTGATCCGCGATTTGGCGACAAGAACTCGCGGCGCAACAAAAAGTTGCGCACGCCGAGCCGCAGCCGCTTCGGCGCTGCCGAAACGTCAGAGCAGAGGGTCGATAATGGCCGAGATTTCCTCAATCGACAGCGCCCCCTTGTAGGTCTTCCCGTTGATAAAGAAGGTCGGCGTCGAGTCGACCTTGAATTCATCGGCGCCGCGCTTCTGGACCGACCTCACATCGTCCAGAAGTTTCTGGTCCGTCAAGCAGGCCTCGAACGACTCCTGTGTAAAACCAGCCATCTTGGAGATTTGCAGCAGGGCGTCCTTTGTATTGGCGACACCTGCCCAGTTCGCCTGTTGCTTGAACAGAACGTCCACCATTGGGAAATAATTGTCCTTGGAGCAGCGTGCCAGCATGAAACCGGCCTCGGCGCTGGGGTCGAAGGGGAATTCGCGCAGGATAAGGCGGGCTTTGCCGGTATCGATGTATTTCGTCTTCAGCGCCGGGAGCGTGGTTGCATGGAAATGCGCGCAGTGCGGGCAGGTCATCGAGGCATACTCGACGATGGTGACCTTCGCGTCGTCCTTGCCAAGCTGCATGTCGGGCAGTGCGCCGGGCTTTAGCAAGGCGGCCATGTCCACCGTGCCCTCGGCCTCAGGCGCCTTGGCCGCGGCCGCAGCGGCAGGCTTGGCCGGATCGGCCGGCTTCATCGCATCGGCGGGGGCCGCAGGCTTCACATCCTCCGCCGCGGCTTTCTCGCCCGAGTCGCTGCAGGCGGCGAGCAGAGCCACCGCCGGAATGGCGGCCAGTGACGACAGGAGGTTTCTGCGGGACAAAAGACGGGGCATACGAATCACCTGACAATGGTTGGATTTTGCAATGCAAAGGCTAGAAAAGGCGAGAGTTGGCGCGAATTAAGGCATCGCCGTCCCCATTCCAATCGCCAAATCTTGGTTACGCGATCACGAAAGCGCGAGATTATATTTTCTTTTGACCGAGAATGGTGGCGCCGAGCCGCTCCAGCGAGGCGCGCAGCCCATCATCCTCGATCATTCCGACAGTGCCTGACAGCTTCACCTTCTCGGCCGCGGTCAGCGGCCGGATGCCTGATTTAAGCCGCCCTTTGTCAACCGTGACCGGCTTTTGCACGATTCTGATCCGGCCGATAGCGTTGAAGCCGAGGCAGGCGTTGACGCGGTTGATGATCTCGCCGGTCTCGTGCTGCAGATGAAGCGCCGCCACGCCTTCGCATGCGATGACCAGCACCGCTGGCTCGAACGGATCATCTTCATGCATGCGGCGCGGCCATTGGATCTTTTCAGGGCGCGAACGGCTGGCAAGCCGCGGCCCGGCAATCTCCTCCCATGACTGGACGAGCCCGATCGACATGCCGGCTCGCTTGCGCAGCACCGGATCGAGGATCTGGGTTGCGAGATCACTCACCGGAACGGGATTGCCGAAGGGCCTTTTCCCTGCCATGTGCGTTCTCCAGTCACGACCTTCACCATGCATCGGTTAGGCCAGTCCTCGATCAATGGCACTGCACGACCAGACCCGCAAGGCCGCATCCGGCGACAGCGGCAAAGCCGCACCCGGAGACAACGGCCGAGCCGCGCCCGGACAAAGCGGCGAGATCGCGTCCCGCTTGCTCGCCTGGTACGACGCGCATCACCGCGACTTGCCGTGGCGCATCGCGCCGCGCGAGTTGGCACGCGGCATACGGCCCGACCCCTACCGGGTCTGGCTTTCCGAGGTCATGCTGCAGCAGACCACGGTCGAAGCGGTAAAATCCTATTTCCGGGCCTTTGTCGAGAAATGGCCTGATATCGAGGCTCTGGCCGCTTCACCGACAGAGGATGTCATGAAGGCGTGGGCCGGACTCGGCTATTATTCCCGCGCGCGCAATCTCAAGGCCTGCGCCGATCTCGTCTCGCGGCAAGGCGGCAGGTTTCCGGATACGCAAGCTGGCTTGAGAGAGCTGCCCGGCATCGGCGCCTACACGGCGGCGGCGATCGCCGCGATCGCCTTCGACCAGCCCGCCGCGGTCGTCGACGGCAATGTCGAGCGGGTAGTTTCCCGGCTGTTTTCGATCGTCACGCCGCTGAGCGAGGCCAAGAGCGACATACGCACCTATGTCGAGCGCATGGTTCCAGCGACCCGACCGGGCGACTTCGCCCAGGCGATGATGGACCTCGGCGCGACGATCTGCACGCCGCGGCGGCCGCGCTGCGGGCTCTGCCCGCTGCGCGAGGATTGCAGCGCCATTATTTCCGGCGATGCCGAACGCTTCCCTGTCCGCCTGCCGAAGGGCGAGAAACCATTGCGGCGCGGGGCTGCCTTCGTTGCCGTACGTGGCGATGGCGCCATCCTGTTGCGCAAACGTGGGGATAAGGGCCTGCTCGGCGGCATGACCGAAGTGCCGACGACCGGCTGGACTGCGCGGATCGACGGCGTCACCACGGACGCGGCAGCGCCCTTCCCCGGCAACTGGCAGCCAGCCGGGAAGATTGGCCATGTCTTCACCCATTTCGCGCTCGAACTCGACGTCTTCAAAGCGATGACCGATGTCGCCGCCCCAGCGGGTCATTTCTGGTCGCCGGCGCATGAAATTTTCGGCGAAGCGCTGCCCACCGTCATGAAAAAGGTAATCGAAGCAGCGATACCGGGCGCGACGAAGAAGCAGCGCGCACATTGAATCGCCTACATCACCTCCCATTGAATTGCGTTGAACGAGGACAAGAATGACCGAAATCCGCCACATCGTTTTCGACATCGGCAGAGTGCTGATTCACTACGATCCGAACCTGCCGTTCAGCCGTATCATTCCGGATGCCGAGGAGAGAAAGTGGTTTTTCGACAATGTCTGCACGCATGACTGGAACATCGAGCAGGACCGCGGCCGCACCTGGGAAGAGGCCGAGGCGCTGCTGATCGCCGAATACCCGGACCACGCCGAAAACATCCGCAACTTCCGCCGCCTCTGGCACGAGATGGTGCCGCACGCCTATGACGACAGCGTCCAGATCATGGACAAGCTGATCGAGAGCGGCCACGACGTCACCATGCTGACCAATTTCGCCGCCGACACGCTTGCCGAAGCCCGGCAGCGTTTCGAATTTCTCAACCGTCCGCGCGGTGTGACCATTTCGGGCGAGATCGGCATGATCAAGCCGGAGCGCGGCATTTACGACCATCACATCGCCGCGTTCGGCCTCGAGCCCGCGGCCACGCTGTTCATCGACGACAGCCAGAAGAACGTCGACGGCGCCAAGGCGGCCGGCTGGCAGTCGGTGCTGTTCACCGACGCAAAGACGCTCGAGGCGGACCTCGATCGCCTGGGGGTCAGAGTGTGATCACTGCGACGGGCCTGACCGACAATCCGCTTCAACACGGCGGATTGCAAATGGATCAGTAGTCAGGCCATTGGATCCGTCTTGGGCGCTACTTGACGTGAGAAGCGTAAATGCGATCGAACTCACCCGTCGCCTTGGCAAGATGCAGCCATTGGTCGACATAGGCCTTGAAGACAACGGCACCCTCAGGAAGCATGTAACCCATTTCGCCATATTGGAGCGGCTTCTCGGGGTTGATCGCGCAAAGACCGGGGTGAAGTTTCTCCTGCAACTCGGTTTCGACCGATTCGGCGATCATGATATCGGCTTTGCCGTCAAGAATTTGCTGGAAGATCGTGACATTGTCCGGGTAGATCTCAATTTTAGCGTCACTGAGTTTTTCACGCACGAATTTCTCATTGGTCCCGCCGGGATTAACGATCACAGTCACATCCGGCTTGTCGATGTCGGCAATCGACTGGAATTTCGCCTCGTCCTCACAGCGCGCAATCGGCGCCTTGCCGTTGACGAGATAGGGTTCGCTGAAGAACACCTGCTTCTGGCGTTCCAGGGTCACCGAAATGCCGCCCATCGCGATGTCACACTTGCCGGTTGTAAAATCGGCAAGCAATTTTTTCCAGGTAGTCGCCACGAATTCCGCCTCGACCCCCAGTGAACTCGCCAGGGATTTTGCGAGATCGATATCGATGCCCTGGTAGTTGTTCGCGGCCTTGTCATGAAAGGTGAAGGGCTTGTAGTCGCCGGTCGTACAAACGCGCAGCTTGCCGTTCTTGACAACCGCATCAAGCTGGTTTTCGGCGTCGGTGTTCTGCGCAATCGCCGGAGGGGCCAACAACGCCGTGACGAGGGCGGCGGCGACAAACGGCGAGGCAAGAGCTTTCATGGAATTGGTCTCCGTTGGATAAGGGAATCGAGCATTCGAGAAACGGTGGGCAAAGGTCAATAACTCTTCATGGGGAAATCGCTCACCGTGATCCCCCGAGGGGGCGGCTTTCGTTGCGATGGCATGTTGGTCAGGAGCAGAGTGTGTATATTTCTTCCAATCTATACACATCGAGGAATGACCATGCGGACAAACATTGAACTCGATGACGAATTGATCGCGGAGGCCATGGCCGCCTCCGGTCTCAAGACCAAGAAAGCGACGATCGAGGCGGCGCTGCGCGCTCTGGTGCGCCGGCACCGGCAGGATATGGCTATCGCCGCACTTGCTGGCGCGGGCTGGGAGGGCGATCTTGACGCCATGCGGGAAGGCCGTTCGCCCGATCAGCATTGATGATCGTCGTCGACAGTTCCGAGTGGCCCATCTCCGCAATACGGACAGCGTCCCGGTCGGTAAGCTCAGGCACCTCGATGACACTCAGGAGATTCTGGTCGGAGACCTGATCCTGCTGGAAGTGCTGCAAGGCGCGCTCAACGAACCGCATGCCCAACTGATCGAGCGGAACCTCCGACAATTCGCCATTGTGCCGATGCTGGATCCGGCGACGGCAGTCGAAGCTGCCCGAAACTACCGCATGCTCCGGCAGCGGGGCATCACCATCCGCAGGACAATAGATATGATGATCGGCACATTCTGCATCCTGGGCGGACACGCCCTGTTGCATGATGACCGAGACTTCGACCCGATGGTTCGCCACCTCGGTCTGCGCGCCGCATGATCGGGAGATTCCAACCGGCGAGCGCTGGTCTCCCCCGCTTCAGGAATGATGTGCAACGAGACCGCTATAGCGGTTATCGTCAGGCCCCTGCCCGCTCCATGCCGAGGCGGGCGATGCGGCGAAGCTCGTCGATCTGGGTCAGGCCGCCGCTGCGCTCATAGTGCCAGAAGGTCCAGCCGTTGCAGGCATCCAGCCCCTGAACCTCCGCGCCGATCTTGTGGATCGATCCGGCGCTGTCGCCGACCGCCACCGTGCCGTCGGCGCGCACCCTGGCCGCCCAGCGCTTCTTGGCGTCGTAGAGCGTGGCGCCCGGCAGCATCAGCCCGGTGTCGATGAGGCTGACGAACGCAACGCGCGGCTCGGCGCGCTTGCCGGTAAGCACGGTAAGAGCAGCGCCGTCCAGCGGCCGGACTGCATCGATGCGCTCGTTGGCGGCGTCGATATAGGCCTGCTCGCGCTCGATGCCGACGAAATGGCGGCCGAGGCGCTTGGCCACGGCGCCGGTGGTGCCGGAGCCGAAGAAGGGATCGAGCACGATATCGCCGGGCTTCGTCGAGGCCATCATGATGCGGGCGAGCAGCGCTTCGGGCTTCTGCGTCGGATGCAGCTTGTCGCCATTTTCGTTCTTGAGGCGCTCAGCGCCGGTGCAGATCGGAAACAGCCAGTCGGACCGCATCTGGATGTCGTCATTCGACGCCTTCAGCGCCTCGTAGTTGAAGGTGTAGCCCTTGCCCTTCTGGTCACGCGAGGCCCAGATCATCGTCTCATGGGCGTTCTGGAAGCGGCGGCCGCGGAAATTCGGCATCGGATTGGTCTTGCGCCAGACGACATCGTTGAGGATCCAGTACCCCAGATCCTGCATCTTGGCGCCGACCCTGAAAATGTTGTGGTAGGAGCCAATGACCCAGATGGTGCCGTTGGGCTTCAGCACGCGGCGCGCCGCCAGCAGCCAGGCCCGGGTGAAGGCGTCGTAGACCTCAAAACTTGCGAACTGGTCCCAGTCGTCGTCGACGGCATCGACCTTGGACTGGTCTGGACGATGCAGATCGCCGTCGAGCTGCAGATTGTAGGGCGGATCGGCAAAGATCACGTCGATGGATTTTTCGGGCAGCCGGTCGAGTGCGGCGACGCAATCGCCCTTCAGGATCGTATCCAGCCATTCGGATTGCTGGGGAGCATGGGAAAGCTCGTCGAGAAGACGCACGGCAGACATTGTTACACCCAAAGCACGCGTTACTGTTTACTCCCTGTTATGGTTACCGATCAGCGTAAATATTCGGTGAAGGCCTGAGGTTCGGACCGCGGTAGTTTGCGAAGGCCGGCCTGTTGGTGTATGTCGCGCCGGCCCGAAACGTCTCAGCCTCCTCCCTCCCGCTTTCCGGATCGCGATGCCCCAGCCAGACCTTG
Organism: Mesorhizobium sp.; assembly: GCA_004020365.1. Lineage (GTDB taxonomy): Bacteria > Pseudomonadota > Alphaproteobacteria > Rhizobiales > Rhizobiaceae > Mesorhizobium. The sequence continues at coordinate 190,008 of SAQR01000003.1, forward strand.
TCATCTTCGATTGCGACGGCGTGCTCGTCGATTCCGAAATCATCGCCGCGCGCATCGAAGCCGAGCTTTTGACGTCGGCCGGTTACGAGATATCGGCTGAGGAGATTTCCGAGACCTATGCCGGGCTGACCTTCAAGGACATCATGATGCGGGTCGAGGAAAAATCCCGCGTCCCATTCCAGGCCTCGCTGATCGATCGCGCCGAAGACCTGGTCGACCGCCGGCTGCGCAGCGACGTGCGCGCCATCGACGGGGTGCACGAGGCGGTCGCCGCGGTGACGGCGCCGCGCTGCATCTGCTCGAATTCGCGCACCGAGCGGATCGAATTCATGCTGGAGAAGGTGCATCTGCTGCCGTTTTTCAGCGGCCGGATTTTTTCCTCGCTGGAAACACCGAGCGGGAAATCCAAGCCGGCGCCCGACGTGTTTCTGTTTGCTGCGGCAAAGCTCCAGGCCGATCCGGCGAACACCTTCGTCATCGAGGATTCTGTGCATGGCGTGACCGGCGCCAGGACGGCCGGCATGCGTGTGATCGGCTTCACCGGAGCGGCGCACAGCTATCCCGGGCATGCCGACGCGCTGACCGAGGCCGGCGCCGAAACGGTCATCCGCCGCTGGGCGGAGCTGAAAAGCGTGATCTCCGCCCTGTCGGAGTGGTCGGCGGATGCGTGACGCAGGCGCCGCCGGCCGGACGCGGCTCCAACGCCGCCGCTATTCGGCCGCGGCAACCTTCTTGTCGGCCTTCTTCGGCGGGCCTTCGTCATAGCCGGCGAACACCTGATAGTCCCGCGCGGTGGGCTCGGGAACGACAACGTTCGAATCGGTGAAGACGAATTGGGTGGCACTCGAGGGATTGGTAACCTGAACCTGATGTCGGTGAAGCTGCGAGTAAAGGACCTCCTTGCCATGCATCACAGCGATACGGATCGGCATGGTGATGCTGCCAGGGCTGAACATCGGTCCCGGAACGACCTTGCCGGCGACGGCGATCTTCATCGTCAGCGAGCCGTTCGCGCGGTTGCAGTCGCGGGTCACATCGGTGATCGAGGCCTGATAGACGATCTTGGCGGAATCGTCCTGCTGGTCGCTGCTCGCGTCAAGCGCGGCAGCTTCTGCATCCTGGGCGGCGGCTTTTTTCTTGGGCTTTTGGCTGCCCTTGGCAAAGGTGTTGAAATAGGCGGTGCCGTCGCGCAGCGTCACGTTCGGACAATAGGCCAGCAATTGGCTGGCGAGAACCTTGGGGTCTGGAGGTGGTGGCGGTGTCGTGTCCTTCTTTCCGAAGCCCAGCATGCTACTGCCGCCTGATTGGCAGCCGGCGGCGGTAAGCATAAAGCCGGTGAGCGCCAGACCCGCGACAAAACGACCGTTAAATGTATGAAACGCCATGAACTGCACTTCCCTCTCGCAAAGCGGCTGACGTATATCAACCGCGCGGCAAAAATGCGACTGAGCAAGTACCGAAATTAACCACTTTGCCGCGGACAATACCGCCCGGCAGCAATGGAACATGACGATGCGATATGTGAGCACCCGCGGGGAAGCGCCCGTGCTTGGATTTTCCGACGCCGTGCTGGCGGGCCTGGCGCGCGATGGCGGTCTTTATGTGCCTGATATCTGGCCGCAGTTTTCGGCGGCAGAGATCCGCGCCATGCGCGGCCTTGCCTATCCCGACCTCGCCATCCGCGTGCTGTCGCCATTTCTCGGCGGCGAGATCGCGATGCCGGTGTTCGAACGCCTGGTGCGCGAAGCCTATGCGACGTTCCGTCACGAGGCGGTCTGTCCGCTGGTGCAGACCGGCTCGAACATGTTCGTTCTGGAACTCTTCCATGGCCCGACGCTTGCCTTCAAGGACGTCGCCATGCAGCTTCTCGCCCGGCTGATGGACCATGTGCTTGCCGAACGCGGCCAGCGCGCCAGCATTGTCGGCGCCACCTCCGGCGATACCGGCGGGGCCGCCATCGATGCCTTCGCCGGGCGCAACCGCACCGACATCTTCGTTCTTTTCCCGCACGGCCGGGTCTCGCCGGTGCAGCAGCGGCAGATGACGACGTCCATCGCCGCAAACGTCCATGCGCTGGCGGTCGAAGGCAATTTCGACGATTGTCAGGGCCTGGTGAAGGACATGTTCAACGATCACGGTTTTCGCGACCGAGTATCGCTGTCCGGCGTCAATTCGATCAACTGGGCCCGCATCATGGCCCAGATCGTCTACTACTTCTCATCGGCGCTGTCGCTCGGCGCGCCCGACCGGCCGATTTCGTTCACGGTGCCGACCGGCAATTTCGGCGACATCTTCGCCGGCTACGCCGCCAAGAAGATGGGGCTGCCGATCGAAAGGCTGATCATCGCTACCAACGACAACGACATTCTGGCGCGCACGCTGTCGAGCGGCGAGTACCGCACGAAAGGCGTCTTTTCGACCACGTCGCCGTCGATGGACATCCAGGTCTCTTCGAATTTCGAGCGCTTGCTGTTCGAGGCGGCCGGCCGCGACGCCTCGACCGTGCGGCGCTACATGAGTGGGCTCAAGCAGTCCGGCGCCTTCACCATCGAAGCGGGCGAGATCGCGAGGATCCGCTCCGAATTCGACGCCGGCCGCTCGACCATGGACGAAGTCGCAGCCACGATCCGCTCGGCGCTCGCAGCCAGCAACTATCTGCTCGACCCGCACACGGCCGCGGCCATGCACGTTGCGGTTGCAAAGGCCAGCAATGCCGTGCCGATGGTGGTGCTGGGCACCGCCCATCCGGCAAAGTTCCCGGCCGCCGTCGAAGCCGCCAGCGGCGTGTCGCCTGCCCTGCCCGCATGGCTAGGCGGGTTGATGACTTCAGAGGAAAAATACACGGTACTTCCATCCGACCTGAAAATGGTGGAAGATTATGTTAGCCGCCACACGCGGGCGGCAAGTTAGGGAGTATCAGCTATATGGGTGTTGAGGTAAGCCGTCTGTCGAACGGCCTGACAGTCGCCACCGAAACCCTTCCAAGCCTCGAATCCGTCGCTCTTGGTGCCTGGATCAAATCAGGTGCCCGCAATGAGCGTAGCGAAGAGCACGGAATGGCCCACCTGCTTGAACACATGGCGTTCAAGGGAACCAGAAGGCGCAGCGCCTTCGAGATCGCCTCGGAAATCGAGGATGTCGGCGGCGAGATCAATGCCGCCACCAGTGTCGAGACCACCTCCTATTATGCCAGGGTGCTGAGCGACGACGTGCCCCTGGCCGTCGATATCCTGTCCGACATCCTGCAGGACTCCGAGTTCGACCCGCAAGAGTTGGAGCGCGAGCAGCATGTGATCCTGCAGGAGATCGGCGCCGCGCACGATACACCCGACGACGTCGTCTTCGACCATTTCACCGAGACGGCTTTCCGCCACCAGACGATCGGCCGCTCCATCCTCGGCACGCCGGAAACCGTCAAATCCTTCACCTCGAAGCAATTGCACAAATTCATCGAACGGCAATACGGCGCCGAGCGCATGGTGGTCGTTGCCGCCGGCGACATCAAGCACGACAACTTCGTGCGCGAGGTCGAGAAGCATCTCGGCGGTTTCCGCAGCAAGTCCGACAACACCATGCCGCAATATGCGCAATATGTCGGCGGCGATTTCCGCGAGGACCGCGACCTGATGGACGCGCAGATCGTGCTGGGGTTCGAGGGCCGCGCCTATCATGTCCGCGACTTCTACGCCTCGCAGGTCCTGTCGATGATCCTCGGCGGCGGCATGTCGTCGCGTCTTTTCCAGGAGGTCCGCGAAAAGCGCGGGCTGTGCTATTCGGTCTATGCCTTCCACTGGGGTTTTTCCGATACCGGCATATTCGGCGTCCATGCCGCGACCGGGCAGAGCGACATCGCCGAATTGGTGCCGGTGGTCATCGGCGAGTTGCAGAAGGTCGGCGAAAACATCCTGCAGGAGGAACTCGACCGGGCACGCGCCCAGTACCGTGCAGGCCTGATCATGTCTGCCGAAAGCCCAGCTAGCCGCGCCTCGCAGATCGCCCGGCAAATGCTTCTGTTCGGTCGGCCGATCGCCAAGGAAGAGCTGATGGAACGGCTGTCGGCGCTGACGGTCGAGCGGTTGACGGACCTGTCGTCACGGCTGTTTTCGACCAAGCCGACGCTGACTGCCGTCGGACCGGTGGGTACGCTCGCTCCCTATGAGGCGGTCCTCGAATCGCTTTCGGGCACGCAGACCACGGCCCGAAAGCTCGCCGTCTAAGTCCATCAAAGCGTCATGTTCGCGCTCCCTTTCTTTCGCCGCGACCTGCCGGCACTGAAGGGTGACCGGGTCACGCTGCGCGTGCCGCTGACCAACGACTATCGTGAATGGTCGGTGCTGCGTGGGGAAAGCCGCGCCTTCCTGGAGCCGTGGGAGCCGCGCTGGAACCCCGACGAGCTCGATCGCACGGCCTGGCGGCATCGCCTCAGCCGCTATCGCGAAGACTATGCGCAGGGAACGGCCATAGCCTTCTTCATCTTCGAAAAAAGCAACGGCAAGCTTGTCGGTGGAATCACCCTCGGCAATATCCGCCACGGCGTCGCGCAAAGCGGCCATATCGGCTACTGGATCGGCGAGCGCTACGGCGGCCGTGGCCTGATGACCGACGCGGTCAAGGTGGTGACGCGCTTCGCCTTCGATACGCTGAGGTTGCACCGGATCGAAGCTGCCTGTATTCCCGACAACGCCCGGTCGATCCGCGTGCTTGAAAAAGCCGGATTCCGGCGCGAAGGACTTCTCCGATCCTATCTCAGGATCAACGGCATCTGGCAGGACCACTACCTCTACGCCCGGATCGAGGACGATCCGCCGGGCGCGGAAACGAAGGACTGATTTTGACGAATTTCCTGCGAATCGGGTCGTTGTTCGCCTTTGTGCTGACGGCAATCGTCGTGCTCTGCGCGGCGTCATCGGCCTTCGCCGTCGAACCGATCAAGATTGCCCGCGACGATGTGGCGCTCGACCTTTCGGGCGCCGTCGAAATCTACCGCAACCAGGGCGAGAACTTTCAGGTGTCGACTGCTCCGGGACCGGACGGCATCGTGCGGCGCATCGAGGTTGAGGCCAATGATGCGCGCTCGACCGGCGACTGGGCGGTGTTCGCGCTTGCCAACACCACCGACCAGCAGTTGGACAGGCTGATCGTCGCACCGCATTTCCGGCTGGTGAATTCAGGTATCTTCTGGCCGGATCTCGGCTCGACCCGCATAGCCGCGATCACGCCCAGCGAGGGCTTCGCGCTCGACCGCCAGAGCAGCCCCGACGCTGATGTGTTTCGGGTGACGCTGAACCCAGGAACAGTGATCACCTTCATTGCCGAACTGGCGTCGCCCAAACTGCCGCAGGTCTATCTTTGGGAACCGGAATCCTACAAGGATTCGGTCAACTCCTACACGCTGTTTCGCGGCATCGTCATCGGCATCGCCGGCCTCCTGGCGCTGTTCCTGACCATCCTTTTCGTCGTCAAGGGGACCTCGATGTTCCCGGCAACCGCAGCACTCGCCTGGGCGGTGCTCGCCTATATCTGCATCGATTTCGGCTTTCTCAACAAGGTTTTGGAAATATCGCCCGGCAACGAGCAGATGTGGCGGGCCGGAACGGAGGTGGCGCTTGCGGCGACCTTCGTGGTGTTCCTGTTCGCCTATCTCAACCTTAACCGATGGCACGGCCATTTCAGCTACGGCGCGCTGGTCTGGATTCTGGGGCTGCTGCTGATCGCCGGCGTTGCAATCGTCGACCCGGCGGTCGCCGCCGGCATCGCCAGGCTGTCCTTCGCCGCCACCGCGCTGACCGGCCTCGGTCTGATCATATTCCTCGGCATACGCGGCTACGACCGTGCGATCATGCTGGTGCCCAGTTGGGTCATGGTGCTGTTGTGGCTATGCGGGTCGTGGATGGCGATCACCGGCATGCTCGACAACGACATCGCCCAGCCGGCACTGGGCGGCGGGCTGATCCTCATCATCCTGCTGATCGGCTTCACCGTCATGCAGCACGCCTTTTCCGGCGGCGCGCTGCATCAGGGCCTGTTCTCCGATCTCGAACGGCAGGCGCTGGCCGTCGCCGGATCGGGCGACACCGTGTGGGACTGGGACGTGATGCGCGACCGCGTCGTCACCAGGCCGGATGTCAGCATCCAGCTTGGCCTTGCGCCCGACAGCCTGGGCGGCGCTGCCCGCAACTGGTTGCCGGTGCTGCATGCCGACGACCGCGACACGTTCCGCACGACGCTCGACGTGGTGCTCGAACACCGGCGTGGCCGGGTGTCGCAGGATTTCCGCTTGCGCGGCGCCGACGGGCACTATCACTGGTTTTCGCTGCGCGCCCGGCCGGTGATCGGATCGGACGGCGAGGTCATCCGCTGCGTCGGCACCATGGTCGACGTGACGGAGCAGAAGAAGTCCGAGGAGAGGCTGTTGCACGATGCCGTGCACGACAATCTGACCGGCCTGCCGAACCGGGAATTGCTGATGAACCGGCTGGAGGCGATTATCTCGATCGCACGCACGGAAGAGAAGGTCCGTCCCACCGTCTTCGTCATCGACATCGACCGGTTCAAGCAGGTTAATGACGGGCTCGGCATCTCGGCCGGCGATACCATCCTGCTCACTGTTGCGCGCCGGCTGCACCGGCTGCTCAAGCCGAAGGATTCGCTGTCGCGCTTTGCCGGCGACCAGTTCGCGCTGATGCTGCTTTCCGAGCAGGATCCGGCCCGCATCGCAGCCGTTGCCGACGCCATCAAGCATGCGATCAACAATCCGATTACCTTTGCCAAGCGCGAGATCGTGCTGACCGCCTCGATCGGTCTGGTCACCTGGACCTCGGCGCAGAGTTCGGCCGAGGACATGGTCAAGGACGCCGAGCTTGCCATGCACCAGGCCAAGCGTTTCGGCGGCGACAGGATCGAGCCGTTCCGACCCGCCTTCCGCACCGTCGGCACCGACCGGCTGCAGTTCGAGTCCGACCTGCGCCGCGCCATCGAACGGCGCGAATTCACACTCGCCTACCAGCCCATCGTGCGGCTGGAAGACGGCAGTGTTGCCGGCTTCGAGGCGCTTTTGCGCTGGGACCATCCGCGTCGCGGCATGATCCCGCCAGGCGATTTCATTCCGGTCGCCGAGAGCTGCGGCCTGATCGTGCAGCTTGGCTTGTTCGCCATGCAACAGGCCGCCGAAGATCTGGCCGGATGGCAAAAGCAGATCGGCGACGCGCCGCTGTCCGTTTCGGTCAACCTGTCCAGCCGACAGCTCATCCGCCGCGATCTGGTCAGCGACGTTCGCTCGGTGATCGCGCGGGCCAATCTGAAGCCGCGCTGCTTCCGGCTCGAGCTCACCGAATCGCTGGTGATGGACAATCCCGAGCAGACGGCCCATGTGCTGAACAAGCTGAAGAAGCTTGGCATCGGCCTGTCGCTGGACGATTTCGGCACCGGCTACTCATCGCTGGCCTATCTGACGCGCTTTCCCTTCGACACGATCAAGATCGACAAGAGCTTTGTCGACGACACGACACCGAAGCGCGCGGTGCTGCTCAAATCGATGGTCAACATGGCGCATGAGCTCGGCCTTTCGGTCGTGGCCGAGGGCATTTCGGATGAAAGCGATGCGCTCGAACTGCGCCAGATGGGCTGCGAATATGTGCAGAGCTTCATGTTCGGCGCGCCGATGCCCGGCGATCAGGTGCTGAAAACGCTGAAGGAACAGTATCCGCTCGCTCGGGCTTGATCTTGTTCATGTCCCAAAACCGCTGCCGATTTTGGGCGGCATGAGCCTGGCGATTGGCACCCGCTGGAGCGCATCGGCAAGGTCTCGGTTCCCGCGGCGCATTCCATCAATAGTACGACCGGATGTCACGCGACTGTGAACTGGAGTGTTGGTTTACGGCTCGCGCTGTGCATCATACCCTGTTCGCGAAATCGGTGCGAAATATCCGGCCTGCTGGCCGCATTCACCGGGTCATGATGGAGGCCAAACGATGAATTTCGACAAGATTTCTGCCTGGGCTCCGGTGTGGTTAAGCGTCGTGAGGATTATGTCGGCGCTGCTGTTTCTGGAGCACGGAACTCAAAAGTTGTTCAACTTTCCGCCCGCTCCCGAGCCGATGCAACTGTCAGGGTTTCTTGTGATTCAGGCATTGATCGAGCTGATCGGAGGCGCGCTGCTTGCCCTCGGACTCTTCACCCGGCCGGTCGCGTTCATTCTGTCCGGCAACATGGCGATCGCCTATTTCATGGCGCATGCGCCGCAAAACTTCTTTCCGGTTGTCAACGAGGGCGACGCGCCGATCCTCTACTGCTTCATTTTCCTGTACTTCTTTTTCGCAGGAGGCGGCGCGTGGAGCGTCGATGCGGCCCGTCGCGGGACCGGCCTCGCGACGCCCTGAATAGAGGGAACTTTCTGGGCGGCTTCCAGCGGAGCACGTCCGACAGCCTGCCAGGTCGAATGATAAGAAGTTTCGGCTCCGCCGATCGTCGCTTTCGGGCCTTCGCTGGACATTCCCCAACGCGAGATACGCGCCCAGGCTTCTCTTAGCGCTGCCATTGCCGCACTTTCAACCCGTCGCTTTCCCTTATGCGGGCATCAAATTGAAGACCCGCATGATCGCGACCGTACTGCTCGTGTCTGCGTGCCTTGTGTCGGCGATAGAGATAGTTCTCGGGAAGGCCGAGGCGTCGGCACGACTGGACGGCCGGGGATGAAGGGAGCACGATGCCCTCGCAGATTGCAGCCGTCGTCTTCACAAAAGCACGCTCCCACGGCTTCAGCGTCCAGCGGTCGCCGAGTGCCAAGCGCGTGCGCACCCAACGGGGCAGGATCTCGACAGCCGCCTTCAGAAATGGCCGCTGAAGCGGTCGAGCCACTCCCGGCAAGGCGGGAACGTCTTCCATGATCTGCAGGAATTCCAGGACGATCGGCGATGCGACGAGTCTTTGCCTCATCGCGTCGAACAGCGCGTAAAGCTCGGCCTGCGAAGTGGGCGCGTCAACTGCACCATAGAGAAGCGCGACGGGGCGAGCCTCGGCGAACATCGCATCCCGTTCGAAAAAATGCAGTCGATGGACATAGACGTGATAGGCCTGCATGAAACCAAACCCGGCCGTCGCCTGCACCCAGTCCAGCAACTCCGGGTCGGTGGCGTGGTATGGCTCACCTTCGCTGGTTTGGCCTGAAACGCGCCCATGCATCCTGACCACACCTTCAATCATGGCCTTGGCCTTGGTCCGGGGACCGTAGACCGTGACCAAGGCGGCGAGGCCCGTGCGCTGTAATCGTCGGAGCGCGTCGGAGCGGAATGTGCTGTGCTGCCAAATGGCGTCGCGAACCCGTGGCTCTGCCAATTCGAGCAGCACCGCCGTAACCCCGCCGATGAACAGCGCAACCGGGTTCTTGAAAATACGCCACGACGCCGAGTTGGGCGGCAACAGCGCCGGCTCGCCCTGCGGGGTCGAGAAGTCCATCTGCGATCCGAGCCGCTGGCGCATGAACGACTGCGCAAGGCTGTCCACACGACGCTCAAGCAGGCGAGGCAGAGGAAGGGTGCCCGAATTGCCAAACATGCTCCGACTCTCCTGGCAACGCGTGTGGCTGGCGGATGCAGCACGAACGTCTTGGCCCTTCCGTCGTTCCAAAGATTCAAACTGGCGCGCTGCATAACTCCGCAAGAACACCGGGCCCGGATAGCCATCGCGAGCCCCGTCGCGCCAGCCCTATGGGGTAAGATCGAGCGCCGGCACGATTCTGTGATAGGGCAGCCCCGCATCGTCGTTTAGACGCTTCACGTCGACATCGGAATTAGCGTCAAACAGGCACATGCAGCGCCCGTCCTCCGGTGCGAAGGTCGAGCGCAGGTAGCTGATGTCGGTGCCGCTGGAGGTCATCTCGGCGGCTTTGCTGATCGCCGCCTTCTGCGCATCTCCCAGAGCTTCCATGCTGATGCCCTTGAGTTCGCGTTCCACCATGTAGACGGTCATTTCCAGATCTCCTCCTGTGAACAGTGACTACAGGAGTTGAATGCAGCGGCGGGCGAAAGAGAACGACATTTATTCTATCGATCGATAGCCGACAGTTATCGATGAAAGGACTATAATATCGTTTCGTGGAACCGCCTCGGGAGGGCTCGCCATGGAGATGTTTCAGGTCCGCTACGTGCTTGCCGCCGCGAAGATGCTGAACTTCACCAAGGCTGCCACCGAATGCAATGTATCTCAACCGGCTCTCACCAAAGCGGTCAAGACGCTGGAGGATGAGCTTGGCGCGCCCTTGTTCCACCGCGAGGGAAAGCGCGTCCTCCTGAGTGAGTTCGGGCGCTCCATTCTGCCGCATCTTCAGCAGATCATGCAGGAGGCCCACGCAACCAGAACGCTAGCCGACAATTTCAGGCTGCTCAACCAGGTGCCGATCCGCCTCGGCGTCATGTCGACCATCGGCCATGTGAAACTCGCCCGGTTCCTCGCAAAGTTCCAGCGCGACTATCATGGCGTCGAGCTTGAAGTTAGCGAGGCGAGCGTTCAGGAACTGAAAGGCAGGCTTGAACAAGGCGATCTCGATGTTGCCGTTCTCAATCCGCTGGAGGGATTGGGAGCGGCGTTCCGCGTCCATGATCTCTACAGTGAGCGTTACGTCGTCGTATTCGCGCCGGATCACCGGCTTGCGAGCCTCAATGCAATCAAGTTGGTCGATCTCTCTCAAGAACCCTATGTCGATCGTCTGTCCTGCGAAATGCGGGACCTGGTGATGGGTGCGTGCCGGGAAAGAAACGTCAGCCTTTATGCCCGCTTTCGTTCCGAGCGCGAGGATTGGATCCAATCAATGGTGCTGGCGCGGATCGGCTTCGCCTTCATGCCTGAATATTCGGTCACATCGCCTGAACTTTTGCAGCGTCCGCTGATCGAACCCGCGGTGGCACGCACGGTGTCCCTGGCTAGCGTTCCGGGCCGGCCCTATAGCCCGGCGACGGCGGCAATGGTCCGAGCTGCCCAGACGTTCGATTGGCCAGGCTAGGTGTTTATTGCTAAGGCTTGAGCTATCCTGATTTGAGATGCGTCGGATTCAACTTTTCGGCCGCCCGGCCCACGTGGCGCTCGTCGTACACGATCTCAAACAGAACGAGGAGGTTGAGGTCTACGCGGGATAGGTCAATTCTGTTCAGCATATCGATGAAATCATATCACTGGATTCAGCATCGATGAAGTGCGATCTCCTGAGCAAGCGGAGCAGCGCAAGGCGCGCTTCGCATCGGAAACAGATGCAGGAGCACCCGCATGCCGGTATCACGACGTTCCCTTCTCGCTGCAGCAAGCGCTGGCGTGGCATTGTCACAAACTGCAAGATTAACGAAAGCCTCGGCACAGGCTCTTGAGGAGCCTGCTATGGACCAGACGGTTGCCGATCTCGTCGAGCGGTCTGCGGAAGCAAATTCGGCGCTGATGCGCGGGGAGATAACGAAGTACTACGAGGTGATCCCACATACTGAGGACTTCCTGCTGATGTCTCCATTCGGCGGAAAGCCGACGCGGGCTTCTGAACTGACTGCCGAGCGGATCGAGGCGATGGGCCGCTTTTTCAAGAACGGCACCTTCAAGCAGGAGCTTCTTCAAGCCTATGGTTCCGCCGACATGGTGGTCCTCGCGGTCATTGAAGGTCCGCACGTCGAAGTCGGCGGTCTGCCAGCCCAGGATTGGCCGCTGCGGGTTACCTTGGTCTATCGGCGCGAAGAGGCGGAATGGCGCTTGGTGCATCGGCACGCTGACCCCCTGGTCAAGGGCGTGAGCCTGGAGCAGGCGGCGGCTCTTGCACGCGGCGAAGCTGATTGATGTAAAAGGCGGCCTCGAGCAGTCGGTCCCATCGGAAATCGCCGTGTCGTCCCGCTAGGACATAACTGCTTCGTTTGCTCTCGAGCCCCAATCGTAATTGCGAACTGCCCTGGCAAACGTTGAGACAGCCGGTGAATGGGAGCAGCCCTTAACGAAAACAAGCGAAACCTGGCGCACGACTTCCGGATCGGCGACCGGGCGGTGGCAGATACCCGGCAGCATGGCCGAGAATTCGGGCGCGAAACAGACTCCCATGCCGGCTGCAATCATCGCCATGATCCAGTCCTCCCGCTCGCTCCGGTAGGCGACCTGAATATTGATGCCGCGCTCGACGCAAAGTGCGTCGATATGGTTGGCGTATTCGCAGTTGATGCGATCGAGATAGGGCTCGCCGGCAACATCGGCAACATTGAGTATGTTCCGCTGCTCGAACCGGTGGCCGGTTGGAAAGGCCAGCCCAAACCGCTCCTGATATATCGGCTCCACGCTCAGCCGTGGATCAAAGGGACCCGGTTGCGCCATGAGACCGATGTCGAGCGAGCCATTGAGGAGGAGTTCGCCGAGCCGGGAAGGAACACTCTCGACGACGCTTATCTCGATGCTTGGGTGAGAGGCACGGAACGCGTTCAGGAACCCGACGAAGCGTAACGGGCCGATCGTGCACATTACACCTAGCGTCAAAGATGCGGCTTCGAGTCTGAGGAAACTTCGTGCCACCTCCTGTGCGTTTTTGGTGCGCCCTAGGATCTCTTCAAGATGCGGTCGCATCAGCCGCCCGAAGTCGGAGAGTTGGACGCCGTTGCGCTCCCGGCGGAACAGATGCGACCCAAGCTCCGCCTCCAGCTTCTGAATCGCCCGCGTGAGCGCCGACTGTGTGACATGGCACCGCGCAGCGGCCCTGTGGAAGTTCAAGGTCTCGCAAGCGGCAAGAAAGTATCGGACCTCATGTATCTCCATGGACTATTCTCCTGATGCGCATCAGGCATCAAGCTGATGAGATAATAGCATTTTTTTCGAGTTCGCGGCGCTTGTATGCTTGACTGGGAAGCACGGTGAGAAGCTGCCGCCCCCTCGTGCCCCAAAGAGTTTTCATTGGTTAGGGTGATCTGGTGCCTGACGTCTGGGCCACTGTCGCCGAGCTGGAGTTTTCCGCGCAGGAGCGCCTTGTCGGTGTCCTCGAGACACGAGGCGCGGACCCGCTTAGACGGCGGGAATGAACGAGGAGACGGCTGGCCAGGAGACAGTGCGATGACGAACGCATACGACATCGTCACGATCGGCGGCGGACTAGCAGGAGCTTCGTTAGCCAAGGTGATGGCCGAGCGCGGAGTGCGAGTCCTGGTGCTAGAGCGGGAGACGCGGTTCAAGGATCGCGTCCGCGGAGAAGCGTTGTTTCCGTGGGGTGCCGCCGAACTCGAAACACTGGGCCTGCGGAGGCTCCTGCTTTCGAAGTGCGCCACGGAGAACCGGTGGTGGGACGATTTTCTCGGCCACGACCAGATCGGGCATCGCGATACCGCCACAGATACCCCGGGCCGCACGGCGACATTGACGTTCTATCACCCCGAGATGCAGGAGACGCTCTTGCGCTCCGCCGTTGAGGCTGGAGCCGAAGTTCGGCGCGGTGTTCGCGCCACCGGCATTTCGCCCGGTCATCCAGCCAAGGTAACATTCGAAGGGGCTGGCCGGCCGGAAAACGTTGCCACCCGCTTCATCGTCGGGGCGGACGGCCGAAGTTCGGTCGTGCGGCGATGGGGTGGGTTCGCCCCGCGACGGGACCCGCCGCGGCTTCGCATCGCGGGAGTGCTGTTTGAGGGAATGACCTCCCTGGCGCACGACACTACGCTAATGGTGATCAATCCTGAATTGGGCCAATCATCGATCCTCGTCCCTCAAGGTGGCGGAAGGGTGCGGGCGTACGTAGTATTCCCGTCGCGCGGGGACCGCACGCTGCGCGGGGAGCGGGACGTCCCGCGGTTCATCGAAGATGCGATATGTACGGGGGTGCGACAGGAACTGTTCGAGGGCGCACGCAGCGCCGGTCCACTTGCGACCTTCGAAGGCGCGGACACCTGGGTCGAGCAGCCGTATCGCGATAGCGTCGCGCTGATCGGTGACGCTGCGGCGACGAGCGACCCGTCGTGGGGACAGGGGCTTTCCCTAGCCGTACGGGACGTTCGCCTGCTCCGCGATGCTTTGCTCGCCAACGATGACTGGGACCGCGCAGGCCGCGCATATGCCGCTGGTCACGACCGCGGCTACGCTACCATTCACGCCATCGAGGACTGGTATACGACGTTCTTTCTCGAGACTGGTCCCGCGGCGGAGGCTCGCCGGATTCGGGCGCTACCGCTGATCGCCGCAGAGCCCGATCGAATGCCCGACGCGTTCATGGCCGGCCCCGAAGCCGCACCGGCCACCGAATCCGCACGCCGGCGTTTCTTCGGTGAGGACGTACCAGAAACCGGACGCGCCGTCCAACCAAGTGCTGGAGCGAAATCTTCTTGGCCACATCGCCTACACAGGCCTGACCACCCGCAGCCGCCGCCTGGCACGATTTGAGATTGGAGGATGCAATGGAAGCAACGGCGACCCTGCCTAGTTATGCAATGGGTCAGGCAAGTTTCCCGGAGATGTACGAGCGGTGGCTCGTCGGCCCTCTCTTCCGTCCATGGGCCGAGATGGCTCTTGACGAGCTGGAATTGTCTTCGGGCGATCGCCTACTCGATATCGCTTGCGGGACTGGAATAGTGGCGCGCGTTGCAAGAGAGCGGCTCGGTGAAGCCGGATATATCGTCGGCGTCGACGTCAACGCGGACATGCTTGCCGTGGCGCGGGCTGTAGAACCAGCCATCGACTGGCGCCAGGGCAATGCCGGCGAGCTGCCTCTTCGTAACGGTGAGACGTTCGACGTGGTCGTCTGCCAGCAAGGACTGCAGTTCTTTCCCGACAAACCCGCAGCGGCGGCGCAGATGCGTCGCGCGCTGACGAAGGGTGGCAGGCTGGCAATCGCCACGTGGCGTCCGGATGACGAAATCCCGTTCTTTCGCGAACTGCGCCGCGTCGCAGAGCGCCATCTGGGCGCCATCGCCGATCAACGGTACAGCTTTGGGGAAGCGGCTCCACTTGAGGCGCTGCTGCGAGACGCCGGCTTCCATGATGTCCGATTGAGGATTGTTTCGCGCACCATCCATTTCGGGGAAGGCGTACCTTTCCTGCATTTGAATACGATGGCGCTGGTCGGGATGAGTTCCTTAGCCAAGGAATTGGGTGATCAGGAACGCAAGCGGGTCGTGGAGACGATCGTGAGCGAGAGCGCGCCCGTGCTGCAGCCATACACCATTGGGTCGGGACTGGCCTTCGAGCTCAGCACCAATCTGGCGACAGCCAAAGGCTAAATGACCCTCATCAACGGAGAACTCGTTCGTCGAGTATTGTGCCGAGAATGGCTGCTCATGCACAATCTGCCGTTCGAGAACCGAAGGGATTGGCCCGCTGCGGTCGAGGGCAAACCACCTCAGGGAAATTTCTGCTCGCAATCGAGAGGCTTCACAAGCAACGCATCGGCTACCCAGCCCTCGATTAAAATCCGCTTGTTTTACATTTCGAATTATTTTGCCGCACTGTGGCCATTGTGCCGCCATTATCCATGACTAGTTGAATGAAGCACTGACCGTTCTTCTTGTCTTTTTCGACGTTGACGGCTCAACGTTGGAAATAGACCTGCCCAAAAGTATCTGGGCGGCTAGACAAGGAACGGAGGGGGACCTGGCGTCACTCCAAAGAACATTTGAAATATTTGCTTGCGGAGCCGTAATCCTTTCGGTTGGCCGGCCTTTATGGAAAAGGATCGCGGGGCTTGGCCTCGCGGCGACAGTGGCAGCCTTGCCATGGCCGGTCTATTCGGGAGTCCTGGTCAACGGCGTGACCGAAGCCGCGGTTGCCACTGCTGTTCCGTTCTCGGCTCTGAGTTTCCCCTCGGCCGCGCCCAAGTTCGACTTCATCGATCCAGACACCAGATCGACCTCTGGACGCGAGGGAGAACCCACGCTGGCCCAGGCACTGAAGGGCACCGTCTCCATGATATCCGAAGGCGCGGAACAGATCGTCATCGGCATGTCGATGCACGAGTTCGGCGAGTACAAGGTGTCGCAGCACATCGCCAGCGAAATCCTTCGTGCAGCCAAGGACACCCAATTTCCTGCCGATACGCTTTTTGCGATCGCCGAGAAGGAATCCTCCTTCGACATCAACAATCGCCCGTCTAAAGGGTCGGCGCTTGGTCTTATGCAATTCCTCGACCAGACATGGCTCGAGGCGGTGAAGAAATACGGTGCAGAATTCGGCCTGGGCGACGAAGCGGAACTGATCCGGACCCGCCCCGAGGGCAAACGCGACTATCATTTCGTCGAGGACAAGGGCGAAGAACAGCGCATCCTTGAATTCAGGCGCGATCCCTATCTGTCGGCGGCACTTGCGGCCAAGAACCTTCTCGCGGCCAAGCAACGCATCGAAGCGCGTCTTGAGAAGGCCATGGATGAAAAGGATCTCTACCTCCCCCATTTTCTTGGCACCAACGGGGCAGCAGCGCTCCTGTCGAATGCCGATGAGAAGCCCAATGCCACGGCCAGCAAAATCTTCCCCAAGGCGGCACGCTTCAACACTGCGATCTTCAAGGCCGAGGGAAAACAGCTCACCGTCGGCCAGTTTCACCAGCGCCTGCGATCCTTCCTGGAAGCCCGCATCGGCAAATACAGCGATGTCGAAACCCGCGTGAAAGAGGCTGACCTGTCCTGGACAGCCGGTTTCGAGAATCTCGTCTACGATCTGGGCAAACGGCTGGCGATAGCAATACGGCGGTAATCAAATCGCTGCACACCCCCGGGTCAGGCCCGAGGGCATGCTTTTGCGCGACATGCATCAGGCGTGGCCAGCCGCCAGGCTGAGATGCGCGAGGTCGATACCGATCGAAGCGAGTATCCGGTCGTATTTGCGCTCGATGTCGGTATCGAAAAGAAGCTCCGCATTTGCCGGGCAGGTCAGCCAACCGTTCTCGGCGATCTCGCTTTCCAGCTGACCGGCGCCCCAACCCGAATAGCCGAGCGCCATCAGCGCATGCCGAGGCCCGCGGCCCGACGAAATGGCGCGCAAAATGTCGACGGTCGCGGTCAGGCAAATGTCGTCGGAGACGGCCAGCGACGATTCCACGCGGTAGTCGCCCGAATGCAGGACAAAGCCGCGGCTGCGGTCCACTGGTCCGCCGTTGCGGACGACGAAGTCGCGGGCCTGGGCGGGCAAGCGGATCGCCTCCTGTTCGTTCATGATGCCGAGTTGCACGAGCAGATCCGGAAACAGCATCTGCTGTGTCTGGTTGATGACCAGGCCCATCGCGCCTTCGTCGCTGTGCGCGCAAATATAGATGACGGAGCGCGTGAAGCGGTCGTCCTTCATGCCGGGCATGGCAATCAGGAACTGGTCGTCGAGAAAGCCGCGTCCCGCAGCCATCTTCTTGTGGCGCAACAAGTCCATGAGGGGAGCGTAACGTGTTTCTGGGGCGCCGAAAAGATGCACCGCGCGCGATTTGGTCGCAGACGTGCATCTAAGGCACGCAAAGCTGTGCCCGAGGTCACGCAAATATGATAGCAGCGACGCCATGAAGTCATTGCGCAGCCATGAACGGACGTTCAAATCACCGCCATGCAAAGCTTGAAAGTCCTGCTGCTCAGCGCCGCTGTTGGATGTGGAAGCGGTCTTCCCGCCGCAGCCTCCTCGTCAATCTGGTACTATAGCGAAGGCGGCAAAGTGCGCCTTGTGACCAGCGGCAAGCCCGACACAGCCGGACGCATCCATGGCGTCCTCGATATTGCGCTCAAGCCTGGCTGGAAAACCTACTGGCGCGATCCGGGCGACGCGGGCGTGCCGCC
This sequence comes from Mesorhizobium sp., assembly GCA_004020365.1. GTDB lineage: Bacteria > Pseudomonadota > Alphaproteobacteria > Rhizobiales > Rhizobiaceae > Mesorhizobium. The sequence goes on from SAQR01000003.1 coordinate 207,740, forward strand.
GCAAATCGATTTCTCCGCCAGCACCAACATCGCCAGCGCGACGTTTTCGTTTCCGCCACCCCAGCGCCACGACGACGGCTCCGGCAAATGGGCCGGCTACGACCATCCGGTTTCGCTGCCGGTAACGTTCACGCTGTCGGCGCCGAACGAGCCGGCCGTCATCGATGCCGATATCTTTCTCGGAATTTGTGAGACGATCTGCATCCCGGTGCAAACAAAGCTGACCATCGATCCGAGCTCCGATCCGGACAATGTCGAAGACGCCGCTTTGGTGAAGGCGGCCCTTGCAACGCTGCCTGCTCCCGCGGGACCCGATTTCGGCGTCAATATCCTGCCGGGCGACCGCGAGACACTGATTGTCGAGGCGCGCTTTCCGGGCAATCCCGAAGCAGCGGATTTGTTCGTCGCCGGTGAGCGGGACTACATGTTCGGCGTGCCGGCCCGCAGCGAAAAGGACGGCAAGCTGGTGTTTGCCGTGCCGATCCTCGACAGGCCGACGACGACGCCGACGGATGGCGGACTTTACTACACGCTGACAACTGCGGCTGGCGCCGTCGAAGGCCTGCTGCCGTTCCCTTGATCCCCAGCAAAGGATGTTCAGGTCGAGCATCCTTTGCTCCAGCCACCCGACAGTTGCGGGGAACGGCTGAATTCGCTATCGCAAGGGCACCCCCTTGCATTTGTCAAACGAGGACCACGATGATGATTGCCGTTGGCGACAAGCTACCCCAATCGACCTTCAAGACGATGACTGCCGACGGCGCAAAAGCGATCACGACGGCTGAGATTTTCTCGGGCAAGAAGGTGGTGCTGTTCGCTGTTCCCGGCGCTTTCACGCCGACCTGCTCCAACAACCATCTGCCCGGCTATCTCGACAATTACGACGCCATCCTGGCGCGCGGCGTCGACACCATCGCCGTCGTCGCCGTCAACGATGTCCACGTGATGGGCGCCTGGGCCCGCTTCAGCGGCGGTGAAGGCAAGCTCCTCTATCTTGCCGACGGCAATGGCGATTTCGTCAAGTCGATCGGTCTCGACGCCGACCTTTCCGGCGGTGGCATGGGGCTGCGCTCGAAGCGGTTTTCGATGATCGTCGACGACGGCAAAGTCGCCGCGCTCAATGTCGAGACAAAGCCCGGCGTCGATGAATCCGGTGCTGCTCACATTCTCGAACAACTTTCGGTTTTGGCGACAGCATAGGCCAAGGTTTTCACGCTTGTTTGGAAAGCTGCGCGTCCAATTGGGCGTGCAAAGAACGATCCAATACTTCTGAGCCGCATGATCCCAACAAAACCGGTTCCGGTTCGGGCTCGTGCGCTCACTGTTCGGAATTGCCTGCTTTTGGGGACCTCAATGATGCTTGACCACTTCTGGCGCGCCGTCGCGATCGGCATCGGCGCCACGGCGCTCATGGACCTGTGGGCGATTTTCCTGAACACGGTATTTGCTCAGCCATGGCCGAACTGGGGACTGGTCGGTCGCTGGGTCTGGCACCTCAAGGACGGCAAGGTCTTCCATGATGATATCGGCGCGGCAGCACCCTATGCGCATGAATCGGCGCTCGGCTGGGCCTTCCACTATTTTGTCGGCATCGTCTACGGCATCGTTCTGGCCGTTTTGGCGGGAGCGGCGTGGCTGGCCGCGCCGACTTTCCTGCCCGCCTTCATCCTCGGCATCGTCACCGTAGGCGCCGGATGGTTCCTGCTGGCGCCCGGCATGGGCGCCGGCTGGGCCGCGTCAAAGCGCCCCAACCCGATGCAGATCCGCGCCCTCAACCTCGTGTCGCATACTGTGTTCGCGCTCGGACTTTTCGGCACGGCGCTGCTGATCCGTTAGCCAACTAATCGTCGCGGAGCTGCGCCAGCCTGTCGATCGGCCGCCATCCGTGGACAACGCGACGCGCGCGGATATCGTACGCGAAATAGTTCCCGCCGCCCGCTGGCTGATCCGCCTCGCGGCTGATCTCCCGCCCGCCGAGAGAAAGCAGCAGAAGCGTTCCGACACCTCCGTGGCCCACGAAAGCAACGTCGGCGGCGTCATCTGTGCCGAGCACAGTGTCTACCTCGCTCAGAATACGATGCTGAGCATCGATTGCCCGCTCCCATCCGCGAATGCTGCTGTATGGATTGGCGAAGAACTGGTCCGCGACCGCTTCGAATTCCGCAGGCGGTAGGAAACCGGTTGCCGATCGGTCATTCTCATGCATCCGTTCCCTCACCTCGACCTCAAGACGGAGATGCCTTCCGAGTATCTCGGCGGTTTCTATCGCCTTGCGTTCACCCGATGACACGATACGCCGGATCGACCGAACCCACGGCTGATCGAGCATTGCAGACGTTCTCGCTCGCCCGACGTCGGATAGCCCCCACTCTGGCACTGGAACATTGGCATCGATCCGAACCTGGGGATGCGTGATGTAGTATGCGATCGGCATGATAGGTCTTCCTGCCAGACAGCGGACCCACAGCGGGAATTCAATAACTCTGGGTCGAGCGCCGTGGCTTTGCGATCGCCGGCTGCTTCGACTGCGGACCTGGCTTCGGCGTCGCGGTCTTGACGGGGCCGTTCTTGAACGGCGCCATGCCGAGCCGCGCCAGCTCGTCGGCACGCTCGTTCTCCGGGTGGCCGGCGTGGCCCTTGACCCAATGCCAGATCACCTGATGACGATTGCGCGCCTCGTCGAGCGCCTGCCACAGTTCGGCATTCTTCACCGGTTGCCTGGCAGCGGTCTTCCAGCCGTTGCGCTTCCAGCCGTCGATCCAGCTGAAAATGCCGTCCTTGACATAGTTGCTGTCGGTATAAAGATCGACCGAACAGGGTTCTTTCAGCGCATTGAGCGCCGAGATGGCGGCCAAAAGCTCCATGCGGTTGTTGGTGGTAGCGGCCTCGCCGCCCGACAATTCCTTGGTGACGCCGTTGTAGCGCAGGACAGCCCCCCAGCCGCCAGGCCCCGGATTGCCCGAACAGGCACCATCGGTGAAGATTTCAACGCGCTTGGTCATGTCAGCCCGTACTCGGAAGGAGATTTGATCGCCCGGTGGAAACGCATGCGCCTGATATATTCGGTCGGATCGCGTTTCACGACCAGCCCGCCGTTGGCAATGGTCAGCCAGTCGTAAAGCCGGGTCAGCATAAAACGCAGCGCCGAGCCGCGCGCCAGCACCGGCAGCGCAGCTTTCTCTTCGCCGTTCAAGGGCCGCACGCTTTGGTAGCCGGCAAGCAGCGCCGTGCCCTTGGTCAGGTTGAAGGAAAAATCCTTCTCGAAGCACCAGGCATTGAGGCAGGTGGCGACATCATAGGCGTAGAGATCGTTGCAGGCGAAATAGAAGTCGATCAGCCCCGACAGTTTCTCGCCGAGGAAGAAGACATTGTCGGGGAAAAGATCGGCATGGATGATGCCTTCCGGCAGGCCTTTCGGCCAGTTCCGCTCGAAATCGGCGAAATCGGCATCGACCTCGGCCGCCAGTCCCGGCTCGACCTCGTCGGCGCGAAGGCGAGAGGCGCTCCACAGCTTGCGCCAGCCATCGATGGCAAGGGCATTCGGACGGGTCATCGGAAAATCGGCGCCGGCCAGATGCAGCGCCGCCAGCGCCTTGCCGACCTCGCCGCAATGCGCTGATGTCGGCCGCCGCAGCGAAACGCCTTCGAGGAAGGTGATGATGACCGCCGGCCGGCCGGCAAGTGTTCCGATGACGTCGCCATCATGCGCGGTCACCGGAAGCGGGCAGGAAATGCCCTTCCTGGCGAGGTGGCTCATGAGTCCGAGGAAGAACGGCAGGTCGGCCTTGTCGACGCGCTTTTCGTAGAGCGTCAGGATGTAGGAGCCGCTGGTCGTGTGCAGCAGGAAATTCGAGTTCTCGGTGCCTTCGGCTATGCCCTTGTAGGACAAGAGATCGCCGACTGGATAGGCCCTCAAAAACGCGCCGAGCTCGCCTTCGTTGACGTCGGTGTAGACCGCCATGAACCTTACGCGGCCCCGTTGACGAAAGCCATGTCGGCCGCCGTCAGTTCGACGTCGCGCAGCACCCGCATCACCGGAAAATCCTCGGTTTCCGTCGCCGTCACCGCCAGCTCGATGGTCACGTCGAAGCGCTGCCGGAACGCGTCGATGATCTCGTCGACGATGATTTCCGGCGCCGATGCACCTGCGGACAGACCGAGCGTCGAGATGCCGGCGATCTCGGTCCATGGAATCTCGGAGGCGCGCTGCACCAGAAGCGACATCGAGGCGCCGGCGCGTTCGGCCACTTCGACGAGACGCCGCGAATTTGAGGAGTTGGGAGCGCCGACGATCAGGAAGAGATCGGCACCCGCGGCAGTCTCCTTTACCGCTTCCTGGCGATTGGTGGTGGCGTAGCAAATCGATTCCGCGGCCGCCGCATGCAAATCGGGAAAACGATCCTTAAGCACCCGAATGATGCCGGCGGTGTCCTCGACCGACAGCGTGGTCTGGGTGACGAACCCGAGCGCCTGCGGGTCGGCGGGCACCAAATTCGCGGCGTCGGCTTCGGTCTCGATCAAGGTGACGGCGCCGTCCGGCAACTGCCCCATCGTGCCGATCACTTCCGGATGGCCGGCATGGCCGATCAGAAGCACATGGCGGCCGAGCCGCTGATGGCGCATTGCCTGCTTGTGGACCTTCGACACCAGCGGGCAGGTGGCGTCGAGATAGAAGAGGTTGCGCGCCTGGGCGTCCGCCGGCACCGACTTCGGCACGCCATGCGCCGAAAAGACGACCGGGCTCTGACGATGCTCAGCCGGTATCTCGGAGAGTTCCTCGATGAACACCGCACCGAGGCTTTGCAGCCCCTCGACGACGTAGCGATTGTGCACGATCTCGTGGCGAACATAGACCGGCGCGCCGTATTTCTTCAGCGCCAGCACGACGATCTGGATGGCACGGTCGACGCCGGCGCAGAAGCCGCGCGGCTGGCAGAGCCTTATCGTCAGCGGTGGCTTTGTGGTCGTGTGAAGCATGATTCCCGGCCGGTTGGTCGTAGCGTGAACTCAAGTCTTGAACTCAAGGCGCGAAATGAGGTGCGCACCCCTGCCCTGTCAAGTGCGCCGGTAGCGCCGGTGGCGATCATTCTTCTTTCGCCGGGCGGCGAAACATGAAGATGAGGACGCCGGCAAGGGCAGCGGCAAGACCGTACCAGGTTACGGCATATTGCAAATGGCTGTTCGGAAGGTCGATGATTGTAACGCCGCCGACCGGCAGTCCACCCGGGTTCGGCGTGGCGTCCGAATCGATAAAGAATGGCAGCAGCCCGGCGCCGGCCGGCAGACCGGCGCTGGCCGCCATGGCGTCGCGATCCTTCCAGTAGAAGATGTTCTTCTGCGGATCATTGTCGGGAAGCATCATCGAGGGCTTTGCCGGCAGCGGATTGCGGGCGAGCCCCGTCACCGTCACCCGGCCAGCACCATGGCTTTGCGGGCGCTTGGTAGCGTTCTTGAGGTCGTACGGCACGAAGCCGCGATTGATCAGAACGAAGCGCCCGTCCTCCAGATGCAAGGGTGTGAAGACATCGAAACCGGACTGGCCTTCCCAGGTCGCGAAGAAATGTCGCTCGCCTTGATGCAGGAACGTGCCTGATGCAGTCACCGGCGTGTAATCCACATCGCCGCTGGCGGCAAACCGCTTTTCGACCTCGGCCAACGGCACGGGCGCTGAGTGCGTGCGCCGGTCGATTGTCTGGAGAAGACCCTCTTTCCAGTACAGGCGCTGGACCTGCCAGGTGCCGAGCGCCAGCAGGATGAAGAACAGCACTAGGCCGAGGCAAAGCAGCAATGCCGTCTTCGGCCGCGAACGGCCTGCAATCGAAGCGGATGTCGTGCTCATTCGCCGAGGTCCAGCCTGCCCTCTGCCGCCTTGTTACGGTATTGCAGCGTCAGGAGCACGCCCTTGATCAGCCTGAGCGCGCCCAGGCAAAGCACCAGCGTCAGCGGTATCCACAGCAGGAAATGCAGCCAGAGCGGCGGATTCAACGTCACCTCCATCCACAGCGCCAGCCCGACGACGATGAAGCCGGTGATCAGGATGACGAACACCGCCGGACCGTCGCCGGCATCGGCGTAGGAATAGTCGAGGCCGCAATTGGCGCAGCGTTTGCCGACGGTGAGGAAGCCGGAAAACAGCCGTCCCTCGCCGCAGCGCGGGCAGCGGCCGTGCAGGCCAGCCGAAATCGGATCGATTGGTGGCCAGATCGCCTTGTCGTCGCTCATTGCGATACTTTAATGCCCTTCACCCCAAAAGATAAGGCGGCCACGTCGCCGCAGCCGCCTCATCGATTTCCCCGAGAAGATTCAGTGACCTTCGATCACTGCGCCGCTCGAGGCCCAGACATAGATCGACGCGAACAGGAACAGCCAGACTACGTCGACGAAGTGCCAGTACCAGGCGGCGGCTTCGAAGCCGAAATGATGCTTGGGCGTGAAATCGCCCTTCATCGCGCGGACCAGGCAGACCAGCAGGAAGATGGTGCCGATGATGACGTGGAAGCCGTGGAAGCCGGTCGCCATGAAGAAAGTGGCGCCGTAGATCGAATCCCTGAAGCCGAACGGCGCGTGCATGTATTCGTAAGCCTGCACCATGGTGAACAGGATGCCGAGACCGACCGTCAGCACCAGACCGTTGATCAGCCCCTTGCGATCGCCATGAAGCAGCGCGTGGTGCGCCCAGGTCACCGTGGTGCCCGAAAGAAGCAGGATGACGGTGTTGTAGAGCGGCAGGTGGAAGGGGTCGAGAACCTCAACGCCCTTCGGCGGCCAGACACCACCGGTGAAGGCGGCGCGGGCATATTGCTGTGCCTCGCCGGGAAACAGGCTGGCGTCGAAGAAAGCCCAGAACCAGGCGACGAAGAACATCACCTCGGAAGCGATGAACATGATCATGCCGTAGCGCAGATGCAGCGACACGACACGCGTGTGGTGGCCTTCATGCGCTTCCCTGATGGTGTCCGACCACCAGGCGTACATGGTGTAAATGACGATCAAGAGGCCGATGAAGAACAGCCACGGATTGGCGATGTTGAAGCCGAAGACCGTGAATTCGCTGCCCTTGAGATACTGCATGTAACAGACGCCGCCGATCGCGGTGACCAACGCGCCGACCGAGCCGAGGAAAGGCCAGGGGCTCGGGTCGACGAGATGGTAGTCATGTTGTGGTTTTGCGTGCGCGTCTGCCATATCAACCCCCGAGGCTTCGTTCGGTATGTGAAACTTTGTTGCTTGTGCCTTCGGCCGGCACTGTTGACGCCACCGGCTTAGTCTTCTCGTTCTTCTCGACCGGGAACATCGTGTAGGACAGGGTAATCGTCTTCAGGTCCTTCAATTCCGGCGCATTGACGATGTCGGGATCTACATAGAACACGACCGGCATGTCGAGCGTCTCGCCAGGCTTCAGCGTCGTATCGGTAAAGCAGAAACACTCGACCTTGTTGAAGTAAGATCCCGCAAACTCCGGCTGCACATTAAAGGTGGCGCGGGCGGTGGTGGCGCGGACGAATTTGTTGGTGGCGCTATAATGCGCCTGCGCGGTCTCGCCAATCTTGATGGTCACCGAGCGGGCGACCGGCTGGAATTGCCAGGGCACGCCGGCTGTATTGGCGTCGAAACGGATGGTGATATCTCGGTCGAGCACGCGGTCGGCATATTGCTGCGTTGCGCGTTTCACGGTGCCGCCGTAACCGGTCATCTGGCAGAACATCGCGTAGAGCGGCACCGCAGCATAGGCCATGCCAATCATGCCGCCGAAAAAGGCGATGCAGACGCCGGCGACGATGCGGTTGGTGTTCTTGTTTTCAGGATGGGTTACGGTTTGGCGGTTCATCTGAGCCCTCACATCGTTCCGGTGAGGTTGTGACCGAATTTTACGACAGTCGCGACATAGAAGATGACGACTAGCACCGCCAGTGCCAGGCCGATGGCCACCGAGCGGTTGCGCCGGGCCTTCTGCTGGCGCTCCGTCAGCGTGACGAGTTCAAGCTTCTTATCGGCCATGGTCATGCTCCACCCATGGTCAGCACGCGCCCGACAACGCAGTCGGCAAGGTAGACGGCGAAAATGGCAAAGAGGTAGAGCAGCGAATAGCCGAACAATGCCTTGGCCGGCTTCATCACATGGTCGTCGTCCGCCATCCGCAGCACCTGCCACGCATACCAGACAAAGCCGGCACCAAGCAGCACCGCAAAGACGCCGTAGGCGGGCGTGGTGAAACCGAGCATCCATGGCAGCACGCCAACCGGGGCAAGGATCAGCGCGTAGGCAAAGATCTGGCGTCGGGTCGAAGCCTGGCCGGCGACATTCGGCATCATCGGGATGCCGGCCCTGGCATAGTCCTCGGACTTGAAGAGGGCGAGCGCCCAGAAATGCGGCGGCGTCCATAAAAAGATGATGAGGAACAGCACGACGCTTTCCAGGCTGACGGTTCCGGTCACCGCGGCCCAGCCGATCACCGGCGGAATGGCGCCGGCAGCACCGCCGATGACGATGTTCTGAGGCGTCCAGCGCTTCAGCCACATCGTGTAGACGACGGCATAGAAGAAGATGGTGAAGGCCAAGAGTGTAGCCGACAACCAATTGACCAGCACGCCGAGCGTCATCACCGACAGCACCGACAGCACCAGGCCGAAACTCAGCGCCTCGCCTGGCCGGATGCGGCCGGCCGGCACCGGACGGCTGGCGGTCCTGGTCATCACCGCATCGATGTCGGCGTCATACCACATGTTGAGCGCGCCGGACGCGCCGGCACCAATGGCAATGGCCAGAATAGCGATCACCGCCAGAAGCGGATTGATGGTCACAGGTGCTGCGACCAGGCCGACAAAGGCGGTGAACACCACCAGCGACATGACGCGCGGCTTCAACAGGGCGAAGAAGTCGCCCGCCGTCGCTTCCGACATGCGAAAGCCCGGTTCGTCAGTCAATGTGTCGTCGACAAGGGCCATGCGTACTTAAAGTCCATCATTCCGTTGGCCAAAACCGCCGGCGAACCGGCGGTTCCGTATTTCCCCAAGCAGAGCCTATTTGATCTTCGGCAGCTGCTCCCACTGGTGGAAGGGCGGCGGCGAAGACAGCTGCCATTCAAGCGTCGTCGCACCCTCGCCCCATGGATTGGCGCCGGCCACCCGCTTCTTCTGGAAGGCCTCGAACACGCCATAAAGGAAGATGACCACGCCGACGGCCGAAATATACGAGCCGTAGGACGACACCATGTTCCAGCCGGCAAACGCATCCGGATAGTCGATGTAGCGGCGCGGCATGCCGGAGAGGCCGAGGAAATGCTGCGGGAAGAAGACGAGGTTGACGCCGACGAAGGTGACCCAGAAGTGGGTGTTGGCGATGACGGGCGAATACATGTAGCCGGTCATCTTCGGGAACCAGTAGTACCAGCCGGCGAAGATGGCAAAGACCGCGCCCAGCGACAGCACATAATGGAAATGCGCGACCACGTAATAGGTGTCGTGCAGCGGACGGTCGAGACCGGCATTGGCAAGCTGGACGCCGGTAACGCCGCCGACGGTGAACAGGAAGATAAAGCCAATCGCCCACAGCATCGGAGTCTTGAGCGAAATCGACCCGCCCCACATGGTGGCGATCCACGAGAATATCTTCACGCCCGTCGGCACCGCGATAACCATGGTGGCGAAGACGAAATAGCGCTGCGTGTCGAGCGACAGGCCGGTCGTGTACATGTGGTGCGCCCAGACGATGAAGCCGACCGCACCGATCGCGACCATGGCATAGGCCATGCCGAGATAGCCAAAGATAGGCTTCTTCGAAAAGGTCGAGACGATGTGGCTGACAATGCCGAAGCCTGGCAGGATCAGGATGTAGACTTCCGGATGGCCGAAAAACCAGAACAGGTGCTGGAAGAGGATCGGGTCGCCGCCGCCATCGGGCGCGAAGAAGGTGGTGCCAAAATTGCGATCGGTCAAAAGCATCGTGATGCCACCGGCCAGAACCGGAAGCGACAACAGCAGCAGGAAAGCGGTGATCAGCACCGACCAGGCGAACAGCGGCATCTTGTGCAGCGTCATGCCAGGCGCGCGCATGTTGAAGATGGTGGTGATGAAATTGATGGCGCCGAGGATCGATGAGGCGCCGGCGATGTGCAGCGACAGGATCGCAAGATCCATTGCCGGTCCCGGCTGGCCCGAGGTCGATAGCGGCGGATAGATCGTCCAGCCGCCGCCGACGCCGTAGGCGCCAGGCGCGCTCGGCACGAAGGCCGAGATGATCAGCAGGATGAAAGCCGGTGGCAGCAACCAGAACGAGACGTTGTTCATGCGCGGGAACGCCATATCGGGCGCGCCGATCATGATCGGCACCATCCAGTTGGCGAAGCCGCCGATCAACGCCGGCATGACCATGAAGAAGATCATGATCAGCGCATGCGCGGTGGTGAAGGCATTGTACATGCTCTTGCCGCCGTCGAGCGCGGCGTCGGCATTCAAGCCGTAGACCATCTGCGCCAGGCCGGTGAAAATCTGGATCTCCGGCTCTTGCAGTTCCATGCGCATGACGACCGAAAGGGCACCGCCGACGCAGCCCGCCATGATCGCGAAGATCAGATAGAGCGTGCCGATATCCTTGTGGTTGGTCGAATACACCCACCGGACCCAGCCATGATACGGCTTGTGGTCGTGGTCGTGAGCTGCAGCGTCTGCCATGTTCGGCTCCGTTCCCTGATCTTTTCTGGTCGCGGCATCAGTTGCCGGCGGCCGCTACCTTGTCTTTGCCGTCGACCTCGGCCATCAGCGCCTTGTTGGCGCCGGGAAGGTCGGTGCCGGCTGCTGCCAGCCAGGTCTTGTACTGGGCGTCGGAGACGACGCGGATCGCGATCGGCATGTAGGCGTGGTCCTTGCCGCAGAGCTCCGAACACTGGCCGTAATAGAGGCCTTCCTTTTCCGCCTTGAACCAGACCTCGTTGATGCGACCCGGAACCGCGTCGGTCTTGATGCCGAAGGACGGCATGGCAAAGGCGTGGATCACGTCCGCCGCCGTCACCAGCACACGGGTCATGGTGTTGACCGGCACCACCATCTCGTTGTCGACGGCGAGCAGGCGCGGATAGACGCCGCGGTCCTCCTTGCCGGCCGCGGCGCGGTCAGCATCCGCCAGGATCGCCGAGTTGAAGGAAAGCGTGTTTTCGGTCTGGTATTCGTAGTCCCAGTTCCACTGGTTTCCCGTCGCCTTGACGGTCAGCTTGGCTTCCTCCGGCGGTGTGTATTGCGCGGTCAGGAGTTGGAACGAGGGGATGGCGAGCAGGAGCAGGATGACGACCGGCCCAACCGTCCAGATCACCTCGATCAGCGTGTTGTGGCTGGTGCGCGACGGGATCGGGTTGACGCTCGCGCGGAACTTCAGGATGCAATAGGCGATGAGAAAGAGCACGAAGAGGGTGATCGGCACGATGAACCACAGCGTATAGTGCTCGAACCAGGCGATCTGCCGCATCATGTCGGTGGCGGCGGGCTGGAAGCTCACCTCCCACGGCGCAGGCTGGGCCGCATGGGCGGACGCGCCGGTGAACAGCGTGGCGGCAGCGCTTGCCAGGAGTGTGGCGCCTGCTAGGAATTTTCTCATTGCCGTCATTAATCTCCCAATTCCTCGCGATCGGACCGCAAGAATATCGAACAACGCCGGGACGGGAATCCCGGAAAGTCCCGAGGCTGGTTCAAACCATACTCTATTTGCCTCTGCAAGAAAGGAGCGGGGGAAACCGTGCGGCATTTTTGCGCGCAAGCGCGGCTGCGCCTTGTGGCGGCGGCCGCGGCGGTGGCGGACCCGCGAATGCCCGAGCGGCGGAGTGTCCCTGCAAAATGCGCCGGGCCGTCGCAATTCGGGCGAATTTGGCACGGAAAAGCGCACAATTGCCTTGGTCGAGGCAGGCCGGCAGTGGTCTCATCCTTTACTTGCCCTTGGCGCGGCTTAAAGTGCCGTGATTCGCAATGGAGCCGTCATGAACTCTTGGCTTTGGGGACTTGGGCATTCGAGACTTGGGGTTTCGCTATTGGGGCTTTCGAGAAGCTTGTCGAACGTCATCCTTCTCGCTGCCGTGTCTAGCGTTGGCCTGGCTGGGATCGGCCTGTCCTATGTTGGCTCGTTTGGCGTCAGCCAGGCCAATGCCGCGCAGCCAAGCGGCAAGGTGCGGACGACGCATGGCGCATGGTCGATCATCTGCGACACGCCGGCCGGCGCCACATTGGAACAATGCGTGATGATGCAGAACGTCGTCGCCGAAGACCGTCCCGAGATGGGGCTTTCCGTCGTCGTGCTGCGCACTGCCGACAACAAGGCCGAAATCCTGCGCGTGCTGGCGCCGCTCGGCGTGCTGCTGCCCAACGGGCTTGGCCTCAATGTCGACGGCAAGGACATCGGCCGGGCCTATTTCGTGCGCTGCTTCCAGGACGGCTGCTATGCCGAGGTCATTCTCGAAAAGCCACTGCTCGATACGCTGAAGTCCGGAACGTCAGCCACCTTCATCGTCTTCCAGACGCCGGAAGAAGGCATTGGCATCCCGGTTGAGCTCAAGGGTTTCGCCGACGGTTTCGCCGCCCTGCCTTGAGACCAAAATCCTAAAGTCCTTACCAACGAGAAGTATTTTTGACTGGCCTTTGGCTACGCGCCGCGCGTCCAAGGACGCGCAAAGGGACGCTGTAGCGCTTTGTTTTGCGCATGATCCTTTCCGAAAATCGATTCCGATTTTCGGGGTCATGCACAGACAATGGTCATTGCCGATTGTCTGGGCGCACCTTCGCGCCTACATCGTGAGGACATTCTCTTTCCACGGACGGACCGCGCCATGAACAGCCTGATCGGCCAATTCGACATTTCCGACGATCGCATCAAGCAGATCGTCGCCGAGACCATCAACGGCGCCGACGACGGCGAGTTGTTCCTCGAATACAGCGAGAGCGAAGCGCTGATGTTCGACAATGGCCGGCTGAAGACCGCCAATTTCAACACAGACCAAGGCTTTGGCCTGCGCGCCGTCGCCGGCGAAGCGACCGGCTACGCGCATTCCAGCGATCTTTCGGAAGCATCGCTGCTGCGCGCGGCCGACGCCGTGTCAACGGTCAAGAGCGGCTATTCCGGCACGCTTGCTGCGGCTCCCGCCCGCACCAACCGCCATCTCTATGGCGATGACAACCCGATCCCCTCGCCCTCCTTCGAGGCCAAGGCCAAGCTCCTTCAGGAAATCGATGGCTGGCTGCGAGCCGAGGATCCGCGCGTGCGGCAGGTGACGGCGTCGCTCGCCGCCTCCTGGCAGCATGTCGAGATCGTGCGTGCCGACGGCCAGATGGTGCGCGACATCCGCCCGCTGGTCAGGATCAACGTGTCGGTGGTGGTCGGCAACGGCGACCGCCAGGAGAGCGGCTCCTACGGCATGGGCGGACGCAAAGGGTTTGGCGAATTCCTGGTCGACGAGAGTTGGAAGCACGCCGCCAAGGAAGCGTTGCGGCAAGCGCTGGTCAACCTCGAGGCCGTCCCGGCGCCGGCCGGCACCTTCGACATCGTGCTGTCCAGCGGCTGGCCGGGCGTCATGCTGCACGAAGCCGTCGGCCACGGGCTGGAAGGCGATTTCAACCGCAAGAAGACCTCGGCCTTCGCCGGGCTGATGGGCCAGCAGGTGGCCGCCAAGGGCGTCACAGTGGTGGACGACGGCACCATGGCCGAGCGGCGCGGCTCGCTGACCGTCGACGATGAAGGCACGCCGTCGGCGCGCAATGTGCTGATCGACGACGGCAAGCTTGTCGGCTATATGCAGGACCGCCAGAACGCCCGGCTGATGGGCATGAACGCCACCGGCAACGGACGGCGCGAAGGCTATGCGCACCAGCCGATGCCGCGCATGACCAACACCTACATGACGTCAGGCGACATGGAGCCGGACGAAATCATCGCCTCGGTCAAGAACGGTATCTATGCCGTCTCCTTCGGCGGCGGCCAGGTCGACATCACCTCGGGCAAATTCGTGTTCGGCTGCACCGAGGCCTACATGATCGAGAACGGCAAGGTGACGCAGCCGATCAAGGGCGCCATGCTGATCGGCAATGGGCCGGATGCCATGCATCGCGTTTCGATGATCGGCAACGACATGAAGCTCGACACCGGCATCGGCATGTGCGGCAAGGCCGGCCAGGGCGTGCCGGTCGGCGTCGGCCAGCCGCACCTCAGGATGAACCAGATGACGGTTGGCGGAACGCGGGTTTGAGCGACCAGCCTGTCGAAGCTGGCCTATTCGAAACTTCCTAAAGCCATGAAGCCGGCGTTTTCGGCAGGCGATGGTCGGGATCGATAACCTTCAGGCGGGGTGCGTTGCTCTCGTTCCATCGCCAGAGCGCCACGCATGTGCCGCCGGGCGACATGAAGGAGGGGTAGATCACGCCATGCTGCCCATCGGCAAGCAGGCGATCTCTCAGCGTGTGCGTCTCAGGCACCAGGGCTTGATCCATGATGTCGCGCCATTCACATCGGTGAATGTCTGCCGTGACGCCGAGCTTGATCAGCACATCAGCGTCCGTCAGGTCGGCCAGCCGCGCGCCTGAAAGTTCGAGTTTCGCAATCAGCGCCGGATGCTGGACAAAGCCCTGATTGTACTCCGCCCAAGCAGTGGACAACTCGCCCGCGGCATAGATCGTCGGGGTGCCCACTGGATTCCAGCGACCGCCGAAGCGGGCTGCTCCTTCGCCGGAAAGCGGCAGATGCGCCCAACGCGGCACGAAGGCGCGCCATAGGCTCAGTCTGTTTTCAGGCATAGATGCCGGAGCGGACTGCCTCCAGATAGGCAAGCACCTTGTCCGTCTTGCCCTCTCGAACGAGATCGTAGGCGGTCTTTCCCGCCCAGCCGGGGATCGGCTGATGCTTGAACCAGATCGCCGCACGCTGTTCATCGCCGGCCATCTCGCCTGCCATCGCAAGGATGCGGACAATCGGACTCAAGGCGGCGTCGACCTTGCGCGCGCCGGTCTTGGCGGCAAGCGTGTTGCGCGCGACGCCGATCAGGCTCGCCAGTTCGGTCAGATTGACGCCCAGCAGTTCAGCCACCCGTCTTGCCGAAAGAAATGGCGTCCGCTCGTCGCCAAAGCGCGATGCTCTGATATCGAGAGCTGCGGTATTCATAACAGATTCCTAGCACATTTTGAACAGAACACGCTCAAAATATGCTCATTCTGCGCGAAATTCAAGCTCAACAAATGCGGACCGTTACCGCCGTCGCTTCGGCTTCTCCAGAAGCGCGACGGCCTCGACATGCGGCGACCACAGGAACTGGTCGATCGGCGTCACGCTTTTCAGGGCGTAGCCGCCGTCAACGAGGATGCGCAGGTCGCGCGCCAGCGTAACCGGATTGCAGGAAACCGCGGCGACCAGCGGCACGTCGGAACGGGCAATCTGTTTCGACTGGTCTTCGGCGCCGGCGCGGGGCGGATCGAACACAACGCCATCGAAGGCATTCAACTCCTTGAATGTGAGCGGCCGCCGAAACAGGTCGCGGCGTTCACTGGTAACGCGCTTCAGACCGCTGGCGAAACGGAATGCCCGGTCGAGCGCCGAAAGCGCCGCCGCATCCCCCTCCACCGCATGGACTTCCGACTTGGCGGCGAGACGCAGCGCAAAGCTGCCGCAGCCGGCGAAGAGATCGGCGACTTTTTTGGCGCGCGCGAGGTGCCGGCCGACGATGTCGGCCATCGCCTGCTCGGCGGCAACGGTAGCCTGCAGGAAGGCGCCCGGCGGCACTGCGACAGCGACGCTGCCGAACGTGACAACCGGCTTTTTGGGCTCGATGATGATCTCGCCATCGATCGAAAGCCTGGCCAACCCCTGAGCGATGACGAAATTCGAGGCGACGCGGCGCTGGTTCTCGCCGAGCTTGCCGGACTCGTGAACCGCGACATCGAGGCCGGAAGCGGTCACCGTGACCGTCATGCGGAACGATTTCGTCGTTGCGCAAACCAATTCGGCAAGTGCTCTCAGAGCGTCGAGCTTTGCGACGATCTCGGGCAGCGAGATCGGGCATTCCTCGATGGAAATGATCTCGGACGATAGCGCCCGAACGAAGCCGAGCAGCATGCCAGCCTCGCTGCGCCGGGCGGTGAACACGACGCGCCGACGCGTCTGCGGCGCGCACGGCACCAGCGCGTCAATGTCGCAAGTGATGCCCTTGCTGTTGAGCGCATGCGCAACCTTGTCGCGCTTCCACCGATGATAGGCTTCGGCCTCAAGATGCTGGATGGCGCAGCCGCCGCATTCGGTGAAATGCCGACAGGCAGGGTCGATGCGAAGCGGCGAAGCCTCCACCACCGATATCAGCGTGGCGCGATCCCTTTCACGCGCGGCGGCGACGGTTTCACCGGGCAGCGTGAACGGAATGAAAAGCTCGCCGGTTTCGGTCTCGGCGACGCCGTCGCCCTGGGAGCCCAGCCGTGTGATCGTGAAGCGAGCGGTCATCGGCCTCCGATCCCCCTGTTCTCGATACCGGCGTCCTTGATCCCGGCGAGCAGGAACTCGCGGTTGCCGTCGCCGCCTTCGATCGGCGACAGGTGCAGTCCGAGCGAGCGCCAGCCGGGGACGCCGTCCAGCCAATCCTGCAGCAGGCCGGCAATCCGCGCGGCATCGTATGGGTCTTTCAGCAAGCCGCCCTTGCCGATCGCCTCGCGGCCCGCCTCGAACTGCGGCTTGACCAGAAATATTGCTTTGGCGCCGCTCCTGGCAATGGCGAGCGCCGGTGGCAGCGCCAGTTTCAACGAGATGAAGCTGACATCGGAGACGATAAAATCCGGAATGCGATCGGCAAGATCGGCGGCGGAAAGATCACGCGCGTTCAATCCCTCGATGACCGTCACACGCGGATCGCCGGCGATATCCGGATGTATCTGGCCATGTCCGACGTCGATCGCCGTGACATGGGCCGCGCCGCGTTCGAGCAGCACTTGAGTGAAGCCTCCGGTCGAGGCGCCGACGTCGAGCGCTTCGCTGCCGGCTGGATCGAGACCGAAATGATCGAGCCCGGCGATCAGCTTCAGCGCAGCACGCGACACATAGCCCTGCGCCGGATCATCGACTTCTATGAGGCAATCAGCCCGGACGGTCTGGCCGGGCTTGCGGGCGATGACGCCGTCAACCTTCACGGTGCCGCGCTCGATCGCGTCGCGGGCGCGAGAGCGGCTGGGGAACAGGCCGCGCGCGACGAGGAGTTCGTCGAGCCGCTGGCGTGTGCTGGCTGGTAAAGTCATCGGCCTTCATGGCGAAAGCCTGTCACGAAGGCAAGGATGTTCGGGACAACGAACATCTTGCGAAAGCGGCGAGCGCATCAGGCCACGCCCACAATTTGTTGAATATCGCACCGGGTCCGGCACAATGTTGGGAACAATGCTCGTGTTGCTGCCAAAAAGTTAGGAGGACGAATGCTGACCGGAACCTGCCATTGTGGCGCGGCCCGCTGGACTTTGGAGGGCGATCCCGGCTCGATCACCGCCTGCAACTGCACGCTTTGCCGCCGCTATGGCGCGCTGTGGGCTTACGATTATGTCGACGAACGCATCCGTCTTGCGGGACCGACAAGTGCTTATAGGCGCTCCGGAAAGGATGGCCCGTCACTCGAGATTCTGTTCTGTCCGACATGCGCCTGTGTGCTGGCCTGGCGTGGCTTGCGCGCCAGCGCCGCCGGTCGCACTCGGATCGCCGTCAATGTCAGGCTCGCGCCGCCCGACACCGTCGCCGACCTGCCAATCGACCATTTCGATGGCCTCCTCACGTTCGAGGACCTGCCGCGCGATGGTCGCTGCGTGCGCGATATGTGGTTCTAGCGGAAAAACTGACACTCACTACCGGTGCGGAAGGGCGGTAGGCGGCCCCCTTGCGCCGACCGGCTCCGTCGCACCATAAGGCGACCTTCCCGGCGAGTCTCCAGAGCCGCCCTTCTTGTCCGCAGCAGCGCTTCATAATCATGCAACCGCCTCTGTTGTCCGCGACAGCAGGTCTTCCGCCAGCCGTAACGCCGCCTCCCGTGCATCCTGGCGAGCCGCATGATCAATATCGGGTCCAAACAGGGTTTTTTGGATGATTAGACTGCGGACATCTTCGATACCAATGAAACGCAACCACGCTTCTATGTAGGGTTTTTGAAAGTCGAAGCGCTGCGCCGGAGTGATGGATTGCGCCGCATAGTCGAGACCTCGCGCATGGATGACCACTGCGATTTTATCCCGGAGCAGTCCTTCGAACCCGTGTTCAGGGTCGAACGAGAAAAGGATGTCCTTCTGCGATACCAGGTCGATGAAGTGCTTGAGCTTGTAGGGAATGCTGAAATTCCACAGCGGCGTCGACAAGAGGACAATATCCGCCCAGTGCAGTTGTTGCGCCAATTCCTGCAAAGTGGCCCATGCCTGCTGTTGAGAAGGGGTAAGCGGCGTGCCGCTGAGCCCCGCATATTTGGCCAACATCGCGTCCTCACCGAATTCGGGGAGGTCGACATCCCATAGGTCGAGCGTTGAAACCGCCAGGTCGGGTCGCCGACCACGACAGCTTTGGACAAAGGCCTCGGCGACCTCACGCGAGGCGGAACGCTCTTTGCGAGGCGAGGAAACGATATGCAGCAGCTTGGTCATGGATCATCCTTGCTCATTGTCACGAGCCGTATTGCGTCATATTTCAATTCAATATAAAAATTGAGATTATCGACAATATTCATCATGGATCAGAATATATGTTGGAATTGGTCCTGCTCAGGACGTTCGTCGCCGTGTTCGACGAAGGCGGCTTCAGTCGGGCAGCAGCGCGACTGAACCTTACGCAGTCGGCGGTCAGTGGGCACCTGCGCCGTCTCGAAGAGCAGGTCGGAAAGCCGTTACTCAGAAGGACGACGCGCTCGCTGGAGATGACACAAGATGGCGAGCGCCTGCTCGCCTATGCCCGGGCGATGCTCGCCCTTAACCGGGATGCTTTGGCCGATCTGGCGCAGGCACCCTTTCACGGCAGAGTTCGCGTCGGTCTCTCGGAAGACTTCGCGCAGGTCCCCATCCTTCGCGCCTTGCAGGCATTCGGCGCTGATCGCCGCGGGTTGCAGGTCGAGGTGCAAGTCGGGATTCCGGGTGCGCTGCTCACGAAGATGAAGGAGGGCAATATCGAACTGGTGCTCGGATCACAGTGTGAGGGTGAGGAGATGGGGCGCCTGCTGTGGCGCGAGCCTCTTGTCTGGGCATGGGCGGATCATACCGGCGTGGATCTTCCCGACCCGCTGCCATTGGCAGTGTTGCCGGAACCTTGCCCCTACAGGGAAGTTGCTCTTGAACGGCTTGCCACGGCCGGGATCAGCCAGCGCACGGTGATGATCTGCGCCAGCAACGCCAGCCTGAGGGCGGCTGCCATCTCAGGCTTCGCTGTAGCGCCGATGATCGTCAGTCAACTGAGAAACGGCTTGGTCAGGGTACCCGAAAGCTACGGCCTGCCAGAGTTGCCGGAAGCGCAGTTCAGGCTATTTGCCGCATCGAAAGAACTGGCGGAGGCCATCATGAACGCCGTTCCCCGAAGGCACGCTGGCGAGGAGTGAACTCGCACCAGCGCTTGGCCGTCTCGGTCTGATGCTTGGGTACGAGGGTGTTACGTCTCATAGGAACTAAATCCGTGGCGGCGCAAAACTTTCGGGGCCGGACATCTGGCCGGAAGGCCGGCCCCGCTTCATGGGTCATTTCTCGATGCTGGAGGTGACGGACTGGATCACTTCGGTCGCCATCTTGAATTCCCTGGTGCGGCTTTCGATGCCGTGGCGCCTAGCGATGTAGTCGAAGTCGGTGTAGGACGCGTAGACCGAGCCATCAGCCGTCTGGTAAACGACGACGCGCACCGGCCAGTCGAGGCCGGCTTTCGGGTTCGCGGTGATGAAGGTCGTGCCGAGTGCCGGGTTGCCGAACATGATGAGCCGCGACGGCCTGACGACATTGCCGGCTGCGTTGCCGAGCTTGGCCTGGTCGATGACACCGAACAACGTGATGCCCTTGTCGGCGACATCCTTCTTGATCCGCGACACGGTCTCTGCAACCGAATAGCCGCTCTTGACTGTGACGACGCCGTCTGACGCCGTCTCAGCATTGGCCTGGGCCAGAAACCCCGGGGTGGCAAGCGTCAGGACAAGCGCCGTCGCCGCAAGGGTCGATTTGACTGAATTGATCATTTTTCTTTCTCCGTGAGTGAAGCCGGTCCGATGACAGGCTGGAAGAAAGGATGCGGAAAGGCTCGGCGGATTGATAATGCCGTTCGCTGCCTGAATTGATGAGTGCGGCGTATGGCTGGCGGGTTCCAGGGAAATGCCGCCGCTCATGAGCGGCGGTAAACGTCGAGGTGAAGCGGGATCAGACGTGTGGCGCCGTCAGCGGGCGGGCGATTATCGTTGCCGCGACCAGGGCGGCGACGAGAACAACAACACAAGCGGTCCAGCCGAGCCGGTCATAGACCTGGCCGAGGACAAAGCTGCCGACCAACCCGCCGGAATGGTATGAAGCAAGATAGATACCGCTCGCAGCGGCCTTGTCGCGGGCGGCGACGCGGCTGACATGGCCAGTCGTGATCGCCTGCGCCAAGAATGTTCCGATGGCGATCAGCGCCATGCCCGCAAGAACGATCGGCAGATTTGGAGCGAGCAGCGCCAGAAGGCCGGCGATGGCTATCCCGAGCGTCAGGACGATGCCGCTGGCCGGGCCGAGCCGCCTTGCCACGCGGCCGGCGAGCGGGGTTGTCAGCATCGACGGCAGAAATACGAAATAAACGAGACCGAGCGCCATCGGCGACAGGGCCAGCGGTGCGGCGGCCAGCTGGAAATTCACATAGGTAAACGTGCCGATGAAGACGAACAGGATCAGGAAGCCGATCGCGAAGCTACCGCGCAGTTCTCGGTTCTTAAAGTGGGCTTTCCAGGCGCCACCTACGGGAGGGTGGTCTGCGTCGATTCGCATCATGCGGTCGGTCTTCTTCAGAGTCAGCCAGACCAGCAACGCGCCGGCGATATTTAGGGCAGCGAAGGTCAGGAAGTTGATGGAGATGCCAAAGCCGTCCGCAACAGCCGCCGAAAGGATGCGGCCGAAGAAGTTGCTGGCGACGTTTCCGGTGACGTAGGCGGCGAGCGCGCCTGCCGCCTGGCCGGGTGAGAAATGCTCGGCGAGGTAGGCGATCGTCAGCGTGAAGGCCGCCGACATGCACAGGCCCTGCAGAACGCGCAGGAGGGCAAACATTGCGATGCTGTCGGTCATCGAAAGTAGCGCGGTCGGTATGGCGAGCACGACAAGGCTGAACCATATCCCGTTGCGCCGGTCGATGTTGCAGCCGAGTAGCGCCACCGCGACGCCGGCAATCGCCATTCCAAAGGTGCTGGCGTTCACCGCGAAACCCATCGTCGCGCGGCTGACGCTGAATTTGACGACGAGCGAGGGAAGGATCGCCTGCGCGGCGAAAAGGTCGACGAGTGTCAGAAATGCGATCAAGGCGATGATGCCGAAGCGCAGGCTGTCCGTCGATACCCTGCGGAGCCTGGAGGCAACGGCTTCGTCATAGCTGGCCATCGGAATTTGTCCGTGCATGGTTCGACGCTCCCGAAGGGGACCGGGAACGTCGAGTGAGGTTGAGGTCAATAAGCGGGACGCTGCGGTCCGGTTACATCGCGCCGTGGGCGTCCATGTCCGGCGGCAGGATGTCGGCCGAATAGAGCACGGCAGGGACCGAACCGTTGTTCTTCCACCAATGCGCGAGCTGGCCGAACTCGGCGGTGGCTTCGCCGGCCTTGTGCTCGATCGCCACCTTGCAGGTGTTGCTGTATTCGCTGATCGCGCCCTCGACGACCAGGATATTTGCCGGACGCGTGGAGTGGTCGTGCCACGGCACGACGCCGCCGGGCTGCACGACGAGCTTGCGCAGACGGAACCTATTGCCCTTCCAGGCGTCGCCCTTCGTGCTGAGGTCGATCGTGCTGATGACCTCGTCGGTGACACCTTCCGGCGCGCTCGGCATCGACTGCACGGCATTGGTGGCGACCTGGTCGACCGGGCATTCGCCGGCGTGGGCAGGTGCTGCAGCGAAAGCCGCGGCCGAAGCGAGCAGGCCGAACGCCAGAACTAGTTTGATCGGGTTGTGAGGTGCTATGACTTTCAGAAACATTTTGCGGTTCTCCTTTTATCGAGCCCGGCAATGGGAATTCATGCGGGGCGTGATGTGGAGATTGGGCGAGCACGGCTGCCAAGAGAAATGCCGGGTACTTCTGAATTCCATAGCCTGAAGCTATCGGGCGAGCCTGGGCGCAGTCGTACCGGCTCGCACCCGAACCGCAGGCGCAATCCTGCGTAGTCGACGGAGTTTCGATTACGCGGCGGAACGGCGCATCGAAACCGGTGATGCGCCCTCTGCCCAGCCGTAGGATTTGACCGCACCGACAAATGTCGACACCGCGGGCGAGAAGCGGCGGCCGGCGACGGTGACGAGACACACATCGCGGGTCACCTCCGGCTCTGTCACAGGCCGCACCTGCAGCCCTGGAATCACGGCGGTGTATTCGGGGAGGAAACAGATGCCGAGCCCTCCGGCAACCATGTTCTGGATCCAGTCTTCTCGCTCGCTGGAATAGGAGATGCGAAGCTTCACTCCGCGCTCGACGCAAAGATGAGAGAGATGGTCCCAATACTCGCAGTTGACGCGTCTCAGATAGATCTCGCCGTCGATCGCGCTGATTGGCACGGTCTCGTGCTGCGCCAGCCGATGGCCGGTCGGGAACGCCAGCATGAAGCGTTCGCGAAAGAGCGGCGTCACGTCGAAGCGTTCCGGGAACTTTTCGCTCGACGACATGATTGCGACGTCGATCTCGCCCGCCTCGAGCAGTTGTGAGAGCCGGCTTGGTACCCCTTCAACCAACTGCAACTGAATTCCCTTGTGGCGCATGTTGAAATCCGTGAGCAAACCGGTGAAGCGGCGCGGGCCGATCGTACACATGATGCCGACCTTCAGATGCGCGTTCTTGAGGCAAAGGAAGCGCGAGGCTTCCTGACGCACGCCGCTCAGTTCATCTGATATCTGTTGGAAACGCGGCCGAAGCAGCGCGCCAAGGTCGGTGATGTGGGTCAGATTGCGCTCGCGCCGGAACAAAAGGCCGCCGACCTCGTCCTCGAGCTGCTGGATCGCGCGGCTGAGCGCCGGCTGGGTGACGTTGCATTTCTCGGCGGCGCGCGTGAAGTTCCGTGTGTCGCAGACGGCGAGGAAATATCGGATGTGGTGGATGTCCATGCCAATCCCCTAGCGCGCCCGAGCCTTCTCCTGCCAATGCAATGGACGCATGGATTTGATAGCACAGCGGCATTTTATTGTTGAGCACGCATCGCTCAAGGTCCCGCAGAACAGCCGCAGCGTTGCGGCACATCAACGGAGACCGAAATGCTCAACGTCGGCAAACCTGAAACCGATACGCTTGCGATGCGCCGCCCCTTGGAAGGCCGGACGGCGATCGTGACCGGCTCGACCAGCGGCATCGGCCTCGGCATCGCCCGCGCCCTGGCGCAGAACGGTGCTGCCGTCATGCTGAACGGGTTCGGGGATCCGGTGGAAATCGAAACACTGCGTGCCGGCTTGGCCGAGGAAAATGATGTCGACGTCGCTTACGACAACGCCGACATGTCGAACCGCGACGCTATCCACATGATGGTGGAACGGGCCGTTGCACGCTTCGGCCAGATCGACATCGTGATCAACAACGCGGGCATACAGCATGTTGCGCCCGTCAGCGAATTTCCCGTCGCCAAATGGGACTCGATCCTGGCGATCAACCTGAGTTCGGCTTTCCATTTGATCCAGGCGACCTTCGAGCCGATGAAGGGTCGTGGCTATGGCCGCATCATCAACATCGCCTCCGCCCATGGGCTGATCGCCTCGCCGTTCAAATCAGCCTATGTCGCCGCCAAGCACGGCATGGTCGGATTGACGAAGGTGGTCGCACTCGAGGGCGCCGAGTACGGCGTGACTTCGAACGCGATCTGTCCAGGCTATGTCTGGACGCCACTTGTCGAGAAACAAATCGAGGATCAGGCGAAGTCGCACAACATCGCCCGCGACGCCGTCATCCGCGACATCTTTCTGAAGAACCAGCCGACCAGGCGCTTTGCGACTGTGGAGGAGATGGGAGCGCTTGCGGTGTTTCTCTGCAGCGACTGCGCAGCTTCGATCACCGGCACAGCCTTGCCGGTCGACGGCGGCTGGACTGCGCACTGAGCGCACCGTCATCGTCAAAACGTCTGCAATTTTACGCGAGGAGGGTACCCGATGAACACTCATGCCGACGTTGTGAAGCTTGCCTCCAGCCAATCGGAACCGGCCGCGCCCAGCGTGGTCCGCGGGAAGCGGACGATCAACCTCGCGCTTCAGGGAGGAGGCGCGCACGGCGCCTTCACATGGGGTGTCATCGATCGGCTCCTTGACGAGGAGAACTTGTCCCTCGAGGGGGCAGTCGCCACCAGCGCCGGGGCCATGAACGCGGCGGTGCTTGCCTACGGGCTCGCCGAAGGCGGACGGCGCGGCGCGCAGAAGGCGCTTGCGAATTTCTGGCGCCGCGTCAGCCACGCGGCGGCCTTCAGCCCTCTGCAGCCGAGCCTGCTTGACAAGATGACCGGGTCGCGTTCGCTCGAATACTCCCCGGCCTTCCTGATCCTCGATATGGTGACGCGATTGATGTCGCCCTATCAGTTCAATCCCTTGAATTTCAATCCGCTGAAAAACGTTCTCGAGCAGTCTATCGATCTCGATGCCGTCCGCATGTCGCGCTGTCCTCTGAAACTCAACATCTGCGCGACCAATGTGCGGACCGGGAAGGTCAAGGTGTTCTCCAATGACGAGCTGTCGATCGACGCCATCATGGCGTCGGCATGCCTGCCGTTCCTGTTCCAAGCCGTCGAGATCGACGGCGAGGCCTATTGGGACGGCGGTTACATGGGAAATCCGGCAATCTTCCCGCTGATCTATTCCTGCGACACGCCGGACGTGCTGATCGTACACATCAATCCTATAGAACGCACCGAACTGCCGCGCTCGGCGACGGATATCCTTAATCGCATCAACGAGATAAGCTTCAACTCTTCGCTTTTGCGGGAAATGCGGGCGATCGCCTTCGTCACGCAACTGATCGACTCGGAGGCCGGCCAGACGCTCGACCTCAAGCGCATCTTCGTCCACGGCATTTCGGATGACGAGACCATGAAAAAGCTTGGCGTCTCCAGCAAGCTCAATGCCGATTGGGGCCTGCTTACGGATCTTCGCGACCGCGGCCGTGAACGCGCCGAGGAATGGCTCGAAGCCAACTATAACCACATCGGACAGCGTTCGACGGTGGACATCCACGAACGCTATCTCTGACAACCTCTGACAACAACTCCCGGCCGGCATTATCCCCCTCTGGATGCCGGTTTGCTGAGCCCTCCGGCAACCCTCCCGGAGGGCTCTTTTCATGCAGCCGGCGCATACAGCGCGTCTATCGAAACCATGCCAGGACAGCATTTCAGTTGATGGCTGCGATCGAAGAGAGTGGCTTCAGACGGGCTGATCGCCGGTCTGAACTAAACACAAACCCAGGAGACGGAAAATCATGATCAATACCAAATCGCTCATCGGCTCGGCTTTCGCCGCTGCTACCACGCTCGCCGCTAGCGCAGCCTTCGCCGGTCCGGCCGCTCAGCCGGAGTTCTCGTTCGAAAAGTGCTACGGCGTCGTCAAGGCCGGCCAGAACGATTGCCAGACCGCCACGCATTCTTGCGCCGGGACCTCTACGGCCGACAACCAGTCCGACGCATGGATCTACGTGCCGGCCGGCACTTGCGGAAAGCTTGCCAGCGGCAGCACCGAACCCAAGGCCTGATCCACTCCCACGCAACCCAATGGAGACGACTGATGCCCAATAAGCTTCCCACCCTCCCAATTCCGCAAGCCGCGGGCATCGGTCTTCGCTCGCCGCACATTGCTGAAATGCTTAGCCGCCGCCCGTCGGCGGGTTGGCTGGAGGTTCATGCCGAAAACTACATGGGCGGTTCTGCTGCCGTCGCCGCGCTCGAAAACCTGCGTGAGACCTACCCCCTTTCTGTTCACGGCGTAGGGCTGTCTCTCGGCAGCGCTTCCGGCGTCGACCGCGACCATCTGGAACGCATGCGCAAGGTATGCGTGCGCTTCGAACCCGATCTTGTTTCCGAACACCTCGCCTGGAGCGGCGCCGATGGCGCCTACCTCAACGACCTTTTGCCGCTCCGTTACGACGAAGCAGCGCTCGCGATCGTCGCCAACAATATCAAGCTCGTTCAGGACACTCTGAAGCGCCGCATCCTGATTGAAAATCTCTCTGCCTATATCGAGTTCAGCGGTTCGGCGATGACGGAGGCCGAGTTCTTGGCCGAACTTGTGAAGCGCACGGGATGCGGCCTGCTTCTCGACGTGAACAACGTCTACGTTTCCGCCCACAATCTCGGCTTCGACGCGGCTGCGTTCATCGAAGTGCTGCCTGCCGAGGCGATCGGCGAGATCCATCTGGCAGGCCATGCCGTCAACGACGTTGGCGATGACACGGTCCTGATCGACGACCACGGCTCGCGCGTGCCGCCCGCCGTGTGGTCACTCTATGCCGGCGCGATCGAGAAATTCGGCCCACGCCCCACCCTGATCGAATGGGATACCGACGTGCCCGTGCTCGACGTGCTGCTGGGCGAAGCCATGTGGGCGGATATGCTTGCCGCTTCGATCGCCTTCCGCAAGCGGCAGGATTCCCTTCCTGTTTCCGCGCCGAAGCAGCCCGCTCCAGGCATTGTCGTTCCGTTCGAACGCGATGCACCGCGCGGGCAGATGCCGGTGCTTGCCGCTTTCGATGCGATCAAGCCCGCGCGCCTCGCTGCAGACCGTGACGTCAGGAGGATCCGCCATGCTGCCGCTTGAGCATCTGCAGAACATCATAGCGCAGTCCGTGCTTGGCAACCCGCAATTCGGCCTTTCGTCGCTCGTTTCAGCGGGCCGCGCAGATCCATGCCGACGGCTGCGCATCTATGAGAACAATACCCGCGCCTCGCTGACAGCGACGCTGATGGCCGTATTCCCAGTCGTCGTTCGCATGGTCGACGAGCGGTTCTTCCGCTATACCGCAAGCGAGTTCATTCGTCAGCATCCGCCCGGCGAGCCAAGGCTGGTGCGCTACGGCTCCGACTTCCCGCGCTTCCTCGGGACCTTCGAAGGTCTGGCTGAAATGCCCTTCGTCGCGGAAACGGCGCGGCTTGAATGGGCGATCGCCGAGGCGCTTGATGCGGCATCACTGCCGACCCTGAACCTGGCGGCACTGGATGGCGAAGCCTCGAGCTCGACCCCCGAACTGATGCTCCAGCCATCCTTGCGCCTCGTTATGTCGCATTGGCCGGTACTGTCGATCTGGTCGGCGCATCAGAATGGAGGCGTTCCGGATCAAGCTGATGTCTGGCAGCGAAAAGCCGAGCGCATCGCGCTCTGGAGGCACGGCGACAATGTACGCTTCGCGCGCCTCACGAGCGCCCAGTTCTCATTCCGCCATTCCCTGAAAAAGGGCCTCGGCCTGGAGAGGGCCGTTTCACGCGCCCTCACGCACGAACCAACGTTCGATGTCCTCGGCGCCCTCGTCAGCCTGTTCGGCGAAGGCTTGGTGACCGGCATCGGCTTCGACCACCCGCAGTAAACGAAAATGGAGAGACCAATGAGCGTGACCCGCGAAATGCCTTCAACCAGTGGCCGCAGCCTAGCCGCCGCCTACCGCAGGGCTCTGAACCTGGCGGGCAGCATACCCCTTTCTCTTGTTCAGCTGGCTGGTCGCGTCGCGGTCGCCCACGTGTTCTGGCAATCGGCGCAGACCAAGCTCGCTTCCTGGCCGGTAACGCTACAGCTTTTCGCGTTTGAATATAATCTGCCGCTGATCGACCCGGCGCTGGCGGCCCCGCTCGCGACAGCCGCCGAAATCATCGGCGCCGCATTGCTTTTCCTCGGCCTGTTCTCGCGCCTCGGCGCGCTGATGCTGCTCGGGGTAGTCGCGGTGATCCAGATCTTCGTCTATCCGGGACACTGGGGCGAACACCTCATGTGGAGTTCGCTGCTGCTGCTCACTTTGGCTCGCGGCGCAGGCGTCGTATCGTTGGACTATCTGGTCGACGGCTATTTCCGTCGCGGAGCGTGAACAATGCTGCGGCAATCCAGCGAAGAAGTGATGATTTTGGCAGCGTCAGAAGCGACGCCGGCCAAAACAGATGCGCTTCCACCGCGCCGGCCGCGGGTTGTCATTCTCGGCGCGGGCTTCGGCGGCCTCAATGCAGCGCTCGGGTTGCGCAACGCGCCGGTCGATATCACTGTCGTCGACCGCCGCAATTATCATCTGTTCCAGCCGCTGCTTTATCAGGTGGCGACGGCCGGGCTATCTCCGGCGCAGATCGCCATGCCGATCCGGCGCGTCCTCGCCAGCCAGAAGAATGCAACCGTCCTGATGGAAAAGGTGGAGGGCGTCGACACCGCTGCGCGGACTGTGCTGACCGGCAGCCGGCGAATTCCCTACGATTACCTGATCATCGCCACCGGCGCCCGCCACGCCTATTTCGGTCACGACGCCTGGGAAGCAAATGCTCCCGGCCTCAAGACCATAGGCGACGCCACCGAAATTCGCGCCCGCATATTGACCGCGTTCGAAAAGGCAGAAGTGACCGACGATCCGGCTCTTCGAGAAAAACTCCTTACCTTTGTGGTTGTCGGCGGCGGACCCACCGGCGTCGAACTCGTGGGCGCTATCATCGAACTCGCGCGCAAAGCGATCGTTCGCGATTTCCGCAACATCGATTCCTCGACCGCAAGGGTTGTACTTGTCGAGGCCGACGAACGGCTGCTCACCGCATTTCCGGAGAAGCTCTCGCAATCGGCCAAATCGCAGCTCGAAAAGCTTGGCGTCGAGGTCAAGCTCGGCGCCGCGGTTACGGAGTGCGACGACAATGGCGTCGCGCTCGCGGATGGGCAACGCGTCGCTTCAGCCTGTGTGCTCTGGGCTGCCGGCGTCATGGCCTCGAGGGCGGCGAAATGGCTGGACGTCGCGGCCGATCGCGCCGGCCGCGTCGTTGTCGACGAACATCTGCATGTGCCTGGCCGCGAAGGGGTCTATGTCATCGGTGATACCGCTTCGGTAAAGGGCAAGGACGGGCGTCCGGTTCCGGGCGTCGCCCCTGCCGCGAAGCAAATGGGCCGCTATGTGGCAGACCTCATCAAGGCGCGACTTGCGGGGCGGACGGCAGAACCTTTCCGCTACGCCGACTACGGAAATCTCGCCACAATCGGCCGCAAGGCCGCCGTCGCGGATTTGGGACCCATCCAACTGAGCGGTTTCCTTGCCTGGCTGCTCTGGAGCTTCGCGCATCTGTGGTTCCTTGTCGGTTTCCGCAACCGCACCGTTGTCTTCCTCGATTGGGCTTGGGCCTATGCAACATTTGACCGCAGCGCGCGCCTCATTACCGAACGCCGCGACCGGTAGGTGTCGCCTGCCGCGCATAGCGCTTGGGCGGGCGATGACGGCGCTCCTGCTCATGGCGGTCATGTCGACGGCTGCATCGGTGCATATCATCTGGGAGCGCACGGCAACCCGCAATGTCGAGAAGATCGTCGCCAGCCTTGGCGCCCAGAGCGCCGAGTCTGTCCGCGGCGAATTGACATCAACGCTGGCCGTCGTGGCAGGCACGGCCGAGATTATCCGCTCGATCCTGTTCCAAGGCACGATCAAGGCCGATGATGAGGTCAGACGCGAATTCCTGTTCCTGTCGCTGCTGCGTGAACAGCGCGCGATCGGCTGGATCGGATTTGGCTTCCCCGACGGACGGTTTTTCGGCTCGCACGCGGCGGCCGGTGGCAAGATCGAGATGGTTGAAATCGGCCCGGGCATGCGGGGGAAGCCGCGCCCGTTGCGCCGTGATATCTATCATCCCATCCCCGGCGATGTGATGTTCGAAGAACGCATCCATGGCGAGACCGCTTACCTAGCGCTCGGTGCGCCCTGGTATCGCCGGGCGATGGACTCGACGGAACCTGTCTGGAGCGTGATCGACGTCCTGCCCAATGGCTTCGAGCCCTCGGTGGTTGTTTCAAAGCGGGTCGAGCTCTATGGCAGGTACCAGGGCGTGGTCATGGTGGCCGTGAGTTTCGCCAATTTGTCGCAGGCGCTGAGTGGTCTGCAAGTATCAGGTCACGGCAAGACGTTCGTGCTGGGCGGTAGCGACAAAGTACTGGCTGCATCGGATGCGCCCGGCGGTCCTATGCCTGCTCATCTTCGCGACTTTCCAAAGAGCGATGCGCTTGCCGCCGCGGTGGGCGACGCCATTTCGATGATGAAAGGGAACGAATTTCGCACGCTGGTTGATGGTGGCGAGATCGGCCCGGTCTACGTCTCGTCGTTTGCGCTCCCCTTCGAACAATGGCGGCTCCTGACCGCGATACCGCGCTCCTCCTTCGCGGAAGAGATCGACCGTAACACGCGTCGGGTGCTGCTGGTGGTCGCCGGGTTGGTCGTGCTGGCAGCGGCCACTGCCGTGCTCTTTTCGAACCTGCTTTTCGCCAGGCCAATCCGCCAGCTTGCCGCGCAGCTCCGTGAGATCGAACGGTTCTCGCTCGACCAGGTGCGGCATGTTCCGACATTCCTGGCCGAACTCAATGATTTCTCGGAGGCGCTGAAGCGCATGGCGGTCGGGTTGTCGGCTTTCGCCAAATACATGCCGCTCGACGTCGTCCGGCCCCTCGTCGCGGGCGGGCTTGAGCCTGCGCCCGGCGGTAAGCTCGTGGAAGTGACGGTGATGTTTGCCGATCTGCCGGGCTTCACCGAGCTCACCGAGCGGCTCGGTCCCGATGTCCAGCCGCATCTCACCAACTTTCTCACGCTTGCAGTCGAAGCCATTCATTCCGAAGGGGGCACCGTCGACAAGTTCATTGGCGACGCCGTCATGGCCATCTGGAACGCACCGACAGCCGTGCCGGATCACGCACGCCGCGCATGCAGCGCTGCAGCCGCGATCCGGGCCGCGATGCATGCGCTGCCCGCCGTTTCGCCGGACCACAGCGACATACGGGTGCGAATTGGCATCAATACCGGCACCGCGATCGTCGGCAATGTCGGATCGGCCGAACGGCTGAGCTACACGGCCATCGGCGATACGGTCAACCTGGCAAGCCGTCTCGTTGGCGTCGCCAAGGAACACGGCGTCGAAATCGTGCTCAGCGACATGACGCTTGCGCAGACAAGCGGCCAGATCGCCGCGCAGCCACTTGGCATCACGAATGTTCGCGGGAAGGCAGTCCCGGTCCTGATACACACGCTCGCAACCTGAACAACCGCTGCGGCCATGGAGTATGGTCATGGAAATGATGACTTTGACGCTCGCAATGCTTTGCTGCCTCCAGCTAAAGCACTTCATTGCCGACTACCTGCTCCAGCCCGGCTGGATGTTGGGCGGAAAGGGCGATCTGCGCCGCGCCGGCGGCTATGTCCACGCGGGCTTGCATGCGCTAGGCTCTTTGCCGGCCCTTGTCATCGCCGGGCTCGAACCCACCGCAATCGTCCTGCTTTCTGCCGCGGAATTCACCGTCCACTACGCGACAGACTACACCAAAGCCGGGCTGTCCGGGCGCAGCCATGCTGGCCCCGACACGCGGACATACTGGGCCATGCATGGGGCTGACCAGTTCTTGCACCAGCTCACCTATGTCGGCCTGATCTTCGCTGCGCTCGCTTAGAGAGAGGAATTTGAGGCGGGACAACGAGGACCGAACATTGATGCGGCGGCACGAGCTTTCGCCGCGAGACCAGAGACACTGTGGACGAATGCCAAATGACAACGCAAACAGTCAGTTACGACCGCCGGTCGGCAAACTGATGCAGGCCGTTGGAATTTTGGTTCAGGCGCTTTGCGCGCTGGCGGTGTGTCCCAGAGCGACGAAGACCGTGCGCACGATACCGGCGGCATCAAGCCCGGCGTCGGCATACATCTTTTCGGGCTTGGCATGATCGACGAAGCTGTCGGGCAACACAAGCGGGCGTACTTTCAGGCCGTTTTCCAGCAGCCCTTCATGGGCCAGGAATTGCAGCACATGGCTGGCGAAGCCACCGACCGCGCCCTCTTCCACTGTTACCAGCACCTCATGCGAGCGCGCCAGCCGCCGGATCATGTCCTCATCGAGTGGCTTGGCGAAACGAGCATCGGCGACCGTGGTGGAAAGCCCTGCCGCGCCGAGCTCCTCAGCAGCAGCCAGGCAATCCTGCAGCCGCGTGCCGAAGGAAAGCAGCGCAACCTTGGTGCCTTCCCTGACGATACGGCCCTTGCCGATTTCGAGAACCGAGCCACGCTCCGGTAGGTCGACGCCGACGCCGTTGCCGCGCGGATAGCGAAAGGCGATGGGACCTTCATCGTAGCTTGCCGCCGTGCGCACCATGTGTCGCAGTTCCGCCTCATCCGCCGCGGCCATAACGACGAAACCGGGCAGCGTCGCCAAAAAAGTCGTGTCGAAGGCGCCGCAATGGGTCGCCCCGTCGGCCCCGACGAAGCCAGCGCGATCGATCGGGAAGCGCACCGGCAGTTTCTGGATCGCCACGTCGTGGACGACTTGGTCGTAGGCGCGCTGCAGAAAGGTCGAATAGATCGCCGCGAAAGGTTTGAAGCCTTCGGTGGCAAGGCCGGCGGCAAAAGTCACCGCGTGTTGCTCGGCGATACCGACATCGAAGGTCCTCGACGGGAACGCCTCGCCGAAGAGGTCGAGGCCGGTGCCGTTCGGCATGGCGGCGGTGATGGCGACGATGCGATCATCTTCGCGGCCTTCCTGGACCAGGCTTTCGGCAAAGACTTTCGTGTAGCTCGGCGCGTTAGCCGGCGCCTTGGCCTGCGCGCCGGTGATGACGTCGAATTTGTTGACGCCGTGATATTTGTCGGCGGCCGCCTCGGCCGGTCCATAGCCCTTGCCCTTCTGGGTCACGACGTGGATCAGCACCGGACCGTCGGCATTGTCGCGGACGTTCTTCAGCACCGGGATCAGGTGCTCGAGATTGTGACCGTCGATCGGGCCGATGTGATAAAAACCCATTTCCTCGAACAGCGTGCCGCCGGTGACATAGCCGCGCGCATGCTCGACCGCCCGCTTGATGGCGCGATCGGCGCGCTCGCCGAGATAGGAGGTCAGCTTCTTGCCGAAATCGCGCAAGCCCAGATAGGCCTTGCCCGATGCCAGACGGGCCAGGTAGGCGCTCATCGCGCCGGTCGGCGGAGCGATCGACATGTCGTTGTCGTTGAGGATGACGATCAGCCGGGCATCGAGCGCGCCGGCATTGTTCATCGCCTCATAGGCCATGCCGGCCGACATGGCGCCGTCGCCGATAACGGCAATGACATTGTTGCGGCCCCCGGAGAGATCGCGTGCCATTGCCATGCCGAGGCCGGCGGAAATCGAGGTCGAGGAGTGGGCGGCGCCGAACGGATCGTATTCGCTCTCGGCGCGCTGGGTGAAACCGGACAGGCCGCCCTCCTGCCGCAGCGTGCGGATACGGTCGCGGCGGCCGGTCAGGATCTTGTGCGGATAGGCCTGGTGACCGACATCCCAGATCAGCCGGTCGTCTGGCGTGTTGAAGACATAGTGCAACGCCACCGTCAGTTCGACCACGCCAAGACCGGCACCGAGATGCCCGCCGGTGTGCGACACAGCGTCAATCAACTCGGTGCGAAGCTCCGCTGCCAATTGCGGCAGAGCACCTGCGTCAAGCGTCCTGAGGTCGGCCGGGACGCGGACCTTGTCGAGAAGTGGCGTATGGAGCTTTGCGTTCACTGGTGCTGGGGCCTGCTTTTTATTCATCTGCGAAATAGGCTGCTGGCCGGCGAATGTAAATGCGTGTGAGTGACGCGGCATAGCTTCAAACTGTTAGGGTTTCGTTTACGTGTCAAAAAGGACGCGCGGCGCTCTAATTGTCCGGCAGCGGAATGAACTCTTCTTCATCCCCCGGAACGATATCGAAACGGCCTGTCTTCCATTCTTCTTTCGCCTGTTCGATGCGTTCCTTCGACGAAGACACGAAATTCCACCAGATGTAGCGCTTGGAGCCGAGCGAGGCGCCGCCGAACAGCATGAAATGCGCTCCACCCTCCGACGACACGAGGATCTCGTCGCCGGGCCGGAACACCAGCAGCCGCTCTGCCGGAAAGCGGTCACCGGAGATCGAAACCTCGCCTTCCAACGTATAGATGGCGCGCTCCTCGGCATCGGCAGGGATTTTCACGCTGGCGCCGGGCGCCAGGCTGAGGTCCGCATAGAGCGTGTCCGAAGCGGTCATGACCGGAGATCGCAGCCCGGAAAAGGCGCCAATGACAACGCGTCCGCCGACGCCTTCGGCGTCGATTTCGGGCAGACGCATGGCCGCCGTATTCTCGAAGATCGGGTCGACCTCCTCTTTATCGTCCGGCAGCGCCAGCCATGTCTGCAGGCCGGAAACCGACATCGGCGCACCGCGCAATTCCTGCGGCGTACGCTCGGAATGGACGATGCCGCGACCGGCGGTCATCAAATTCACGTCGCCGGGCTGGATGACCATTTCGGTGCCGAGCGAATCGCGATGCCTGATCTTGCCGTCGAACAGGTAAGTGACCGTCGACAGGCCGATATGAGGATGCGGGCGGACATCGAGCGCCTGGCCGGCCCGCAAGATCGCCGGTCCCATGCGATCGAAGAAGATGAAGGGACCGACCAGCCGACGCTTGGCGGTCGGCAAGGCACGGCGAACCTGAAAGCCGCCAATGTCCTTGGCGTTCGGAATAACCATCAGTTCGATCTGGTCGCTGGCGAAGGCGTCACCGGGCAGAGGGTCGTTTCCAGGGAAGAAGCTCATGCGGTCTTCCTCAGGCGAAGCGGAGTGCAGACCTGGCTTTCGCCTTGGCCGCCACCTCTTCGCGATTGCGCGGATGCTGTGTCGCCTCGAGGCTGTCCAGCAATTCGCGCGCAGACGCGGCTATGGCCTCGACGGCGTGGTCGAACGCATGCTGGTTCTGTTTCGACGGCCGCGTCGTTCCGCTCAACTTGCGGACAAACTGAAGTGCGGCATCGCGGACCTCGTCATCGGTTGCCGGCGGATCGAAATTGAACAGGGTCTTGATGTTTCTGCACATCGTTCGCAATCTCCTCTCGTCCTGGAGCCGTTTCAAGCGGGATGGATTTTATTCTCAATCATGAACATGTCGAAAAGCCGCACGGCGAAAATTGTCGTTCGAGACCGTGCTTACTCCGCGTCCAGCGGCTCTGTCCCCACCGGCTTGCCGTCGCGCGAAAGCCTGATCTTCTCGACCTTG
The DNA here is from genome assembly GCA_004020365.1 of Mesorhizobium sp. GTDB lineage: Bacteria > Pseudomonadota > Alphaproteobacteria > Rhizobiales > Rhizobiaceae > Mesorhizobium. The sequence goes on from SAQR01000003.1 coordinate 243,097, forward strand.
TCCTCGGCCGCCTTGAGCAGCCGGTCGCAATGAAGCTTTAGCGCCTCGCCGCGCTCATAGATGCGGATCGACTGGTCGAGCGGCACGTCGCCGCGCTCCAGATCATCGACGATTTTCTCCAGCGCGTCGAGCGCCTGCTCGAAGCTCATCGCCTTGACGTCTTCGTTGCTCTCACCAGCCATCGTCTATCCTTTCATCAGTCGCCCGACATGGGCGGCGACCGAAAATGCCAATCCCTGCAGATCGTAGCCGCCCTCGAGCAGGCTGACGAGCCGGTTGTCGCTGTGGCGACCGGCGCGCTGCATCAACTGGCCGGTTGCCCAGTCGAAATCGTCCTCGGTCAGATTGATCTCGGCCAGCGGATCGCGGTGGTGCGCGTCGAAGCCGGCCGAAATGATGATGAGGTCGGGCGCGAAATTGTCGAGCGCCGGCACGATCCGCGACAGGAAAGCGTCGCGGAAAGCCTCGCTGCCGGTCTGCGGCGCCAGCGGCGCGTTGACGATGTTGCCGGCGCCGGTTTCGCTCACCGCCCCGGTCCCTGGGTAAAGCGGCATCTGGTGCGTCGAGCAGTAGAGCACCGACGGATCGTCCCAGAAAATATCCTGCGTGCCATTGCCGTGGTGAACGTCCCAGTCGACGATGGCAACGCGTTCGGCCTGGTGCTGCCTTTGCGCGTAGCGCGCCGCGATCGCCGCGGTGTTGAACAGGCAGAAGCCCATGGACGTGGTCTTTTCGGCGTGGTGGCCGGGCGGCCGGGCGGCGACAAAGACATTGGCCACGTCGCCCCGAAAGACGTCGTCGACGGCGGCGTTGGCAGCGCCGATCGCCGTGACGGCCGCCTGCCAGCTTTTCGGACTGGCGGTGGTGTCGGCGTCGACACGAGCGATACCGATGTCGGGTATCAAAGCGCGGACCCGTTCGACGAATTCCTGCGGGTGTGCGTAGAGGATGGTGGCCTCGTCGCCTTCCGGCGCCTCGGCACGATCAAGCGCCGCAAAGGCCTCGTCGTCGAGCACGCGTTCGATGGCGCGCAGGCGGTCCGGCCGCTCCGGATGACCGGGCGGCGTTATATGCTCGAGAAAGATCGGGTGGGTATAAAACCTTGTGACCATGCCCCCGATATAGGCGCGCCCGGCGGCTTTGACCATGTTTTGGAACCGCCAAAGGCAGACGTTCAACAGGGATTAGGCGATGGGTGCTGGTTGGGTCCGGCGCGAGCCACCGACCGAGACCAGGGCCTTCTCCTTGAGCTGCCCGAATTTTGACGCGCGCTTCGCCCGTCCCATTCGAGGTCGCGCCTTGTCTTTGGTGGTCTTGATACAGGCTCAAGCCGGCGATTCGTTCACTTCAGCCGGTGCTTGTGCGCGGCCAATCCTGCGGCCTTGCCTGAGCAGTCCCTCCAAAAGCACGTTGAACGCCTTCACCGCCTTTTTCGACGTCGCTTCTGGATTTTCCGAATTTGCGATCCACTGCGCGGCATGTAGCGAGGCGCCGCTGACCAACCTTGCTGCGGCTTCGGGATCAACGGCAACGATGGTTCCCTCATCCCTCAGCTTTTGAAGGTTCTCGCTCATCGAGCGGATGCACTCGTTCTGGCTCGGCCATTGCGATGGGTCGCCGAGCACCGCCGGTCCGTCACGAAGGACAATACGCTGGATCTCCGGCTCCAACGCCATCTCGATATAGGCGGTGCATTCGTCGACAAAGCCCTGCCAGAGCGTGTCCGCCCTGGCCGAAACGATCTTCAACCGGGCCAACATCTCCGCGTCGATCTCGGCGATGACCGCCTGGAGAAGGCCCTTCTTGTCGCCGAAGTGATGATAAAGCGCGCCGCGCGTCAGCCCGGCCGATGCGGTGAAGTCGTCCATCGAAGCCTCGGCATAGCCGACACTGCCAAAGGCATGGCGCGCCGCCGCGACCAGTTTGGCGCGGGTCTCGGCGATCATCTCCTTGCGTGGTTTGTGCCCCATTCGCTCATTCCTTCACATACGTCTCGTATATAATTTGACATACGCTCCGTATGTCATTATCTAATTTGCATACGCCACGTATATAAGTGGCTCGGCCTCAAAAATCCAGGAGTGTTCTCATGCCCAATCCCTATCGCGAAATCTTCAAGGCAAGGGGAGCCAAGGGCTTCGCCGCAGCCGGCTTCGTCGCACGGATGCCGATGGCCATGGCCCCGATCGGAATCGTCGCGATGCTGTCGCAGACGCACGGCGAGTACTGGCTGGCCGGCGCTGCCTCCGCGACATATGCGCTGGCCAATGCTTTCGTCGCGCCGCAGATATCGCGACTGGTGGACCGCCTCGGCCAGGCGCGGGTTGTGGTGCCCACCACCGTCATTTCCGTGCTCGCTTTCGTGGTGCTGATTGCGGCGGCCAATCAGGACTGGCCGACATGGACGTTGTTCGTGTCAGCGCTGCTGGCCGCGGCGATGCCCAGCATCCCGGCGATGGTGCGTGCGCGCTGGACAGAGCTCTTCCGGGATCGCCCCGAGATGAACACAGCGTTCGCCTTCGAATCGGCGGCGGACGAACTGGTCTACATTGCCGGGGCCTCGCTATCGGTGGGCCTGAGCGTCGCGCTTTTTCCGGAAGCAGGAATGTTGGCGAGCACATTGTTCCTCGCGATCGGCTCGACAGCCCTCATCCTGCAGCGCTCGACCGAGCCGCGCGTGCGCCCGGTCGACCAGGGTTCGCGCGGCTCGGCAATCCGCCTGCGGCCGGTCCAAATCATCACCTTCGCCCTGATCTTCATCGGTGCGACCTTCGCGACCACCGAGGTGAGCACCGTGGCGATCACCGAAGAACTCGGCCAGCCGGGATCTGCCAGCCTCGTGATCGGCGTCTACGCTCTCGGATCGTTCGTCGTCGGCATCATCCTCGGCGCACTGAACCTGAAAACACCGCTGCAAATTCAGCTTGCCGTCGCCGTCGCCGTCATCGCGCTCACCACGCTGCCGGTGCTTGTCGCAGACACGGTGCCGCTTCTGGCGCTGGCTGTCTTGGTTAGCGGTGTGGCGATCTCGCCGACTTTCATCACGGCATTCGGCCTGATCGAGCGGCGCGTGCCGGAGGCGATGCTGACCGAAGGCGTGACCTGGGTTATGACTGGCATCGGCATCGGCATGGCGCTCGGCTCCTTCGCCGCCGGATGGGTGGTGGACGCCTTCGGTGCCCAGAGCGGATTCCTGGTGTCGGTGGCGGCGGGGGCGATCGCGCTGGCCACCGTGCTCGCCGGCCAGCGCAGCCTTGCCGCGGCGGATCGTGACATCTCCGCGCGCGACGCCGCCGCGGTTCCTGCCGAATAGTCTCCATGCGTCCGGTCCCAAGCGGGACCGGACGCATGCCGGCGATCGCTAGACCAGTTTTAAAGAATCTCGGTATTGGCGATGTGGATGCCAAAACCTTCGAGGCCGACATAGTGGCGTTCGCGCGAGGCGATCAGGTTGATCGAGGAAATGCCCAGATCCCTCAAGATTTGCGCGCCGAGGCCGATCTCGCGCCATTCGCTTTCGCGGCGGCGGGCCTCTTCATGGTCCTCGCGGTCGCCGGCGGCCGGCCGGTTGCGCTCCTGATGGGCGACGCCGACGGAACCTTCGCGAAGATAGACGATGACGCCGCGCCGGCGCTCGCCCATCGATTTCATGATGCCGTCCAGCCTGTGGCCGGTGCCGAAGACGTCCGTCACGACATCCTCGGAATGCAGTCGCACCGGCACCTCCTCGCCGTCGCGGATGTCGCCGAAAACGATCGCCACGTGGTGCATCGAGTCCCAGGGCAGCGTGTAGGTGAAGACCTGCGCCTTGCCGCCGGGCGTGTCGATCTCCGAACAGGCGACACGCTCGACCAGCGTTTCCTTGCGCTGGCGGTAGGCGATGAGGTCGGCGACCGAAATCTGCTTCAAACCGTGCTTTTCGGCGAAGGCCTGCACCTGCGGGCCGCGCATCACGGTGCCGTCATCATTGACCAGCTCGGAAATGACACCGACCGGTGGCAGGCCGGCAAGCTTGCACAAATCGACCGCGGCTTCGGTATGGCCCGAACGCATCAGCACACCGCCTTCGCGCGCGATCAGCGGAAAGATGTGGCCGGGGCGGACGAAATCGGAGGCGCCGACATTGCCGTTGGCAAGGTTGCGCACGGTCAATGTGCGGTCGTCGGCCGAAATGCCCGTCGTGGTGCCGTGCTTGAAATCGACGCTGACGGTGAAGGCGGTGGTGTGGGCCGAGTCATTGTCGGCAACCATCGGCGACAGGTTGAGGCGCTTAGCCTCGTCGCGCGGCATCGGCGTGCAGACGATACCGGAGGTATTGCGGACGATGAATGCCATCTTTTCCGGCGTGCAATGGACGGCGGCGACGATCAGGTCGCCCTCGTTCTCGCGCCCGTCATCGTCCATCACGACGACGATCTCGCCGCGTTCGAAGGCGCGCAGGGCTTCGACGATCTTCTTCTGGTCGTAAGGCATGGACGCTCGCTTCGCTCTCGCAGGGAACAGGGCAGTAGGCAGTAGGCAGTAGGCAGTAGGGGAATAGGGCAGTAAGGCAGTAGGGAAAAGAAAAAATTGGCTGTGTCGGTCAGCAGCGTAACATTGTGTCGGTCAGCAGCGTAACATACTGCCTACTGCCTACTGCCTACTGCCTACTGCCTCCCCGTCTGTCCCCGATGACGCAGATAGTGATCGGCAATCGCGCAGGCAACCATCGCCTCGCCGATCGGCACGGCACGGATGCCGACGCATGGATCGTGCCGGCCCTTGGTCATGATCTCGACGTCGTTGCCGTCCTTGTCGATCGACTTTCGCGGCGTCAGGATCGATGAGGTCGGCTTGACGGCGAAGCGCGCGACAATCGCCTGGCCGGTCGAGATTCCGCCGAGGATGCCGCCGGCATTGTTGGACAGGAAGACCGGCTTGCCGTCATTGCCGATACGCATTTCGTCGGCATTTTCTTCGCCGGTGATGCGGGCGGCCTCGAAGCCGTTGCCGATTTCGACACCCTTGACGGCATTGATCGACATCAGGCCCGAGGCAATGTCCTGGTCGAGCTTGGCGTAGATCGGCGCGCCCAGGCCTGCCGGAACGCCGTCGGCGACGATCTCAATTACCGCGCCGACCGAGGAACCCGCCTTGCGGATGCCGTCAAGATACGCGGCGAAGACGGCGACCGATGCCGGATCGGGGGTGAAGAATGGATTTTCGGCGTCGCCAACGAAATTCCAGTTCCAGTTGGCGCGGTCGATCGATTTTTCGCCCATCGACACGAGTGCGCCGCGCACGAACATGCCGGGCACGACCTTGCGGGCCAAGGCTCCGGCCGCCACTCGCGCCGCCGTCTCGCGGGCCGAAGAACGGCCGCCACCGCGATGGTCGCGCAGGCCGTATTTCGTGTCGTAGGTATAATCGGCATGACCAGGCCGGTATTGGCGGGCGATCTCGCCATAATCCTTGGAGCGCTGGTCGACGTTCTCGATCACCATCGACACCGGCGTGCCGGTGGTGATCATGGTCTCGCCGTCGTCATCCAGGATGAAGCCGGACAGGATCTTGACCTCGTCGGGTTCGCGGCGCTGCGTCACAAAACGCGATTGACCCGGGCGGCGCTTGTCGAGTTCGGCCTGGACCTCGGCGCGCGTGAAGCGAATGCCGGGCGGACAGCCGTCGACCACGCAGCCGAGCGCTGGGCCATGGCTTTCGCCCCAGGTGGTGACGCGGAAAAGATGGCCAAACGTATTGTGAGACATGAAAACCAGCCCTGCCGGCATCGAGCCGGCTTAGCACATGACCCCGAAAGCCGGGAAGGATCCTGCGCAAAATCAAAAGTGCCACAGCATCGTTTCTGCGTCAGGACGCGCGGCGCTGTAGCTGCGTTCTATTGGCGTTTTCGGCAGTGGTCAAACGTGATCTGGCGGATTTAGTTTTGACACATTCGGTTGGTTTCTGCTTCCCTCGACCGTCTGTTGAACACCCGCCGCCCCCGAGCCGGCGCAATGATAAGAGGATGATGATGCGTATCCCGATCGGCGCCGTTGCCGCCATGTTGCTGATTTCCACCGCCGCCTTTGCCGGCCAAACCGAAGGCCTGATCAAAGAGATCGACAAGGACACGTTGACGCTGACACTCGATGACGGCAAATCCTACAAGCTGAACGCCGAAACCGATCTCGAAGCGCTGAAACCCGGCATGGACATCGTGATCGCCTACGACGAGACAAACGGCGAGAACATCATCACCGACATGCAATTGCCGGAAAGCGATTCAACCGAATAGACTCATTCAGGCTGGGCGGTGCTGGCTATCTCGCGAGCAACGCTACCAGTTCGGGCTGGCGATGGGCCGCGGTTTTGGCAACGACGGCTTTCAGGTGATCCCTGGCGGTTTCGTAAGTGACGCCCAAACGTCAAGCTCGCTGACGGCTCCCTCTCCTGACCATCAGCAACAGGTTGTATCGGTCGTCCCGATCGATCCAGCCATCCTTGACGTGCGCCTCGAGCGACGGACCCATTCGGCGACTTTTCGGCATGCCGGGCAGTTGCCCTTTCGCGTCGAACAGCATTGTGCCGAGCTTCCAGTAGCGTCCGCAGTCATTTCCATTGCAACATCGCGACGGCGTCGGCCGCCACGACCGAGGCGTCTGATCAGTGGTCTGAACCAGATGGGTCACGAGGCGCTTGAGAACTTCGCCCGGTTCTTACCGGGCTCTAATCTTGCGTTCCCCAAAAACTAATCTGCGGCTCTCCAAAATCTCGCCGGGATCACACGTGGCCTTAGCCGGCGTAGTTCATAAATGTGTCATCGGACTGTCACATTCGCGAAATGCCTCCGGGCAAGCCGTTGATCGTAAACAAACTTGGCGCTGCCACCTGTTTTCGGATGTTCTGACTTTCCAACGGAATAGAAACGAAATTCGCCCGTTCTCCACTTCAGCGCCACGGATGGCGCCATGGAAAAACCAGGAGCTGACATGCATATTTTCCGGTTGAATTTGGCAGGGGTGCCCGGCGTCTCCGTGGCGAGCGCGCCATGACTCCCGACCTCCTGCAAGCCCTTCAGGATCCGCTCGTCGCTCAGTCGATCAGGTTCGCCATGAACCTTGTCGGGATGATGATGCTTGTCTTCGGCATGTATTATCGACGGTATCGCGACAAGGAATTGGTCACGGCGGCAGCACTGTTCAACATATTCGTCTTCGCGGTGCTGACCATACTGTCGTCGGTGAACTTCAGCGTGGCAGCCGGCTTTGGTCTGTTCGCCATTCTGGCGCTGTTCACGCTGCGCTCCGAGCCTCTGACAAAGACCGAGATGACCTATTTCTTCGGCAGTGTCGCTATCGCCGTCATCTCGTCGGTGCAGGGAACCACGCTGCCCTTCGCGGCTATGATCGTGCTCTTCGTGCTGGTCGGCGCCTATGTCGTCGATCATCCGAAGATGCTGCAATCGGTCAGCGGGGCGAAGGTCACGCTGGATAAAATCCACCTTACGTTGCTGTCGGACCCCAAGACCATGCGTGCCGAACTCTCGGAGCGGTTGGGCGTCGACGTGCTGTCCTATCAGGTTCTCCAACTCGACTACATCACGGAAATGGCGAGGCTCAATGTCTTCTATCGCAAACACTGACGCTTGGCTGGAGCAGGCTTTCGAGCCGATCAGCCTGGATGCCCTCAACGCAAAGGCCGAGATGCTGGAGCGGCTCGACAACAAATATGTCATCGGGGCGGCCGTACTGCGCCGCGCCGCGGCTGAACTGGCAAAGCACTTCGATATTCTTGAAATCGACGGGCGCCGGACATTCACCTACGAAACCTGCTATTTCGACGATGCGGACCGGCAGAGTTATTTCAATCACCATCAGGGCCGGCGCAGGCGGGCCAAGGTCCGAATCCGGAAATACCTTGAGGCAGGGTTGTGCTTCGTCGAGGTGAAGCTCAAGGACAAGCGCGGCGCCACCATCAAGAAGCGACTGCCTTACGATCCCATGAAATTCGGCGTTCTTGACGAGACAGCGCTGGGTTATGTCCACGGCGCCTATTTTGATCAGTATCGCCAGGACTTTCCATACGAACTCTCGCGGGTCGTCGACATGCGCTATGTCCGCATGACGCTTGTCGCCAAGGAAGGCGGGGAGCGTATGACGATCGATAGCCAACTGCGCTTTTTTGCTCCTGGCTTGTCGCACGCCGTTCGCGACGATCGCTTCATCCTGGAAACGAAATCTGCGAACGGCAACGGGATAGCCGACCGCATTCTGCGGACGCTGCACCAGCACCCCACCAAGCATTGTTCAAAATACTGCACGGCGATCGCGATCCTGAACCAGGGAACGAAGCACAACAAGTTTCTTCCCGCTCTCCGCAAGCTTGGAAGCATTCCCGCGCAACAACTCGAGTTGGCCGCCTCACCGATCGAAGGGGAATTCGCCGCATGACAAACCCAAACGGAATTCGCCGCATGTTCAACCGTCTTGCAGGGGCTTCTATGCTGCTTGCCTCAACTGCGCTGACAACGCCGAGCGCGGTCGGAGCCGGCGCCGAACCCCTAGAGGCCCTGGACAGCATGGAAGTGCCCGCGGAGGGCGCAAACGGAATGAGAATCGAGGAATTCTCCGGCCTGGCCTGGGATGAGGATGAGCAACTTCTCTATGCGGTTTCCGATGGCGGCGTTCTCCATCATTTTCGCGTTCGCATTGACGGGACCCGGATCGCGGAGATCCAACCCGTCTTCTCGGTTCCAATCGCGGCGGCGGTGGCTGGGGCTTCCGGCGGGTCCGTCGCCAATGCGGAAGGCCTCACCGCGCTCGATGACGACAATGGCAAGCAATCTGACACCGAGTTGCTGATCGCCTTCGAAGATGGCCCAGCGATTGTCCGCTTTACACCGCAAGGCAACCAGATCGGTGCCATACCACTGCCTGGTCCATTGGCGGACGGCAAGCAATACAGCAAGAAGAACAGCCGCCTTGAAGCGGTCGCATTCGACAAGCGTCATGGCATGCTGACGGCACCGGAACGTCCCCTGAAGGGCAGGCCGGAAGACCGCCACACACTTTACGCGGCAGACGGAACGACCTGGTCATTCGCGGCCTTCCAGCCCGATAGCAGAATAAAGGCGATCGAGAATTTGCCGGACGGCAATCTCCTTGTTCTAGAACGAACCCGCGAGGAAAAGGGCGGCGCACCAACAGCGCGCCTTCGCTATCTCGATTTTGCCGCCTGCTCCGCTGATTGGGAGTGCCACCTTGCCGAGCTTTCAGCCGTGCCTGATGCAATGCTGGTGAACAACTTCGAGGGACTGGCCCGCATCTCGGACGACCTGTTTCTCATGGTCACCGACAAGACAAACAAGGACGCGGAACCGACGACATTCGTCCTGTTCAGGGCCACGGCCCCGTGAACAGCAGCCGATGGCAGAGCAATGAAGTCGTTCTAACCTACGCATTCAACCCCCAGCGAGGTTTCCCAATGTTCTCCCTTCAGACGATCTTGGTTCAGGCAAGCTGTTTTACACGCTTCTCAACGATGCCGCCCTCGCGGCCAACGACTTAGCCTCTCACGAGGTGAAATTCGGGCGGCGCGACTGCATTCTCACCAATTTCTAACCTGAATCTCGCGTATCCTTAACAGCGGGTCCTCTATGTTTGCTCTGTGCTAAACGACGCCGTGGAATGTTGCGCCGATCCGCGCGAGCCATCCTGCACGGTGGCCTTCTCTACCGCGAAGGGGGACGTGAGTATTCATGAATCCGATCGGTTCGGGTTCTCAACGCCGATGGACACCGATGGGCATCAGGTCTCGCATTCTTGTATTTCAGCTCATTGTCGTGGGGGCAGTCGTGATGATGGCGGCTATCGTCTACATCACCATTCGCTCGACAACCTACTACACACAGCGCGTGCAATGGGCCAACAACCAACTGGAAGCCGTCACCGTACTTACGGCCAACGCCAACCGATATTCTGAGCAGATCGCCGAGTTCCTGTTGATTGGCGAACCGGAGCGTCCCGACTACGAGAGCGCCCGCGCCGAACTTGAGGCAGGATTCGAAAAGCTCGCGCAGTTGACCAGGGGAGAAGCCGAGTTTCTCGGGCGCAGCAGCGAACAAGAGGACAGCGGTGACGAGATCTTCCGCATCACGCGGATGCGCACGCTCTACGGAGAAATCGCCAAAGCCACGTCCGACGCAATCAATCTTCGCAACCAGGGGCGCCAGGAGGACGCGGTCAGGGTTTTTCGCCGGGACATCGAGAATCGTTTCGACGCCGAGTTCGAAAACATCCTGGAAGCTGCGCGGCGCGACGAAGAGGAAGAGGTTGTGCGAACCGAACTGCAGGCAGAAGCACTGTGGCGACGCCTGACGTGGATGACGGCCGCCCTTGCGTTGGCTGCCGTGGTTCTCTGCTTTGTTGCTGCTTTCCTTCTCGCCCGATCATTGATGCGCCCGATCAGCCTTCTGACCGAAGGCACAGAGGCGATCAGTCGTGGTGATCTCGACCACCGGATCGCCTTTGATGGCCGCGACGAACTTGGCGCGCTCGCCAGGCGGTTCAACGAAATGGCCACACATCAGCAAGACCAGCGCGACCGGTTGCTCAATGCCAAGGCAGAACTCGAGCAGCAAGTTGCCACACGCACGGCAGAGCTTGCCGCGGCGAACCAGCGGTTGACGGAACTCGACCGGTTGCGCGTCCAGTTCCTCGCCGACATCAGCCATGAACTGCGCACTCCACTGACGGCGCTTCGCGGTGAAGCGGAAATTCCGCTGCGCCATGGTTCAAAGCCGGAGGCAGTGTACCGCGATGCGCTCGAACGGATTGTCACTCAGAGCCTGGAGATGGGACGCCTCGTCGACGATCTCGTTTTTCTTTCTCGTTCGGAAACCGATACAATACGTTTCGAGCCCCGCCGAACGGACCTCGTGAGCATCGTCGCCGATGCGGTCCACGAGGGCGAAATCCTGGGGCGCGCCAAGGGCATCTCGATCAAGGCGGCCTACAGCACCCGTCCGGTCTGGATCACTGCCGACGCGCAGCGGCTCAAACAGGCTCTCGTCATAATTCTGGACAATGCCATAAAATATTCTCCGCGCGATCGCCCGGTGAACCTGAGCATGACCGTTACGGACGGGCATGCAGAGATTGCGATACGCGACAAGGGTTTGGGCATTCCGGCCGAGGAGATACCCAAGGTGTTCGAGCGATTTTACCGCGGCCGAAGCCCAAAAGCGTCGCGCCAACTTGGCAGTGGCCTCGGTCTGGCGATTGCGAAATGGCTCATCGAAAAGCATCATGGCGAGATTGCGCTCACCAGCGAGGTCGGGTCTTTTACCGAGGTCGTGGTCCGGCTGCCACGCGCTGACGCAACCGCGTCTGCGGATGCGAACGCAGGTGCCGCCGTGGTCGTTCTGAAAAAGAGGCTGCGTGCGAAAACCGGCTCGGAATAAAGAACGACCTCCTTCGTTTCCTGGATTACGATGGCGGGAGCTTGGCGGAATGACCGCGCCCACCGCGAGGCGGGAAGTTCTCCCCGCAATACGACCCGGGGACGGAGGTGTTAATGTCAAGGATTCTGCTGGTAGAGGACGACGATCGCATCGTCGGCTTCATCAAGCGAGGACTCGAAGCCGAGGGTTACGTTGTCGACGTGACCGACAGTGGCGGGGATGCGCTGGCGATGGTGCGGGAGACGCCATATGCGCTGATCGTTCTCGACCGTATGCTTCCAGGGATCGACGGCCTCGAAATATGTCGCATGCTGCGGCGCGAGCAGCACCAGCATCTTGTCCTGATGCTCACGGCCAGAGACAGCCTGCAGGACAAGGTCGAAGGGCTGAAGGGGGGCGCCGACGACTACCTGACCAAGCCTTTCGCCTTCGACGAACTGATCGCGCGCATGGAGGCGCTGCTTCGTCGCGGCTCCAGCACAGGCACCGACCCAGTCCTCAGGGTTGGCGATCTGGCTCTTGATCCGGTCGGAAAGAAGGTCTGGCGCGGCGAACGCGAGATCAGCCTGACGGCCAAGGAATTCAGGCTTCTCGCATATCTGATGTCGCACTCCGGCGCTGTGATCAGCAGAACCCGGCTGCTCAACAATGTTTGGGATCTGAGCTTCGACCCGGAAACGAAGGTGGTCGACGTCTACATCCGCTACCTTCGCAGCAAGATCGAAAGCGTGCACGAAAAGCCACTCATAAAAACCGTGCGGGGCTTCGGCTACGTGATATCGGCTTGAAGCCAGCGGGTCATCCACGTTTTCAGGAAATAGGCACTTCTCTCACCAAGCTCTAACCTCATGCTTGCCATCGTCTAATCCTGGCCTTTCCGAAATCTAGCCGGACTCCCACGCTGGTTTAGCCGCCGTCGTCATATGCTGCCACATGAAGATACCGACCCACCCCGAATGCGTGCGGAGGCGGCTGACTTCGCCTGGTCCTCAAGAAACCGGAAACTTCGACGTGATTGAGACTGATCAATTCGGAAAGCAGCTTGTTGCATTTCTTCCGAACCTGCGCCGTTTTGCGATTTCCCTTTGCCGTTCCCGCGATCTTGCCGACGATCTGGTGCAGGCGGCTTGCGAACGCGCGCTTGCCAACACCGAGCGCTTTGAACCTGGAACCCGTTTTGATGCGTGGTTGTTCCGGATCCTGCGAAATTTGTGGATTGACCACATCAGAAGGCAGCGCACGGCCGGCCCGCATGAGGACATTGAGCAACGGCAGGACCTTGTCGGCGCCTCTGGCGAGCGAGATGTCGAAGCACGCTTTGCCCTGAACAGTGTTGCCCAGGCGATCACCGACCTGCCGGACGATCAGCGCGAAATCATTCTCCTGGTCTGCGTCGAGGACCTTTCCTACAGGGAGGCGGCCGGCGTTCTCGCTATACCGATCGGAACGGTGATGAGCCGGCTGGCGCGCGCCAGAAAGAATCTCGCCGAGGCAGTCGGAATAAATCCCGGCTTGCCACGTTCACCGGTCATGAAGGGCGAGAACAGAAATGATCAGATGCGAGTTTGCTGACGAAACGCTCATGGCCTTTGCAGACGGCGAACTTGACGACGCGACTGCCGCAGCCATCGAGAAGGCCATGCAGCCGGATATCGCCAGCCAGGTCGCCTTGTTCCTGGAAACCCGCATTCAGGTCAAAGAGGCACTGATGCCGGCTCTCGATGAACCCGTTCCCGACCGGCTCAGCCAGTCCGTGCAGCGAATGATCGATGAGGCCAGGCGGCGCAGCGTTCCATCGCGCGCCAGCCAGCGCGCGCGTGTCGTTGCCTTAAGGGCGGGGGACAATCAGGCAATGCCGCGCCCCCTGGGATTCTGGATCATGCCGCTGGCTGCTTCGCTGGTTGCAGTCGTTTTTGGGTTCGGCGCATATTTTTTTGGGCTTGGCAGCCAAAACCAGCCGCATGGACTTGAGGTGGCAGGGCAGGATAGCCCTCTTTCAGAGGCGCTCGGGCAAGTGGCGTCCGGCGAAGAAACCGTGCTGGCAGGCTCCACCGACAGGCTCCGTGCCGTAGCCACGTTTCGCGATGGAACCGGTTCCTTGTGCCGCGAATTCGAAATCGATTCCGCCAACCGCTCGTCCGTCATATCCGTGGCGTGCCACTCGGATAATGGTTGGGTGGTGAATTTTGCCGTCGTTGCGGCCGCGCGCGATGGCGGATATGCACCGGCCTCGTCTACGGAAGCGCTCGATTCCTATCTCGCGGCAACCGAAGCGCATCAGCCTCTGTCACGAGAAGACGAGGCGGCGGCATTGAGATCGTTGGGCCAGTAGAAGGGCAGGCCCGTGGGCATGCTTTTGGGCGACATGCATTAGAGCCACTCCAGGCGCCGGCCCTCCAGCCTGAGCAAGCGATCGTGCGGTCGCAGCGCATAGGGCCGCACAAATCTCGAAACGGGATCCATTCCGCATCACCCAGAACCTAAGGCAGACCACGCTGACAGCATCGCCAGGGACGTCAGAAGAGCCGCTCCGACCGTGCGGATCGGACGGTGCCAAGCCGAAAGGCGGGCGAAAACGATGGCTACCAGCATGTACCAGGCGAGATTGACCACGCCGACCGTCACCGCGATCGAGGCAACCGTCCCGAGTTCGCGTTGCGACAGCACCGGGCCGGTGAACATTGCCATCAGAAAAAAGCCATCTAGCGGGGAGGACAACGGAGTGAGAAATCCGGCTAGGACGAGGCCACCAAGCGACCCTTTCGAGTTTCTTACAGGCGTGCCAGCCGGCATCGGCATGCGGATGATCCTGACCGCCATCCAGATCAGCAATGCGGTACCGGCCAGGTGAAGGACAGGGAGCGGGACCGTCGCGGAAACGCTCTCGGCCATCAGGCCGAGGAACGCGGTTAGCGAAGCCGCGCCCGTGCCGATCCCGATGACGAATGGCATCGCCCTCGGAAGGCCGCTGAGGGTCGCGAGGCTTCCCGTCGCGAACGTGATGGGGCCGGGCGTCACCAGAATAACGGCATAAGCAGCCAGGAACTGAGGCATGCCGGTCAAGACAAATTCGAACATGGTATTTCCCCCGCTGCATATGTCGAGCGGCCCGGTCGGCCGACGCACTACCAAGCAACGGGTGACGTGATCTGCGCGTGAGCAGGGTGTGAAAGGATGAGGTGTCCCGAGGCACCAGACAGCAGGCGCCGCGCGCCACGAGCGGCAACCGCGCCCGGCACGTTAGGTTTCAACGGGCGTACAGACGGACGACTATCAGATGGCTTTCTAGCAGTGGGGCAGACCTTCCCAGGCTAATTGCGCTTCGGTGCTCATGTCTTCCTTCGGCGGAGCGTCTTCCGGAGTGTTTCCCGCCAGGTACGTCCGCATTACATATTCCCGGTGCGGCAGAAAGACGCGCTCCAAGGCCGGCGATATTGGGTACTCGCCGTCCACTGATTTAGCGGTGACGTGTTTGTTGAAGGAGGAAACTTGCCAACAGACCTCGCGCCCGAAATCGTCCTCGAAGCCGCCGCTGCCCCTCCCGGAGAATTTATGGCAACCTGCACAGGAGAGAGACTGAATCCGCTTTCGGACTCGCCGTTCTGTCTCTTTGATTTTCCGTTTTCTCTCTTCTTTTGTCTCTTCAGTGTCGGCGGCATCTACTGGGAACAGGTCTTTGATCTTGTCTTTGATTTCGCCAAGGAAGGCGTCATTTGCGTCGAGTATTGCAGCGTAGTCGCCGAGCCGAACCTTTTCCGCATTCATTTCCGCCGCGAGCAGGTGCTCGGGCAGGTCCGGCAAGCGGAAGCTGTTAATGTTGTTGGTATCAAGCAGAGTACCAGGCGCAGAAGCATCGGTGCGAATAGAGTCTAGTACCAACTTAACGAGGTCCTTCGTTGCCTCGGGGTCCGGCGAATTTTTGGAAAAGAGAGTGGGCTCAGGGGAACCTGTTGTACGCGTGGGAAGCAGGCGCATCGACTCTTTGTCGAAGCGGTACTCACGGAGCCCCCATTGTCCCTGATGTAGCTTCGAGTTCGTCCGGATCTGACCGGTGCTTGATTCCGACGCGCCGAGATGGTCGACATGCATGGCCGGAGGCAGCTGAAACGTCGTCGGGTCGACCGCATCGCCGTCAACAACGCTGCCGTCCTCCGCGAGCGTTATTCCCTCCAGGAAAAATTTACGCAGTAAAATCGCGACTTCCCGTTCCCGTTCCGCGAGCGGTGTCTGGCCCTGCGCCGACCCTTCCGAAAGCGATAGCCAGAACTTCTGGATCGCCATGCAGCGCTTCGGGTCACCTCCATTGGGCATGACTGCCTCGAATGCGATCAGCATCTCGCCGTCGATTCCATCGGGAGCATCCGGATTTTTCCAATCCGGATGCTTTCCCGCTATGAGGCGAAACTCGCCGCAATCGCCGCCATCGCCGCCATATTGATCGTCATGGCCGTCACCTTCTCCGACCGCGCGTGGCGAGATATGTGGGGTTGGGTGATCGATCGACGCATCTTGCGTCTCGATTGGCGGCGCGTTCTTCGGCTCACGCAGCAGATCGACCCGATTCACGGCGGCAACGATGATGAATGGAGTTTGGCCGTCGCCGAACGCCCTATAGGGATCCTTGTCCTTGAGCATCCCTTCGGCTCGCGAACAGTCGTAGGGAAACGGCGGGCGACCATTCGGCTGCTTTGGCCGCAGCTCTTCGCAGTCGTCGCCAGCCGCCGTGCTCCACCAGTTCCGGAACAGCTCGTCGCGATCGGCGATCCTGCCGTTGCTCGACGCGACGAGTTGGTCCATTACGCCGGTGAAGGAAATTTCTTCCAAAAGGACCAGCTTTCGCACGAAAAGCGACCGTCCCCAGTCGATAGTGGGAGCGGCGCCAACGTCGCGCCCCAGTGTCGCTTCGGTGTTCGTCGTGCCTTTTCCCGCCAACTTGAGACCCAAGCCACGCCGCTCCGGATGGTCCTGAGACGGCTGCTTACCTTCGCCGGCATCGGGCGCACCTGCCGAAAACAACACCGCAAGCCCGACCAGCACTCCTCGTACCAGCGCGAGCCGGACTGACCAAGCCTGGCAAGAAAGTCGTTTCCAAGCAAAACCGAGACAACCAATATTCTTCATGCCGACTATCCCCTCAAAAAGCGCAACACCATCTTGAGCCCGATCACCGGAAACGAGTTATATTAAAACTTGAAGCCGATTTTGTCTTCGGGCTGTGGCACCTGAAATTTTCACGAAGCTTTCACGCTGACGATGCGAATTAATCGCCCTTGCGGGTATTTGGCGTTAGCGGTCTACTGCCCGTGCATGAAGACACAACCAAAGGAGGGAAACATGCCGGGACTCGGTTCACCAGATCGAAAATACCCGCCGGTTCAGTTCGGTATTGATGGCGACGAGGCAAGTGCCATCTTCAAGGATTACGAGGCGGTCGGGAAGAAGTTGGTCGAATGGGCGCAGCAAGATAACGCGCCCGAAACCATCGACGAATTGCGGCTGGCTTTTAAGGACCTCCTGACGATACCGGACGTCTTCAAGAGCCTCAGGGTGGTACAGGGTAACGACCGTACCGAGGGCGACTACGAGTTTCTCCTGCGGTTGCCGCCGAAGGGCCAGGTAACGGAGTCGGAGCAGATCGTCACAGCTAGCGTTGGAGACGACGTCTATCCGCTTCCGCCGCTTTACACGGATTACGAGCCGGGCGGACGCGACGAGGACCAGAACGTGATTACTCAGTTGCGCTTTTTCTATGCGCGGGTTGCCGACTACACGATGCGTGGCTGCCGGTGAGAGAGCAAAACCGGCGGGTGAAACGCTAAACAGCCAGATCGAGCAATCCGGTCGCCAGAATTCCTGAATGCAGCCTCTCCCGGTCCGCCATCAGGCGGATCGGGAGGCACTGGCAGAACCATTCGAGCGTCGCTTTCGGCGAAGCGGGGCTCTCGCCATGCCAGTTGTCCGCGATACGGCGGAAGAACGCTGCCGCTTCTTGCAGAGCCGCCTCGTTCAAGCCAAGCTCGGCCTGTGCCGCGGCTTTCAGGCCGCTGACAAAGAAGGTCGCATCCTCGGCAAGATCGGCTGCTTCCACCGCTCCCTCGCTGTTGCCGAAGAGAAAGCGGATACAGGCGTGGTAAGCCCAATGAACGGGTTCCGCGCCATATCCAACCCGCAGCGCCCTTTGTGCGATCTCGTTGGCGAGCGCCTTCTCGCCGCAATAGGCAAGGCCCTGCGCACATGAAATCAGCGCCCAGGGATCGTTGTCGTTCATCTTGAGCGCCAACTCGTAGCAATAGATCGCCTGCTCGTACTTCTCGTTCATAAGATAGGACCAGGCAAGGGTGAGCTTGGTCCGGCCGTCCATCGGCGCGAGCTTGGAAGCCATGTTTGCAAGTTTGAGAGCTTCCTGTTCCCGCTTTCTGTCCCGCATCAGGCCGGGGAAGACGAGATGTCTGCTGTTGAGTATCTGCGCCAAGCTGGCATGAGCGGGCGCCAAATCGGGAGCATCCCGTATGATCGACCGGAATATCTCCTCGGACCGGCTCTCGTCGGCCGGACGCCACCGCGAAAGAAGCTCATTGCCGCGCAGCCAGCGGTCGTAGATGTCGAGATCCATGTCGGCAAGACCTGCGGTCGTGCTCAAACGCTCCGCCGAGATCTGGACATCGAGCGCCGCGGCCAGATGCCGGACGATCTGCAGTCTGGCGCGATGCCAGTTGCCGATCTCGATTTCCGAGTTCTCGCTCCACATGTAGTGGCCGTCAGACCTACGACGCAGCAGCACGGCGATGTGCAATTCACCGTCCTCGCCCGTCGCCGTGGCAAGCAAGTCATAGACCTTGCGGCCGCTTGCCGGGAGCGCATCGTCGGACGCCGAGTGCTCCCTCACCGACCAGTCGCGGAACCGTGTCATGGCTGCGATCAGTTCGTGGCGAAAGCCGTTGATACGGATGGCATGGACCGCCTCGTGCAAGAATGGATGAACCAGGATCAGCGGGGGTTCAGCGCGCGCCTGAGCGGCGCTCCCTGCGCCGTCGAACAGATGCGCTGCTGCCGCAACAGCGGGGGCGGGTTGCGGGACGTGCCCGGGAGGAGCAGGAGGAGGTTCCGCCGTCTTTATCTCCGCAACCAGCGCCTGGGTCTGCGGTGACGGCTCCATGTCATAGTCGGTGTCGAGCAATTCCCATAGGTCGTTGTAGACGCGAAGCGCTCCCGCCGTGTCGCCACGTGAGGCACGGCACTGCATGAGGATACGGCAGGCTACCTCATGCGTCGGGTCCAAATTGTGGAGGGCGATGGCGAACCTTTCCCGCTTGGCATCGTCCTGCTCGCGCCGGGCTTGGTCCTGGAGGAGCTTAACCGCCCTGTCGTGGAGATATTCGCGCTGGACCGAGAGCCACATGTCGAAGCTGGGATCAATGTCCCTCAAATTGACGAGAAAGCCTCCGAACAGCCGCTGCTCCGTGACCATAACTTCGGGCACGATATTCTGTTCGAGATCGACGATGTGGCTGGCCGCGTCGGTTGAGACGTGGGTCGGCTGCAACCAAACATTGTTCCGATCGCAGTCGAAGATCTGCACTGGAAACTGCTTCGTTTCCTTCTTTACCCCACTGATTAGCTGGCGCAGGGATGTGCGTGCGGCTTCCTCACTGTTTTCGCCCCACAAAAGGCCAGCGAGGCGTTCCCGGCTTTCGATCATGTTCTTGCAAAATGCGAGATAGGCAAACAGCGCCTGTGCCTTGCGGCTCTTGAAGGTGCAATTCACGGCGCCATGAGACATACGGAAGATGCCAAGCGTCTCAAAATGGAAGCTTGGTGTTTCACGGCTCCGCGACGCTACCTGGCTATATTGGTCCATGGGACTCTGACTACAGCAAACGCCTTACAGTACCGGAATGTTAGAGTTGATGCACCTACCCAAGGAGTCGAATTGCAATGCCTCGCTTGGGGGGACCTGCCGCAGGCCTGTGACAAGAGCGCGGGCGACCGGAATGCCAATGGAATCGCGCGTCAGGTTCACGACAAAGGCCGCGCAGCCGGCACGAAGGAGTGCCTCGCGCGTAAAGTCGAGGAGTAATTCGTCGTTGCCTTCTACGGACGAATTTTCCGAGCCGGCGGGAGCGGCCCTAAGCTTCGGATGATCGGGGGCGATCCTCTGGCTTCGCGCGATATAGGCGAGGTCATCCTGATTGAGCTTCTCGAACCCGTGCACCTGCTGCTTGGCGCGCACGAGATGATGTCCGATCTCCATCTGCACCATCTCTTTGGTTGCTGCGTGGACGGCATCGGCCATGTTCGGTCGTGCTGCGAAACCGCAGGCAAAATCTCTCCCGTCACGAGAAAACGAAAAGGCAGCGATGACGGGAATGTCCACAGCTGCGCGAATATCGACCAAGCCGCACGTCCGGGTCGCCTTTCCCGACCGGTATCGGGCGAGGCGGTCCGGAAGTCCGCTATCGCGCAACGCATCTTCGCCAATCGCCCGCGCCACCGAGTCGCCGTGCCACCATCTTGCGACGGCATCGCGCTCGATTACTTCCCATATCGCACGGTTTGCCGCCTCGATCAGGGTCCTTCCCGCCGCGACGCCGCTACCGAGCCTGTACGATAGAGCACTACGGCCGCTTGCGCGCCGGATGCAAAGTTCGCCCGGCAATGCCACCGGTTCCGATGAACCGAACGGATGCCCGGCCAGCCACAGGCGCTCGCCTCCTGTTTCGATGGCGCCGGCAAGATAGTGATCGAAGGCGTCAATGCGCCTACCGGTCGTTTCGGCTCCAGGCTTTCGGTCCTCCGGGTACTCGAGCTGGGAAAGATATTCGGCGGCTTCGGCGACGCAGGCTTCGAATGCCCGCTCGGGACGCCAATCGCAGCCCGCGACTCCGACAGGCTCAAAGTCGGCGAACGCCTCGCCGTGGTCATGGGGATGCGCTTGTGCCACATATATCGCGGCACCAGGTGCGTCCGGATGAGGCAGCCGAGTGAGAAGACGAAGCTTTGGCGCCAGCCGCGCGATCGCTATCCGATTATCTCGTGACGCCGGATCGAGCGCGTGTGACGATTCATTTGAACCCGAAGCAACTGTGGCCACGTGCCCTCCCCCGCTGAGCGCTCCCGCCGAACGCGCCTATGCAGGCTCGATCGCGAAACCATATCGGCCAACCGGGCACCGGGATAACCGGGTGCCTCCCTCGATAGACGATGTGGCATCTTCGCGCGTGCAGGTCTAATGCGCAACACGGGTCCCTCCGCGTGCGGCGCGGCCCGATTAGTCGTCCGCAGGCGGCAAATCCCAGGCCGCGCAGCAGGTGGCAACATTGTGCAGGGCGGGCAGCGATTCCATCGGCACCGCAGCGGAGGTGGGCCTGGCTGGGTAGGGGTCGCCGGCACCGTTCAGCACGAGATCGCGGAACCGATTCCAGGGAAAGTGGGCACCTGGATCGCTGCACCGTTCAGGGTCCAGCAAGGCGTGCGATACGACATGGGTCAAATTCGGGTACTTCGCCCAACTGTAACGCGCGATTTCAGCGGCAATCTCCACCTGCCAGTCCGAGAATGGCTCCACGACATCGCGGCTCCGCGAATTGACGATCTGGATTGCGAGGCTCCAGTCATCGACTTTGGCCTGGCCACCGTTCAGAGCAGGATACGACCGATGGTCCCGCACGTGGAGGGCGGCGCTCGCCTCCGGCACACAGGCCCAGGCGACCTTGCCATGCGGCTCTTCGTCCGTACCCGGAATCAGCCAATGCCAACTGGCCCTGTGCGCCTTCATGACGGACATGACGCCCGCCGAACTGAACCCCACCGCCGCGTGGATGACCAGCGCCCTGATTCCTTCGATTGGATCGACCGTTCGACGGGACGCCGCATCATGCCAGTGATCCCGCACGCCGGGATAATATTCCTCCGGAATTGTGAATGGCGCGGGTCGTCCCGACCTTGGTAAATCAAAGAGAAAAAATCTCGGGTCGTTCATAATCCGTTGCCTCAGGGTCGAGACCACTTTCCCGCGCCTTGCGTGAAGGCAGCGTGATTCCCCCCGCCTGCTATCGATCGCCTGGCCATAAACTTTGCAGGGCCGCATCCCTGGATCGGTGAACCGGCTGCTGGCGACACTCAGCAAAGCAACGAGCGCGCGGTGGAAAATTCCCGGCCCAAGGCGCTGGGCTCCCTTCGCCTGCTGTCGAACCGAGCATAGCGGCCTGTCCAACGCTGCAGGTCCGCTTGCGGTCGACGGTCACTTTTCCGACGCTGCCTGGATCGGTTCCACGTCCGCGAGATCGACCGTCGCAGCGGGAATGGGGTCGCTGACAACGACCGCGTCACCATCCCGGAGAATCTCCAAATCGATCGACGGCCGGCCGATCGCCTGCGGCACGGAGACGGTCATACGCTGCCCCGGCGCGAGCGTGGAAATCATCCGCAACGGCAGCCCGCCGGCGCCGGCCGCCAGGGTCGCCACAACTCGGTAGCCGCCCGGCTCAACTGTGAAGTAAACGACGCCGTCAAAGGCAGCGAGATGAATGTTGTGCCCGTTGCCTGGCGCCAGTTCGGCCGCAGCCGAGATCCCGGTCCAGGCGAGGCCAGCGAATGCGTATGCTGCAAAAAGTCTGGTCATTATCATTTCCTCCTTGAGCCGGAATGCTCCGGAATTCCGAGTGATGCAGGTCGTCCAACCCGGGTAGAACAAAGAAAAGAATCTCGGCTCGTTGATCGTCCGTTGCCCCAGGGTCACCACCCCTTTTCCGCGCCTTGCGTGAAGGCACCGTGATTCCTCCCGTCGACTGGCGATCACGTGCTGTTCACGACGACCCAGTTCAATCGGCGCAGATCCGATCTGGAGGCGAATCCGATGTTCTCCTGATCCCTTGGTGAGGAGCGATGCCGTGGATGAACTCGTGAACATCATCGTGTTGTGGCTGACCGTCACTTTTGGGCTGCCGGAATCGCCGCAACATCCAAGAATCCAGCATCTCTCGCCGACCCAGATGGCCGCTATCCGATATGGCCCTGGGCGAACCGACCACAGCGAACAGGTTGTCGCCCTCTATCACGACGACACCCGGACCATCGTGCTGCGTCCGGATTGGAACGCCGGCAGTGCCGCGGATGTCTCCGCACTCGTTCACGAGTTGGTCCATCACCTGCAGAATTTCGAGTCGAAGACATACGCCTGTCCGGAAGAGCGGGAAGCGTTGGCCTACGACGCGCAGCGGCGCTGGCTAGCATTCTTCGGCGAGGATCTCGAGAGTGCCTTCGGCATCGATCCCATGACGCTGCTGGTGAGGACAACCTGCGCCTATTAGGCCCTGGGCCGCGAATTTCACCCAGAGAACTGATCGTTTCACGCGCGGCTCACATGCCTTGAAATCGAATAGCGATCGCGCACGGGAGAAGGGTTTAATGTCATTGCATGGAGAAATGGGGGCATCGACAAACAGGATAGGCGGCCGCGCTCTGGCAGCGCGTCTGGCAGGACCGGGCGGGTACTACAATATCGGCAACGCGATCGGTCTCTGCGTGGGGTTGGCTTTGCAAGTCAGGCAGGTCGCCCTCGGCGCGGATGGAGGCCTCTCTGCCTCATTGCAGGCTGCCCATTCCTACTTCGCCGGAAGTTGGAACGCCGTCGCACTGACGGTGGCCACAGCCATATTCTTCTGGAGTGGGGAGGAATATCATCGCGGCCTAGCGAAGCGGCCGCCGGATGCAGCGAGGATACGGCGCGGAGACTTCCTGTCGGGGATCGGCGCCGTCGCGCTGGGCATGAGCCTGCTTCTCATAGGCGATCCGATCCTTGCCATTACTTCCGGCTTTCTCCATGCGGCCGGAAAATTCGGAAGTGCGTGGAAGACGGGCCCCCGCGGAACAGAGCTTACTAAGCCTAAGATTGCGCATCTGTTCCGCAAGGCTGTCCTGATCAGCCGCTTTCCGGCGGTTCTCGTCGCCCTCATCGAGATTGTGAAGGCACTCGGCAGCCCGGCTGCCGATGTACTTCATTCGATGGTAATGCCGGCAACGCTGCTTGTCTGCTGCTTGCTCTGGGCTTGGGCCGATATTCTACTCCTGGACCAAAAACTCAATGTGTCAGCTGCGGGAAATACATCCCAAAACATCCCAGAGTAAACTTCAGAAGGGAACATGATCGTGAAAATTCTTTTGAATGGAAGCAATATACTTCAAGATACAAACCGACTGCCATTGACGCGTCCTAAAACCATATGTGTCTTCTGCGGCGCAAAATCGGGAAATGACAAGAGCTTCATTGATGCCGCGACCGAGCTCGGCGACGCGATAGGGCTGGAGGGCATGGCCCTCCTCTACGGCGGTGGCGCGGAGGGGCTGATGGGCGCGGTTGCGCGGGCAGCCGCCGAGCACGGCGGCCTCGTGACCGCCGTCATGCCACGGTTTCTTGCCGACCGAACCCCGATGCTTGCGGCTCCGCACCAGATAATAATCGTTCCGGACATGCATACCCGAAAGCGGATCATGTTCGAACGCGCCGATGCCTTTGTCGCGCTTCCCGGCGGCATCGGAACGATCGAGGAAGTGACGGAAGTCGTGACACTGCACAAACTGGAGCAGCAGCGGAAACCGCTCGTCTTCGCCAACGTGAAAGGTTTCTGGCAACCGCTCTTGCAACTGTTCTCGCATCTAGAGCGTTCCGGTTTCATATCCGACGACCTCATGAGCAAATGCTTAGTGGCCGATACGCCAAGCGGCATCCTGCCTATGCTTCGCGGGTTCTCAGCCGACGCCGTAGAGCATGCTGCCAACGCGGCCTCGCCTGCTTGGTGTTCGCGGTAGCGGCTGGAAACCGGAGTAGTGCCATGACCGCAAGCTTGTCTTGGCCGATCAAGGTGTATGTTCTCGGCGGGTTCCGGCTCGAACGTGACGGTTCGGCACTTGACCTTGGCGCAAAGCCACCAACGCGGGCCCTCGACATTCTTCGTACTTTGGCCACCTCCCAGGGTCAAGCCTGCCCGCTCGAGGGCCTGCAAGACTGGCTCTGGCCCGACCTCGACGGCGACCAGGCGAAGGCTGCCTGCGATCAGGCGCTCCACCGTCTGCGCAAATTGCTCGGCCAGACGGATCTGGTGGTTCAGCGGGAGGGCAAGCTGCGCCTCGCCGCAGACAGGGTCTGGGTGGATTTGGCCGAATGGGAGGCGCGCCTCAAGCAGGTTCTGGCCTCGAATGCCGTGACCGAACCGGAGCTGGAGCAGCTTTTCCTCCTGTTCCCGGGGCCTCTCTTGCTGCACGAGCGTATTGCCGCGTGGTGCTTGCCGGCGGCTGAACGCGTGCGCCGCGACGTGATCGAACTCGCGATCCGCATTGGCAAGCACTGCGAGGCTCGGAACGATGCTGGGAAAGCCCGGACTATCTATTTGCGGGCGCTCGATTTTTATCCCGACTCTGTGAGAATCTACAAGGCGCTAATTCAGAGCGGCATCGCCCAAGACGATGTTGCTGGCGCGATCGAGGATTACTCCAGCTACGAGCGGACGCTTCGCGCATCAGGCGACAGCACGCCTTCGCCTGAGCTGCGTGCCCTCATCCGGCTGCTCTTCGCGCGCCTTGCGCCTGAGACACGATCTGTTGCGCAATGTGCTAGGGCCGGTCGAGAACGGTTCGTCCAAGTCCTCAAGCCAGCGACGATCCCGGCGTGATCAGTATTACGCGCTTCTCTGTCGCTGATTCAGCGCGAAATCGCATTCTGCTGCAACCTCTCGAAAGCTCACAGCTAAAGCCACTCAAGACGTCGGCCCTCCAGCCTGAGCAAGCGATCGTGCGGAACATGCAGCCTTGCGGCTTCTTTCTCGGGCATTCCCAGCACCATGCGGAACAGGGCGCGCACGACGCCGCCATGCGTCACGCAGACCGTCTGGCGGTCCAGCGCGTCGAACCACGGCTTTACCCGTTCGAGCAGCATCTGATAGCTTTCGGCGCCCTCGCCGGGCGGCAGGAAATTCCACTTGTCGAGGCGCCTCTCCCTGGATGAGCCGAGATGCCGGGCCTCGAGTTCGGGAAAGGTGAAACCCTGCCAGTCGCCGAAGCTCATTTCGACAAGGCGGGGATCGGTGCGGTAAGCTTGCGGATCGAGCCCCATCGCCATGCGAATGCGTTCGATGGTCTCACGCGTTCGCCGCATCGGGCTGGCGACAAAATCGAAATCTTCGGGGTTATGAACGAATTCGGCCAGTCGACGGCCATTGCGGGTGGCCTGCTCGCGGCCGAGCGGGTTGAGATCGGTGTCGGCCTGTCCTTGCAGCCGGGACTCGGCGTTCCACACCGTCTGGCCATGGCGCGCGATGTAGACGAGCGGATACATCAGGTCATCCGGAGAGCGGTCGTGAGCAGGCGGGAGGGTATATTCGACTATTCCTTGACGGTCGAAATATCAGGCGCGTCGACCGCCTTCATGCCGACGACATGGTAGCCGGAATCGACATGATGGATCTCGCCGGTGACGCCGCGTGAAAGGTTTGAAAGGAAATAGACCGCTGAATCGCCGACCTCCTCTTGCGTCACCGTCTGCTTTAGCGGCGAATTGTATTCGTTCCACTTCAAGATGTAGCGAAAATCGCCGATGCCGGAGGCTGCCAGCGTCTTGATCGGACCGGCGGAGATGGCGTTGACGCGGATTTTCTTGGCGCCGAGGTCGACGGCCAGATAGCGCACGCTGGCTTCGAGCGCTGCTTTGGCGACACCCATGACGTTGTAGTGCGGCATCACTTTCTCCGCACCGTAATAAGTCAACGTCAGCAGCGAGCCGCCGTCCGTCATCAGCGCCTCGGCACGCTTGGCGATGGTGGTGAAGGAAAACACCGAAATGTCCATCGTGCGCAGGAAATTGTCGCGCGTCGTCTCGACATAGCGGCCTGTCAGTTCGTCCTTGTCGGAAAAGGCGATGGCGTGGACGAGGAAATCGAGCTTGCCCCAATGCTTGGCGATGTCGTCGAAGACCGCATCGAGCGTTGTCGGATCCGTCACATCGCAATGGCCGGCGACATGGGCGTTGAGTTCCGCCGCCAGCGGCTCGACGCGCTTCTTGAACGCCTCGCCCTGATAGGTCAGCGCGATCTCGGCGCCATGGTCGACGCAGGCCTTGGCGATGCCATAGGCGATCGACCGATTGTTCGCGACGCCCAGGACAAGCCCGCGCTTGCCGGCCATAATGCCTTGTCCACCCGCCATGTGAGCGCTCTCCGCAAGTTCTTCTGCTTTGTGAAGTGGCTATCGCACAGGCACAGAGCCCCTTCAAGCGCTCAAAACGGACAGTCCAGGGGACAAAAGCGCCGCTCTACAGCGCCGCGCGTCCTTTTGGACGCGCAAAGGACGCTGTAGCACTTAAACTTGTGCATGATCCCCAGCGAAAATCGATTCCGATTTTTTGCTACGGACCTTCGGTTCGGGGTCATGCGCTAGCGTTTGCGGTTGCGCATCAACGCTTCGAGATCGCTGTCGCCACCCTCAGGCAGCATCAGCCGCACATGCGCGTAGAGATCGCCGTGACCGCCGACTTTTTCCGGCAGGCCCCTGCCCTTCAGCCGCAGGACCTTGTCCGAGCTCGACCAGGCGGGAACATTGACTGCAACCTTGCCGGTCGGCGTTTCGACCGCCACCTTGGCACCCAGCACCGCATCCGCCAGCGCAACCGGCAGGTCGGCGTGGAGGTCGCGGCCTTCGACACGATAGCGCGGATGCCGCCGGAAGCGGATCTTGACCAGCGCATCGCCCGGTTGCCCCGGCCCTTGTTCGCCCTGGCCTTTCAGTCGGATGGTCTGGCCGTCTTCGACATAGGCTGGCAACTTGACGGCGACCTTGCGCCCGTCGGGGAACATCGCCGTTACCTTCTCGGCAGTCGCCGCTTCTTCGATGGTGATGTCGAGCGTCACGTTCAGGTCGGCGCCGGACGGCGCCTGCCGGCCGGCGCCCATGCCGGCGCCGCGAGAGAAGGTCTCGCCGAAAATCTGGCTGAAGATGTCGCTGCTGCCGTCGAACGGATCGCCGCTCGGACGGCCTGAGCGAAACTCGAAACGCGAGCCGCCCGGCCCTTGCTGCCGGCGAAAACCGGCGAACGGATCGGCGCCGCCGGCGGCGCCCTCAAAACCTTGAAAGCGCGGCTTGCCCTCGGCATCGATCTCGCCGCGATCGAAAGCCGCACGGTTCTTCTCGTCGCCGACGATCTCGTAGGCCTGGTTGGCCGCGGCAAACCGCTCCTTCGCCTTGGGATCCGGGTTCTGGTCCGGATGATACTCCTTGGCGAGTTTGCGGTATGCCGATTTTATATCCTTGGCCGATGCGTTCTTGGCAACGCCCAGCACCTCATAGGGGTCGCGCATGCTTCCTGCCCTGGAGAAGGAGTGAGTCCATGATTGCCATCTATATGCGCCCGCATAGGAAGAAATTCCAGTAGCTTACGGTCATATGATGGCGGAAAATCAGAGCGCTTTGAAGTCCTGCATCCGCCAGGCGCCAGCGCCGGCCAGGCACACCTCGCCCTTGAACAGGGCGACGCCGTCGAAGCTTTCGCGTGAGGCGGTGAAGCGGCGGCAAAGCTGGCCGTTGTCCCTGGACTCCGCCAGTTCGGTGATCGAGCCGCGCGAACCGGTATCGGAATTCGCCCAGGGAACGGCCTGCCCGCCAAGCTCCTGGATATCGGCTGAGGACACCGCGTTGCGGATCGTCGCCTGGTCCGAGGCGCGATCCTGGTCGATCGGCAAGGCAGAAGCAGGCGTGCTGCTGGTGAGGATCGTACGGTCGACCTCCGCCTGCTCCAAACTGAAGCCGCCGGCACCGCAGGCGGCAAGCGGCAAGGCGATCAGCACGATCGCTGCTCCCCTGACCGCAACCTGCTCGTTGGCCGAAGCAATAAGGCTCCATTGCCTGCTGTCAAAAAGTTGCGCGATGCGCGACAATCGGCAATCTCCCCCGGCCGGCAATAGAATTTGGAAAAACTATGAGCGAAACTGAGTTAACAAGCGGTGACTTTGCCGAGGCTGCCGAGCCATTCCGCCTGTTTGCCGCATGGCTCGACGACGCGACCAAGAGTGAGATCAACGATCCCAATAGCGTGGCGCTGGCGACCGTCGATGCCGAGGGCATGCCGAATGTGCGGATGGTGCTGCTCAAGGGGTTCGATGAAAGCGGGTTTGTGTTCTATACGAATTTCGAGAGCGCCAAAGGCCGCGAGATTCTTGGCAGCATGAAGGCGGCGATGTGCTTTCACTGGAAATCGCTGCGCCGGCAGGTGCGCGTGCGCGGGCCGGTGGAGGTCGTCACCGAGGCGGAAGCGGACGCGTATTACGCGACGCGTCCGCGCGGCAGCCGCATCGGCGCATGGGCGTCGAAACAGTCGCGGCCGCTGGAGAGCCGTTTCGCACTGGAAAAAGCCGTTGCCGAATACACGGCGCGCCATGCGATCGGCGAGATCCCACGGCCGAAACACTGGTCGGGTTTTCGCATCGTGCCGCAGACGATCGAGTTCTGGCACGACCGGCCTTTCCGGCTGCACGATCGCATTGTCTTCTCGCGCAACGCTGAGGGCGGCTGGGACAAGACAAGGCTTTATCCCTGATGGGTGGTCCCTTAAGCAGCTTCACCAAGGGGAGAACTGGACGCCCGGCCATACGGTAGCTCCTACACGGCGCCGGCGGGCGTTGAAATAATCGACGTTAGGGGATGCCCCAGAAATACTCATGGGCAATCTTGACGAACCACCTTGGTTCACCAATATTCATAGTGAACCAAGGAATGTTAGGAGCATGACTGCTTTTACCGTGCGTGTCCCGGACGAAACAGCAAACCGGCTTGACCAGATTGCCGAAAAGCTCGACCGCTCGCGCTCCTATGTGGCTGCGCAGGCGATTGAGGACTTTGTAGCCCGTGAGGAATGGCAACTCGCCGAGATAGAAGCCGGGTTGGCCGAGGCCGAGCGCGGCGATTTTGCCAGTGACCGAGATGTAGCCGCTGTTGTCGGAAAATATGTTAAGTCCGCCCGCCGGGCATGAGCCGCAAAAGAATCCGCTGGACGGGGCGGGCGCTGCGTCGGCTTGACGAAATCGGCGCACGCATCGAGAAGAACAACCCCGAGGCGGCCGCTCGAGTCATTGCGCGCATCGTGAACGCGGCAGAACATCTCGCCGACCAACCGGCCATGGGGCGCATCGGCCGCATCAAGACGACGCGGGAGCTCGTTTTGGTCGATACTCCGTATATCGTCCCCTATCGCGTCTACGGCGAGACTGTCGAAATCCTCACCGTCCTGCACGCCGCCCAGCGCTGGCCGCAGGCCCTCTAAAATCGCCAACACCATGGCCACGTCATCAGGCCACGACGCCTTTAGCCTGCCTTCTTCCTGGTCATGAAGGCCACCAAGGCGGCGCGAGCCTCGTCGGATTCGAGCCGCTCGCGGAAATGCTCGCTTTCCTGGCTGATGCGGTCAACGAGGTCTTCACGCGAGCCACGCATCAGGTCACGCGCGATCTTCAGCGCTTGCGGCGGCTTGGCCGCAACCTGCCCGGCGGCGGCAAGCACGGCGGGTTCGAGTTCGTTCTCCTCGACCACTGCGTAGATCAGCCCGGCTGCCTTCGCGCGCTCGGCCGAAAAGCCTTCGCCGAGGCCAAGCAGAGCGAAGGCGCCTTGCCGGCCGAGAATCTGCGGCGCAAGCAGGCTCGACCCGGCTTCGGGGACCAGGCCGAGATCGACGAAGGGCGTGCGGAATATTGTGCGCGGCGTGGCGAAGGTCAGGTCGCAGTGCAGGTTGAGCGTTGTGCCGATGCCGACCGCAATGCCGTCGACGCCGGAGATCATCGGCTTTTCCGTCCTGGCCAGCGCCATCAGGAAATCCCAGACTTCGGTGCCGCCCTCGCCGCCGGTGGCGACGACCATAAAATCGGCAAGGTCATTGCCGGACGAAAAGGCGCCTGAAACACCGAGGAAGACATGGACGCGGATCGCCGGATCGGCGTCGCCCTCGGCAAGGGCGTTCGACATTTTCGCATACATGGCCCGCGTCAAGGCGTTCTTCTTGTCCGGACGGTTGATGCGGATGATCTGGATGGCGCCCTGGCGCTCGACGAGGATGTGGTCTGTCACGGGTGATCCTTTGTGAACGTCGTGAAACGTCAACCTGGTGGCTGTCAGGCAGAAATCAGTGTCTGGCCGGCAGCGGCAAGGCTGTCGGCGCCGCCGACGACGCGCTCCTTCAGCGCGCCCGCCTCGCCAAGCAGGTTTTCGGCGAAGAAGCGGCAAACGGCGATGCGGCCTTGGTCGGCAAGCGCGCCGCGCGCCAGATAGGCGCCGCCCGCCGCCAGCGAGATCAGCCTCAGATACGGCGTCGCGCCGGCCAGCGCCTCGTCCGAGCGGCCGTCGGCGAGCAGCCCTTGCAGGAAGCGCGTCGCTTGACCGAGGTCGTCGAGCGCCTGGTCGAGGCCATCGGCGGTGCGGCCAAAACCTGGAATGTTCGAGGTCCGCACTTGATTGGCGACGGCTTTCAGCTCGGCGATGTAACCATGCACATGCTCGCCGCCGCCAAGCGGCAGCTTGCGCGCCACAAGGTCTATGGCCTGGATGCCGTTGGTGCCTTCATAGATCGGCGCGATGCGCGCGTCGCGATAAAGTGCTGCCGCACCCGTCTCCTCGATATATCCCATGCCGCCATGAACCTGCAGCCCGAGCGAGGCGACCTCGACGCCGACATCGGTGGAGAAGGCCTTGGCCAGCGGCGTCAGCAGATTGGCGCGCTCCTGCCAATGGATGGCTTCATCGCCGACGGATACGCGCGCGTGGTCAATGGCGTACGCGCAGGAATAGCTGATGGCGCGCGCAATCTGGGTCAGCGCCTTCATGGTCACGAGATTGCGCTGCACGTCGGGGTGATGGACGATCGGCGCCATGCCGCTGCCACTATAGCTGGCGGCCTTGCCTTGCCGGCGGTCATTGGCGTAGGCGAGCGCCTTCTGCGTGGCCGTTTCGGCGACCGCAACGCCCTGCATGCCGACGGCGAGCCGCGCATTGTTCATCATGGTGAACATGCAGGCGAGGCCCTTGTTTTCCTCGCCGATCAGCCAGCCGATCGCGCCGGGGGCGGTCCCTTCGAAACCGTCGCCATAGATCATGGTGCAGGTCGGCGAGGCGTGGATGCCCAATTTGTGCTCCAGCCCCGAGCAGAAGACGTCGTTGCGTGCGCCAAGCGCGCCATCGTCGCCGACAAGGAATTTCGGCACCAGGAACAGCGAAAGGCCACGCGTGCCGGCCGGCGCGTCCGGCAGCCGCGCCAGCACCAGATGAATGATGTTGTCGGTAAGATCGTGCTCGCCATAGGTGATGAAAATCTTCTGGCCGAAGATGCGGTAGGTGCCGTCGCCGGCCGGCTCGGCGCGAGCGCGCAAGGCATTCAGATCCGAGCCCGCCTGCGGCTCGGTCAGGTTCATCGTGCCCATCCATTCGCCTGAGACGAGCTTTTCCAGGTATTTGGCCTTCAGCGCCGGTGAGGCATGCTTGTCGAGCGCTTCGACCGCGCCCATGGTCAGCGTCGGGCCGATACCGAAGGCCATGGCGGCGGAGTTCCACATCTCGAGTGCAGCGACGCTCAGCATGGTCGGCAGCGCCTGGCCGCCGAATTCCTGCGGCGCTGACAGCGCGTTCCAGCCGCCGTCGATCCAGCGGCGATAAAGCTCCTTCCAGCCGGGCGGCATGGTGACGGCGGCGCCGCTCAGCACCGCGCCTTGTTCATCGCCGATCTCGTAGAGCGGCGCGACCTCTTCGCCGGCAAAGCGGCCGGCTTCCGCCAAAATGGCGTCGACGAGGTCTTCGCCAAGGTCGCCAAAGGTGCCGGCGTCAAGCGCCGGCTTCAAGCCAGCCACATGCTTCAGCGTGAAGGCGATGTCCTCGACTGGTGCCCGATACATGCCGCTCGCTCCTCCTCAGTCCGGCAGGGAAACTTAATATCCGTGCCGACACAAAACCATTCGCTTTTTGGGTCGCCTCTCCAAGTTCTTTTTACGTAAACGTCAAACTTTGTCACGCGGATTTTGCAATTGGAGATGTTCACGCTAAAATCGACAAAAAGCCGGACAAGTCGACCGGCGACAGATCAAGATTACCGGAGGGGACCGCCCGTGCTCGCCAGACCTGACGCCTATCGCTGCACCGAATGCGGCCTGCCCTATCGAGCGGCAGGTTTTTGGCACCATCGCGGCAAGATCGAGGACGGCGCCGCCTATTGGTCGGATCGTGGCATTCTGTGTTCGCCGCAATGCTCGCTGACCCATCACCGCAAGCGCCAGGCTGAGGGAACGCTGCCGCAGGCGCCGGCGCCCGACCCGTTCCACCCGCTCGCCCTGCGTTGATGACCAGCAAAGCCATCCCCGCCACGATTGCCGCGGTTGCCGCGGGCCGCCGAAAGCATTTCCTTAACCAGGGCGGTTCAGGATCAGGCTTTGGCCAGCAAGGATATGCTGTTTGAAGCCGTCGGCGCACCCTCTTCGCCGCCCAGGACTCCTCGTCGCGACCGCGATGACAATGGCGTTGGCGCCGGCACAAGCCTCGGACTTCTCCGAGCCCTGGAAGAATGCCAACCGGGCGCTGGTGATCGACGCCTACGAATACAATCCCATCGATTGGACCGAACTTGCCACCGACAAGCGCATCGTCGGCTTCATCAACAAGGCGTCCGACGGGATGCCGCCAGCGTATTTCTGTTTCGGCGACGAGACCGCGACGCGGCTCTGCAAGGCGCTGTGGAAGCGCCATGCGGTGGCACAGGAACTGTTCCAGACGCGCAAGGTGGTGGCCAAGGCGCTCGGCCTGAAATGGGGCGCCTATCACCTCGCCCGACCCGGCAACCCCGTCGGACAGGCCAACAATTTCATCAATTTCGCGAAACCTGGTCCGGACGACCTGCTTGCCCTCGACATCGAGGATGACGACCCGACGAAATGGATGTCACTCGAGGATGCAGAGGAATTCGTGCGTCATGTGCATCGGCGGATTGGCCGTTTTCCGGTGCTCTACACCAACGGCAAGACCGCCAAGCACATCGCCGACAACAAGTACAAATACCGGCTGCTGTCGCGGCTGCCGCTCTGGTATGCCCGCTACAAGCCCGACATCGGCGTGCATTTTCCGATGGGCAACTGGCAAGGCTACGCACTCTGGCAGTTTTCGGCAAAAGCCAATTGCGGCCGGTTCCGCTGCCCCTACCGGGTCGCAGGCACGCCCAACGACATCGATGTCAATGTCGCGCCGATGGATGCCGCCGCGTTGCGCGCGCAATGGCCTTTCGGCGGCCTGATCGACGCGCAGCCGGATTACCTCGCCTCGATACCGCTGCCTCTCTCGCGGGCGGCCGGGCTTGCGGGCAATGTCACCCTAACCTATGCGACCGTGGCGCCGCCGCCGAGCTTCACCGAAATGGTCGCCGTGTTCAGCGAGGGCTGGTTCAAGTTCCGCGGCAGCTGGCAAATGGCCACAGGGACAGCGATGCGTCTTCCGCGCCGGATCGCCGATTATCTGGGGTGGCTGCCAAAGGAAAAGCCCTCCGCATCGGCCGTTGAAGCCGTGCCGACCGATGCGGTCAGCACTGCGTCGACCGAGTTGGATCGTAGCTCCCTGCCCCGCTAATCCTGGTCAGCGCGCCTGCTCGCGGGCCACGGCCTGCCAGCCGATGTCGCGGCGGCAAAAACCTTGCGGCCAATCGATCCGGTCGAGCGCAGCATAGGCTCGTCGCTGCGCCTCGCCGACCGTGCCGCCGGTCGCCGTGACACCGAGCACGCGGCCGCCATTGGCGACCAGCGCGCCGCTGTCGATGGCGGTGCCGGCATGAAAGATCTCGACGCCATCGCCGGCGGCCTGTTCGACGCCCCGGATGACCGAGCCCTTTTCCGGCGTGCCGGGGTAACCCCTTGCCGCCATCACCACGGTGAGCGCCGCCTCGTTGCGCCAGCGCACCGAGGTATGTGCAAGCTGGCCGTCGGCGGCAGCGTTGAGCAGGACCAGGAGATCGTCCTTCAGCCGCATCATCAGCACCTGGCATTCCGGGTCGCCGAAACGGGTGTTGTATTCGATGAGCTTCGGCCCGCTGTCTGATATCATCAGTCCGGCAAACAGCACGCCCGAAAACGGCGCGCCAAGCTCGGCCATGCCGCGCATGGTCGGCTCGACGATCTCGCGCATGGTGCGGTCGATCATCTCCGGCGTCATCACCGGGGCCGGCGAATAGGCCCCCATGCCGCCGGTGTTCGGGCCGACGTCGCCGTCACTGAGGCGCTTGTGGTCCTGCGCGGTGCCGAATGGCAGCGCGGTGACGCCGTCGCACAGGCAAAAGAAGCTCGCCTCCTCGCCGGTGAGAAACTCCTCGACTACCACTTCCGCGCCGGCCTGTCCGAAGGACCCGTCGAAACAGGCATCGAGCGCTGCCAGCGCCTCGGCCAAATTCATGGCGACGGTAACGCCCTTGCCGGCGGCGAGGCCGTCGGCCTTGATGACGATCGGCGCGCCCATCTTTTCGACATAGGCCCCGGCCGACGCCAGGTCGCCGAAACGGCCATAGGCGGCGGTCGGGATGGCGTATTTCGCGCAAAGGTCCTTGGTGAAACCCTTGGAGCCTTCCAGCCGCGCCGCCGCCCTGGACGGGCCGAAGACGCGAATGTTTTCAGCGCGAAGGTCGTCGGCAATGCCGGCGACCAGCGGCCCTTCCGGCCCGACCACGACGAGGTCGATCTTTTTCTCCGTGCAGAACCGGGCCACCGCCGTATGATCGGCAATGTCGAGCGACACCAGTTCGGCTTCGCGGCCGATGCCCGGATTGCCGGGCGCCGCGTAAAGCCTGGTCAGCAGCGGCGAGGCCGCGATCTTCCAGGCCAAGGCATGTTCGCGGCCGCCGGAGCCGATCAACAATACGCGCATGCCCAAATCCCTTGCCATTCCACGATCAGGACTGCGCTATTGCGCCCCGGACGACGGGTCAAGACATTTGGGTGCTTCGACGGCAATTGCGCACGGGAACGTCGGCTCCAACTGCACCTTGCATTGGCCCCAATTGCGTCTTACGTTTTGTGTATCGATCAAGTGAGGGTATGATAATGTCGGAGACTGCAACTCTGTCCTCGAAGTTCCAGATATCGATCCCCAAGGCGATCCGGACCGCCCAGCATTGGGAAGCGGGTTTGACCTTTGCCTTCATCCCGAAGGGAACGGGCGTGCTACTCGTCCCTGTGCCGAAGCGGGAAGCGCTGAAGGGACTGGCGAAGGGCGCTTCGGCGACGGAATATCGCGACCGGTCGGACCGTGTCTGATGGTGCTCGTCGATACCTCGGCTTGGATCGAATGGCTGATAGGCTCCACGACTGGAGAGCAGGTGGCCGAGCATCTGCCCGAGCGCGCCGACTGGCTCGTTCCGACCATGGTGCAACTGGAACTCGCAAAATGGCTCACTCGCGAAGTAGGCGAAAACAAAGCTGATCAGACCATCGCCTTTACGCAGGTCTGTAGGGTGGTCCCGCTTGACACGGAGATCGCCCTAGCAGCCGCCGAAGCCTGCCGGAAGCACAAATTGGCGACCGCAGATGCGATCATTTTCGCGACCGCTCGGGCACATGACGCGACGCTCCTGACTTGTGACAAGCATTTCGAGAACCTGCCAGTGACCCTCATCGAAAAGATCCAGGTCGCGGACAAGGCTTGACGCTTTCCGCCGCTGCTGCCACTTCATCACGATGGAACCGATCCAGTCGAAAGCAGCCCAGGGCCGCGTCGCCGATGCGCCGAGCGGCCACTGGGTCTACCGCATTCTGCCACGCTGGTTGTGGCCATATGCGCAGCTTGCCCGGTGGGACCGGCCGATCGGCTGGCAGTTGCTGCTGTGGCCGTGCTGGTGGTCGGCAGCCCTTGCCGCCACTGCCTATCCACGCCCTGCTGATCCCCTGCTCTCGCTGCTGCCGGCGCCATGGTATCTCGTGCTGTTCCTGATTGGCGCCATCGCCATGCGCGGCGCCGGCTGCACCTACAACGACCTGGTCGACCAGGATATCGACAACCAGGTGGAACGCACGCGCTCGCGGCCGCTGCCGGCGGGAAAGATCACGCGCCGGCAGGCCTGGGCGTTTCTCGTGATCCAGGCACTGGTTGGACTCGCTGTGCTTGTGCAGTTCAACAGCTTTGCCGTCCTGCTCGGCATCGGCTCGCTCGCCGTCGTCGCCATCTACCCGTTCATGAAGCGATTGACCAACTGGCCGCAACTGGTTCTCGGCCTTGCCTTTTCCTGGGGTGCGCTGATGGGATGGGCGGTCGAGTTCGGCGATCTCGATGGCCCGGCCGTCATGCTCTATATCGGCTCGATCCTGTGGGTGATCGGCTACGACACGATCTATGCGCATCAGGACAGGGAAGACGACGCCATCGTCGGCGTGCGCTCGACCGCACGCCTGTTCGGCGACAACACCAAGACCTGGCTCGTCGGGTTTTATGGCGGAGCGCTGGTCTGCTTCGCCGTCGCCTTCGCGGCGGCGCAGGCGCCGGTACCGGCGCTGGCCGGGCTGGTCGCCGCCGGCGCCCATATGGCACGGCAAATCGCAGTGCTCGACATCGACGATCCCGACCAGTGCATGCTTCTGTTCAGGTCGAACAACCAGGTCGGCTGGCTGATCTTCCTCGGCCTGATCGGCGGTGCGTCGTGGGTGGCGCTGAAGCCGTTGGTGTAGGGCGTGTGATATTCAGGTGATGCCGGCCTGCAAACGGCGGCTTCCTGCGCTTCCGGTGCTCACGTACGAAAAGTACGCTCCGCTCCGGTTCTCGGAAGCCACCTAGTTTGGTCGCTTCGCGCCCGTCTTCGACTCCGGCTCGGCCTGACCTGAATCTCAACACACCCTAAGCGCGTCGCGTTCAACGGACTTTTGCGCGACATGCACTATTCGCGCGAAATGATTTCCTGGCCGCCGATCACCAGCCTGAGGCCGAGGGCGCCGGCTCTGCGGCGGGCGAGGAAGCGCGGACGACGCTTGGTCGAAAGCCTGCCGCTGCGGCGGTCCTGCGCCGGCAATGTCTTGATGGCGGCGCCAAGCGATTCCTCCAGGGTGCGGGCGATGCCGTCGGATTCGATCAGAAGCATCGGCAGACGGTAGGCATCGGCCCAGGCGCGCCAGTCGGCGGCGACATCCTCGAGATCGTCGGCCACCAGCAGCGGCACCGACAGCATCGGATCATTGTGCAGAAGCTCTAGCGTCACCGTGACATTGCCGTCCGGATCCTCCATTGCACGGGCTGCCACGCCACGAAACGCGTTGGCGGGCAGAGCGATGAACGCCGGCAGGCCGCTCATCTCCAGCACGCGGCGAATGACGGCGCCACGGTGGTCGATGGTGAAGGTGACGTCGCCATAGTCGTCGCGCGTCGCGTAGCTCACCACCTGCGGCAGGCGGAATGGGTCGAGGCGCATATTGCGCCCGGCCCAGACTGGCTTCAGTCCAGTGTTCATATCGTGCCTTTCCTGTCTCTCCTGAGAGCCGGTCTTCCGGTTCTCCGGGCCGGTTTTTCCAGCCTCGTTGTGGGGAAACATTAGCGCGGGCTTCTTATCGCAGCGCTTAAGAAAGTCGGTTAAATTTTGCTGATCTCGAGGGGATGGTTATCGGAATGCCACCATGAACAAGACGGCGAAAGGTTCAGATAACCTTACCGGGATTCATGATGCCGGCCGGGTCGAAGGCCGTCTTCACCCTGCGCATCAGTTCGATCGCCATCGGCGGCGCTGTCGCGATCAATTCGTCCCGCTTCAGCTGGCCAATGCCGTGCTCGGCCGAGATCGAGCCGTGAAGGCTGCGCACCACATCGTGCACGGCCTTGTTCATGGCGTGATAGAGCCGGAGAAACGCTTCGTCATCGCCGCCGATCGGCCGGGAGATGTTGTAGTGGAGATTGCCGTCGCCCATGTGGCCGAAACACACCTCGCGCGCACCGGGGCTGACCGATTGAACGGCGCCGGCCGCCTTTTCGATGAATTGCGGGATGGCCGCCACCGGCACAGAGATGTCGTGCTTGATCGAGGCGCCTTCGGGCTTCTGCGCCTCGGGCAGCAGCTCGCGGAAATTCCAGAAGGCATCGCCCTGCGCGATGCTCGCCGCAATCACTGCATCGCCGACGATCTCCTGCTCGAGGCCGGCTGAGAGCACCTCCTCGATGAGGGCCCTCGCATCCTCCGCCGAGCGACCCGAAGAGATCTGCATCAGCACATACCATGGCCAATCCCCGGACAGCGGCCGCACGACGCCCGGCGCGTGCAGAAGCGTAAAATCGTAGGGCCTCTGGCCGATCAGCTCGAAAGCAGTGAGCGCAGCACCGGCGCGATCCATCGCCAGGCTGAACAGGGACAGTGCCGCCTCAGGTGACGACAGGCCGGCAAAGGCCACCTCGCGCCCCTTGGGCTTTGGAAAAAGCTTGAGCACGGCGGCGGTGATGACGCCGAGCGTGCCTTCCGCGCCGATGAACAGGTTCTTCAGATCGTAACCGGTGTTGTCCTTCTTCAGCTTCCGCAGATCGTCGAACACCTCGCCGGTCGGCAGCACCACTTCGACGCCGAGGCACAGCTCACGCGCATTGCCATAGGCGAGCATGCCGGTGCCGCCGGCATTGGAAGAGAGATTGCCGCCGATCTGGCAGGAGCCTTGCGCGGCAAGCGACAGCGGAAACAGCCGGTCGGCGGCATCGGCCGCTTCCTGCAGCGTCTGCAGGATGACCCCGGCCTCGACGGTGACCGTGTTGGACAGGACGTCGATCTCGCGGATGCGGTTCAGCCGCGACAGCGACAGCACGATCTGGCGGCCGGACGTGTCCGGCACCTGCGCGCCGACCAGCCCGGTGTTGCCGCTTTGCGGCACGACCGGCGTTCCCGTCTCGGTCGCCAGCTGCATGATGCGGCTGACCTCGTCG
>SAQR01000003.1:282470-322552 GCA_004020365.1 Mesorhizobium sp.
ACGTTGCCGGGCCTCAGCACCAGCGCCGTGCGGCCATGCCAGAGGCCGCGCCTCTCCGTGAGGTAAGGCGCGATATCCTGCTGGTCGCGAAGCGCATATTTGTCGCCGACGATTGCCGCAAAGCGGTCGATGAGGGCGGGGTCGATATCCCTTGAGATGTCGTTCATGGATGGGAAACTATGGTGCTCAATCGATCTTGTCACGAGGGGCGGCGGCGCGCGAAAGCCGGTCATTGATCGCCTCGCCCAGCCCGTCGGAGGGGATCGGCTCGACGGCGATTGTCTTGGCGCCGCTGCGATCGAGATCCTGCATATGGGCAAAGAGGTTGCTTGCTGCCTCGCGCAGGTCGCCGGTCTCGGACAGGTTGCGCAAGGCGGCGGCGCCCTGCCAGCCTTCGGCGCGGCGCGGGCCGAACGCCAGCAAGGCTTCGCCCTTTGCGACTTTTGTGGCGTTGATCCGCACCGCAGCACCCGGCGCATAATGCGAGGCGAGCATCCCCGGCGCCTCGATGCCCAGCGCGCCGCGCCGCAGCTTCACGCCGGCGGCCGCTTCGATCTCTTCGGCGGCAATGCCGCCG
This sequence comes from Mesorhizobium sp., assembly GCA_004020365.1. Taxonomy (GTDB): domain Bacteria; phylum Pseudomonadota; class Alphaproteobacteria; order Rhizobiales; family Rhizobiaceae; genus Mesorhizobium. The sequence continues at coordinate 283,048 of SAQR01000003.1, forward strand.
GGCCGCAGCAGCCGCAGTGTTCCGCCCTCTAGCTTCACGATTGTCGATTCGACCCCGACCGACGTCGCGCCGCCATCGACCACCAGCTTGATTTTTGCACCGAGATCGGCGGCCACTGCCTCGGTCGTCGTCGCGCTGATCCTGCCTGAGGAATTGGCGCTGGGCGCTGCAAGCGGGCGTCCGAGCCTGGCGATCAGTTGGCCGCCAAAGCCTTTCGGCATGCGCAGCGCGATCGTATCGAGCCCGGCGGTGACCAGCGGATGAATGCCGTTGCCGGGCCGCTGCGGCAGGACCAGCGTCAGCGGTCCCGGCCAGAACGTCTGCGCCAGCCTTTTCGAAACGGGATCGAACAGCGCGATGCGCTCAGCCATCGCCAGATCGGCGACATGGGCGATCAGCGGATTGAAACGCGGCCGGCCCTTGACCTCGAAGATGCGCGCCACGCCAACGCCATTGGTGGCATCGGCGGCCAGCCCGTAGACGGTTTCGGTCGGAATGGCGACGACATCGCCGCCTTCGAGCAGCGCCAGCGCCCGCTCCATCGCCTCGCCGGCGGCAAGTATCTCAGCCACTCTCATCACCTGACAGATGCGGGACCTCACGAATGTGGTGCGTAATACGGGGACGTTCACGGGGCAAGTCCGGGTGGAAGAGAATTGCCAGTTCGCTAAAATGCCAGCTTTCCTGGCAAGCCCGCATCAAGTTCCGGACCTTATGGTGCCGGCGTATTGGGCAAGGGGAACTATCATGGTCTGGGTGCGTATCCTGGGGGCGCTTGGCCTCACTCTGGCGGCGGGCACAGCACAGGCTTCGTCCTTCGTTGTTCCCGGTGCGCCATCCTCGACACCATCCGTCGTCAGGCTCGGCGCGCCTGAACCGGTGAAGGGCGCTGGGAGTTCCTCGACGCCATCGATCGTGGCGCTCGGCGAACCAGTGCCGGATGTCACGTATGAAGAAGTTTCTGCGATCCCCCAGCCCAAGCCCAAGCATGATTTCATGCAAAGCCCGATGATCATTCGCGGAGGCATCGTCGGTGACGCCTTTGCAAAGCCGGCGCCCAGCCCCGCACCGGCCGCGGCAAGCGCTGCCGCAGCGCCCGGGGCGGCCACCAAATCCGACAAAAAAATAACGGCAACGAACAGCCCGCCTGAGCCCGAAACACCACAACCAACGCCCATCCCCGAAATCGATCAGGCCAGGTAGAAGTTCGCGGCAAGGACGATGCTCGCCTGATTTGCCAAGCCTCAGCCGGCGATTTTCGAGAAATCCGCGACCTGGTCGGTCGCTGCCCGGATGCGCGCCAGCAACGCCAGGCGGTTGGCGCGCACGGCCTGGTCCTCATCATTCACGAGAACGCGTTCAAAGAATGAATCAACCGGTTCACGCAACGCGCTAAGCGCCAGCATGGCGGCGGAAAAGTCTTCGTTGTGAATCGCTTGGCCGGCTTCCTTCTCGGCCTGATTCACCGCGGCAAACAGCGATTTCTCGGCATCTTCCCGGAATAGAGCCGGCTCAACATTTTCGGCGATCGTCGTTTTCTTCTTCTCCTCGGCGGCCAAAATGTTGGCCGCGCGCTTGGTGCCGGCAAGCAGATTCCTGCCGTCCTCGGTGTCGAGGAAAGAGCCCAGGGCTTTGACACGACGGACGATTTGCAGGAGATCGTCGTTGGACGATTGGCCAATCTCCCCCCTTGAGGGGGAGATGCCCGGCAGGGCAGAGGGGGTCGGCACGTCCTGACGCCACGCCCTGTCGCGGACAGGGGTTGCCGGCGCTTCACGCGCAGCGACCCCCTCTGTCGCCTTCGGCGACATCTCCCCCTCAAGGGGGGAGATCAGGCGCGAGCCTGCTGCCAACACCGCATCAATCAAATCATGCCGCGCGCCCTGGTCTCGCAAATAGACTTTTAGGCGGTCGTGGAAGAAGGCGAGGAGATCGGCGCTAAAGGGCCGTCCGGGCGCGAGATAGTTCGCCATCTGGTAAGCGCGGTCGAAGAGAGATGTCAGCGCAAGCCGGACACGATTCTCGACCAAAATCCTGATCACTCCCAGCGCCGCCCTCCTCAGCGCATAGGGGTCTTTCGATCCGGTCGGCTTTTCGTCGATCGCCCAGAACCCGATCAGCGTGTCGAGTTTGTCGGCGAGCGCCACCGCCACCGATACCGGGTCGGTCGGCACGCGATCTGACGGTCCCTGCGGCTTGTAGTGTTCTTCTATCGCCGCGGCGACGGAAGTGTGCTCTCCCTGCAGCAGCGCGTATTTTCGGCCCATGGCGCCCTGCAATTCCGGGAACTCGCCGACCACCTCGGTGGTGAGATCGGCCTTGGCCAGGACGGCAGCACGGCGCGCCAGCGCGGTAGTCTCCCCCCTCGAGGGGGAGATGTCGCCGAAGGCGACAGAGGGGGTCGGTGCGTCCTGGCGCAACGCCCTATTATGGACAAGGGATGCCGGCGATCCACGCGCAGCGACCCCCTCTGGCCTACCGGCCATCTCCCCCTCAAGGGGTGAGATTGCGCTCGCCACGATCGGCGCCAGTTCTTCGGCCAGCCTCTTGATCCGCTCTACCCGCTCACCTTGTGTGCCGAGCTTGGCGTGGAAGGTGACGCCGAGATGGTCGAGGCGGGCCATGCGCTGGTCGAGCGGCTTCTTGAGATCGAGCCCGAACTTTTCCGCCGATGCCTGCAACTGGTCGAGATCAGGCAGGTCGTTCTGGTCGGTCTTCCAGAAATAGAGCGCGTCGGAAAGGCGGGCGCGCACCACCTTGCCGTTGCCGTGGGCGATCTCCTTGCCGCCGTCGCTGGCCTCGATGTTGGCGGTCAGGACGAAGCGGCTGGAAAGCTCTTCACCAACTCCGTGCGGGCGCGTCACGAAGCACTTCTGGTTGGCGCGGATGGTCAGCCGGATCACCTCGGCCGGAATGGCGAGAAAGTCCTGCTCGAACTCGCCCATCAGCACGACCGGCCATTCGACCAGGCCTGACACTTCCTCAAGCAGCCCCTCGTCCTCGACAAGGTCGAGCCCATTGGCGAAAGCGAGGTTCCTGGCGTCGGAAAGAATGATCTGCTTGCGCCGGTCGGCGTCGAGCACGACCTTCGCCGCCTCCAGCTTGGCAAAATAATCGTCGAAACGGCGCACGCTGATTGCGCCCGGCGCGTGAAAACGATGGCCGTAGGTGATGTTGCCGGAGCGGATGCCGTCGATCTCGAAATCGACCACCACCGGCTCCTCGGTCTCCGGACCGAAGGTGCAGAGGATGGATTGCAGCGGCCGCACCCAGCGCAAGGATCCCGGTTTCGCCGAGGCCGGCCCCCAGCGCATCGATTTCGGCCATGGAAAGTCGCGGATGATGCCAGGCACCATTTCGGCGATGATTTCTTCGGCCGCCCGGCCCGGCTTCGCAATATGGGCGACATAGAAGTCGCCCTTCTTCGGATCGGCATGGACATGCGCTTCGGCGATCGAGGAAAGACCGGCCTTGCGCAGAAAACCCTGGACCGCCTGTTCGGGTGCCTTGGTCGAGGGTCCCTTGATCTCCTCGCTTATGTCCTTCGAGCGCGCGGTCACGCCGCGAATGTCGAGCGCCAGCCGGCGCGGCGTCCAATATTCGCGCGCCGCCTCATAGGTTAGCCCGGCCTCGACCAAACCGTCCGTCATCATCTTCTTCAGGTCGCCCGCCGCCTTGCGTTGCATGCGCGCGGGAATCTCTTCCGAACGAAGTTCTAAAAGCAGGTCGGGCATAAATTGTGCTCACGCGGCAAAATGGTCCAGGCGGCATAGCAACTCGGCTGGCCGCTGTCACCCTTCCCCATGCAATTCGGGCCCCATGCAATCGGCCCCCATGCAATCGGCGCATCTACGGACGATTGCCAAAATATTCCGCTGCCTGTCGGGCCGAAGCGGGGTCATCCGTCCTTGGGTCAAAGATCTGCATGAACCGAACGCTGCGCTGAAGCGACCAACGCTCAGGCAGAGAACTATTGGCTGAACGACCATGAAGACGGCATCGACATTTCTGCAGATCCTCGCGCTCAGCGCCTGTTTCGCGGCACAGGCTCATGGCACGTTCTCGATGCCTGGCGTTAGACAAGCGCTGCGGACAATGGCTGGCTCCAGCGGCCAGATCGTATTGCCAATCAGCGCTTCAGTCGACGTCGCAAATGGCCTCTGGAGCTAAGCCGCCAGCCCGCCCGCCTGCGTCAGCAGAAATGCCTCGCCGCAGGCTTTGGCCAGATTGCGCACCCGCAAGATGTAGCTCTGACGCTCGGTGACCGAAATCACGCCGCGCGCGTCGAGCAGGTTGAAGACGTGGCTGGCCTTGATGCACTGGTCGTAGGCGGGAAATACCAGGCGGTGGTTCCCCTCCCCCTTGACGGGGTGGCCGGACGAAGTCTGGCCGGGAGGGGTCGCTCGGGCAGTGCTCGACGTCCTACTTGCGGTGCCTTCTGTGACAACCCCCTCTGCCCGCTTCGCGGGCATCTCCCCCTCGAGGGGGGAGAAGGGCGTGCCGGCGTCGAGCAGCGCCTTGCACTCGGCTTCGGCGTCCTCGAAATGCCGAAGCAGCATCGCGGTGTTGGCGAACTCGAAATTGTGCCGCGAATATTCCTGCTCGGCCTGCAGGAAGACCTCGCCATAGGTCACCTTGTCGGCGCCGTCGCGGCCGTTGAAGTTGAGGTCGTAGACATTGTCGACGCCCTGCACATACATGGCCAGCCGCTCCAGCCCGTAGGTGAGTTCGCCCGCCACCGGCGCGCATTCGATGCCGCAGACCTGCTGGAAATAAGTGAACTGCGACACTTCCATGCCGTCGCACCAGCACTCCCAGCCCAGCCCCCAGGCGCCGAGCGTCGGGCTTTCCCAGTCGTCCTCGACGAAGCGGATGTCATGCAGAAGAGGATCGACGCCGATGGCCGCCAGCGAGCCGAGATACAGTTCCTGCAGATTAGGCGGGTTCGGCTTCAGGATCACCTGATACTGGTAATAGTGCTGCAGCCGGTTCGGGTTCTCGCCGTAGCGCCCGTCCTTGGGCCGGCGCGAAGGCTGAACATAGGCCGCGTTCCAGCGCTTTGGCCCGAGCGCGCGCAGCGTCGTCGCCGGGTGGAACGTGCCGGCGCCGACTTCCATGTCATAGGGTTGGAGAACGACGCAGCCATAGTCCGCCCAGTAGTTATGCAAAGTCAGGATCAGCCCCTGGAACGAGCGGCTGGGATGCATATGGGCTGGGATGTCAACGGTCACGGCGGCCTCGACGGGAAAGGCGGGAATGCGGCCCTCCCTAGAGCGCCCACCGGCAAGCGTCAAGGCAAGAGGCCGGCCGCAGCGATCAGTCCCGCGCCTCAGCCGTTCGGCGGCTCTCATGTGTGGTATCATTCGGCAGGCGTCCAGCACCCTCGAGGAGACAAAATCATGGATTCCCAAGGGAGGGCTCAGATGTCCTCCGTCGATTCTCTTGCAGCGAGTTTGTTGTCGGCAACATTGATGTTCGATCGGGCGTCGTTGCTGGCGCTCGAGGCTTTAGCTGCCGAATCCGACCGTCGGGTCCTGAGACGCGGTGAGGTTCTGGTTCGCGAAGGCGATGCGTCGGACAGGTTTTTCATCGTGCTGTCTGGACGCTTTACGGTACACAAAGGAGATTCGACTGGCTCGGTCGCCGAGATCGCACAGGGTGAACTCATCGGTGAAATCGGTTTCTTCGCGGGACTACCCCGCACGGCCACTGTCCTTGCAGCGCGCGATTCGATCGTCCTTGAAATCGGTCGCAATCATTTCGAGAAGGCGGCCGAGACATTGCCGAGCCTGAGAGAGGCGGTCACGGTATTTCTGGCGCGCCGGTTTGCCACCCAATCTCCGAGTTCGTCGCGTCTCAAGGAACCTGCCAAGATCCGAACGCTTGCGATCATTGCAGCCGGCGGAAGTCGCATCTCACCGCTGCTCATCCAGCACCTGCGGCAAGCGTTCGGCGCGGCCACGCGCGCTCGATTCGTTTCCCGGCTTGACGTCCAAGCGAAGTTCCCAGGTCTTCCGATCGACGACCAGCGGATCCTTAACTGGTTGAACGAACTGGAGGCGGAAGCCCAATTCATCGTCTATGTTGCCGATGAGGAACCTAATGAATGGACCCAAGTCTGCATTCGCCAGGCCGATACCGTGCTGTTGCTGGCCAACGCGTCCTGCTCGCCTCGCCTGAACCCGTCTGAGGAACTGACGCTATCGGTCCATCCGCCATCGACCAGTCGGCTTGTCCTAGTTCACGACAATCGCTCGGCTGCGGTCTCCGGTACCTCTGCATGGCTCGATGAGCGACCCTATGTTGACCAGCATCATCATGTTGCGCTGGACGACGGGGCTGATTTCCAGCGCCTGGTCCGATTTATTTCGGGCAAGGCGTTGGGCTTCGTGGCGGCAGGGGGTGGGTCCCTCGGCAGCGCTCATTTAGGCGTTTACAAGGCTTTCGTTGAGGCGGGCGCTTGCTTCGACTATCTCGGCGGGACAAGTTCCGGAGCGGCGATGATGGCCGGCTTCGCAAGAGGCTTGGATGCCGACCAGATCGACCGAGGCACCCACAACATATTTCTCAAGAGCCGGGCTTTTCGCCGTCCCACCTTGCCGCATTTCGCGCTTCTGGATCATAAGGCGTTTGATCGGGCCCTTCGGCTGGAATACGGCGACGTTCTGATCGAGGATCTTTGGCTTCCGTTCTTTGCGCTTTCGACCAATCTGAGCAGCCGTCAGCCCCATGTCCACCGTCGTGGAAAGCTCTGGCACGCCGTTCGGGCGTCCGGCTCCATCCCGGGCGTCCTGCCGCCGTTCTTTACGGATGACGGCGATATGCTGGTGGACGGCGCTATCATGAACAATTTGCCGCTGGAGCAGATGACGGAGCTCAAGACCGGACCCAATGTCATCGTTACCTTCGGGTCGAGTGCACCGCAGAAATACGACATAGACTATGACTGCATCCCCGGAGCTTCCGAACTGGCATTGGCCTTGCTGAACCCGTTCGGTCGTGCCCGCTTGCCTCGGGTTCCCAGCATCCTTCAGGTCATTGCCTTGAGCATGCTGGCACACCGGCCGCACGACATTGCCGTCGGCGAAGAGGATATCCTGGTCTGTCCGGAGGTTCCGAACACGATGAGCTTCATGGATTGGAGTCGGCATTCCGAGTTGTTTTCGGATGCCTACGACCGTACGACCCGATGGATCGAGGAACATCTCCGCCAGAACGACTCAGGGCTCCGAGCGGTGCTCGGCACCGCGCACGATTAGCATGGCTTATAGTCCAGACCCTTAGCGACAGCGACGAGCCAAGCATAATCGAATTCAGAAGTATTCAGCCCTTCGGAGCGGGCGCCGGTTCGGGCTTGACCTTCGGGGTTTCCTGCGCCGTGTTGGATTCGATCGGCGGCAGGCCCTTCAGCAGTTTCTGCTGCAAGGCGGCGAGCACGCCGGGATCCGGCTTCAGGTCGCGGGCCTGGTTCCACTGGAAGGTGGCTTCCAATTTGCGGCCGACGCGCCAATAGGCATCGCCGAGGTGATCGTTGAGCACCGGATCTTCCGGCTTCAACGAAACGGCACGTTCCAATTCGCGCACCGCATCGTCGAACCGGCCAAGGCGGAAATAGGCCCAGCCCAGCGAATCGACGATGTAGCCGTCGCTCGGCCTGAGCTCGACGGCCTTCTGAATCATCTGAAGGCCTTCCTCGAGGTTGATGTTCATGTCCACCCAGGAATAGCCAAGATAGTTGAGGACCTGCGGCTGGTCGGGGAACAATTCCAGCGCCTTGCGAAAATTCGGCTCGGCCTTCGGCCACTCCTTCAGTCGCTCATAGGCGATGCCGCGCTGGTAGAAAATGTTCCAGTCGGCGCGGGTCGGGGCCTTCAGCATCGCCACCGCCTTGTCATAGAGATCGGCCGCGGAGCGGAAATCCTCCTTTGAGGCATAGACGCCACCGAGCGCCTGATAGGCGCGCATGTCGTCGGGACGCGCTTCGACGAGAGCCTTCAGATGGGCGATGGCCTCGTCATAGCGGTCGAGATCTGCAAGGTTGAGGCCGAGTTGCAGTTCCGAAAGCGTCTTCAGCGGCGAACTGGCCGGGATGCGGCGGTAGAAGGCGATGGCGCCCTCGCCGTCCTTCAACTGCTCGGAGACGGCGGCGAGCTGGACGAGGGCCGCGTCGCTGTCGGGCCTCAGTGCCAGGGCATATTGCAGATACAGGCGGACGAACGGCTCACCGCCGCCGCGATTGAGCGCGGTGGCAAGATCGAGCAGGATTTCCGAGGCGCCGTCGGACGGGCCGGCAACGAAGGGTTCGATCTTCTCGCCTTTGGTGATCCTGTCGCGAAGCGCTGATATCTCGACCTTGCCGGGGGCAAATGCGTCGGCCTGATCGAGCACGGACAGCGCCTTGTCCTTGTCGCCCTTGCGGGCAAGGAAGGAGGCATAGGCCTGCGCATTGCGCATCCAGGTTTCGGGCGCGGCGGCGCCGGTCGCGGTGTCCTGCAAGGTGGCGGCGTAGATCGCATCCGCCTTTTCGGGCAGGCCCGAGGCATCGGCGATAAGCGCGCGATGGAAGGATTTGAAGAGGCCGAACCAGTCCGGGCCCTGCAGTCTGTCGATGGAGGCCATGGCCTCGCCGGGGTCGCCGGCGCCCTGCTTGGCCCAGCCGGTCATGACGCCGGAGATCAGGCGGTCGAGATCGGATTCGAGCGAAAGCTTGAGCCAGTATTCGGCCTTGGAAAAGTCCTTCTTGTGAAAGGAGCCGACGGCCAGCGCCAGGCGCGAGAACCGCTCGACGTCGGGAACCGTCTTGAGCTTGTCGGCATAGACCAGGGATTCTTCGAATCGCCCTTGCGCGATCAGCGAAAGCATCAGGCTTTGCTGCAGCGAGGTATCCCCGGGAGCGAAGGCGAGCGCCTGCTTGTAGTAGGCGATGGCGCTGTCGAGATCGTTGTCGCCTTCGGCGATCCGCGCGGCAAGATAGGCCCCCGAGAACGAGGTGATATTGACTGGCTCGGTGGTCTCTTTGGCATAGGCAGGCAGACCGGAGACCGCCATGCCCGTCACAATTGCCAGCCCTGTCAGCCAGCGCGCACATCCTTGCCGCATCGTATCCCTTTCAGTCGAAGCCATGCCCGCATCAACGGGATCGCCGTTGACTCGATCTTTTCCAGGCAAAGCATGGCCTTTTTGGGGTGCGGCTTCAACCCGGCCCGAATTCACAATCGGGTAATGCTATCAAAAACCACTGGGAAAGGCGCCCAATTGCCAGCGTCGACCGCGCTTTGCCGGCCGGGCGGGCTGCCGGCCCGTCCCGCTGCAGCACCGGCACCGCGATGCCGTAAGCGATCCGTAAGCGGCGGGCGTCGATAGTTTCCGCAACGGAATGACGCGTGGAACCGTGCAGATGGATGCCATTGCTTCGCCCAGGAAGATGCCGATGCTGGACATGACGCAGGACCAGCAGGCCTTCGCCATCGTCGATCTTATCTACGAAGCAGCGTTCGCGGCCGAGCTGTGGCCGGAGGTATTGGCGGCGGCAAGCGCGATCTCCCGCTCAGCAAACGGCGCGATCTTTGTAGTCAGCGATCATTCGCCGGTCCGCGCCATCACCGAAACGCATGTCCAGCCCTTGCTCGCCGAGTTCATGAAGGGGGACACCTGGCGGTTTTCCGAGAGCGTGAAGCGCATGTGCGCCACGCAGCCAGCAAGCTTTGTACGGGTCGATGATTTCATCACCTGCGAGGAGATCGAGCACGATCCCGATCGCAAAAGTGCCACCGCGTTTGGCATCGGGCCGCATCTATGCACAGCCATCCCGATGCCTGGCGGCGAGCTTGTCCTTTTTGTCTTCCAGCGCTGGCTGAAGGACGGGCGTTATGACCAGGCCGCAATCAATCTGTTGAATGGACTGCGTCCGCACCTCGCACGGGCCAGCCTTGTCGCCGGGCGCCTGGGTCTGGAACGGGCCAGGACCGCCGTATCCATTCTCCGGGAAATCGGGCTGCCGGCCGCAATCATGAGTGGATCGGGCATGAGTGGATCGGGCCGTGTGCTGACGGCCAATCGGTTTTTCGAAGACATGGCGGACGTCTTCCTTCCCACAGCCCATGGCGGCATGGTGATTGCCGATCAAACTGCAAACGCACTTTTCCAGCAGGGCATCGCGCAGAACCGGGATGACCGCGTCGTGCGATCCATCCCGGTTGCGGCCATCAAACGGCGGCCCGCGCTGGTCGTTCAGCTGTTGCCGCTCTGCCGCGCTGCGCACGATATTTTTTCGGGTGCGGATGTACTCGTTGTCGCAACCACGGTCGGTACCGGCGCCACTGTCCCGTCGCCCAATGTCCTTTCAGGCCTGTTCGACCTGACGCCGGCGGAAGCCCGGCTCGCGGTCGAGCTGGCCTCCGGCCATTCGGTGCAGGAGGCGGCGATGGAAATCGGCATCGCCGTCAAATCGGCCCGCACCTATCTCGAGAGAATCTTCCGGAAAACCGAAACCTGCCGTCAGAGCGAGCTCGTGGCGCTGCTGAAGAGCGCGTGGTCGTTTTCATGATCTCGACAGTTTGCCGGGCGCGCTGACCGTCACCGAGCCCTGCCCTACTTGCTGACCATGCTGCTGCGGAACGTGCATGATTTCACCGCCGCAATTCCAAAAACAACGGCCGGCGCGGCGCTGGCCAGACGTCGGCGATATCTTTCAATTCACCCGACTGATGCAGAAATCGATGACGTCGAGCAGCGCCGATTTCTGCGGCGTCGCTTCAAGCGGTGCCAGCGCGTCGCGGGCGATCTCGCCGAAATGGCCGGCGCGCCCGATGGTGTCGGCGATAGCGCCGTGGCGGGTCATCAATCCGATCGCCTTTTCCAGCTCGGCGTCATCGGTGATATTGTCCTCGATGGCGCGCTTCCAGAAGCTGCGTTCGGCCTTGGTGCCGCGCCGGTAGGCGAGGATCACCGGCAGCGTCACCTTGCCTTCGCGAAAGTCGTCGCCGACATTCTTGCCCAGATCCTTGCTGGTGCCGCCATAATCCAGTGCATCGTCGATCAGCTGGAAGGCAAGGCCGAGATTCATGCCATAGGAGCGCAGCGCCGCGCGATCGTTTCGCGTCGCCTGGGCGATGACCGGACCGACCTCGGCGGCGGCCGAGAACAGGGCCGCGGTCTTGGCCTTGATCACCGCGAAATGCTCATCCTCCGTGGTTTCGAGGTTCTTGGCGGCGGCGAGTTGCATCACCTCGCCCTCGGCAATGATCGAGGCGGCGCTGGACAGGATGTCGAGCGCTTCCAGCGAACCGACATCGACCATCATGCGGAAAGCCTGGCCAAGCAGGAAATCGCCGACCAGCACGCTCGCCTGGTTGCCCCAGATCATGCGGGCGGTCTTCTTGCCGCGCCGCATGCCGCTCTCGTCGACGACATCGTCGTGAAGCAGCGTGGCGGTGTGCATGAACTCGACTGATGTGGCGAGCTTGACATGGCCCTCGCCGGAATAGCCGAACATCTGCGCTGAGGCGAGCGTCAGCATCGGCCTCAGCCGCTTGCCACCCGAAGAGATCAGGTGGTTGGCAATTTCGGGGATCATCTCGACGTCGGAACCGGCCTTCGACAGGATCAATTTGTTGACGCGCCCCATATCGGCCGAAGTCAGGTCGATGAGATCCTTAATGGACGCGGCTTCCCGCTTCCCGTTTTCGATGTTGAGAACGACACCCACGACAAACTCCCGTCCTATGTCACGCGCACGACGGCACCCCGATACCGCCGCAGACTCTAGGGCGCTACCCACAGGCACGGCAAGAGGCGATTTGGCGCGGTGTCGTAAGCAGACGAGTTGTCCGGTTGATCTGCAGCGAACGGGAGGCTGGGATGAGACGGGCAGCCTGGCTACCGGAGCGCCTGATGCAGCCCTTGTCAGGCGCACCCTTGCCGCCCAAGAGCCCCTGGATCAACGCCCCAGAAGGCGTCTTCCTGCTCGGGGTCGGAAGAGAACAGCCACACTTCGACGATCTTGCCGTCCTTGATGCGCAGGACGTCGATGCCAGACTGCGACAGTTTCAGGCCGCCGTGCTCGCCGGCGAACTCGAGGTCAATCGCCACCAGATCGCCATTGGTGAGGTACCGATTGACCTTGGTGATGGCGAAACTGCCGCCCGAAGCCTCCATCATGCCCCCCAGCATCGCCCCAAGCTCGGCCATGCCGTTCTTGGCGCCGGAAAATCGGTTGTTTCCAGGCTGATGCCAGACAATTTCGGATGCAAGGATCCTGCCGAGGGCGGCCTGATCGCCCGATTGGACAGCTTTGAAATAATTCTTCGCGATATCGATATTGCTCATCTTTTACCTCTGCTGCTTTGCGTTGACGCGACAGGCATCTCCAACCGCGCCCACCGAACCGATACTTTCCGGATCGGGATCGGTCTCAACGTTCCTGAAGAAGCCGATGGCGGATAACTATGCGAACTTTGTGCCAGACTCTCGGTTGAATCTGGCGCATTTCAGATAGATATTGGACATTCTGGAGTTTGCGCGCGGGAGTTCGCCATGGGGATGCCTTCAGCGAATCTCACATGGCTGGGCTACACACCCTCCGGCCGCATGCTCGACGTGGAAATCTTCCCATTTTCCGACATTCGTCGCCGATCACCGCCGGCAAAGGTGCGGGCGACGCATCGCTACGACTTCCACATGCTGCTTCTGGTGACCGAGGGGGCGCCGAGGCAAATCGTTGACTTCGAACCGGTGAGCTGTTCGCCCGGGTCGGTCCTGGTATTGCGCCCGGGCCAGGTGCACAGTTTTGGCTACGAAATACAGTGGGAAGGCTGGCTGATCCTCTTCCGTTCGGACTTCCTGCCAACCGCCTCCGAGATCGCCTCGGACCTCCTGCCTGGACGCATGCTCGACCGCATGCCGGACCATCTTGTGCTGGACGAACGGGATTTTCGCGCGACTTCCGAGGCGATCGTCACCATGGCAGCCGACGCTCGGGCCGATGCGGCGCCGGTCGAGGTCGTTCACGCACTCCTCAGGCATCAGCTATGCATGCTTATCTTGCGACTTGACCTGCTCAGCGGCAGGCAGCGCGCCGCTGCCACCCGCCACAAACCCGCCTTGAACCGGTTTGCGAGGTTTCAGGAATTGCTGGAAGCGAACTTTGCCGGTTGGCACCAGGTCGGCCCTTATGCCGACGCGCTCGGCTGCACGCAAAAGAGTCTCAATCGGGCGACGAGAGAGGCGGCGGGGCTCAGCGCTAAGAACTGCATTGCACGGCGCATTGCACTCGAGGCCAAGCGGCTCCTCGCGCATACGGATCGGCCGGTCTACCTGATCGCTGAGGGCCTCGGCTTTGACGAGGCTACCAACTTTTCCAAGTTCTTCCGAGCGAATGTCGGACAGGCTCCGGCTGAATTTCGGGCTGCTTTCCGCTGAATGAGCCACCTGCCGGCTCAACGCTCCACATCAGTTTCGCCCGCCGCCTGCCCCATCCCCGCACGGCAGTCTCGCCGTCTTGGTGCGGTCGAGGTGGCGACGGAAGCCGCCCACATTTACATAGACGCTGCAACCTGCGAGTTTCGTCCGATGATAGAGCTTATCCGCACCAACGACGCCGTGATCATCTCCTTTGTCGAATCGCTGATGCGCGATGCCGGCATCGGCTGTTTCGTCGCCGACCAGAACATGAGCGTACTCGACGGTTCAATCGGTATCTTGCCGAGGCGCATCATGGTCGAAGCCGACCAGGTCGATGCGGCGCGGCGCATCCTGACGGATGCCGGCATCGCCAACGAGATGCGCCAGAAGTAATGTCCGCGGTGCGCGCCACCCTTGTCCAGGACACGCCGGCCCATACGGTCGATGCTTTCCATCGCGGGCGGTTCTGGCTGGTGCAGCCAAAACAGGCAGGCCATCGCGCCGGCATGGACGCCATGATGCTGGCGGCTGCCGTGCCGTCCTGCTTCGCCGGGCGCCTTGCCGATTTCGGCGCGGGTGCTGGCGCCGCAGGGCTGGCCGTGCTGTCGCGCTGTCCTGATGCCGAGGCCGTGCTCATCGAACGGTCTCCGGAAATGGCGGCCTTCGCCGCAGCGACCCTTGCCCACCCCGGCAATGCGCATCTCAACGACCGCGCCTCGGTGCTCGCCGCCGACGTCGCGCTGTCGGGCCAGGCACGAACCGCCGCCGGGCTTGCCGACAATTCCTTCGAATTCGTCATCATGAACCCGCCCTTCAACGCCGCCGAGGATCGCGCCACGCCCGACCCGCTCAGGAAGGCGGCGCATGTGATGGAGGACGGGCTGTTCGACAGCTGGATCCGAAGCGCGGCTGCTGTGGTCAGGCCACGCGGCGGTCTTGCCGTGATTGCCAGGCCCGATCAGCTCGGCGCCATCCTCGATGCGATATCGGGCCGCTTCGGCGACGCCGAGATACTGGCCGTCCACCCCCGCCCCGAGGCTGCGGCGATCCGCATCGTCGTCAGAGCCATTCTCGGCGCACGCGGAAAGCTGTCGATCCGCCCGCCGCTGATGCTGCACGCGCAATCCGGTGATGGCCCGACGGAGCGGACCGAGATGATCAATAACGGGATGGCTTCGCTGTTTGGCGACTGAGCCTTTTTGACCGGCCCGGCGTCGCGGCATTGCCGTTGGCCGGCGAATCCCTACATGCCATCAAGCCAATTTGACCGGAGACCCCGTGAAACGCTTTCTCAACCGCCTGCTGCCGAAATCCTGGCGCTCCGACATCGTCACCATTCCCGTCATCCGGCTGCATGGCACCATCATGCCCGGCGGCGGTCCGTTGCGGCCGAGCCTGTCGCTGGCGTCCGCCGCCGGCCCGATCGAGAAGGCGTTTTCCTTCGACGCGCCCGCGGTCGCCATCTCGATCAATTCGCCGGGCGGCTCGCCGGTGCAGTCGCGGCTGATCTTCAGACGCATCCGTGACTTGGCGAGCGAGAAGAACAAAAAGGTTCTGGTCTTCGTCGAAGACGTGGCGGCGTCGGGCGGCTACATGATCGCGGTCGCCGGCGACGAGATCTTTGCCGACCCGTCCTCCATCGTCGGTTCGATCGGCGTTGTCTCGGCCTCGTTCGGCTTTCCCGAGTTGTTGAAGAAGATCGGCGTCGAGCGCCGCATCCATACGGCCGGCCAGAACAAAGCAGTGCTCGATCCATTCAAGCCAGAGAAGAAGGAAGATATCGAGCGGCTGAAGGCGCTGCAGCTCGAGGTCCACGAGACCTTCATCGACCTCGTCAAGGACCGGCGCGGGGCCAAGCTCAAGGACGACCCGGACCTATTCACCGGCCTGTTCTGGACAGGCAAGAAGGGACTGGAGCTCGGACTTGTCGATGCGCTCGGCGATATGCGCAGCGTGCTGAGGTCCCGTTTCGGGCCAAAAACCCAGCTCAAGCTGATCACGGCGCCGCGTGGCCTGTTCGGCCGCTTCGGCTGGTTCAGCTCAAGCAGAGGCGGCTTTTCGGCGCCCGAGATCGCCGCTGCTGCCGCTAGCGCCGTGATCGATGCGGCGGAAGAGCGCGCGCTATGGGCGCGCTTCGGGCTTTGAAAACCCGGCGAAAGCGTTTAACTTAAAAGCTTGACCGGCCCGACCGGCGCCGCAGTCGGCCTTGCGAGGGAGGAGTTTGACATGCCACAGATCATTTTCTTTATCGCAGTCGGCCTGCTCGCCTATTTCGGCTATCGCTCCTTCGTCAGGGAGGCCGAGCGCGTGACGGCCAAGATACGGCGCACCGAAAAGCAGGCTACCAACGGCACAATGGGCACGCTGGTCAGGGACCCGAAGACCGGCGAATACCGCCTGGCCAAGGACTGACATCATCCCCCTCGTGACTGAGACAGTGGCTTCCGGCAATAGGGTCCGGACATCGCATGCGCATGCCAAGATAAATCTCGCGCTGCACGTCACCGGCAGGCGCGCCGACGGCTATCACACGATCGAGAGCCTGGCGGTGTTCACGCGCTTCGGCGACCGGGTCGACATCGAGCTCACCGACAGCGACGGGTTTTTCGTGTCAGGCCGATATGCCTCCGCAGTCCCGCTCGACGACGGCAATCTGGTCGTGAAAGCGCGCGATGCGCTGCGAAAACAGGCTGGTCCGCGGCATACGCCGCCGGTCGCAATCAGGCTCGAAAAGAACCTGCCGGTCGCATCCGGCGTCGGCGGCGGGTCGAGCGACGCCGCAACGGTGCTGCGCGGGCTGGTTGAGATATGGAGGCTGGACCTCGACGATGCCGACCTGGCGCGGGTCGGCCTCTCACTAGGCGCCGACGTTCCCATGTGCCTTATGGCAAAGCCGCTGATCGCGCGCGGCGTCGGTGACGAACTGTCGGCCGTGCCGGGCTTTCCCGCGCTCGGGCTGGTTCTCGTCAATCCCGGCACTGCCATCGCCACGGCCGAGGTGTTCAATGCGCTTTCCGATCGCGACAATGAGGGACTGCCGCCGCTGCCGCGCGGCCTCGACTTCCACAGCATCCGCAACTGGCTGGAGATCACGCGCAACGACCTCGAGCCTGCGGCGCGCGCGATCCAACCTGCCATCGGCAAGGCGCTTTCGGTGCTCAACAAGGCCGGAGCGGGGTTCGCGCGAATGTCCGGTTCCGGTGCGACCTGTTTTGGGCTGTTCGAGACCGGCAATGTCGCAAAGCGGGCGGCCGTCGATATCCGCAGCCGCCATCCCGACTGGTTCGTCGCCGCGACGCGAAGCATGACATCGGAGCCTGACACACATGGCCAGGATTGACGAAAGCCGTTCCTTCATTCCCGTGCGCATCGCTGTGCTGACCGTTTCCGATACGCGCAGCCCTGCCGACGACAAATCCGGCCAGACGCTAGCCGACCGCATCGTCGAGGCCGGCCATATTCTCGCTGCCCGCGACATCGTCGCCGACGACCGCGAGAAAATCCGCGACAAGGTTCTGGGCTGGTCGAAGGACGAAGCGATCGATGTCGTCATAACCACCGGCGGCACCGGCTTTACCGGCCGCGACGTAACGCCGGAGGCGCTGGAGCCGATCTTCGAAAAGCGCATGGACGGCTTTTCCGAAGTGTTCCACCGCATTTCCTACGACAAGATCGGCACGTCAACGATCCAGAGCCGGGCGACCGGCGGCGTCGTCAACGCGACCTTCGTCTTCGTGCTGCCGGGTTCGCCCGGCGCCTGCAAGGACGCCTGGGACGGCATTTTGAAGCCGCAGCTCGACTACCGGCATATGCCCTGCAACTTCGTCGAGATCATGCCGCGCCTGGACGAGCATCTGCGGCGCGGCGGCACCCAGACGAGTTAGACCAGGTTCTCAAAAGGCTGTTTCGGGACCAGAATCAGCGCCGAAATCACCGAATAACCGGCTCGCCGTGGAACCGCCGGCGCGAGGGCGGCGATACGCCGAAGCCGACTTCCATCATCAGCCGCGGCTTGCGCGTCGGCACGGTGCCCATGTGGAAGCCGAAGGGATCCTCGACGAAGCCCGATCCCGCCTCGCCGGTCAGGGTAATCGGACTCTGCGCGCCGTAGACATTCAGAACCTCTTCCGCGGGATGGCCGACGAGGAGCGTCAACTGGTGCTTGAGGGTGCGGCGGTTGTGGCTGCCGCGGACATAGACATGGGGACCAGTCTCGACATCGACCGGATTGAGATAGAAGAAGAATTTCAGCATCCGCCAATCGTCGAGATCGAAGTGGTACTTGCCAAGCGACGCCAGGTTCTTCTCGGCGTCGGAGGCGGAGCTCGTCGGAAAGCTCCACCAGACGCGCGTGGTGATCAGCTTCGCCTGGCTGCCGAGATAATGGGCGGCGATGTCGAGAAGCAGCGGGTCGCGCTGTACGGTAAGCGCGGCGTTGCAGTCGAGAATCCGCTCGAAAAAATGGCCGCTGAGCAAGGGACGGCCGAAGTGCTTCTCGGCCTCGGTATGTTCGGCCGGCAGGAACTCCAAGCGACGGTCGAAATTGCCGAAGCAAGGCGTGCGTTGCGCGAAGCTGGCGATTTCCTCGTGGATCGACTGCGGCAGGGCAAGCCCTGAAAAGAGGCCGTCCGAGCGGAGCGCGCCGACCACCGCGTCACGATCGACGCCGGCGAACATCGTCTCCTGGCCTTTTTGTGCGGGTCGAACCGGTTTTGCCCCACGCCAATGCAGTCGCCGCGCCGGCATGGTGCGCGCCAGCATGAACATCGGCAGCCATGCCGGATTCTCGCGAAGGTCCGACAGATAGGTCGGTATCCGCACGGCAATGCGGCGCAGCAGGCTGCCGGTTCGAGCGATCGACTCGAGGCTTGCAGCACCGGATTGGTCAGGGGTCATCAGAATCCTCAGCTATAAGGGGCGCGTCGACGAAGCGTCGGCCGCTCACCGCTCAGGCGATACCCAAACCCATCCGCCCGCATCAAAGGAATGGTAAGCCCCGGTTAGATTTTGTGCAATGCACAATGAATGGAGTTGTCGCAAACTTTCCGGCAAGCTTGACGGAACATTAAGGCTCGCTGATTTCGCGACACCGGGTGTTTCGAGCGAGGTGGAACGAAGAGGTTGCGCACGGTGGAGAAGGCAGCGACGAAGCGATCAAACACCTTTGAGAATGATGATCGTGGGCCGGTCGGGGAGCGTCTTCAGTGAGACCGTCAGCGATCGGCCGGAGAGGAATTCCACCGCGAAATCGTCGCCCATCCTACCTGTGAACTCACTGATCGGCGTCGAATGGCGATGCATCGGCAGGATCATTGATGAATAGAGCCGCGCGGTGATTTCGGTCATCCGGTCGAGCGACAGGGTCATGCCGCCGTCGATAGGAACCATAAGGATATCGAGCCGGCCGATGGCGCCGTAATGCGCATCCTCCAGCCGGTGGTGCAGGTGGCCGAGATGGCCGATGCAGAGTCCCGCCACTTCGAAAATGAAGATGGAATTGCCGTCCTTGCCGAGATCGCCGCCATTGCGAATATCCGTCGGCACGTTGCGGATATAGACATCGTCGACGACAAGGGCGTGGCGCGCCGGACCGCCATCCGGATTCCAGCCGCGCAGCACATATTCGATGCCGGGATCGACATGGTCCGAATAATGGGTGCTGTGGGCCCTGTTCATGGTGACGACGCGCGGCAGCGGGTCAGCCCCATAGACGCCGGAAAAGTCAGTGGCGATCCTGACGCCGGCGGGTGTCTCGATGACGTAGGTCGAATGGCCGGCATAGGTGATCGTAACGTCGCCGTCGACGAAAGCCTGGGCCAGCCGAAACGTCTGCGGCTTTGGCGCTGCGAAGCTGGCATAGGTGGCCGACGGCAGCGCTTCAGCGATCGCAACGCATCTCGACGGCGGCTTCTCTTCCTGGGCCGAAGCGGCGAACGGCCAGAAAGACAGGGTCAGCAGAACGGCGGCGGACAGGCGGAGCAAGGCTGTCTCTCGTGGCAGAATTGGCGCGCTCCTGCCACGATAGCGCCAGCAATTGTGATGGCTATCGTCTGGACAGTCACGTTTTCGCGAGCGGCGCAGGGGCTGGCGTCCGGACCTTTGTTCCGACTTGCGCGACAAATCGCATGGAAAGGGACCCGCCACACCCAGGCCGCCCCGATTGCATCGCCAGCGATCAGGGCGTCGGACGGAAGACGCCGTTCTCGTCGCGCTTGAGCGGCGCGGTTTGCCGGGAAAGCGGCGCACCAGGCGCTTCGGTGACCGAGATGCCCTCGGTCCAGTCGGCGGGTGCAATCGCGATGTAACGCGCGTATCCGCCTGACCCGCCGAGCGGCCTGGCGAAGCCGATTGTGACCAACGCACCGGCCTCTGGCACCTTGTCGAGATTTGCGACGCCTTCTGCCTGGGTGAAATCGTTGTGAAGCAGCCAGTGTTCGCCTTCGAGATTGGGCGTGGTGTCGGTGTCGAGCGGCTCATGACCATGAAACAGAATCTTCCGCTCCAGATGCAGGAATTTCAGCGCGTCCAAACTGACGCCTGGAAACGGTTTTTGGTTGAAGCGGGCGGCATCGGACCATTTCTTGTACCAATCCGAGCGCACAAAGACGACTGAACCTTCCGGTATGCGGCCGTGCTGCTTTTCCCACGCCTCGATGTCGGCGACCTGGAGGTGATAGCCTTCGTCAGTCTGCACCTTGTTGCTGATGTCGATGACGACGAGCGGCCGCACGGCATAGGTGGCCGGCAGGTCGCTGATCGTTGCGCCGAGCGGGTTCCAGTGGGAGGGCGGATCGAGTTGCGTGCCGTATTGGTCCGTCGTCAACTCGTAGGCGCTCGCGACAAACCCGTGCTTGTCGTAAGTGAACTCTTCGCCGGCCTTGACGTAGCCCTCGATGTCCTTCCCGGCGACAGCCGGCTTGAACCTGGCATTGGCGAAACCCGGCCATACAGGCTGCACCGGCTCGAAGGCATGGGTCAGATCGATGTACTTGGCCGATTTGAGCGTGTTCTCATAAACCGACCAAAGCGACGATTCCTGCGCCACCGCGATCGCCGGCACTGAGCAAGCGGCTGCCAGCAAGGCGATACGAACGAATTTGGATACATTCATCTGCGATCTCCCCGAAATCTCGCCGAGTATCGCGAGTTTCCCGCAGGACGACAAGCATATGCCTCTGCCTCGGAGAATGCGGATTTCCATCATGTTCGGCATCACCGCATGGACGACATCGGCTCATTCAATTTGTTTCGGTCACTCCAGATAAATGCGCAGCGCCAATGTCGTTGGTGATAAATCGATGGCGACAAGACCAAGCCTTGACCAACACTAAAAACTCGCGCTACCTTCGTCTAAATTCCAATTGCCGTGCCCTCGCACGCCGCTCAGCGACAGCGCTCATGCGCGACCTCAGGAGAGAACCATGACCATCAGCGTCAAGATCGGAGAGGCCAAGACACACCTCTCCAATCTGCTGGCCAAGGTAGAAGCCGGCGAGGAGGTCATCATTTCGCGCGGCAACGATCCGATCGCGAAACTGAGCCGAATCCCCAAGACCAACGACCTGGGCGCCCTGATCGAAGAGGTCCGCGCTGCGCGGGCCAGGGCCACGCCCGTCACGACCGAGGAGATTCTGGCCTGGAAGCATGAAGGCCATCGCCACTGATGGCCTTCGTCCTTGATGCGTCCGTTGCGGCCGCATGGCTCCTTCCGGAGGAGCACAGTGACGCGGCTGAAGCGCTGATTGGCGCACTGACAGCACAATGCCCGGTGCCGTCCCTTTTCTGGCACGAGGCCCGCAGCATCGTTCTAATGGCCGAACGCCGCAACCGCATCGCTCCGGGCGAGGCGATCGCGGCTATGGGCCGGTTGCGGCGCCTGCCGCTCGAGGATGCAGGAGCGGGCGGTGACGGATCTGTTTTGGCGATGGCAACAAGCCACGGTCTGAGCGCCTACGATGCCGTCTACCTGTCACTGGCTCTCGAGCGAACGCTTCCGCTCGCCACGTTGGACCGCAAGTTGGTCGCAGCAGCACTAGCCGAAGGCATCGAGATCATTGGACCCCTCGGCAACGGCTAGATCGCCGTCCCCATGTCGCCTTCCTCTCGGGCTGGAGAAGGACGCGACCGTTCCTCGCCAACTATGGGGAGAGACTGACCCCCTACTTGACCGGCGCGACCCAGATCTCGGCGTCTAGCCTCCTGGTTGCAAGGCCGCGGGCGATGGCTTCGGCGCTGCGGGCGTTTTTCGATAAGGAAGCGGCCTGACGCTTGCTGATCACCAGCCCTTCGGCCAGTGCGCGGTTTCCCGAAAGCACCCGCGACAGGAACGGCACGCGGCTGCCGCGCGCCCGCGAGAACCGCGCCGGCATGGTATGCCTGGCGGTGTGGGCGACGACCTCGTCGATCCAGCCGTCGCCCAACCGCGCGCCCGGCTCCAGCAGCAGCAGCCAGTCGCCCTTGGCCTGCCTGATGCCGGCAGCAATGCCGCCGCTCGCGACATAAAGGCAGCCGGCATGTTCGGCAACGCGGTGCGTCTGGTCGGTCGAGCCGGTGTCGCAAACGATGACATCGCGCACCACACCCTCGACCGCGCCGCCGATCAGCGAGGCGAGCGTGCGGGCAAGTCGTTCCTCGTCATTCAGGGTCTGGATGAGAACGCTGAGCATCGTTAGCCGAATAGCGGAAAGCCGAGCGCAGCGCCAGTTTTTGCGTCGCCTCGCAAAAATGTTCTTGATTTGTTCCAATAGATAAAATAGGATTATTTTCATGAACAGAGCGATTCGACAGCCTGCCGACAGTCCTTGGGAGAGGGCGAAAATGGAACAGATCGTGCGTGCCGACATTGCTGCCTTCGGGGCTGGAAGAGCCGAGATGGCCAATGCAATGATCGAGCAGAGCGGTGTCCGGATCCGTCCGGAGCGCAATCGCGGCCGGTCCGCCGGCATCAACCCATCCGGCCGGTTCGAACCGGTCAGCCGGCATGTGTTCGACGATGGCTGGAATTCGCTTGAGGAACTGCCGCCGTTCAAGACCGAGGTGCAGGTCGAGAAGCCGCGCACCATCATCACCCGCAACGAATCGCCCGACATTTCCTTTGACCGTTCGATCAACCCGTATCGCGGCTGCGAACATGGCTGCGTTTATTGCTTCGCGCGGCCGACGCACAGCTTTATGGGCCTGTCGCCGGGACTGGATTTCGAATCGAGGCTGTTCGCCAAGCCGGACGCGGCGCGGCTGCTCGACAAGGAACTGTCGAAGGACGGCTACCAGCCACGCACCATTGCCATCGGCACCAACACCGATCCCTATCAGCCGATCGAGAAGCAGTACCGGATCATGCGCGAGATCCTCGAAGTGCTAGAGGCGCGCGGCCACCCGGTCGGCATCGTCACCAAATCCGCGCTGGTGACGCGCGACATCGACATTCTGTCGCGCATGGCCGAACGCGGGCTGGCCAAGGTGGCGCTGTCGGTGACGACGCTCGACCGTATGCTGGCCAGAACGATGGAGCCGCGCGCATCGACGCCGACCAAGCGGCTGGAGGCGATCAGGCAACTTTCGGATGCCGGCATTCCGGCCTCGGTCATGGTCGCTCCTATCATCCCCGGCCTGACCGATCAGGAGATGGAACGCATCCTCGATTCGGCACGTGCGGCAGGAGCGCGCGAGGCCGGCTACGTCCTGCTGCGCCTGCCGCTGGAGGTCGCGCCTATCTTCAAGGATTGGCTGCTGCGTCATTATCCGGACCGCTACCGTCACGTGATGTCGCTGATTCGCTCGATGCGCGACGGCAAGGATTACGATTCGGAATGGGGCAAGCGCATGAAAGGCTCCGGTCCCTATGCCTGGCAGATCGGCCGGCGCTTCGAAATCGCCGCTAAACGGCTTGGCCTCAACGCCGAGCGGCGGTCGCTCAGGACGGACCAGTTCGTCGCTGCGGCCAAGGCAACCGAGCAACTGATGCTGCTTTGAAGATATCGTCTGCCGCCGACGCCGGCGGCAGACGAAAAAATCCCGTCCGGCCTGTCCTGTCCCCGGGCTTGCAGACGGTGCCCTCCGGGTCCGGTGCCTCACCCGACCGGAGGGGCTTGCGGAGAATCGGAGCCGATGCGAACCTCGCCGCAACATGGCTCGCGCGCGTTCCGATTCTCCGCTTCTCTTCGAAATCGTTGAGAGACCCGATTTCTCCTTCGAGACGAAGGCGATGGCCGAAGGCCTGTGGCCGGTGGCGGGAATGGACGAGGCCGGGCGCGGCCCGCTTGCCGGGCCGGTCGTCGCGGCAGCGGTAGTGCTCGATCCCGCCAACATTCCAGACGGCCTCGACGATTCCAAGCGCCTCAGCCACCTGCAGCGCGAGGCGCTGTTCCTGAAAATCCTCGGCTCCGCTGTTGCCGTGTCGATGGCTTCGGTCAGTGCGGAAGGCATCGATGGCAGCAATATTCTCAAGGCCAGCCTCGAGGCGATGCGCCGCGCTTTGGTCGGGCTCTCGGTGCAGCCAAAGCTGGCCCTGGCCGACGGCCGCGACGTGCCGCCCGGACTGCCGTGCGAAGGCAGGGCGCTGATCAAGGGCGACCAGCGCTCGCAGTCGATCGCCGCCGCCTCGATCGTCGCCAAGGTGATGCGCGACCGCATGATGTGCGGCTGCGGCAGCCATCACGCGCATTACGGTTTCGAGTTCCATATGGGCTACGCCACGGTCCGCCACCGCACGGCGATCGAGTTGCATGGACCGGTGGCGCGGCTGCACCGCGCGTCCTTCGCACCGTTCCGGCTCGACGGCACCGAGGTGCTCGATGAAGAGAGTTTTTCGGGTCTGGATTGAGCGCTTCTCCCCCCTTGAGGGGGAGATGGCCGGCAGGCCAGAGGGGGTCACCTCGGCTGGCGCGACGCCATCCTGGACAAAAGAGAAGGTTGGCGCTTTACGCACGGCGCCCCCCTCTGTCGCCTTCGGCGACATCTCCCCTCAAGGGGGAGATTCTCTCCTAATTCAGCCTGGACTTGACGTCCTGAAGCGAGGCCTGGAACAGGTCGGCGCCCGCCTTGGCGTCAATCTTGGCGGCGAGCAGAGTGCGGGCGGCTTCGACCGCGATATCGACGGCACTGGCGCGCACTTCGCCGATCGCCTCGCGCTCTGCCTGACCGATCTTCTGTTCGGCAAGCGCGGTGCGCCGGGTGACATAGTCCTCGGTCTTCTTGTGCGCCTCGGCAGCCAGCATGTCGGCCTCGCGCTTGGCGGCGGCGACGATGTCGGCGGCCTCCTGCTCGGCTTCCTTGCGTTTGCGCTGGTATTGGCCGAGCAGTTGCTGGGCCTCCTCGCGCAGCCGGCGCGCTTCTTCAAGCTCGTTGCTGATCTTGTCGGCGCGGGCGTCGAGCGCCTTGGCGATCAGCTTGGGCACCTTGACGTAGACGGCAATGGCCAGAAAAATGACGAGGGCAACGGTGGCCCAAAGCGTCGCGAGTGATGTGGCGTCCATGATGCGCTCCTCACCGGGCCACGGATTTGACGGCTGCCGCGATCTCGGCCTTGCTGGCCTTGCCGCCGACAAGCGCCTCGACGATCGCCGAAGCCGTGTCCTCGGCGATCGTGCCGACTTCCTTCATGGCATTGGCCTTGATGGTCGAAATGCGAGCCTCGGCTTCGCCAAGCTTCTGGTCAAGCGCTGCCTCGACCTTCTTGCGGGCGGCTTCGGCTTCCGCCTTGGCGGCATCGTTGGCCTGCTGGCCGATCGCGTTGGCCTTGGTCTTGGCCTCCG
Source organism: Mesorhizobium sp. (assembly GCA_004020365.1). Lineage (GTDB taxonomy): Bacteria > Pseudomonadota > Alphaproteobacteria > Rhizobiales > Rhizobiaceae > Mesorhizobium. The sequence goes on from SAQR01000003.1 coordinate 308,202, forward strand.
CCAGTTCCTGCTCATAGGCGGCAACGGCGGCATCGGCCTCGCCCTTCAGCCTGGCGGCATGGTCGAGGTCTTGGGTGATGCGGTCATTGCGGACATCGATGATGCCGCCGACACGCGGCATCACCACCTTCTTCAGAAACAGGTAGAATAGCCCGAAGGTGATCGCCAGCCACAGAAGCTGCGACGGGAACGTCGCCGGATCGAATGGCGGGAACACGCCGTGCGCCTCGGCAGGCACACCGGTGCCGGAATGCGTATCGCCTTCCGTGCCGGTATGGCCGCCTTCGACTGCGGGCGCGGACTCTTGCGCAAAGGCAGATGTCACGAACATCGACTATCCCCTGATGTCAGGCCTGCCGCCACTTGCGACCGGCCCTTCCAATTCCCAATGTTAGCCGAACAGGGCCAAAAGTGCGATGAGCAGGGAGAAGATGCCCAGCGCTTCAGTCACGGCGAAGCCGAAGATCAGGCGGCCGAACTGGCCATCGGCGGCCGACGGATTACGCAATGCGCCCGCCAGATAGCTGCCGAAGATGTTGCCAAGGCCAATACCGGCGCCACCCATGCCGAGGCATGCGATGCCGGCGCCGATGAACTTTGCTGCTTCTGCTTCCATGTGTTCAACTCCTTTGGATCTAAAAAATTCGGTTGCGATTTCTATCCCGGCAGCAGGGCCGGAAACTCTTGGGTCAACTCAGTCAGTGCCCGGGATGCAGGGCGTCGTTCAGATACATGCAGGTCAGCACGGCAAAGACGTAGGCCTGCAGGAAGGCGACCAGCAATTCCAGCGCCGTCAGCGCCACGGCCATCGCCAGCGGCAGGACCGATCCGGCAATGCCGAGCGTGCCAAGCGCGCTCAAGCTCACCACGAATCCCGAGAACACTTTTAGCGTGATGTGGCCGGCCAGCATGTTGGCGAACAGACGAACCGAGAGGCTGACCGGGCGCGATACGAAGGAAATCACCTCGATCAGCACCACCAGCGGCAGCAGGTAAACCGGCACGCCATGCGGTACGAACAGCTTCAGGAAACCAAGGCCATGCTTCATGAACCCGTAGACGACGACGGTTCCGATCACCAGCGCGGCAAGGCCGAAGGTGACGATGATATGGCTGGTGACGGTGAAGAAATAGGGAAAAAGACCGAGCAGATTGGCAACGAGCACGAACATGAACAGCGAAAATACCAAGGGAAAGAACTTCATGCCCTGGGTTCCGGCTGCGTCCCTCAGCATATTGCCGACGAATTCGTAGGCCATTTCCGAGATCGACTGAAGACGGCTGGGAACGAGGCTGCGGCTTGAGGTGCTGAGATAGAGGAACGCCGAGGCAACGGCGACGGTCGCGACCATGAACAGCGCCGAATTGGTGAACGACAGGTCGTAGCCGCCGATCTCGATCGGAATCAGCTTGTTGATATGGAACTGGTGGATCGGATCGACCTTGTCAGCAGCCACTTTAAATCCCCATCAAAGCCGCGCGCGGCTTTAGTGTCCTGTTCACTGCGCCGGCAAGCGGCGCCTCAAGTCATTCTTTCGGATCGCGGGCTTTGTCGCCCTGTCCGAATTCCGCCATAAGTCCCGCGGAGCGCAGGACATTGAGCACGCCGGCGCCAAAACCGAGCAGCAAAAAAACGATCAGACCCCATGGCGATGTCCCCGCCGCACGGTCGATGATCCAGCCAAGACCAGCACCAACCACTATCCCGGCGATGAACTCGCTGGATAGCTTGAGCGCCTGGCCATATCCGGCCGCACTGCCCGCTTTCGCGTCGTCTTTCCCCTCGAGCCGGTCCAGCCGCCTTGTCGCAAGCGATGCTTCAAGGTCGCGCCGGCGGCGCTCAAGATCGTCGTCGCGGATATCGTGACGCTGTTTGCCGCGGCCGGTTTCTCCGGTTCCGTCTGGCCCATTCTTGTCGGCCATCGCAACCCCCTTGCCCGGTCAGATCGTCACCGTCCGTCCGCTCTTAAGTCGCCGGCAACATAGTTAGAGGGTCCCCGCCCGTCAAGCCACGGGCAGGACTTCAGCCTCAAGTATTTTCCCCATTTAAATCAAGAGCTTGCCAGGGTGCGACATCGTGCCCGCTACCGCCGCTGGCGTGCTGCGGCCGAATCCCTGCGGCGACGGGTCTTCGATCGGCCGCGCCCGGGGCCTTGCCGGAGCGCTCAGCTCCAGCCGCCGCCATAAGTGCGATAGAAGATGTGCAGGCCGATCCTGGTCATTTTTTTCATCGTCCGCGCCCAACCCGGGTTGACGTAGTTGGCGTAGTAATGGGTCGACGATCCGACTTCCGGGATGAAGATCTTGCCGGCAGTGACCGCCATGGCGATGTCCTGCGCGGTCTTGTAGTGAGCGGGGCTCTGGATGCGCTTCTTCCTGCCGTCGCAAGCGAAGGAAAACTGGCAACGGTTGAACCATTTGTCGTTCTGATAGACGACGCCGCAGATCGAGTTCGGATAGGCCGGATTGCGAACGCGATTGAGGATGACCTGGGCGACGGCGGCCTGGCCGCGCACCGATTCCCCGCGCGCCTCGAAATAGATGCCGTTGGCGAGGCAAGCCTGTTCCGCTTTGGAGAAGACGCTCGCCGGCAGCGGAGTTTGCATCCACGAATGATCGCCCTTGGCCGCCGGCGGAATGAAACGGCCATCGTTCGGCTTCTCGTCCTGAAGCAAGGCCTCGAAGGGCGAAGCCTGGGCATAGTCAGGCGCGGCCGCTGCGTAGGCTGTCGCCAGGACGTCGGGGCGATCATTGTTGACCAGCGCCGCCAGCATGGCCGGCACGCCAGAATCCGGCTTCTTGTCGACGCGCCTATGAAACGCGGCGGCAATCTGGATCTCCTTGCCTTTGATCTCGGGCTTGGCGAAAGCCATTTTCAGCCCGCTGTCCATGCTCGGGCGAAGCAGCGAGGAGGTGCGCTTGAAAACCGAGCCGGCATTGAAGTTCTTCGGCGGCGCGACTGGCGAGACGATGATGATGCGGCCCTTCTTGTCGGCGCGCATGATGCGATCCTCGTCAGGCGTGGTGCTTGCCACGCTGCCCTTGCCGCGAAACGACACGGCGCCGATGCCGGGCAACCGGACGCCGGAACCCGAGATCGAGCCGGTGGTGTCGGAATCGAGGAAAGGCATTTCGGCGGCATGGACCGAGCCGGCGACGGATTTCTCGACATAGGCGTTCCAGCGGGCGTTCGGCGCCTTGAGGCTGGAGACCAGGCTCGTCATGTCCTGATAGGCGATGACATTGGGAAAGCCGACCCAAATGCCAAGTCCAATGACCAAAGGAGACAGAAAGGAACGTCTTTTCTCACCGGCGAAAGCGACAAGCCGCTTCAAAACACGTCGATGCACGGAACTCTCCAGAAACGCAACGGACCCCACTGGAGAGGCACGATGATGCATTAACCTTGATGGGGCGTTAACGCAGCTCGACAGCGCCAATCATTTCAAAGGCTTTGTAGGAAACGGCTGCAACGGTCGCAATAACCGCTCCGCAGAGCGCTGTTCAGAGATAAAGGGATTCTCCTCTATGCCACGAACATGCTTAACGGCCCGCCATCGGCGAGCCGTGCTTCAATGAAGTTTTCCGTGGCGTTCTGGTCCGGTCAGGGGATAATTCCCCGAGGGCCCCGGCGCAGCTGGATCTGGCGGGTACCGCAGCATTTCTTGAACTTCATACCTGAACCACAAGGACATTGATCATTGCCGCTGCGTTGCAGCCGGCCGACCAGGGGCAGCATCGCTGCGGAAGGCAGGAGCGTCGCCGCAAGAGCCGCCAACTTGGCCGAGATTCCCGGCACGACGAGGCGACGACCGGATTTGAACCCTCGCCACGCACGTTCGGCCACATACTCCGCATCCACCTTGGGCAAGATGTTGAAGAGCATCGTCTGACTGGCGCCTGACCGTGCGAGAAACTCCGTCGACACCGGGCCTGGCGCCACGCATGTGACCGTCACACCGGTTCCGCGCACCTCCTGGTGAAGCGCCTGTGAGAAGAAGCGCACGAAACCTTTGCTGGCGAAGTACAGAGCCATATAGGGCCCGGGAAGGAACCCGGCCACGGAACTGAGATTGAGCACCCCGCCCCGGCGGCGCGCCACCATTCCGGGCAGAAAATGGAGGGTCAGTTCGGTGAGAGAATGTATGTTGAGATCGATGATGCCGAGTTGACCATCAACAGGCAGCGCCGTCGTAGCGCCCCGCAGGCCATAGCCGGCGCTGTTGACCAGGACATCACAGACCAGGCCGTGTGCGGACAAAAAGCCCTCCAGGCGCGTTGGCGCATCGCCTGCCACGAGATCCAACTCGAGCGTGAATGCCTCGCCACCCGCCTCCCGAACTTCGGACGCCGCGGCGGCCAAACCCTCGGGCGAGCGGGCAACCAGCACAACCGCGCCGCGCTCCCGTGCAGCGACGCCCGCAATTGCCCGGCCAATTCCACCCGAGCCGCCAATCACGACAACGGCTGGCCGGAATCCAAAGTGCGAAGTCACGTCGCGTTCCTCTGTCTTGCAGGAGCGGCAACACTTTTACCGCTCAGCATCACTTCATTGGCGACGGTGCCGTTCAGAATTTTTTCGAACCTCTCCAGTGCCCGCGCGACGTTGGCGCCATCCATGACCCGGTGATCGTAGTGGATGCGAACATTCACCGATCCGTCCTTGCCGATCGGACCGTAGTTCAAAAGCGTGGTCAATGGTGTCAGCGGGTTGAGTGATTCCGCACCGAGACCAGAATAGACGGACAGTTGGAAGGTACCGAAGTAATTTGCCCTTTGCCGGGCGATGTTCAACCCTAGCCACATAAGCAGCCACCTGACTGGTGCGGGCGCACCTGCCATCCGCAAGGCACGCCGGAACTCCGGAACCTCGAGGATCGGCCGTGATCGAGCCGCGTGGATGGACTCCTCAAGTTGCGTAATGGAGTAGCGCTCCGGGCACTTGATGCAGCTCAGCAGAACGGCCGGCTCGCCGTCATATTCGCGTTCGTGGGCAATCGAGGCTACGCTTGCCGGATATTCGTAAAGCTGCGGCCAGGGCAACTTGACATAGGCGCGTCGCAGCTCCGGCATCTCCAGGGCGAGAAGCGCATATGCTTTCAGGAAGATCGCGGTCCACGAGGGCCTGGTCTGCTGCGCCATCCTGGCCCTTAGCAGTGGGCCGAGGTTCATCTGGCGCTGCACTGCAACGCGTGGCACGCCGATCGAAAACCTCATCAGGTCGCCAACAAGGCGCCGGGGCGCCGAAAGCTTGAGGGCTCGGCCTCGCATCAAACGACCTCTAATAAAGATAAGGGAATATTCGCTTGGTCCTTTCCATATAGGCACGGTATTGCGGGCCTAAGTTCTCCAGCATCATACGCTCTTCCTTATCCACTCTCAGCAGGAAAAGCACTGCGAAACCAATCAAACCCGATACGCCCGCAACCCAGTTCGGCAGCAGAAAGAGCTGGCCGAGCCCCATAAGCAGGAACGAGGTGTACATCGGGTGACGGACCAAGGCGTATGGCCCGGCGCTGACCAGTTGATGCCGGTCGCGAATCTCGAGCGTAATCGACCAGTTACGGCCAAGTTCCTTGTGGGATCGACGAAAAATCCACAGCGCGGAGCAGAAGATGATGGTTCCGAGCGCCACGGACCACGCGCTGGCCGAATGGTCAGCCGCTGCGGGGATGCCGGTGGCAACATAGAAACCAGGCAGGATCGCCAGGCCAAGGAGAGCCGATACAAGCCCGACGGTGTCGGACCTTGAGCGGCCGCCAGCGACAATTCGCGCGCGCCTTGCCCGGCGCTCGAACGGATACCGGATCACGTACCAGGCAACGATGCCGATCACCCATATAATCTCGCCAAGCGAGGCCGCAGCAATGGTCACTTCAGGTCACCGGAGCCTTTTCTCGATCTGGGACCACGATAAGCCGTCGCAATGATGTCAGCGTCCGAGTTGTCGACCGATAGACATTCAGAGCGCGTCCCTTTCGGACTTAACCGGGCGAATGAGGCGAAAGCGGCTTTTGCCAATCGCATTTCAACCTCCGTTCATCTCCCGAAGCTTGGTTATGAATTGTTGCGGCCGGAGCCAGGTACCGGGGGTCTTATACCCCATCGATCTGGCGATGTCCGCTACGAATGCGTTGCAGTTATAGAGCGAGGCGTGCCAAAGCGGAGAGCTGGCCTGCAGCTTTCGTATGCTCGCGACGACTTTCCTATATTCGGCTTCGGTAAGCAAAACTCGCCAGCTTGCCGACCGGTAGGCATCTTCCAGGTCGCCGTCCGTCCACCCGGTCGAGGCTGGCACGGGCGCCAAATGGCCGAGAACATAGACATTGGGATCATCGGACTTCGGAGCGAGCCCAGCGACTTCGGGGTTGACCATCCGTCCCGCCTGGTTCAATCGTCCAAAAATCACGTAGGAATGGCCGTAGGTAAGGGCGTACCGGGAGCGGAACTCGATGAAATGCCGTTGGGCCGCGCGCGCCGGCATCGCCGCGGTTCTCAGTGCCCGATCATTGGACACGAAATTCGGCTGGGGCTTGTTGTCCTGCGACTGACATGACGCTGCGGCAAGCGCGAGCAGGGCCACAATCATTGAACGGCCACTTACAAGCGTCATTTCATCCAGAACTCCGAGGACCGCACACCTGGTGCCAGCCCATGCCCGCTAACCGCACCTAGGCTACGAATCCGGCCTTGGCCCCTGCTATTGATGGGGAAGGGCCTGGCGGCCCTTCCCCAAATCACCGAGCACCGATCATTATTTAATCACGGGCTCTTCTACGGCAGCGGGTTCCGGCGGAGGAGCCTTCCCCTTGCCTTTGCCGATACCGTTCGCGCAGCCGCTCAGGCTGGTAACGGCGAGGGTGGCAACCATTACAATCAATATCTTGCTCATCAAGCAATCCTTTCCCCGGGGCGGAACAGCCTATAGAATCGCCACAAATATAAACATGCAGCTCCGCCAAGTTAGCTGCGATCTACACCAACGCCTAGTGCAGAAATGACACAGTTGGCGCCCGGTTGCAGGTGGCATCTTTGCGGTGGCGTGCTGGCAGGGCTCACCTTCCAACGGAGATCAGGCCTGCCCACCATCAGACAACCACCACCGTGGTGCCCAAAGGAGTACGCTCGTAGAGGTCGATGATGTCGTCATTTGTCAAACGGATGCACCCGTTCGATACCGCTGTGCCTATCGTCCATGGCTCGTTTGTACCATGTATCCGAAAGTGGGTGTCGCGCCCGCCGCGATAGAGATAAAGGGCACGCGCACCAAGCGGATTGTTTGGTCCGCCAGGGACCCCCCCTGCATACTGCACCAGGCGCGGCTTGCGCCTCATCATGTTGGCGGTGGGCGTCCACGACGGCCAGTCCGCCTTGCGGGCGACGGTCGCTGTACCCTTGAACGAAAGTCCCTGCTCGCCAACGCCGACGCCGTAGCGCGTCGCCCATCCGTCGCCCTCGACGGCATAGAGAAAACGTTGCGACGTATCGACGACGATTGTTCCAGGCGGCTCGTTGCCGTCGTACCGCACATGCCGCCGTCGGAAACGAGGATTGAGGCCATTCCTTGGTCCGAACGCTGATGAAATCGGCTCCGTCACCTCTCGTAACGTCGACGTACATCCGGAAAGCATCAGAGCCAGACTACCCAGCACGAGCCCCCGGCGCGCAATGTGGTGTTCTTCCATTTTTACCTGCTAGGAAACTGGTCAATCTACCCCGCCCTCGTCTCTACCATTCCCGGGCCTGCGGGCCAAGTCTCGCTGTGTGGTGGCAAAATGAATTCACAGGATTGACAAGCGAATTGGAGCGAAACTTCTTGCGATAAGCGCCCGCCTCTGTTCGGTTATGTCACAATGGGCATAGGACAGAGACGATGAAGCCTGACTTCCATGGTAAAGTCGCGATTGTGACCGGCGGAGGCTCCGGAATAGGAGCGGCTGTTTCACGGCAACTCGCGCAAGAAGGAGCAGAGGTCGTTGTCGCCGACCTTGATGCCGAGGCCGCGCGCTGCAAAGCCGCCGAAATAAGCGCGCAGGGAGGCAGGGCCTACGACTATGCGGTCGATGTCACGGATGCGGCAGCCGTGGAAAAGCTGATCGAGTTCACTGTCCAGAAATGCGGCGGACTGGATATGGCGGTAAACAACGCAGGTGTCGACGGCGTTCGAAAACCGACGGCAGACTATCCGCTCGACAACTGGCACAGGCTGATCGACGTCAACCTAAATGGCGTTTTCTACAGCATGAAATACGAAATCGCCGCCATGCTGGATCGAGGCGGAGGCGCCATCGTGAACATGTCCTCCATTCTCGGTTCTGTCGGCTTGCCAACTGCGTCCGCATACACGGCAGCGAAACACGGGGTCGTTGGACTGACCAAGGTTGCGGCGATCGAATATGCGAGGATGGGCATCCGGATCAATGTCGTCGGCCCCGGCTGGATCGAAACGCCGCTTTTGTCGGAGCAAGTGGAGGCATTGGCCACCCGGCGCATGGCAGCCCTTCAGCCGATGGGCAGACGCGGCAAACCAGAAGAGGTGGCGGCTCTTGTGTGCTTCCTGTTGTCCGATCAGGCCAGCTTTATCACTGGGAGCTACCATCTGGTCGACGGAGCTTACACCGCCCATTAAAGCGCGTCGGGCCTGCCCGAAAATGCGCAGGCGCTGCCCCACGAGCCGCCAGCGGAGCGTAGCCTGATGCTGACGCCCGGAAGACGCACAGCTCAGCGGCGCTTCTTCGCCTTGCCGGCAAACGGATTTTCCGAGGTGCGCAAGGCGATGCGGATCGGCACACCAGGCATGTCGAAGGCTTCGCGCAGACTGTTGGAGAGATAGCGGACATAGGATTGCGGCATCGCATCCGGCCGCGAGCATGACACGACGAAGCCCGGCGGGCGCGTCTTGGCCTGGGTGACATATTTGATCTTCAACCGGCGACCGGCGACGGCGGGCGGCGGATGATGCGCCAGGATGCCTTCCAGCCAGCGGTTGAGCTTGCCGGTCGAGACGCGGCTGTTCCACACCCTGTGCGTCCTGATGACGGCATCCATCAGCTTGTCGAGGCCGCGCCCGGTCTCGGCCGAGACCGGCACCGCCTGGATGCCGCGCGCCTGCGGCAACAGCCGCTCGGTCTTCTCGCGCAATTCCGCCAGGAGTTCCTGCGGGTGGTCGATCATATCCCATTTGTTGAAGGCGATCACCGGCGCGCGGCCCTCGCGGATGATCAGGTCGGCGATCTGCAGATCCTGTTTCTCGAAAGGAATGGTGGCGTCGAGCACGATGATGACGATCTCGGCAAAGCGAATGGCGCGCAGGGCATCCTGCACCGACATCACTTCCAGCTTTTCGTGAATCCGGGACTTGCGGCGCATGCCGGCGGTGTCGAACAGTTTCAGGCGGCGGCCATGCCAGTCCCAGTCGACGGAGATGGAATCGCGGGTGATGCCGGCTTCCGGCCCGGTCAAGAGCCGCTCCTCGCCGATCAGTGCGTTGATCAGCGTCGACTTGCCGGCGTTCGGACGGCCGACGACGGCGATGCGCATCGGCTTGGTATCGTCATAGCTCGGCTCGGCATCCGGGTCGGTGATGTCCTCGCCGATCAGCACCTCGCTGGCGGCGGCCTCCTCGTCGGCATGTTCTTCTTCTTCGCCGAAGGCGCGCGCCTCGCCCAGTGCTGATATCACCGCATCGCGCAAATCGGGCAGGCCCTGGCCGTGTTCGGCCGAGACCGGGATCGGCTCGCCAAGGCCGAGTTCCCAAGCTTCCAGCATGCCGCCCTGAGCGCCGCGCGCTTCGGCCTTGTTGGCGACGACGACAACCGGCTTGCCGGACCTGCGCACGATCTCGGCGAAGGTCTTGTCATCAGGCATCAGCCCGGACTTGGCATCGATGGTGAAAAAGATCAGGTCGGCTTCGCGGATGGCGATCTCGGTCTGGGCGCGCATACGGCCCGGCAGCGTCGAAGCAGCAGCATCCTCGAAGCCGGCGGTGTCGATGACGTCGAAATGCAGATCGTAGAGCTTGGCGGCATGGACGCGACGGTCGCGGGTGACGCCCGGCGTGTCGTCGACAAGCGCCAGCTTCCTTCCCACCAGCCTGTTAAAAAGGGTCGATTTGCCGACGTTAGGCCGGCCGATGATGGCGACTTTGAACGTCATGCGGCCCTACATCTGCCAGCATGTCGTTGTCCCAAAACCGCACCACACTTTTGGGCGACATGCATCTGCCATGCATGTCGTCGTCCCAAAACCGCTGCACACTTTTGGGCGACATGCATTACGACACGCCGCCCGACCCACGGATCAGCTCGGACATCAAGGTCGCCCGCTCGCGCGCGTTGCGCGGGGCGCTGTCATCCGAGGCGATCTGGTCGAACAGTTTCAGTGCGTCCGTCGCCTTACCTTCCTTCCAGGCGGCAAGGCCGAGCGCCTCGCGCGCGGTATGGCGCAGCGGATTGGTGTCGGCGGTGAGCGTCTCGACGCGGCTCGAGACATCGGCGAACGAACCGTGGTCGACGAGCAGCAGCGCTGCCCTCAGACGCGCCATATCGCGAAGGCCTGATGGAATGTCCGTATCGGTGGCGACCTCGTCAAAATCCTTGACGGCGGCGGCGACATCGCCCTTATCCGCCTTGACGGTTGCCGCCCGCATGCGCGCGAGCAGCGGATAAGCGCCGTAGCCATCTTTCTCCAGCGCATCGAGGGCCGCCAGCGCTTCGTCGCTCTTGCCTTCATTGGCGAGCTTCAGCGCCTGCGAGAAGGCATCGCCGGAGCGATTGGCGCGAGTCTCGTCCCAATAGCGATAGCCGACGAAGGCGGCGGTGCCGACCACCACCAGTATCGCGAGCGCAAGCAAGGCAGGGCCAAAACGGTCCCAGAGCGCATGCGCCTGATCGCGACGCATCTCTTCGTTGACTTCGCGGATAAAACTGTCGTCCGACATCTCAAAACCATCCTGCCCGCCTCAGGGCGGTTTAGAGCGACGTGCGTCCATGGAAAGTACGCTCTAACACTTTGAATTTGCGCATCGTGCTTCCTGAAAATCAATTCTGCACTTCAGGCCGATGCGGCGTTTTAGCGAAATTTTGCCGGCATGGAAGGGGCTCGACCGGAAAATCGGCTAATCGCCGGACAGGCGATGTAAAGGATGACCGAAAAGGGCGACCGCACCCACGCCACATTTCGCCGATAGCCGCTGCGCGAACCCTCCTCAAAATCCAGATCGGACACTGATGACTCCCCGCGTTGTTGCGTTTTCGATCGCGTCGCTTGCTGCGGCGGGCGCTGCTGTCGCCGACCCGCCAGCCCCGGTAAAGCCGAAGCAGGCCGTCCTCATCTCGTTCGACAGCGCCCGCGATATCTCGCAATGGCAGCGCAGCCGGGCGCTGGCCCAGCGCACCGGCGCGCATTTCACCTACTTCGTGTCATGCGTCTTCCTGCTCTCGCCGGAAACGCACAAGGAATACACAGCGCCCGGCAAGACATCAGGCAAATCCAATATCGGCTTCGCCGCCTCTAAACGGGAAATCGCTGACCGGCTCGAGCAGATAAACCTTGCCGCCTCGGAAGGCCATGACATCGGCAGCCACGCTTGCGGCCATTTCGACGGCAAGGACTGGAACAAGGCCGACTGGCTGAGCGAGTTCGGTTCGTTCAAGCGCATTCTCGAAAATGCCTATTCGATCAACGCTATCACCTCCGAACCCGCAGGCTGGCGCGAAATTGCACGCAAGGCGGTTGGCTTTCGCGCACCCTATCTGTCGGCCAACAAGGCGCTCTACGAGGCGCTGCCAAAGGCGGGCTATTGGTTCGACGCCAGCGGTGTGTCGCGCGGCCCTGCCCGGCCACCGACCAGCAATGGCATCACACGCTTTTCGCTACCGCAGATCCCGGAAGGTCCTGACACAAGGCGGGTGATCGCGATGGACTACAATCTCTATGTCAGGCATTCCGGCGGTTTCGAGCGGCCGAGCCAGGCGGACGAATTTGCCGACCGGACCTATGACGCCTTTCGCGCTGCCTTCGACGCTCAATACCAGGGCAAACGCATTCCGCTGGAACTCGGCTTCCATTTCACACTGATGAATGACGGCGCCTACTGGAAGGCGCTGGAGCGCTTTGCCGGTGAGGTCTGCACCAGGCCCGATGTCGAGTGCATCAGCTATCGCGACTATGTTTCGCGCCAACGCCGGCAAAAGCGGGCGTCGGTGGACGGCTGAGCCGAAAGCGCCCGCCGCCCCGTCACTCTCAACTTACCGGCTGATCCTCAGGCCGCAAGCCGGCTCGCTCCCGCTCCAGATAATCCTGGTCGATTTCCGGCAGCGGCGCCCCTTCAAGCGTCGCCTCGAAGGCGCGCAGGCGCTTGTAGATCGAGATCAGCTCGACGATGGTCGGCCAGGAATTCACGAGATATTGGAACGAAGTGGCGACTTGTGAAAAGGCGGTGACAATTTGCTGGAAAACGCCAAATGTTATCTTGCCGATTGCCAAGGTTGGAACGAGAATAAGCGTGGCGAATACGTTGTCAACTTGAAGGTATAGATAGCGGACCATGTCGAAATAGACATAGTGTGCATAGAGAGTGAAATAGTTCTTGCGAACATTTCTGAAAAGCTCGGCCAGCGTTGGTGGCTGCGCTCGTGCCGTATCGTCCTCGCCGAGGACAAGTTCCTTTCGCAGCGCGGCTTCAACCCGCTGATTGCGAAATTCCAACCCAGGCAGCCTGACGCCGACGACCGCCAGCAAGCCGGTCCCAAACAGCGACCAGGCGATCGCCGCAATGACCAGCGGGTAAGGGATTGCGCCGACGATTGGAAGCGTTGAGACATGAAGAGAAAGGGAGGCCAGCAAGGGCAGGAATGCGATCAGGGTCATGATGGAGTCGATGAAGTTCACGCCGAGTCCCTGCATTGTGCCGGAGAAGCGCATCGTGTCGTCCTGAACGCGCTGCGACGCCCCTTCGATATGGCGCAGCCGCGGCCAGTAAGCGGTAAAATAATCGTTCATCGCGGTGCGCCAGCGAAACACATAGTGCCTGACGAAAAAGACGTTCAGAACGGCAATGCTCATATAGACCAGGGCCAAGGACAAAAACTGCCATACGCCGTAGTAAAGCTCGGCAGGGGAAACGGAGCCCTGCGTGGTCAGCGCCTTCTGCACCATGTCATAAAACATGCCGCGCCAGTCATTGAGCGCCACGCTGATCTGGACGATGAAATTGGTGACGAAAATGATCAAACCAGAGCCAAGGATCGACCAGTTCTGCCAGCGATGCGGGGAATACAGCGCCCAGAAAAGGTAGAATACGCCCATACCGGCGAAGAAATATCCGTAAAACCAGAGAAATGCCGGGGTCAGGAATCTGATCGGACTGATGACTGGTGCCGCCTGCGGGTCGACCGGCGGCATGCCGAGCATCGTGCCAAGGTGCTCGCCGCCGAAAAACCACAGGAGGACGAGCAGAAGGCTCCAGGCGACGGCCGAAATGAAGAACAGCTTCGGCTGCGGGAAGAAGGATACGAACACGTTGGGGAAATCCTCGGTCGATGCGCAAATCAGCGGCGTTGCTGTTCAGCGGGCATAAGGTCACACATCGAAAGCAATGAAAATGGCCGGTGCGTGATGCCCGGCACCGAGCAAGACCACAATCATGGCGATTTTGGCGCAGCCGACCAGATGACGGCGCCGGAGACCAGCAGCACGGCGGCGGCCACGATCGATGCGAGGAAGAAGTCGCCCGAGGCTTGCGCAAGCAGGCCGGCGACGATCGGACCGATGATCTGGCCGAGGCCGAAGGACGCCGTCATCGACGCCAGGATCCGGCGTGGCGCTTGCGGGGCAAGCTGCCTTCCGCTCTGCAAGCCGAGCGCGGTGATGGCGATGAAGGTGCCGCCAAGCAGAAACCCGCCGAGCAGCGGCCCAAATTGTCCGCCCATAGTGACGCTCGCGCTGACCCCGACCACCTCGATGAGGCATCCCCAGGCATAAGCCCGGTAGAGACCAATCTTTGCCGCGATCTTCTGCCAAAGCCAGACCGAGGGAATTCCGGCAAGGCCGGTGACCATCCACACCACGGCCTCGAAGACGCGGCCGCCGCCGCCCTGCCGGACGATGGCGACCAGGAACGTCGCCGTCACGATATAGCCGAAGCCGAACAGCCCGTAGGCGACGATGACCTTCGCCAGTGACGGGTCCTTCGGCAGCGCCGGCTCGCGACCATCGGCGCCGTTGGCGGTCGCGGTGCTGCCGAGCAGCAGCGTCACGACGGCGATGGCGCAGGCCGAGATCGCGGCGGACCAGAACCAGCCCGCCGGCCAGCCGGCATGTTGGGTGACGAGTATTGCCATCAGCGCCGA
>SAQR01000003.1:322562-332798 GCA_004020365.1 Mesorhizobium sp.
GCCGAGGACGCTGCTATGCCAAGGCCGACGCCGCCGAAATGCAGCGCCTGCAGGTCGCTTCGGCCGACCGCGGCCAAATGGCCGAAAACGATGCTGGACATGAACACCAGGACGAAGGCGCTGGCTACGCCGGCCAGAAAGCGGATGACGAGAAAGGCCGCCATCGTGTCGGCCAGGCCCATCAGCCCGGTGAGTACTGCGGTGGCGGCAAGACCGGCAAGCATCAGCAGGCGCTCGCGACCGTGCGCCCAGCCGCCGACGGCTGCGAGCGCGCCAACGAGATAGCCGAGATAGTTGGCGGACGCGATCCAGCCGGCATCGGCCGGCGTCAGGCCAAGTTCCTCCATCATGCCGGGCAGGATCGGCGTGTAGACGAAGCGTCCGATGCCCATGGCGACGGCCAGGGCAATCATGCCGGCGAAGGCGAGACGCAAAGGGGACGGCGAAGCGGCTTTCATTGCGGTGCACAATAGGTGCACGAGCCGGTGAAACAATCCGCCATTTATTGGGCCAGGGCGGGTTGCAAAGGACACAGAACGAACGTCGACGATCCTTCGCGCCCCCCTCTGCCCTGCCGGGCATCTCCCCCACGACGGGGGAGATCGGCAGCTTCGGCGCCGGCTCTCCTTCTTCAACTTTCGAGATTGGCGAATGCGAAGATGACGGGCCAATCTCCCCCTCGTGGGACCCTCGTGGGGGAGATGTCCGGAAGGACGGGGGGGCGCTGTCCTGGGCGCTGTCCCGCCAACGTTTCGGCAGCGACCGTCCGCAGTCCTTTTCGGGTCTTATTAAAATTCAAATCCTCTGTGTCGGAGGATTTCAGCCGCAGCCGACCTGGCCAGTGCCCGTCTCGTAGGCCGTGCGCCGGGCCGTCAGCCGGAACGGCAGGTCGCCGAGTTCACGCTCCGACATGGTGTCGACCACAGGATGCGACAGCGGATCGGTGGCCCATCGGGTGGCCTCGCTTTCATGCGACCGGCTTTGCCGCGCGCCGGCAGCGGAAAAGCACCCTAGCAGTGACAAAATCTTCATCGTATTTTTCCTCCACAGGTCTGCTTGTTCCTTAAAATTTACCGTTCCACCCTGTATTTCAATTGAGATTTCAACCGTGCCGGTTTAGAAAAACTGCACAGCCATGCTGAATCGCGTTCACCTCAACGGCCTGCGCGCCGTGGAAACCGTCGCCCGCCTGGGATCGCTTTCGGCTGCGGCGAGCGAACTCAACGTGTCCGCCAGCGCCGTCAGCCAGCAAGTCAAGCGGACGGAAGCGCAACTTGGCCAGGCGCTGTTCGAACGAACGGCAAGCGGTCTGGTGCCGACTGAATTCGGCACCGTCTTCACCGCCCGGCTCGGGGCAGGTTTCCGCGAGCTCGCCCAAGCCGTGGCGCTCGCCGACGAGGGCTCCGAATGCACGCTGGTGGTCTCGGTCGCGCCGGCCTTTGCGTCGAAGTGGCTGCTGCCTCGACTGTCACGTCACTTCGCCCGGCATCCGAATGTGCTTTTGCGCATCGACGCCTCGGTGCGGATTGCCGATCTCGATCGCTCGGACATCGACATCGCAATCCGGCTTGGCGACGGCAAATGGCCGGGCGTGCGCGCGGAGCTCCTGCTGGCGCAGGAAGTCTTCCCGGTCTGCGCCCCGGTGATCGCCGACAAACTGAAATCGATCGAAGATCTCGCCTTGACCTGCGCGATCACCGACGAAAGAGCGATGATCAGCTGGGAAAGCTGGTTCGAGGCGGCCGGGGTAAAGCCGGTCACCTTCCTCAAGGGCGCGCGCTTCACCGACCCGATGCTTTGCCTGGAATCGGCGATTGCCGGCCACGGCGTCATGCTCGGCTGGCAATTGCTGACGGCTGACGCTCTCGCCGACGGCCGGCTGGTCGCGCCGTTCGGCGTCCGCGCTGAGAGCGGGCTGGGCTATTGGCTGGTCACCTCGGCCAGCAAGAGCGAGAGCCGCAAGGTCAGGGATTTCAAGATCTGGATCCGCGAGGAGATCGAGGCAACGATGGCGCAGTTGGGGGCGCTCACCGGCGCGGCCTAAGCAGGCCCGGTCGATCACGGTGGAAAGACCGACGGCACCGGTCTATGTAAGAACCAGACTCCCACATCGCGACAGGCAGGATCATGACCACACATTCGCGCGGCGTTTCCGCAACGATCGACCCGGTGAAGCTCGACAGGCTGGCAGAAGTCGCCATCAAGGTCGGGCTGCAATTGCAACCGGGGCAGGACCTGGTGCTGACATCGTCGATCGCAGCGCTGCCTTTGACGCGACGGATCGTCGAGCATGCCTACAAGGCCGGCGCCGGCCTGGTGACGCCGATCTTCAACGACGACGAGATGACACTGGCACGCTTTCGCTACGGCGCCGATGCCGGCTTCGACCACGCCGCCGGCTGGCTTTACGAGGGCATGGCCAAGGCCTTCGCCAACAATGCGGCGCGGCTGGCGGTGCGCGGCGAGGATCCGTCGCTGCTGTCGGCGCAGGATCCGGCGAAAGTGGCGCGCGCCAACAAGGCGAATTCGATCGCCTATCAGCCGGCGCTGGAAAAGATCACCGGCTTCGACATCAACTGGAACATCGTCGCCTACCCCGACCTGGCCTGGGCCAGGCAGGTATTTCCCGACGATGCCGACGACGTCGCGGTGGCAAAACTCGCCGACGCCATCTTTGCCGCCTCACGGGTCGATGTCGACGACCCGATCGGCAACTGGACGGCGCACAACGCGGCGCTGCGCAGCCGCACTGAATGGCTGAACGGCCATAATTTCCATGCGCTGCATTTCACCGGACCCGGCACCGACCTGACCGTCGGTCTGGCCGACGGCCATGAATGGATGGGCGGCGCCTCGACCGCCAGGAACGGCATCACCTGCAACCCGAACATCCCGACCGAGGAGGTTTTCACCACGCCGCATGCAAGGCGCGTCGAAGGCCATGTTACGAGCACCAAGCCGCTGTCCTACCAAGGCACGCTGATCGACGGCATTGCGGTGCGATTCGAGGCGGGTCGCATCGTCGAGGCCAAGGCCAGCCGCGGCGAGGATGTGCTGAAGAAAGTGCTCGACACCGATGAAGGCTCGCGCCGGCTCGGCGAGGTCGCGCTGGTGCCGCATTCCTCGCCGATCGCGGCGAGCGGCCTGCTGTTCTTCAACACGCTGTTCGACGAGAATGCCGCCTGCCATATCGCGCTCGGCCAGTGCTATTCGAAGTGCTTTGTCGACGGCGCCTCGCTCAGCCAGGACGAGATCGCGGCGCGCGGCGGCAACAAGAGCTTCATCCATATCGACTGGATGATCGGTTCGGACAAGGTCGACGTCGACGGCGTCGGCAAGGACGGCAGCCGCGTGCCGGTGATGCGCAAGGGCGAGTGGGCGTAACAGCCGCCAGCAAGACGTCGTGGCCAGCAAGACTTTGTGGCCAGCAAGACGTCATGGCGGCCCAACCCCGGAGTTGGCAAATGAAACTCGATATCAGGGTCAAACGCATCTACGAGCCGCCCTCGCCCGGCGATGGGCAGCGGGTGCTCATAGACCGCGTATGGCCGCGCGGCGTCCGCAAGGAAGACGCCGAACTGACGCTATGGCTGAAGACCATCGCGCCAAGCGATGACTTGCGCAAATGGTTCGGCCACGATCCGACGCGGTGGATGGAATTCCAGCAGCGCTATCGCGGCGAACTCGACAGGAACAGCGAGGCGGTCGGCCAGCTGCGCGCCCTGCTCGACAACGGCCGGGTGACGCTGCTCTACGGCGCCCAGGACGAACTGCACAACAACGCAGTGGCGGTTGCCGATTATCTCAGCCTGAAGGGCTGAGGCAGAGCGCGCTGCCGAGGCCACATCCATGCTCAGTCGCTAATCTCAGGCGACACGCTGTTCCGTGGCCGCATCGAAGAGGTGCACCTTGCCCGGCAGCACTGAAAGGTTGATCGCGGCGCCGGCGTTGCGGCGCTCGTCACGCGGCACCACGGCGACGGCGTCGTATCCCGCCACGCGCAGATGAATCTGGACATCCGCGCCGGTCGTTTCGGAGAGCACGACCTCGCCCTTGATCTCACCCGTATCCGAAATGCCGAGATCGTGTGGCCGCACGCCCATGATGACCTTTTGGCCTGACTTCGCCTTGATCTGCGGCGAGAGGCCGATCGACACGCCTTCGGCGACGAAGCGAGGACTGCCGCCCGCCGTCTCGACAGCGCCAGCGATGAAGTTCATCGACGGCGAGCCGATGAAATCAGCGACATATTTCGAGTTCGGGCGCTCGTAGACCTCGTCGGGCGTGCCGATCTGCATGATCCTGCCGGCGTGCATCAGCACGATCTTGTCAGCCATCGTCATCGCCTCGATCTGGTCGTGGGTGACGTAGATCGTGGTCGTGCCGAGTCGGTTGTGGAGTTGGCGGATTTCCACACGCATATGTGTGCGCAGCTTGGCGTCGAGATTGGAGAGCGGCTCGTCGAAGAGGAAAACGGCGGCATTCCGCACCATGGCGCGGCCCATGGCGACCCGCTGGCGCTGGCCGCCCGACAGTTCCTTGGGATAGCGCCCGAGGTAGGGCGTGAGATTCAGGATTTCCGCCGCCCATTCGACCTTCTTCCTGATCTCCGCCTTTGGCACTTTCGCCACTTCCAGGCTGAAGCCGATATTGTCGAACACCTTCATTGTCGGGTAGAGCGCGTAATTCTGGAACACCATAGCGATGTCGCGATCGCGCGGGTGAACGTCATTGACCCGCCTGTCGCCGATCAAAAGATCGCCGCTGGTCACCCGCTCGAGCCCGGCCGTCATGCGCAGGAGCGTGGTCTTGCCGCAGCCCGACGGGCCAAGAAGCACGACGAATTCGCGGTCGGCAATGCCGAAGGAGATGTCCTTCATCACCTCGACATGGCCGAAATTCTTGGCGATGCTCTTATATTCGACGGTGGCCATTCTCTGTCTCCAGACGCCCGGATTCGGGTCGTCAGTATTTCTGCCTGGTCGGCGTGATGACGATTTCCTGCACGAGAGCATTCTGTGGCAACTGATAGGCGTGCAGCATGAGGTCAGCGACGTGCTCCGGGCCGATGCCGCCGCCGATCCTGAGCTTGTTGGCCTTGTAGTTGGCCAGCGTCTGCGGATCGAGGACGCCGCTCAGAACCTCGGTTTCGATCACCCCGGGTGAAAGCACGACAACGCGGACGTCATAGTCGGAAAGATAGTCGCGCAGCGATTCCGACACGGCGTGAACGAAGAATTTCGTCCCGCAGTAGACCGTATGATCCGGATAGATTTTTCGGCCGGCGATCGAGCTCATCATGAACAACGTTCCATGACGGCGCTCCATCATGCCCGACATCACGGCGTGGACCGAATTCAGCACGCCTTTGGTGTTGATGTCGATCATCTCGTCCCATTCCTCGGGCGGCTGACGGCCTATGTCGGCAAGCCGCGCGATGCCGGCATTGGCAAACAGCATGTCGACCGGCCCGTATTCGGCTTCCGCCTCCTTCACGGCGGCTGCGATCGCGGCGCGGTCGCGGACATCGACCTGCCTGGCCATACTGTCGGGCAGGTTCAGCGCCTGCATGCGCTCCAGACGGCGGGCCATCATCAAAACAGGGTGGCCGGCGCGCGAAAACGTCTTGGCGACCGCCTCGCCGATACCAGAACTGGCTCCTGTCACTGCAACGAGCTGTTTTCCAGCCATGGCTTTTCCTCAATCGAAAATTGTCGATACCCCGGGCTGGCGACCTTGGGGCGCCAGCCCGGGGAAGACTCAGCCCTTGGCGACGAGATCGTCGACCTGGGTTTTCAGGGCGTCGAGCGACTCCTTGGCCGAGCCCGACTGGCCGGCGAAGTATTTGCCCAGCGCAACCGGGATCGTATCGCTCGACAGTTCTGCCCACGCCGGCAGGTCGGGCTCGGATCCCATGTAGTTGGCGATGGTGTCGCGCACGACCGGCAAATGGCGGGTCGTGCCGGCGCCGACACGCGCATTGGCCAACACGCGCGGATCGTCATAGACGCTGGTGCGCGTTGGCCCGGTACCGCCGCCCAGAACGGTTATCAGCGCCTGGGTATCGGCTGAGGTCGCCCACTGCATGAAAATCCAGGCAGCATCCGGGCTCTTCGAGTATTTCGATACTGCGAGCGAAGAACCGCCCTGGTGACCAACGCCCGGAATTTCGCCGAATCCGGTCTGCTCGACGGTGCGCAGCGTTGCGGCAGGTTTCGGCGGAACCATCGCTTCCATCAGGCCGGAGACCTTGGAAGCCTTGGGATCGTCGAAGAACGGGAAAAATTCGCCCCAGGACAGCATCGAGGCGGCGACGCCCTGGCCGACCGACTGGCCCTCGCCATCCCATGTCCAGCCGTCGACGCCGGGCGGCATCGTCTTCTTGAGCTTGTCCCAGTAGGCCATGGCGGCCAAGCCGGCTTCGTCATTGCCGGTGAACTTGCCGTCGGGGCCGAAAATCGAACCGCCATGGCCCCAAAGCCACGCCGTCCAATCGCATTCGAGGCTGTAATGGCCCGATTTCATCTGGCCGCTGGTGCCGTACATGTTGGGGCCCTTGGCGTCGGTGATCGCCGCAGACGCCTTCAGCAAATCGTCCAGCGTGGCCGGAGGCGGCAGCTTGAGCTCGTCCCAGACGTCCTTGCGGTACTGCATGATGAAGATCGGGATGTCGTAGGGCACGCCGACCATGCGGTCCTCGTACATGGCGATGCCGTCGACGAGCGGCTTCAGGAAGTCGTCGATGTTGTAGTTCGGCATTGCCAGATCGGCGTTCTTGAGCTGCTCGCGCGGATCGAAGACGTCCTGGCTGAAGCTCGCCGCCCAGCTCTGGTCGATATAGTAGAGGTCGTAAGTGCCGAGGCTCGAGGCCACGTCGAGCGTCAGCTTCTGCAGTACCTGCTCGAGCGGCAGCACTTCGATCTCGACCTTGATGCCGGTAGCCTCCTCGAAATACTGCTTGAGCTGCGTGGCGATGGCATTCGACGGCGGCGTCGATTCGGTGGCGAGACGAAGCGTCGTTCCGGCAAAAGGCTTGCCGACATCCGAAAGCCATTTGGTGATTTCGGCGCTGGGTTTTAGTTCCTGTTCCTGAGCCGATGCCTGGCTGATGCCGTAGAGCGGACGCCGTCCAAAACCCATGCCGAGCGCGCCGGCGCCGAGGCCGAGAATGCTTGCTGCGCGAAGAAACGAGCGGCGATCCATCTGTCCGCGAACGAAGCGGTCGGTGACAGAGGCAAGATGCGTCTTTCTGATGCTGTCTTTCATTGTCTACTCCTCCGGTTTAATTCGCGATTTTCTCAAGGCTGCGAATTCGAGCCTCCCATCTATTGTTTCAACGATCCCATCGTGAGACCGCGCACGAGGTGCTTCTGAACCAACAGAATGAAGATGAATGCGGGAATGATGGATGCGGCGCCAAGCGCGGCCATGTTGCCCCAGGCGGTGCCGATCGAGGTGACGAAGGTCGACGAGACGACAGGCACGGTCTTGAGCGAGGTGGTGGTCAGGGTCAGCGCAAAGAGGAATTCGGTCCAGCTGAAGATGAAGCAGAGCACCGCCGTGGCGGCGATGCCGCCCTTGGCCATCGGCAGCACGATCCTGCGAAAAATCATGAAGCGGCTGGCGCCATCGACGATGGCGCTCTCGTCGATTTCGGAAGGAATGTCGTCGAAGAAGCTCTTCATCAGGAGGACGGCGAGCGGCAGGTTCATCAGCGCGTGGATCAGCACCATGCCGGTGTAGGTGTCGATGAGACCGAAATTCTTGTAGATGAAGAACATCGGAACCGCGACCGCGACGGGCGGCATCATGCGCGTCGACAACACCCAGCCGACGAAACTGTGACGGCCGCGGAAGTTCATGCGCGACAGGGCATAGGCGGCAAGCGTGGCGATGGCGACAGCGAGCACGGTCGACAGCGTCGCGATGACGATCGAATCCCAGACGCGGGGCGCCATGTAGAAATTGCCGCCGCCCGGCGTCACGGTGATGCCGCCGCTGCCCAGCGAAATCCCGAACACCTTCTGGAAATTGTCGAAGGTCGGCGTGAAGGCGAACAGTTTCGGCGGCCGGTTGAAGATGTCATTACCGTGTTTGAACGCCACCGACGTCCAATAGTAGATCGGAAAGAAGAAGACTGCGACCACAACCCAGGCGGCGATGGTGCGAAGCATGCGGGTCGAGAAGGAGCCGTTCATTCTACCACCTCACCTTGGCGATACGGATGAAGAGGTTGGCAATGACGAGGATGATCACCAGGGTGACGAGGCTGAGCGTGGCGCCATAGCCCCATTTTACGAAGCTGAACGTCTGCTGCCATGCATAGAGGGAAAGCGAGTAGGTCGACGCTCCCGGCCCGCCGGAGGTCATGACGAAGACGTAGTCGAAGACGCGGAACAGATCGATGCCGCGGACCAGCACGGCGATCGCGATCACCTTCGACATCATCGGCAGGGTGATGCGCCGGAAGATCTGGAATGATGACGCGCCGTCGATCATCGCGGCTTCGTAAGGCTCCGGCGGCAGCGCCCTGAGACCGGCAAGGAAGATGAGCACCATGAACGGCGTCCACTGCCAGATTTCCGCGACGAGAACACCGGCCAGCGCGGTCGACGCCGTGGCGAGGATGGGGTTGTTCGGATTGAGCAGTCCGATCGACTGCAGGAGATAGCTGATCACGCCGAACTGCGGATCCTCCATCAGCAGATACATCATGCCGACGATGGCCGGCGGGATGACGAGCGTCATCGTCAGCACGCCGCGCAGGAAGCCGAAACCGAAGCCGTCGCTGTCGAGAAGCAGCGCAATCGCCATGCCGAGCACCAGCTCAAACACCAGCGCGATGGCGAAATAGGTGAAGGTGATGACGAGCGACTGCCAGAACCGCGTGTCGTTCCACAGCTGCACCCAGTTTTCGGTTCCGACGAATTCGAGCGCCCGCCGGCGCGGGACGAACTCATGGAAGCTCAGCCAGATGTTGTAGATCAGGGGATAGACGGTGAAGACAAGCAGGATCGCCACCAGCGGCAGCAGCCAGGGCAGCGGGTGATCCGAAACGACGAAATTTCTGGCTTGGGCAACCCGCACGCGTTCCTCCCGAACCGCTTCGTTTTGCGATGCACAAATGTTCATATCTTGTGCATTTGTTCAAATGCTATATCGTCGCCCTGTCTGTGGCAAGCACTTGTTGGCCGGCTACAGCGGCATTCGGATGGCTGCGCCACAAGCATCGGAGGACCCTCATGACGTCGATCGGTCTGCTGGCACGGGTTGCCCATCAGTATTTCGTGCTGGGCGAAACGCAGCAGGCCATCGCCGAGCGACTGCAGATCAACCGCACCAAGATCCACAGGCTGCTGGCCGAGGCGAAGGAGCGCGGCATCGTGTCGATCCGCATCAATGCCGGGACGTCCCAGGCGCTCGAAATGGAAGAACAGCTCAGGCGAAAGTACCGGCTCGACATATGCAGTATCACACCCAACGATACCGGGTCGGAGCTCGGGCTCTCCGAAGTGATCGGCATCTATGCCGCGCAGACCGTCGAGACGCTGCTGAGGGACGACATGACGATCGCCATGGCGTGGGGCCGAACCATGCGATGGCTCGCTTCCAACATCGAGCCGGTGGCGCTCAGGAACGTTACCGTCGTGCCGCTTCTCGGCTCGCTGTCGCGCCGGTCGTCGATCGACAAATACGACGCCGCCGCCGTCTTTGCCCAGCGCACCCAGGCCGAATCCTACTATCTCCCCGGACCGATCATCTGCGACAGCCGCGAAAGCCGCGAAACGATCCTGCAGCAACCGAGCGCGCGCGAGGTTATCCAGAAGGCGCTGAACGCCGACCTTGCGCTGATGAGCGTCGGCGGCACAACCAGCTCGACGCTGCGGAGCGTCGGTTACATGACCGACGAGGAATTCGACGACGTCCTGAGACTGAAGCCGATCGGGAATTTTCTCGGCTATTTCTTCGACCGAGACGCCGAACTCGTCGATCATCCTGTCAACGAGCGGATTGTCGGGGTCCATCCTCGCGACACGCTGAACATTCCCAAACGCATCCTCGTTTCCGGCGGAAAGAACAAGGTCGGCATCATGGCCAAGCTCCTGGAAAAGGGATTCTTCACCGGCCTCATCACTGACCAGGAGACGGGCAGTTCGCTGTGACCGGCCAGCACTTCGGTAGCAACCGAAGCTGCCGTCCGATGTTGCCTGGTGCATCGCGCCCGCTTGTCTAAGC
>SAQR01000040.1 GCA_004020365.1 Mesorhizobium sp.
CTGCCAATCTCCCCCCAAGTGGGGGAGATGTCCGGCAGGACAGAGGGGGGCGCCACAGCACGCAACCTTCGCAATCTCGTCTTTGCATTTCTTCTGGCCGCACTAGTCGCACTCCTCCTCGCCACCCCGGCCTCCGCCACAAAACTCCACACCCAGTTCCGCGTCTGGCTCGACAACGACCTCTGGCCCGAAGCCAACGCCAAGGGCATCTCCAGAAAAACCTTCGATGCCGCCTTCGATGGCGTCAAACCCAACCTCAAACTGCCCGACCTGGTGATGCCGGGCAAGAAGGCGACGACGCCGCAGAAGCAGCATCAGGCCGAGTTCGGCTCGCCCGGCGCCTATTTCGCCGAAAAGGCGGTTCGCGCCGTGACCGCTGGTGGCCGCACGCGCAAGGCGGCCAATGCCAGGACCATCGCCGCAATCGAGAAGCGCTACGGCGTGCCGGGCGAGGTGCTGTTGGCGATCTGGGGTCGCGAGAGCGGCTTTGGCGCGGCGAAAATGCCCTACGACGCTTTCGAAGTGCTGGGCACCAAGGCGTTCATGGCGACCAGGAAGGATTTCTTCCGCACCGAGCTTGTGGCGGCTCTCGCGATCGTCGAGCGCGGGCTGGCCCCGGTCGGCACGATGAAATCGTCCTGGGCCGGCGCACTCGGCCAGCCGCAGTTCATGCCGACTTCGTTCCTCAGAAATGCCGTCGATTTCGATGGCGACGGTCGGGTCGACATCTGGAACTCGGTGCCGGACACGCTGGCCTCGATCGCCAACTATCTCGTCCACTATGGCTGGGTAAAAGGCCGCGGCTGGGGTTTTGAGGTGACGGTGCCGGATGCGGTCCCCTGCTCGCTCGAAGGCCCGGACCAGGGCAAGAGGATTTCCGACTGGGCTGATATGGGCATCAAGCGTGTCGCGGCAAGACCGTTTCCGGCGCGCGAGTTGAAGGCCGAAGGCTTTCTTCTGATGCCGGCCGGGCGCAGCGGTCCAGCCTTCATCGTCACGCCCAATTTCTACGTGCTGAAGCAATACAACACCAGCGATCTCTACGCCCTGTTCATCGGCCACGGCGCTGACCGCATCGCCAATGGCGACAGCAATTTTTCAGGGCGCTGGGGCGCGGTCGGCGGGCTCCACAGGTCTGATATCGCCGCCTTGCAGCGGGCGCTCGAGGCCGAGGGCCACGACGTCGGCAGCGCCGACGGCCTGCCCGGTTTCAAGACCCGCCGCTCGATCGGCAAATGGCAGGCCAGGAACGGTCGCGCCGCCACCTGTTTTCCCGACGCCGACCTGGTCACCGCGTTGAAATAGCTGCACTCCGGGTGCCGCTTCCGGCGGTTATAGCTGCCTGATCTGGTCCAACAGACAGCTTTGCAAATGCTCGTTGCCGCGCTCGAAACCGCCGGATATGGTGAGGCGGATCTGGACAAAAGTTGCCAAGACAACCGGTTCAGGGGCCACCGTCGATTTGGCAAGAGAACGCCACAAGCCTGGGCCGGGAACTCAGGTCAGCAAAACAGGGAACAATCAAAATGATGATGGAAAAGCTTGCTCTACGCTCCCGAGTCCTGCTCGCCGGCGCAGCCATGTCGGCGCTGCTTCTGGCCGGGGCGCCTGCCTTGGCGGTCACGCCGGCCGACACGCTGGTCGAGGGTTTCGCCATCGACGACATCATCTCGATGGATCCGGGCGAGGCGTTCGAGCTGTCGACCGCCGAGGTCACCGGCAACACCTACGACCTGCTTGTCCGCCTCGACTTGAGCGACACCTCCAAGGTCAAGGGCGATCTCGCCGAAAGCTGGAGCGTCTCCGACGACGGCCTGACCTACACCTTCAAGCTCAAGCCCGGCCTGAAATTTGCCTCGGGCAATCCGATCACGGCGGCTGACGTCGCCTATTCGTTCGAGCGCGCCATCAAGCTCGACAAGAGCCCGGCCTTCATCATCGGCCAGTTCGGCATCAATGGCGACAACGTCACCGAGAAGGCCAAGGCCGTCGATGACACGACGTTCCAGTTCACCGTCGACAAGGCCTATGCACCGAGTTTCGTCCTGAATTGCCTGTCGGCAACCGTCGCCTCGGTCGTCGACGCCAAGCTGGTCAAGGAACATGTCGCCGCGGTCACGCCGAGTGCCGACTACAAATACGACAACGACTTCGGCAACGCCTGGCTGAAGACCGGCTATGCCGGCTCCGGCGCCTTCAAACTGCGCGAATGGCGGGCCAACGAGGTCGTCGTGATGGAGCGCAACGACAATTATCACGGCGAAAAGGCCAAGCTTGCCCGCGTCATCTATCGCAACATGAAGGAAAGCTCGGGCCAGCGTCTGGCGCTCGAGGCCGGCGACATCGACGTTGCCCGCAATCTCGAGCCGAACGACCTCGATGCCATTGCCAAGAACGCCGATCTCACCACCACCAGCGCGCCGAAGGGCACGGTCTATTATATCAGCCTCAATCAGAAGAACCCGAACCTGGCTAAGCCCGAGGTTCGCCAGGCCTTCAAATATCTCGTCGATTATGATGCCTTGAGCTCGACCATCCTCAAGGGCATCGGCGAGATCCACCAGACCTTCCTGCCAAAAGGCGTGCTCGGCGAGCTGGACGAGAATCCATTCACGTTCGACGTCGCCAAGGCCAAGGAACTGCTTGCCAAGGCCGGCCTGGCCGACGGCTTCAGCGTCACCATGGACGTACGCAACATCCAGCCGGTGACCGGCATGGCGGAATCGTTCCAGCAGACGTTGGGGCAGGCGGGCGTCAAGCTGGAGATCATTCCCGGCGACGGCAAGCAGACGCTGACCAAATACCGCGCCCGCAACCACGACATCTATATCGGCCAGTGGGGCCAGGATTATTTCGATCCGAACTCCAACGCCCAGACCTTCGCCAGCAACCCCGACAATTCGGATGAAGGCAAGGTCAAGACGCTGGCCTGGCGCAACGCCTGGGACATTCCGGACTTGACCAAGCAGACGGAAGCCGCCCTGCTCGAGAAGGATCCGGCCAAGCGCGCCGCAATGTACCAGGATCTGCAGAGGAAGGTCCTCGAAACCAGCCCTTTCATCATCATCCACCAGCAGCTGGAAGTGGCCGGCCTGCGCAAGAACCTCAGGGGCTTTGCGCTCGGCCCGAGCTTCGACACCAATTTCGTCAGCCAGATCTCCAAGGAGTGACGCCGGCGGACGCGCCGCATGAGTACTGTTGACAGTGAAGCGACGGCAGGGCGCGGCAGCGCCCGTGCTGTCGCTGTCGCGTCGTCGATCGCCCGTTTCCTGGTCATCGCGATAACCACCTATCTCGGTCTTCTCGCGGTGACCTTCTTCATCGGCCGGGTGATCCCGATCGACCCGGTGCTGGCGGTGCTCGGCGACCGGGCGCCGGCCAATGTCGTCGAGCGCACACGCCGCGAGATGGGGCTCGACCTGCCGCTGATCGAGCAGTTCTACATCTATGTTAAAAATGCCCTGAACGGCAATTTCGGCACCTCGGTGCTGACCACCAATCCTGTCATGACCGACATCCGTCGCGCCTTTCCGGCGACGATCGAGCTGGCGACACTGGGAACGCTGATCGGTGCATTGCTTGGTGTGCCGCTCGGCGTGCTGGCCGCGGTCCGGCGCGGCAGCATCATCGACCAGATCGTCCGCATCATCGGCCTGGTCGGCTACTCCGTGCCGATCTTCTGGCTGGGACTGCTGGCGCTGGTGCTGTTCTACGCCAGGCTGCAATGGGTGGCTTTTCCCGGCCGCCTCGACATCGTCTACGAATACACCTTCACGCCGATCACCGGCTTCTATCTCCTGGATGCGCTGTGGCAGCGGCAGTGGGATGTGTTTCGCGATGCCTTCCGCCACATCATCCTGCCGGCCTCGCTGCTTGGCTATTTCTCGCTCGCCTATATCAGCCGCATGACGCGATCGTTCATGCTGAACGAGCTTGCCCAGGAATATATCGTCGCTGCGCGCGCCAAGGGCCTGTCGGAAACGCGCATCATCTGGGGCCACGCGCTGCGCAACGCGGCGGTGCCGATGGTCACCGTCATCGCGCTCTCCTATGCCGGCCTGCTCGAAGGCTCGGTGCTGACCGAGACCGTGTTCTCATGGCCGGGCATCGGCCTCTACATCACCAATTCCCTGCAGAACGCCGACATGAACGCGGTGCTCGGCGGCACCATCATCATCGGCTCGGTGTTCATCGGCATCAATCTTTTGTCCGACCTGCTCTACCGGGTGCTCGACCCAAGGACCAAGGTACGATGAGCAGACGTGTCGCACTTTCGGGCTTCGCCAATCACCCCCATTCCGGCCCTTCGGGCCACCTCTCCCCCTGCCCGGGGGAGAGGAAAAGCTGGTCGCACGCGTGGCGCCTTTCCTCTCGACAGCTTCAAGAGGCATCGTCATGACCGCCACCCGCGCGGACCCCCTCTCTCGTCGCGACTGGCTGCTCAGCGAGCGGCCGGCGTCGCGCATGCAGGCCAGGCTCGGCCGCGCCTATGTGGCGTGGCGGCGCTTTTCCGCCAACCGGCTGGCGTTTCTCGGCCTGCTCATCATCATCGCATTGCTGGTGGTCGCCGCCTTTGCCGATGTGCTGGCGCCCTATTCGCCGACATTCGGCGACCTCAAGGGCTCGCGCCTGCTGGCGCCAAGCGCCGAGCACTGGTTCGGCACCGACGACCTCGGCCGCGACATTCTTTCGCGCGTCATCTTCGGCTCGCGATGGACGCTTTACGTCGTCATTCTCGTCGCAATCATCGCCGCTCCCATCGGCCTGCTGGTCGGCACCGTCGCCGGCTATGCCGGCGGTTGGATCGATGCGATCCTGATGCGCATCACCGACATCTTTCTCGCCTTTCCGAAGCTGATCTTGGCGCTGGCCTTCGTCGCAGCACTCGGCCCCGGCATCGAGAATGCGGTGCTCGCCATCGCCATCACCTCGTGGCCGCCCTACGCCCGTATTGCCCGTGCCGAAACGCTCACCGTGCGCAATTCGGATTACATCAAGGCGGTGCAATTGATGGGCGCCTCGCCGTTCCGCATCGTGCTGCGCCACATCATGCCGCTCTGCATCTCGTCGCTGATCGTCCGGGTGACGCTCGACATGGCCGGCATCATCCTGACCGCCGCCGGTCTCGGCTTCCTCGGCCTCGGCGCGCAACCGCCGCTGCCGGAATGGGGCGCGATGATCGCCTCGGGCCGCCGCTTCGTGCTCGACCAATGGTGGGTGGCTGGCGCACCGGGGTTTGCCATCCTGATCGTCAGCCTCGGCTTCAACCTGCTCGGCGACGGCCTGCGCGACGCGCTCGATCCCCGCAGTGGTGATCAATGAGCACGCTTCTCGAGGTCGACGATCTGCGCGTCACCTTCCCGACGCGCACCGGCCGGATCGAGGCGGTGCGCGGCGTCTCCTTCTCGCTCGGCCGCGAACGTCTTGGCATCGTCGGTGAGAGCGGTTCCGGCAAGTCGCAGACCGGCCGCGCTATCATGGGCCTGACCCCGCCGCAGGCCGAGGTCACAGCCAGGAAACTTGCCTTCGACAGCATCGACCTGCTCGCGGCCTCGCCCCGCGACCGCCGGGCGCTGCGGGGAAAACGCATCGCCATGATCCTGCAGGATCCAAAATACTCGCTCGATCCGGTGATGAGCATCGGCCGCCAGATCGTCGAAACGCTGCGCACGCATGAGAAGGTCGGCAAGGCGGAAGCCCGCGACCGCGCGCTTGCCATGCTGGAGGCGGTGCAGATCCGCGATCCCGCCCGTGTCTTCGACCTGCATCCGCACGAAGTGTCGGGCGGCATGGGCCAGCGCGCCATGATCGCCATGATGCTGATTGCCGGGCCGGAGATGATGATCGCCGACGAACCGACCTCGGCGCTCGACGTCACCGTGCAGCTCGACGTGCTCGGCATCCTCGACCGGCTGGTCAGCGAGCGCGGCATGGGGCTGATCTTCATCTCGCACGATCTGCGCCTGGTCTCGTCCTTCTGCGACCGGGTGATCGTCATGTATGCCGGCAAGGTGGTCGAGCAGCTCAAGGCGTCGGAACTCGGCCGCGCCCAGCACCCCTACACGCGCGGCCTGCTCAACTGCATGCCGAAAATTGGTGCCGACCGTCACCCGCTGCCGGTGCTCGACCGCAAGCCGGAGTGGGCGGCATGACGGCGGCAGTTTCCGTTGACCGGCTGGAGGTGGTCTTCGACCGCTTTCGCGCACTGAGGGGTGTCAGCCTCGAAGTGCAATCCGGCGAATCCTTCGGCCTGGTCGGCGAATCCGGCTCCGGCAAATCGACGCTGCTGCGGGCGATTGCCGGCCTCGCGCCGGCCGCTTCGGGCAGCATCACCGTCAACGGTAAGAAACTCGGCAAGCGCCGCGACAAGGCCTTCTATCGCGAAGTGCAGATGGTCTTCCAGGACCCCTACGGCTCGCTGCATCCGCGCCAGACCGTCGACCGCCTGCTGCAGGAGCCGCTCGCCATCCACGGCTTTGCCGATGGTGAGAAGCGCATCCAGCGGGCGCTCGACGAAGTCGGGCTCGGCACCGGCTTCCGCTTCCGCTATTCGCATCAATTATCGGGTGGCCAGCGCCAGCGCGTGGCGATCGCGCGGGCGCTCATTCTCGAACCGTCGATTCTGCTGCTCGACGAGCCGACCTCGGCGCTCGACGCCTCGGTGCAGGCCGAAGTGCTCAACCTCCTGGAAGAGATCCGGCGCCGGCGCAAGCTGACCTTCCTGATGGTCAGCCACGACCTCGCCATCATCACCCATATGTGCGAGCGGCTGATGGTGATGCAGAACGGCGAGGCGGTCGAGCACCTCACCGCAGGCGACCTCGTCGAGCGCCGCGTGACGAGGGATTATACGCGCAATTTGCTCAGGGCGAGCGAGGGGTTTGTTCGGGTTTAGAGTATCTTTCTATTCCATGTGTCGCGTTCCTTGGCGCCCCCCTCTGGCCTGCCGGCCATCTCCCCCACGGGTGGGGAGATTGGCCGCGACCACTGATTTCGCCAATCGCGAACGTTGCAGCAGGAGGCGCCGTCGACGAAGCTGCCGATCTCCCCCCTTGTGGGGGAGATGCCAAGTTTTGGCAAAGAGGGGCAGGCCAGAGGGGGGCGCGAAGGAACACGACGTTAATGTCAGGCCCAACGACCCAGCGACGGTGCCAACTTGAGGAATGTATGAAATAACGCCAGAACAAATCTGAGCCACCACCAAACGAAAACGGGCGCCGGCCCGGCGAGGGAACATCATGAAGAACTCAGCCATTTCCGAACGCAAGAACCAGTCGATCTCGCGCGGCGTCGGCATGACCACGCAGATCTACGCCGACCGCGCCGAGAATTCGGAAATCTGGGATGTCGAAGGCCGTCGCTACATCGATTTCTCGTCGGGCATCGCCGTCGTCAACACCGGCCACCGCCATCCCAAGGTGATCGAGGCGGTCAAGGCGCAGCTCGACCGCTTCACCCACACATGCCACCAGGTGGTGCCCTATGAGAGCTATGTCAGGCTGGCCGAACGGCTGAACGGCATGCTGCCAGGCAAATTCGACAAGAAGACGATTTTCGTCACCACCGGTGCTGAAGCCGTGGAGAACGCCATCAAGATCGCCCGCAACGCCACCGGCCGGCCGGCGGTCATTGCCTTTGCCGGCGGCTTCCATGGCCGCACTTTCATGGGCATGGCGCTGACCGGCAAGGTCGTTCCCTATAAGGTCGGCTTCGGCGCCATGCCGGCCGATGTTTTCCACGCGCCGTTCCCGGTGGCGCTGCACGGGGTCTCGGTCGCCGAGTCGCTGGCCGCGCTCGACCGGCTGTTCAAGGCCGATGTCGATCCGGCCCGCGTCGCCGCCATCATCGTCGAGCCGGTGCAGGGCGAGGGCGGTTTTTATGAGGCGCCGCGCGAGTTCATGACCGCGCTGCGCAAGATCTGCGACCAGCACGGCATGCTGTTGGTTGCCGACGAGGTGCAGACCGGCTTTGCCCGCACCGGGAAGATGTTCGCCATGGATCATCACGAAGTGGCGCCCGACATCACCACCATGGCGAAGAGCCTGGCCGGCGGCTTTCCGTTGGCGGCGGTCACCGGGCGTGCCGAAATCATGGATGCGCCGAACCCGGGCGGGCTCGGCGGCACCTATGGCGGCAGCCCGATCGGCGTCGCCGCGGCGCATGCCGTGCTCGACGTGATCGACGAGGAAAAGCTCTGCGACCGCGCCAACACGCTGGGCAACCGGCTGAAGCAGCGGCTGCAATCGATCCGCGACGACACGCCGGAGATCGTCGATATCAGAGGCCCGGGTTTCATGAACGCTGTCGAGTTCAACGATGTGAAGAAGGGCCTGCCGTCGGCCGAGATCGCCAATGCAGTCCGGCTGAAGGCGCTCGACAAGGGCCTGATCCTGCTCACCTGCGGCGTCTACGGCAATGTCATCCGCTTCCTCGCGCCAATCACCATCCAGGACGGCGTCATGAACGAAGCGCTCGACATCCTGGAAGGCTCGATCCGCGAGGTCCGCGCCGCCTGAGCGGTTGCGGCTTGCCTTCTCCCTTTGTAAGGGGCGTTCCCGATGGCGCCTCTTTTTCAACGTTGGCGATTGGCGAAATCAAAGGTGACGGCCGATCTCCCCCACGAGGCGGGAGATTGACCGCCATCGGCGGTTCGCCAATCTTATTCCTTCATGCGCAACCAGTCACACTGGTCGCGCTCCTTCGCGGGCGAGGTCCTCCATGTGCGAAGGTGGCCGGCATCACCTGAACGTCAAATACTCATTCAGCGGCGCGAACAGGCTCTTCCTGCTGGAAGGCGGCGAGCGCCGCCTTCAATCCCTCCGGTCCGGTCGCGACCGTCTGCGGCGTCGGCGAGAAGCCGGCGCCGAGCATCTTGCGGCCAAGCATATGGTCGCCCGGCCGATTGACGGACTCGATGCCGAGCAGACGATTTCCAGCATAGTGGTAGATGGAGAACCGGTTCTCGTTGACGTCGCCCAGCACGAAATGGCTGTCGCCGCCCGAAATCAGGCCGACCATCTGCAGCTTGATGTCGCCGATGTCGGACCAGAACCATGGCACCGCCGCAAAGGCGTCCGCATGGCCGACAACGGTGCGCGCGGCAAGACGCGCCTGGTCGGTGGCATTCTGCACCGATTCCAGCCGCACATCACCGCCGGTGAGCCAGTGCCGGTAGGAGGCGACGTCGCCGATGGCGAGGATTTCGGGCATGGACGCGCGCATCTGCTGGTCGACGTGGATGCCGTTGGCAATAGCGATACCTGCGGCCGCAGCCAGTTCGACATTGGGCGCCACGCCGATGCCGATGATCACCATCTGCGCCGGCAGACGCTCGCCGGATGCGGTGATTGCCGCCGAGATATGGCCGTTCTCGCCTTCGAGACGCGCAATCGTGGTGCCGGTGAGGATGCGCACGCCGGTCGCTTCCAGCCGCTGCCGCACGTGGCGCGCGATGATCGGCGCCACCGCCCGGCCAAGCAGCCGGTCGACCGCCTCGACCACGGTGACCTTGCGGCCGGCCGCTTTGAGCGTCGCGGCGATCTCCAGCCCGATGAAGCCGCCGCCGAGGATGACGACATCCTCGCTCTGCGCGCTCAATTCGCGGATCAGGCGCGCGTCGGCGAGCGAGCGCAGCGACACCACGCCTGAAAGCTCCGAACCCGGCAGCGACAGCAGGCGCGGCCGCGAACCGGTCGCCAGGATCAGCCGGTCGAACGGCAGCACGCCGCCACCGGATGTCTCCAGCCTCCGGCCTCCGGCATCGATGCGCTCGACCCTGATCCCCGGCCGGTAGTCGATCGCATTGCCGGTATAAAAAGCCTCGCCGCGCAGCGGCTGCGGCTTCGCCTCTTGATCCTTGATGAAGGTCTTCGACAGCGGCGGCTTGTGGTAGGGCAGTTCGTTCTCGTCACTGACGAGGATCACGGGTCCGTCGTAGCCGTCCTCGCGCAGGCTGGCGGCCGCTTGCACGCCCGCATGACCCGCACCGACAATGACCACACCGTTTTTCATCGCAGCCCCAATTCTTCAACCCAAAGTCTAGAACGTCTCGCCAAGTGGCGATTGTCTGAGCCCGCCGCAAGACCGCCTTTCCGGGTCGCACCCGGGATGGCTCCTGTCAATCGTCTGGTTCGACGGCAGCACGGCAAATGCGGCTAAAGTTGATACTTGCAGTTTAGAATAATTCTAAACTGTTGTTTCAATTGGCTTTTCTCGTTGAAATTGGTTGACTTCCGGCACCTTCATCGCTTTATGGGAGCTTGCGCGTCAAGCGCATCCCTTTGATGTCTGGGCCTTGAACCCTTTCGATTGGAGGCATTTCGATGTCTTTCTTCCGCAAACCGCGCTATGCCGCGGCCTGTATCTCGCCCAATGGCATGGACCTGCCTTGGCGCCGATTGCCTGCCGACGCGCCTTTGGCGCCGGCATTTTCACTGAATTCCCGAGGGAGATGACAATCATGAGAGCGATGATCACGGCGCGATATGGCAGCAGGCTTGCAGCGATCGGCGCCACGGCGGCCTTGACGGCGGCGATCTTCGTGCTGCCGGCCAAGGCGGAAACCGATGCCAAGGCGGTCATCAAGATCTATTCCGATATTGCGCTCGCCAAATATGAGGATTCGCTGACCACGGCGCAGGCGCTCGACAAGGCCGTCGACGCGCTGCTCGCCAAGCCTTCGGTGGAAACGCTGACGGCCGCCCGCGAGGCCTGGAAGGCATCGCGCGTTCCCTATCAGCAGACCGAAGTCTATCGCTTCGGCAACGCCATCGTCGACGACTGGGAAGGCAAGGTGAATGCCTGGCCGCTGGACGAAGGCCTGATCGACTATGTCGCCGGGAACTACGGCACCGAGTCCGACGCGAATGCGCTCTACACCGCCAATGTGATCGCCAACAAGTCGATCGAGATCGACGGCAAGAAGATCGACGCCACCAATCTTACGCCCGAGTTCCTCTCCGGCACGCTGCAGGAGGCCGGCGGCATCGAGGCCAATGTGGCGACCGGTTATCACGCCATCGAATTCCTGCTGTGGGGCCAGGACCTGCACGGCACCGGCCCGGGCGCCGGCGAGCGGCCCTATACTGACTACGATCTCGCCAACTGCACCGGCGGCAATTGCGATCGTCGCGCGCAGTATTTGAAGTCGGCGAGCGAGCTTCTGGTTTCCGATCTGGAGGACATGGTCGACGACTGGAAGGAAGGCGGCGCCGCCCGCAAGAACCTTGCCGATGGCGAGCCGAAAGCCGGCGTCTCGACCATCCTCACCGGCATGGGCTCGCTGTCCTATGGCGAACTCGCCGGCGAGCGCATGAAGCTCGGCCTGCTGCTGCACGACCCGGAAGAGGAGCATGACTGCTTCTCTGACAACACCTACGATTCCCATCTCTACGATGCCGTCGGCATTCGCGCCGCCTATAAGGGCAATTACACCCGCCTCGACGGCACCGTCGTCGAAGGACCGTCGGTGTCCGACATGGTCAAGGACGCCGATCCGGCGATCGACAAGGAACTGTCGGACAAGCTTGATGCCACTGTCGCCAAGATGGAAGCCATCAAGGCGCGGGCGCTTGGCGGTGAAGCCTATGACCAGCAGATCGGCGAAGGCAATACGCAAGGCAACGCCACCGTGCAGGCGGCGATCGACGCGCTGGTCGACCAGACCAAGTCGATCGAACGCGCCGTCGGCACCCTGAAACTCAACGCCATCGCCTTCGAGGGCTCGGACAGCCTCGATGCGCCAGACAAGGTGTTTCAGTAAGGCCTCGATGCCCGGAGCCCGAACCGAAAATCCGCGTCGCGAAAAGTGGAAAACGGTATCGGTATCAGGCTCCACCCAAGAAAATAAGCCACACGGCGCTGAACACGCGTCGTCAGCCAAACAGAGCAAATAATGCTGATCTGCCATTGCAACATCATCACCGAGAAGGAGATTGAGCAGACGATCGTCGGGCTGCTGGATCAGGATCCCTGGCAGCTTATCGTGCCGGCGAAGATCTATCATGCCATGCAGAAGCGTGGTCGCTGTTGCGGCTGCTTCCCAAATGTGGTCGAAACGATCATTCGGGTAACCGAAAATTACCACGCCCGCTCGGAGGCGAGCGGCGTGGATGTCGTTTCACACCTGGATCGCGTCAGAGGCCTGCGCGTCCAATACGGGAGCAGAACTCATGAAAGGCGAAACACAGATCATAGAGCGGCTTAACGAAGCTCTTTTTCTGGAACTTGGAGCAGTCAATCAGTACTGGGTGCATTTCCGGCTGCTGGAAGACTGGGGATACGCCAAGCTGGCAAAGAAGGAACGCGCCGAATCGATCGAGGAGATGCACCATGCCGACCGGCTCGTGGCCCGCATCATCTTCCTTGAAGGCCATCCGAACCTGCAGTCGGTAGCGCCGCTGCGCATCGGACAGAATGTCAAGGAAGTGCTCGAATCGGATCTTGCCGGCGAATACGACGCGCGCACTGCCTACAAACGCTCGCGCGAGATTTGTGACGAAGCAGGCGACTATGTGACGATGAAGCTGTTCGAGGATTTGTTGTCCGACGAGGAAGGTCACATCGACTTCCTCGAGACGCAACTCGATCTGCTCGCCTCGATCGGCGAGGAAAAATACGGCCAGCTCAACGCCGCATCGGCCGACGAGGCGGATTAGGGACATGCGGGAATGCGGCGCCGCTTAGATTTCTTGCGCCGCTTGCGGCGGGCCGAGGATTACGGCCTGCCGTCCCAGCACAACCCCCGATCCCGCTGGCTTCGCCGGCTTTCGCCTGCCGTGGTGGTTGCGCTGACCGCCTCGGCGCTGGCCGGCGCGCCCGAACCGGCGGGTCTCGCCACCAACCGTGCCGATCTGACGCCGAAGGATATTTCTCGCGTCATTGCCATCACCAGGCCGACCAGGGATTTTTCCAGGCCCGAGCAGTTCGAGCCGATGCAGGGCGGCGCCGGCACGTCGCGCAAAGGCGCCAACAAGGACGCTTTCTCGCAATCTTCGGCCAATATCACTTTCGAGGAAGAAGGCACCTTCAAGCTCGGCAATGCTCTTTTCCGCAAGAACTGGGTGTCGTCGCCCTCCTCGACGCAGGCATCGGACGGGCTTGGTCCGCTGTTCAACGAGCGAGCGTGCCAGAATTGCCATCTGAAGGACGGTCGCGGTCATCCGCCGGAAGCCGACAGCGGCACCACCTCGATGTTCCTGCGGCTGGCGCGGCAGGCGAGCACCGAGGCGGAGAAAGCAGCGCTCGCCGCCCGCAAGGTGCTCAACTTTCCCGATCCGGTCTACGGCTCGCAATTGCAGGAACTGGCCGTTCCGGGTCTTCGGGGCGAAGGCAGGATGCGTG
Organism: Mesorhizobium sp.; assembly: GCA_004020365.1. Taxonomy (GTDB): domain Bacteria; phylum Pseudomonadota; class Alphaproteobacteria; order Rhizobiales; family Rhizobiaceae; genus Mesorhizobium. Next base: position 13,342 of record SAQR01000040.1, read on the forward strand.
TCGTCTATCAGGAGCAAAAAGTCACGCTGCCGGACGGCACCGTGGTTTGGCTGCGCAAGCCGAGCTATTCGGTCGATGATCTTGCCAACGGGCCGCTCGATCCGCAGACCACGCTTTCGCCGCGCTTGACGCCGCCGATGATCGGCCTCGGCCTGGTCGAGCAAATCGCGCCGGCCGACATTCTCGCCAGCGCCGATCCGGACGATCGCAACAGTGACCGCATCTCCGGCAAGCCCAACATTGTGCGCGACGGCCAGAGCGGCGAGCCGACGCTCGGCCGCTTCGGCTGGAAGGCGCAGACCCCTTCGATCCGCCAGCAAGCGGCCGACGCGTTCGCCGGCGACATCGGCATTTCGACGCCGGAAGTGCCGAACCACTGGGGCGATTGCACCGCGGTCGAAAAGAACTGCCTTGCCATGGCCAACGGCGTCCAGGAGCGCCTCGGCCCTGTCGAGGCGCCGCCGCCGGTGATGGACCTGGTCACCTTCTATTCGCAAAACCTCGCTGTGCCGGCGCGGCGCGGTCTCGACCAGCCCGAAGTGCTCGCCGGCAAGAAGCTGTTCTACGACATGGGCTGCATTTCCTGCCATACGCCGAAATTCGTCACCCGCCGCGGCACGCCCAACAAGGCGCAGGCCTTCCAGCTGATCTGGCCCTATTCCGATTTTCTGCTGCACGACATGGGGCCTGGCCTCGCCGACGGGCAAGCGGTGGGCGACGCCACCGGCAGCGAATGGCGCACGCCGCCGCTGTGGGGCATCGGTCTTACCGAGACCGTCAACGGCAACAACTTCTTCCTGCACGACGGGCGGGCGCGCACCCTGACCGAGGCAATCCTGTGGCATGGCGGCGAGGGGCAGAAGGCACGTGACAATTTTGCCGCCGCCGACGCGCCCGATCGCGCCGCATTGGTCAAATTCCTGGAGTCGTTGTGATGTCGAAGCGTCTGGCGTTTGTCCTGGTTCTCCCGCTGCTTCTCGCCGGCGCATTGCCGGCGTCCGCAGCGGTGAAGGCTTCCGACGTGATCCAGCGCGCGATCGACGGCTTTGTCCGCCCCGCCTATGCGCGCCTGCATGACCATGCGGACAGCCTGGCCGAGGCAATGCGAACGCTGTGCAACGCGCCTTCGCAGGACCATCTCGATGCGGCGCGCGCCGAATTCTCCGGCACCGTGGATGCCTGGTCTGTCGTCGAGATCATCCGCATCGGACCGATCACGCAGAACAACCGGCTGGAGCGCATGCTGTTCTGGCCGGACCGCAAGAGCATCGGCCTGAGGCAGGTGCAGGCGGCGTTGGCCAGCAAAGACCGGACCGCCATCGATCCGGCGCAACTGGCAACAAAGAGCGTCGCCATGCAAGGGCTCGGCGCGCTCGAATTTGTGCTTTACGGCGATGGCGCCGAGCGGCTCGCCCGCAAGGACGATTCCTATCGCTGCGCTTACGGCGCGGCCGTCGCCGGCAACATCGAAACGATTGCCGCCGAGGTCAGCGACGCCTGGAACAAGGCTGACGGCTTTGCAGCACTTTGGGCCAATCCGGGGCCGGAAAATGCACTCTACCGCGACGGCACGGAAGCGGTGACCGAACTGGTCGGCGTCTTCATCAACGAACTGGAAATGGTCCGCGACGTGCGCCTGAAGGGCTTTCTGGGGAGTAGCCCGGGGGCCGACAAGCCGAAACAGGCGATCTACTGGCGTTCACAGAACACCGCGCGTTCGCTGACCGGAAATCTTTCGGGCATGGACGCGCTGTTCCAGGCTTCGCAGCTTGGCGACGCGCTGTCGCCCGATGCGCGCTGGATGGCGGAATCAATCCACATCCAGCTCGTCAACGGCGCCGCCGACGCCACCGCCATCAGAGGCCCGATCGACAAGGCGCTTGCCGATCCGGCGCTGCGCCAGAAGCTCGACCATCTCTCGCTGGTGACATCCAGCCTGTCGACCCTGATCGGCACCAGGCTGACCGCTGAATTCGGCCTGACCGCCGGGTTCTCGTCGCTCGACGGAGACTGACTCTGCGCACGCCGCTGATCGACCGCCGCGACTTCCTGAGGGCTGCCGGGGCAGGCTTTGTTGCCGCGATGGCGCCATCGGCATGGGCGAAGACGCTTGGCACGGACGCCGTCTTCGCCACCGCTTTCGTCAAGCGCGACGGCAGCTATGGCGCGGCGATCCTGTCCGAGGCCGGCAAGGTGCTGCATGCCATCGAGCTGCCCGCCCGCGGTCACGACGTCACCTTCGATCCGCTGTCAATGCGCTCGGTTGTCTTTGCCAGGCAGCCCGGCACTTTCGCGCTTGTGTTCGACCATACCGGCCGCGACGAGCCGCTGACCATTGCCAGCGTCAGTGGCCGGCATTTCTTCGGCCACGGCGTGTTTTCGACCGACGGGGCGCTGCTCTATGCCACCGAGAACGATTTCGACAATGCCGCCGGCGTGGTCGGCGTCTACGACGCGCGTGCGAAATTCAAGCGGGTTGGCGAGTTCCCGACCTATGGCATGGGTCCGCACGAGCTTCTATTGTTGAGCGACGGCAGGACGATTGCCGTCGCCAATGGCGGCATAGAGACACATCCGGATTATGGCCGCGCCGAACTCAACATCGCGACGATGAAGCCATCCTATGTGCTGATCGACCGCCTTACCGGCGACCTCGTCGAAAAGCACGAATTGCCGCCGGCGCTGCACCAGCTTTCGATCCGGCACATGGATACCGACAAATCCGGCGCGGTCTGGTTCGGCTGCCAGTACAGGGGGCCGGGCGGCGATCGTCCGCTGCTGGTCGGCCGCGCCGAGCGCGGCAAGGATCTGCAACTGCTCGACATGCCGCAGGACGTGCTCTCCGGCTTCAGGAACTACATCGGCTCGGTCGCCGCCAACCCTGCTGCCGGCACCGTTGCCGTGTCCTCGCCGGAAGGCAACTCGCTTGCGGTGATCGATGCGGCCAGCGGCCGGATCGTCACCACCAGCGCGCTGGCCGAGGTCTCCGGCTTGGCGCCCGACGGGGCGAGCTTCATGGCGACGACCGGCACGGGGCAGATAGCCCAAGCCGGTGGCACAACACGGTCCGAGCCGGACTATGTCTGGGACAATCACATGCTGCGCATCGACCAGGGCGTGTAGTTCGGCACTGGTTCATTGACGGTTGTCTTGGGCGAAAATTGCCTCTTTTTGGGCGAGGTCGAAGCGAAGCCGCCAAACGATTTATGCATTATCCGCTTGCAGGGATGAGCCATGGCAGGCACAGGGAAATTGTTTTTTCGAAGTCCCTGTGCCCCAAGCGGGTGCTCCCAACCGGCCGCCTTATGAAGTTGCTTGCCATCGATTGTGCCGCCAATCTCTGCGCCGCCTGTGTCTACGACGCGGCGGCCGGGAAGGAACTCGGCCGCTCGGTGGTCGATCTCGGCAAGGGCCATGCCGAACATCTGATGGCTGTGATCGAAGAGGCGTTGACGACCGGCGGCGCCGACTATGCCGGCCTTGGCGCCATCGCCGTCTCCACCGGCCCGGGCTCCTTTACAGGACTGCGCGTCGGCGTCTCGGCGGCGCGGGGCCTGGCGCTGGCGCTGAAAATCCCGGCAATCGGGGTGACGACGCTGGAAGCGCTGGCGGCGCAAGCGACAGAGACATTTCCCGGCCGCGCCGTTCTGGCCGCGCTCGACGCCGGGCGCGAGGAGATCCATGCAGCACTTTACGACGAAGCATCCGTTTTGATTTACGGTCCCGCGGTGGCCACGCTTTCGCAAGCCGCGGCCATGGCGGTTGACAGGTTTCCGGTTCTGGCCGGGACGGCGGCCACGCAAATCGCCGCATCGGCCGGGCGCGCCTTCGACGTCGGTCTGACAAGTGCCACTGCGGATATCGCAATCTATGCCCGGCTGGCCGCTACCAAGGGTGAAGGCGAAAAGCCGAAACCGCTTTATTTGCGCGGGGCGGACGCAAAACCGCAGGCCGGGTTTATCCTGTCCAGGAAGAAAGCTGGGAAGAAAAACTGATGCGCATTCCTTTCCTCCAGCCGCGCCGCAGGGACTTTGCGCTCGAGCCGCTGACGCTCGCCGATAGCGCGGCGCTGTCGGTACTGCATCGCGAGGATTTCGTCCGGCCGTGGAGCGATGACGAATTCGCCGCACTGATCGAGCAGGACACGGTGTTCGGTTATGCCGCGCGCGAGACCGGCCAGGGCGCCAAGCCGCCGGTGGGTTTCGTGCTGGCGCGCCTGGCGGCCGGGGAGGGCGAGATCCTGACTGTCGCGGTGGCGCGCTCCCATCGCCGCCGGGGGCTCGGCTGGCAATTGATGGATGCGGTGCTGCGCGAACTGCATGCGCAACGCGCAGAGGCGCTTTTCCTCGAGGTCGACGAGACCAACCTCGCCGCCATCGCGCTCTACCGGCGGCTGGGATTCCGCGAGGTCGGCAAACGTGCCAACTATTACAGATCGCCCGAGCACGGCCCGACCGGAGCGCTTGTCATGCGCCGCGATCTTCGCTAGCGCTGCGGCCCGCAAATCGGAACCGATTTTCGCAAAGCACGATGCGCAGGTCGAGATGCGCACATTGAAAGCGCTAGAGCGCAGTTTCCAGTCGGACGCGTCGCTCCAGCCAGAACTCGGGACAGGGCCAAGAGCGGATGATCGGAAAAATCAGGATTTTCCTGGCGCTGAGCCTCGTTATCGCAGGCTCGTTGATCCTCGTGCCGTTGCAGATCCTGTCGATGAAGACCGGCCTCTGGCGCGAGACGTTCATCCTCAAGATCTGGCACCGGCTCATCATCCGGGCGCTGGGCATGCGCATCCATGTCAAGGGGAAATTGTCCAATCAGCGCCCGCTATTGGTTGCCTCGAACCACGTTTCCTGGACCGACATCATGGTGCTGGGGTCGATGGTCGACGTGACGTTCATCGCCAGGGCCGACATGGCCGGCTGGCCGTTGATCGGCATGTTGTCGAAGCTGCAGCGCACCGTTTTTATCGAGCGCGAGCGCAAGCGTTCGTCGGGCGACCAGGCGAGCGAGATCGCCAGCCGCATGGCCAAGGGCGACGCCATGGTGCTGTTTGCCGAAGGTTCGACTAGCGACGGCAACGTGGTCCTGCCGTTCAAAAGCACGCTGTTCGGCGCCGCCTCGATGTCGATTTCGGAAGGGGCGGCCGAAACGGTCTTCATCCAGCCGGTGGCGATCGTCTACACGCGCCTGCACGGCGTGCCGCTCGGTCGCAGGCACCGGCCGATTGCCGCCTGGATCGGTGACGAGGATTTGATGCCGCATCTCAAGGTGCTGATGGCGGAGGGCGGGCTCGATGCCGAAGTGCATTTCGGCGAGCCGGTCGCCTTTTCCAAGGGCTCGAACCGCAAGGAAACGGCCAGGCTGATGGAAAGTCGGGTGCGTGATATGGTGCAGGCGGCGCTCGCCGATCCGCGCCCGAGCAAGTAGGCCGGAAAGCTCCAGTGCTTTGCGCGTCCAAAGGAAGCGCGGCGCTGGAAGCCAGAATCGTCTGTTTTTTGTCGGCGAAAGGCGTTAGAAGCCGCCAGATGGAACTGAATACGATAGAGCGCGACGACATCGATATCGCGGCCGAACCTGCGGTCTCGCCGCCTGCCGCGACCAGGAAGGTCTTCGTCAAGACCTATGGCTGCCAGATGAACGTCTACGATTCACAGCGCATGACCGACGCGCTGGCCGCCGACGGCTATGTGGCGACGGATGCCATCGGTGAGGCCGATCTGGTGCTGCTCAACACCTGCCATATCCGCGAGAAAGCCGCCGAAAAGGTCTATTCCGAACTCGGCCGGATTCGAGAGATGAAGGCCGAGCGGGCTCGGACCGGCCGCGAGATGCTGGTCGGCGTCGCCGGCTGCGTGGCGCAGGCCGAGGGCTCCGAGATCATCCGCCGCTCGCCTTCCGTCGATCTGGTCATCGGCCCGCAGACCTATCATCGGCTTGCCGACGTGCTGGCACGGGTGCGCGGCGGCGAAAAGATCGTCGAGACCGACTATGCCATCGAGGACAAGTTCGAGCACCTGCCGCAGCCGAAGCGCGCCGAGATCATCAGGCGCGGCGTCACCGCGTTCCTGACCGTGCAGGAAGGCTGCGACAAGTTCTGCACCTTCTGCGTCGTGCCCTATACAAGAGGCTCGGAAGTGTCGCGGCCGGTGGCGCAGATCGTCGCCGAGGCCGAGCGGCTGGCGCAAGCCGGCGTGCGCGAGGTGACGTTGCTTGGCCAGAACGTCAATGCCTGGCACGGCGAGGGTGAAAACGCCGAAGAATGGGGTCTTGGCCGCCTGCTGTTCCGGCTGGCCGAGATTCCCGGGCTGGCGCGGTTGCGCTACACCACCAGCCATCCGCGCGACATGGACGACGAGTTGATCGCCGCTCACCGTGACTTGCCGGCGCTGATGCCCTATCTGCATTTGCCTGTGCAATCCGGCTCCGACCGCATCCTCAAGGCGATGAACCGCAGGCATACGGCAAAAGACTATTTGACGCTGCTCGACCGGATCCGCGCCGCACGCAGCGATATTGCGCTTTCAGGCGACTTCATTGTCGGCTTTCCCGGCGAGACGGATGCGGATTTCGAGGCGACGATGGACCTTGTCCGCCAGGTGAACTATGCCTCGGCCTTCTCGTTCAAATATTCGCCACGCCCCGGCACGCCGGGCGCGGAAATGGCCGATCATGTGCCGGAAGCGGTCAAGGACGAGCGCCTGCAGCGGCTGCAGGCGCTGCTGCTTACCCAGCAGCAGGCGTTCGGCGCCAGCCTGGTCGGCAGCACCATCGATACGCTGATCGAGAAGCCGGGCCGCCAGGCTGGCCAGAAGGTCGGCCGCTCACCGTGGCTGCAGCCGGTTATTGTTGATGAAAAGTCCGGCGAAATCGGTGAGATTATCCAGGTACGAATCACGAAGACGGGTTACAATAGCCTGTTCGCCGAATTGGCCTGAAGGTCTCGGCAGATGAGGAGAGACGGTTGAGCGCTGCGGAAGTGAAGAACCTGCCCCAGAACCTACCATCGGGGGCTTCGGATATGGCGCACATCGTTCTGACTTTCGACAATAACAAGCTTGCCAGCGCCCTTTATGGTCAGTTCGACGAGAATCTGGCCAGGCTCGAGCAGAAGCTTGGCGTCGATATCCGTTCCCGCGGCAACCAGCTGACCATCAAGGGCTCCGCCTCGGCCGCCGAGCAGGCGCGCCGCGCCCTGGACAATCTCTACGGCATTCTCCAGAAAGGCGCTGACATCGGCCAGTCGGACGTCGACGGCGCCGTCCGCATGGCGCTCGCCGCCGACGACCAGCTGACGCTGCCGACGCTGGAGCGCAAGGGCAAGGTGTCCGCCGCCCAGATATCGACGCGCAAGAAGACCATCTATGCCCGTTCGCTCAACCAGGACGCCTATATGCGCGCGCTGGAGCGGTCCGAACTCGTCTTCGGCATCGGCCCGGCCGGCACCGGAAAAACCTTCCTGGCGGTGGCGCATGCGGCGATGCTGCTCGAACGTGGCATGGTCGAGCGCATCGTGCTGTCGCGGCCTGCCGTCGAGGCCGGCGAGCGGCTCGGCTTCCTGCCCGGCGACATGAAGGAGAAGGTCGATCCCTATCTTCGGCCGCTCTATGACGCGCTTTACGAGATGATGCCGGCCGACAAGGTCGAGCGGGCGATTGCCGCCGAGGTGATCGAGATCGCGCCGCTGGCCTTCATGCGCGGCCGCACGCTGGCGCACTCCGCCGTCATCCTCGACGAGGCGCAGAACACCACGCCGATGCAGATGAAGATGTTCCTGACCCGTCTCGGCGAGAATTCGCGCATGATCGTCACCGGCGATCCGACCCAGATCGACCTGCCGCAAAACACCAAATCCGGTCTGGTCGAGGCGCTCAGGATCCTCGACGGCGTCACCGGCATGGTGACGGTGCGCTTCAACGAAGGCGACGTCGTCAGGCATCCGCTGGTCGCCGAGATCGTCAAGGCCTACGACCGCGACGGCAAGCTGGCCCGGGGCCTGGGCGCCGAAAGCTGAAGATGCAGCCTTATGGCTGAGGACAAAAAATCTTTAGGCGCGGATCTTCCGGTTCCCGTCGACATCGATATAGCAGTCGAAGCGGGCGACTGGCCCGAAGAGGCCGCGCTGACGCGGCTGGTCGATCGCGCCGTTGCCGCCGCGTTTGCCGAAACCGGCGCGGCCGGCCGTTCCGAGCTCAGCATCGTTTTTTCTGACGATGCCCATATCCGCAGTCTCAATGCCGGATGGCGCGGCAAGGACAAACCGACCAACGTCCTGTCTTTCCCGGCTTTTCCGCTCGCCAAGGGCAGTCCGCTGCCGCCCATGCTGGGCGACATTGTGCTGGCCGCCGAGACGGTTGCGCGGGAATCGGCACTGGAAGACAAGCCTTTCGACAACCATATCACCCATCTCGTCATCCACGGCCTGCTGCATTTGCTGGGCTACGATCACGAGACCGACGCCGAGGCCGAAGAAATGGAAGCCGTCGAACGCGCAGCACTTGCAAGGCTTGCCATTCCCGATCCCTACGCGTAACTAAAAAGATCAAATGACCGGACGACAATGAACGACAAACCAGAGACTGCCGCCCGCCCAGACGCCGGCAGTGCGACCAAGCCATCCGAACAGACGGAAGAGGACTCTAGTCCGAGTACCACGACCGGCAGCTTCGCCAGCGAGCCATCGCCTGCCGGTCCTTCCCTGTTCGATCGCGTGCTCGGCCTGTTCAGGCAGCGCAACGGCACCAGCCTGCGCGAGGAGATCGCCGACGCGCTTGCCGAAACGGCGAGCGATGCCGGCGCCTTTTCGCCCGGCGAACGAGCCATGCTCAACAACATTCTGCGCCTGCGCGAGGTTCGCGTCGAGGATGTCATGGTGCCGCGCGCCGACATCGAGGCGGTCGAGATCACGACGAACCTGGGCGATCTTCTGGGACTGTTCGAGCAGTCCGGCCACTCCCGCATGCCGGTCTATTCGGAGACGCTCGACGACCCGCGCGGCATGGTCCACATCCGCGACGTGCTCGCTCACATCACCAAGCTCGCCCGCGTCAGAAAGGGCCGGACGACCAGGAAAGCCGCTCCTGCCACGCTTCTCGATCTCGCCAAGGTCGATCTGACGCGCACCATCGGCGACCTGACCCTGATCCGCCCGGTGCTTTTCGTGCCGCCGTCGATGCTCGCCTCCGATCTGATGGGGCGGATGCAGGCGATGCGCACCCAGATGGCGCTGGTCATCGACGAATATGGCGGCACCGATGGTCTGGTCTCGCTCGAGGATATCGTCGAGATGGTGGTCGGCGACATCGAGGACGAGCACGACGAGGATGAGCCGATGATCACCCAGACCGGCGAGGGCGTGTTCGTCGTCGACGGCAAGGCCGAGATCGACGATGTCGCCAAGATGATCGGCGAGGATTTCGCCGCCGGCGAGCATGGCGAATATGTCGACACGATCGGCGGCATGATCTTCAACACGCTTGGCCGGGTCCCGGCCCGCGGCGAAGTGGTGCAGGCCATCCCCGGCTTCGAATTCCATGTGCTCGACGCCGATCCACGCCGGGTCAAGCGTGTGCGCATCGTGGAGACCCAGAAGGGCGAGCGCCGGCGGCGCGCGGTGCGCGCCGAGCAGGCTTGAAAGACGCCGCTCGCCCGATGACGGTCGACGATCCGTTCAAGCACTCAACCTTGGGCTCCGGCATATCCTGCAAGGGCGCGCGCCGCATTGATCTGGCTTGAAAAGACTTTCGGCCTCGAAACCGAGCATGGTGGTCAGCGTGCCTGTGCTCAATTGGGAAGATGCGCCGATACCGGTCATTCACGGCCGCGCAGCCCCAGCGCCCGGTTATGCACTCGCCCAGGCGCCTCCGGCAGCGGCGCACCCATCCAACACCACCCCAAATTTATCAAGTATCGCCCGCGCCGTCGGAACCGCTCACACCGGCGCTTAGCCCCGGGCGGATGTTCTGGTTATGGTGGAAGACGTTGTCGGGGTCGTACGAGGACTTCACGTCAGCCAGCCGGTCAAAGACGGAGTCGCCGTACGCCTCGCGGACCCGGCCCGGGTCTTCGTCGCCGCCGAGGAAATTGACGTAGACGCCTTTGCGGAAGCGGCCAAGAGCTGCGAGGAACTCCCTCGTCCAGGCCGTGTCTCGGTCGCCGAAGTCCTCGCCGGGCCGCCACGCAGCGTGGACGATGATCGCGTGCGACGCTTGCCGGTTCCCGAACGCCGTCGCGCCCTCGGCCACTCGGCTCACCGCCCCCTTCAGATGGAACATTGCCACATACGACCGTGGCGACGAGCAGGAGAATGCGTGCCCGGCGATCACGTCGATGAGGTCGTCGCGGAGCGCGGGGAGGTGGGTGGCCTTCCAGTAGTAGTTCCAACCGTGGAGGACGGTCGAGTCGAGCGCGCTCTGAAATGCCACGTACGGCTTGGGCCCGGCCAGATCGAGGAGTGGAGTCCGAAATGCGCGCAGCGGGCGGAGCGCCTTCTCACCCTCCTCGATCGGCCCGGCGTAGCACGCGCCCACCATCACCACCGGGCGCCAGTGCAGTTCCTCGGAGATGACCGATAGAGGCGGAACGGTGCAGAATTTTACGACAGTGCCGAGCTCGTCGGGAGCGTCGCGGATGACGTCGCGGTAGAAACGGAGGACCTCCCCGGCGTCGCTCGCGTCCCAGAGGATGGGCCCGGCCAGAACGGTGGGCCCGACGGGGTGGAGGCAGAACTCGAACGAGGTGACCACGCCGAAGTTGCCGCCGCCGCCGCGCAACGCCCAGAACAGGTCGGGGTGTTCGTCCTCGGACGCCCGCAGACGCTCGCCGTCGGCCGTCACGACGTCGGCGGCGAGGAGGTTGTCGACCGCGAGGCCATGCTTGCGCATCAGCCAGCCGATGCCACCGCCGAGGGTGAGCCCGGCGACTCCGGTATGGCTCACGATTCCGCCGGTGGTGGCCAGGCCGTGCGCCTGCGTCTCGCGGTCGACGTCGCCCCACAGCGCGCCACCCTGCACCCACGCCCTGCGGCCGGCGGGATCGACCCGCACGCCCCGCATCGCCGAGAGGTCGATGACGATCCCGTCGTCGCAAACCGCGGTGCCCGCCACGCCGTGGCCTCCGCCCCGTATGGCGATCTCCAGATCGTGGTCGCGAGCGAAACGCACGGCCGCGACCACGTCGGCGGTCCCGATGCATCGGGCGATCAGATGCGGGCGCCGGTCAATGGCGCCGTTCCAGATTGCACGGGCGACATCGTAGTCGGCGTGGCTGGCATTGATAAGCCGGCCTCGGAACCCGTCGATTTCCACGACGGTTGGCTGCATGCTCCCGTGGTGGGCATCTGCGTACGTTGTTGTCGTCGTAGGTGTCGTCATCGTGTCCTCCTCTCGTCGAGAGAGGCGACATCGGACCACGGCGGGCCGCTGCCGTATAGTCAACAATCTGGACTCCACAATCGGAGGCGGATGCGCAACATTGCTGTTGTGAGGACGTCTGTTATGAGAACATACGGCCAGTACTGCCCCATCGCCCGTGGCGCCGAGATTTTCGCCGAGCGCTGGACGCCGCTGATCATCCGCAACCTGTACCTTGGCTGCGGAAGCTTCAGCGAGATCCTGGAGGGCGCGCCCGGACTCTCCCGTACCCTGCTCTCAGAGCGGCTCAAGCAGCTCGAACGCGTCGGTGTCATTGAGTCGAATCCCAAGCCCGACGGACGCGGGCGCCACTACGAGCTCACCTCCGCTGGCCACGACCTCTTCACGGTCTGCCAGTCGCTCGGCGAGTGGGGCGCGCATTGGCTGGAGATCGCCCCCCAGCACCTAGACCCCTTTGTGGCCCTGTGGTCGATGTGCAAGGCGCTCCGGCGGGACCAGCTCCCGGATCGACGCGTCGTCATCCGCTTCGACTTCACCGGCCGCCCACACCGGGAGCGCTATTGGCTGCTCATTGAGCTCGGAGACACAGAAATCTGCAAGACTTACCCTGGCTTCGATGAGGACCTCTACATCACGGCGGAAGCCGAAGCTTTCGTCAAATGGCAAGCCGGCCAGCTCAGTTGGTCCCAAGCCACCCGCGACGACCGCATCCAGCTCGACGGCGACCTGTCGCTCGCAAGAGCCTTCCCGACCTGGAACGCCCGCAGCATGTTCGCCCACATCATGCCGGTCTCTCGCACCGCCACGAGTCATGCAGGTTGACATTCCGTATGCGGCCTCTCGATGCGGCACCGCACCGCCAGCGTGTGACGTGAACAAACTCCCATATCTCAGATGCTATCCGGGATGGAAAGCCGCCGGATTGCCGATCGATTGCCGATCGAACCACTTGCCTGAAATTCACATAATTCGACGCACTGATGCCGAGAGCGGGTGTATTACCAAGGTCCGAAGACATCCAGTGTTTTGCCATTGGCTCGACGATTGCGAATGACAGCAACGGGTCGCGAGCCGAAATTCAATCCGGTACGTAGGCTGAAGCGTGGGCGTTTGGAACGTGGACCGTGGCCTGATAAATCTTCTGCCGTGATTCGCACGACTCGGAAGCATCGATGAAGCGCCTGGCCGGCCGGATAATTCTGCTGTGGGGCTGGCGCCGCGCGCTTGTGGCGTTTCTTGCCGGTGCGCTAGCGGTTCTTGCCCAGGCGCCTTACGATTTCTTCGCCGTCTGTTTCGTTTCGTTTCCGCTGCTGGTCTGGCTCCTCGACGGGGCAACCGGCGAAGCATCCGATGGCTGGTTCCGGCATTTGCGGCCGGCCTTTGCCGTCGGCTGGTGGTTCGGCTTCGGCTATTTTCTCGCCGGCCTGTGGTGGATCGGCTCAGCACTTCTGGTCGAGGCCGACAGTTTCGCCTGGGCGCTCCCCTTCGCAGTGGTCGGAATACCGCTGGCGCTCGCCTTTTTCTATGGCTTCGCGACAGCGGTTGCCCGGCTGCTGTGGAGCAACGACATCGGCCGCATCGCCGCCCTTGCCTTCGGCTTCGGCCTGGCGGAATGGCTGCGCGACTTTCTGTTCACCGGTTTTCCCTGGAATGCCGTCGGCTACGCGGCGATGCCGGTGCCCCTGCTTATGCAGAGCGTGTCAGTGACCGGCATGGTCGGCATCAACGCGCTGGCGGTCTTCGTCTTTGCCTTGCCGGCCCTGCTTGCGGCGCGCCGGCACGTTCGCCTGGGGGGGGCACTGGCTGCCGTTCTCGTCGCGGCCCATGTCGGATTCGGCTATGTCAGGCTTGCTGCCAAGGTCGAGCCCGCGACCCGCGCAATCGACGTCCGCATCGTGCAGCCGGCCGTCGACCTCAGCGAAAAGTGGGACCCTTCCGTGCCCGACCGGATCTTCGCTACGCTGATGGGGCTTTCGGCCAAGCCGCCGGAGGCTGGCCCGGAGACTGGCCCAAGAACTGGTCATGCCAAGCCGCAATTGATCCTGTGGCCGGAAACCTCCGTGCCGTTTTTTTTCGCCGAACGTCCCGATGCGCTGACCGCGCTGGGCGAGATGCTTGGCGACGGCCAGACGCTGATCGCCGGCGTCATCCGGGAGGAAGGCGGGTCGGCGGTAGATGCCGACAGGCGGTACTACAATTCGGTGGTGGCGATCGACGACAAGGGTCAAATCGCCGATGCCGTCGACAAGGTTCATCTGGTGCCCTTTGGCGAATATCTGCCTTTTGCCGATCTGCTTGGCCGCTTCGGGCTCAAACAACTCGTCGCCGGGCCAACAACCTACGCGGCGGGCAATGAGCGGCACCCGATCGAATTGCCCGGCGGCATCCGTGTGCTTCCGTTCATTTGCTACGAAGTCATCTTTCCCGATCTGGTGGCGGTTGACGCTACGTCAGCTGAGCTTATTGTGAATGTCACGAACGACGCGTGGTTCGGTGACACGCCGGGTCCGTACCAGCATTTCAGGCAGGCGCAGATTCGTGCGGTGGAGAACGGGGTGCCATTGTTGCGTGCAGCCAATAACGGCATTTCCGCTGTCGTCGATCCGCGCGGACGCATCCTCGACGCGCTGGCGATCGACGCCCGCGGAGCCATCGATGTCCAGGTGCCGATTTCCAATCAAGCCATCGTTTCTTCCGGCCAAAGACGCATTAACGGACTGATGATCATGTTGCTGTTCGCTCTCGCCGCTTTCACAATGAACGTAAGGCAACGGCTACGGGCGAATTGATTGACAGTCGACACATTAGAAACTCATACTGTAACCGCCTGAAATTTCTCGAAGTCAGCACGTCGGTTCTGTTGGGGCACTGGCCGCCGGCTTTGTTTTGGGCAGAAAAAAACACAAAAAGCCGGAAAAATTCGGCGAGGAAAAAATGGCAGAAGAAAACAAGAAGAAGCCGAATCCTATCGACATCCATGTCGGAAGTCGCATCAGGCTTCGTCGCAATATGTTGGGAATGAGCCAGGAAAAGCTGGGCGAGAACCTCGGCATAACCTTTCAGCAGATACAGAAATACGAAAAGGGTACCAATCGCGTTGGCGCCAGCCGTTTGCAGGCAATCGCCTCGATACTGGGCGTGCCTGTCGCTTTCTTTTTCGAGGACGCGCCGGGCCAGGAGGCCGTGGGCAACCGCGGATTTGCCGAGGATGCATCAATGGCTTCTGCCGTCGAATTCTGCGGCAGTCCTGAAGGTCTTCAACTCAACCGGGCCTTCGTCAAGATCACCGACGTGAAGATACGCCGCAAGGTTATCGAGCTTGTGAAGGCCCTTTCCGCCGACGGAGTCGATTAATTACGCAGATTGGTCTGGGTCGATTGATTGGGCAGCGTTGAAGAGTCGAACATAGCGAAGCCGTCATTGCGGGCAGGCAAATTCTTGCGATCTCGCGCATCGTGGAATTTACATCCCGCAGGCATGCCGGAGAGCGGATCGATTTTGCTCGACAGCCATGCTCAAAGTCTTTCTCATCAACGTGTTGAAGCTAAAGCACGTGCTGGAGCCAAACAGGCTGGCGGCATCCTGCCGGCGGTCAAAGTGGTACAAGATTATGGCGCCCACCGCTTGACGAGCGCTGCTCGGCACAGCTAACACGTGGCGCGCCAATCGGCAGCGTGCCGATGATTTTTCAAGAGGGGACACCCGTGACGCGGCAAAACTATCTATTCACCTCGGAATCCGTTGCCGAGGGTCATCCCGACAAGGTCTGCGATCGCATCTCCGACGAGATCGTCGATCTGGTGTATCGCGAGGCCAGAAAGACCGGCATGGACCCCTGGAAGGTCCGCGTCGCCTGCGAAACGCTGGCGACCACGAATCGCGTCGTCATCGCCGGCGAGGTGCGCGTCCCCGAGACCCTGCTCAAGAAGGACAAGGCCGGCAACATCCTGCTGGATGCCGCTGGACATCCGCTCGTCAATCCGGCCAAGTTCAAGTCGGCCGCGCGCAAGGCGATCCGCGAAATCGGCTATGAACAGCCAGGCTTCCATTGGAAAACGGCAAAGATCGAGGTTCTGCTGCACGGCCAGTCGCCGGATATCGGCCAGGGCGTCGACAATGCCTCCGACCGGCAAGGCGAGGAAGGGGCCGGCGACCAGGGCATCATGTTCGGCTATGCCTGCCGCGAGACGCCGGATCTGATGCCGGCGCCGATCTACTACAGCCACAAGATCCTCGAATTGCTGGCCGCCGCGCGCCATGCGGGCGACGGCGATGCCGGCCGGCTCGGGCCGGACGCCAAGAGCCAGGTCACCGTCCGCTATATCGACGGCAAGGCGGCGGAAGTGACGCAAATCGTGCTGTCCACCCAGCACCTCGACGCCAGTTGGGATTCGAAGAAGGTTCGCAACGTCGTCGAACCCTATATTCGCGAGGCGCTGGGCGACCTGAAGATCGCCGACAGCTGCAACTGGTATATCAACCCGACCGGCAAGTTCGTCATCGGCGGACCTGACGGCGACGCCGGCCTGACCGGGCGCAAGATCATCGTCGATACTTACGGCGGTGCTGCACCCCATGGCGGCGGGGCTTTTTCCGGCAAGGACACCACCAAGGTCGACCGTTCCGCAGCCTATGCGGCCCGCTACCTCGCCAAGAACGTGGTGGCGGCGAAGCTCGCCGATCGCTGCACCATCCAGCTTTCCTACGCCATTGGCGTCGCCCAGCCGCTGTCGGTCTATGTCGACCTGCACGGCACCGGCAAGGTCGATGAGGCAAGGCTCGAGCAGGCGCTGCGCACCGTGATGGATCTGTCGCCGTCCGGCATCCGCCGCCATCTCGATCTCAACAGGCCGATTTACGCCAAGACGTCATCCTATGGCCATTTCGGCCGCAAGGCCGGCCGCGACGGGTCTTTCTCTTGGGAAAAGACCGACCTCGCCAAGGCGCTCAAGGACGCACTCGCCGAAGCGCCTGCCGAAGCAGTCGCGGCCTAGCCGCGACGTCCATAGATCCGGAAGACATGGATCCGAAAGACGTGGATCCGAAAAACCGGCCAAGCCGTGCGACCGAAGCTTTTTTCGGTCGCCGGCGCGGCAAGACCATCCGTCCGCAGCAGGCGGCGGCACTGGAAAGCGGTTTCAGCACCTACAGGCTTGATCTGACGGCCGGACCGCCGGCCGAATTGCGCAGCCTGTTCGAAGCCGATGTCCGCGCCATTCATCTCGAAATTGGGTTCGGCGGCGGCGAGCACCTGCTGCATCGGGCGACGGCGGCTCCCGAAACCGGTTTTGTCGGCGTCGAGCCTTTCGTCAACGGCATGGCCAAGCTGATGATGGCGGTCAGGCAACGGCCGCTTGCCAATCTTCGGGTCTATGACGACGACGCCACGCGCCTGCTCGACTGGCTCCCGCCAGCCTCGCTTGACGGCATCGACCTTCTCTATCCCGATCCCTGGCCGAAGAAGAAACACTGGAAGCGACGCTTCGTCAGTCCGGTCAATCTCGACCGTTTCGCGCGCGTCCTGAAGTCAGGCGGAAAATTCCGCTTTGCGTCCGATATCGATAGCTATGTGAACTGGACGCTGCTGCATTGCCGGGCACATGATGCGTTTGCGTGGCAGGCTGAAGAGGCAGCCGACTGGCAGCGGCCCTATGAGGGTTGGCCAGGCACCCGCTACGAGGCGAAGGCCATTCGCGAAGGCCGGCGGCCTGCCTATCTTACCTTCGTCCGAAGATAGTCCTATTCAAAGCGCGCCTGCCGTCGACGAGGTGTCCTCGCCCCTGCGTCGTCTTAGAAGCGGCCGATCTTGTTGAAGGCGGCCGGATCCATGCCGAGATTACGCAGATCGCGCGCACGCGGCTTGCGGCCGGCTTCGACGGCGTGCGAAGCGGCGACGGCGCTGCCGAACACGGTGAAGAAATCGCCGATGGCCGAGAAAACCTTGCGGTTGGTCATGACTATGCCCTTTCGTCTGCTGCATGGCTGATTGATTTTGTGCAGCGCAACATAGATAGGCGCGTACTGCCTGATATCACAGGGCCGTTGCCGCATGGCCGCCATGCGCCCTGTGCAACGCTTCCGCCCGGCACTTTCGCCATGCCACGCATGCGGACTTGAAACGACGGCCGCGATCGTCTATATCAGGCTCAAATTCTTGGTCGGTATGGCGAAGAGTGGGTCCACCCGGTCCCGCTCTTTTTTGTTACCTTCCGGCCGCCGATGAAGCGACAGGAATAGAATGACGGCAACGGTACCCGACAGCGACGACCGCATCATCCGCGAAAGCGGCATCGATGCACGTATCGCGCTGATCGTGCAGCCGGTGCTGCGTGCCATCGGCTTCCGCCTTGTCAGGGTGCATCTGACGGGCCAGAACGGGCTGACGCTGCAGATCATGGCCGAACGCGAGGACGGCACCATGACGGTCGAGGATTGCGAAGAGGTCAGCCGGGCGGTGTCGCCGGCGCTCGATGTCGATGATCCGATCGAAAAGGCGTATCATCTCGAAGTGTCGTCGCCGGGTATCGACCGGCCGCTGGTCCGCAAGTCGGATTTCGCGGCCTGGACGGGTCATCTGGTGAAGATGGAAACCTCGGTCCTCGTCGCCGACCGCAAGCGCTTCAAGGGCAAGATCGCCGAGAGCGACGCGGACGGCGTGCTGATCGAGCGCGACAAGGCGGCTTATGGCGAACAGCCGACGGTGCGTGTGCCCTACGATGCGATTGCCGAAGCACGGCTTATCCTGACCGACGACCTTATCCGCGACGCACTGTCGAAGGACAACAGGGCGCGCAAGGAAGCCAAGAAGCGCCGCGGCGAGCCCGAAGACGCGCCAAAGGGCGTAGAAGCGGGCGCCGATGATGAAACCGAACAGGAAATGTGATTGGGCTGCCGGGCGCAAAGCCTCGGCAACAAGCTCGGGAGAAAAAAGATGGTTGTAAGCGCCAACAGGCTTGAACTGCTGCAGATCGCCGACGCGGTCGCGCGTGAGAAGTCGATCGACAAGTCGATCGTCATCGCCGCCATGGCCGATGCGATCCAGAAGGCGGCGCGCTCGCGCTATGGCCAGGAAACCAACATCCGTGCCGACATCAATCCGAATACCGGCGAGATGAAGCTGCAGCGGCTGATGGAAGTGGTCGAGAAGGTCGACGACTATGCGACGCAGATCGCCATATCCTCGGCGCGCGAGCGCAATCCCGACGCGCAACTCGGCGACTTCATTGCCGAACAGCTGCCGCCGATGGATTTCGGCCGCATCGCCGCCCAGTCGGCCAAGCAGGTCATCGTGCAAAAGGTGCGCGAGGCCGAGCGTGACCGCCAGTACGACGAGTACAAGGACCGCATCGGCGAGATCGTCAACGGTACTGTCAAACGCGTCGAATACGGCAACGTCATCGTCGATCTCGGCCGCGGTGAGGCGATCATCCGTCGCGACGAGTTGATCCCGCGCGAAAATTACAAATATGGCGATCGTGTCCGCGCCTATGTCTATGACGTGCGCCGCGAGCAGCGCGGTCCGCAGATATTCCTGTCGCGCACCCATCCGCAGTTCATGGCGAAGCTGTTCACCATGGAAGTGCCGGAAATCTACGACGGCATCATCGAGATCAAGTCGGTCGCCCGCGATCCAGGTTCGCGCGCCAAGATCGCCGTCATCTCGCGTGACAGTTCCATCGATCCGGTCGGCGCCTGCGTCGGCATGCGCGGCAGCCGCGTTCAGGCGGTGGTCGGCGAATTGCAGGGCGAGAAGATCGACATCATTCCGTGGTCGCCTTCGGCAGCTTCCTTCATCGTCAATGCGCTGCAGCCGGCGGAAGTCGCCAAGGTCGTGCTCGACGAGGACGCCGAGCGCATCGAGGTCGTGGTGCCGGACGACCAGCTGTCGCTGGCCATCGGCCGCCGCGGCCAGAACGTCCGCCTCGCCTCGCAGCTCACCGGCTGGGATATCGACATCCTGACCGAGCAGGAAGAGAGCGAGCGCCGCCAGAAGGAGTTCGTCGAACGCTCTGCCCTGTTCATGGATGCGCTCAACGTCGACGAGATGGTCGGCCAGGTGCTCGCCTCCGAAGGCTTCACCAGCGTCGAGGAAGTCGCCTATGTCGATGCCGACGAGATCGCCTCGATCGACGGCTTCGACGAGGACACCGCCTCGGAAATCCAGGCCCGCGCCCGCGAATATCTGGAGAAGATCGAAGCCGAGCATGACGAGAAGCGCAAGGCGCTCGGCGTCAAGGACGAGTTGCGTGAGATTCCAGGCGTGACCACCGCCATGATGGTGACGCTCGGCGAGGACGGCGTGAAGACGATCGAGGATTTCGCCGGCTATGCGGCCGACGATCTGACCGGCTGGAAGGAACGCAAGGACGGCGAGACGAAGGTATTCCCGGGTGTGCTCGCCAATCACGGCGTGTCGCGGGCCGATGCTGAACAGATGGTTCTGGCTGCCCGCCTCAAGGCCGGCTGGATCACCGAAGACGAGCTTGCAGCCGAAGACGTGCCGGCTGACGAAGCCGTTGGTGCGTGAGGTGAAACCGCATCGCACACAACCCGCCCTTGGACGAGATGAACGATCGCACTTGCATCGTTACGCGCAAACAGGCCGAACCGGATGAACTGATCCGTTTCGTCGTCGGCCCGGATTCGGCCGTCGTTCCGGACATCAAGAAAAACCTGCCCGGCCGCGGTTGCTGGGTGACGGCCGACCGCCTACATATCGAAAAGGCGGCAGCAAAAAACCTGTTCGCTCGCGCTTTCAAGGCGCAGGTAGCCGTGCCGACCGATCTCAGCGGCATGGTCGACGGGCTGCTTTCCAGACACGCTCTGGGCATGCTCGGTCTTGCCCGCAAGGCAGGCGCGATCGCGCTCGGCGCCACTAAGGTCGAGAGCGCGGTGCGTGGTGGGCTGGCGCTTTTCGTGTTGCATGCGACCGAGGCGTCAGATGACGGCGTCCGCAAGATCAGTCAGGCGCGACGGGCAACCGTCCACCTCGGCGGCCCCGCCATCCCTGCCTACAAACTTTTCTCCGAGGCTGAGTTGAGCTTGGCATTGGGGGGTACAAATGTGATACATGCTGCCGTTCTCGCGGGAGACGCGGGCAGGGCGGTCCAGAAGCGCATGGTTGCGCTCGACCGGTATCGGGGCGGTTCCCCGGACGATCTGGCAATGCTTGCGGCCGTTGCTGACGAAGATGATGCCGCAGAGGATGTGGAATGAACGATACGAAATCGGGCGACGACAAGACGCTGAGTGTTACGCCGAAGAAGACCTTGACGCTGAAGCGCCCCGGTACCGAGCAGGGCACTGTGCGCCAGAGCTTCTCGCATGGCCGCACCAAGGCGGTCGTGGTCGAGACCAAGAAGCGCAAGTTCTCGCTGCCCGGCGACAAGCCGGAGCCGGCCGCTGCTCCTGTGTCGGTCTTTACGCCGAAGCCGCAGGTGGCGGCAGCGCCGGTTGTGCAGGAAGCGCCCAAGGCGCCGCCGCCTCCGCCGCCGGTCGAACGCGGCGGCATGGTGCTAAACGAATTGTCGCGCAATGAAATGGAGGCGCGCCGCCGGGCTCTCGAGGGCTCGAAGGTGCGCGATGTCGAAGATCGCCAGCGCGCCATCGAAGAGGCCAAGCGCCGTGCCGAGGATGAAGAGCGCCGCCGTCGCGAGCGCGAGGAATCCGCGCGCCGCCAGGCCGAGGAAGAAGCCCGGCTGCAGGCCGAGGCCGAGTCCCGCCGACGTGCCGAGGAAGAAGCGCGCCGCCGCGCGCCGCTGGCCGCCGAACTGGCGACAGTCGAGGACGAGGACGTCAAGCCGAAGCGCACCGGCGCCGGTGCACCGGTGCGCCGTCCGGTCACCCCCGAAGTGGCGCGTCCGGCCAAGCCGACCAAGGGCGAGGAAGATCGCCGCCGCGGCAAGCTGACGCTGAATACCGCACTTTCCGATGAGGACGCGCGGGCGCGTTCGCTGTCGTCGATGCGTCGGCGTCAGGAGAAATTCAAGCGCGCGCTGCATAACGAACCGCGCGAGAAAGTCATGCGCGAAGTGATACTGCCCGAAACCATCACCATCCAGGAACTGGCGCAGCGCATGTCCGAGCGCGCCGTCGATGTGGTCAAGTTCTTCATGAAACAGGGCCAGATCCTGAAGCCGGGCGACGTCATCGACGCCGACACGGCCGAGCTGGTCGCCACCGAATTCGGCCACACGGTTCGCCGCGTCGCCGAGTCCGACATCGAGGAAGGCCTGTTCAACATCGCCGATCGCCCCGAAGATCTCGAGCCGCGTCCGCCGGTGGTGACCATCATGGGCCATGTCGACCACGGCAAGACGTCGCTGCTCGATGCCATCCGCAATGCCAATGTCGTATCCGGCGAAGCCGGCGGCATCACCCAGCACATCGGCGCCTATCAGGTCGAGAAGAACGGTCACAAGATCACCTTCATCGACACGCCCGGCCACGCCGCCTTCACGGCGATGCGCGCCCGTGGCGCTCAGGCGACCGACATCGCCATCCTCGTAGTGGCGGCCGACGACAGCGTGATGCCGCAGACGATCGAATCGATCAGCCATGCCAAGGCGGCCGGCGTTCCGATCATCGTGGCGATCAACAAGATCGACAAGCATGACGCCGACCCGCAGAAGGTACGCTCGGAACTGCTGCGCCACGAAGTCTTCGTCGAATCGATGGGCGGCGAGGTGCTCGACGTCGAAGTCTCGGCGACCAAGGGCACTAATCTCGACAAGCTGCTCGAAGCGATCCTGCTGCAGGCCGAAATCCTCGACCTGAAAGCCAATCCGGACCGTACCGCCGAGGGCGTCGTCATCGAAGCCCAGCTCGACAAGGGCCGCGGCCCCGTCGCCACGGTGCTGGTCCAGACCGGCACGCTGATGCCAGGCGACATTCTCGTTGCCGGCAACGAATGGGGCCGGGTGCGCGCGCTGGTCAACGACCGCGGCGGCCAGATCAAGGAAGCGCCGCCGGCGATGCCGGTGGAAGTGCTCGGTCTGCAGGGAACCCCGCAGGCCGGCGACCGCTTCGCCGTCGTCAACAACGAGGCCCGCGCCCGCGAGATCACCGAATATCGCCAGCGTCTGGCGCGCGAGAAGGCGGTCGCCAAGCATGCCGGCCAGCGTGGTTCGCTCGAACAGATGATGTCGCAACTGCAGACGAGCGGGCTGAAGGAATTCCCGCTGGTCATCAAGGGCGACGTACAGGGCTCGATCGAGGCGATCATCGCGGCGCTGGACAAGCTCGGCACCGACGAGGTGCGTGCGCGCATCGTTCATGCGGGTGCCGGCGGCATCACCGAAAGCGATGTGTCGCTGGCGGAAACCTCGGGTGCCGCAATCATCGGCTTCAACGTTCGCGCCAATGTGCAGGCGCGCGCGGCGGCCGCGGCTGCAGGCATCGAGATCCGCTATTACTCGATCATCTACAACCTGGTGGACGACGTGAAGGCGGCGCTGTCCGGACTGCTGTCGCCGGAGCGTCGCGAGACCTTCATCGGCAATGCCGAGATCCTCGAGATCTTCGACATCACCAAGGTCGGCAAGATCGCCGGCTGCCGTGTCACCGAAGGCAAGGTCGAGCGCGGTGCGGGCGTCCGCCTGATCCGCGACAACGTCGTCATCCACGAAGGCACGCTGAAGACGCTGAAGCGCTTCAAGGACGAAGTCGCGGAAGTCCCGGGCGGCCAGGAATGCGGCATGGCCTTCCAGAACTACGAAGACATGCGCGTCGGCGACATCATCGAGTGCTTCCGCGTCGAGATGGTGACCAGGACGCTCTGAGTTCGAATATTTTTGGGCCAAACCGGGCGGTGGTCGAAAGGCTGCCGCCTGAACCAAGATCCCGAAAAGTGGAACTCCGGTTTTCGGAAAAGATCATGGTCAAACAAAAAGATGGGGCCTGATCCATTCCGATTCTTGTCGGGATGGATTGGGCTCTAAAGCATATGAGACATGCGGCACGGTCCTATCCCGTGCCTCACGATTTCAGGATAGAGAAAAATGCCGCGTTCAACCACGTCAAGTCCGTCCCAGCGCATGCTTCGCGTCGGCGAGCAGGTGCGTCATGCGCTGTCGGAAACCTTGCAGCGTGGCGAGATCCTCGATCCGCTGATCGAGAATTCGGTGGTTTCGGTCTCGGAGGTGCGCATGTCGCCCGATCTGAAGATCGCCACCGCCTTCGTCTCGCCGCTTGGCGCCAGTGATGCCGATGCGGTGGTCGAGGCGCTCAACAAGCATGCGAAATTCGTCCGCGGCCGCGTTTCCGGCGCGCTCCGGCAGATGAAATACATGCCGCAATTCCGCTTCCGGCTCGACACCAGCTACGACAATTTCCAGAAGATCAACGAATTGTTGCACTCGCCCGAAGTGGCGCGCGATCTCGGCCCAGACGCCCAGAATGACGACCGCAATAAAGACAACGACAAGGACGAAAAATAGTGGCGCGTCGCGGCAAGAAGAAGGGTCGGCCGATCTCCGGCTGGCTGGTGCTGGACAAACCTGTCGGCATGGGCTCGACCGAAGCCGTCTCCAAGATCAAATGGCTGTTCCAGGCGGAAAAGGCCGGCCATGCCGGCACGCTCGACCCGCTCGCTTCCGGCATGCTGCCGATCGCGCTCGGCGAAGCGACCAAGACCGTCCCCTATGTCCAGGATGGCGCCAAGGTCTACCGCTTCACCGTTGCCTGGGGTGAGGAGCGTTCGACCGACGACCTCGAAGGGCCGGTGACGAAAAGCTCCGACCAGCGTCCGGCTGAAGCCGATGTGCTTTTGCTGATGCCGAAATACACCGGCGTCATCATGCAGACGCCGCCGCAATTTTCGGCCATCAAG
This sequence comes from Mesorhizobium sp., assembly GCA_004020365.1. Taxonomy (GTDB): domain Bacteria; phylum Pseudomonadota; class Alphaproteobacteria; order Rhizobiales; family Rhizobiaceae; genus Mesorhizobium. Next base: position 37,540 of record SAQR01000040.1, read on the forward strand.
ATCGCCGGCGAGCGCGCCTATGATCTTGCCCGCGACGGCGCGACGGTCGACATCCCGGCGCGGGAAGTCGAGATCGGCCGCCTCGACCTGATCGAGCACAGTGCCGACAGCAGCATTTTCGAGGTCGAATGCGGCAAGGGCACCTATGTGCGCTCGCTGGCCCGCGACATGGGCCGCGATCTCGGCTGTTTCGGTCACATCGCCGAACTGCGCCGGATCGAGGTCGAGCCGTTCACGCAGGAAGACTTCGTCACCATCGCCGAGCTGGAAGCCGCCCGCTTCGGCGAACAGGGTGACGAAGGTTCGGATTCGGCGGACACGGTGCCGGTCGACTTCGACGCCATCGACGCGTTTTTGGTCGACACATCAGCCGCGCTCGACTGCCTGCCGCAGATCGCGATCAGCGACGACGCGGCAACAAAAATCCGCCTCGGTAATCCGGTCATCATCCGTGGCCGCGACGCGCCGGTGGAAGCCGAGGAAGCCTGCGCCACGGCGCGTGGCAAGCTGGTCGCCATCGGCGCCATCGAGCAAGGCATGTTCAAGCCGAAGCGGGTCTTTGCCGGCTGAGTCCCGTCGTCTAATCTCGATCGGACGTGACATTCGAGGGGCATATGGCAAAGGCCGAGACGATCAGGAAGCGGGCGCCGGTGGCAGCACGGCGGCCGCCGATCGGCGCATCACCGGGCACACTGATCGCCGACCCTGCGGCGCGACGCAGCGAACTGCGACTGACACTGATGTCGCCCGACAAATTCGAGACGATCGAAAATGCCAGCATCGACGACCTGAATGCTCATTGCAACGCATGGCCGGTCATCTGGCTCGACTGCACCGGTCTCGCCAACATCCCGCTGATCGAGGAGATCGGCCGGATTTTCAGTCTGCATCCGCTGGCGCTGGAAGACGTCGTCAACACCGGCCAGCGGCCGAAGGTGGATTTCTTCGAGGACCATGCCTTCGTCGTCGTCAGGATGATCGACGACGTGACCGCGCATCGCTATGAGCAGATCGCCGTCTTCTTCGGCAGGAACTTCGTCGTTACCTTCCAGGAGCGCGAAGGCGATCCGTTCGATCCCGTGCGCAAGCGCATCGAAAGCTCGGCGCCAAACCGGTTGCGCACACGCGGCGCCGACTATCTCGCCTACGCGCTGATCGACGCCATCGTCGACAGTTATTTCCCGCCGATCGAGACTGCCGGCGAATTGGTCGACAGCATCGAGGACCAGATGCTGCGCGCGGCGGACAAGCACCAGTTGCGGCGGCTTCACGAGTTGCGGCGCGATGCCAATGTGCTGAAGGGGGTGCTTTGGCCGATGCGCGACGCACTGGCGACGCTGATCCGTAACGACGTGCCCTATGTCAAGTCCGAGACCAAGATCTTCCTGAACGACACGCTCGATCACTCGCTTCGGCTGATCGAACTGGTCGAAACCCAGCGCGACATGCTGACCGGCCTGATCGAGATGCATCTGTCGCTGAGCCAGGCACGCACCAGCGACGTCATCAGCTATCTGACGATCGTCTCGGTGATCTTCATCCCGCTCACCTTTCTCGCTGGCGTGTGGGGCATGAACTTCGATCCCGAAGCCTCGCCATGGAACATGCCGGAGCTGAAGGCCCAATACGGCTATCCGGCGGCGCTCGTGTTCATGGCCGTTGTCGCGCTCGGCCTCATCGCTTTCTTCAGATGGAAGAAGTGGCTTTAGCCGAAGACAAATCTTCGCTTGCGCAGCAAAAAGCCGGCTTGTGAATTGGGCTGGTGTTTTTGCCTGAATTGCACTATATGCGCCGCAGCATCGTGCAACGGCACGTTGCTTGTACCGGCCCCTGCTGGACGACATCCCGGCCGAGGGCGTCCCGTTTCCTCAAACAGATAAGGAAAAACACGATGTCGATTACTGCCGAGCGCAAAAAGGAATTGATGGGTGAATTCGCAACCGCCAAGGGCGATACCGGGTCCCCGGAAGTCCAGGTGGCCATCCTTTCCGAGCGCATCAAGAACCTGACCGATCATTTCAAGGACCACAAGAAGGATAACCATTCCCGCCGTGGTCTGCTCGCTCTCGTCTCCCAGCGCCGCAGCCTGCTTGATTATCTCAAGCGCAAGGATGACGCGCGCTATCAGACGCTGATCGAGAAGCTCGGTCTGCGCCGTTGACGAATTGACCGGCGGGTTCTTTCGAGAGCCCGCCGGTCGCGCATTGGAGCGGTCCATTGCTCTAATGAAGGAAGTAGAGCGCCGCGCTTCGATTTGGACGCGCACAGAGGACGCTCTGAAACTTTGAATTTGCGCAAGGCATTTCCGAGAGCCGCGGTTTTTGGGTTTTGCGCAAGGCCGGTCGGATCGATTGGCCAGACCCGGTTTCGAGATAGCACAGGGCCATTCGAAACCGCCCATGGACGGTCATGGGGCAGGATTGCAGGATGCTCGCGCGGCACAGCGCCGATTTACCCGAGCCTCCCGTTGTCTTGCCCGTGGCTGCCCGAGAAACGAAGCCAAGGGAAAGGGGCATTCGCGCACGGTGAAATGGCGCGGCCCTTTCCGCATATGAAGGACAAGACATGTTCAATCACCACAAAGTGGAAATCGAATGGGGCGGCCGTCCGCTCATCCTCGAAACCGGCAAGATTGCGCGCCAGGCTGACGGCGCGGTGCTCGCCACCTACGGCGAAACCAAGGTTCTCGCCACCGTCGTTTCGATGAAGGAACCAAAACCTGGCCTCGATTTCTTCCCGCTGACCGTCAACTACCAGGAAAAGACCTATGCAGCCGGCAAGATCCCGGGCGGCTATTTCAAGCGTGAAGGCCGTCCGAGCGAAAAGGAAACGCTGGTTTCCCGTCTCATCGACCGTCCGATCCGCCCGCTCTTCGCTGACGGCTACAAGAACGACACGCAGATCGTTGTCACCGTCGTCCAGCATGATCTCGAAAACGACCCGGACATCCTGTCGATCGTCGCCACCTCGGCGGCCTTGACGCTGTCCGGCGTCCCCTTCATGGGCCCGATCGGCGGCGCCCGCGTCGGCTACATCAACGGCGAATATGTGCTCAATCCGCATGTCGACGAGATGCAGGAATCCAAGCTTGACCTGATCGTCGCCGGCACCTCCGACGCGGTGCTGATGGTTGAGTCCGAAGCCAAGGAACTCGGCGAGGATCTGATGCTCGGCGCCGTCATGTTCGGCCATCGCGGCTTCCAGCCGGTGATCGACGCCATCATCAAGCTGGCAGAAGTCGCCGCCAAGGACCCGCGTGACTTCACCGCGCCGGATTATTCGGCGCTTGAAGCCGAGATGCTGAAGATCGTCGAAGGCGAGCTTCGCGACGCCTACAAGATCACCGACAAGCAGAAGCGCTATGCCGCCGTCGACGCCGTCAAGGCGAAGGTCAAGGCTGCCTTCGCGCCCGCCGAAGGCGAAGAAGCAAAATATACGTCCGAGCAGATCGGCACCGTATTCAAGGAACTCCAGGCCAAGGTCGTGCGCTGGAACATCCTCGACACCGGTTCGCGCATCGACGGCCGCGACCTGAAGACGGTCCGCAAGATCGTCTCCGAAGTCGGCGTCCTGCCGCGCACCCACGGCTCGGCGCTGTTCACCCGCGGCGAGACCCAGGCGCTGGTCGTCGCCACGCTCGGCACCGGCGAAGACGAACAGTATGTCGATTCACTGACCGGCATGTACAAGGAAAAATTCCTCCTTCACTACAACTTCCCTCCCTATTCGGTCGGTGAAACCGGTCGCATGGGGTCGCCGGGCCGCCGCGAAATCGGCCACGGCAAGCTCGCATGGCGCGCCATCCGCCCGATGCTGCCGACATCGGACCAGTTCCCCTACACGCTGCGCGTCGTTTCGGAGATCACTGAGTCCAACGGCTCGTCGTCGATGGCCACCGTCTGCGGCACCTCGCTGGCGCTGATGGATGCCGGTGTGCCGCTGGCCAAGCCGGTCGCCGGCATCGCCATGGGTCTGATCAAGGAAGGCGAGCGCTTCGCGGTGCTCTCCGACATCCTCGGCGACGAGGACCATCTCGGCGACATGGACTTCAAGGTTGCCGGCACCGCGAACGGCATCACTTCGCTGCAGATGGACATCAAGATTGAGGGCATCACCGAGGAGATCATGAAGATCGCGCTGGACCAGGCCAAGGACGGCCGCCAGCATATCCTCGGCGAAATGGGCCATGCGCTGTCCGGCGCGCGTTCCGAACTCGGCGAATTCGCGCCGCGCATCGAGGTCATGCACATCCCGACCGACAAGATCCGTGACGTGATCGGCTCTGGCGGCAAGGTCATCCGCGAGATCGTCGAAAAGACCGGCGCCAAGATCAACATCGAGGACGACGGCACGATCAAGATCGCTTCGTCCAACGCCAAGGAGATCGAGGCGGCGAAGAAGTGGATCCACACCATCGTCGCCGAGCCGGAAGTCGGCGAAATCTACGAGGGCACGGTCGTCAAGACCGCCGACTTCGGCGCTTTCGTCAACTTCTTCGGTCCGCGTGACGGCCTCGTCCACATCTCGCAGCTCGCCAATGATCGCGTCGCCAAGACCTCCGACGTCGTCAAGGAAGGCGACAAGGTCTGGGTCAAGCTGATGGGCTTCGACGAGCGCGGCAAGGTCCGCCTGTCGATGAAGGTCGTCGACCAGGCCACCGGCAAGGAAATCGCCCGCGAGAAGAAGGCCGACGGCGAAGAAGACGCCGCCTGAGCGATCTGACGATAAAATCGAAGCGGGCGCACCGGAAGGTCGCGCCCGTTTTCATTTTCTAGACTAGCCAGCTGCACTTCGAGATCGAAAAATGTCCGCCGAGCCGCTGAAGACACTGTTCCATCCGTTCGAGGCCGAGGCTGTTTCCTTGCCGCGCAAGGGCGAGCGTGTCCTGTTTCTGGGCGCCGAGCCGGGCTTCCGCCTGCCCGCAGGTTTTGATGCAGCACTGCATCTGGTGCAAGGTTTTCGCCCGCATTTTCGCGCGCTGCAGGGGGCGGGCTTCACCGTCACGCCGGGTCCAGAGGGCGAAGGTTTCGATGCGGCATTGGTGCTTGCCGGCCGTCATCGCGGCCAAAACGAGTTGCGCATTGCCGACGCGATTGAGCGTGTCAGGCCGGGCGGATCGATTGTCGTTGCCGGCGCCAAGGACGATGGCATTGCCAGCCTGCGCAAGCGCATCGACGAGCTTGTGCCGCTCGACGGCCATTTGCCGAAACATCATGGCATCGCCTTCTGGTTCCATCGACCGGCCGATGCTGCGGCCGCAGCGGCGCTTCGCGCCGCCAATCCAGCGCTTCTGGTCGAGAAAAAGTTCCGCACCGCACCAGGCATGTTTTCTTTCGACAAGATCGATGCAGGTTCGAGATTGCTGGTCGACAATCTGCCCGGCGACCTGCGCGGCAGCGTTGCCGATTTCTGCGCCGGCTGGGGCTATGTGGCGGCCGAGGTCGCCGCCCGCTCACCTGGCATATCGGCGCTCGATCTCTACGAGGCCGATTTCGATGCGCTGGAGGCGGCGAAAGGCAATCTCGGCGACACAGCGGCGGAAGCCAATTTCTTCTGGGTCGATCTTTTGAGCGAGCCGGTCGAGCGCCGCTATGACGCCATCGTCATGAACCCGCCCTTCCATCGCAGCCGGGCGGCCGAGCCCGAGATCGGCGCCGGCATGATCCGCGCGGCGGCAAAGGCGCTGAAGCCGGGCGGGCGGCTGTTCATGGTGGCGAACCGCCAGCTTCCCTACGAGCCGGTGCTGGCGGCCGCCTTCTCCAGCCATGCCGAGATCGCCCGCGACGGCATGTTCAAGGTTTTCGCGGCGCGCCGCTGAAGGCGGGTTCACCGGACCAATGCATGTCGCGCAAAAGTGCGCAGCGGTTTTGCGACAACGACATGCATAAAAACAAAGACTTAAAGCGTGTCGCATGAATCCATTTCAGACGCGACGCGCTTTAAGACATCTTCTGCGGCCGGATTAATCGCGTCCGCTGTCGGTCCGCTTCAGCTCGTCGAGCGTCGGCATCGAGACGATGTGGTAGCCGGAATCGACATAGTGGATCTCGCCGGTGACGCCCGACGACAGATCGGACAGGAGATAGAGCGCGGAACCACCGACTTCGTCGATGGTCACTGTACGGCGCAGCGGCGAGTTGCGCTGCTGGTAGGAAAACATGTGGCGTGCGTCGGAAATACCGGCGCCGGCCAGTGTCCGCACCGGTCCCGCGGATATGCCGTTCACCCTGATGCCGCGCGGGCCGTAGTCGTTGGCGAGATAGCGGACGCTGGCTTCAAGCCCGGCCTTGGCGACGCCCATGACGTTGTAGTTCGGCATGACGCGGACCGAACCGGCATAGGTCAGCGTGATCATCGAGCCGCTGCCCTTCATCAACGCGGCCGCATGACGGGCGACCTCGGTGAAGGAGTAGCAGGAGATGACCATGGTGCGGACGAAATTGTCGCGGCTGGTGTCGGCGTAAAGGCCTTTCAGCTCGTTCTTGTCGGAAAAGCCGATAGCGTGGACGACGAAGTCCAGTCCGCCCCAGGCCTCGCCCAAGGTCTCGAAAGTAGCGGCAACCGATGCGCTGTCCTCGACGTCGCAAGGCACGACCAGCGAGGAGCCGAGCTTGGCGGCGAGTGGCTTGACCCGGCGCCCAAAAGCTTCGCCCTGATAGGTGAAAGCGAGTTCCGCCCCATGTTCGGACAGTTTCCGGGCGATGCCCCAGGCGATCGAATGGTCGTTGGCGACACCCATGACAAGCCCGCGCTTGCCTTTCATCAATCCGTCCATGGTCGGCAATCCTTATGCGGAATAGCGCTGGAAAATCAGCGTTGCGTTGGTGCCGCCGAAACCGAACGAGTTGGACAGGACAGTGTCGATCCTGGCATCATCGATGCGCTCTCGCACGATCGGCATGCCCTCGAATTCCGGATCGAGCTGCTCGATATGGGCGCTCTCGCCGATGAATCCGCCTTGCATCATCAGGATCGAATAAATCGATTCCTGCACGCCGGCCGCACCCAGCGAATGGCCGGTCAGTGATTTCGTCGAGGTGATGAACGGCATCTTGTCGCCGAACACCTCGCGGATCGCGCCCATTTCCCTGGAGTCGCCGACCGGCGTCGAGGTGCCGTGCGTGTTGATGTAGTCGACCGGCGAAGAGACGGTCGCCAGCGCCTGCCGCATGCAGCGCACCGCGCCTTCGCCCGAGGGCGCCACCATGTCGTAGCCGTCGGAGGTCGCGCCATAGCCGACGACCTCGGCGTAGATCTTTGCGCCGCGCGCCTTGGCGTGCTCGAGCTCTTCCAGGACGAGCACGCCGGCACCGCCGGCGATGACGAAGCCGTCGCGATCGACGTCATAGGCGCGCGAGGCAGCCGACGCCCGGTCGTTGAATTTTGAGGACATGGCGCCCATCGCGTCGAACAGGTCAGACATCGTCCAGTCGAGATCCTCATGGCCGCCGGCGAAGACCATGTCCTGCTTGCCCCACTGGATCAGTTCGTAGCCATTGCCGATGCAATGCGCCGAGGTCGAGCAGGCCGAAGAGATCGAATAGTTGACGCCGTGGATCTTGAACCAGGTGGCGAGCGTCGCCGAAGCGGTCGACGACATCGCCTTCGGCACCGCGAACGGGCCGATGCGCTTGGGGCTGCTGTTCTTGAGCGTGGTTTCAGCGGCTTCGACGATGGTTCTGGTCGATGGTCCGCCCGATCCCATGACGATGCCGGTGCGCTCATTGGTGATGTCGTTCTCGCCAAGTCCTGCGTCGACGATCGCCTGGTCCATGGCGACATGGTTCCAGGCCGCACCTTGCGACAGGAAGCGCATGGCGCGGCGATCGATCAGCGCCGAGGGGTCGAGCGTCGGCGCTCCCCAGACCTGGCAGCGAAAACCGTGTTCGGCGAAGGAATCGGAGAAGCTGATGCCGGATCTGGCATCATGCAACGAGGCCTGCACCTCGTTGGCATTGTTGCCGATCGACGACACGATGCCGAGGCCTGTCACTACGACCCGTCTCATTCGCAACTCCTTCCAGCGCATGAACCCGAAACCTGCCGGACCGAAACCTGCCGGACAAGGATGCGCAAATTAAGTTCTACAGCTTCCTTTTGCGCGTCCCGCGGACTTGGCGGCGCTGCGCAGGCGCCGGTCAGGCGGCGGCCGATTGCTTGGACAGACCCACCTTGAGATCCGTTGCTGCGTATATGGGTTCGCCATCCGCCTTCAGCCAGCCATCGGCGATACCCAGCACCAGCCGGCCGCGCATCACGCGCTTGAAATCCACGCCATATTCTACCTTCTTGACCGACGGCGTCACCATGCCTTTGAATTTCACTTCGCCGGTCGACAGCGCCATGCCCTTGCCCGGCTCGCCGAGCCAGCCGAGGTAGAATCCCGTCAATTGCCACATCGCGTCGAGGCCCAGGCACCCCGGCATGATCGGGTTGCCGATAAAATGGCAGGCGAAAAACCACAGGTCCGGCTTGATGTCGAATTCTGCACGGATGAAGCCCTTGTCGAAGGCGCCGCCGGTCTCGCTGATTTCGGTGATGCGATCGAACATCAGCATCGGCGGATAGGGGAGCTGGGCGTTTCCAGGTCCGAACAACTCGCCGCGGGCGCAGGCAAGCAGTTCCTCGTAATCGTAGCTGGATTTAGAAACCGCCATCAATCTCGTCCCCGTAATCGTCCGGGCGGTAGCGCGCCCTTGTCGTTGGTTTCCTAACACAATCCATTTCCGGCCGGAAACCGGCGTTTGCGCTTAACCCGCCCGCCTGCCGGGGTCAATGCGCGCTATTGATCGTATTCGGCCGACAGAATATATGTCGGGGGATGTCCAGTATCGGTCAATGTTCGTTTTTTGCCATTCTGGGCAGGCATTGAGGTGAAACCTGAGCTTGGGCGGATAGATGGATCTGGGCTGCCGGAAGGAAAATGTCGCTGTGGACAAGCGGGTTCGCGAAGCCGGTCTGAGGCCGACGCGTCAGCGCATTGCGCTGGCCGATCTGCTTTTCGCCAAAGGCGACCGCCATCTGTCGGCCGAGGAACTGCACGAGGAGGCGGTCGCCGCCGGCGTGCCGGTATCGCTCGCCACCGTCTACAACGCCCTTCATCAATTCACCCAGGCGGGCCTTCTGCGCATCCTGGCCGTCGAGGGCTCGAAGACCTACTTCGACACCAACACCTCCGATCACCATCATTTCTACATTGAGGGCGAAAACAGAATTTTCGACATCGCCAGCGGTCCTGTCACGGTTTCCAACCTGCCGGAGCCGCCGGAGGGCATGGAGATCGCCAACGTCGATATTGTGGTGAGGCTGCGCCCCAAACGCTGCGAGTGATCGGCGCGTCATAAGGCCGATGTATCGGCCTCCCAGACCATGATCCCGAACCGACAAGAAGAAGTCAGTTCTTGACCCGTTCGCCGGGATAGGCGCCCCAGACGAGCGACTGGGCGAGCCAGCCGGTGTGGCCATTGAAGGTCATTTCGCACCACTGGCCGTCACAGGACTTGATCGTGCCCATGGCGCCCGGCTCGACGATTGCGACGATGCTGGCATCCTTTTGCGGGTCGTCGAGCAGGTTGATTCGGGCGTCCTTGCCGCGCTGCCAGGGTGCTACGATCGCCGTGCGGCGACCTGAAAGCAGCGACTGGTTGATCCAGCCTTCCGAACCGTCGGCATCGCGCACACGACGCCAGGTGTCGAATTCCTGGATGATCTCCATCGGCAGGCCGGGCTTCATATACATCCAGTCGACGGAGTAGTTGACGCCTGGTCCGACGCGGGAGTTGACGCGGCCGGCTTTCAGGCTGACGAAGCGCGGCAGCGGCAGGCCGCTCGGCCCGAGCGTGACGCTCTGGGTCGGTGCTGCCGCATTCTGTGCCGCCACGTCAGGGCAATAAACGAGAGCGCCGAGAAATGCTGCGCTGAGGGCCAGGCGGAGCGACGCGAAACCAGACACTTTCGTTCCTTTCGGCGCCGGCTCAACGGCCTTGGCGCGCCTTTTTCTTTGTCTTCGGCGGAACCTCTTGTTACATGGAGAACTGGCACCGCGACCGGCCTGCAGTTTCGCCTGTCTTGGTTAAAGAGGTCTCAACGAGGTCGGGTTCGAGGAAACAATGGTAGGCAGAAAAAGGCCCCTCGTCGTCATCACGCGCAAGCTGCCCGACCCGGTCGAGACCCGCATGCGTGAGCTGTTCGACGCCCGGCTGAATGTCGAAGACCGGCCGATGACGCAGCCGGAACTGGTCGCGGCGGTCAAGGAGGCCGACGTGCTGGTGCCGACCATAACCGATCAAATCGACGCAGCGCTGATCGCTCAGGCCGGCGACAACCTCAAGCTGATCGCCAATTTCGGCAACGGCGTCGACAAGATCGACGTGTCGGCAGCAGCGAAGAAGGGCATTACCGTTACCAACACGCCGAACGTGCTGACCGAAGATACCGCCGACATGACCATGGCGCTGATGCTGGCGGTGCCGCGGCGGCTGGCGGAAGGCGCCAATGTGCTGACCGGCGACAAGAAATGGGCCGGCTGGTCGCCGACCTGGATGCTCGGCCGGCGTATCTGGGGCAAACGCCTCGGCATTGTCGGCATGGGCCGCATCGGCACCGCCGTTGCCCGACGGGCCAAGGCCTTTGGCCTGTCGATCCACTATCACAACCGCCATCGCGTGCTGGCCGCGGTCGAGGATGATCTGGAGGCGACTTATTGGGAAAGCCTCGACCAGATGCTTGCCCGTATGGACATCATCTCAGTCAATTGCCCGTCGACGCCGGCGACCTTCCATCTGCTTTCGGCACGGCGGCTGGCGCTTCTGCAACCGTCCGCTTACATCGTCAACACGGCGCGCGGCGACATCATCGACGAGGACTCTCTGGTCAAGCTGATTCAGGACGGCAAGATCGCCGGCGCCGGCCTCGACGTTTACGAGCATGAGCCGGCGCTGAACAGCAAATTGCTGAAGCTCGCCGCCAAGGGCAAGGTCGTGCTGTTGCCGCATATGGGGTCGGCGACGCTCGAAGGCCGGATCGACATGGGCGAGAAGGTGATCATCAACATCCGCGCCTTCTTTGATGGCCATCGGCCGCCGGATCGCGTACTGCCGCTGCGGACGTGATGCCACTTTAAGTTAGCTCAGGCTTACGAAATCGCCTTGCGCATGGTGATCGAGGTCGGTCGGTTATAGCCACTGTGCGCCGTCCGTCCCGTTTCGCGAAAGCCGAGGCGGGCAAAGGCGGCGTGATTCCCGGTCAGTTCGATCCGCGTTTGAAGCTCAATCGCCGGCTTGCCGCGGTCGCGGGCAAGCTCCTCGACAGCTTGCATCAGCCGCTTGGCAATGGCTTGTCCCTGAAAGTCCGGTTCGACCGCGAGCTTTCCGACATAGAAATCGTTAGTCCGCTCCAGGACAAAAACGCAGCCGACAATCCTGCCGTCCTTCAGCGCCGCAAAGCCCGTCTCTTGCCGGGCCTTGTCCCGGAGGTTTTCGACCGTGAGCCAATGCGCTGAGGATGGCGGATCGATGACGCCGTCCATGGCAGCGAAGGCGCGCATGATCAGCGCCAGCACCTCGTCCCAATGGCCGAAATCGGCCGAAAGCTGCGCGACGCAAACCGGGCTGCCCAAAACCTAGTTGCTCCAGAATCTAGCTGCTCTTGTAGCGGATCGTGTCGAAGCGCGCGGCCAACGCATCGTAAAGCAGCAGCCGGCCGACCAGCGGCTCGCCGATGCCGGCGATCAGCTTGATCGCCTCCATGGCCTGCAGCGTGCCGACGACGCCGGTCAGCACGCCGAGCACGCCGGCCACGGCGCAGGATGGCACCAGGCCGGCCGGCGGTGGTTCCGGAAAAAGATCGCGATAACTCGGATTCGGCCTGCCGTCGGTGCCGGTCTCGAATGGCTTCAGCACGGTCACCGAGCCGTCGAAGCGGCCGACGGCGGCATGGACCAGCGGCCGCTTTTCCGCGGCGCAGGCGTCGGCCACCGCATAACGGGTTTCGAAATTGTCGGAGCCGTCGACGACGATGTCATAACCGGCGACAAGGGCAGGGGCGTTGTCCGCCGTCAGCCTAAAATTGTGCAGTTCCACGGCGACGTTGGGGTTGATGCGGGCGATCGCCGCCTTGGCGCTGTCGGTCTTCGCCATGCCGATAGCGCTGGTGCCGTGGATCACCTGCCTTTGCAGGTTCGACAGCGAGACGCTGTCGTCATCGACGATACCGAGTGTGCCGATGCCGGCTGCGGCAAGATATTCAAGCACCGGCGCTCCCAGCCCGCCGGCGCCGATGACCAGGACCCGCGCCCGCTTCAGTCGCTGCTGGCCGGCGCCACCGATCTCGGGCAGCACGATGTGGCGGGCGTAGCGTTCGAGTTCTTCATCGGTGAGCGCGGTGGTGATCATTGGCAGACCATATAGCGGGAGAACGGGCTTGGCCATCGGGGTGCGCAGCAGTGAATAGTGAATAGCGAATAGTGAATAGCGAATAGCGAATAGTGAAAAAAGGTGCTCTCGCTACTCGCACTCGCACTCGCACTCGCACTCACTACTCACTACTCACTATTCGCTATTCGCTATTCGCTTACTCACTTACTCACTACTCGCTACTCGCTACTGTCGGCCCAACCGCCCCATGATCGACGGTCAAAAACTGCGCTCGTCCTTTGAGACTGGAAAACAGCGCCGCATCGGTTCCGGTCATGAAGGCCTGGCAGTTCAGCTCTTCGAGGATCGAGAACAGCGCGGCGCGTCGGCCCGCGTCGAGATGGGCGGCGATCTCGTCGAGCAGCAGGATCGGCGTCATGCCCGACATCTCGCCGGTCAACCGGGCATGCGACAGCACCATGCCGACCAGCAGCGCCTTCTGCTCGCCGGTCGAGCAGAGTTCGGCCGGCATCGCCTTTGGCCGGTGCCGCACCACGAGGTCCGACCGGTGCGGGCCGTCGAGCGTGCGCCCGGCGGCGCGGTCGCGATCGCGACCTTCGGCAAGAGCGCGGCGGAACCGTTCCTCGACATCGACGGCCGCGCTGGTTGTGACCTCGCTTTCCAGCCCGCCGGACAGGCCGATGTCGGCTTGCGGAAACGGACCGGAGCTTGGCAGCCTGTCGATCATGGCGGCGAGCAGGCGCACCAGTTCGGCACGCGCCGCAGCAATCGCCACACCGGTTTCGGCCATTTGCGTCTCGATCGCGTCGAACCAGGCGCCGTCGCGCGAGCCTTCGGCGAGCAGTCGATTGCGGCCGCGCATCGCTTTTTCGTAGTCGAGCGCGCGCTGGCCGTGGCCCGGATCGATCGCCAGCACCTGTCGGTCGAGAAAGCGCCGGCGATCTGCGGCCGGCCCGGTGAACAATGCATCCATCGCCGGTGTCAGCCAGACGACGCGCAACCATTCCAGCATGTCCTCCGCCGAGCGCGCTGCCGCGCCGTTGATCCGCACCCGCCGGCCGCCCTCGGCGGCGTCGCCGCCTGCAACGCCGGTGCCGATCTCGACCGGGCCGTCCGGCCCATCGAGCCGGGCATGGATGGCAAAGCCGCCGTCGCCGCCGTCGCGCGCCAATTCGGCATAAGGCGCACGGCGCAGGCCGCGCCCCGGCGTCAGCAGGGAAATCGCCTCCAGCAGGTTGGTCTTGCCGGCGCCATTGTCGCCGGAAAAAACTACCGCGCCGGGATCGAGATCGATCGACAGTGTTGCGTAATTGCGGAAATTGGTAAGCGACAGCTTACTTATATAAGTCTGCTGGTCGCGCTCAGGCTGCTTCGCAACTCCGGTCATGACACCAAGATGGCCTCGCTCGGGCCTAAAGCGCGTCGCGCTCGACCCGTCTCATGCGACGCGCTTTAGGTTGTTGTTTATGCATGTCGTTATCGCAAAACCGCTGCGCACCCTCGGTTCAAGCCCGAGGGCATGCTTTTACGCGACATGCATCAGACCCGCATCGGCATCAGCACGTAGAGCGTGGTTTCGTCGGCCATGTCGTGGATCAGCGTTGGCGAGCCGGCATCCGCCAGCATGAATTTTGCCTCGGTGCCGGTCAACTGGGCGGCGACGTCGAGCAGATATTTGGCGTTGAAGCCGATTTCGATCGCTTCGGACGAATAATCCGCGGCAAGTTCTTCGGTGGCGCTGCCCGAATCCGGATTGTTGACTGCAAGCGTGACCTGGCCTTCTCCAATCGAAAGCTTCACCGCCCGGCCGCGTTCGGATGAAATGGTCGAGACACGGTCGACGGCGGCGGCGAAACTCTGGCGGTCGATGATCAGCTTCTTGTCGTTGCCGGTCGGGATCACCCGCTGATAGTCCGGGAAGGTGCCGTCGATCAGTTTTGAGGTCAAAACGACACTGCCGATGGTGAAACGGATCTTGGTGTCGGACAATTCGGTGGTCACGGCGATATCGGGGTCGTCGACAAGCTTTTGCAATTCGCTGACCGTCTTGCGCGGAATGATGATGCCCGGCATGCCTTCGGATCCTGCCGGCGCGTCGATCTCGGCGCGCGCCAGCCGATGGCCGTCGGTCGCTACCGAGCGCAGCTTCAGCTTGCCGTCGGCGTCATGCGTGTGCAGGTAGATGCCGTTCAGGTAGTAGCGCGTCTCTTCGGTGGAGATGGCGAATTGGGTTTTTTCGATAAGGCCCTTGAGCGCGACCGAATCGAGCCGGAAGATATGCGAGAACGATCCGGCCGAAAGCTCCGGGAAATCGGATTGCGGCAGGCATTGCAGGCGAAAGCTCGAGCGGCCCGAGGTCACCGTCATGGCGTTGCCGTCCTCGTCGGTCTTCAGCATGACCTCCGCACCGTCGGCGAGCTTGCGCACGATGTCGTAGAGCAGATGCGCCGGAACCGTCGTCGCGCCGCCGCGCTCGACCTTGGCGGGCGTGGCTTCGGTCACCTCCAGGTCGAGGTCGGTCGCCTTCATCTCAAGGGTGGCGCCTTCGGCGCTCAGCAGCACGTTCGACAGGATCGGTATGGTGTTGCGCCGCTCGACCACGCGATGAACGTGGTTGAGCGACTTCAGGAGATTTGACCGTTCCAGGATAACACGCATGACGAAACAGGCTCGCTTGAATGAATGAGCGGGTCTCCGGCAAGCGGCAACCCGCGAAAGCTCTGAACAGGCTCAGAATCTGCACAAACTGACAGGAAAAAACCCGTGAACGCAAGCCCGCGCTGCCGGTTCGGGCCGGTTACGCGGGCTTTCCTGGGATAAAACTGGGCAAGCCTGCAAACCAATGCTTGTCGCCCAAAAGCATGCCCCAGACCTGACCCAGGGCCTGACCCGAGGGTGTGCAGCGGTTATGGGGCAACAACATGCATAAAAACAAGAATTTCAAGCGCGTCTCAGCCACCCAAACGTGACACGCCTGTTTTTTCAGGCCGGTCAGGCCTGATCGTTGATCAGTCTTCTCAGCAATTCGAGCTCCTGCGCCAGCGTGTTGTCGACGCCTGAAAGGTCCTCGATCTTGCGCACGGCATGCAGCACCGTCGTGTGGTCGCGGCCACCGAAACGCCGCCCGATCTCCGGCAAGGAGCGCGGTGTCATCACCTTCGACAGGTACATGGCGACCTGCCGCGGCTTGACGATGGTGCGGGTGCGGCGGTTGGACAGAAGTTCCGTCTTCGACACATTGTAGTGGCGCGCGACGATGCGCTGGATGTCCTCGATGCGCACCCGCTTCGGCTCGCCCGAACGATAGATGTGGCCGAGGATCTCATCGATTCGGTCGATGGTGATCTGCGGTTCGAACGACTGGCGGAACAGAAGCTGGTTGAACGCACCTTCGAGTTCACGCCCGCTGCCGGTCACCGTGCGAGCGACATGGTTGAGGATCTCCTCCGAGATGTCGAGCGATGCATCGTCGGCCTTGGCGGTGGCAAGGCGCAGCTTGAGCATGCCGATCCGCATCGCGAAATCGGGCGCCGACATTTCGAGCGCGACGCCGCCGTTGAGGCGCGAGCGGACGCGGGGCTCCAGCGATTCCAGTTCCGACGGCGGCCGGTCGGCGGCGACCACCACCTGCTTGGCGCTGTCGAGCAGCATGTTGATCAGATGGCAGAATTCATGCTGGATCGACTTGCCTTGCAGGAACTGCATGTCGTCGATGATGAGCAGGTCGATGTCGCGCAATTGTTCCTTCAGCGTCAGCGCGTTGTTGTCGCGGATCGCGGTGGCAAACCGCCACATGAAATATTCGGCCGTGAGATAGACGACGCGCGACTTCGGATTCTGCTTCAGCGATTCCGCCGCGATCGCCTGCAGCAGGTGCGTCTTGCCCAGCCCCACCGTCGCGTGCAGAAACAGCGGATTGAAGCGCACCGCGCTCGACTGCGATTCCGCCACCGCCTTGGCGGCGGCGAAGGCCACCCGGTTTGACGGTCCTTCGATGAAGGAGCCGAACGTGTAGCGCGGATCAAGCGGCGAACCGAGCACATTGTGCCGGAACTCGGTCTCGGCAGGCATTCCCGGGCGAGGTGCCGGTACCCGCTCCACCCTGCCGGGGGCCGCTGTTCCGGCGGCCAGCGCCGTTTGCGCTTGCTTGGTCATCTTGCGCGCCGGCGCCACTTCGGGCTCGACGCCGCTGCGCCCCGGACGGGTAGCGGTGCGCACGACGATCTCGATCTTGAGGATTTCAGGATCCTCGTGCTTCCACAACTCGGCGATGAGGTCGAGGTAGTGGCCGTTGATCCACGAGCGCAGGAAGGCGGTGGGCACCGAGATGCGGACAATGCCCCGGGACGCCTCGGCGACCTTCATGCGCCCGAACCAGCTCGAATAGACTTCGGTTCCCAGGCGCGCCTTCAACTGGGCCTTGACCCGGTCGAACTTTTGTTCCGCGTCGATGGAAGCCGACATGGCGTCCCCTCCGGTTAAGGTCCCAGGGAATGGGAGGTCGCCCGTAAGCTCCCTTTCGATGCCGCTCTGCATGATCGAGTTCCTTGTCCTTTTGTACCTTTTTCCGCCGGGAATGCGCCTCCTGCATCCATGTTTCCGGCGACCGTGTCCTCAAAGCGACACCATCGCCGCCGCCGGCAGATGATGTCGCCTCATTGTCGGGGAACCGGCGCCGGCCCCTCGGAGCCAGCCCGCTTTGGTCATGTCAGGGCAATACAATTCCGCCCGGCGAAACGCCGGCGCGTCATTGATCTGCCATGTACAATTACGCCATTCCCCTACCGTATCGAAAAGGCAAACCAAACCCGTACGCGGAGATGATCCGCGTCATGAATTCTGCCATTTTTTGCTGGCCGATTCAGGCTGGGTTAAGGGCCAACGGCCCGTCCCTCTCGATAGACAGACCTTAGCGAAATCGCTGTGGATAGGGCAAGGCCACGACTAACGGATTTTTAAGGAATGTGGTTAGCGCTAACGGGTTCGGAGCCTGCGTTGCACTGGCTTGTTTTGACAAACCCATTGTGATTCAAACCCTTTTCCGGCGAATGTGAAAAAGGCCGCGTCGCGCGATATTTTTTGAAATAATTTTCTTGACAGGCAATTGTCCCCCATCGCTCGCACCCGATGTGAACAAGTTGTGGATGACCGTCCGCAACATTTTGAAAAATAAAGGTGATTTTCGACGGTTGATATTTCGCCGTGAACGTTTTCAGCGGCTGCGCCTGTCGGCCGGCATGGATATGCCGGCAAAGCATTTCGAACTTCGAAATCGCGCGGAGTGTTGCTTGCGGGCTTTCTTTTTAAGTACTTGCCGGCAAACGAAAAAAACCGGCACGAGCGGCCGGGTTTGAAAAGGACAAGTTTAGTAAAGGTATATTAGGCCGACAACACCTTGAGGCGCTGGGCCAGGCGCGACACCTTGCGGGATGCCGTATTCTTGTGCACCACGCCCTTGCTCGCGGCGCGCATCAATTCCGGCTCAGCCACCTTGAAAGCAGCCTGCGCGGCAGCCTTGTCGCCCGAGGCGAGCGCCTCTTCGACCTGGCGGATGTAGGTCCGCACGCGCGAGCGGCGGTTCTTGTTGATCGCCGTGCGGCGGGCGATCTTGCGCGTTGCCTTTTTGGCCGAGGAGGTATTGGCCATGATGCCTCTCTTCTGATCTGGTGGGCGCACGCGGAATGCCGCAAGGCGCAAAAAACAAACGGGCAGCCACAGGGCCGCCTCGGTTGGTGCGGCTTATAGTTCAGCTTTTCCGGCGCGTCAACGCTGCTTCGTCTTCTTTTTGGCCGCTGCTGTTGCTCGCTTCCGGCCGATGTCGTCCCCATCTACCAGTTCGAGGAATTTGGCTACCGGTTCGAGAAATTTGGCTTCCGCTTCTCGACAAAGGCCGCCATGCCTTCCTTCTGGTCATCGAGCGCAAACAGTGAGTGAAACAGCCGGCGCTCGAACCGCAGCCCCTCGGCCAGTGTCGTTTCATAGGCGCGGTTGACGGCCTCTTTCGCCATCATCACCGACGGCAGCGAAAAATCGGCTATCTTGGCCGCCGCCTTCAACGCCTCCTCGAGCAGCTCGCCGGCGGGCACGACACGCGACACCAGACCGCAACGCTCGGCTTCCGCCGCATCCATCATCCGTCCGGTCAGGCACATGTCCATCGCCTTCGACTTGCCGACGAAACGGGTCAGGCGCTGCGATCCGCCCATGCCTGGCATGACACCGAGCGTGATCTCGGGCTGGCCGAACCTGGCGTTGTCGGCGGCGATGATGAAATCGCACATCATCGCCAGTTCGCAGCCGCCGCCGAGCGCATAGCCGGCCACCGCCGCGATGACAGGCTTGCGCGCCCGGGTGAGCTCTTCCCAGCCGACAAAGAAATCCTGCACATAGGCGTCGACAAAGGAGATCGCCTGCATTTCCTTGATGTCCGCACCTGCCGCGAAGGCTTTTTCGGAGCCGGTGATGACCATCGCGCCGATGTCGGCATTGGCGCTAAAGCCGTTCACGGCCGCGACCAATTCCGCCAAGACCTGCGAGTTCAGCGCATTGAGCGCCTTCGGCCGGTTCAGCGTGATCAGCCCGACCTTGCCGCGGGTTTCCACGATAATCGTTTCATAGGCCATGACTGTATCTCCTCACTCGGTCATCTGGCTTACATCAGGGCATCCAACTCATACCCGCACTAAGTCACAACTGACAGGTCCGGCAATAGAAGGTGGAACGCCCGCTTTGCACGACGCGCTCTATATGGCCGCCGCAACCGTGTTTGGAGCAGGCTTCGCCCTCGCGATCGTAGACCGCGAACGAATGCTGGAAATAGCCCAGGGACCCGTCGGTCTGCACATAGTCGCGCAGCGACGACCCGCCGGCGGCGATCGCATCGGCAATCACCGCGCGGATTGCTTCGGCCAGGGCGTCGCGCTGCTGCTTGGCCTTCTTTCCAGGCTTTGCGATGCTGCCCGCCTCGCGCAGCGGCGACAGGCCGGCGCGCCACAGCGCCTCCGACACATAGATATTGCCGAGCCCGGCGATCAGCCGCTGATCGAGAAGTGCCGCCTTTAGCGGCGACTTCCGGCCTTTCAGCAGCGAGGCGAGCAGCTCGCCGTCCAACGTATTGCCTGTCGGCTCGACGCCAAGCCCCGCCAGCATCGGATGCGCGTCAGGCGTCCCTTCCGAAAACAGCATGAAGCCGAAACGGCGCGGATCGTTGAAGGTCACCCGGGACCGGGCGCCTTCGGGAGAGACGATATGGAAGACGACATGGTCGTGCACCGCGCTCTTCGGACGCTCATGATAAAACGCGCCCAACATTTCGCTGCTATCGGGCATGTCACCCGACGTTTCGATACGGAATGAGCCCGACATGCCGAGATGGCAGATCAGCACCGGACCGCCCTCGAGATGCATCGTCAAATATTTCGCCCGGCGGCCGAGCGCCGTAATCGTCTTGCCGGTCAGCCTCTCCAAAAAATTCTCGGGAAACGGAAAGCGCAAATCGGGCCGGCGAGCCTCGACGCGGGCGATGCGGGCGCCTTCCAGGACCGGCTGCAGGCCCCGCCGCACCGTTTCGACCTCAGGCAACTCAGGCATGGCCGCCTATCTCTGCATAGAACGAGGTGCCGTGACGGCCGCGTGCCAAGCCAAGATGCTCGGCGACGGTTTCACCGATGTCGGCGAATGTCGTTCGAAGCCCGATGTCGCCGCCAAAACCTGGTCCGGTGCCGATCACCGGAATGCGTTCGCGCGTATGATCGGTGCCGTGCCAGGTCGGATCGTTGCCATGGTCGGCGGTGAGGATGAGAAGGTCGCCTGCCTTGAGCCGTGCAAGCGCCTCCGGCAGCCTCCGGTCGAAGGCCTCGAGCGCGGCGGCATAGCCGGCAACGTCGCGCCGATGGCCGAACTCGGTGTCGAAATCGACGAAATTGGCGAAGACGAGATCGCCGTCGCCCGCGTCATCCATCGCGCCGAGCGCCTTGTCGAACATCGCCATGTTGCCGGCGGCCTTGCGCACTTCCGAAATGCCGCGATGGGCGAAGATGTCGCCGATCTTGCCGACCGCGATGACCCGGCTGCCGCGCGCCGTCAGCCGGTCGAGCAGGGTCGGTTCGGGCGGCGGCACCGAATAGTCCCGGCGGTTGTGCGTCCGTTCGAAGCTGGCGGCGGTTTCCCCGATGAAAGGCCGCGCGATCACCCGTCCGATGTTCAGCGGATCGACCAGCCTGCGCACCACCTTGCAGAATTCGTAGAGCCGCTCCAGGCCGAAGTGAACTTCATGCGCGGCGATCTGCAGGACGGAGTCGACCGACGTGTAGCAGATCGGCTTGCCGGTGCGGACATGCTCCTCCCCGAACCGCTCGATGATCTCGGTGCCCGGAGCATGGCAATTGCCGAGAATGCCCGGCACCTCTCCTTCGCGGATGATCGCTTCGGTCAGTTCGGCTGGAAAGGCGGGAACCGTGTCCGGGAAATAGCCCCAGTCGAAGCGGACCGGCAAGGCGGCGATTTCCCAATGGCCTGACGGTGTGTCCTTGCCGCTCGAAACCTCCTGAGCCGCGCCGTGGAAGGCGGAGGCAAGCAGACCGCCGCTGTCGAAGCAGAATCCTGTCGCGGTTTTCGCCGCCTGCCCCAAGCCGAGCGAGAGCATGTTGGGCACGAAAAGCGGGCCTTTGCGCAGCCCCTCGCGATCCGCCCGGCCTTCCGTGCAGGCTTGGGCGATGTGTCCGAACGTGTTGGAACCGGTGTCGCCATAGCGCTCGGCGTCGGCCGCGCCGCCGATGCCGAAGGAATCGAGAACAAAAAGGAAGGCGCGCGCCATTGCAGGGATTCATTATCATCGTTTGTCTGTCCGCCCAGACATAGGCGGCCGCGCGGGCATTGGCAATTCGAACCAGACGGCTGAGTGCACGACCGGGCGCGATAGTTGCGCCGGCGTCGGCGTGGATCGGCGAAAACAAGCGGGGAACCCACATGAGGCATGCAAGGCATCCGCAGCCATCGTGCGCCTGGTGTCAGGCCGATAGCAATGGCGATCGGGAGCCGTCGTTTCAGCAGGTGTCGCAGGTAATCGTCGGGCTCCTGCGCGGCCTGAGATAATAGGTTTCGCCCATCGATATCGAGCTGAAAGCCGAACTGAAGCCAAGCCGCTTTTCGCTGTCCGCCGACCAGGTGATGATCGGCTGGTATGCGAGATTGCTTTCGACGCGAATGAGAAACGTGCCCTTGACGTTGAGCGTCGGTGCTACCGTGGTGACGGAGTTTTTGGCGGCGCCGGCGCTGAAGGCACCGCCAATCATCTTGCGTGACCAAGCGACCAGCACCCGCGGCGTCGTTTCATTCGTGACCTCGATTGCGGTGATGGTGATTTCCGGGGTCGATCGGTTGTACGGCTGAAGGGTGGTGTCGCCGATTTGCATGATTGCATCGAGTTCGGCTGGCGTGATGGTCTGCTGCTGGGTCACGAGATCCGCCACCATGCTGCCGATGCGGCTGACCTTCTTGCTGGTCTCGATGGCCTGTGAGGCTTCCATGGTCAAGAAGTACATGACCAGCAGGACGGGCACGATGAAGGCAAACTCAACGGCCGCGACACCGCGGCGATCACGGCAGAACCGGATGGCTTTCGCGCAGATCCCGGCGGTCCTCATATGTGCCCCCGCACGCCCCATGCTAATCGTCCTTTTCCCACGCAGTGGTTTGCGTTCAGTCGTCAAACGGCTCGTTCTGCCAGGTCATCGATGCGAAATGCAGCGTGTTGCCGTCTTTCAGATTGGCCATCGACTTGGCCATGAAATCGGTCATGACGGGCCATTTGTAAAAAACCCGCAGCATGTTTATCGATTCAGCCAAGCCAGGGGCCACCGTAAAAGCCGCGGGGTCCGTGCCGGTCAGCTCGATTTCGCCGTCTTGGATCTTGAAGCCCGCCTGGGCTGCGGCGGCGAAGCTCGGATAGGCGCGCAGGTCCACCTCCAATCCGGGGCAGTCCTTGGCGACCATGATCTCCAGCCGGCCGCAGATCATGGCCTTCAGCGTCGCCTCGGTTACGTTCGCCTGTCTTACCTGGCCCGTCCGCAGCTGGCGCGCGACATCGTCGGTGATATTGGCCATCACCTCTTGACCGGCAAATGAAATGCAGCTCTCCAAAATGGCAAAGACGAGGAGCGCAAACGGCACCGCAAGCATCGCGAACTCCAGAGCGGTGCTGCCGCGCCGGTCGCCACGGAAGCGCGCGGAAAGGCTTGATCGTCCTGCTCTGCTCATGTCTCGTGCCTGCCAATCCCTTAGGGGTGTCGGAGGCAGCATTAGCGCAAACCCATTGAAGTGCGGTTTGGATGATCGCTAAATTCGGCTGGACGGTTTTAACAGGCCGATAACCGAAGCGGCTTTTTCGGCGGGACGAAGCGGTCGGGTCGCTTACTGGCCGGCGCTCATCTCGGCTTCCGAGGCCTTCTCCGCATCGCTTTTATACGAGCTTTCGCAATACGGCGTGCAGGACATGGTCTGTATTTCGGCACGTCGATAGATGCGCACCGATGACGCGCCCTGTCGCACGACGGTGATCTGCTCGTCGACGATCGGACGGCCCTCTTGATCGAGGACGACGAGATTGGTGACGCCGAAGCCCTTTCCCGTCAGCACGATCGTCGAGGCATCCTGCACCGAGGCGTCGGCGATCGCCGGATTGCCGACGACGATCGTATCGGCGGCGCGCGACAGTTTGACGATCTTCGCCTGGTTCATGGTGACCTCGATTCCGGCGCCGGCCTTGGCCGTCACGACGAAGGCGGTGGCGGCAAGCAGCGCTGCAAGCGGAAAGGACGATCTCGGCCCGGTCATTGAAGCGCTCCACGGCGGCAAATTGCTCAACGGAACATGAACGAGATTGGTGAAGCAAGGGTTAAGCGGAGGAGGCCGTGAAGAACGTCGGGATCGGCAGCCTGGAGCGGGGATTGCCTGGAGCGGGCCGCCCTTCTCCTGGTTCCTCTGCACAGGGAATTTGGTTCTTTGACTGACGGTCGCGCTGCCGGCCTGCAACCGCCAATCTCCAACGTCTGCGATTACCCGTAAGCCCCCCGTGCCTTCGTCGTCCTGGGTCGAAGCAAGGAGCGAAGCGACGCGGCGCAGAACCTAGGATCCATGCCGTGACGTCAGCCGAAGAATGCAGCGGTTCAGAATAAATGTTGATCTGTAGTGATCCTTCGCGCCCCCCTCTGTCCTGCCGGACATCTCCCCCACAAGGGGGGAGAT
>SAQR01000041.1:0-33031 GCA_004020365.1 Mesorhizobium sp.
GAGGCTGGCGGCGCGTGAAGTCGAGCGCCAGCACGGCCAGTTGCGGCGGGGCGTTAACAGGCGCACCAGCCATGTCGTGTTCGGCCGCACACTTCTGGCCAAGGCCGGGGATGCCGAGATCGAGCGCCGCGTCGCCGCCGAGCGTGCGGTGGGGCGCAAGCTGATCAGCGAAAACGGTTTTTTGCGTCTGCTCGGGCTGATCAAGGCGCCGGAGGCCTCGGCGCTGCCGCGGCAGTCGCTTCTCGGCCAGTCGCGACTGGCCGCATCCGACCTCGACCTGTTGTCGCTCTTCGATGCCTTCGAGCATGATTGCGAACCCTATTCGTTTCGCGATTTGATCCTGGCCCGCAAATATGCCGGGCTGATTGCCGGCGGCGCCTCGTGGGGCGCGATCGCGCGCTCGGTGCACCGCTGCGGTCCGATCGCCTCGCTGACCGCCAAGTCACTGAATGTCGGCTCGCAGCATGGGCGCGCCGATCAGATCTACCTCGAAGGCGGCCAGAGCGAACTCGACGGCCAGTTGCTGTTCGATTTGGGATCGCCCGATGACGACACGCTGGAAGAACTGTTCGCCGACGCTGAAGCGGCGGAAGAGGCTGAAGACCACGAGCAGGCGGCGGCACTCTACCAGCGCTGCCTGGCCATCGACCCGAGCGATGCGATCGCCGCCTTCAACCGCGCCAACTGCCTGCGCGCCGCCGGCCGTGTGAATGAGGCGGCGCACGACTATGCCCGCGCCATAAAACTCGACCCTGGCTTTGTCGAGGCTTGGTTCAATCTGGCCGGGCTGATGAGCGATGAGGGCCGCGACGCCTCGGCGCGACGGCATCTGCAGAAGGCGATCGCGCTCGATGCCAATTATGCCGATGCGGTGTTCAACCTGGCAAGGCTGGAGTTCGACACCGGCAACCTTGTCGAGGCGCGGCGAAACTGGGCGCGCTATCTCGAACTCGACGCCAGCTCCGAATGGGCGCGGATGGCGGCCAAGGGTATTCAGTTCATCGATTTGCAACTGGCGCGGAAGTCGGGGTGAGGGCTCGTTTGGTCGCGCTTGGGACGGAACGCGGCCTTCATAAGTGGGCCGACCCATGACCACCTTCCTCTTCGACGGCCCAGACACCGCTCCCATCACCATCCTGCTCGCCCATGGCGCCGGCGCGCCGATGGATTCTGCCTCGATGACCGCCACCGCAAAAGCGCTGGCCGAAGCCGGGTTCCGCGTCGCGCGCTTCGAGTTCCACTACATGGCGGCCCGCCGCTACGGACATCGCAGGCCGCCGCCGCGCGCCGAGACGGTGAACCCGGAATACACCAAGGCGATCGCTGACCTCAGGGCGAAGGGCGTGAAGGGGCCGCTCATCATCGGCGGCAAATCGATGGGCGGCCGCGTCGCCTCGATGATCGCCGACGAGATGTTTTCCAAGGGCGAGATTTCAGGGCTGCTTTGTCTGGGCTATCCCTTCCATCCGCCGGGCAAACCGACGCAGCTTCGGACAAAACACCTCGCCGATCTCAAGACGCCGACATTGATTTTTCAGGGCACACGCGATGAGTTCGGGACGCCGGACGAGGTCGCGACCTACGATCTTTCCGACCGCATCGAAATCGTCTGGCTGGAGGACGGCGACCACGATTTGAAGCCGCGCAAGAGCATCTCCGGCTTTTCCGCCGCCGATCATCTGAAGTCACTCGCTGATGCGGTGAAGGCGTGGACCGAGCGCATCGTGCGCTGAAGCAGGCCGATGAAGATCGCCACCTTCAACGTCAACAACATCAACGGCCGGCTGCAAAATCTGCTCGCCTGGCTGACTGTCGCCAAGCCCGACATCGTCTGCCTGCAGGAGCTGAAGGCAAGGCAGACGCAGTTTCCGCGCACAGCACTCGCCGCAGCCGGCTATGGCGCGGTTTGGGTGGGGCAGCCGACCTGGAACGGCGTCGCCATTCTTTCGCGCGGCTCGGAGCCGGTGCTGACCCGCGAGGCGCTGCCCGGCGACGACAGCGACAACCAGGCCCGCTACATCGAGGCGGCGGTCAGCGGCATCGTCATCGCCTGCCTCTATGCGCCGAACGGCAACCCGCAGCCCGGCCCGAAATTCCAGTACAAACTTGCCTGGCACCAACGGTTGAACGCCCATGCGGCGGAACTGTTCGACACTGGCCTGCCGGTGGTGCTGGCCGGCGACTACAACATCGTGCCCGAGCCGCGCGACATCTATCCGACCCGCTCCTATGACGACAATGCGCTGGTGCAGCCGGAAAGCCGCGCCGCCTTCGCGGCGCTGCTCGACCAGGGCTGGCTAGATGCGCTGCGTAAGAAGCATCCGAAGGAGACGCTCTACACATTCTGGGATTATCGCCGCAACCGCTGGCCGCGCGACGCCGGCCTGCGGCTCGACCATATATTGCTATCCAAGAAACTGGCGCGCCGGCTGGCCGCGGCAGGCATCGACCGCGACGTCCGCGGCGAGCCCGGCGCCAGCGACCACGCGCCGGTGTGGGTGGAATTGCGGTGAGGGGTGGACAGATCGCGGTCGCTTTTCTCCAGCGTTGAGAAGTTGGCGCTGTCGGGGACGCTGCCGATCTCCCCCCTCGTGGGGGAGATGCCCGGCAGGGCAGAGGGGGGCGCCGTAGAGCGCCAACCTTTGCTCTAACCTCATTCTCAAGAGGAACCAGTCTGCGGCGTAACTACGAATGGCTGCAAGGCCGGCGGGACAGCGCCCCCCTCTGTCCTGCCGGACATCTCCCCCACAAGGGGGGAGATTGGCCTTCATTGACGCTTTCGCCACATCATGCAACCGTCAGCCCGGTCGCGCCCCTTGGCGTGCAAATGCCTCGATCAATGGCGCATACCCCTCAAGGTCGGGTTGAGTGGCGAAGCTGTGGCTGGCGGCGGTCGTCGCCCAGGGCAGCTTTTCCGACGTGAAGACCTCGACGAAGGGCACATACCAATGATGCTGGTCGAGCATGGTCGCGCGAACGTTGACGAAGAAGTCCAGGCCGTGCGGATGCGTGAACATCCAGTTCTTGCAGTGCGGGCAATAGACTTGCCGGTGCGGGCCATGCATGCCGCCGACCACCGGCTCGCCTTGCGTAACGCTGAAGCCGCTGCTTGGCACCGCCATGGTCAGGGAATAAGCACTCGCGCTCAGCTTCTGACAGCCGGTGCAATGACAGGCCATTGTCAGCAAGGGCGGCGCACTTATGCGAAAGCGTATCCCGCCGCACAGGCAGCCGCCGTCCCAGGGTAATTTCCACTCATCCATCATTTGGCCTCGGTGCTGAGTTCCCTGCCAAGCGATTCTAGCGCACAACCGGGGTCCCGCAATGTTGAACAGTTGGCGCCGCCGCCGACGCCGCCAATCTCCCCCCTCGTGGGGGAGATGCCCGGCAGGGCAGAGGGGGGCGCGAAGGATCGCGACCTGTACAACAGCGGTGCGAGGCCGCATCGTCGCCCCATGCAGGGACCGAACATGACGACCGATCTCCACATCGTCGAGGCATCGATCGCAGAGCTGCGGCGGGCGCTCGATGACGGCACCGTCACCAGCGTCGAGCTGGTCGGCGCCTGCCTGCGGCGGATCGCCTACTACGATCGCCACGGCATCACCCTCAACGCCGTTCCCGTGCTCAATCCAAAAATGTTCGAGGAGGCGGCCGCGTCCGACCGGCGCCGCAGGAACGGTGCTGCGCTCGGGCCGCTGGACGGCATTCCCTACACCGCCAAGGACAGCTACAAGGTATCAGGCCTGACAGTGGCCGCCGGCTCGCCGGCCTTCGAGCATCTCATCGCCAACGAAGACGCCTCCACCATTGCGCGGCTGCGGGCTGGCGGTGCGGTGCTGATCGGACTGACCAATATGCCGCCGATGGCCAATGGCGGCATGCAGCGCGGCGTCTACGGAAGGGCGGAAAGCCCCTACAATGCCGATTACCTGACCGCCGCCTTCGCGTCGGGCTCGTCGAATGGCTCCGGCACCGCGACCGCCGCCAGCTTCGCCGCCTTCGGACTTGGCGAGGAGACATGGTCGTCAGGCCGTGCGCCGGCGTCGAACAACGCGCTGGTCGCCTACACGCCGTCGCGCGGCGTCATTTCGGTGCGCGGCAACTGGCCGCTGGTGCCAACGATGGACGTGGTGGTGCCGCACACGCGCAGCGTGCCCGACATGCTCGAACTGCTCGACGTGATCGTCGCCGACGACCCGGACACACGAGGCGATTTCTGGCGTGCGCAGCCTTGGGTGGCGCTGCCGAAGAGCTCGGACGTACGGCCGCCACGCTACACCGACCTCGCGTTGGAGGGAGCGCTGCAAGGCGTGCGGCTTGGCGTGCCCCGCATGTATATCGGCCGCGATACGGACGTTGCGATCCAGACCCGCGCCTCGGTGCTGGAACTGTGGCAGCAGGCGGCGGCCAATCTGCGGCGGCTCGGCGCAGATGTGGTCGAGGTCGAATTTCCCGTCGTCTCCAACTACGAGCGCGATCGGCCGGGGGCCAAAAACATGGTCGATCGCGGGCTGGTGCCGGAAGAATTCGCCGAGCGCGAGATCTGGGACCTGTGCGTCTTCGCCTGGGACGATTTCCTGCGCGCCAATGCCGACCCTGTCATCCCCGATCTCGCGTCGGTCGACGGCGCAAAAATCTTTCCGCAGCCGCCAGGCACGCTGCCGGACCGTTATGAGGACAGTTTTGATGTGGCGGAATATGTCGGGCGGGCCAAGCGCGGCGTCACGCCATTCCAGGCCATTCCCGAACTGGAGGCTGGCCTGAAAGGCCTGGAGGCGACGCGGCGCATCGATTTCGAGGATTGGCTCGACGCGCAGCGGCTCGACGCCGTGGTGTTTCCCGCCGTCGCCGATGTCGGGCCGGCCGATGCGGATGTCAACGAAGCGTCCGCGGCGCTGGCCTGGCGCAACGGCACCTGGGTCGCCAACGGCAATCTGGTGTGGCGCCATCTCGGTATTCCGACCGTCACCGTGCCGATGGGCACGATGGCCGATATCGGCATGCCGGTCGGCCTAACCTTTGCCGGCAAGGCCTATGACGACACCCGGCTGCTGCAACTGGCCGGCGACTTCGAGCGTTTTGGCGAGCGCCGCAGCCGGCCGCCACGCACGCCGGAACTTCCCGACGATGTTTTTTTCGCCCGGCCTGACCCAGGCCGGCCCGGCGAGAGGCCGCCGCTGAGCGTCGCGCTTGCCGTCGAGACGCGGCATGCCGGTGATCAGGATGAGATAACCATCATGCTCGACATCGATGGCGAGGCCGGAACCGACACTCTTGTGAAGGTTCATGTCAACGGCGAGCCTGTCACCATGCAGCAGACCGGCGCGCGCTTGACCGGGCGTGCGGTCGTGCCGGCCAACGAGCATAAGAGGAGCCACAGCGTCTGGCGTGGCTCGTACGGCTCGATCGTCACCGCCGTCGTGCGTCTTGAAGACGGGCGCGCCGCCGGCGCCTACATGGTGACCGGCGGGATCGGGTGACCATCGCTTGTGCGGCGCGCCGTCTGCGGTCGGCTTCGCGTCACTTCGGCTTGCAGGGGTCGGCCTTGGCCGCTGCTGTCTTCTCGCCCTCCTGCTGCGCCTCGACATCCTGCTGCGAGGTGGCAAGGTTTTTATCGCCACCGGCTTCCCTCTCGGCAAGCGGCATGGTGTTGCCGGTCTTGTTGGCCGGGCCGCCCTCTACCCTGTTACCGGTATTCGCTTCGGTTTCGAGGGGCGCGCGCGTTGCGTCTTTTGCGACGCCTGATTGAGCTTCGATCGATGCGGTCGTCTCATGGCAGGTGGCGCTTGCTGTGCCGGCCGTCAGGCCGATCATTGAGGTGGCGAGCAAAATAGCGGTTAGGGTCTTCATCTCGTCCTCCTTCGTTGTTTGAGGTCATCTTTTTAAACTGCCGGCACTATCTGAGGTTCCGCTAATTCAGTTCGAACCTCGAACCCGAACCGGGAGCCAAGTAAACCAAAAGTTGTACCGGCGCAGCCGTTGCTCGACGTGGTACTTGCGCCGCTCCTAAAACAATGAGATGCTGGTTTTGGGTTATTGGGTAACGAGTGTTGGGGTAGGGAGAAGGCGTCTCGACTGTTGTAAGTTCGGGGACGGCTTTGAGAAATTCATGGGTGTTCTGCGTTTCCTGGTGGGCATGCTCACCATGTCGTCCGTCGTGGCGATGTCGACTTATTGGGCAACGGGTTCAATCTGGAAGGCGACCGGCGGGATGGTCATTGCCTTGATCGTTTTGCAGGTTGGCTATGTTGTCTACTTCCTCTGGGCGGTCTATGGGCCCGGCGCGGAAGCCGCAGGCGCTGATCCTCCCGAGAGTATTGCCTGGCTCGACCATGGAGCTGGTGTCCGGCTCTAGCGCGCTTTGCAGCCAAGTGGAATCACTTGGCGTCGCA
This sequence comes from Mesorhizobium sp., assembly GCA_004020365.1. Classification (GTDB taxonomy): domain Bacteria; phylum Pseudomonadota; class Alphaproteobacteria; order Rhizobiales; family Rhizobiaceae; genus Mesorhizobium. The sequence goes on from SAQR01000041.1 coordinate 6,396, forward strand.
GAAATGCAGCTGAAACAAATAGACGGAGCGGGATGCCCAATTTGGTTTGAACGCATCCGCTCTAGCTGTGACCCGAAGGCTATCAGTTCGGGACCGGTCCGTTCCGGGAATGTCCATTGGACGTTCCGCAGGGTCAGCCAACCATATCAGCCCGGCTCGGACAATTGGCACGCAGCCTTCATGCCTTGCGGGCTTTCGCAGGCGCCGCCTATCGCGTATTGGCGCGGGGAAAATCCCTTGGGCGCGCGTGAAAAGCATGATTCGACTGGAAAGCATCAGCAAGCAGAACGGCCGGCAGATCGTCTTCATCGAGGCCTCCGCCTCCTTGCAGAAGGGCGAGAAGGTCGGGCTGGTCGGCCCCAACGGCGCCGGCAAGACGACGCTGTTTCGCATGATCAACGGCGAGGAGCAGCCCGACGAGGGCCAGGTCTCGGTCGATCGCGGCGTCACCATCGGCTATTTCAGCCAGGATGTCGGCGATATGGCGGGCCGCAGCGCGGTTGCCGAAGTGATGGACGGCGCTGGGCCGGTGAGCGAAGTGGCGGCCGAGATGCGCGAGCTCGAAGCCGCCATGGGCGATCCCGATCGCGCCGATGAGATGGAGGCGATCATCACCCGCTATGGCGACCTGCAGGCGCGTTTCGAGGAGCTCGATGGCTATGCGCTGGATGGCCGCGCCCGTGAGGTGCTGGACGGTCTCGGCTTCAGCCAGGAGATGATGGACGGCGACGTCGGAAAACTTTCCGGCGGCTGGAAGATGCGCGTGGCGCTGGCGAGAATCCTGCTGATGCGGCCCGACGCCATGCTGCTTGACGAGCCGAGCAACCATCTCGACCTGGAAAGCCTGATCTGGCTGGAACAGTTCCTGAAGAATTATGACGGCGCGCTGCTGATGACCTCGCACGACCGCGAGTTCATGAACCGCATCGTCAACAAGGTGGTCGAGATCGATGGCGGCTCGCTGACCGCTTACTCCGGCAACTATGAATTCTACCAGCAGCAGCGGGCGATCGCCGACCGGCAGCAGCAGGCGCAGTTCGAGCGCCAGCAGGCGATGCTGGCCAAGGAGATCGCCTTCATCGAGCGCTTCAAGGCGCGCGCCTCGCACGCCGCTCAGGTGCAGAGCCGGGTGAAGAAGCTGGAGAAGATCGACCGCGTCGAGCCGCCAAAACGCCGCCAGAAAGTGTCGTTCGACTTCCAGCCGGCGCCGCGCTGCGGCGAGGACGTGGTGACGCTGAAGAACGTCCACAAGGGCTATGGCAGCCGCCCGATCTATCAGGGACTGGATTTCCAGGTGCGCCGCCGCGAGCGTTGGTGCGTAATGGGCATCAACGGTGCCGGCAAGTCGACGCTGCTGAAGCTGGTCGCCGGCGCTTCCGAGCCGGACGATGGCACGGTGGCGCGCGGGCCCAGCGTCAAGATGGGCTATTTCGCCCAGCACGCCATGGAAGTGCTGGAGGGCGAACGCACCGTGTTCCAGACGCTGGAGGGCGCCTTTCCGCAGGCAGGCCAGGCGCCGCTGCGCGCGCTGGCCGGCTGCTTCGGCTTTTCCGGCGACGAGATCGAGAAGAAATGCCGGGTGCTGTCGGGCGGCGAGAAGGCGCGGCTGGTGATGGCGCTGATGCTGTTCGACCCGCCTAACCTTTTGGTGCTGGACGAGCCGACCAACCACCTCGACATCGCCACCAAGGAAATGCTGATCACGGCACTTTCGCAGTATGAGGGCACCATGCTGTTCGTCTCGCACGATCGGCATTTTCTCGCGGCGCTGTCGAACCGGGTGCTGGAACTGACGCCTGAGGGGATTCATACCTATGGCGGGGGCTATACGGAGTACGTCGAGCGAACAGGGCAGGAGGCGCCGGGGCTGCGGAGCTGAGCTGCCGCGAGGAAGGCCGAGCGGCTCGGCGTCGTTGGCCTGAGGGGGGCGGGACTGGCGCCGAGCCTAACCGGTTGGGGGGTAGATCACCGGCCAGATAAATACATACTCTTAAGCTAATTTAAGCGCAAGCTAATGTTATGCATTAGCGCTCTCCAGCGGTTGTTTCTCAATGGATGTTTTCCGGCCGGCCGCTTCCCGGCCGCGCGCTTGAGCCGGTGCTGGAACTGGCGCCAGAGGGCATCCGTGGCGGCGGCTGACAGGTCGAGCGCACCGGCCAGAGGCGCTGGGACTGCGGAGGCGCAAAGCGGGGGCGCTGAAGGCGTCTCGATCGCCGGCTTGACCCTTCACCAGGCCGGCGACATTGTGCGGCCAGTCCATAACGGTCGTGTGGAAATGGATTTTCGCAACGCCATCGATGAATCGCTGGCCTGGGCCAGCCGATGGTTCGACTACGCCGTCACGCCGTGGTTCTTCTATCAGGCTGCCATCATCGTCGTGCTCTTCCTGGTCGCGAAGCTCGCGGCGCAGCGCATCGAACCGCTCGTGGAGAACCGGGCACGCCAGATCAAGGGGCATCCCGGACTGTTGAGGGTCGTCGTTGCCCTGTTGCGGCGCACAGACTGGATCCTGTTCACGGTCTTCCTGCTTGCCGCGCTCGTTCTCATGCGCGCCGTCACCTGGCCAAGCCGGACCCATTTCATCTATATCGCGTTCTCGCTATCCCTCGCCTGGCTGTTTGCGTCGGTTCTGTCGCGCATCATCCGCAATCGCTTTGTCGCGCGGGCTCTCGCCTGGCTGACCTGGATCTATGCGGCCCTCGTCATCCTCGGCATCGACGACGACGCCGCGACTTTCCTGGACGGCCTCGCAATACCTTTGGGCGCGGTGCGCCTTTCGGCGCTCATGGTGCTGAAAGCGGCGCTGCTGCTGATCGCCACGGTTTGGCTTGCAGTGGTCGTCGGCAAGTATATCGACGAGCGCGTCCGCATCTCCGAAGAGCTGACGCCCTCGATCCGCGTCCTCGTCGGCAAGGTCGCAAAGGTCGGCCTTGTGCTGGTGGCGGGTGCCATCGCCCTGTCTTCCGTCGGTCTCGACCTGACGGCTCTGACGATATTTTCCGGCGCCGTCGGCGTCGGCCTGGCTTTTGGGCTGCAAAAGGTGGTTTCGAATTTCGTCTCCGGCATGATCATCCTGCTCGACAAGTCGATCAAGCCGGGCGACACCATTTCGCTCGAAGGCACTTTCGGCTGGGTGCGCGAATTGCGGGCGCGGTTTGTCTCGGTGGTGACGCGCGACGGCCGCGAATACCTGATCCCGAACGAAGACTTCATCACCCAAAGGGTCATCAACTGGTCGTTCAGCGACAACCTCGTGCGGCTCGACGTGAATTTCGGCGTCTCTTACGACGCCGACCCGCATAAGGTCAGTGAACTGGCGATCAAGGCCGCCATGAGCGTCGGCCGCGTCGAAGCGGACCGGCGGCCGGTCTGCTGGCTCACCGATTTTGGCGAATCCTCGCTCAATTTCGTCCTGCGCTTCTGGATCCACGATCCTCAGCAAGGCCTGACCAACGTGCGCGGCAGGGTGCTGCTGGCGCTGTGGGACACTTTTAGGGAAAACGGCATCGACATCCCCTATCCGCATCGCGAGATCATCATGAAGCCGGATGGGCGCGCTGAGAAATCAGGCGGGCGTTGAAGCGTTTCGAACGAGATGCTCGCCGCCTTGGGCGGGGCTTCCCCTCTCCGTCTCGGCTTCGCCGAGCCACCTCTCCCCACTTTGTGGGGCGAGGAACCCAGGTTCTGCAAGGCCGCGCCAGTTTCCACATCACCACCTCCACCAGGGAGGAGCCTATCGCGAGCGGCAGCCCTCGAAAGCTTGGGTTCCTCGCCCCCGCGGAGCGGGGGAGAGGTGGCTCGGCGAAGCCGAGACGGAGAGGGGGTCTTTTCGCGAGTGCATTCGGCAAGGGTTCGCACCTCGGCGCCAATGCTGTATCCAGCCCCGAATTCAAGGAGCCTGCGATGATCTCACACCTCGACACCCCCGACGCCGGCATGGCGGTCGACGACGACACCGCGTGGCAGGGCGATGTTCGCGCCGGCGTGCGGCAGGTGCGCGATCTCGACTCGCTGCCGCTGTCGCCAGCCGAGCGCGCGGCGGCTCAGGCCGCGGCCACGCGCCACAAGGTTCGCATCCCAAAAGCCTATCTCGACCTGATCGACTGGAGCGATCCCGCCGATCCGATCCGGGCGCAGGTCATCCCGTCGCCCGAAGAACTGGCCGAGCAGGAAGGCGAGCTAGACGATCCGATCGCCGACCACGCCTTCAGCCCGGTGCCGCGACTGACGCATCGCCATGCCGACCGGGTTCTGTTGTTCCCGACCTATCAATGCGCGGTCTATTGCCGGTTCTGCTTTCGCAAGGAGTCGCTGACCTCGATCGGCCGCGGTTTTTCGCGCGAGGCGCTGGAGCCGGCCTTCGCCTATATCGAGGCCCACCCCGAAATCCGCGAGGTGATCCTGACCGGCGGCGATCCGCTGTCGCTGCCGGACAAGGCGCTGGCAGAAATCCGCGCCCGCATCGAGGCGGTTGCACATGTGCAGCTGTTGCGCATCCACACGCGCGTGCCCGTAGCGCTGCCCTCGCGCGTCACGTCAGGGCTGGTTCGCTCGCTGCAGGGCCGGCTGATGGTCACAGTCGTCACCCATTTCAACCACGCGCGGGAGATCACGCCGGCCACCGAAGAGGCCTGCCGCGCCATGCGGCAAGGCGGCTTCGTGCTGCTCAACCAGAGCGTCCTGCTGAAAGGCGTCAACGACACGGTCGAGGTGCTCGAGGAGCTGTGCCGCGAGCTGATGTATCGCCTCGGCGTGAAACCCTATTACCTGCACCACGGCGACCTCGCCCGCGGCATGGCGCATCGGCGCACCACGATTGCCGAGGGACGGGCGCTGGTCAGTGCCTTGCGGGCGCGCCTGTCGGGCATCTGCAACCCCGTCTACGTGCTGGACCTGCCGGACGGCGGCGGCAAGGTGCCGCTCGGCCCGTGCCATGTCGAGGCGCAGGACGGCGACACCTGGCGGATTCGCGGGCAGGACGGTGAGCTGAGGACCTATACCGAGCTTGTCGGCGATCCTTGAAAGCCTGGTTGCTCGCGCCGCGAAGCGGGGAGAGGTGGCTCGGCGAAGCCGAGACGGAGAGGGGGCTTCCTTTGCGCACGGAAGTTCATGCTGCCGCGCTGGTTGGAACCGGATCCAATGCCTCGCATTTTAACAGAGGACGGGGCAAAGGAGCGCAAGGTGAAAGCTTTATCGGCGGTACTTGGCGGCTTCGTGCTGACGCTGACGGTTTTCGCCAGCGGATTGGCCTTCGCCCTCTGGATTCTCTCCGCCGAGCCGGTGCGGCCGGTCGCTCCGACGTCGAGCGTTGCCGAACTGTGGCCGAGGGAGCCGCGGAAGGTGAATCCCGCTTCGCAGCAGCTTGAGCGCCTTCCCGCCCGCGCTGTCCCAGAGATCCCAGCGGTCCCAGCGATCCCAGAGATCCCAGAGGTTGCAGAGGTCCCGTCTGATCACGCCCCATTTGATGAGGCCCCAGTTGATCGCGCCGCGAAACCTGGCGATGCCGCAGCTTCGTCGCCCGACACCACCGCTACCGCCTCCATCAAGCCGACAACGCCGGCAACGGACGAGCAGCAGGCCATGCCCGCCGCCCATGTGGAATGGTGCGCAAGCCGCTACCGCTCCTACAGGCCAAGCAACGACCACTACACATCCTATAGCGGAGAGCAGCGTCCCTGCATCTCGCCCTATCTCGATGCCGGTGCGGCCGACCGCGCCACACAGCCTGCCGACGATGGCGCCAGCTATGTCGAGGCGACCGACACGTGGTCGATGGATGGCGACATTCCGGCGGATGAAACCGGCGGCGCCTGGCTTCCGCCCGACCACGTCGAATATTGCTTCAGCCGCTACCGCTCTTACCGGCCGGAAGACAACACCTACCAGCCCTACTCCGGCGGCCCGCGCCGGCAGTGCCATTAGGCGAGGGCGGGACGGGCTGGCGGCCGCAGTGCATGGCGTCTTGTGCGACCCCACCCAACAATAACGCAGATTTCTTGGATCGTTCGGGTTGGCGCGGCGTTCATCCGATAGCCAAGGAGGAATCAACATGGGCGACGACCGGGAAGACAGGATTCGTGAGCGCGCATACCAGATCTGGGAACGTGAAGGCGGGATCCATGGCGATCCCGAGCGGCATTGGCACCAGGCCGAGGCCGAGATCGACAGGGAGGCAGCCCTGCCGCTGACGGCAGGCGATGCCCTGCCGGAAACCCGCGAGATCGCGAGCTCCGACGTCTTGACGGTGGAGGCCCTGGCCGTGCGCACCGGCATATCGGGCGAACAGGCGCAGGAACTGATCGACAGGCTGGGCAACGACCGGGCGGCGATCGAACAAGCCGCGCGCAACCTCAAGGGGAAGCAGCGTCTCGGGGAGTGACAGATGATCAGAAAGCTCAAAGACGGAAAATACCGCCTCTATTCGCGCAAGAAGGACGAAAAGACCGGCAAGCGCCGCAATCTCGGGACGTTTGACAGCCGCGAGGCTGCGGAGAAGCACGAACGCGAGGTGCAGTATTTCAAGAGGCATTGAGGGGCGTTGATGGCCGTCCCTTGCCAGGCAGCCGCACCGGATGCCCCCATACTTCGGCGTACGGTGTAGAAATTCTAGCGAGTGCAGGATGCCGCTCCGATGGGGACAGCGAACTCTCATGTTTCCCTGCCTCTTCGTGTTATTGTGGATACGAGGAGATTGCCCCGTGAGCGAGAGCCGCAAGCTAGCCGCGATCCTTGCCGCTGATGTGGTCGGGTACAGCCGGCTGGCGAGCGCGGATGAAGATCGTACTTTGGCCCGGTTGCGGGCACTTCGTAGCGACCTGATTGACCCGACCATCGCCGTGTACAACGGTCGTATGGTCAAGCGCACAGGCGATGGTGCGTTGGTTGAATTCCGCAGTGTGGTAGATGCCGTGCGCTGCGCCATCGAAGTGCAGAATGGCATGGTCGAGCGCAACGCCGGCGTGCCCGAGGACCGCCGCATCGAGTTTCGGATCGGGATACATTTGGGCGACGTGGTCGAAGAAAGCGACGGCGACCTGATGGGCGACGGCGTCAACATCGCCTCGCGTCTGGAGGGTGTCGCTGCCCCGGGCACCATCTGCCTGTCCGAAGACGCCTATCGGCAAGTCAAGACGAGACTAGACGTTTCGGTCGTTGATCTCGGCGACACCCAGCTCAAGAATATTGCCGAGCCGATCCGGGTTTATTCACTCCGAGTCGGCACCGCGGCTCACGCAAAGGCGCCTGTGATCTCCGAACTGTCGGAAGCTCTGCTTTCGACCGCGGCACCGCCTCGGTTATCGATCGCCGTGCTGCCCTTCGTCAACATGAGCGGTGATTCCGAGCAGGAATATTTCGCCGACGGAATCTCCGAAGACATCATCACAGCTCTGTCAAAGCTGTCGCAGCTGTTTGTGATCGCTCGCAATTCGTCCTTCACTTTCAAGGGCAGGAACGTGAACGTTCAGGAGGTGGGCCGGAACCTCGGCGTGCATTACGTGCTGGAGGGCAGCGTCCGCAAATCCGGCAACAGGGTACGTATCACCGCGCAGCTTATTGACGCGACCACAGGCGGACATCTGTGGGCGGAGCGCTTCGATCGCAACCTGACCGATATCTTTGCCGTACAGGACGACGTTACGCAGCAAATTGTCGACGCGCTGGCGCTCAACCTGACAAAGGGCGACCAGCAGCGGCTCGCGACCGAGCAAACCGGCAACCTGGACGCGTATGACTGCTTTCTTCATGGCCGAGAGCAGCTATGGCGGTTCACGAAAGCGGAAAACATCAAGGGCCGGGAGCTGTTGCAGCGCGCCGTCGAATTCGACCCGAAATTCGCTCCCGCCTACGCGTTCCTCGCGTTCGCAAACATACTGGACTATGCAAACCAGTGGAGCTCGTCGTGGCCGAACGCAATGGCACAAGCGGAAATGTTCGCGGCACGGGCAGTGGCGCTCGACGATCGATATCCTTACGCGCATTGGGCGCTGGGCATCGTCGAATTGTATTCGCGACGGCATGAGGCGGCCATCTGCTCGGCGAAACGCTTGATCGCTCTTGCGCCAAATCTTGCCGAGGGGCACGAAAATCTCGGTTACGCACTGCATTACTCCGGCAAGCCTGAGGACGCACTCCGGTGTTTCGACAGGGCAATGGCCTTGAACCCCTATTATCCGGACGTGTACCTTCACTTCCAAGCGCAAGCGATGTTCCAGTTGCGCAGGTACGAAGAGGTAATTGGGGTCCTGAGGCGGCGACTCGTCCGTAACCCTTCCACCGACGTCTCACGCGTGCTCCTGGCGGCGAGCTACGGCCATCTGGGTCGGTTCGAAGAAGCCCGTCGCGAGTGGCAGGAAGTGTTTCGCGTCAACCCCCAATATTCTCTGGAGCATCGCCGCAAAGTGTTGCCCTACAAGGATCCCAACGATTTCGAGCTGATCGTGGATGGCCTTCGCAAAGCCGGCCTCGTATGAGCACCTGACCGGGCGAGGTCCGGTATTGAACCTCCTGCAGCCACTGCTTCGAAGGAACAGCGCGACCGCTGTGCGGCGCGTTGCTGACTGGAGCGGGCCGAGGAATCGAAAGCGCCATATGTGTCGGATTGGCCCACATCATACGACGTCACAGGCCACCAATTCTAGCCGAACGGCATTGGCCGATTTCTACCGCACCAAACTGTCTTTTTTCATGGGTCGAGGTGAGGCGATCCACGCCGACTAACTCGTGAACCACGCGGCATGCTGCCGGTGCACGAGTGAAGCCAATGATCGAAATTCTCATGCCGCGTTGGTAACCCGGCTGGAACTAAAGACGCCACCCGCCATGCCCCAACCCAACGCGATTGATGTCGTTCGACCAGCCATCTTTGCTGGTCGGGCTCTTAGTCGTATTGGCACGCGTGGTGGGCCACTAGAGCCCCCGATGATGCGATGTCCGGCAGATGAGGGGCTCATCATTCTTGATACCACGATGCAACAGCAGCTAGGACCGGCCATATTTATTATGGTGCCGATGTCGGATTGATCGCCCCGGCCTCGTCGTTCCAGAAAATGAAGGAGCAACGACATGTCTGAAAAGGAAGTCTTGTCTGTCATCCGGGGCCAGGAAGACGCAATTGCCAAGGGGGACGCCCGCGCCAACGTCGATGCCATGGACCCGGATGTCGTGATTTTCGATCTGCCGCCGCCGCTTGCCTATCGAGGCGAACAGGCACGCGACATCGAAGGGATAAATGCTTGGTTTGCAACTTGGCGCAACGGTGTCACCGTTCACATGGCTGACCCGCAGCTCATGATCGACGGCGATCTTGCAGTGGCCTTCGGGCTGTCGCGCATGACTGGCATTAAGACCGACGGCACAAAGGTCGACTCCTGGAGCCGGCGAACCATCGTGCTAAGGCGCATCGCCGGTTCTTGGAAAATCGTCCACGAACATGCCAGCTTCCCTATGGCAATGGACGGAAGTGGGCGCGCTGTGACGGATCTCTTGCCGTAGTTCCGGAACGCCTGACGCCTGCTAAAGCAGACGTTTAGGTCGGCTGGCGTGATGTCCGGGCCTGACCCGATGCGGGCCTTCTGCAGCGGCTTTTCCACGCTCGATAGCAAACGTTCGACGGAACGGGTGATCCTGCCCCGGCAAACACCGATGATGTCAGATAAAGTGCGGAAGACAATGTCATGAGGAAGCGAGGCGACATTTCGCGCTCCGCGACAGCCGGAAGTGATCGATAAACTTTCCAACGTTTTCCTTCGCGATTGACCCATCCTGGTCAAACACCCCAAACCGGTGCGGCTGCATCACCGTTCCTCCGGCGGCTTGAGGTGCCGAAACTGCATCAGCAGCAGCAGATCGTAAGCGATCTTCAGTGCACCGCAGATGAGGAGGGGCCAAGCCCGGAACGAGGCAGCGAACAGAGCGCCCGCCAGCGCGGGACTGGCTGCGGCGGCCAGGCTGCGCGGGACCGATGTGAAGCTCGCGGCCGCCGCCCGCTCCGCTTCCGTGACAACGGCCATGACGTAAGATGAGCGCGTCGGGACGTCCATCTGCGAAAGCGCAGCGCGGACCAGCAGCAGGGCCAGTGTCAGAGGTAGCGTCGGCGCAAGCGCCGCCAGCATCAGGGCGATGCTGGACGGAATATGTGTGAACACCATCGTGTTGATGAGTCCGATGTGCCGAGACAGCCAAGCTGCAACGGGGAATGAGAACGCCGAAAGTAGGCCCGACCAAAAGAAGAAAAAGCCCGCTTCCGAGAGCGACAGGTCGAATTTTTCGAAAAGCCATAGAGCAAGCAGCGACTGGACGACAAAGCCGCCGGCGAAAGCATCAAGGCTAAAAAGTGCCGCAAGCTTGAAAACAATATTGCGCGAGGGCCCGAGCGCGGACGCGGTGCCGGCGTCCGACGTCGGACGACGCCGCGGGATCCGCGCATAAAGGAGGCCCCCGAACAGGCCGAGCAATGCATAGAGCACGAACATCGCCTTGATACCGGTGAGTTGGTCGAGGCCGACTGGCGCCAGGAGATCAGGGGTTGCCGAAGCGAGCGCGCCAACGGCGCCTGCGAGCGCACCCACAAGGCTGTAACGCGCGAACATCTTGGTCCGCGCGACGTCGGTGACCTCACGTGTGAGCGCGGCATGCTCCAAGGGCACGAAGACGCTGACGCTGCCGGCCGATGGGTTGATTGTGCCTGCGAACGCGATCACCAAAAGCAGCGCGTAGTCGTGGACCACAGCAAAGGCCGCACCCGTGGCGACCATCAGACTTGCGGCGGCAAGCAAGAGTTGGCGGTGATCGTACCGGGCGCCAAGGAGTCCGAAACCGATGGTCAAGAGCGCGGAACCGAGAAGCGATGCGGTCGCGATGACGCCGACCTGCAGAGGTGCAAAGCCTAATGCGAGGAGATAGACCGGCAACAGAACGGCCACGAAGCCGTCCCCCATATCGCGCAAGGCTCGAGCCGCAAAAAGGAAAGTCGCCGGGTGGATCCGCTGCACTGATCTAGCCTGCCCTCATCACCTGCGTCGGCACCACGGGCTTGGGGCAGCGTCGATCGACAGGGCTGGGAGATCATGACGGAGTCGCGTTAGACATTCCAGCGAGGCGAAGGCCATGCAGTTCGGGAAGTGGGTCAGAATCCCCGTGGTCTTGCTTTGGTAACGTCCAGGAAGGGGCGCATTGCCGCCCGCCAGCCTTGGGACCAAAGCGGACGGGCGGCTTCTAATGTGAGATGTAAGTGAAGCAGACATTCAGCTCGGCGCAGGCTCGGTCCTAACCTGACCCGTTAACGACCTTCCTGACATCGCGCTGCAACGTCCGCACAGGGAGTGAATGCCGGCATTGCTGCGCAGTCGTGGAGCGACGAGCCACTAAATCACGATCTGCGAGCAGGTAACGATCGGCCAGCGCCGTGATCACTCGGGATCAGTTCGACTCGCCGCCGCGGGGGCAATGAGACCTTGGCATGCGACATGGCAGATACTGTGGGCTGGACAAATCATGGGCCGGCCGCATTCCGCCCCGACCCGGAACTCGGATTGGGACGCTTTGACAAAGCGCACGTGATTTCGTCGCGTGAGATACCAATGTCGCTAAGAATGTCATCCGGTGACCGGCTCAGCCCGTCCGTTATCATCCACATAGCTTTTCGCTCGGCGCGAAGGCGGAACCATCCGCGAATGTAGCCAATGATGCCATTGTGAAAACCTGTCCACATCGAAGTCATTCCTTAATCATCTGCTCGAACACACGGCACGGAACGGCACTGGCGGTATTCACCGCGAGAAGGACCGGTTACGTCGCATCTGACTCGTCTCAATTCCGAACTTATCGGTCTCGTCCGGCTGGACGCACCGCGGCGGCAGCGACTGCAACCGCGCCGGCGAGGGTTAAATGCTGATTGTTTTTCGTAACATAGTTCTGTTTCCTTTCAGCGATGACGGTTCATCAAGCGATCAAGATCACATGCATAAGTTGTGCCGGCCGACAACATAAGGCCAGAACCATCATCTTCTTCTACAAACAATTGCTATGCTAAGTTTACGGTGCGTGAGGTCGCGCTCGAACACAACGAATATATATTTCAAAGCTAATTTTTTAGCTTTAGCAAGCTATATTTTAACGGCAAGCTTGACAAATCCACCGCTAACCTCTCGGTGCTCCACCCAGGGTGGTCAAGAGACGTTCGGCAAAAACGGGGTTTGCGGGCCAGGGTCGCTTCGGAGCGGACGGCGGATGCTTCGTTCCTTCTCTCACCGCTTGCGCATGGGCGTTTGTCGCTACGCTATCGGCCTGCGTCGTGCTATACTTTTTGTTTGGCTTCCTTCGACGGGAACGGAGATGTTCGACCTGTCAACCTTGACGCGGAGAAGCATTGGCGTTGCTCTTGTCGGTTGCGCGTTCCTCGCGCCGGCTGCCATGGGAGCGGGAGATACTGAAGATGTCGCGATGGGAATCCGCCTTGCGGAATTGCTTCGCGCTGGGCGAAGCGTTGTCTCCAACTATCAGACACTAATCAACGATCCCGCACGTGGCGACAAGCACCTCGACAGCGAGCGGTTTGTGAGCGAGGCCATCGCCGTTTACTCAAAAAACACCGGCCAGGACCCGTTTTCCGGCGAATTGACCAATCGCGACCGGCGTCTGCTTGAGGCCCAGATTGGGGCTATGCGGGAGGTGATGGACGAGCAGCAAGATGACATCAACCGCGCTGGGATCGGGTTCAAGGGCTTCGTGCCGGCCGTTTTCGCGCGTCTGTTGAATGAGAAATTCGCCGCCAGGGTTGGCAACGAAGCTCTGGTGCGCGTGACTGCGCCCGAGCAACTCGTGCGCAACCGCAAATCTCTCCCGGACGCTTGGGAAGCCAGCATCATCGTAAGCGTCTTTTCAGATCCGAAGAGAGCAAAGGGCGAAGCCTACACGGATGTGACCGAGGTGGAGGGACGCCCGGCATTTCGAATGCTCCTGCCCGAATACTATACGGAGTCGTGCCTTTCCTGCCACGGCGAGCCGAAGGGCGAGATCGACATAACTGGATATCCCAAGGAGGGCGGAAAAGCCGGCGATCTGGGGGGCGCAATCAGCATCGTCTTGTTCAAATGAGCGTCCTGGAACAGACACCCCACGAGGTGGAAGCCATACCGGCGCCGTCGAAATCCCTGGGACGTCGCCTTGCCAGTCTGCCGATCGCGGCCCGCGTAGCTGCACTGACAGCGGCCGGCCTCATCAGTCTCATCGTATCTTCCATCCTTCTCACGCAGGCGCTTTATCGCAGTGCCGACCGCACCGCAGACACTAAGGCATTGTTCGATCTCGCGGCGACTGCGGCTGCGGCGCACGTGACCTTTGGCGAATTGCGATACTGGCTCACCGATTTGTCGGTCAGCTTGCTAATGAACTCCCAGCGGAATGCCGAGCAGGCGCGTGAGCGACTGCTGGACCAACTGGACGGCCTTTCGAAATCATCCCCCGATGCAGTGAGGGAAATCCGTGTCGAGATCGATGACTACGTCAAAAGGGCACTAGAGGCGGCGGACAGCTATACTCAGGATAACCGCATCATTGGAAACGCTCTCCTGGCCGACGCGCGAACCCACAGCACGAATGTCGATGCCGCCCTTAACAAACTTGTCGAGCAAGTGAGCGCCGAGGCAGAAGCTGCTCGCAACGAGGCTGTAAGGCTAGCCCAGAAAACCGCGACGACTGCTGCCATTCTGGTGGTCATCGTGCTGTTGATTGGGTCGCTTCTTACAATCCTTGTTCTTCGCTCGATCGTTGGCCCGTTGCGGCGGCTGAACCGGGTCATCGACGAACTGACGCAAGGACACTACGATATTGAAATACCGATTGAGGGAGGCGACGAACTCGGCGCAATGTCGCGGACGCTTCGACTTTTTCGCGCGGGCGCGATTGAAAAGAAACGACTGGAAGACGAGGCGGAGCAGCAAAGACGGACGATCGCAGCGGCGCTTGAGGCAATTTCTGACGGATTTGTCCTATTCGATCCGCAGGACAGGGTCATCCTGGCCAACAGCAAATTTTGCGAATTCTTCCCTGACCATGCGCGAGCTTCTCTTCCTGGGAAAAGCTTCCAAGAAATCTTGGAGCAACGCCTGGCGGGCGGGCAAGTCGAGCTTGCGGGCGCGTCGCCGGAGGAGTGGATTGCCCAGCGGTTACAAATCCACAAGGACCCGGCGGGCTTCGTCGGTGAGGATCGCTTCGGCGACAGATGGGTTCGCGTAAGCAGGCGAAAAACGCCTGACGGCGGCGCGGTCGCCGTTTACACCGACATCACGGAATTGAAACAGAGACAAGACGAACTCGAGCGCGCCAAGAGCCGTGCTGAATCGACGAATGAAGCCAAGAGCCGCTTCGTCGCATCCGTCAGCCACGAACTGCGTACGCCGCTGAACGCGATTATTGGCTACAGCGAGATGCTGATCGAAGATGCGAGCGACCAGCACATGGTGGAATTCGTCCCGGAACTGGAGAAGATCGCCGCGGCTGGTCGCCATCTCCTGGCGCTCATCAACGACATCCTCGACTTGTCGAAGATCGAGGCGAACAAGATGGAAATTTTCTTGGAAACGTTCGACGTCGCCGATTTGATGCGCGACGTCCAGGCCACAGTCGCGCCTCTGATGGCGAAAAACCGAAACGGTTTCGCACTGGACCTCGAGGACGACCTCGGGCAAATGCATTCGGACCAGACGAAGTTGCGTCAGAACCTGTTTAACCTGCTCAGCAACGCCGCCAAGTTTACCGAAGGGGGTCGAGTAACACTCGCGGTGCGTCGCGACAGGCGACCAAACGGCGATTGGCTGATATTCAAAGTGTCCGACACCGGGATCGGGATGACGTCGGAGCAGCAGGAACGGCTCTTCGACGCTTTTACACAGGCGGACGCATCCACCACTCGCAACTATGGCGGAACGGGGCTTGGCCTCAGCATAACCCGGAGTTTTAGCCGAATGATCGGAGGCGTTGTAAAGGTCGAGAGCGAACTCGGAAAAGGCTCGACCTTCACAATGGAGATTCCAGCCGAGTTCAAAACAGAATCTAGCGAGCAACACCCCTCCGAAGCTGTGCCGTTGCCGCCACGAGACAAGGCGGTTCTGATCATAGATGATGAACCAGCCGCCCGAACCGTCATCGCCAGCGCCTTGGCGGAGGCGGGACTGGCATCGTTCGAAGCAGCAAGCGGCGAGGAAGGAATAGCCGCTGCTCGAGCGCATCGCCCCGCGGCGATCATTCTCGACATCATCATGCCGCATCAGGACGGCTGGTCAGTGCTGCGATCTCTGAAGAACGATAAGGAGCTTTGCGAGATTCCTGTGATCCTTGCGACGATACTTGCAGATCGCGAACTCGGCCTCTCACTCGGGGCGGTTGAATACCTGACGAAGCCGATCGACACCGAGAAGCTGATTCAAACAATTGAGGCTTGCGGCGGTGGCAACCGCGATGTGCTTGTAATTGATGACGACCAAGCCTCCCGCGATTTCCTTCGGCGTATCCTGATCAAGAAGGATTGGCGGGTTCACGAGGCAAGCGACGGCGTGCGCGGCCTTGGCCTGATGAAACGGTTGTTGCCGCGCCTGGTGGTGCTTGATCTGCTGATGCCCGAAATGGACGGGTTTCAGACATTGAGTGAGATGCAGCAGACGCCCGAACTGCAGAACATTCCGGTGGTCGTAGTTACCTCGAAAGATCTGTCGATGAACGAGCTCGAATGGCTCCGCGATAGGGCGGTTGCCGTTGTGACCAAGGGCGCGAACAGCAGGTCTCAATTGGTCAAGGCGCTCGAACGCCAGATTTCCGCGGCCGAGTAGGCTGGCCTGGCATCTCAGTTCGTTGACCCATCGTTAGAAGAGGCCGAAGATGACGAGAATCCTTCTGGTGGAAGACAACGAAATGAATCGCGACATGCTCTCGCGGCGGTTGTCGCGGCGTGGGTTCGAAGTGCTTATTGCGGAAAACGGACAATCCGGCGTGGAACTAACCATTTCGGAAAGGCCGGATCTGATCCTTATGGATATGAGCCTGCCCGTGATGGACGGATGGGAGGCGACACGGCGGATCAAGGCTGATCCGGCCACCTCGGGGATCCCCATAATCGCGCTTTCTGCGCATGCTATGACCAGCGATCGGGAATTGGCGCTTGAGGCCGGCTGCGATGACTACGACAGCAAGCCGGTGGACCTGCCGAGGCTTGTCCAGAAAATCGAACAATTGCTTGCCGCAAATCCGTGAGCCGCCGAGTCGGCGGATTGGAGACATGACTGACAACGATTTCCAACGCCACGCAATAGCCGCCCATCTGGCGCAGACGCTTGCTGGACCAGCACGGGCAATCTTGGGATTTCAGGAACTGCTGCTAGAACAGGTGCAGAACCACAGTCTGGTGCATATCACTCCAGATCTTGAGAGGGTCGGCGCCGCTGCCCGGCAATTGAACAGCCTCATCGACAGCTTGATCCATGGCAAAGCCGACTATCCGGACCATGCAGGGCGCGAGATCGAGGCGAAACTGCGCCACGATTTGCGAACACCACTCAACGCGATTATCGGCTACTCCGAAATGATCCTTGAAGAAGCCGAAGAATTGCACGAACACGGATTGGACGAAGATGTCGGGGTGATGCTCGCGGCTGCGGCCGAGCTGTTGGCGCATGTCGATGCAATTGCCGGCCTATCGCGCGCCAGCGACAACGAAGGGCTGTGGACGACGGATCAGGCAGAGATCGATGCAGCAGGGCTCGAAAGGGCGCTGGGCAAGACCGAGCGCGATGCATTCTCAGGACGCAACGGTAGAATACTTGTCGTCGACGACATCGGCAGTAACCGCGATCTTCTCTCGCGCCGCTTGCTGCACGACGGTCATCAGGTAGTCACTGCCGAGTCAGGCCTGTCCGCGCTGACCCGCCTTGCGGAATATGAATTCGACCTTGTTCTGTTGGACATACTGATGCCGGACATGAACGGCATCGAGGTGCTCTCGCGATTGAAAGCTGAGCGCCGGTGGCGGCACATCCCGGTCATTATGATATCGGGGCTGAACGAAGTCGACGCCGTGGTCCGCTGCATCGAGGCGGGAGCCGACGACTACTTGCTTAAACCGTTCAATCCGGTCCTGCTGCGCGCCCGGATCAACTCCAGTCTGGAGAAGAAGCGTTGGCGCGACCGCGAGCACCAGTATCTTCAGCGGATCGAGGCGGAAAAGCGGCGGGCCGACTCGCTTCTACATGCCGTCCTGCCCGGTCAAATCGTTGCGCGGCTGCAGGGGGGCGAGGAGATCATTGCGGACCGGTTCGAGGAAGTGACCATCCTTTTTGCCGATATTGTCGGATTCTCGCCTATCGCAGCGAAATTGCCGGCATCCGACCTTATCAAGCGCCTCGACCGGATGTTCAGCATGTTCGACGCGCTGGCGGAGAAGCATTCCGTGGAGAAGATCAAGACAATCGGAGACGCGTATATGGCCGCTTGTGGTCTTCCGGAGCCGGTAGCCGATCACGCCGACAGGACCCTGGCGCTGGGAAAATCCATGCTGGACTCGTTGAGGCTCTTGGCGTCGGGCAGCGATAGTTTTCGCGTCCGAATCGGCGTACACACCGGACCGGTGATCGCCGGTCTGATCGGCCGACATCGGTTCGTCTATGATGTCTGGGGCGAAACCGTGAACATCGCCAGCCGACTCGAGTCCCAGGGCGTAGCCGACCGCATGCAAATCTCGGAGGCAACCAGGCGCGCTCTGCACGCCTCTTGGGAGCTAGAACCGCGCTGCACTGTGGAACTGAGAGGCGTCGGCAAGATGGAGACCTATCTCGTTCGACACTGATGTCTGATCCTCTTATGAGCACCTGACCGGGCGAGGTCCGGTATTGAACCTCCTGCAGGCACTGCTTCGAAGGAACAGCACGACCGCTGTGCGGCGCGCTGATGACTGGAGCGGGGCCGAATGCTGACTGGCAGCTTCTGGCCTGTAAGGAAGATATCAGGCTCGGCCACAGGTCGCGAATTCCCCCCGTAAGTCGTGCGAGGTCACGGCGGACTTGCTTGAGCGGGGGAGATGGTCTTGCCGTGGCTGAGCGGCTCGCTCCGTACTCCAAAGGAGCATAGTCATCCGCTTCAACGGTGCTCATACCCTGCTTGTATGATATCTTTAGGGTTATCTTCCAGGCCAATGGCGGGCGACAGGCTTTCTATGGAACGCAAGCTGGCTGCAATCCTCTCTGCCGATGTTGTTGGCTACAGCCGTCTGATGGGTGCCGACGAGGACGCCACGCTGGAGGCGCTCCGTTCGCATCGCGAGATCGTTGACGCACTGATTGGAGCCCACCGAGGAAGGGTGTTCAACAGTGCCGGGGACAGTGTCGTCGCCGAATTCCCAAGCGCCGTTGAAGCGAGCCTTTGCGCCGTCCAAATCCAACAGGATATGGCCCAACTCAACGAGCTCGTCCCCTTGGATAAGCAGCTACAGTTTCGCATTGGCATCCACATCGGTGACGTCGTCTCCGAGGGCGGCAATTTGTTTGGCGATGGCGTCAATATAGCGGACCGTGTTCAGAAGCTTGCGGAGGCTGGCGGGATCTGCGTCTCGCGCAACGTTTACGATCAGCTTACGAGCAAGGTCAGTTTCAAATTGGAGTCTATGGGCGAGCATCGGGTTAAGAATATTGCATCGCCAATCTCTGTTTACCGCGTTCTCGTCGGCGACGCGGTAAAGCCGCGGCCGATCACCAGCCGGCTTTACGCACTGGCGCGAAGGTCCAGCCGCGTCGCCGCGATCGGCGCGGTGCTGTTGGCTGTCATTGCCAGTCTCGCGTTTTGGCAGTGGCAACGGAGTGGGCCGGCCCGGGACGGCTTTCCGTCCGTAGCGGTGCTGGCTTTCCAAAACTTCAGCGGCGACCCTGGGTTCGATTCATATGGCCGCGTCATCGCCGAGGATCTCACTACCGCAATGTCCCGATTTCCCGACATAACCGTGCTCTCACGAAACTCGAGCTTTGGCATTGATGCTACCGACGCGAATCCGGGGCAGGGCCTAAAGGTCGATTACATAGTTGAAGGCAGCGTGCAGAAGAAGGGGGATGGGCTGGGCGTCAATGCCCAGTTGATCGATGTTTCTACTGATTCCCACGTATGGGCAGAACGGTACGACGGGAGCGAAGCCTCCGACCTGCAAGATGAGGTCATCGGAAGGATCGCAAACGCGCTGGCAAGCGAAGGCGGAGCAATTAGGAGGTACGAATACAAGGGGACCGAAGGCAAAGCCAAGGCCGACTTCAGCGAATACGACTACTTTCTCAGCGGTCACGAGATTTTCGCTCGGGCCGCAAGCATAGAAGAGCACGACCGCGCGGGAGCGATTTGGCGGGAAGGACTTGAGAAGTTCCCGACCTCCGCGCTGCTGCGCGTCTCGCTCGCCTGGTATCATTTCTTCCGCCCCTGGAATTTCAGCACCGACAAAAGGGCAGCTGACTATCGGCGAGCAGGGGAACTCGCACGAGAAGCCCTTGCCGAACAGAATACCTTGCCGCGTGTCCAATGGAGCGGCCGCAAGCTCATGGCCTATATCCATTGGCTCGAAGGCAATTTCGAGCGGGCTGTTGCGGACGCCGAAGCCGCCGTTTCCCTCGCCCCCTATGATGCCGACACCTTGTCCTTCCTGTCTCGGGTGCAGGCCGCGTCAGGCAACACGACCCGGGCCTTGGAATGGGTACGAGAATCTATGCGAAGCGACCCGAGCGTTCAAAGGAACACACGCATATTGGCCTGGATCTACTACTTGACTGGCGAGTACGAGAAATCGATAGAGGCCGCAAAAAGACATCAGGAACTGAGCCGCCAGTTCGGTGATGATGCCAGCTTTTATATGGTTGCCAGCTATGTCCGTCTCGGCCGCACGGAGGATGCGCGGGGAGCGCTCAAGCAAGCGCTCGAGGCTGAACCGCAATGGAGCCAACTGAACGAACGGAATAATCATCTTGAAAGACCTTACAAGAATTCGGCTATCTTCGAGCGCCAGCTCGAGGACCTCGCCGCCGCCGGACTGCCGGAACTACCATTTGGATATGATGGCGAGTTGGTGGATCGGCTGAATTCGGAGGAGATCAAGGCGATGATCTTCGGGCATACGCTCCGCGCGAAGGACATGCGGTCCGGCTCGTCCTTCACGGATGTAATCACCAGTAACGGTATGATCCAATCTTCGGGGGACTTTGGCCAGGATACCGCGACCATCCAGTATCTTGGCAACTCCTTGATCTGCTATCGCTGGAAAGACACGGGACCCAACTGTGCGGCCGTCTTCCGCAGCAGGAACGAAACATCGAAGTCGGCAGGCGAGTTCACTTTAGTGGACGCTTGGGGCGAATATCGGTATTCGATGGAAAAGTAGTCGGCTTGACGTGTCCCGGGAATGAGACCTCGAGCCGCGTTATCGAAAGTAGAGCTGAGGTGCCAAATAGAGCGATCGGGTTGATCCCCAAGATCGGCAGACAGGTTTCAGTCCAACTAGTCGCGCTCACGCCTGGTCAACATGCCTTCATCGACACTTTGTGAGACAAGACAGCATACCGCTCCCATTATATGTATCTGTTTCATTGCCGAGGTTTTCTATGAGCGAGCAAAATCGATATTCCTGGCGGGAGCGCATGACCATCCTCGGCGATGTCGAGGCGGCATCCTTCCTTCCGTGGATCGAGCGTCATGCCGCCAAGCTCGGGCTCGCGCAGGCCATATGCGTTGCCGGTCCCGATCGGATCGAGCTCGACGTCGCCGGTCCGGCCGACTTGATCGATATGATGGAGATGGGGTGCTCCCTTGGACCAATCGAGGTCTGGGTCGAGACCATTCGCCGGACGCCGATCGACAACGAATCGAGCTAGGGTTTGAAGCTCGCTGACCCTGCCCGGGAGACGTGATGCCCCTTTTTTGGGCATTATTGTCAGTGAGGAAATATTGTGCAAACGTGACGGGGCTTATTAGCAAATCTCTTGACCGCGAAGCTGTGCTCGGGAAGATGCTGATGTCATTTGAAAGTTGACGTATGCCACCCTATTCGACCGGCATCATGGATGCCTGTTGCCCTCTCCGCGGACTTGCCGGCGGGAACCGTGATGCCGGCGCAATCCCCGGTCGGACCGGTTGCCCTTTGGCGCAGCCGCTCCGGCCGTGCGGCGGCCTTTGCCGATAGATGCCCTCATCGCGGAATGCGGCTTTCCCATGGCTTCGTGCGCGGTGAGGCCCTGTCCTGCATCTATCACGGCTGGAGCTATGCCCGGGCGGGAAACTGCCTGCGCATCCCGGCCCATCCGGGGCTGGCGCCGCCGGAGACGATTCGCGTCGCGACTCAGGTGGTCGAGGATAGCGGCGGGCTCATATGGATTTCCGTCGGCGAAGCCGCTGCCCCGCCGCCGCGGCTCGACGGCGTTGCCCCGCTGCGTTCCATGATGGTGGAAGCGGACGTCGCGGCGCTGGAGGCGGCCGCGGGCGCGAAGGCCGAGGGAGGCCTGCTCGACCATACCCACGATGGCCGGACGCTGCGGCTGCTGCTTGCCCCCGACGGGGAAGCGCGGACGCTCATGCATGTTCTGGTGGGCGAGGACGCCAATCCGACCGAGCGGATCGCCGCGTCGCGGGCCGCCGAAACGCTGCGGCGGGCGGCCGAGAGCATTCGGCGCGGCAGGGCTGTCCAATGACCCGCAACGCGATGATCGACGAATGGTATCCGGTCGGCCTTGCCAGCCAGCTCGATGCGCAGGGGCGCAAGACGGCCCTCATGGGCGAACCGATCGAGGTGCGGCTTGGCGACGACGGAAACGCCATGGTTACGGGGGGCAACGGACGCGCCCTGCCGGTCTGCGTGCGCTATGGCCATGTCTGGTCGTCGCCCGGTGATCCGCAGAAGGCGCTGTTTGCGATCCCCGAGGCCGATCAGCCCGGCCGCCGGCTTGTCGATGTCGGGGTGGTGCGCGCGCGCTGCTCGCCGTTGCGCGCGGTGGAGAACTTCCTGGACATTGCGCATTTTCCGTTCGTCCATACCGACATATTGGGGGCCGAACCGCATACGGAGGTCCAGAGCTACAAGGTCGAGATCCGCGAGGACGAGGACGAGGTTTGGGCGACCCAGGTTAAGTTCTACCAGCCTCAGGCCGCCAAGTCGGCGGAAGGCGGCATAACCACGGAATACATGTATCGCGTGCCTGCGCCGACCTGCTCGATCCTCTACAAGACCTGTCCACCGCGCCCAGGCGAATGGGACGTCATTACGCTTTTCGTGCAGCCTCTTGCCGAAGACCTGTGCGACGTGTGGCCATGGATGGCGCTGTTCGACGACGAGACGCCGATGACAGACCTGATCCATTTCCAGCAGACGATCTTCGTCCAGGACCGGTCGATCCTTGAAAACCAGATTCCGGGGCTGCTGCCGCTCGATCCCGGCATGGAGATTCCCACGCGAGCCGACCTGACGTCGGTTGTCTACCGGCGCTGGCTGAAACGCCATGGCTACACCTACGGCGCGCAACTGGTGGCGCAATGAAGCTCCACGACTACGTGCTGTCGCCGAGCTGCTACAAGGCGCGCCTGATGGCTGCGCTGGCCGGGGTGAAGCTCGACATCCGGCCCGTCGACTTCCATCCCGGTGCCGAGCATCGCGGTCCCGAACTTATGGCGCTTAACCCGGCGGGTTCGATCCCGATCATGGAGGATGGCGACCTCGTCCTGACCGAATCCTCGGCCATGCTTGTCTACCTCGCCGCGAAGGCGGCACCGCAATGGCTGGGCAACGATACGGCCGGAGAGGCGGCGCGCGTCCAGCAATGGCTTTCCTTCTCGCATCGGCTGACCGCCAGCCTGGGGGCGGCGCGCCTGCATGAGATGCTGCTGCGTCCGGGCAATATCGATGTCCTTCAGGGACAGGGGACAACGGCCCTGCGGGAGCTGGAAGCCGGCCTCGTCGAACAGCATATCCGCGGCCAGCGCTTCCTCGCGTCGGACCGGCCGACGATCGCCGACGTCGCCTGCTTTCCCTATGTGGCGCTGGCGCCGGACGGCGGCGTCTCGCTCGATCCCTATCCCGTGATCCGGCTGTGGTCGCGGGCGATCCGCGGTCTCGACGGCTTCATCGAGATGCCCGGCATCCACCGGTTGCACGAGCTCAGACCCGATCCCGTTCCAGGCGAGGCCTGACGTGGGGGGCTATCTGTTGAAGAACTGCGCTGCGGTCATCGTGGACGATGGCAACGGTCCGCGCGTCCGTCGCAATGTCGATGTTTTGACCGACGGCCCGGCGATACGGGCCATCGGCGAAGGCCTCGACAAGGGGGAGCTGCCTGTCGGGACCGTCGCGCAGGATGCTGCCGGCTGGTTCGTCTACCCCGGCCTCGTCAACACCCATCACCACTTCTTTCAGTGCTTCGTGCGCAACCGCGCCGATCTGGACTGGACGAAGCTGTCGGTCATCGAATGGCTCGACTGCATCTATCCCATCTTCTCGCGGCTGACCGAGGAGTGCTTCTACCACGCATCGGTCACGGCCATGGCGGAGTTGATAAAGCACGGCTGCACGACGGCGTTCGACCATCAGTACTGCTTTCCGCGGCATGCCGGCAAAAGGCTGATCGACCGGCAGTTCGAGGCGGCCGAACTGCTCGGCATGCGCTTCCATGCCGGACGTGGCGGCAACACGCTGCCGAAATCGGAAGGCTCGACCATCCCCGACGCCATGCTGGAAACGACGGACGAGTTCATCGCCGACTGCGCCCGGCTGATCGACGCCTACCATGATGCCGGTCGCTTTGGCATGCGCCAGGTCGTCGTCGCGCCCTGCCAGCCGGTCAACTGCTATCGCGAGACATTGGTGGAATCGGTGGCGCTAGCGCGCGATCGCAAGGTGCGCATGCATAGCCATGTCGGCGAGGGCGAAAGCCCGGTCATGCAGGCCCGCCATGGCCTGCGCACGGTGGACTATTGCGCGGAGATAGGCTTCTGCGGGTCGGATGCCTTCTATGCCCATTGCTGGGAGCTGACCCACGACGAGCTGCGCAAGATGGCCGCCAGCGGCACCGGCGTCGCGCACTGCCCGGAGCCGGTCTATCTCGTCGGCGCCGAAATCACCGACATACCGGCGATGTCGGCCCTCGGGCTCATTGTGGGCTTGGGTTGCGACGGCGCCGCCTCGAACGACAATTCCAACCTGATGCACTGCATCCATTCCGCCTACATGCTGCAATGCCTGTCGGCGTCGACACGTGACCATCCGGTTCCGCCGCCGGCCGATTTCCTCGGCTATGCGACAACGGGGGGCGCGGCGCTGCTCGGGCGCGGCGACATCGGCAGGCTGTCGCCCGGCATGGCCGCCGACTTGTTCGCCATCGACACGCGGCGCATGGACTATGTCGGCACGCGGCACGATCCGCTGAGCCTGCTGGCCAAGGTGGGCATCGGCACGCCGACCGACATGACGATGATCGACGGCCGCATCGTCTGGGCCAAGGGAGAATTCCCGGGGCTCGACGAGGCCAGGCTGTTCGCGCAAGCCGAGGCGGCACTCGCCACCGTGGAATTCTAGAAGCCAAAACCAAAAGCAAGGGGAACCGACATGCTGACAAATCTTACCCGCAGAACATTGATGAAGGGCGCTGCCGCTACCGGGCTCGTCGCCGCGGTGGGTAGCCGCGCGCTTGCCGCCGACGAACCGCTGGGCATCGTACTTGTGGTCCCCTCGCCGGTCGGCGACGTCGGCTGGGGCCGTGCGCTGGCCGACGGGCTCGAGCCGGTCAAGGCCGCCTACGGCGACAAGGTGAAGGTCACCATCATCGAGAACATTCAGGAAGGCCCCGACGCCGACCGCATCATGAACAAGGCGGTCGCCGACGGGAACAAGTTCCTGATCGCCGGTTCCTTCGGCTACCAGAACGGCGCCCTGCAGATCGCGCGCCGCAATCCCGACGTCACCGTGCTGCACGCTTCCGGTTTCCAGGTGGCGCCGAACTTCTCGCCCTTTGCTGCCCAATATTCCCAGGGCACCTACCGGATGGGCATGGCGGCGGCCGCGCTTTCGAAGACCGGCAAGCTCGGCTCGGTCTCCGCCTTCGCCATTCCCGAGCTGATCACCTCCATCAACGCTTTCACGCTGGGGGCGCAGGCGGTGAAGCCCGATGTCGAGGTTTCGGTCGTATGGGTGAACTCCTGGTTCGATCCGGCCAAGGAGCAGGAAGCCGCCAAGGCGCTGCTGGCGCAGAAATGCGACGTCATCTTCTCAAACGCGCAGGACACGCCTTCCGTCGTTGCGGCCTGCGAGGAGGCCGGCATCCCCGCCTTCAACCTCAACTCGTCGATGAAGAAATACGCGCCCAAGACCTATCTCGGCTGCGTGGCGACCGATTGGTCGCCCTTCTTCAAAGCCTCGGTCGACGCTCACCTTGCCGGTACCTTCAAGGGCGCCAACGCCTTCTTGGGTGTCGGTGACAAGGTCGTCGAAGTCGTCGATTGGAACCCGGGCATCCCGGCCGACATCATGACCAAGATCAAGGAGGTTGAAGCCAAGATCGACGACGGTAGCTTCTCGCCCTTTGCCGGTCCGATCGCCAAGGCCGACGGTAGCGAAGGCGTTCCCGCCGGCAAGACAATGACCGAGGCCGAGATCGTCGCCATGGACTGGCACGTCAAGGGTGTCACCACGCCGCTGCCTAAGTAATCCATGACCGCCCCGCTTCTGTCGCTGCGCGGCATCTCCAAGAGCTACGGCCAGATCCATGCCAATCGGGACATCGATCTGGACGTGGCTACGCGCTCGATCCACGCGATCCTCGGAGAGAACGGGGCGGGCAAATCGACGCTGATGAAGCTGATCTACGGCGTCGAGCAGCCGGACGCCGGAACGGCGAGCTGGAAAGGAGAGTCCCTCGCGCTCGCGTCCCCGGCGGATGCGAGACGCAAGGGGATCGGCATGGTCTTCCAGCATTTCTCGTTGTTCGAGACGCTGACGGTGGTGGAGAACATCCGGCTGGTCGTGCCCGGGAAAAAATCGGATCTTGCGCAAGGCATCCGTAAGCTCGGCCGCGACTTCGGCCTGGAGGTCGATCCACTTGCCCACGTGCACGCGCTCTCGGTCGGAGAGCGGCAGCGGGTGGAAATCATCCGCTGCCTGATGACCCGACCGCAGCTCCTGATCCTCGACGAACCGACCTCCGTCCTGCCGCCGCAATCGGTGGACAAGCTTTTCGAGACGTTGCGGCGGCTGCGCGACGGCGGCGTGTCCATTCTGTTCATCTCACACAAGCTGGAGGAGATCCGCGCGGTCTGCGACCGCGCGACCATCCTGCGCGGCGGGCGCATCATGGGCCATGTGGATCCCCGCGACCACGATGCGCACGACCTCGCTCGCATGATGATCGGCCGCGACATGCCGCAGCCCATGCCGGCGCTTGCGCATTCCGGAGGGGAAAAGCGCCTTGAAATCGTCGGCCTCGACCATCGGCCGGACGATCCCTTCGCCGCGACGCTTTCCGACGTCAGCCTGACGGTCCGGGCGGGCGAGATCCTCGGTATCGCGGGCATATCGGGCAACGGGCAGAGCGAACTCGCGGCGCTGATCTCGGGCGAGACGGTGCTGCGGCGCGACAAGTCAGAGC
>SAQR01000041.1:33041-61117 GCA_004020365.1 Mesorhizobium sp.
GTCAGAGCGTATCTTCATGATGGGAAGGGACGTCGGCGCGCTCGATGCGGCGGCCCGCCGCCGGCTGGGCTTTGCCTTCGTTCCAGAGGAGCGGCTGGGCCGCGGCGCGGTGCCGGAAATGTCGCTCGTCCTCAACAGCCTTCTGACCGCCCATCCCTCCGGCCTCTTGAACCGCGGCCTCGTCGACACGGCCCGCGCGAAGGCTTTCGCCGACGACTGCATCCGGCAATACGACGTGCGCACGCCGGGTTCCGAAACGGAGGCCGGGGCGCTTTCGGGAGGCAATCTGCAGAAGTTCATCGTAGGCCGCGAGATCATGCTGTCCCCGAAATTGCTGTTCGTGGCGCAGCCCACCTGGGGCGTGGACATCGGCGCCGCATCCGCCATCCGCCGGCGCCTTGTCGCGCTGCGCAACGAAGGCATGGCCATCCTGGTTATCTCGGAGGAACTGGAGGAACTGTTCGAGCTCTGCGATTCGATCCAGGTGATTCATCAGGGCCGGCTGAGCCCGCCGCTAGTGACGCGCAACACCAGACCCGAGGAGATCGGCCGCTACATGATCGGCGCGCATTCGACGGCCGAAAAGGTCCCCGCATGAGCGCTCTGTCCCGGCCGTTCCTTCCCGTTCTGGTTCGCCGGGAACACGCCTCGCTTGCAATCAAGCTGGTCGCCCCGTCCGCCGCGCTCGGTCTGGCTACGCTGCTCAATCTCGGGCTCTACCTCCTGATGGGCCGCGATCCGGTCGCCGTTTTCCACGCGATGCTTCTGGAACCCTTCCTGTCCTGGGCCTCCTTCTCGGAAGTCCTGCTGAAGATGGGGCCGCTGCTGCTGATCGCGCAGGGGCTTGCGATCGGCTTTCGCGCAAAGGTCTTCAACATCGGCGCCGAGGGCCAGTTCATCCTCGGCGCGATCTTCGCATCGGCCATTCCCATTTGGCTCCCGCAGGCGACGGGCCAGTGGATCTGGCCCGCCATGCTCGTCCTCGGCGCACTGGGCGGCGCGCTTTGGGCCTCGCTCACCGCGTTCTGGCGCGTGCGGCTCAACGCAAACGAGATTCTCGTTTCGCTCATGCTGGCGCTCGTTGCCGCGCAGGTACTCAACTATCTGCTTCTCGGTCCCTGGAAGGACCCGGCCGGCTTCAACTTCCCGCAGTCGGTGATGTTCCAGTACGACGCGATGGTGCCGATCCTGATCCCCGGCACCCGCGTCAACGTCTCGCTGCTTATCGCCTTCGCGTTCTCCCTCTCGGCCTGGGTCTTCATGCAGAGGAGTTTCGCCGGCTACAAGCTGCAGGTCGGCGGCCTCGCGCCGCGCGCGGCCGGATACGCCGGCTTCAACGAAGGACGCGCGATCTGGCTTTCCCTCCTCATCGGCGGCTTCGCGGCAGGCCTCGCCGGGGCGGCCGAGGTGGCCGGGCCGCTCGGTCAGCTGCAGCGCTCCATCTCGACCGGCTACGGCTACGCGGCCATCATCGTGGCCTATCTCGGTGGCCTTCACCCGATAGGCATCGTTTTTTCCGCGCTGCTCATGGCGGCCCTCTATATCGGTGGCGACAACGCCATGGTCTCGGCAAACCTGCCAGTCGCCGCGGTCCGGGTTTTCCAGGGCAGCCTGCTGCTCGCCTATCTCATCGCCATCGCCTTCGTCCGCTACCGGCTCGAATGGCGCGATGCCGCCCACGGAAGCGCTCCATGAATGCCCTCGAGTTCATCGTCGCCGGAATGCTGGCGGCGGCCACGCCGTTCCTTTTGGCGGCGCTGGGCGAAATGGTGGCCGAGCGGGCCGGCGTCCTCAATCTCGGCGTGGAGGGACTGATGGCCCTGGGGGCGGTCATCGCCTTCATCATCGTCTATCATGGCGGCGGTCACCTCCTGGGTTTCGTCGCCGCGGGCCTCGCCAGCACGGCTCTTTCCCTTGTCTTTGCCGTCATCGCGCTGGGGTTGCGCGCCAACCAGGTCGCGGTGGGTCTCGCCATCGGCATACTCGGCCAGGGCCTCTCGGCACTGTTCGGCAAGAGCTATGAGAGCCTCACGGTCAAAGGCCTACCGAAGCTTTCATTGCCCTGGCTTTCAGATATCCCGGTCATCGGCGGCCTGTTCGTCGAGGACGTCGTCGTGTGGCTCTCGCTTGCTGCGACCGTCGCCATCTGGGCGATATTCGCCTACACCAAGACCGGCCTTGTCGTGCGCGCCGTCGGCGAGAATCCCAAGGCGGCCCGTGCGCTCGGCTATCCGGTAATCGCCGTGCGTTTCGCCGCGGTCGCTTTCGGCGGCGCGTTGGCGGGTTTCGCCGGTGCCTACGCGGCCGTGGTCTACACTCCGCTCTGGGCCGATGGCATGATCGCCGGGCGCGGCTGGATCGCGATCGCGCTCGTGGTCTTCGGCACTTGGCTTACCAGCCGTATCTTCCTCGGTGCTTGCCTCTTCGGCGCCGTGTCCCTCGCAAGCCTCGCGGCCCAGACAACTGGGCTCGACGTTTCCTCGCAACTTCTATCGAGCCTACCTTATCTCGTGACAATCGTCGTGCTGGGCATCATTTCTTCGAACCGGCGTCTGCTCAAGCTCAACGGCGTGGCTTCGCTGGGAGAGCCTTTCGAACAATAGTGTCGCTCGCCGCCCGGGCGCGCGATAACCCGACATCTGAGCGCAGATCGCACCGACCCTGGGGCATGAAGGGCTGCACGCAATCCTCAACTTCGGGCCGCGAACATTCACCCAGGCAGACGCCTTGCCGCCGGCCGGCCAACGTCCGCTCTGGACGCGGAAGCTGGCGTCGCGTTGCTCCCGCCCGAGACATAAGGCGGGAGGCGGCAATTTTGTTGCATCAAGCCGGCAGCGGCTCGTGGAAACGGCACCAGCCATTTGGGCTGATTGCACCGGCAACGATCTCGCACCCGTTTGGCTCTCGGAAGTGAGTACAGCCACCGCAGCGTCGGCCACGATTTGGGGTGCCCTGGTACAGCGCCAGCGCCTTGGTTGTCTTTCCGGCTGCCATCGGTCCAGTCATACAGGCTGATAGGCCGCCGGCGCTGGCAATCGCTGCACCGGTCACAGAGACTTTCAGGAAATTGCGGCGAGACAGCACTCCGCTGGAAGCTGCCGATCCGCGGTTCACATCATCATCTTTACTCATCGTCTTTCTCCAAGAGCAGCCACTGCGAGGCCGCTCGGTTTCCGGCGGCGCATCGTCACTCGTCGCAACTGGCTCAGGTGCTCTTGAGCGTGCCGTTCATCCCTTCCGGATAGAAGCCGCCCTTGCTCACTCCATCCTTGTCGCTGAGATAGACGATCCGGAGCACCTCCTGTGGCGTTCTGGTGAAGGCGATCGCATCGGGCGTCGAAGGAACGATGTTGGCTTTTCCGTCCGCCTGGATCCCTTGGTCCTTATTGTCAGATCCGTCGATTTTGTCTCGGGCATCGGAAACGGCGTTGGCGGCCTTCCAGGCTTCCTCTCCCTTCCGGTATAGCGTAGATCGCGCCATGCCCATGTGGTAGGCCTCGACCGCCAGGATGCCTGCGGCGGCGGCGAGGAAGTCTTTGTTTTTCAGAACCGTCGCCGCACCGGCATAGGCGGTGACGCCGACATCCTCGAACAACATCCCGCCGAGAACGAAGTTCGTTTCGTTGCCGAAGGGGTCGAAGTCCGGCCCGAGGCCAGATGCCTCCGCAACCGCCTTGAACCCCGCGTCGAAATCGATGGCCGGCCGGTCAACAGCGTCCGATCCAAGCGTCTTGCGGTAGAAGCGGACGTGCGCGAGTTCATTTTCGGCGACTTCCTGCATGAATTCGCCGATGGCCGGCGTCTCGAACGAGACTTGCTTTCCACCAACGACGTCGCCGGGTTTCGAACCGGCATCGGCTGCGTCGATGCCTTTTCCGGTAGTGCCGCGGAGGTAGTATTCAGCCTCCATATATTCGAGGTTGAGCGCAAAGCGGAAAATGTCTTCGTCCGATATGTCCTGTGCCAATACCGGGGAAGGCCGCGCGATTCCGCTGAGTGCCGCTCCGGCACCGAGTACGACAAGTCCCTGAAGCGACTGACGCCGGGATAGGTGAAGTGCGCCCTGCATGGCGGTCTCCTATGTTTGTTGATTCAACGCCGCTGTCAGCACCGCGGCGCCGAGTGCATTTGCCTGATGATTAGATGGTCCGGCCGCCAAAAATATTCCGCGCCCGCTACAACAGCCCCGCGAAAGGAGCCGGCGTAATCTCGCGTGGACGGCGTCTACGTGCGCTCAGTCGCCGTGTTCAACGGATTAGTATCCTTTCGAACCAGGCGGATTGCGAGCCGGTCCAGGACTGATTGCGCGAGGCGGTCACAACGGGCGCCAGCGAAGAGAAACGTATCCGTGAACACGGTGGCGAGCTTGTCCCGCAGCGCCTCGCGGAGCAGCCGGCGTGCGCGATAAAGGCGGGTGCTCACCGTCTGAGGTCGCAATGCCAAGAGAAAAGCCGTTTCCTCAATGCTCATTTCCTCGACGTCTCGCATGACAAAGACGATGCGAAAGGGCTCTGGCAAGCCACCGACGGCTCGCTCGAGGAGGTCGCGGATTTCAGCGAGAGCGGCCGCCTCTTCGGGATCAGGCTTGTAGGCGCTGAACGGAGCGACCATGCCTTCGATGGCTTTCACGTCGACGGTGGGCCGCCTTTTCCGGCGGCGTCCCAGCGCCTCGTTCAGCGCGATCCGGGTGAGCCAGGTCGACAGCTGCGCCTCCGCGCGGAATTCGGCCAGATGGGTGAAGGCGTGGATATAGGTCTCCTGAAGTACGTCCTCGGCCTCGGTGTCGTCATTCAGGACGGCGCGGGCGACCCGGTGAAGCCGCTGATTGTGACGCTTGATGATTAACCAGAATGCGGCGGGGTCACGCAGTCGCGCGTGTTCAACCAGCCCCGCGTCGTCAAGGTCCTCGATCCTCACTGCCTCGGTGGATCCGGTCGGCTTCATCATAGGCGCTCCAGATGCATCAGCCTGCCGCGACGCGGGCGGGGGATGGCTCCGCCCGGGCGTGGCCTGAGGAAGTTCACCTCAAATTGCTCTTCGGAAACAGCACGCGATCGGGTTTTGCATTCATTCGCGCCAGCATTTCCTTGATCAAGCGTGTTTTGGTGCGCCCCGCTTCCTTCGGCGGCACGAGGTAACGCACGATGGCCTCGAGCCAGGTATTTTCACTGACGCGAAAATGAACCACGGGATGCTCCTTCACTTCGAGTTCGTCCACCGGCGTTTGCGACAGGATGTGCTTATAGACCTTCACCTTCTGGCTCATGATGTCGCCGATCTGCTCGTCGACGACCTCTTTCATGGTTTTCGCTACGAATTCCAGATCGCTTTCATACGCGAGCTGGAACTTGATTTCGTTCCAGACATAGGGAAACAGCGGCCAGGAATAGTTGAATACCGGCGTGTCAAACACGGTGGAATTCGGAAACTTGATGACGCGTCCGCTCGGATGATCGGTCCAAAGATGTTCGCCGCCGAATTCCCATAACGTCGTGTCGAGATAGCTGACATCTATGACATCGCCATGGGCATCGCCGATGCGAATGCGGTCGCCAACGCGATAAGGCGCCCTGGCCAGAATATAAATCCATGCGATGAAACTGGAGATCGGCATTTGCAGCGCAAAGCCGAGAATCAGTGAAATCAGGCCGAGTGAAACAACCGCAGCGTACCAGTTCACAAATAAGACTGAAATGGCCACGAAGACGATGGCGACAACGACGACCAATCGAAAAATACGTTGCAGGTTGAAGCGCGAAACACGATTGGGAATTCTGCCAATGAGAAAGACTTCGATAACATTCGCAACGGTCAGCATAACGAAAATGAAAAGGCCGCCCCTGACGTAGTTCAGCACGCGCACGCGCAAAGGCGCGTCAAGCCATTCTAAGCGCCAATTGATCAGGACTTGCATGCCAAAAAGCAGCAAGGCAGCGGCAGCGAAACCAAGCGTCCACCAGACGTCTTCCTTGCGAAGGCTGAAGCGGAATTTTTCCTCGGGCTTTTTCGCCTTCTGTTCCATAGTTTTTGGATCAGCAGTCTGTTGCGCGGCCCGTTCGAGTCGGGAAAGGTTCTCCTGTTCCTTGGCGCGCGGTTCCATGGGTTCACCTCCCGATGTGGCCATCAACACCCAGCCAGTGCCTTCTCGTTCCTCGACGGCGGCATTCCGGCAAACGACCCAACGTCAGTCGCTGACTGGGCTCCCTGCCGGTCCCCGACAGCTGGCCTTCATTCCGGCGGACCCGTCTTTGGTGAAATAGGGCGGCAAGCACGTCGCCACCATATTCGGCAAGTGCCTTATAGCCCGATCCGAAATTAAGTTGAGTTTGGTATCAGCAGCTCCCCGAGAGCTCACCGGTAGAGATCTCGCCTGTTCATCGAGCGGCCGTTGGTTCGAATCCAACTTGGGGAGCCAGCCTTCATCGGCCGGCGCGATTCTTGCGTGAGGCGGA
Organism: Mesorhizobium sp.; assembly: GCA_004020365.1. Taxonomy (GTDB): domain Bacteria; phylum Pseudomonadota; class Alphaproteobacteria; order Rhizobiales; family Rhizobiaceae; genus Mesorhizobium. Next base: position 39,494 of record SAQR01000041.1, read on the forward strand.
CTTCGCTCCTGCGGCGGGATCATGCCGGCGGATAGCCGCCAATCCATTGGATTGTACATATTGACTCGAGCCCATCACAACGACTGAGCGAACGGCGGGATTCGGGATCAAGCTGAGCGTCGACGAACGGCTGAGATTAGGCGCATTGCTGCTCGAGAGCATAGTGGGCCGTCTGCTGACTGTCCGGTTCTGGCCGAAAAACTGAGTATGCCGCCGTTCGGCAACCGACCTCTTCCAAGACATTCATTGGACTTGATCGCGCCACCACAAACCGGACATTCTGCACCGAATAAAACCGTGTCGCAGGTTTTGGGGGTCTGCGGGATTTTTGCGACAAGGAACGGTCGATCGCAGAAGGCAGGGTGGAAAAAGACGCTGAGTAGCCCCGGGTTCAGGGGAGATAGTATGCTGAGCGCCAAAATGAACCTGGGATCGTGCGACCGTGGCTGAGCTTCAAATAAGCAAGGGAGTTCGACCTTTCGAGGTAACAAACCGAATGGTCATGGCTATTTCGGTTCCGATGGCCTTCGCGTCGTTGAGCACACCCTTGCTAGGCATTGTTGACATCGCTGTGGTCGGGCAGTTTGGCAATGCGGCCTTGATCGGTGGTCTTGCTATAGGCTCCACCGTCTTCGGTTTCGTTTTTGCCTCGTTCAATTTCTTGCGGACTGGTACTTCGGGACTGGTTGCTCAGGCATTCGGACAAGATGACATTGGTGAGCAGCAGGCGGTGTTTTGGCGCGCGATCGTCATTGCATTGGTGCTTGGCATACTACTCATCGCTGCATCTCAGCTCATTAAAGGGGCAGGACTGCTGTTCATGCAGCCCTCGCCGGATGTTGCTGAGGCAATGTCAACTTATCTGTCTATCCGCCTGCTTTCGTCGCCGATGGCGCTAGTCAATTTTGCCGTGCTTGGTGTCTTGCTCGGCCAGGGAAGGGCGATGCCGGGCCTGTCGCTTCAATTCCTGCTGAACGGTGTGAACATAGCGATGTCGATCTGGCTCGGCCTTGCTCTCGAATGGGGGGTTGCCGGCGTAGCTTGGGGAACTGTGATTGCTGAGGGCATAGCGGTTGCGACTGGAATGGTGGTCGTGGTGGCGCGGTTTCGACGGTCTCCGCTACCAACGATTCAATCAATCCTGAACCGGGTCGCTCTTGGCCGCTTGTTCTCGATCAATCGCGACATCATGATCCGTTCGTTCTTGCTACTCACGGCTTTCGCGTTCTTCACCCGGACGGGCGCGCAACTCGGGCCGGTTGCCTTGGCCGCCAACGCCATCCTCTTTAAGTTCTTTATGGTTGCCAGCTTCTTTTCCGATGGTTTCACAACGGCTGCCGAACACATATGCGGACGTGCGATCGGAGCGAATTACCTACCAGCGTTCCATCGTGGGGTTCGCTTAACGCTCGCCTGGAGCATGGTGCTCGCGGTTGCTTTGGCCTTGGCCTTTCTCTTTATGGGAGACCGCCTAATTGCGATCATGACGAATGCCCCTGATGTCCGCATCGAAGCTTCGGCCTATCTGCCATGGGCGGCCCTGACGGCGGTTTCGGGATGTCTCGCGTTTCAGTTGGATGGCGTATACATCGGAGCAACGTGGTCGCGCGATATGCGCAACACGATGGCGCTCGCGCTCATCTCTTACCTTGTGATCCTATTCGCGGTATTGCCGACGCTTGGAAATCACGGCCTTTGGCTGGCCTTTAATATTTTTCTTCTGACGCGGGGCCTGTCTATGCTGGCGGTCCTTCCTCGTAGAACCAGAAAGGCATTTTCGGAAACTGCTCTCCGTTAAAGGGCGAGAACTAAAGCAGTGCATTTCAACGCCTCTGTCGCGCAAATCCTAAATTTCGCGACATATCGGCCGCCCCTGCAACTGAAGGGGAATTTCTGTCGCACAAGTCGGGCGCAAAACTCGGTGGTATCGTGAGGACTTTTGCGACACCTAAGGGCTGCTTTCTGGCCAGCCGATTGGAAAGCTGCCATTCCGTTTGCCACCACCGGCATCGGATGTTCGGCGTCGCCTGTCGGGCGGCAGCTTTCAGAAACGTTGGCAATAGCGCGGAATGACAGACATTGGGCGCAAAGCTGTTCAGCAGCCTAGGTGAAGATTTTCCAACGCGGGCCGATGTCGATCCTAGCCCACCCCTCGTGCCGCGGCACGCATCGAAAAACCTTCACCGAAGCAGACTTCTTTCGGGCGGGGTCGATGCATTGGAATACTTGAGCTAATACTCGTCGAGGGTGAAATCGACATCCAACGTCTTGGTGTCGGACGAGTGGCACACCTTCATCGTCTGCGCGATGGCTGAGACGGCGCGCAAGGCCGTCCATAGTGCTCAGGACCTCGAATCCGGACTTGAACAAAGAATCTACTGGATGATCCGCCGTTTTTGCGGTTATTGTGGCAGTGCAGCATAAGCGTTTTGGGGGGCGGCTTTCGGCCGAAATTCACATGTCTTATGATCTTTCAGTCAATGGTAAGAACCATGCCGTCGACGTCGATGGCGATATTCCGCTTCTATGGGTTCTGCGCGACACCATAGGCCTCACTGGAACTAAATTCGGCTGTGGCATAGCCATGTGCGGCGCCTGCACGGTGCATGTCGATGGAGTGCCCGTGAGGTCGTGTGTGATGCCGGTCGCCGACGCGGCGTCCAAGCCGATCACCACGATCGAGGCAATTGGTGAGACTGCGGAGGGCGCACGACTACAGAAAGCCTGGCTCGATATTGATGTCGTGCAGTGCGGTTACTGTCAGTCAGGGCAGATCATGTCCGCGGTCGCACTGCTGGTGGGCAATCCGTCGCCGACCGACGATGATATCGATGCCGTAATGGCCGGAAATATCTGTCGATGCGGTACGTATCCGCGCATTCGCGCTGCCATTATGCTGGCTGCCCAGGGGTGATGCGATGTCCATTTTCGACAAAACCAACGCCGCCGTCTCGCGCCGGCAGTTTCTGATCGGAGCATCGCTGACTGGAGCTGGACTCGTCATTGGCCTACAGCCTTCGCCGTCATCCGCTGCCGCAGAGGCGTTCGAGCCAAGCGCCTTCATTCGCATCCCTGTCGACGGCAAGATCGTGTTCGTCATGCCGTCCGTTGAGATGGGGCAGGGTATTTATACAGCGGTAGCCATGTTGCTCGCCGAAGAGTTGGAAGTCACGCTCGATCAAGTAACGCTGGAGCATGCGCCTGCTGATCCCGAGCGCTATGCAAACCCCTTGCTGGGCGACCAGATCACTGGCGGCTCCCTCGCCATTCGCGCTGTTTATGAGCAGATGCGCAAGGCAGGCGCCACCGCCCGCATGATACTGGTGAACGCTGCAGCGCGTGGCTGGGAGGTTGCGCCGGATACGTGCAAGGCCGAGGCCGGGCATGTCGTCCACGCCGCAAGCGGCCGCCGCGCCTCTTACGGCAGCCTGATACATGCTGCTGTATCAGAGACAGTTCCGCAGGACGTGCCGCTGAAACCTGCGTCCAGCTTTAGCCTGATCGGTCAGCCCGTCCGGCGTCTCGATAGTCCTGAGAAGGTAAACGGCACGGCGAAATTCGGCATCGACGCCCGCCCGGAAGGCGTGTCTTACGCGGCGATCGCGATCTGTCCTCACTTCGGCGGGAAACTGCGCTCGGTCGAGGATGGGCCAGCAATGGCGGTCAAGGGCGTCAAACAGGTCGTCCGGATCGAGGATGCGGTCGCAGTCGTGGCTGACAACACCGGTGCTGCGCGCAAGGGCCTTGCCGCGCTTTCCATCGAGTGGGATCCGGGTCCGAACGCGGCTCTTTCACAGGCCGATCTGGAAAAGCTCGCAGAAGATGCGATCAACGGCAGCGCGCTGCCGCATATCCAGGAAGGCGACGTCGCGAAAGCCGAAATCGAGCACGGGCCTGTCCATGAATTCGTCTATCGCCAGCCGATCCTCACCCATTCGGCAATGGAGCCGATGAACTGCACGCTCCACGTCCGCAGTGACGGCTGTGACGTATGGGTGGGCACGCAGATCATGGGCCGCGCGAGACAGGCCGTCGCCGATGTGACCGGCCTGCCTCTGCCGAAGGTCGTCGTGCACAACCACCTGCTGGGCGGCGGGTTCGGCCGCAGACTCGATGTCGACGGCGTCATTCTGGCAGCGAAGATCGCAAAGCAAGTGGATGGCCCTGTCAAGGTTACCTGGAGCCGCGAGGAGGACATCCGTCATGACTGTTATCGCTATCTCAACTACAGCAAGGTGACGGCAACGCTGGGTGCCGATGGCATGCCGGTTTCCTGGCGGCATCGCGTCATCGGTCCGTCCGTCATGGCGCGCTGGCTGCCCGCTTTTACCCGCGATGGCATAGACCTCGACATCATGGCCGGCGCGGAAACGCCGTACGCGATTCCAAACAAATATACGGACTTCGTGCGCCACGAGGCTCCAGACGGCATGTTGACAGGCAACTGGCGCGGCGTCGGCGCCACGCGCAACATCCCGGTGATTGAAGGTGGCATTGACGAATTGGCGCATGCTGCGGGCGTCGATCCGCTCGAATACCGCAGGCGCCTGCTTCAGCACAAACCGCGTCTCCTCGGCGCGCTCCATGTTGCGGCCGAGAAAGCCGGTTGGACAACCGCGCTTCCGCAAGGCCAGGGTAGAGGCATCGCCCTTACGGAGGATTTTGGCAGTTTTGCTGCAATGATCTCCGAAGTGACTGTCGGGAACGACGGTATGCTCAAGATTGACCGCATCATCTGCGCTGTAGACTGCGGCCAGGTCATCAATCCAGACACGGTGGAAGCCCAGATACAAAGCGGCATCATCTATGGTCTCAGTGCGGCTCTCTACGGTCGCATTACGGTCCACAACGGTGCCGTCGTAGAGAGCAACTTCGATGATTCTCCCGTCCTGAGAATAAACGAGACGCCAAGGATCGAGGTGCACATCGTGCCGAGTTCGGAGGCTCCGGGCGGCATCGGAGAGCTCGGCACCCCTGGTGTCGCACCCTCGCTCTTCAACGCGATCTTCGTGGTGACCGGCAAGCGGCTGCGCTCGCTGCCGATCGACCACAACGAATTGCGTAGGGTGTGACCATGGCCAAGCGGCTTCTCGCTATCCCGCTCGCCACCGTGCTGGCTGCGACCGCAATCGTTGCCAGTATGGGGCTCTTGCGGGGCTATGCTGAAACATTGGATAGCGGTTCTCTCAAGGCCGCCTCTGACTTTGATGCGATTGCGGAAACCAGCGCGCGTTCAAAGGCCATCTTCGAGGAGGCCAGCCGTGTCCTGACGCATCCGCGTTGCATCAACTGCCATCCAGCGACGCGCAGCCCGACCCAGGGTGAGGACATGCATCCGCATGTGCCATTGATAATTGCTAGCCAAAGCTCGCTGGGTCCGGCGGGGCTTGTCTGCAGCACCTGCCACGGTGCCGAGAATCGTCCGATCGTCGGCAGCCGCATGAAATCCATTCCGGGCAACGCGCACTGGTCGTTGGCACCAGCCAGCATGGCTTGGCAGGGTTTGACCGTGGGTGAGATTTGCCGGCAGGTGAAAGACACGAGCCGTAACGGCAATCGTTCCCATGCCGATCTTGTACGGCATATGGGCGAAGACCATCTGGTTGGCTGGGCCTGGCACCCGGGCGATGGGCGCAGTGCCCCTCCTGGATCGCAGGAGACCTTTGCTGCCCTGATCGCTGCTTGGGTCGGTACCGGTGCCGAATGTCCCGATTGATCGCCAGGGTGTTTCTCGCTCGGGCACACCAACGACCGCTTCTGATGTCCGCTTTTGGTGAATGTACAGGACCGCAGGAATGACCGCCCTTGAGGCGCTAAGCCGACCTTCGAACGGCACGATTGAACACGCGTCCTGCTACCGTCATCTCTGAGCGCTTACTGCGTCGCCCGGCGCCGTCTCTCCACCGCGTCAAGCCGCTCCTGCAGATGCCCATTCAGTACGATCATTTCCTTGAGTGCCTTCACCGCGTCGCCCTTGTGCTGTGCAACGAATTTTTCTGCGACTACCTGAAGGGCGGCCTCCTGGCGGCTGTCCAGCGTCAATATGTGGTCCATAGCGATGCCTCCAATCGTTTCTGTTCAAATTGAACAAAACGGGAACAAAAATGTCAAGGGTGAATTGACTCCGCGAGGAATGCCTTCCTATTTGTCAGTAGGTGGGGCGGTTGCTCACAAACTGGGGAGAGCCGCGATGGGCAGGCGAAAAAGCCGGTTCGACAGGCTGTCGGCGAGGCATGCGGAGGCGATCATCAGCGACGCCCTCAGCCTGCGCAGGACGGTGCTTTCGTCGCAACTGCATCTGAAGGCGCAGGGCGAGCTGTTTTGGCAGCTTTGCGGGCTTGTCGAAAAATTGCATGAGGTGATGGCCAACGTAGCGGAGAAGGAGCCCGATTTCCGGATGCCGGATCTTGGCCTGCTCCCGCTTCCCGAGGATTATTTGACTCGGAAATGAGCCATGGCCGGGCCGATGGACAGCGTTGGACGTGCCGCAAAGGCCAACATGCTGCTGATCGTCGAGTGCGGCCACTGTTACCATGTCGGGCGTTTTCGGGCCAACGACGTGGCCAAGGTGGTGGGCTGGAACAAGCCGCTGGCGACCATCCGATTCAGGTGCAAGCGGTGCAGCCGAACGGACACGACGGTGAAGACCCAGTTCATCGACCAGGACCATCCGCCAAAAGGCTACATCTGGGTGCTGCAGAAATTCAAGCTTTAGAACAGCGAACCCTGTAGCGGCGCCTGTGGCGCCTGCGGCGGAAACTTTATCTGCGTCGCCGGCTTGTCGACGATCACCAGCGCGTCGTCGGGTGCCGTGCTCTGCAGGTGCCTGGCTTGCGACCACGGCGCGCTCAGCCAGGTCTCGGTTTCCTCCTGCGTCGTCAGGATCACGGGCATCGCCTTCTCGTGGATCGGCGCGATCAGGGCGTTTGGCCTGGTGGTCAGAAAGCCGTAGAGCTCGAACTCGCCGGGGCCGTCCTTGACCTTGCGCACGCCTTGCCAGCGCGTCCACAGGCCGGCAAAGAAGAACAGCGGCCGCGCCTCGTTCAGCGCGAACCAGTAGTTTTTCTGGATACCGGTATCCGGGTCCTTGTCGCCGGGCGTTGGGCTCGGTTCGGCGAAGCTGGTGAGCGGCACCACGCAGCGGTTCTCGACGCCGAGATATTGCTGCCAGTGGCCATATTGCGGGTTGCGGATGTTGGTGGTGCCGTAGTCGGCCTTGCCCTTTACCCGCTCGATCGGCGTCGGCATGCCCCACAGCAGGTTGGCCAACTCGCGCGTCCCGTCCGGTGCGTTGCGCACCACCGGGCCGGGCTGATTGGGGTAGATGTCGATCGAGGGCTCGAGATTGCCGAGACTGTCGCGCAGGGCGCGGGTCCACTGGCGGATCGCTTCCTGGCTGGTGGTGATGTTGTAGAGGTTGCACATGTCGAGCCCTCAGCGATGTTCAGGCATCTTGTGGGAAAGGGCAGGTAATTTCCAGCGCTGTCCGTTCGGCTGCTGACACGCTACCCCAGCCCACAGCGCCGCGATCACCGCCGCTCCCCAGCGGCGAACCACGGGCTCCGCTTACGCAACGCACACCGCTCGCGCGCGTTCTATCCATCAGGAGGAGCATGGCGAGGTGACGGCAGATTTCATGCGCTCACAATCGGAGGCAACTACGATGTCCAAGTTTAGAGATGCCCTTGATCGCGGCAAGGAAGCTCGCCGTGAGCAAGACGGAAAGGTCGGCAATGAGAAGGCCGAAGGGGTGGACTTCGGCGCGCAGGCAAGGGCCTGGCTGGACGACGTCGTGGTTGCGTCGCTGGAAACGGCCAAGGCTGACGTGGCAGGCGAGGTGGCCATCGAGATCGACACCGCGCCACAAGCCAAAGCATCAACACCGTCTATTCGGTTCAGAATCTACAGGAAGCGGGGAACCGAAAAGGAGGTAGTCGGAAGGACGTTCACGGTCAACGTTCAGCTGAGTGGACAAGTGTCGGTCTCTTCGCCCGGGATGGTGGCGAGAGAAGTGGGAAACATCGGGGATAGGGCTGACGAGCGGTTCTCTAGCTTGCTGGCGGAACTGATCGAGGACGCAGCGAAGGGCACTTAGCCAGCAAGGTGTCGAGCAAGGGCAGGCAATTTCCAGCGCCGCGCCTGTCAGTTATAGCTTTCCGGATGCCGCAAAAACGCCTCCGTTAACCTTTCGTTAACCATGGCTGGCTAGCGTTTACCTATCAGTAAGGAATCGCTGTCCGTGACCTTCGCCGCCCCCGTCGAGACCAAATCCATTCGCTTTCGCGCCCGCTCCTTCGTCGCCTTCACGCTCACCCCGGAGACGCCGCTTTCGGAGTGGCTGGAAAGCCTCGACCGCTGGATCGGCAATTCTCCCGGCTATTTTGCCGGTCGCCCGGTGGTGCTCAATCTCAACACGTTGAAGCCCGCAGTCAGCCAGATCGAAGCGCTGGTTGCCGAGCTTGGCCTGCGCGGCATCCGAATCTATGCCATCGAGCTCGACGGCAACACGGTGCTTGAGCCCAGTCTGCCGCCTGTGCTGATCGGCGCTAAGGAAGCCACAGCCGGGCTGCTCATGCAGGCCGACCAAAAGGCTGCCGGCAGGCCGGAAGAGGCGGGCAGGGCGGAAGCAGGCAGGGCGGAACCGGGCAAGCAGTCGGAAGACAGGGTGCCCGACGCGCCGGCCACGCTGATGGTCAAGTCGCCGATCCGCTCGGGTCAGTCGATCTTCCACGCGCATGGCGATGTCATCGTGCTGGGCTCGGTCGCCTCCGGTTCCGAGATCGTCGCCGCCGGCTCGATCCATGTCTACGGCACGCTGCGCGGGCGGGCGTCGGCCGGTGTGCTCGGCCATTCGGCGGCGCGCATCTTCTGCCGCAAAAACGAGGCCGAGCTGCTTTCGGTCGATGGCTGGTATTGCACCGCCGAGGAGATGGAGCCGGCCTTGCGCGGAAAGGCGGTGCAGGCGTTTCTGGAAAAAGACACGCTGCGCATAGCGCCGTTCAGCTAATGCAGTCGCCCGAAAGTATACACAGAGATTTGGAATAAAACAAAACTTAAGCGCATCGCATAAATCAAACGCTTAACAATACCAACAACAATAAGGAGGCATAGATGGGCAAAGTTGTGGTGGTCACCTCGGGCAAGGGGGGCGTCGGCAAGACGACCTCGACGGCCGCCCTTGGCGCCGCCGTCGCGAGAACCGGCAAGAGGGTGGCGCTGGTCGACTTCGACGTGGGTTTGAGGAATCTCGACCTGATCATGGGCGCCGAGCGGCGGGTGGTGTTCGACCTGGTCAACGTCATCCAGGGAACGGCCAAGCTGTCGCAGGCGCTGATCCGCGACAAGCGGGTCGAGACGCTGTTCCTGCTGCCGGCCTCGCAGACGCGCGACAAGGATGCGCTGACCGAGGAGGGCGTCGGCGAGGTGATCGAAAAGCTAAGCTCGGTGTTCGACTACGTCTTCTGCGACAGCCCGGCCGGCATCGAGCGCGGCGCGCAGCTTGCCATGCGCTTTGCCGACGAGGCGGTCATCGTCACCAACCCGGAAGTCAGCTCGGTGCGCGATTCCGATCGCATCATCGGCCTGCTCGACGCCAGGACCGTCAAGGCCGAGCGGGGCGAGCAGATCGCCAAGCATGTGCTGGTGACGCGGTATGATGCGGCGCGCGCGGCGCGCGGCGAAATGCTGTCGATCGACGACGTGCTCGAGATCCTGTCGACGCCGCTGCTGGGCATCATTCCCGAGAGCCAGGACGTGCTCAAGGCGTCCAATCTTGGTTCGCCGGTGACACTCAGCGATCCGACCAACTCCGCCGCCCGCGCCTATATCGAGGCGGCCAAACGGCTCGAGGGCGAGGACCTGCCGGTCGTCGTGCCGTTCGAGCGTAAGGGCTTTCTCGATCGGCTTTTTGGAAGGAGGGCAGCATGAGCCTGTTAGACCTCTTCAAGCGGCGCGGCAGCGCGCCGGTGGCGCGCGAGCGGCTGCAGGTGCTGCTCGCCTATGAGCGCCGCAACCGCAGCCAGCCCGATCTCGTCTCGGTGCTGCGCGAGGAGATCATGGCCGTCATCGCCAGGCATGTGCAGATCGACCAGGATTACCTGCAGGTCTCGATGGATCGCGGCGAGACGATGTCGACGCTGGAGATCGACATCCAGATCCCCAACAAGAGCGCAAGGCCGCTGGCCATGTCGGCCTGAGCGGCAGTGTTGTGCCTGTCGTAATTTTGGGACAGCGCCCCCCTCTGTCCTGCCGGCCAGAATTTGGGTTCCTCGCCCCACGAAAGTGGGGAGAGGTGGCGCGGCAAAGCCGCGACGGAGAGGGGACTGCGCCTGCAAAGAAAGACCCCTCTCCGGCCGCTTCGCGGCCACCTCTCCCCCCGCTTCGCGCGGGGCGAGGAACCCAAATTCTGGCCGGCAGGCCAGAGGGGGTACTGTCCCGACATTTTTTTATTTAATTTTCAACCATAGATTGCGTTAAGCATACGCACACTTCTTATCCATTTGCCACTTGCGCAACCATCCAAAGGGTGAAAACGTTGGTCCGGGGTAAATGGGCAAGGGTGGTCGTCGCGGCTGTTAGAAGCTCCGAGGCGGCCTTGAAAAGCGATGAATTTTCCACAGTTCCTAGTGGGGATGGCGGCCGCGTCATTCGTCGTGGCGCTCTCGACTTTTTTGGCAACCGGTTCAATCTGGATGGCGCTGGGCTGGACGGTCCTTACCTCTATCGTTCTGCAGGTTGGATATTTTTTGTCCGTCGTCCGGCTGATCTATAGGGCCGAACGAAAGACACACAGGTGACCGCGACACGCGAGTACTGGACCGTCGAGACGGCATGCGGTTTCGAGATTTTTGTCGGCCGGCACAAATATAAACATGCCTAGACCATGATGTTCATTAGATAGATATTATGGTCTAAATCGCTTGAAAGCGGACATGTTCGGTTCTGGGAATGTGCATTGGACGTTCCGTTACTTTAGCCAACCAGTATATATCTGCGGGTGCATATGCCCGATACTGCGCAGCGCGTCATCCGCTCCAGCTCCGTCGCTCTGCTCACTCCGCCGCCAGCTTGTCCTGCGTCCTGGTGTCGAAATCGCTGGCGTCGTGGCGCTCGTGCAATTGCATCGCCGGCTCGCCGAAGGCGCGGTTGACCATGCGGCCGCGCTGCACCGCTGGCCGTGCATCGATCGCGTCTGCCCAGCGCTGCACGTGCTTGTATTCCTGCACCGACAGGAACGCGCCGGCGTCGTTGTACATGCGGCCCTTGGCCAGCCCGCCATACCAGGGCCACACGGCGATGTCGGCAATCGTGTAGGCGTCGCCGCCGAGATATTCGCTGACCGCCAGCCGCCGGTCGAGCACATCCAGCTGGCGCTTCACCTCCATGGCGAAGCGGTCGATGGCATATTCGAACTTTTCCGGTGCATAGGCGTAGAAATGGCCGAAGCCGCCGCCGAGATAGGGCGCCGAGCCCATTTGCCAGAACAGCCAGGACAGGGTTTCTGCGCGCGCTGGCTGCTCGGTCGGCAGGAACTCGCCGAATTTCTCGGCCAGATGCAGCAGGATCGAGCCGGATTCGAAGACGCGGATCGGCTTCGGCCCGCTGCGGTCCATCAGCGCCGGGATCTTGGAGTTGGGATTGACCTCGACGAAGCCGCTGCCGAACTGGTCGCCGTCGTTGATCCTGATCAGCCAGGCGTCATATTCGGCGCCTTTGTGGCCGCGCGTCAACAGCTCCTCGAGCATGATCGTCACCTTGACGCCATTCGGTGTCGCCTGCGAGTAAAGCTGCAGCGGATGCTTGCCGACCGGCAATTCCTTGTCATGCGTCGGGCCAGCGATCGGCCGGTTGATGCTGGCGAAGGCGCCGCCATTCTCCTTGTTCCAGGTCCATACTTTCGGCGGTGTGTATTGGTTCATGTCGGAGGCCTTTGATGTGAGCGGGGAGGTCCTGGGGAGGATCAGCTTGCATGGATACAAATAGTGCGGGCTGCGGGAAGTTCAACTTGTGTTGAACTATTGTCGATGCCGGCCGGCCTGCGCGATTGCCCGGCCCTTGCGCCTCGTCACCTGCGCCATACCTATAAGAAAGATCGGGCCTCTGACGCCGGTCGTGACTATGGCCAGGATTGAAAGCATGACCATCGATACGATTTTGCGATCCATCGTGACGGTGCGCGCTTCGATCCCGGATGATGCCTTCACCGCCAATGCGCTGGGCACCAGCCGGGAAGGCAGCGGCGTGGTCATTCGCGACAACGGACTGGTGCTCACCATCGGCTACCTGATCACCGAGGCGGAAGAAGTCTGGCTGACCGACCACAACGGGCGCGTGATTCCCGCGCACGCGCTCGCCTACGACCAGGAAACGGGCTTCGGCCTGGTGCAGGCGCTGGCCCCGCTCGGCCTGCACGCGGTGGCTTTCGGCGACGCGGCCAGGGCGATGGCCGGCGATCCCGTGGTGCTCGCCGACGGCATCGGCCAGGCGGTCAGCGCGCACATCGTCACCAAGCAGGAATTCGCCGGCTATTGGGAGTATCTGCTGGACGAGGCGATCTTCACCGCGCCCGCTCACCCGTCATGGGGAGGTGCGGCACTCATCGGGCAGGATGGCAGGCTGCTCGGCATCGGTTCGTTGCGCCTGCAGATGAGCCGCGCCGGCGAGATTGCCGATATCAACATGGTGGTGCCGATCAACCTGCTGCCGCCTATTCTCGACGATCTCTTGACACGCGGCCAGGTTGCCAAGCCACCGCGCCCGTGGCTGGGCGCCTTCTCCGCCGAAAGCAATGGCGAGGTCGTGGTGATGAGCGTCGCCGAAGGCAGCCCGGCCGCCGAAGCCGGCTTGCGCCAGGGCGACATCATCTCGGATGTGCGTGACGGCGAAGTCGACGGGCTCGCCGATTTCTACCGCAAGTTGTGGCAGAACCCGGCGGGCGCCGAGATCCCGTTGCGCGTTGTGCGCGACGGCCGCGAAACCTGGCTGCGCGTCAAGTCGGCCGACCGCAACAGCTTTCTCAAAAAGCCGCAGTTGCAGTGAGGCTCCACCTTCTCCCCCCTTGTGCACAGGGAGAAGCAAAGTGCCTCATTCGCCGCAGGCGTCGAAGCCGGTTCCGTGGTTCCACTCCGAAAAGGCAATGACCTTGCCTTCGACCGCCACGGTCTTCTGCTTTGTTGTGCCATCGGGCTGTTGCTCGCTGCTTTTGCCCTTGCCGGTCAAAACATTGTAGTCGCAGTCACTTGCGACATTTTCCTCGAGGTGATCGTAATAGTCATAGGCAAAGCCGGCGACGATGAAGGCATCATTGCGGTATGCGAGCGTCAGCGTCTGGTTGGACCGCTTGCTGCCGACCGGCATCGCCGGCAGATACAGCTTGATCGAGCCGTTGGGCAATGCGGTCAGCTCCGGCTCGGTATCTGAAGCCTCGTAGCCCGGCCGGTCGTAACCGTTCCACTCCCCAAAGATCGTCTCACGCACGATGCCGGCAGGTTTGAGAAAATTGGCCTCGCGGTCCCTGAGGAAAAAAATTGGCCTCGCGGTCCCTGAGGAAAAAATACATGTCCATCGGGTCGCCGGGCTTGGTCTCGACGATCATCACCAGATCGACGGCGCCGTCGCCGTTCCAGTCGCCGGTCAGCGCGGTGATGATCTTCTGGGTTTCGATCGGTTCCGCCAGGCTAATGGTCGGCACCAGCAGGATCAGTCCGAACAGCATCGCTCGCATGGCAATATTTCCCCCAAAATTGAAGCCCGCCGTGTCTAGGGCCGAACCATCGCCGGTTGTGGCCGCAGGTTATTACATCACGATGCGAAGAACCGCCATGGGGGCGCTGTCCCGCCGGCCTTGCAACAAGGCCACTGTTGCTCCATTCGATCGGCGCTAAGCAGCTACAAGGAGAACCGATGATGACCGCAAAAAGCGAGACCCGCTGATGGCGCCGGTCAAGGTCGACCCCACCAAGGTCCGCGAATTCAGCGATGCCGAGAGCTTCTACACCTGGCTCGGCAAGCATCACGACACCGAGACAGAAGTCTGGATCAAAATTCACAAGGTCGGTTCGGGACTGCCTTCGATCACGCCCAAGGAGGCTATCGACGTCGTGCTGTGCTGGGGCTGGATCGATGCCGTGCGCAAGGGGCTCGACGACAAGAGCTATTTGCAGCGTTACACGCCGCGCGGCAGGAAGAGCATCTGGAGCCAGATCAACGTCGACAACGTCGCCCGGCTGATCGAGGCGGGCCGGATGACCGAGCATGGGCTGAAACAGGTCGAGGCGGCGAAGGCCGACGGCCGCTGGGCGCGCGCCTATGGAAGCGGCAAGGAGATGAAAATCCCTGCGGATTTGCAGGCGGCCATCGACGCCGAGCCCAAGGCCAAGGCGGTGCTGGCAAGGCTCAGCGCGCAGAACCGCTTCGCGCTCGCCTTCCGCATCCACAATATGAAAACCGAGGCTGGGCGCAAGAAGAGGATCGCCGCGTTCGTCGAGATGCTGAAGCGCGGTGAGACGATCCACCCGCAAGGGAAGAAGTGAGGGCCGGCGCCGTCGCGGCTGTCAGGGTGAGAGAAATTGACCGTCCACCCCGGCCGCTGCGCAGTAACGGTTTCTTCTTTGCTTTGCCGCACAATAAGCCGCGACAAGGCGGGGGCCGCGACAAGGCGGGGGCCGCGACGAAGCGGGCGAAGTCCAGGACATGGCCGAAAAGAAAAATCGCGACGGAGAGTTCTGGGAGCTGGCGCTCGAACGCGCGCATCTTGGCGTCTGGGACTGGAATCTCAGGAGAGGCGACTGTTTCTACTCGGCGATGTGGTTGCAGATGCTCGGCTATGGCGAGGGTGAGCTTGCCGAGACAAGCGATCTCTGGCTGCAGCTGACGCATCCCGACGATCGCGAGCGGGCGGTGGCCAGCGGCGAACGCCACATTGCCGGCCTGACCGATTCGATCGAGACCGAACTCAGGCTGAAGCACAAATCCGGTCACTGGGTATGGGTTCTCGATCGCGGCGGAGTTGTCGAGCGCGACTCCGAAGGCCGGCCGGTCAGACTGATGGGCGTCCAGACCGACATCACCAAGCAGAAGCAAGCGGAAGCAACACTTGAACAGGTCAATGTGCGGTTTGGCCTGGCATTGGCGGCCAGCGGCACCGGCATCTGGCATCACGATCTCGCCGCACGCAAAAGCTACTGGGACAAGCGTACGCGGGACATCTTCGGGCTTGTCGCCGACACCGACGAGGTGTCGCAAGAGCTTTGGCACAGTTTTCTGCATCCGGATGACCGGGCCGACGCCGAGCGGGCCCATTTGGCGCCGCCGCAAACCCAAAAGGTCGTTGCCGTGCAATACCGCATCATCAAGCGGGACGGCGAAATCCGACATGTCGAATCGCTGATACGGTTCGCCGACGCCCAGTCGTCGGGCCAGATCCTGGGCACGGTGCGCGACATCACCGAGGCGAAGCAACGCGAGCAGGAACTTGCCCATGCGGCCCGCCATGACGCGCTGACCGGCCTCTTGAACCGCGCCGCTTTCGACCGGCTGCTGGCCGAGCACATCGCAACGGCGCGCCGGCTCGCGGTGTTCTACGTCGATCTCGACTACTTCAAGGCACTGAACGATTTCGCCGGCCACGCCGCCGGCGACCTTGCACTGCAGCGCGTCGCCGAGCGCATTGTGGGCTGTCTGCCGCCGTCGGTGCATGCCGCGCGCCTCGGCGGCGACGAGTTCGCGCTGCTGGTGCCTGATTGCGACGCAGCGCAAGCCGAGCGTCTCGCCGGCGCCGTTCTCGCGGCGGTTCGCGACGCCGATCTCGGCTCGACGGTGACGTCGCGCAAGCTTGCGGCCAGCATCGGCATCGCCTTTGTCGCCGATGCGAATACCGCGGTGGCCGACGCGCTCGCCTGCGCCGACGACGCCTGCTACGCGGCCAAGGCCGCCGGGCGCAATCGCTTCGCTGTGTTCTCACCTGAGACGACGTCAGGGTCCGGCGGCCTCAATGCGGCGCGGCTGGCCGCCGACACCGTCGACGCCATGGCGGACGGAAGGCTGAAACTGTTCGGCCAGGAAATCCACCAGCTCGGAAAACCCTGGCAAGAAAGCCGCCATGTCGAGGTCCTGGCGCGGCTCGCCGGGCGCAACGGGCGGCTGATCCCGCCGGGCGAGTTCATCCCGGCGGCGGAGCGGTTCGGCGTCGCATCGCGGCTCGACCGCTGGATCATCAGGACGGCGCTGTCGCTTCATGGTCCGGCGCTGAAGTCAGGGGCGCTGACGCTCGGCTTCAACCTGTCGGCGCAGACGCTGAGCGACCCGCAGCTTTGGGATTTCGTCGACGCCGTCATCGCCGAGACCGGGGCGCCGCATTCCGCCATCGGCTTCGAGATCACCGAAACCGCCGCGGTCACCAATTTCGCAGCTGCCGAACAGTTCGTCGGCAAGGCGCGCGAGCGGCGCTGCCGCGTCAGCCTCGACGATTTCGGCGCGGGCATGAGCTCGTTCGAATATCTCCGGCGCTTTCCCGTCGACACGATCAAGATCGATGGTGCGTTCATCGAGCATATTGCCGATAGCCGTTTCGACCGCGAAATCGTCTCGGCGATATCCGGCATCGCCAGGAGCCTCGGCTGCTCCGTGGTGGCGGAGAAGATCGAAGCGCAGGATGCGCTCGACATCCTCAGCGATATGGGCGTTGCCTTCGGCCAGGGATTTCTGCTGCACCGGCCGGAGCCGCTGCAAGCGATCGTGGCGCGGGCGTGCGCGACCCGGGTGATCGCGACACGGGCGAGCAAGACACGGGCGAGCGCGCCGGCACCAGCCGGACGGCGAGCCTAGCCCGGACCTCTCTGGACCAGCCGGGCGAAAAATCCGCAAAACCGTTCCGGCGCCTTGATGCGCGGCTGGTCAGGGCTTTCCCGGCGGGCGATAGCGGACCGACTTTGCCTTGCCTAGGGCTTGCATCGTCTCTTCGACGCTCAGGAGAACGGTGGTCTCGTACGAACTGAGCGCTCCTCCCGCACCAATGGCAAGCATCACAGATGCCATCGAAACGTTGTCGGGCGCCTCCCACAGGTTCCAGCCATCGTGCTCTCCGAAGCCGTACCAGAACCCGTGCAGCTTTCCGCCCACCGATTCGATGTAGGTGCGGGCCGCCTCGCGTCTATCCTCGGGGTTTTCGATCAGGCGCGCCCAGGTCTCGGGCGTATAGCTGAATCGTGAGAGATACATCGGCATGGTTCGCCTCCAGAGCCGCCGATCCCCCAGCGGCTCGGCGACGAGAGGATCGAGGGGGCTGGCGCCGAGCCTGACCGGTCTGGTTAGTTCACCGGCTGACAAAATATGCGCTCAGGCTAATATAATCGCAACACCTATCCTGCAGCCGCCGCCGAATGCGGATCAGGCGTTGCGGCTCGCCATATGCGCGTCGAGCTTCTTTCTCGAGGGCCCGTACCGCTTGATGATGGTCGCGGCCTCGCTCGGCGGTATGCCGTATTTTTTTGCAAACGCCGCTACGTCGTAAGGCGCCTCGCCGGCGGCCGGTTTGCGGTCCTGCTTGCTCTTGGATTTGTCGTCGGCCATGTCGTCCTCCGTCGTATCTGTTGGTTATAGGGTTGCTTGGTCAGCCGACCATGCTCGCCAGTTAGGAAAAGGAAGGCACGCCGGTCCGATCGGTTGCCTGGCGCGGGCGACGTTGGTTCCCGCTCATGGACTCGAACCACGATTCACGCCTTCAAAGGGCGCTGTCCTACCATTAGACGAAGCGGGAATAGAGGAAGTAAAACTGTCTAACACTTTCTCATGTGCGCATGAAGCCGCTTCATGCTGTCATCTGCTTGAGCATGTGAGACACGCCCTTTCAGCGGGGCCTTGTAGAGACGGGAGCAATCGCCGTGACTAAAACCGACCTCTGCGACGTCTACCGAGACTACATTGCCTGCCTGAACAAGCAGGACTGGCCGAAGCTGGGGCAATTCGTTGATGATGAAGTGATCCACAACGGTCGGCGGCTCGGGTTGTCTGGTTATGTCAAAATGCTGGAGAGAGACTTTACTGAAATCCCGGACCTTTATTTCAACGTCCAGATGCTGATTTCCGATCCGCCCTATATAGCGAGCCGGCTAGACTTTGATTGCAGGCCGAAGGGGAGCTTCCTTGGTCTCCCAGTAAGCGGGAAGAGAGTTTCTTTTGCCGAGAATGTTATCTATGAATGTCGTGACAAAAAGATTGTAGAAGTGTGGTCTGTCATAGACAAGGCTGCCATCGAAGCTCAGCTTTAGCGCGAGAAATTGCCGGCGTATCTCGTCTCAAAGCAATCCTTGTCCTGCCGGACAATCTGTCACGAGCTAGACTCGCGTTCTCGCCAACATCCACGCCAAAAGCTCCAGCAACAGTAGAAACAGAGCAAGAGGTGGTGGCCGGCCTTGACGCCTGAACAGGCTGCCCCAGATTACGCGGCGGAGTTTTTAGAAATGCGATACGACTGGCAGGGGCGCAAATTCCTGGAACGGCATTTCGGCATTGTTATCGCAATTGGCCTGGCTGCAGGGCTGTCCGTGCTGGTCGCGCTGGGCTACACGCCTTAGAGACCGTTTGGAAACTCTACTCTGGCGGCCATCTGATGGCGTTTTCTGCGCTTACCTACAGCGCCGCGCGTCCTTTGGACGCGCAAAAGGACGCTGTAGCACTTTTGGTTTGCGCATGATCCTTTCCGAAAATCTTCCGATTTTCGGGGTCATGCGCGGGCTCACGGACCAAAATGTCCGCTGCGCGTCGGTTCTCGAAACCACCACCATATGACTCGCCAGAGCGAATTTCGAAACAGTCTCTTAAGCCTCGGATTTAGCGCCCTGCTGCGCATGCCCCACGGCATTGGCGAAAGAAATGTCACCCTTGATCTCACGCATCGCCATCGAGGTGATCGTGCGGCGCACCCCGGGCAGGCGGCTGAGCTCGACGCGCAGCATCCGGTCCAGCGCCATCATGTCGACCGTCACGATCTGCAGGAGATAGTCGGCCTCGCCTGTGGTGGCGTGGCAGCGCCGGATCAGCGGATGCGCCTGGACGGCGGCCTCGAAGGCTTCGGAGAGTTCGAAATCGATCGACACCTGGATGAAGGCTTCGATGCCGAAGCCGAGCTTGACCGGGTCGACCCGCGTCGAGTAGCCGCGGATGATGCCGGCGTCCTCCAGCGCCTTGACCCGCTTCCAGCACGGCGTCTTGCTTAAGCCGACCGCGTCGGCGAGCACTGCGAAGGAGGTGCGCGCATCGCGCTCCAGCGCCGCGACGATCTTCCGGTCGAGGGCATCCAGCATCATACATACGTTCTCCAAACCTTCGCAATGGACGGGCTTTTGTCCTCCATTTTCGTGCATTTGGATAACACAAAGGAACAATGTTCAAGTGAAAAGCGACTAAACTGCCGGCTCGGACCGAACAGACGCCCTGAGCCTGAGGGCCGGGCAAAGGAGCAGCTGCCATGCACAAGCCGGATTATTACGCCCGTATCGAAGCGCCCGAGATGCGCGACTATGGCGTCTATCTCAGCTGCGACAAGCTACTCGCCTGCCAGAAGCCGCTGGCCGAGATGGTCAATGCCGACGAGTTGCAGTTCCAGATCGTCCACCAGGTCGAGGAACTGTGGATGAAGCTCATCGCCTACACGCTGGTCGATGTCATCGACTTCCTCGAGCAGCAGAATACAAATCGCATCGTCACGCTGATGGGGCGGGTGCATCGGCTGATGCGGATGATGACGGCGCAGCTCGACCTGCTCGAAACCATGTCGCCCAAGGAATACCAGGAGATTCGGCTGCAGCTCGGCAATGGCAGCGGCCAGGAATCGCCGGGCTTCAAGCTCTTGCTGCGCATGCCGCCGGATCTGTGGCGGGCCTTCAAGGCGTCCTATCTCGATGGCCGCGGGCTCTCGGTCGAGGATGTCTACGATATCAGCTATGATCACGGCGACAGCTATGTCGTCGCTGAGGCGCTGATCGAATTCGACGAGCTGTTCCAGAAATTCCGCGCCAATCATCTCTACCTCATCCACCGTTCGATCGGGCTGGGCTCGAAATCGCTCAAGGGCCGGCCGGTCGAACTGCTGCAGGCCGGCGCCCTGCATCGCTTCTTCCCGGAGCTGTGGGACATACGCTGCGACATGACCGACCGCTGGGGCAGCCAGTATGGGACGGTGCGGGCGCCGATCAGCCACCACGCGGCCGATTAGATTCAGGCTTGGGTTCCTCGCCCCGCGCGAAGGGGGGAGAGGTGGCCGCGAAGCGGCCGAAGAGGGGCCTTTTCTTTGCAGGCGCTGTCCCCCTCTCCGTCGCGGCTTCGCCGCGCCACCTCTCCCCCACTTGGTGGGGGCGAGGAACCCAGTCCTGCAGCGGCCTGGCTACTTGCGCTGTCTCAGCCAGTATTCTCAGGGGTAATTGTCGGGTTTGCGGCTAATCTATCGTCCTTGGGGCGAAACCCGTCGCAACCCTGGAGGACGTCATGTCGTTGGAACCCGTTCAATCACCCGCTCAAACGCCGTGGCAGACCGCGGCAATCCTGATTGGCCGCCTGATCTTCGCGGCCGTCTTCCTGATGGCGGTGAGCTTCAAGTTCATCGACATGGGCGCCACCGCGGACTACATCGCCGCTGCCGGATTTCCGTTCCCGTTATTTCTCGCCTGGTGCGCGGCCGTGCTCGAAGTGGTGCTGGTGCTGTGCTTCCTGACCGGCGCTTTCTTCACACCGGCCGCGCTCATCGCCGCCGTCTATGTCATCTTCCTCGCCTTTGCCTTCCACGGCCCGTCGCACTGGGCCGGAAACCAGGCCGAGTTCGGCTTTTTCGTTGATCATTTTACTTTCCTGGCCGGGCTGCTGTTTGCAGCGGTGCATGGCCCGGGCCGTGTGCTGACCTGGAAGCCGGCATCGGCCCGGTGATCGTAGCTCGGCTGGCAAGCGGCGTTCTGATACGGGACGGCCGCGCGATCGCGGCCTCACATCTGGTCGTTGTAGGGTTCCTTCATCTGGCCGACCATGCGCGCCAGTTTGGAGAAGGACGGCAAGTCCGCCTCCGGCTGACACTGGTTCGCCAGTTCCAGCAGCCGGATCGGGAAGTTGACGGCATCGCGGCTCGACGCCGACATGCCTTCGGAGCGCTCCTCGTTGGTCTCGCTGGCTTCGGCCTTGCGCAAGGCGATGTCTATCTCTTCGACCGTCAGCACCCCCTTGCGGACAAGGACCTGATTGATCGATGCGACGGCCATCAGCAGGCCCTCGAGTTGCAGATTGGCGACATTCATGGCTTTGCTCCCATTGGCAAAATTGCAAACGCGCGAGCGCCGGTTCCGATCCGGGCAGCTGCACCATAGCGCGGCGGGCGGCCGAATTTTAGGCCGGCCCGCGAGATTTCGCTTGCTTTGTGACGGCAGCTATGCTAGGAATATATTCATGGTGCTGATTTGCGCCAACGACCCGCCCCGCCCACCGAGGCGGGTTTTTTGTATCAAGCTCTCTCGAACGATTGTGCCTGTGCTGCCGATACTCAGATGTCGGCGGGACAGCGCCCCCCTCTGTCCTGCCGGACAAGAACTTGGGTTCCTCGCCCCACGAAAGTGGGGAGAGGTGGCGCGGCAAAGCCGCGACGGA
>SAQR01000042.1 GCA_004020365.1 Mesorhizobium sp.
CAAGCCATTTCCCATCTACTCAAACGCGATTCCCCTGCCCTCAAGGGGGGAGATTGGCCGTTATCGGCGCCTTCACCAATCACCAGCGTTGTAAACGCGCCAGGAACCATGCGGGGGAGCAGCGGGTTTGGCTTGGATGCCTGGACGAAATTCGGGAAAGGAATTCGGAAATGGCTGGTCTCGTTGGCAAGTTTGCCGGGAAAACCCCGGCGCCTCGCAAGGGCATGGCTAGTCCCAGACTGAGTGAGAAAGCCTTCAAGGCAAGGTACAAGCAGCAATTCGTCGACCCAGCGTTCGAACCGCTCGCCCAGTCGATTGAGCAAATCGCTTCGATCGCCTGGCAGGCTTATGTGGATTCCCGCAAGAGCCCGATCACCAGGAAAGCCGGTCCTGCGTTCAGCGACCCCGACTACGATCTGTCCGTCGATTGGATTGCAGCGCACGAGGCGGTGCTACAGGCGCAGCATCGGTACGAGGATCTAACGGTGCCGCCGCGTCTGTTGATCATCAACGGGTCGTCGCGCAGCGAGCATACCTGTCCCGGCGAGATGTCGAAGAGTTTCCGGCTCGCCGAAATCGCCCGTGAGACGATCGACAAGGAAACGAAACTTGCGGTCGAAATCCTCGATCTGTCGCGACTTGCTTCCGAATACGGGAGGAACATCCATCCCTGCAAGGCGTGCTTTTCGACGGCCGCTCCGCTCTGCCATTGGCCCTGTTCCTGCTATCCCAACCATTCGCTTGGGCAAGTTCAGGACTGGATGAACGAAATCTACCCAATGTGGGTCGCCGCCCATGGCATCATGATCATCTCGCCGGTGAATTGGTATCAGGTTTCCTCACCTGTCAAACTGATGATGGACAGGCTTGTCTGCGCTGACGGTGGCAATCCAGACCCCTCGCTGACACAGGGCAAGGATGCGGCAAAGGCAAAGGAGGTAGAACTGGCCGGGTGGGATTACCCGCGTCATCTGGCAGGCCGGCTGTTTTCTGTGGTCGTGCACGGTGATGTCGAAGGTGCGGAGAATGTGCGGCATTCCATCGCTGACTGGCTGCGCTTCATGAAGTTGTCGCCGGCCGGCCCGAGCGCCGAGCTCGACCGCTACATCGGTTACTGGAAGCCGTACGCCACAAGTCATGATGAACTCGATGCCGACGAGACAATCCAGGAAGAAGTTCGCAATGCCGCCCGCGCGCTCGCCGAAGCCGTCGTCGAACGTCGGGCGGGCCGTTTCCGTCAGATCGGCATCGGCCTGGAAGACCCACGGCAAAAATAGGCGAGCCTGATCAGTGAGGTACGGAGTGCCGGAATTCTGCAGGGAAACCGAGCCCGAGCTTAGTCAGCGAACGTGCCGAGCAGTGGCTCACGGAGCGTTCAGCGAGCGCCGCGCCGAGCTGGATCTGCAGATCAGCCTGCTCAACGAGCATGAAACCACACGACTGATCGAAACTGCCCTGACGGAGCGTTTGAAGGTATCGACGCCGGCAGATGACGAACTGCCCCAGTTAGGTCAGAACGTCAATCCGCAAGCGGTGATGAGCCAAATCGAACAGGTTTCTGAAAATCAGACCAAGCGCTTGGATTATCGGGTGCCAAGGTCTACCCGAAATATCTGAATTGCCGGTCCGGCATTCAGAGTCTTTTTCATTTCCAATCAGCTAAATGATTGAAAATGGCGCGAGTGACGGGGCTCGAACCCGCGACCTCCGGCGTGACAGGCCGGCACTCTAACCAACTGAGCTACACCCGCGCAAGACGAGCACGGTCAGCCGTGTTCGTCGTTGGGCGGTGGATAAGGCGTAAGCCACCGGGTGTCAAGCGGAGCGCGACAGCATATCAGCAAACAGCAGAAGGTTTTTTGACAAGCCGGATTTTGCCGCCGAAAACGACCAGCGGCGAGGGCGTCGCGCGCTCATTTGGCCTTGCGAACCCCGCCCTAACTGCTTAAAGGTCCGCCCCGGAGCGGGCGATTAGCTCAGTTGGTAGAGCGCTTCGTTTACACCGAAGATGTCGGCGGTTCGAGCCCGTCATCGCCCACCACTTTTCTCAAGGGTCTAAGGTCTTCCGGTTCAGCAGCCGCCACGAAAACCGCCACGAAAACCCGTATCGAACAGCCGCTTTGCGGACCGAATCGGCCGTTCGCGTTCAATGATGTATCGCGGCTCCAGGTCGCCCGGTTCAACGCGAGATGGTATATTCGTCATCTTATCGGCAAGGGAGGTTCGGCATGCCTGTAACCGTTGGTGCGCACCATCTGACGCTGTTCACACACGACATGGACCGTTTCATTCGCTTTTATGAAGAAATCTTCGACGCGGAAACGAAGTTCGATCTGTCCGAGCCCGGTCCCGGTGGCGGCGCTCTTCGCCACTCACTTATCGACATTGGAGGTGGCTTTGCCCTTCATCCGTTCCAAATGCCAGAACCAACGGGGTATGAAGATGGGTCGATGCAGATGGGCAAGAGAGGTCACATAGATCATCTTGCGCTGAAGGTGGACGATGAAGAGTGCTTGCAGGAAGTCAGGCGACGTCTGGTGAAGGCCGGCGCTTCAGATGGGACCATTACAGATTTCGGCGCTGTCCGTCTTGTGACCTTCAAGGACCCGGATGGAATGGAGGGCGAGGTCGCGCGGTGGACCGATAGCAAACGCATGCTCGGCTTTGAAGAACGCAAGCGGGAGCTCTGGCCAGACTGATGCGAAGGCCGTATTAGGCTGATCCTGCCTCACACCTGTTCTCCAGTCATCGACTGCAACGGGTCAGCAGCGGTATTCCGTTTCGGGACTTCGGGGGCAGACTGAGCGCTTTTGGTTTCCGCACGTGGGTTAGATCGGGGCGGCTCGGGATTGCAAATCCATCCAGCGAACAAGCGATCTGTGACGGACCCACTGAGCCGGCCGTAGTTCGCAAATGCGACCGCGTCGCTGCAACTCGAACAAGAGTTGCACTTGGCTCTGAAATATACTTCCGTCCCAGTGAGATAAACATCCTAAAAGGCGCCATTGTTGTTTTAACTCGTTCTTTACCATGTGTTAGCCGAAATTATCCAGTTAACGCTTGAGCCAGCTATCGAGCTTATGTTTCGGACCTCACCGATATATGAGTCATAAACAATGTGCGGATTCGGGGGCTATTTCGGTTCGATCCGGGATGCGGAAGCTTTGCTTGCGCGCATGATAACTGCGATCGCCCATCGCGGGCCGGATGAGCAAGGGAAATTTGTGGTACCCGACGCTGGGCTCGGCCATGCGCGGCTGTCGGTGATCGGCATCGGTGATGGTCAGCAGCCGATGTCCGACGTGTCGGGCAATTTGACGATTGCGTTCAACGGCGAGATTTTCAACTATTTGGAACTGCGCGAAGGGCTGATCGCCAAGGGCCGGCGGTTCCGTACGTCGAGCGACACCGAGGTCATCCTGCACCTCTTTGACGAGATGGGCGAAGACTGCCTGTCGCTTCTGAACGGCGATTTCGCCTTGGCGATATGGGATAACAGGCGCCGGCGCATGGTGCTTGCACGAGACCGGATGGGGGTCCGGCCGCTGTTCTACACGAACAAGGACGGCGTGCTTTACTTCGCGTCGGAGATCAAGGCGCTGCTGAAGGTCCCCGGCATCTCGGCCGAAATCGATCCGATTGCACTCGACCAGATCTTTACGCTGTGGGCGCCGATCGCTCCCCGCACGGCTTTCCGCAATATTTATGAGCTGGAGCCGGCAAGTGTGATGATCGTGACACCGGGGCAGGTCACGGGCAAACGCTATTGGCAACTCGACTATCCGCATCGGGACGCGCCATCGAAGCTCACGAACGAGGACGATGCGGCCGAGGAACTGCAGGCGCTGTTGAGCGATGCGGTGATGCTTCGCATGCGCGCCGACGTGCCTGTCGGTTCTTATCTTTCGGGCGGGCTTGATTCGTCCCTGGTCTCCGTGCTTGCCGCCGGCATGACTCCTCTCCAGCTGCAGACATTTTCGGTGACGTTCGACAGCGCCGAGCACGACGAAAGCGCCTTCCAGACCGAGATGGCGTCAGCCCTTGGCGCTCGGCATCGAACCGTTGCCTGCCAGGCCGGCGATATCGCCGGCGTCTTCCCCGAGGTCATCCGCTTTGCCGAGCGGCCGATCATCCGCACCGCCCCGGCACCTCTCTACCAATTGTCCGGCCTTGTTCGCCAGGCCGGCCTGAAAGTGGTGCTGACCGGCGAGGGCGCCGACGAGGTTTTTGCCGGCTACGATATTTTTAGAGAAGCGCGTGTGCGCCGGTTCTGCGGACGGCAGCCGGCATCGCGCATGAGGCCAAACCTGTTCCGCAGGCTTTATCCCTATCTGCCGGGTCTGCAGCAGCAGTCCGTGGAGTACCTGGCGGCGTTCTTCGGCGCCGGCAACACTGCGCTCGACGATCCGCTGTTCTCGCATCGGCCGCGCTTCAAGACCACGGCGGCGGCGAAGATTTTCTTTTCCGGTGACCTGCGCGCGACATTGAAGGGCTATGATGCGGCCGAGGAACTGGTCAGCCGGTTGCCTGAGGCTTTTCCCCGGTGGCACCCGCTGCATCAGGCGCAATATCTCGAAAGCCGCTTCCTGCTGCCGGGCTACATCCTCTCCAGCCAAGGCGATCGGATGGCCATGGCGCATGGTATCGAAGGGCGGTTTCCCTACCTCGACCATCGTTTGGTGGAATTTGCCGCGGGACTTCCGCCGGACATGAAGCTGAAGGGATTGGTGGAAAAGCACATATTGCGCAAGGCAGCCAAGCACCTGCTTCCCAGCGCGATCGGGGAGCGTACCAAACAGCCCTACCGGGCTCCGGAAGCCCGCTCCTTCGTTGGAGCCGGTGAACTGGACTATGTCAGCGACTTGCTAAGCGAAGCGAGCATCGCTGCCGGCGGACTGTTCAACGCCAAGGCGGTGGCCAACCTTCATGAGAAATGCCGCACCCAGCCAGCGTCCGGGTTCCGCGACAACGCCGCCTTCGTCGGCATCCTGTCGACGCAGCTGTGGCAGAAGAATTTCACCGGCCAAGAGGCTGGTGCAGCAAGAGCAGCCTGAGAAAAATGCAGGGAAGGAAAAAATGATGATTACAATCAAGGACAAGGTCAGAGCCTTTATCGTCGACAACTTCTTGTTCGGCGACACGTCGCACGAACTTGCAGATACCGCCTCGCTGATCGAGAACGACATCATCGACTCGACCGCCGTGGTCGAACTCGTGGCCTTCATCGAGGACAATTTCGGCATAGCGATGGTCGATTCCGACATCGTGCCGGCCAACCTGGATTCGGTCGACCGTATTTCGTCCTTCATCAAGGCGAAAGCGCCGACAGTCTAGGCTCGACCGGCGAGGAGGAACGTCCGTGCGGATCGAACATTTTCTGGCCGCGAGGGCCGCTGCCCATCCCGCCAAGACGGCATTGATCACCACGCATAAAAGGCTGCGCTACGAAGAACTGGACGATCTTTCGAGCCGCCTTGCCGCTGCCCTCTTCGCAAACGGCGTCAGGCGCGACGACCGGGTCGTCGTTTTCATGGACAATTGCTGGGAGGCCGCGGTTTCGATTTTCGCCGTGCTCAAGGCAGGGGCGACGTTCAGTCCGATCAACCCATCCACCAAGGCCGACAAGCTTGCCTACATCATCGGCGACTGCGACGCTGCCGCGATTCTCACGCAAGCAAAACTGATGCCGGTGGTCGGCGAGGCCTGCGGCGGCAACACCGGCATCTTCGTGGCTTCGACCGTCGGTGCCGATGGCCAATGCCCGGCGGGGGCTGCATCGCTGGCCGACTGTTTGACGCTCGAAGCCGGGGAGATCGACCACCGCGGCATCGACGTCGATCTGGCGATGCTGATCTACACCTCCGGTTCAACCGGCCGGCCCAAGGGCGTGATGATGACGCACCGCAATTGCGACGCGGCAGCGGACTCCATCACCACCTATCTGCGCAACACGTCAGACGACATCATCCTGAATGTCCTTCCGCTCGCCTTCGACTACGGCCTTTATCAATTGCTGATGGCCGTAAGGCTCGGCGCCACGCTGGTGCTCGAGAAATCCTTCGCTTTTCCTCAAGCGGTCTTTGAGCGCATCCGCGAGGAGGGCGTCACCGGTCTTCCGCTGGTGCCGACGATGGCAGCGATGATCCTGCAGATGCGTGACCTGGAACCGGGCTTCCTGCCCAGCGTCAGCTATATTTCCAACACGGCAGCGGCCTTGCCGCCGGCCCATATCGAACGCCTGCGCTTCCTTTTTCCCGGTGTCAGGCTGTATTCGATGTATGGCCAGACCGAATGCAAGCGCTGCACCTACCTGCCGCCCGAGGAGCTCGACCGCCGGCCGGGTTCGGTCGGCATAGCCATTCCGAACAGCGACGCGTTTGTCGTCGACGACAACGGGCAACGTGTGCCTCCAGGTGTGGCGGGTGAGCTGGTCATTCGCGGACCGCACGTCATGCAGGGTTACTGGCGCAACGAAGCTGCGACCGAACGGGCGCTGCGGCCGGGCCCAAACCCTTGGGAGAAGGTTCTCTACACCGGTGACCTGTTCAGGACCGATGAGGACGGCTTTCTCTATTTCGTCGGCCGCAAGGACGACATCATAAAGACGCGGGGAGAGAAGGTGGCGCCGAAGGAAGTGGAAGCCGTGCTTCACGCCCATCCCGGCATCGCCGAAGCCGTTGTCGTCGGCGTGCCGGATCCGCTGCTCGGGCACGCGGTCGGCGCGCTCGTCATACGCTCGGACCCGAAGCTCAGCGAAAAGGATGTCATGCGCCACTGCGCCCGTCACCTCGAGGATTTCATGGTCCCCAAAATCATCGAATTCCCTTTGGAATTGCCGAAGACGGATACGGGCAAGGTCAGCCGCCGGCTTGCGTCGGAGATGATGGAGGCCACGCAATGAGTGTTCGCCCCGGCGATGACGCGCAGACCATCCTGGCGCAGGCGCTGGCGATCGACCCTGCCGCCGAAACGGACAGGATCGTGAGCGCCTTGCGCCAGCAGTTGCGCGGCATCCGCAGGCGCGGCCTCGTGCTCGGTCTTTCCGGCGGCATCGATTCCAGCGTTTCGGTGGCGTTGGCGGCGCGCGCCGTCGGGCCCCAGAATGTACTCTGCCTCTTCATGCCGGAAAACGATTCCGATCCGGAAAGTCTGCGGCTCGGCCGGCTTGTCGCCGGCACTTTCGGTGTCGAGGCCATTGTGGAGAATATCGGGCCGACCCTGCGCGCCATGGGCTGTTATCGGCGTCGCGACGCCTTCATCCGCGAATTGGTCCCGGACTACGGCGAAGGCTGGGCCTCGAAGATCGTGATTGCGAACGCCCTCGAGCATGAGGGCTACAATATTTCGTCGCTGGTAGTGCAGGACCCCAAGGGCAAGCAGACCAAACTGAGAATGCCGCTGCCGGTCTATCTCGGCATCGTCGCCGCCACCAACATGAAGCAGCGCACCCGCAAACAGATCGAATATTTTCATGCCGACCGGCTGAACTTCGCCGTTCTTGGAACGCCCAACCGGCTGGAATACGATCAGGGCTTCTTCGTCAAGAACGGTGACGGCGCGGCGGACGTCAAGCCGATCGCCCACCTCTACAAGACCCAGGTCTACGCGCTGGCGGCCTATCTCGGCGTTCCCGAGGAAATCCGCAACCGGCCGCCGACCACCGATACCTACTCGCTGGCGCAGACGCAGGAGGAGTTCTACTTCTCGCTTCCCTATGACCGCATGGATCTTTGCCTTTGCGGCCTCAACAACGGCGTGGCGGCCGAAGTGGTGGGGCAGGCGGCGGGACTGGACGCCTCGCAGGTGGAACGCGTCTGGGCCGACATCGCCGCCAAGCGCAAGGCGACGCGCTACCTGCACCTGCGCCCGCAACTCGTCGATGATGTCGAGGAAGTCAGGACCTGAGCTGGCTCTCAAACCTAAAGCGCGTCGCGTTTGACCGGGCCTCATGCGACGCGCTTAAGGTTGTTGTTTTATGCATGTCGTTATCGCAAAACCGCTGCACACTTTTGCGCTTGCATTAGCCACGGCGAGCGCTTCAGGGTGACCGATGTTCTGCCCCACTCGGGTTCGCCTTGCGCTCTGGTGCGGGGCTGGCGGACCGGAATGCGGTCGGCCAGTCGGACGGAAATCGGCGGTGCTGGACTCGCTGCCCTGGACAAGGCTTAATGCTGCGCGGGCGAGACTGCCGGGGGCGATTATGAGATCACCGCAGCACATGACCGATGGCGGCGATGTTCTCGATGCCGTCGTCATCGGGGCCGGCTGGGCTGGCCTGGGTGTCAGCTATTGGCTGGCGCGACGGGGGCTGCACCACAGCGTATTGGAGCGGGGCCGCATAGGAGAGACCTGGCGCACACAGCGATGGGATTTATTTCGAATGAATACTCCCAACGTGCAGACCGTCATGCCGGGCGATTGCTATGACGGTGCGGATCCGGATGGTGCCCTGACGCGCGATCAGTTCGTCACTCTCCTTGAGGATTTCGCCGGGCGCAACGCGCTGCCGATCGAGCCGGATACCGCGGTAAGCGAACTCACGCACGAGAATGGCGCCTATCGGCTGACCACCTCACACGGCACGCTTTGGGCGCGCAATGTGATCGTCGCAAGCGGCAGCCTGAATTGTCCGGTGCGCCCGGTCTGGGCCGCCGCATTGTCGTCAGCTCTCCGCCAGATCGACGCTTCCGGCTACCGCAGCGCTGCCGATCTGCCCGATGGAGCGGTGCTGGTGGTCGGAAGCGGCCAATCTGGTGCTCAGATCGCGGAGGAATTGGCGGACGCGGGTCGAACGGTCTTCCTTGCGACCAGTCGTGTCGGACGGCTTCCACGGCGCTACCGGGGTCGCGACATCATGCTCTGGTTGCTCGACAGCGGGTTTCTCGACGTGCGCCGGGAGGAAGTCATTCGACTCGCGGG
This sequence comes from Mesorhizobium sp., assembly GCA_004020365.1. Classification (GTDB taxonomy): domain Bacteria; phylum Pseudomonadota; class Alphaproteobacteria; order Rhizobiales; family Rhizobiaceae; genus Mesorhizobium. The sequence continues at coordinate 8,920 of SAQR01000042.1, forward strand.
ACGCATCCCGCCGCGTGGTGTGCTCGGGTCGACGCGTACGATAAGCCTTCAGGCGCTGAGCGCCCAGGGTGTCGTGCTGCTTGGGCGTTTCACTGGCATCGGGGATGGCGGCAGCCTCTCGTTTGCCGACGATCTCGAAGCGAATGCCCGCTTTGCCGATGAAGCCTCCGAAAACGTCAAACGCCATGTCGACGACTATATCAGCCGCATGGGGATCGATGCAGCCGTTGCAGAGCCCGACCCGGCGGAGACGGTCGCGATGCGTCAGCCGAACCCGACGATCGGTTCGCTCGATCTCTCCCGCTCCGGCGTAACGAGCGTGGTGTGGTGCACGGGCTTTAAGGGCGATTTCAGTTGGATGAGGCTTCCCGGTGCGCTCGACAGCGCGGGACAGCCTGTTCACGCGGATGGTGTGGCCGCCCTGCCGGGCCTTTACTTCGCAGGGCTGGACTTCGCCTCCACACGCAAGTCAGGCACCATCTTGGCGATCGCCGAGGAAGCATCTCGCCTTGTCGAACATATCCAATAACTTCGCTCCCACACGACCGAATGCTTCAGGTGAAGCCGCCGCCGGTTAGACGGCTCCACTGCTCGCCCGCAAGCCCGTTCAGGAAAGCTTGCGAGTTCTTCATGGCATCCAGAAGCTCTGGATCGCGTGAATGCACCACGGTCGAGGCAACGGTCAGGAAAGCGATGCGTCGCCCTAGCATCGCTTCCAGAAGTGCGGGTTGAATGCGTCCGCGCAGGCCGCTGACACCGCGGGCGGCGGCATCATCGATCAGGCAGTCGATCACGGAACCCGCCTGGCCGGGGAGGGCGAGGATCTGCAGCACGCGACCGACGCTACCCGCCCGTGCGTGATAGGCGAATGCGCCGACATTGGTGCCGACCGGCGATGCCACCGAAACAAAGACAAGCTCGCCCAGATCCGGCTTTTGTGCTGCATCGGTCAGCATATGATCAAGCTGGGCTTCCGCCCACTTCGGGCGCAGGGCGAACTGTGCGGTCAACGGTTCGACGAGCCTGGCAAATGCGTCGCTGTCGATTTGCGATGTCCGAAAAGCCCCATGACCTGCCCCGTCCGCCGCCACGCCTGACCAGCGTCGTTCGCTGGACTTCATTCGCCTGCAATAAAACCGGTCGATGGCATGGGCAAACGGATTGAGCATTCGGGCAAGCTTCATGCGACTGGCGGAAAGGCCGAGCACAAAGCTCGCTGGCCGCATCACGCGCACCCAGTCGAGACTGTATTGCGGCAGGACGACGCCGCGCAGCCGGGTCCACAATTTTGTGGAAACATCATTGGCGGTTTCGCTGAACGAGATGTCCTGTGGGCCATCCAAAAAAGCCTTCAACAAGCGGGCGCCGGCCATTGGGTCGCGCTCATGATCCTCGACCATCAGCGAGCTGCAAATGGCGGCGCGTAATTGCCGGCCGTTGAACTGCATCGGCAATACGTGGACGCCGACAAACCCGGAGACGCGGCCGGCGTCGTTGACATGGACAAGCGACCGCAGATCGCCTCTGCAACCCGGCGCCTCCAGATAAAACCGTCTCATATAGTCGATGAGCGAGGCCGGCGCTTCGGTCCGCTTCTTGCGCAGCACGCGTTGGAACATGCCTGCGACGGCCGCAAGGTCAGCACCTTCCAGGGCGCGAATGACGCTCAAGCCCGGCTCCCGGCACCGGAGTCCTGGCAGCGTTGCAATCTCCAGTTGCACTCGCTTTGGTTGCCGAAAGGAGAGCTATTATGCTGCGGCAAGGTAGGCCCTTTGCTTGATCATGAAAACGAGCGCCGTTGCTGTTACCAGCTTCGGGTAAACCGATGTTGAAGCATTGGTAGCGAATCGAGCTTTATCCGGCGCAGCTTTGTTTCGTCGGCGCCGCCGCACGTCTGGCGAAAGCCGGTGCCGAAAAAATCATGGCGGAAGCAGCCGGAAATCCTTGCCTTCGGGCAGCAGCTGCCCGCCATCGACGATGATGGTGGTGCCGGTGATGTAGCTGGCCTCGTCCGAAGCCAGGAACAGGAAAGCATTGGCCACGTCGCGCGGGCTGCCGAGGCGGCCGAGCGGGATGGAGTCCTCCATGTTTTTTATATAGGCGGCGCCGCGATGCAGCTGGATTGCTTCGGTGAGGATATTGCCCGGCTCGACGCCGTTGACGGTGATGCCATAGCCCGAGAATTCGAGGGCGGCCGAACGGATCAGGCCGTTGATGCCGGCCTTGGTCGCCGAATAGTGGCCGTGACCGGGGCTGGTGACGTGCGGGCCGGTGATCGAGGAGGTGAACAGCATGCGGCCAGAGTGCTGCGCCTTCATCGGAACGAGTGCGGCACGGGCGGCATTGAAGCTGCCGCGCAAATTGACCGCCATGACGCGGTCCCAGTCCTCCGGGCTGGTGTTTTCCAGCAATTGCCAGGGATAGATGCCGGCATTCTGGACCATGATGTCGAGCCGGCCGTGATGGTCGAGCGCCAGCGCAACGGCGGCCTCGGCATCGGCCATCTGCGAGATGTCGGTGCGGATGAAGGCAGCGCCGAGCTCGTCCGCGGCCGCTTGCCCGGCCTCGACCTCGGTATCGGCCAGCACCAGCTTGGCACCCTCTTCGGCAAAGCGTTGTGCGATGCCCTTGCCGATGCCGCGCGCGCTGCCGACGATCAGCGCGACTTTGTTTTCGAGACGCCCGGTCATGCCAGCCCCCTTCTCATGCCAGTCTTTGGCGGATGGTTTGCTTGAACGCGTCGAGCAATACGGCGGCAAGCACCAGCAGGCCGTGGATCACCTGGGTGAAGTTGGCCGGAAGGCCCATCAGGTTGATCGCCGTGTTGATCGCCGACAGCAACAGCACGCCGGCATAGACGCCGGGCAGGGTGCCGACGCCGCCCTTCAGGCTGACGCCGCCAATAACGACGGCGGCGAAGGCGTTGAACAGCAGGCCGACGCCGAGGTTGGCGGTGGCGCCGGAGGTGCGGATCACCAGCAGCCAGCCGGCAAGGCCGGCGATGGCGCCGGCGAGAACGAAGGCGATGACGAGGTTGCGGTTCACCCGGATGCCGGCGCGGAAGGTTGCGGTCTCGTTGCCGCCGATCATGATCAGATGCCTGCCGAAGGGGGTCTTGGCCATGATCAGCGAGAAGACCACGAAACACGCAATCGCGATCCAGGCGGTGAGCGGCAGGCCAAGCAGGCGCTGAATGCCGAACCAGCGGATTGCCGGCGCAAGGTCCTGTGCCGAGCGGCCGCCGGAAATGACCAGCACGAGGCCGCGCACCCAGATATAGGACGCCAGCGTGATGATGAAGGCACTCATCTTCACCTTGACCACCAGGTAGCCGTTGATGGCGCCAATGATGCCGCCGACAGCAAGGGCGATCAGCAGCGAAACCGGAACCATCAGCCATTCCGGGTGCAATTGAACGCCAAGGCCGATACCTGCCGAGCAGAACAGGATGCCAACCGCCATCGCACCGAGCGCCGCCACGGATTCGACCGACAGGTCCATGTGGCCGGTGATGATGACCAGCGCCAGGCCGATCGACATGACGCCAAGCACGCTCGACGCCTCGATGATGTTGGCGAAGATGCCGAGCTGGAAATAGTTCGGAATCGAGATGGAGAAGACCACCAGCACGAAGACCAGCATGAACCAGACGAGGTTGTCGAGGACGAACTCGAGGGCGTGGCGCGTGCGGGGCGACATATGCTGATCCGGCTGGCGCATCGATCCCGAAACCAACTCGATTTTCGGGGTCATGCGCGGATTGAAAACTGCTGCAGCTTGCGTCGCGCGTCCTTTCGAACGCGCCGAGCTGCAAGGGGGGTGAGCTCCGGGCCAGCGCGGCCCGAAGCCCTGGGCGGTCTTGCTATTCGACCGGCTTCACGGTGCCCGAGGGCGGCTTCAGGTTGCCCCAGAAGGCCGGGTTGTCGACGTTTTCCTTGGTGATCGCAGCGCCTGGGATTTTTATGTTCGGTCCCCAGGCTTCGATGGTCACGGTCGACTTCAGGCCGAGCACGTCGTACTCGCCCGGCTTGATCTCCTGCTTGTTGACGACCTTGTCCATGAACATGGCGACGGCGGCGGCCTGAGCGTAGAGCGGCTGCTCGACTTCGACGTTGAGCCAGCCCTTGCGGATCAGGTCGAGGCCGACCGGCGCACCGTTCGAGCTCATCAGCATGACGTCGCCCGGCTTCTTGCCGGCGGCCTCGAGCGAGGCGACGGCAGCGACCGAGAGATGGGCGGCGTGGCTGAAGATCAGGTCGATGTCAGGGTTGGCGAGCATCTGGTCGGCAACGATGGTGCCGGCATTGCTGGCTTCCCATTGCATGGCAGGCACCGAGATGATCTTGACGTCCGGGAACGCCTTCATCTTCTCCTCGAAACCCTTCTGGATGTCGAGCGTGTAGGGATCGCCAGGATCGCCAAGCACCTGGAGGATCTTGCCTTTCACCGATCCGTGCTTCGCCTTCAAGAGTTTTTCGGCCTGGTCGGCGGCAATCTGGCCGATCTCGACCGTTCCCGCCACCGAGGTGAAGTCGGATGGTGTCGAGGTGATCTGGCGATCGAACTCGACAACCGGGATGCCGGCGGCGCGGGCGGCCTCGATGGACGGCTTCAACGCATTGAAATCGACGGCGGCAAGAATGATCGCCGACGGCTTGAGCGCAATGACGTCGTTCATCTGCGATTGCTGAGCGTCGGTCTTGTTATCGGCGTTCAGCGTCTTCATCTCGTAGCCGACCTGCTTCAGGAACATCTCCAGAGCGCTCACCGAGCCGGTCTGGAATTCGTCGAGCAATGTCGGCACCAGGTAGTAGACGGTGCCCTTGGACTGGGCGAATGCCGGCGTGAGCGTGGCAAAGGCCAGTGCCAGGATACCGAAGACGGAAAGAAGTATTTTCTTCATGTCGTTCGCTCCTCTTGCGCCGGACCCCTCATTTGTCCCTCAGCCTGCCGGTCCGGCACCGGCGAGCGTCTCTCCGGTGATCATGTCGATCACCGCGTCGGGACTTGTTTTGTTGCGCGCAACATCGCCGGCCACGACGCCTTGCCGGATCACCACGATCCGGTCGGCGACCTGGAAGGCCTGCTGCATGATATGAGTGATGATGACGACGCCGATGCCTTGCCTCGCCACCTGGCGGATCATGTCGAGGCCGCGCCGCGTCTGCTCGACGCCGAGTGCTGCGAACGGCTCGTCGAGAAGCACGAGCTTGCCGCCAAAATGCACGAACCGATTGAGCTCGATGGCCTGCCGCTGGCCGCCCGAGAGGTGCTCGACATTGGTCCTGAGCGAAGGGATGCGCGTGCCGGCGCTGGCCAAGGCCTTTTCGACCACCTGCTCCATGGCCGGTTCGTCGAGTACGGGAACGCCAAGAAATTTCCTGGTGATCTCGCGGCCCATGAAGAAATTGGCCACCACGTCGACATTGGTGCAAAGCGAGAGGTCCTGGTAGACGGTCTCGATCCCAGCCGCCTTGGCCTCGGCGGGAGATTTGGCGAGAAATTCCTTGCCCTCGAACAGCATGCGACCGGAGGTCGGCTCCAGGCCGCCGGCGATGATCTTGACCAGTGTCGATTTGCCGGCGCCATTGTCGCCCAGAAGCGCCACCACCTCGCCCTTGCCGATCGAGAAGCTGATGCCCTTGAGCGCTTCGATCGCGCCATAGTTCTTCGTGACGTTGTCGAGCACCAGCAGGGGTTGGCTCATGCCAGGCTGAGCTCCGCTCATGCCAGGCTGAGCTCCGCTCATGCCGGGCTGAGCTCCGCTCATGCCGCGATCCCCTTGCCTTGCAGTATATCTCGCCCGCGTTCGCGCTCGGCGGTGAATATCTGGCCGAAGCGTGGCGAAAGCACGCCTGAGACGGCAAGTGCTGCGGCCCCGCGCAACACCGCATGCTGGCCGCCGCGTGCGACGGTGACACGCGGCGCCGTGCGGTCGTTTCGCGCCGAGATCGAGTTGGGAAGCCTGGCAACCGAAGCGGCCAGCCGTTCAAGCAATTCGGTGGACGCCAGTCCGCCGAGGATGATGGTTTCGGGATCGAACAGGTTCTCGACGATGGTGATGGCGTTGCAGAAGATCGGCCCGACTTCATCAACCCAATCGGCCTCGCTGACGTTCCGGCGCCGCAGCGCCTCGAGCGAGAGGTATCGTTCGAGGCAGCCGCGATTGCCGCAGGGGCACGGCTCGCCACCCGGCACGACAGGGATGTGTCCGATTTCGCCGGCATTTCCCCAGGCGCCGCGCAACGCGCTTCCGTCATGGACCATGACGCCGCCAAGACCGACACCAAAATAGAGATAGTAGTAGTCGGAATATCCCGTCCCGAGGCCATACAGGCGTTCGCCCATTGCCGCGGCCGCCATGTCGGTCTCAAAAAACGCGGGCAGCCCGGTGGACGCCTCCAGCCGTTCCCGAAGCGCCACGTCCTTCCAGCCGGTCATCGTCGTCGGGCCGACAAAGCTCATCGTTTCGACGCCGAAAGGGCCGGGCAGCGCCATGCCGATGCCGAGAACGCGACCGCCCGGCCGCAGCCCGGTCAATTCAAGCACCATCGCGCCGATCAGATCGAAGGCATGGTCCGGCGTTGCGTTGGCGGCCTCGCGGGTGGCGCTCTCGATCACGTCTCCGCTCAAATTGATCAGCGCCGCATGGATACCCAGCGGGGTGACGTGGATGCCGACGGCATAGCCGCCCTCCGGGTTGATCCGCAGGGTCGCCGGAGGCAGCCCGCGCCCGCGCGGCTCTTCACGCATCGACAGAACGTAGCCGTGTTCTTCCAACTCGCGAACGATGGTCGAGACCGTTTGAACAGTGAGCCCGACCCGCCTGGCAATGTCGCTGCGGGCGATCGGACCGTGAAGGCGGATGGATTCAAGGACGATGCGCCTGTTGTAGGGCCGCCCAAACTCCTGATTGGTCCCCCGCAGTGCCATGGCTTGTGTCCCTGGAAGACGAGAGGTTCGCACCAAAGAATTATTCAGTCAAATGGAATTCAAAAATAATTTCGCACGCGATCCCAAACGTCCTGCACCGACATGGCGCTCGCAGCCGACAGGCCGGGACTAAAGATACCGCGCGACCTTCTTGCCGACCCTCAGGAAGCGCAGCGGGTCGATGGCCTCGCCATTGTGGCGGATTTCGTAATGCAGATGCGGGCCGGTCGAGCGGCCGCTGCTGCCGGTCTTGCCGATGACGTCGCCGGCATTGAGCCTCTTGCCGACGGTCACGTCGATTTTGCTGAGATGCCCATAGCGCGTCGCAAAGCCATTGCCATGGTCGACCTCGACCATGCGGCCGTAGCCGCCGTTCCAGCCGGCTTTGACGACGACGCCGGGCCCCGTCACCTTGGCAGGCATTCCTGTCGGCGCCCGGAAATCCATCCCCGAATGCAGCGCGGCGGTGCCCAGCAGCGGATCGGTGCGCACGCCGAACGGGCTGGTGACCGAGCGACCGGGGGCGGGGTTGGCGAGCGGCAGCCGTCGCGCCTCCGTCTTCAGACGATCAAGCGCGTCCAGCGCCTCGTCGAGTTCCCTGACCTTGCTGTCGAACGTCATCGAGCTGTCGAGTGGTATCAGCGGACCGCCGGCATCGCTCTTGCCGAAATCGCCGTCGACCGGCAGGCCGGCCGCCTCGAGCGCCTGAGAAATCGCATCGGCGTTTCTGTAGGCGTTGTCGGCAAGCGTCGCGATGCGGGTGAGCTGCTGGCTCTCTATGGCCTTGAGCGCGGCGTTGATCGACACGAACAGCCTGTCGGCTCGATCGGCCGCTGTGTCGCTCGGCAGCGGATCGGAGCGGGTCGACCACAGCGAGAACGGCTCGCTAGCGCCAAGGCTGGCGCCGACGCTGGCAACCGCATAGGCCTGTGGCTGGGCGTCGGTCACCTCGGCGCGTTTATCCGGCATGGCGGACGCGCCGGTGTCTGAGGCAGGCGGCGTTCCGACGTCGCTCTCGGCGCGTTCGAGCAGCGGGCCGAGGCGGCCATGGCGCAGGCTGAGCTGGGTCTGTCGGTCCAGCAACTCGCCAACTTTGGTTTCCATGAGCTGCTGGTCGAGAAGCTGACGGCTGGTGATCCGGTCGACCTGGGCGCGCAGTGCGGAGATGCGGTCCTCATAGGCCTGCTGCATGCGCGCCTGCCGTGCCGTGGTCGCGCCGATCAGGTCGTCGCGCAGCACGAGATAGGAGGTCGCCAGCAGATAGCCTATCGCCATCGCCGCCAGCGCCGAGCCGCAAAATGCGGCAACCCATGGCCGTATGGTGAAATGCCTGATCTCGTTGCCGCGGGCGATAATGACTGTATGGGGCTCCTTGCGCCTGCCAAAGACCGTTGACTGACTGGCTACGTTCACTGGACCAAGCTTTCGTTACGACACCAACGACAAGCCTCATTACACATCATTAAGGTTAACGGTCGGTTGCTAGCGCCCAGCTTGCAGCCCATGGGTTGCAGCCGGATTGCTTCGGCGCTCGTGCTCCAGACGGGTTCAGGCCACAGCCGAAATTGACGTCAAAGCGCGCGCACGGCCTCCAGCACCGCCTCGGCATGTCCTTTGACGCGAACGTTTCGCCAGATCCGGGCGATCCGTCCGTCGCTGCCGATCAGGAACGTTGCGCGCTCGACACCCATATAGCGGCGGCCATAGAGCTGCTTCTCGACCCACAGATGATAGGCTTCGATCACCTTGCGCTCCTCGTCGGCGACGAGGTCGACGGTCAGATCGTATTTCGATTTGAATTTGTCGTGTTTTCGGACGCTGTCCGGCGACAGGCCGATCACCATCGCACCGAGCTTTTCGAATTCCGGCTTCAACTGCGAAAAGCCGATCGCCTCATTGGTGCAGCCGGTGGTGTCGTCCTGCGGATAGAAGTAAAGCACGACCGGTTTTCCCAGCAATGACGCGAGGCTGAGCGAGCCGCCGCCGTCGCGGGGAAGGTCGAACTGCGGCGCAACGTCGCCGACGTCGAGATCAGCCATATCGGTGCCCTTGTTTGTGGTTACGCGCGAAGCCTCATCGATATATTGTCGCACCGGGAGTCGTCCACGGTCGAGTTCGTTCAACGGAAAATTGTGTGGATCAGGAGCAGCCGCAGCACGAGAAGATCAGATTCAGGCGTGATGAAATCACCGACCTGGGGGCCTTCCCGTCCGCGTGCCGCGTACCGCCGCTCGGCCAGGGCCGCGGCGTTGGTATTCTTGCGCGGCTGTTTGCCGGCTTTTTGGCTGTTGTGCTGCTGGCCACCGCCGCTGTGTATGCGATCGGCATGTCCGGTTTCGGCACCGAGCGGCTGCGGGCCGAAGCGGAAACGGCCATCGAGAAATTGGCCGGCGTCGACGTCGACGTTGCGGTCGGGCCGGCCCGTCTGACGCTCGACGGATCGAGCTTCATTGCGCTGCAAGTCAGCGACGTCAGCCTCAAGACCGCCGACGGCAAGCCGATGGCCGATGTCGGGCGTGTCCGGTTCGGCGTAAGGCTGATACCGCTGCTTTCGGGCGAGGTGCGGCTGACCAGTGCCAGGATTTCGGACGCGCGCATCGTGATGGCGGCGCTGCCGTCGGGTGGCGACTGGACGGCGGCGCTGCGCAATGACGACGGCCTCATCGATCCGGAAAGGCTGGCCGGTTCGGTCTTTGCCAGCATCGGTCACGCGCTCGATGCGGTGCGCGAGGAGCAGATGCGCCGCATCGAGCTGCGCAATGTCGACCTCGTTCCGCCCGAGGCCGGGTTGGTCAAACTGGTCAGGATCGCGGACGCTACCGTTGCGCAGTCGGGGCCGGGCGGCATGGAGTTTTCATCCGACGCGGAGGTCGACGGCAGGGCACTCACCATCGCCGCCTCAGCCAGCCGCGATACGACGACGCGGCGGGTGACGGCGTTGGATGCCAATGTCGAGATAGCGCAGGTCAACCAGGCTGCGGCAGCGCCGGGCGGGACGCTTGGCGCGATTGCCTTGAAGCTGGCGGGATCGGAAGGAACCGGCGAGAACGCGTCGCGGCTGACGGCCTCGTTATCGTTCGCCGGTTCCGTGCTCGATCTCGGCTCGCGCGGGATGCTTCCAGCAGACGTCGATCTCGCTGCGACGCTTGTCGCCGGCGCCAACAAGGTCCAGGTGGACCGGCTGCAAGTGAGGACCGGTCGCTCGACATTCGAATTCGCCGGTTCGATCGGGCCGAAGCCGACGACTGGAACAGCGGGCGAGGAGCCGTCCTATCGCTACGACCTGACCAGCGACGGCTCGACGCTGGCGCCTTCCGAATCCTCCGAACCTGCGCTCGATTTCATCGCCCGGGTGGCCGGCGTCTACCAGACCCGGAGCCGCAAGCTGGTGGCCGAGCAGATCGGGATCAGGTCGGGATCCGCCAGCGACGCGCTGGGCACGGCTTCGGTCGAGTTCGCCAGGGGAAAGGTGCCGGGCATATCTGTAGCCTTCAACGTCCACGACATGCCGGTTTCGCATGTCAAGCAGTTGTGGCCCTGGTTTGCGGCGCGAAACGCTCGCCTGTGGGTGCTGAAAAACCTGTTCGGCGGCCGTGTCGTCGACGCGAGCCTGCAGTTCCAGGTCGTGCCCGGGCGCCTTGGCAACGGCATCCCGCTTTCATCAGATGAGGTATTCGGCCGTTTCCAGGTCGAAGGATCGCGCTTCGATACAGCCGGTCACATCCCGCCGATACGCGATGCCGTCGGCGTCGTCGATTTCCACGGCAATGACGTCGACATCGCCTTGTCCTCGGGCAGCGTCTATATGGCCAGCGGCCGCACGGTCGCGGCAAGCAACGGCACGATGACGGTCAAGGCGGCGAACCGCCCGCCGGTGATCGGCGCGCTCGATATCGATGTTGCCGGCGAGGCGTCGGCGATCGCCGAGCTCGCCTCCTACGAGCCGATCAACGGCATGCGCCGTGTCGGCCTGCTGCCGGAAGACCTGTCCGGCACGGTGACCGGCCACGTCAAGGCGGACATTCCGCTGCAGCGCGGCGTCGACAGCTCGAAACTCGATTGGCTGGTGACGCTCGATTACAAAGACCTGTCGCTGGGCAAGCCGTTCGAAGACCAGACGGTGACGGACGCGGACGGTTCGATCACGGTCGAACCCGAGAAGGCGGTGATATCAGCCAAGGCTCTGCTCAACGGCATTCCAGCCGAACTCGACCTGATCGAACCGCTCAGGGATGGCGGACCGCCACGCAGCCGGAAAGTGGCGCTGATGCTCGACGACAAGATACGTGCCGCTGCCATGCCTGGCCTGTCGGAGCTGCTTTCCGGAACCGTCAAGGTTGAGATCGACAAGAGCGGTACCGGCAACCAGACTGTTTCGGCAGACCTGACCAATGCCAGGCTGGACATTCCCTGGGCAGGTTGGAGCAAGGGCCCCGGCATTCCAGCCAATGTCAGATTTGCCATGGCCAAGTCCGGCGACACCACGACGCTGTCCGACTTCGACCTGAATGGAAAGACTTTTTCGATCGATGGTGGCGTGGTGCTGGTCAACGGCGCCCTGTCCTCGGCGCGGTTCAGCAACGTCAAGTTGAATCGCGGAGACGACGTTGCCGTTTCGGTGAAACGATCGGGCAAGGGCTACGCGATCGACATCAGCGGTAGGGCGCTGGATGCGCGCTCGCTGATCAAGCAATTCACGTCCGATGTCGACACCGCCACCAAGGCCACGGGTTCCGACGCGATCTCGGTCAGCGCCGACGTCAATTCGCTGACCGGCTTCCACAACGAGACGCTGTCGAACCTGAAGCTCGACTACAGCGCCGCCGGCTCGAGGGTGAATGGGCTCAAGGTGAACGCCACGGCAAGTTCGGGTGCTGCCATAAGCATCAGCAATACCACCGGCGCCGGCAGGCGCGCCCTCAACGTGCGGTCGGCCGACGCCGGCGCAATCCTGCGGTTCCTCAACATCTACGAGCATATGGAGGGCGGCTCGATCACCCTGGCGCTCGCCGGGGCAAGCGACGGGCCGATGAAGGGCCAGGTCGATTCGCACAACTTCTTCGTGGTCAACGAGCCGAAACTCGCCTCGCTCGTATCGACGACGCCGGCCGGCGACAGCCGCAGCCTCAACGAAGCCGTCAAAGCCAATATCGACACGTCGAGAGTGAAGTTCGAGCGCGGCTTTTCCGAGATCGAAAAGGGCGCCGGCTATCTGAAGCTGGCCAATGGCGTGCTGCGCGGCCCGCGCATCGGCACCACCTTCCAGGGCACGCTCTATGACCGGAACAACAAGATGGACATGACCGGCACCTTCATGCCGGTCTACGGCCTCAACCGCATTTTTGGCGAACTGCCGCTGTTCGGCGCACTGCTCGGCAATGGCCGCGATCGCGGGCTGATCGGCGTGACTTACCGGCTTAGGGGCAATGCCAACAAGCCCAAACTGGACGTCAATCCGCTGTCGGTGATCGCGCCCGGAATTTTCAGGTCGATCTTCGAGTACCGGTAAGGTCAAAACCCAATCACCTAGAGGGACCGAGTCTTGGCCCGATTGGATCTGGTTCGTAGTTACGGTCTGGCTACAGGTGGGCAATACCGGCTTTCAGCAGTCCTTCGCGGATGTGCTGCACATCAGACTCTTGGGCATAGTGCAGGGTGGCGGTAAATGAATTGAGGTCGAATTGGGGATCGAGTGTTTTGATCTTGCGCAGATGCGCTGCGGCCGCGATTTCGTCGCCGAGCCAACCGTAGCAGGCAGCGGCGAAAGCGTGCTGAACCGAGTCCATGGTTGACAGATGCATGAAAGCTTCGATCGCCTCGCCATACTGGCGCGCGGCGAAATGCGCCTTTCCCAGATGGCTCCAGAACCTCTCCGGGTGATGCGGGTTCAACTGCATTGCCTTGCGGATCCACTCAATTCCCTCTTCCGGCCTCCCCAGCCACGTCAATAACTCGCCTTGCTGCACCACCACGAGGTCGTAATTGGGATTGAGGGCGAGGGCGCGCTCTTGATGGTAGCGCGCTGTGGTCAGCTCATTGTTGTTGACGTTCACTGCGGCGAGGATGCGGTGGACATCGGCATCGTTGTCGTCCAGCGCCAGCGCCCTGTCCAGCGCCGCCATGATTTCGTTCCAGACGGCATCCCTGTCTAGGCACCAGTTATAGACCCAGGCCTGGCCAAGAATGCAGGCCCGCCAGGCATGGGCATGGGCATAATCGGGGTCGAGCGCGACGGCCCTGTTTATCAAGGCTTGCGCGCGTTCATTATCTGCAATCGTGCTTCGGTGATGCAGCACCTTGGCAGCAAGCACACATTCATACGCGGCCATGTTTGCAGGTTTCGCCCGCGCGAGCTGGTCCCGCTGAGCCGCCTCGACACGACCGGGCAGCGTGGCTGCGATCGCCGCGGTCACCTCATCCTGAATCGCGAATATGTCGTCCAGCTTCCGGTCATATTTGTCTGCCCAAATATGAGCGTCATTCGCCGTGTCGATGAGCTGAACCGTCACGCGCACCCTGTCGCCGATCTTGCGGACGCTTCCCTCCACCAGGTATTGGATGTCGAGTTTCTCGGCCACCTCGCGCACATTCACGGCGCGGTTCTTGTAGACGAAGCTGGAATTGCGCGAGATGACGAACAACTCATGGTGGCGGGACAGTTCGGTGATGATGTCCTCGGTCAGTCCGTCCGCGAAAAATTCCTGCTCGGGGTCGCCGCTCATGTTGTTGAATGGCAGCACCACTATCGAAGGTTTCGAGATGGATCGCTTTGCCTCGACTTCTGGCAGGACAGGACTGTCAAGCCCAATGCGATAGAGGCGAACCGGGCGGCTGATGTTCTTTAGCGTCTTCTCGCCCAGGTCCTCCATGGCAATTTCGAGACGGTCGGCAATTTGGGTCGCCACCGCTGCGGTCACGCAGATACCGCCAACGTCGGCGAGTTGTTCGATGCGCGAGGCAATATTGACGCCGTCACCGAAAATGTCCTCATCGTCGAAAATGATGTCGCCGAGATTTATGCCGATCCTGAATTCGATACGCCGTTCTTGCGGCACATCCGAATTGCGCCGTTTCATGCGCTGTTGGATTTCCACGGCGCATTTCACGGCATCGGTCACGCTCTGGAACTCAACGAGCATGCCGTCTCCGGTGGTCTTGATGATCCGGCCCTTGTTCTTCGCGATGGCGGGGTCGAGCAGTTCTATGCGATGGGTCCGAAGGCGTGCGAGCGTGCCGGATTCGTCGGCCTCCATTAGCCGACTGTAGCCCGCCATATCGGCAGCCAGAATTGCGGCCAGTCTCTGTTCCATCGCTTGGACCAAAAACCAAGCCTATCACTTCCTGGGCTGTCAAATCCAGCAATTTGGGCATGCGGCTGAATCAAGAAGTCTTCCTACCGCAGCAGCAAGAAAGGGCGGATCAGAACCTTCCGCCTCCACTAGGTGGCTGCGAACTCGATCGCATCAATGGCGGGAGAGCCCCAATCCGCGCGGCGTCAGACCGGAAACGTCCGATATGAACACGAGTTTGGACCATAGTGGCTGCACTCGCTGGCGTCTGCAAATGGCGTTACCTTCCTGTTCGAGACACCGGAAGGATTGACCCACGACAGACTTCTGAGCGGTCACGGACAAAGGTCCGATTCCTGATACTAACCCGCCGTTTTCGCCGTGCAGCTCTCGAACTTCCGCAAAAACATTCTAGGATTTGGTGACGGCGTTTCTTTGTTCCTGCCGTTCAGCAGAAGCCATCGGCAGAATTGGGTCGAGGGTACAGTCCAAAAATTCAGGATCGACGTCGCGTTCGATGACATCGAACATGCTGTCTACGAAATCGATCAAGGAGTCGGAGGATCGAATGGCCTGCTCGATGTCCCGTTTGACCACCGCATCCAGGACCGACAGATGCGTGTCGACGGTCTTTTTAATATTGGAGTGTCCGCTGGTGCGATTATGATAGATCCAGCCAACCCGTCTGAAGATGGTATGAAGCGGGCGCAGCGTGTGTTCCAGAAACGGCTCGCCCGCTGCGGCCAAGATCAGTTGGTCAATCCGCCGGTCAAAAGCATTGAACTCACCAATTGCAATCGCTTCCCGCCGTTCCCGCAACTGACGGGCCAAGTGCAGCATCTGGTTGCGATGCGACGAGCCCGATCGCTCCGCCGCGAGGCGAATGACGAAACGCTCAAGATCGCGACGGAGTTTGAGCAGCAGTCGCTCTCGCGCCAGATCAATGGGGGCCACCTGCAGGCCATGCCGGGGCCTAACGACCATCAGGGTGTCGGCCGCTAGCCGCGTGACGGCCTGGTGGACGGGCGTGCGGCTGAACCCCGACATATCCTGCAGGTCTTGTATCGTGAGAAAAGCTCCAGGTTTTAACTCGCAGGTGACGATCAGGTGCTCGAATTTCTCGTAGGCCAGGTCCAGCAGGTTGACAGCATTCCGGCGAGTCGGTGAGGGGGTGTCGATAGGCATCCCCTTTGCCGCCTGGGGCTTCACGCGCTTATTGGGGGGGTGTTTGCTCATGCCTCTCCGATCTCGCTTTGCGCATAATACACAACATATTGTGATATTTCATCGCGTGCAAAGCGCTTTCTGTAGCTGCCCTCCATCCCCACCCTTTGCGCTGCCCCCGCATTCGTCGCCTGATGCATCGCGCGGGCGCATCCAAATTGGCGTTGCGTATGGTGCAAAAACCGGGTATGTGATCTTTAGTGATATTTTACAATATGTCACTGACATCGTGGAGGCGATGTGATCTTGCTCAGGAGGAGTTCAGCATGACCAGCTTTCGATCACCCATAGCAGGGGCCGCGTTGTTCGGTCTGCTTGCGATTGTGCCTGCCGCTTCATTGGCCGATGAGGCCGCGACGCTGCGTTTCCAGACGCATCACAGCCCGACATCGCTGCAGGGCAAGGCGCTCATTCGCTTTGCTGAACTTGCAAACAAGGGGTCAGCTGGAACACTTCAGGTAGAGATGCTGACCAGTTCGTCGGTAGTGAAGTCATCCGAGGCGTTCGAAGCGGCCGCTACCGGCATTATCGACGGCGACGCGACAGGCGCGGGCTATGTCACCGGCAAGAACCCGGCCTTCCAATTCTATGGCGACATCATGGGCGGTTACTCCAAGCCCGACGAGATCCTCGGGTGGTATAAGGATGCCGGAGGCCTCGACCTCGCCAACCAACTCTATGAACAATTCAACATGCATCTGGTCGGCGTGTTCGTCGCCACGCCGGAATCGCTTGGATCTACGACCACACTGGCCGGAATCGGGGATCTGAAGGGGTGGAAATTCCGCTCGCCGCCGGGGATGGAATCGGAAATTTTCCAAAAACTTGGCTCAGCTCCGGTCGTAATGCCGTTCGGCGAAGTGTTCACGGCAATGTCCACCGGCACGGTTTCCGGCGCCGACGCTTCGACCTTGGCTGTGAACAAGGGGCTCGGCCTCTATGACGTTGGAAAGCATGCCTCCTATCCCGGCTTCCATTCGATGCCGATCGAGCATGTCACGGTCAATCTCGATAAGTGGAACGCCCTGTCAGACGCCCAGAAGCAAGTGCTTCGCGATGCGGTCGACACGATCGCCGAGGAGGTTGCATCTCAATCGGCGGTCGATGACGAGAAGGCAGCGGCCGAACTGACGGCTGCCGGCGTCACCCTTCACAACTGGAGCGAGGAGGACCGGCTCGCTTTCCGCAAGGTTGCCCAAGAGGTTTGGGCCGATTGGGCGCAGCGCAGCCCGGAGGCAAAGGCGGCCTACGAGTCGCATGTCGCCTACATGGCCAAGCTCGGCATCCTGAAATAGCCCTTCGCATTTCAACCGGGCGGGCGGCTTGGACGCCGCCGCCCGAAACCGAGAGGCCGCATCATGTCAGCCGAACCGGATACCCACCACCAAGCAGGCAGGTCGCCGCTGGCCTGGTTCTCCCTGCTGCTGCTCGTGATCGTTGTGATCACGCTTTATGAGGTCGTTGCGCGCTACATTTTCGGCAGCCCCACGGTGTGGGCCAACGAACTGTCGCTTTTCCTGTCCGCGATCGTCTTCCTCGTGTCTGGCGTCTACGCCATGCAACGTGACGAACATCTGCGGATTTCCGTGATCTACGATATGGTGCCCCGGCCGGTGCGGCGTGTTTTCGACGCGATTGCGCTCCTTTGCACTCTGGTCTTCTGCGGCGGGCTCGCGTGGTTCGGGTTTCCGACGGCATGGCGCGCGCTTATCACCTGGGAGCGTTTCGGGACCGCCTGGAACCCACCCATTCCGGCTGTGATCAAGCCCCTCATAGTCGTGGCCGCCGCAGCGATGGCGCTCATTGCAATCGTCAATTTCGTTCGCAACGGCCGCCGCCGCCCGCCGGTCGAAGACGAACGCATCACCTGACGGGCGGCCGGACATGACGATCGAACTCATCTCCATAATTCTGCTTTTCGGTGTCTTTGGGCTTATGGCCGTCGGCGTGCCGCTCGCCTTCGCCGCCGGCTCACTCGCCATTCTTGTAGCCTACGCCAAGTTCGGAACACCGGTCATCGCGCTTGCTCACAAGACGGTTTACGGCCTGGCCACCGAATACACGCTGCTTTCGGTGCCGATGTTTATCCTGATGGCGTCGCTGCTCGAACGCTCACGCCTGGCCCGCGACCTGTACGACGCACTCAACAGCGTGGTCGGAAGGGTGCGCGGCGGCATCGGCATCGTCACCCTCGCGATTTCGGTGCTGCTCGCCGCCATCAGCGGGATCATCGGCGGGGAGATCGTGCTGCTCGGCCTCGTCGCCCTGCCGCAGATGTTGCGTCTCGGATATGACCGCAACCTCGCCATAGGGATCGTCTGCGCCGGTGGTTCGCTGGGCACGATGATCCCGCCTTCGATCGTGCTCATCATTTACGGCCTGACGGCCGACGTCTCCGTGCACAAGCTGTTTCTGGCGTCGTTCATTCCCGGCTTTCTGCTCGCCGGCGTCTATCTTGCGTACATTGTCGTGCGCTGCTGGCTGAACCCATCCATCGCACCGATGCCTTCGGCAAAAGATCTTGCCGAGTTCTCCTGGGCCAAGTTTACGCGCGGCGCGCTCCCGACCGCTACGCTTATCGTAACCGTGTTCGGCTGCATCTATGGTGGCATCACCTCGATCACCGAAGCGGCAAGCATCGCGGTGGGGATGACGCTTGCGATCATCGCGCTGCGCGGAGAACTGAGCTGGAAGATCGTTCGCCAGGCGTTGACGCAGACCTTGCGTGCCTGCGGCATCATCCTGTGGGTGACGTTTGGTGCGGCCGTCCTGATCGGCGTCTATAATCTGTCAGGCGGACAGCGCTACGTCACGGACCTCATCACCGGGCTCGACATTTCACCCTTCGTCACCATCCTGGTCATGATGGCCGTTTTCATTGTGCTCGGCATGTTTATGGATTGGATCGGCATCCTTTTGCTTTGCATGCCCATCTTCGTGCCCATCGTGCTGGCACTCGGCTATGACCCGGTCTGGTTTGGCGTACTCTTTTCGGTGACAATGCAGGTTGCATTCCTCTCGCCGCCGTTCGGCCCGGCAGCGTTCTACCTCAAGAGCGTGACCCCACCAGAGATTACCCTTCAAAAGATTTTCGCGGCACTCTGGCCCTTCATGCTGTTGCAGCTTGCTGTTCTGGCATTGCTCGTGAGCTTCCCGGAAATCTCGCTCTGGCTCCCACGATTCTTCGGCTAGCAAAAACTTCCAAAGGCACAATAATGAAAATAAGCTCGATCAAGACCTTCCGGTTGGAAGAGTTCTCAAACGTCCTGTGGGTCCACGTCGAGACCGATGCAGGTGTGACCGGACTTGGCGAAACTTTCTATGGGGCTGGGGCGGTGGAGGCGCACATCCACGACACGCTCGCAGCAAGACTGTTGGGCCGCAATCCGCTGCACATAGAGGCGCTCAACAAAGAAATGGTCTCGCTTCCGATGGCGCAGTCGTCCACCGGGGCCGAATACCGGGCCGCCTCGGCGATCGACATCGCGCTTTGGGATATCTTCGGAAAGGTCTGCGGCCAACCGGTGCACCAGATGCTGGGCGGCCTGTGCTGGGACAAGATCCGCATCTACAATACCTGCGCCGGATACCGCTATGTCCGCACCAACAACATCAGGCCGGTGTCGAACTGGAACCTCGGCGAGCACGAAGGACCGTACGAAGATCTCGACGGCTTCATGAACCGCGCGGACGAACTCGCCGAGAACCTGCTTGAGTCCGGCATCACAGCCATGAAGATCTGGCCCTTCGATCCGGCCGCGCAGGAGACGCGCGGTCAGTACATCACGGCGGACCAAATGAAGAAGGCCGTCGATCCGTTCGAAAAGATCCGCAAGGCCGTCGGGGACAAGATCGAGATCATGGTCGAGTTCCACTCGCTGTGGAACCTGCCGACGGCGAAGAAGATCGCCAAGGCGCTCGAGCCGTACAGCCCGACTTGGTACGAGGATCCGATCCGCATGAACTCGGCGCAGGCGCTCGCCGAGTATGCCGCGTCGACCGATGTCTGGGTCTGCGCCAGCGAGACGCTCGGCTCGCGCTGGCCCTACAAGGACATGCTGGAGCGCGACGCGATGCACGTCGTCATGGTCGATCTGTGCTGGACCGGGGGGCTGACCGAAGGTCGCAAGATCGCCGCTCTCGCCGAAACCTATCATCGTCCCTTTGCGCCGCATGACTGCATCGGACCGGTGGGGTTCGCCGCTGCGGTTCATATGTCTTTCAGCCAGTCCAACACGCTGATCCAGGAATCGGTGCGAGCCTTCTATCGCGGCTGGTACAACGAGCTAGTCACGACGGTGCCGAAAATCGAAAACGGCTATGTCTATCCGATGGAGGGACCGGGCCTCGGTCTCGAACTCCTGCCGTCCGTCTTCGAGAGGGATGACCTCTCGGTGCGCGCCTCGTCATTGTGATCAAGGAAGACAA
Source organism: Mesorhizobium sp. (assembly GCA_004020365.1). GTDB lineage: Bacteria > Pseudomonadota > Alphaproteobacteria > Rhizobiales > Rhizobiaceae > Mesorhizobium. The sequence continues at coordinate 28,794 of SAQR01000042.1, forward strand.
GAATGTCGATCAGCCTGTTCAGCCTGAAGAACAAGACGGCCCTGGTGACCGGCTCTTCGCGCGGTCTCGGCCATGCTATCGCCGTGGGACTGGCGCAGGCGGGCGCGTCGATCGTCCTGAACGGCGCCAACCGCGATCGCCTCGTTGCGGCTTTCTCGAAGATGCGCGAGGAGGGGATGAGCGTGCGCGAATCCTGCTTCGACGTGACGGATGAGGCCTCCGTCATCGCCGCATTCGAAGCCTTCGATCGGGAGGGTGTGGCGATAGACATCCTCGTTAACAATGCCGGCATCCAGCTCCGCAAGCCGATGGTGGAACTGTCGACCGCGGAATGGCAGAGGGTGATCGACACGAACCTCACCAGCGCCTTCATTGTCGGCCGCGAGGCCGCGAAGCGGATGATCCCCCGGGGCAGCGGCAAGATCGTCAATATTGGCTCTCTGACCAGTGAGCTGGCCCGCGCCACGGTAGCCCCCTACACGGTCGCCAAGGGCGGCATCAAAATGCTGACCAAAGCCATGACAGCCGAATGGGCCGAACACGGCATCCAGGTCAATGCCATCGGCCCGGGCTATATGCTGACGGACATGAACGAGGCGCTGATCGCCAATCCTCAATTCGATGCTTGGGTCAAAGGCCGGACGCCGGCCCGGCGCTGGGGAAAGCCTGAAGAGCTCGTCGGCGCCGCGATCTTCCTTGCCTCCGCCGCGTCCGACTATGTCAGCGGCCAGATCATCTATGTCGACGGCGGAATGATTTCCGTCCTCTGACCTCCCGCAGGAGCTGTTTCATGCGCGCGCTGGTTGCTTATAAGCCGCACGACATCAGGATCGAAGACAACGAACCGGCACAGTCGCCCGGTCCCGGCGAAGTGCGCGTGCGCATCGAGCGCGGCGGCATCTGTGGTTCCGACCTCCATTACTATCACCACGGCGGTTTCGGCGCCGTGCAGCTGAAGGAACCGATGATCCTTGGCCACGAAGTTGCGGGATACGTTGTTGAGACAGGGCTGGCCGTCGCAAAGGTCAAAGTGGGCGATCGGGTGGCGATTAATCCGAGCATGCCGTGTGGGCAATGTCGCTATTGCCGGATGAATATGGGCAATCAGTGCCTCGACATGAGGTTCTTCGGCAGCGCGATGCGCTTTCCCCACATGCAGGGCCTGTTCCGCGAGGAGGTGACCCTGCCCGAGGTGCAGGTCATCGCGGTTCCCGCCGATCTCGACCTTGGGTTGGCGGCCTGTGCCGAGCCCTTTGCCGTCTGCCTGCATGCGGCTTCTTCGGCAGGCTCGTTGGTCGGACAGCGAGTGCTGGTGTCGGGCTGCGGACCGATCGGCTGCCTCATGGTCGTCGCGGCACGGCATGCCGGCGCGCAGGAGATCGTCTGCACCGATATTGCCTTCGCACCGCTTCGGATCGCAACGAGGCTCGGCGCGGACCATGCTATCGATCTCGGCGCTGAACCAGCTGGGTTGGGACCTTTCGCGGAAGAGAAGGGCGCTTTCGACACCGTCTTTGAATGCTCCGGCAATGGGAAGGCACTTGCGGATGTGTTCAAGGTTGTGCGCCCGCGCGGCACGATCGTCGCCGTCGGCCTTGGTGGTGACGTTTCCATGCCGCTGAACACAGCCGTCGCCAAGGAAGTGTCGCTTCGCGGCAGCTTCCGCTTTGATGCAGAGTTCGCGTGGGCCGTGGAACTGATCGCGAAGGGAGCGGTCGATCTTTCACCGCTGGTTACCGCGACGTTGCCGCTGGACAGCGCGGACGAGGCTTTTCGGCTGGCTTCCGATCGGACGCAATCAATGAAGGTGCAGATCGCCTTTCACTGACGAACAAGGTTTCGAGACATGAAAATCGTCTTTCACGGGGCGAACGCGCTGGCCTTCCGCGAAGGTTTTGAACCTTTGCTCGATGGGAAACACGAAATCGCTGAAGTGTCCGACGATCTGTTTGGGGAGACGTCGTGCGCGCTCTATTCAGCGGCGGACGTCATCGTCGGTATCCGGCTCACCTCCACCATGCCGATACCCTCGAGCCTGAAGCTCTATCAAGTTCCAGGTGCCGGGTATGACGGGATCGATCCCGCCGTCCTGCCTGCCGGCGCGGCGCTGTGCAACTGCTTCGGCCATGAGAACGCGATCGCCGAATATGTGATGGCGGCGCTGCTCGCGCGCCACGTGCCGCTCGCCGACGCTGACCGGCGTCTACGGAAGGGTGATTGGAAATATTGGGCGGGAGGGTCGGACGGCTTGCGCACCGAGCTCGGCGAAACCAGCATCGGCATCCTCGGCTATGGCCATATCGGCAAGGCTCTTGCCCATCGCGCCAAAGCTTTTGGCATGCGGGTGTCGATCGCCAACCGCAGCCCAGTCTCCATTTCGGAAGTGGTAGACGAGACTTATACGCTGTCAAACCTGCCGGCCTTCATGGGGTCAGCCGATGCGATCGTTAACACGCTTCCACTTACGGAACAGACGCAGGGACTGATCGGCGCTGGGGAACTTGCCGCCATGCGGCCAAGCGCGGTGATCCTCAATGTCGGCCGCGGCGCCGTGATCGACGAAACAGCTCTCTACGGGGCGCTGAAGGCGAGACGGATCGGCGGGGCCGTCATCGACACTTGGTACGTTTATCCGAACGCAGAGAAGCCGAACCCGCTGCCCTCACGCCTGCCGTTTCATGAGCTCGACGACGTGTTGATGACGCCGCATATGTCGGGCTGGACCAGCGGCACGATCAGCCGCCGCCAGGAAGCGATTGCGGACAACATCAACAGGCTTGCGTCGGGACATGACTTGAAGAACCGTGTCCTTTAGCGGGGGTGCGAGCTGCATGCCGCGGCTGAAAGGGCTATTGGAGCCCCATCCCGATTCCATCGAGATCGATCAGGCGCTGGTCAGACCGGCCTTACCAGAACGTGTTTTTTCTTGCCGAGCGACAGCTTTACGACCTGTTCCGGACCTAGATCCTCAAGTGTCACCAAGCGGCGATCGTCGGACACGGACTGGTCGTTCAGCCGCACCGCGCCGCCCTGGATGTGTCGCCGCGCCTCGCCGTTGGACGCGGCAAGCCCGGCGGTAACGAACAGCGACAATATGCCGACGCCGCTTTCCAGATCGGCCTTGCCGACCTCGACGGTCGGCAGCGTTTCGGCCAGCGCGCCTTCTTCAAACGTCTTGCGGGCGGTTTCCTCGGCTTGCTCGGCCGCCTCGCGGCCGTGCACGATGGCCGTCGTTTCAGTGGCCAGGACCTTCTTGGCCTCGTTGATCTCGGAGCCGCCAAGCGCGGCGAGCCGCGCGATCTCGCTGAGCGGTAGGCGGGTGAAAATCTTGAGGAAGCGCGTCACGTCGGCATCCTCGGTGTTGCGCCAGTACTGCCAGAAATCATAGGGCGAGTAGAGATCGCCGTTCAGCCAGACCGCGCCCTTGGCCGATTTGCCCATCTTGGCGCCTGACGACGTCGTCAGCAGCGGTGTGGTCAGCGCATAAAGTTGCGGCGTGTCCATGCGGTGTCCGAGATCGACGCCGCTGATGATATTGCCCCACTGGTCCGATCCGCCCATCTGCAGGCGGCAGCCATAGCGCCGGCTGAGCTCGACGAAATCATAGCCCTGCAGGATCATGTAGTTGAATTCGAGGAAGGAGAGCGATTGTTCGCGCTCGAGCCTCAGCTTGACGCTGTCGAAGGTCAGCATGCGGTTGACCGAAAAATGCCGGCCGACATCGCGCAGGAACTCGACATAGTTAAGCTTCATCAGCCAGTCGGCATTGTTGACCATGATCGCGTCGTTCGGACCGTCGCCGAAACGCAGGATGCGGCCGAAGATGCGCTTGATGCCCTCGATGTTGGTGGCGATGGCCTCAGGCGTCAAAAGCTTGCGCTGGTCGTCGCGGAAGGAAGGATCGCCGATCATCGAGGTGCCGCCGCCCATCAGCGCGATCGGCCGGTGGCCGGTCTCCTGCAGCCAGTAGAGCATGGTCGCGGAAATCAGATTGCCGATATGCAGGCTGGTCGCAGTGGCGTCGTAACCGACATAGGCGGTCACCGTTTCCCTGGCGAAAAGCTGGTCGAGGCCGCCATCGTCCGAAATCTGGTGGATGAAACCACGCTCGCTCATTATGCGCAGGAAATCGGATTTGAAGGCGGACATTTTTTCTTTCCCGAAAGCGCCCAACCGATGCGGATCGGGCGTGGTATGCGTGAACGCGGGCGTTTAGCACCCAAAGGGGGTCAGCAAAAGGGGAATCCGGTTTTGCCACCTGACCGCTGGAACGGCGCCGCACGGCATCGAATCGAATGCCATATCCTGCGACAGAGCCCGACGCGAGACGCCGGAGATATCTTCGCTGTTGCCGCCTATCGCAACCGTTTCGGCCGCGGGTCGGACAACTCGCCGGCCAGACGGCGATCGAGATAGTCCGCGCATTCCTGGAGCAGGAGGTCCGCATCGTTGGAGAAGAAATGGTTGGCGCCGGGCAAGGTCTTCTGGGTGATGGTGATGCCCTTTTGCGTGTGCAGCTTGTCGACCAGCCCCTGCACGTCCTTTGGCGGCGCGACCTTGTCGGCGTCGCCATGGATGATGAGGCCGGACGACGGGCAGGGCGCCAAGAACGAGAAATCATAGGTGTTGGGCTGCGGCGCGATCGAGATGAAGCCTTCGATCTCCGGCCGGCGCATTAGCAGCTGCATGCCGATCCACGAGCCGAACGAATAGCCGGCGACCCAGCAGCTCTTGGAATCCGGATGCAGCGATTGCACCCAGTCAAGTGCTGCGGCCGCATCCGACAATTCGCCGGTGCCGTGGTCGAATTCGCCCTGGCTGCGGCCGATGCCGCGGAAATTGAAGCGCAGCGTGGTGAAATCCCGCTTCTGGAACATGTAGAAGAGGTCGTAGACGATCTTGTTGTTCATCGTGCCGCCGAACTGGGGGTGCGGGTGCAGGATGATGGCGATCGGCGCGCTCTTTTCCTTGGAAGGCTGGTAGCGACCCTCCAGGCGGCCGGCCGGACCGGTAAAAATGACCTCAGGCATAAAATACTCCACATGGCATAAGTGCGCGGCGTCCGGAACAACTCTTCCTTTGGCCCAGGCCTTGACGCAGGGCGAGCGTCTTTCTAGAAGCTAGTTTAGAATTGTTCAAAACTGGGAAGCCAAAGCGTAGTGGCTCGGCTACCCACGCCGCATGCCGCGTAAATAGGATGTCTTGCCTTGCAATTTCAAGGAAATAACGCGCCATCCTCGCGGAACGGCTTTTGACGGGACCAGTTGAAGCAAAAATGGCCGGACGACGCGCCTATCTCGACTACAATGCCAGCGCGCCGCTGCTCAGCGCGGCGCGCACGGCAATGATTGCGGCGCTCGATACTGCCGGCAACCCGTCGTCGGTCCACGCCGAGGGCCGCGCCGCTCGGCGACTGATCGAAAATGCAAGGCGCGACGTGGCGGCGCTGGTCGACGCCAGCGCCGAGCATGTCGTGTTCACCTCCGGTGCGACGGAAGCCGCCGCGACGCTGCTGACGCCGGATTGGCGGATGGGACGCGGCACTGTCCGCATGAGCCGGCTCTATGTCTGCGAAGCCGACCATCCTTGTGTGCTGAGTGGCGGGCGATTTCCGGCGGCCCAGGTGACACGCATCGGCGTCGATGCCGACGGCCTCGTCAGGCTGGACGCGCTGGCGGCGGCACTTGGCCGTCATGACAAGTCAGACGGCCTGCCTTTGGTGGCGATCCATGCCGCCAACAACGAGACCGGCGTCATCCAGCCGGTCGAGCGCATCGCCGAAATCGTCAAGGCGGCGGGCGGCATCCTGGTCATCGACGCCGTGCAGGCAGCCGGTCGCATTCCGCTCGATATGTCAGCGGGTTACGCCGATTACCTGATTCTGTCGTCGCACAAGATCGGCGGCCCCAAGGGCGTTGGCGCCATCGTCGCCGCCGCGGATCTGATGATGCCAAACCCCTTGATATCAGGCGGTGGCCAGGAAAAGGGTCATCGTGGCGGCACCGAAAACCTGGCCGCGATCGCCGGTTTTGGCGCGGCGGCACGCGAAGCCCTGATCGGATTGAAGCACATCGACGCGGTCGGCAGCCGCCGCGATGAGATCGAGGCGGTCGTGAAAACGCTGGTGCCGGATGCGGAAATCTTCGGAACCGGGGCGCCGAGGCTTGTCAATACGACGTTCTTCGCTATTGCCGGCATCAAGGCCGAGACGGCGCAGATCGCCTTCGACCTGGCAGGCGTGGCGCTATCGGCCGGCTCCGCCTGTTCGTCGGGCAAGATCGGCCCGAGCCACGTGCTGAAAGCCATGGGATACAATGACAGCCTTGGCGCTTTGCGTGTGTCCATCGGCCACGCAACGAGCGCCGAAGACATCGAACTGTTCAGCACAGCGCTGGCCGGTATTGCCTCACGCCGCGCAGGCAGGGAAGAAGCCGCCTGAGCGCGGCAAACAAACGCAGGCTTTTTGGCCTGGTAGAGCCGTGCGTTTCACGTTGGCCGGGTGAATTCCCGGCAGGGACGCACTATATGGAACTTACGCCGCGTCGGTTGCCTTAGGCGCTCGTTTCGCGGTGCCATAGTTTGAAAACTGCCGGGCCTTGACCCCGGCGTGGATGGAGAACGCTAATGCCTGCAGTGCAGGACACGATCGATCGGGTCCGAAAGATCGACGTCGACCAATACAAATACGGATTCCAGACCGAAATCGCGATGGACAAGGCCCCGAAGGGCCTGAGCGAAGACATTATCCGCTTCATTTCGGCGAAGAAGGAGGAGCCGTCCTGGATGCTGGAATGGCGTCTGGAAGCCTATCGGCGCTGGGTGACGCTGGACGAGCCGAAATGGGCGCGCGTCCATTATCCGAAGATCGATTTCCAGGACCTCCACTATTATGCGGCGCCCAAGAGCACGCCGGGACCGACCTCGCTGAGCGACGTCGATCCCGAACTGTTGAGGGTCTATGAAAAGCTCGGTATCCCGCTGAGGGAACAGGAGATCCTCGCCGGCGTGCAGAAGACCGACGCGTCGGAACTCGAGGAAGCCAGCGACAATGTCTACAAGTCGGGCCGCGTTGCCGTCGACGCGGTGTTCGACTCCGTGTCCGTCGTCACCACCTTCAAGAAGGAACTGGCGCAGGCCGGCGTCATCTTCTGCTCGATCTCGGAAGCCATCCGCGAGCATCCAGAACTGGTGAAGAAGTACCTCGGCTCGGTCGTGCCGACCTCCGACAATTTTTACGCCACGCTGAATTCGGCGGTGTTCACCGACGGCTCCTTCGTCTTCGTGCCCAAGGGCGTGCGCTGCCCGATGGAACTGTCGACCTATTTCCGCATGAACGAGAAGAATACCGGCCAGTTCGAGCGCACGCTGATCATTGCCGAGGAAGGGGCTTACGTCTCCTATCTCGAGGGCTGCACGGCGCCGCAGCGCGACGAGAACCAGCTTCACGCAGCCGTGGTCGAACTGATCGCGCTCGACGATGCCGAGATAAAATACTCGACGGTGCAGAACTGGTACCCCGGCGACGCCGAGGGCAAGGGCGGCATCTACAATTTCGTCACCAAGCGCGGCGACTGCCGCGGCCACCGTTCGAAGATTTCGTGGACGCAGGTCGAGACCGGCTCGGCGATCACCTGGAAATATCCGAGCTGCATCCTGCGCGGCGACGATTCCAGCGGCGAGTTCTATTCGATCGCCGTGTCGAACGGCTACCAGCAGGTCGATAGCGGCACCAAGATGATCCATCTCGGCAAGAATACGTCGAGCCGCATTATCTCCAAGGGCATCGCCGCCGGCTACTCGCAGAACACCTATCGCGGCCAGGTCTCGGCGCACCGCAAGGCGACCAACGCCCGTAACTTCACCAATTGCGACTCGCTGCTGATCGGCGACCAGTGCGGCGCGCACACCGTGCCCTACATGGAAGCCAAGAACGCGACGGCACAGTTCGAGCATGAGGCGACGACGTCTAAAATCTCCGAGGACCAGAAGTTCTACGTTATGCAGCGCGGCATTCCGGAAGAAGAGGCGATCGCGCTGATCGTCAACGGCTTCGTCAAGGACGTCATCCAGCAACTGCCGATGGAATTCGCGGTCGAGGCGCAGAAGCTTATCGGCATCAGCCTCGAGGGCTCGGTCGGCTGACCGGACAAATATTTTCAGGAAAACAAAAAATGCTTGAAATCAGAAATTTGCATGCTCGCATCGTCGATGACGGCACCGAGATCATTCGCGGCCTGGACCTGACGGTGAAAGCCGGCGAGGTCGCCGCCATCATGGGGCCGAACGGCTCGGGAAAATCGACGCTGTCCTACATCCTCGCCGGGCGCGAGGATTATGAGGTGACCGAAGGCGACATTCTCTACAACGGCCAGTCGATCCTCGAAATGGATCCGGCCGAGCGCGCCACATCCGGCATCTTTCTCGCCTTCCAGTATCCGATGGAGATACCGGGTGTGGCGACGATGGAATTCCTGAAAGTGGCGATGAATGAGCAGCGCAAGGCGCGCGGCGAGGAGCCGCTCAAGATCCCGGAATTCCTGAAGCGGGTGAAAGACGCCGCCGCCTTGCTCGACATGGACATGGCGATGCTGAAACGGCCGCTCAATGTCGGCTTCTCCGGCGGCGAGAAGAAGCGCGCCGAGATCCTGCAGATGAAGCTTCTGGAGCCAAAACTGTGCGTGCTCGACGAGACCGATTCCGGCCTCGACATCGATGCGCTGAAGATCGTCTCGGAAGGCGTCAACGCGTTGCGCGCGCCGGACCGCGCCATCGTCATCATCACCCACTACCAGCGCCTGCTTCAGTACATCGTGCCGGATAGTGTGCACGTGCTGTACAGAGGCCAGGTGGTCAAGTCGGGCGACAAGTCGCTGGCGCTCGACCTCGAGGCCAATGGCTATGCCGGCGTGATCGGCCAAGCCGCGTGACATGCCAGAAGGCCCAGAAGGCAAGCCAGACAAGGCGAGACTGATGAACATACACATGACACCCCAGCGGACGCCGACTGAGACGGCGCTGATCGACGCCTTCAGCGACCGGCTGTCGCTGCTGCCCGGCGACGGCACCGTGATGCTGAAGCGCGACGACGCCATCGAGGCGATCAAGAGCGGCCTGCCGACGCGGCGCGTCGAATCGTGGCACTACACCGATCTGCGCCGCCTGCTGGCTTCGATCCCCGATTTCGATCCCGCTGCCGCCCCGAAAGCCATTGCGCCTGTTGTCGAAGGGTCCGCTGTTCTGCCGGTGCTGAACGGCGTGTCGAGCACGAAACTGCCTGACATCGAGGGCATCGCCGTGCAGCGCCTGTCGGAGAAACTGGAGGACGGCAGCGCAGCACCTGGGCTCGATCTCTATGGCGCCGACGATGCCATCGGCGCGCTGAACACCGCTTTCGTGGTTGACGGCTATTTTGTCGACATCGCCGACGGCGCCGAACTGGACAAGCCGATCGAATTGCAGAACCTGCAGGCTGGCGGCCAGACGCATGTGCGCCTCAGCGTCCGCGCCGGCGCAGGCGCCAAGGCGGTCATCGTCGAGCGTCAGGCGGGCGAGGGCGCCGCAATGGTCAGCTCGGTCAGCCAGCTTCTGCTTGACGAGGGCGCCGAGGTGACGTGGCTGATCGTGCAGGAGCAGCCGGATACGGCGACCCATCTTGCCCAGTTCAAGGCGCATCTTGGCAAGGATGCGAAGCTGACGCTTTTTGTCATGAACGCCGGCGGCAAGCTGGTGCGCCAGGAGGTCGTGGTGAGGACGACAGGCGAAGGCGCCGATTTCACGCTGCGCGGCATCAACCTGCTGGCCGGCGACACCCATACCGACGTGACCATGGTGCTCGACCATGCCGTGCCGCATACGGCTTCGACGGAAGTAATCCGCAACGTGGTGACGGGAAGAGCGCGCGGCGTCTTCCAGGGGCGCATCAACGTCCACCAATACGCGCAGAAGACCAACGCCAAGATGGCCTGCAACACGCTGCTTCTCTCGGATGACGGCGAGTTCTCGACCAAGCCTGAGCTCGAAATCTTTGCCGACGACGTCGTCTGCGGCCATGGCGCGACGGTCACCGAGATCGATCACAGCCACCTGTTCTATCTGATGGCGCGCGGCATCGACGAGAAGTCGGCCCGTGGCCTGCTGGTCAAGGCGTTCGTCGCCGAGGTGATCGAGGAACTGGACGACGAGGCGATCGTCGAGGCGCTGGAAACGCGGCTCGACGGCTGGTTCGCGGCGCACGGGTAGCAGTGGGTGAGGGTTGGCGCTTCGGCCAGCACCCCTCATCAGTCTTGGCGCTTCGCGCCAATCCACCTTCTCCCACAAGGGGAGAAGGTAAGGCGCTTTACCTTCTCCCCTTGTGGGGATGAGGGGTGCTGGACCGAATGAGGCGATGCCTCGAGAGAGCTGATGATGGACCAGAAAGTCGAAAACATCCCCTACGACGTCGAGGCGATACGCCGCGACTTCCCGATCCTGTCGCGGCAAGTCTACGGCAAACCGCTGGTCTATCTCGACAACGGCGCCTCGGCGCAGAAGCCGCAGGCCGTGCTCGACGCCATTCAGCACGCTTATTCCCAGGAATATGCCAACGTCCATCGCGGGCTGCATTTCCTGTCGAATGCCGCGACCGACGCCTTTGAGAACGCGCGCAAGATAGTGCAAAGATTTCTCAACGCGCCAAGCACCGACAACATCGTCTTCACCTCGAACACGACCGCAGCGATCAACGCCGTTGCTTATGGTTATGGCATGCCCAATATCGGCGAGGGCGACGAGATCGTGCTGTCGATCATGGAGCACCATTCCAACATCGTGCCGTGGCATTTCATCCGCGAGCGCCAGGGCGCGAAGCTGGTCTGGGTGCCGATCGACGATCTCGGCGTCTTCCATATCGAGGAGTTCGAGAAGCGGCTGACCGACCGCACCAAGCTCGTCGCCATCACGCACATGTCGAACGCGCTGGGCACGGTGACGCCGATCAAGGAGATCGTGCGCATCGCGCATGCGCGCGGCATTCCTGTGCTGGTCGACGGCAGCCAGAGCGCCGTGCATATGCCGATCGACGTCCAGGACCTCGACTGCGATTTCTTCGTCTTCACCGGCCACAAGGTTTATGGGCCCTCGGGCATCGGCGTGCTCTACGGCAAGAAGGACATGCTGGAGCGCATGCGCCCGTTCATGGGCGGCGGCGAGATGATCGAGGAGGTGACGCAAGACTTCGTCACCTACAACGATCCGCCGCACCGGTTTGAGGCCGGCACGCCGCCGATCGTTCAGGCGATCGGGCTGGGTGCGGCGCTCGAATACATGGAGAAGATCGGCCGCGAGCGCATCGCCGCCCACGAGGCGGATCTGAAGGATTATGCCCATCAGCGGCTGCGCGCCATCAATTCGCTGCGCATCTTCGGCGACGCGCCGGACAAGGGCGCCATCATCTCCTTCGAGCTGCAGGGCATTCATGCCCACGACGTGTCGATGGTGATCGACAGGCAGGGCGTCGCCGTCCGTGCCGGCACCCATTGCGCCCAGCCGCTGTTGAAACGTTTCGGCGTAACCTCCACATGCAGGGCATCGTTCGGCATGTATAATACCAGGGCCGAAGTCGACGCTTTGGCCGATGCGCTCGAAAAGGCGCGAAAGTTTTTTGGGTGACGATCATGGATGATGCAGGCCGCACCGCTGAGACCTCTTCGGAGACGACTGCCAACGGTCTGGTTTCCGCCTCGGCCATTCCCGTCGACGAACTGGCGCGGCTGACCGACGACATCGTCTCGGCGCTGAAGACGGTCTATGATCCGGAAATCCCGGCCGACATCTACGAGCTCGGCCTGATCTACAAGATCGACATCGAGGACGACCGTTCGGTCAAGATCGACATGACCCTGACCGCGCCCGGCTGCCCGGTGGCCGGCGAAATGCCGGGCTGGGTGGAAAATGCCGTCGGCGCCGTCGAAGGCGTTTCCGGCGTCGAGGTCAACATGACTTTTGATCCGCCCTGGTCGCCCGACCGCATGTCGGAAGAGGCGCAGGTCGCGGTGGGCTGGTATTGAGGCGCACTTGCGCCAGGCAGAAAACTTCACCATTTTAGGTGAAGACTCATTCCGCAGGCCTTGAACCTGCGTGAACGCGGAGAAAAGAATGGGACGCTTCGCCGTCATCACTATGACCGACAAGGCCGCCGACCGGGTTCGCGAGATCGTCGCGACCCGTGAGAATGCGCATGGCATTCGCCTTGGCATCAAGAAGGGCGGCTGCGCCGGCATGGAATATACGGTCGACCTGGTGACCGAGCCCAACACCAAGGACGATCATATCGAGCGCGACGGCGCCCATGTCTATGTCGCGCCTGAGGCAGCGCTTTTCCTGTTCGGCACCGAGATGGATTTCGAGCAGACGACGCTGCGCACCGGCTTTACCTTCCGCAACCCGAACCAGAGCTCGGCCTGCGGCTGCGGCGAATCGGTTGAACTCAAGCCGGCCGATCTGAAGGCGCTGGCCGAGGCGCGCGCGACAAGCGCTGCTTAGCGCCGAACGATGAGCGCCGAGGCATATCGCTGGCGGTGTGCCTGTTGTGGTGAAGAGAATACCGGCCTTCCGATGGATATGGCGTTCGGTGTTCCGGTGACCCCGGACACGCTCGACGATGCCGCTCGATCGAGCCAGAATGATGATTTCTGCGAGGTGCGCTATGCATCAGGCAAGACGGATCGGTTCATTCGTTGCTTGCTGCCTCTGCCCGTGCCTCAATTGCCCGACGAGTTCTGTTTCGGCGTATGGATGTCGGTCTCGGAAAGAAGCTGGAACGTCTACCGGGATGGATATGACAGTGGGCAGTATGAAGACGAGCTGTGTTTTGGGTATCTGATGCACGACATTCCTGAGTATCCGGGCTCTTTGCTTCTGCACGCCAATGTTGTGTTCCAACCCGGTAATGATCGTCCGAAGGTGTTTTTGCATGACGCAGATCATCCCTTGGTCGCGGCCCAACGCAATGGGGTGGATGTGACCCAGATCGAACGCTGGGTTGCTCTCTCGCACCGGCCTAAAGCCAGGAGCAACTAATCCAGCCACATTCCCGTCCGTTTGTGCCAATCGGCGATCGACTCCTCGGGATAGACGTCGAAGCTCTTGTCCTTCTTGCCGACGTCAGGTTCGACCCAGTTCGCCTTGTATTTCAGCATGAGATGAACCTTTTCAGGTGGTTTCGGCAGGTCTGTGTCGATCGCCGAGGCGAAGGGGTGGACCAGTTCCGGCCAGGTCGGATCGTAGAGCCAGAGTGCCGATCCGCATTTTTTGCAGAAATTCCGCTCGCCTGACGAGATCTCGCATTGCGGATGCTCGTCGTCCTCGATCTCGGCCTGGTAGACGCCAAGATTGCGCTTGCCCTTGATTTTCAGAGTCTCGAAATCGGCGCCGAGATTGATGGCAAAGCCACCGCCGCCCTGCTGCTTGCGGCAGATCGAGCAGTAGCACAGCATGAACGGCACCGGCGTGTGGCTTTCCACCTCGAAGCGGACAGCATTGCACCGGCAGGACCCTTTGAGCAGAAGCGGCATGAAAAGACTCCGACGAAATTGGTTTTCAACTTGTCAGGATGATGCCTGATGCAGCGATGACAAGGGGAAATCCGGATGACATGATCGCGGCATGGACAATGAACGCATCGCCGAACTGTTCGAAGGCCTCGGCCCGGTCAGCATTCGCAAGATGTTCGGCGGCAAGGGCATCTATTTTGACGGCGTCATCGTCGCCATCGTGGTGCGTGGCGAATTGATGCTGAAGGCCGACGCGGAAAGCGCGCCCGAATTCGAGGCGGCCGGCTGTCGGCAATGGACCTATACGGGGTCGCGGCACGGCAAGCTGGTGTCGATGCCGTATTGGAGCGTTCCCGACAGCGCCTTCGACGATCCGGATGAGATGGCGATCTGGACGCGCCGGGCCTATGAAGCGGGGCTGCGTGCCGGCAAATAGGTGTGCCTCTCCACTGGTCGTCAGCTCATGCCAATTTTCTGCGGCTCAGGCACAAGGGCTAGCGCGTCGGCAAAGTCTGCCGCCGTTAAGACCGGCACAAGCCCGGCACTTTCGATCGCGAGGATTGCTGCGGCAACGCCGTCGCGCAGCGCCGCGCGCAGCGTCAGGCCGCGCAGCAGGGCGGCGACCGTTGCGCCCGCCAGCGCATCGGCGGCGCCGTCCGCGACTTTTTTCGGCGGCAGGATCGAGAAGGCGCCGGCTTCGTCGAAACCCAGCACCGGACCGTCATCCGCTGTCACCACGCCGCCTTTGAGGCCCGCCCGCCTCAGGCAGTCGATGATATTTCGCTCCGCCGTGTCGATACCTACATCGGCGAGTGCGAAGGCCTCACGCCGGTTCATGAAGACCATCGCCAGGCTGCCGAGCACCGGTGCGAGCCGCGCCGCCTTGTCTGGCGAAACGGCGAGGGCGAAGACCGGCTTGCCGGCGGCAAGCGCCACAAGCCGCTCCAGCGCCGTCGACGGCAGGTTGGCGTCGCACAGGACCGCATCGGCGGTGCTGATCGCCTCGCGCACCTTGGTACGGCGGATCTGCTTGGGAAGCGCAAGGTCGTAGAGCGCCATGTCGGCAAGGCCGGCGATCAGCGCGCCGTCGCCGTCGACCAGCACCGTATTGCTCGGCGTCGTCCGATCGAGGAACACCACGGACAGATCGGCAATGCCGGCCGCAGTGATGGCGTGTGAAACCGTATCGGCCAGAACATCGCCGCCGCGTACCGAAAGCAGCGAACCGGAGACGCCGCGGCGCACCGCGCAGCGCAGCGCATTGAAGACGGCGCCGCCGACAACCTCTCGCATCGTGCCGGGATTCGACGCCGCCGGCACGAAGGCGCCCGAAAGCTGGCCGCGCCGCTCGATATAGGCGCCGCCCACGGCCAGGATTGTCGCCGATTTCATCATGCCTGCGAGATGACCTTTGCTGTTGCCGGGTGAGACTAGGTTGTCAGGCGGAACCCGGCAACCGGAGGCGCGATTCGGAAGATGCCAGCACGATCCTGCGGGGGAAGCCGGATACATCCGGGGGTGAAAACACGAAACAAAAAAAGAACAAATACGGATATTCTTTGTTTTTCAATCATTTGTCTCCTCTTGCCAGACGAGAACAAAAAAGGTACAAATTAATAAGGATTACGGATTGTCCGGCCTTCATTGACGACCAAGGGGTGATGTATCATGGCTCAGAATTCTTTGCGGCTTGTAGAGGACAAAGCAGTGGATAAATCAAAGGCTCTGGACGCGGCGCTGTCGCAAATCGAGCGTGCCTTCGGCAAGGGCTCGATCATGCGGCTCGGCGCAAACGAGCAGGTCGTCGAGATCGAAACGGTGCCGACCGGTTCGCTTGGCCTCGACATCGCGCTCGGCGTCGGCGGCCTGCCGCGCGGCCGCATCATCGAGATCTATGGGCCGGAAAGCTCGGGCAAGACGACGCTGGCGCTGCATACTGTGGCGGAGGCCCAGAAGAAGGGCGGCATCTGCGCCTTCGTCGATGCCGAGCATGCGCTCGATCCGGTCTACGCCCGCAAGCTCGGCGTCGACCTCGAAAATCTCTTGATCTCGCAGCCCGACACCGGCGAGCAGGCGCTGGAGATCTGTGACACGCTGGTACGTTCCGGCGCCATCGACGTGCTGGTGGTCGATTCGGTCGCGGCGCTGACGCCGCGCGCCGAAATCGAAGGCGAGATGGGCGATTCGCTGCCCGGCCTGCAGGCCCGCCTGATGAGCCAGGCGCTGCGCAAGCTGACCGCCTCGATCTCGCGCTCCAACACCATGGTCATCTTCATCAACCAGATCCGCATGAAGATCGGCGTCATGTTCGGTTCGCCCGAGACCACGACCGGCGGCAACGCGCTGAAATTCTACGCTTCGGTGCGCCTCGACATTCGCCGCATCGGCTCGGTCAAGGACCGCGACGAGGTCGTCGGCAACCAGACCCGCGTCAAGGTGGTCAAGAACAAGCTGGCGCCGCCCTTCAAGGTGGTCGAGTTCGATATCATGTATGGCGAGGGCGTGTCCAAGACCGGCGAGCTGGTCGACCTCGGCGTCAAGGCCGGCGTGGTCGAAAAGTCGGGCGCCTGGTTCTCCTACAATTCGCAGCGTCTCGGCCAGGGCCGCGAGAATGCAAAACTGTTCCTGCGCGACAATCCCGACACGGCGCGCGAAATCGAATTGGCGCTGCGGCAGAATGCCGGGCTGATCGCCGAAAAATTCCTCGAGAATGGTGGTTCCGAGGGCGGAGACGACGGTTTCGAGGACGAAGCCGGCGCCATGTAGGCTTCGGCAGTGGCCGGAGTTTGGCCATGATTCCGGCGCATCACCTCCAGCCTATGTAATCGAGTTCTGTATTGTTGCGTTCGAACCGCCGGCCTAGCGCCGGCGGTTTGCGTTTCAGCGGTGGTGCCGAGATGACCGGCAAGCCCCGCAAATTGGTTCAATTCCGTGTTTCTGGACAGGGTGCAACGCGGCGGCTAAAAGGCCATGTCCATTTGCCGTCGGCCGGGCCGGCGGCTCTCTCTAAAAGCTAAAAGGCAGTGTCATTCATGAGTGGCGTGAACGAGATCCGGTCGACATTCCTCGACTATTTCCGCAAGGAGGGTCACGAGGTCGTCGCATCGAGCCCGCTGGTGCCGCGCAACGACCCGACGCTGATGTTCACCAATGCCGGCATGGTGCAGTTCAAGAACGTTTTCACCGGCCTGGAAAAGCGACCCTATTCGCGTGCCACGACGGCTCAGAAGAGCGTTCGCGCCGGCGGCAAGCACAACGACCTCGACAATGTCGGCTACACCGCGCGCCACCTGACCTTCTTCGAGATGCTCGGCAATTTCTCGTTCGGCGACTATTTCAAGGAGCGCGCCATCGAGCTTGCCTGGAACCTGATCACCAGGGAGTTCGGGCTGAAGAAGGACAAGCTGCTGGTCACGGTCTATCACACCGACGACGAGGCTGCCGGCTACTGGAAGAAGATTGCCGGCTTTTCCGACGATCGCATCATCCGCATTCCGACCTCGGACAATTTCTGGGCAATGGGCGACACCGGACCTTGCGGTCCGTGCTCGGAGATATTCATCGACCGTGGCGAGCACATCTGGGGCGGCCCTCCCGGCAGCCCCGAGGAAGATGGCGACCGTTTCCTGGAATTCTGGAACCTGGTGTTCATGCAGTACGAACAGGTGACGAAGGATGAGCGCATCGACCTGCCGCGCCCGTCGATCGACACCGGCATGGGCCTGGAGCGCATGGCCTCCATTTTGCAAGGGGTCGAGAGCGTCTTCGAGACCGACCTGTTCCGTCACCTGATCGAGGCTGCGTCATCCGCGCTCGGCCGCGGTCCGGATCCCGACACCGTCGGATCGTTCCGCGTCATCGCCGACCATTTGCGTTCGTCGTGCTTTCTGGTGGCAGATGGCGTACTGCCGTCCAATGAGGGCCGCGGCTACGTGCTGCGTCGCATCATGCGCCGCGCCATGCGCCACGCGCAGCTTTTGGGCGCCGGTGATCCGCTGATGTGGCGGCTGGTGCCGGCGCTGGTGCGCGAGATGGGCCAGGCCTATCCGGAGCTGGTGCGCGGCGAGCAGATGATCACCGAGACGCTGAAGCTTGAAGAAACCCGTTTCCGCAAGACGCTGGTGCGCGGCTTGGGCCTGCTTTCGGAGGCGACGGAAAAGCTGGGCGCCGGCGACATGCTGGATGGCGAGACAGCCTTCAAGCTCTACGACACCTATGGCTTTCCGCTCGATCTGACGCAGGACGCGCTGCGTCAGCGCAACATCTCGGTCGATCTTGCCGGCTTCACCAATGCGATGGAGCAGCAGAAGGCCGAGGCGCGCAAGAGCTGGGCTGGTTCCGGCGAGGCCGCGACCGAAACAGTGTGGTTCCCGGTGCGCGAGAAGCATGGCGCCACCGAGTTCCTCGGCTACGAGGCCGAGCAGGCGGAGGGCCTCATCCAGGCGCTGGTCAGGGACGGCAAGATCGTCGACAGCGCCGCCAAGGGCGAGGCGGTTGCCGTGGTCGTCAACCAGACGCCGTTCTATGGCGAATCCGGCGGCCAGGTGGGCGATACCGGCGTCATTTCAGGCGAAGGGTTCTCGATCGAGATCTCCGACACGCAGAAGAAGGCCGACGGGCTTTTCGTGCATCTCGGCAAGGTGGTCGACGGCACGGTCAACACCGGCGCGACCGTCGAGCTGAAGGTCGACCATGCGCGCCGCTCCAGGCTGCGCGCCAACCATTCCGCGACGCATCTGATCCACGAAGCGCTGCGCGAGGTGCTAGGCAGCCATGTCGCGCAGAAGGGTTCACTGGTCGCGCCCGAGCGTCTGCGCTTCGACATTTCGCACAACAAGCCGATCTCGCCTGACGAGCTCGAAGAGGTCGAGCGGATGGCGAACGAGATCGTCGTCCAGAACAGCCCGGTCACCACGCGGCTGATGTCGGTTGACGATGCCATTGCTGAAGGCGCCATGGCGCTGTTCGGCGAAAAGTATGGCGATGAGGTGCGCGTCGTTTCGATGGGCACGGGCTTGCATGGCGGCAAGGCCAACCGGCCCTATTCGGTCGAGCTATGCGGCGGCACCCATGTCAGGGCGACCGGCGATATCGGTCTGGTGCGTATCGTGTCGGACAGCGCCGTCGCTGCTGGCGTGCGCCGCATCGAGGCGCTGACCGGCGAGGCGGCCAGAAAGCATCTCGACGAGCAGGACAAGCGGCTGAAGGCGGTAGCTGCCGCGCTGAAGATTTCGCCGTCCGACGTGCCGGCGCGCGTCGAGGCGCTGTTGGACGAGCGCAAGAAGCTCGAGAAAGAACTGACCGAAGCGCGCAAGAAGCTGGCGCTGGGCGACCGCTCGCCAGCCGGCGTGCCTGCCGAGAACGAGACCATTGCCGGCGTCGGTTTCCTCGGCAAGGCGGTATCGGGTGTCGCGCCGAAGGATCTAAAACCGTTGGCCGATGCCGGCAAGAAGTCGCTCGGCTCCGGCGTCGTCGTCTTCGTCGGCGCCGGCGAGGACAACAAGGCCAGCGTCGTGGTCGGCGTCACCGACGACCTGACCGGCCGCTTCAGCGCTGTCGATCTGGTGCGTGTGGCGTCGGCGGCATTGGGCGGGCAGGGCGGCGGCGGTCGGCCTGACATGGCCCAGGCCGGCGGCCCGGACGCCTCGAGGGCCGAAGACGCGATCGCTGCGGTGAAGGCGGCCCTGGAGGCGGCCTGATCGTTTGCTGGGAAGGCCTTGGGTTCCTCGCCCCCACGGAAGTGGGGGAGAGGTGGCCGCGAAGCGGCCGGAGAGGGGGCCTGCGCAATCAGACGAAAAGAAAGCCCGTGTCGGGCGTATGAAAAGACGTTCAAGGCTGGGTGTGCCGATTTCCCCTCTCCGTCTCGGCTTCGCCGAGCCACCTCTCCCCGCAAGCGGGGCGAGGAACCCAAGTCCTGCCAGGTCGCCGTGTCTCGCAGCGGTTCATTCAGCCTTTTCGGTCTTCGCAAAACTCTCCCGTCCGGCGATGCGAGCCCACCAGGCCTGGATATCGGCAAACTCGGCCAGCAGCTTCCGCCCCTCAGTGATCTTGACGAAATAGCCGATGATCGGCGCCGCGTGCAGATCGGTCAGCGTCAGTTGCTCGCCCAACAGCCATGGCCCCTCGGCCTTCAGCGATGAGAGCGCCTTAAGCGTCGTTCTCGCCTGCAGAAGCCCATTGGCCATCAAAGCCTCGTCGGGCGTCGTCTTTTCCAGCCGCTCGACGGCGACATCCCAGACCATGGCTCGATAGGCATAGGCGTCGAGCATGCCGATGATCTGGTTCATGCGCGCGCGAGGCCGGGCTTCGACCGGTTGCAATGCCGGGCCGTCGAACGCTTCGTCGGCATAGCGGATGATCGCGCTGGTCTCGTGGAGGCGGAACCCGTCATGCTCGAAGGCCGGGATGCGGCCGAACGGCTGATGGTCGAAATACCAGCGGGGAATGCCGTCCGCCGCAAAGATGTCGACCGGCACAAGTTCGTAGCCGATGCCTTTTTCCTCGAGTGCGAGGCGGACGATGCGCACATAGACGCTGTAGTCCGCCCCGTAGACGATGGGTTTGCTCATGACGCTGGTCAGGCCATCGCCTTCTGCAGATTCTCGTCGATCTTGTCGAGGAAACCGGTGGTCGAAAGCCATGGCTGGTCGGGACCGATCAGCAGCGACAGATCCTTGGTCATGAAGCCGGCCTCGACGGTCTGGATGCAGACTTTTTCCAGCGTCTCGGCAAAACGCATCAGCTCGGCATTGTCGTCGAGTTTTGCGCGGTGCGCCAGGCCGCGTGTCCAGGCGAAGATCGAGGCGATCGAATTGGTCGAGGTTTCCTCGCCCTTCTGGTGCTGCCGATAGTGACGGGTGACGGTGCCGTGCGCCGCCTCCGCCTCCACCGTCTTGCCGTCCGGCGTCATCAGCACCGAGGTCATCAGGCCGAGCGAGCCAAAACCTTGCGCCACCGTGTCCGACTGCACGTCGCCATCATAGTTCTTGCAGGCCCAGATATAGCCGCCCGACCATTTCAGGCTGGAGGCAACCATGTCGTCGATCAGCCGGTGCTCGTACCAGAGCTTCTTGGATTTGAACTCGGCTTCGAACTCTGCCTCGTAGACTTCCTGGAAAATGTCCTTGAAGCGGCCGTCATAGGCCTTGAGGATGGTGTTCTTGGTCGAGAGGTAGACCGGGTAGTTGCGCAGCAGGCCGTAATTGAGCGAGGCGCGGGCGAATTCACGGATCGACTCGTCGAGATTGTACATGGCCATGGCGACGCCGGCGGCCGGCGCATCGAACACGTCATGCTCGATCATCTTGCCGTCCTCGCCGACGAACTTGATCGTCAGCTTGCCCTTGCCGGGGAAGCGGAAGTCGGTGGCGCGGTACTGGTCGCCGAAGGCATGACGGCCGACGATGATCGGCTTGGTCCAGCCGGGCACCAGCCGCGGCACGTTCTTCATGATGATCGGCTCGCGAAAGATGGTGCCGCCGAGGATGTTGCGGATGGTGCCGTTCGGCGACTTCCACATCTTCTTCAGCCCGAATTCCTCGACACGCTGCTCGTCGGGCGTGATCGTCGCGCATTTCACGCCGACGCCATGTTTTTTGATCGCATTGGCCGAATCGATGGTCACCTGGTCGTTGGTGGCGTCGCGGTGCTCGATGCCGAGGTCGTAATATTCAAGCTTGAGGTCGAGATAGGGGTGGATCAGCTTGTCCTTGATGAACTGCCAGATGATGCGGGTCATCTCGTCGCCGTCGAGTTCGACGACCGGGTTCGCCACCTTGATCTTCGCCATGGAAAGAATGCCTCATTGTTGGGGATCGGGACGGCCTTGCCCGCATGGTTTTGGCCGGGGATGCGGCCCGTATATCAAAGCATTTTTGGCCGCGCAAACGGCGATCCGCGCCAGCGGGCTCGGCCCTGGCTTCGGGCGTCGCTTGCCAAAGCTTCATTTTCGCGGCCGGATGTGTCAGGGGACGCTGAAATGCCGCAAACAGCAGTTCATAGACAATCATGCAAGCCAGCAACGACATCCCTCCTGCCAACGGCCCGGCGATCATCCTGGTCGAGCCGCAGCTCGGCGAAAACATCGGCATGGTCGCGCGCGCCATGGCGAATTTCGGTCTGTCCGAACTGCGCCTCGTCAATCCGCGCGACGGCTGGCCGAGCGAAAAGGCGCGCGCTGCCGCGAGCCGCGCCGACCATGTCATCGATGCCGCCAGAGTGTTCGACGATCTGGCCTCGGCGGTTGCCGACCTGAACTTCGTCTTCGCCACCACGGCGCGGGCGCGAGACAATTTCAAGCCGGTGCGTGGACCGGTCGAGGCGGGCAGGGCGCTGAGAGCCCGACAGCGATCCGGACAGCGCACCGGCATCCTGTTCGGCCGCGAGCGGTTCGGGCTCTATAATGACGAGGTCGGCCTCGCCGACGAGATCGTCACCTTCCCGGTCGATCCTGCCTTCTCCTCGCTCAACATCGCCCAGGCCGCCCTGCTGATGTCCTATGAATGGATGAAGTCCGGCCTAGAAGATGAGACCAAAACCAATTTTGCCAGCCCCGAAATGATGCCGGCGACCAAGGCACAATTGCATGGCCTGTTCGCTTATCTGGAAGGCGCGCTGGAAGCGCGCGGCTATTTCCGCCCGGCGGCGAAGAAGCCGAAAATGGTCGACAATCTGCGCGCGGTGCTGACGCGCGCCGGCTTCGCCGAGCCGGAGCTCAAGGTGCTGCGCGGCATAATATCATCGCTGGACAGGTTTTCGCCGGCCATGCCGCGCGGCGACGGATCGCCGGGCGATGATCCAAGGCGGCTTCCGGCAGCGGCGGCGCGCGCCGCCAAGGCGACCGACAAGGACCAGGCGTAGGACGAAGGCTCTGGTCGTAACCGAATGTTATTTGGTGTGGTTCATCATCCCAAGATGATGGATCACGGATGTATGACCATCTTCCCGCCGCGGGCCGCAGCCTTCCTCCGCCTTCTCCTGTAGACGATGACAATGACCGATCCTTCAAGCATCCGCCCGATCCTGATGTTCGATTCCGGCATCGGCGGCCTGACGGTGCTGCGCGAAGCGCGGGTGCTGATGCCCGATCGCCGCTTCGTCTATGTCGCCGACGACGCGGCTTTCCCTTATGGGGCTTGGGAGGAAGCGGCCCTGAGGGCACATGTGCTGGAGCTGTTCGGCAAACTGCTCGACCGTTTTTCGCCGGCCATTTCGGTCATCGCCTGCAATACCGCCTCGACGCTGGTCATCGAGGCGTTGCGCGAAAGATTTCCCGGTCATCCTTTCGTCGGCACGGTGCCGGCGATCAAGCCGGCGGCGGAACGCACGCGCTCGGGCCTGGTTTCGGTGCTGGCGACGCCCGGCACCGTCAAGCGCCAGTATACCCGCGACCTGATCGGTAAATGGGCGCAGAAATGCCATGTCCGCCTGGTTGGCAGCGACCGTCTGGCGGGACTGGCCGAGGTCTATATGCGCGATGGCTTTGTCGATGAAGAGGCGGTGCGTGCCGAGATCGCGCCATGCTTCGTCGAACATGACGAACTGCGGACCGACATCGTCGTGCTTGCCTGCACCCACTATCCCTTTCTGGCCAATCGCATGCGCAAGACGGCACCCTGGCCGGTCGATTGGCTCGATCCCGCCGAGGCGATCGCACGGCGGGCGCTCTCGCTGCTCGCGGGCACCGAGGCCAGCCACCGCGGCGAGGCGTTGCCGGAAGGCGCCGACCTTGCTGTCTTCACCTCGAAGCGGGTCGATTTCCCGACTCGCCGCCTGATGCAGGGGTTTGGGCTGGCGATTTCCTGATATCTGGGAACATCACCCTGACCGGTGCGTTTTCTCTCATTGCAAGACGGGAGAAACGATCATGCCAGCCACATCAAAGGCCCAGCAGAAAGCCGCCGGAGCGGCATTGTCCGCCAAGCGTGGCGAGACCAAGAAGAGCGAGCTCAAAGGCCCTTCGAAGGGAATGTACAAATCGATGAGCGAAAAGCAGCTCGAGGAATTCGCCGAGACCAAGCGCAAGGGCCTGCCGGAGAAGAAATCGAAACACTAGCCGCTCGTCCCCACCCGAGGTCGGTTCCATAGCTGGATCGCCGCGGTCCAGCACACATCGCGCGGGTACGGCGGCGTATCGGCTGCCATCGACGCCAGCTAGCTTGACACCAGTTAAATCTCCGTCTAATCAGCCCACCAACACCGGGCGGCAACGTCCGGTGGTTTCTTTATGTGCGCAAGACGTTTGGGAAGCATTCTTCCCGAAATCTTGTTTAGAATGACGTGTCCCGTGGGTTTTCCGCCGCGTTGCGTGGGAGAACCCTGTCAGGTCCCGAAAACGGGGGCCAGAGGAGGGCGCGTTTCCTTCACCCGGACCATGAGGTTCCGGGTATATCTTTTTGAAAGGGAATGCGATGAGCAAGCGCGAATCCGCGAAATACAAGATCGACCGCCGTCTCGGCGAAAACATCTGGGGCCGCCCAAAATCCCCGGTCAACAAGCGCGAATACGGTCCCGGCCAGCACGGCCAGCGCCGCAAGGGCAAGCTTTCCGATTTCGGCCTGCAGCTGCGTGCCAAGCAGAAGCTGAAGGGTCACTACGGCGACGTCTCGGAAAAGCAGTTCCGCAAGGTCTATGAAGAGGCGAACCGCCGCAAGGGCGACACCTCGGAGAACCTGATCGGCCTGCTCGAGTCGCGTCTCGACGCGGTCGTCTACCGCGCCAAGTTCGTGCCGACCATTTTTGCCGCTCGCCAGTTCGTCAATCACGGCCACATCAACGTCAACGGCAAGCGCGTCAACATCGGCTCATACCGCTGCAAGCCGGGCGATGTCATCGAAGTGCGCGAAAAGTCGAAGCAGCTGGTGATCGTCCTGGAATCGGTAGGCCTGGCCGAGCGTGACGTGCCGGATTACATCGAGGTCGACCACAACAAGATGACCGCGACCTTCGGGCGCATCCCCGGCCTGTCGGATGTGCCCTTCGCCGTGCAGATGGAACCGAACCTGGTCGTCGAATTCTATTCGCGCTGATCGATTTCTTCATCTGCGACATCATCGAAGGCCGCCCTCGAGGCGGCCTTTTCTATTGGGCTCCTGAAAATCGATTTCGATTTTCGGGCCGATGCGCTAATCCGGGCGGCAACAAAAGACCTTTTGGGGCCGCCGCGCCATGAACATGCTGTCAGAAACAATCGAACCGATCGCTGATGCCGCAGGCGGCTTTCATCCGCTGTTTGCCGACGTGCCGTCCTCCGTCGAATTCAACAAGCTGCGCAAGCGGCTGCTGCGTCTCGCCCGTCAGGCGATCGACGATTTTTCGATGGTCAGGCCCGGCGATCGCTGGCTGGTCGCCTTGTCCGGCGGCAAGGATTCCTACGGCCTGCTGGCGTTGCTGCTCGACCTCAAATGGCGCGGGCTGCTGCCAGTCGACCTGTTGGCCTGCAATCTCGACCAGGGCCAGCCGAACTTTCCGAAACACATTCTGCCCGATTATCTCAACGCATACGCCATTCCGCACCGCATCGAATATCAGGACACCTATTCGGTGGTGACCCAAAAACTTCCCCAGGGCAGCACCTATTGTTCGCTGTGCTCGCGGCTCAGGCGCGGCCATCTCTACCGCATCGCGCGCGAGGAGGGCTGCTCGGCTTTGGTGCTCGGCCACCACCGCGAAGACATTCTCGAAACCTTTTTCATGAACCTGTTGCATGGCGGACGCCTCGCCGCCATGCCGCCAAAACTGCTCAACGACGACGGCGACGTCATGGTGCTGCGGCCGCTCGCCTATTGCGCCGAGGCCGATCTCGAAAAATTCGCCGGCGCCATGAAGTTCCCGATCATCCCGTGCGATCTGTGCGGCAGCCAGGACGGCTTGCAGCGCAATGCGATGAAGGCGATGCTCGACGACCTGGAAAAGCGCATGCCCGGCCGTAAGGACACGATGATCCACGCCATGACCAATGTGCGGCTTTCGCATCTGCTCGACAGAAAGCTGTTCGATTTCGCTGCCCTCAACGAAACCCTTGCACGGCAAGCCGATGACATTTGACGATACCGCGATCGACTGGCTGGCCAAGCTGCTGTCCGACGCTGCCATTGCCGAGATCATGCCGCGCTTTCGCCGGCTGGATGAGGGCGACGTCCGCCAGAAGACCTCGGCAGCCGATCTGGTGACGGAGGCCGATGTGAGTGCCGAGCGGCTCATCACCGTCAGGCTGCGTGAGCGCTACCCCCAGGCGATGATCGTCGGCGAGGAGGCCTGCTCTGACGACCCGGCGTTGCTCCAGGGCCTCGGCGAAGCCGATCTTGCCTTTGTCATCGATCCCGTCGACGGCACTTTCAATTTCGCCTCAGGCGTGCCGCTGTTCGGCGTCATGCTTGGCGTCGTGGTGAAGGGCGAGACCGTCGCCGGCATCATCCACGATCCCATCGGCAAGGACTGGCTGATCGGCGCCAGGGGTGCTGGCAGCCACATACGGCATGCGCATGGCACTTTGGAGAAGGTGCATGTCGCCGAGCCTGCGCCGATCTCGCAAATGACCGGCGCGGTTTCCTGGCAATACATGCCCGAGCCAGAACGGTCACGGCTGGCGCGCAACCAGACGAAATCCTTGTCGCAATTCGGCTATCGCTGCGCGGCACACGAATACCGCCTGCTGGCGAGCGGCCACGCCCACTTCGTCGTCTACAACAAACTGATGCCGTGGGATCACCTGGCCGGTGTGCTGATCCATGCCGAGGCAGGTGGTTATGCGGCGCGTTTCGACGGCAGCGCCTATCGGCCTTCGCATGTCGGCGGTGGCCTTCTTGTCGCACCGGACGAAGCAAGCTGGCGCGAATTGCGCCGGGAACTCTGGGCGGAATAGGCCGTTTGGCATAGGCCCGGATGAAGCTGGCCGAGGATTATTGCGCCGAGCTGATGTATTCGCACGACATGGAGAACTTCAAGACTTACACGCAGTTCTACGGCTGATCGCCGCCGATGCGGAGACAAGACCATGCGTTATCTCGAACACGCCGAACCGGTCATCACGCTTACTGCCGGGCCGGTGAACGCCTATCCTGACGTGCTGCGTGGCCTTGGCCGCACCGTGCTCTACGATCACGACCCGGCGTTCCAGCTCTTTTACGAACGTGTGGTCGAGAAGGCGCAGAAGGCGATGCGGCTGTCGAGCAAGCCTGTCATTCTGCATGGCGAGCCGGTGCTTGGCCTGGAGGCGGCGGCAGCCTCCCTGATCACGCCCGACGACGTCGTGCTCAACCTTGCCTCGGGAGTCTACGGCAAGGGGTTTGGCTATTGGGCGAAGCGCTATTCGCCGCATCTGCTCGAAATCGAGGTGCTCTATAACGAGGCGATCGACCCGCAGGCGGTTGCGGCAATTCTGGAAGCGCATCCGGAAATCAGCATCGTTTCCGTCTGCCATCACGAAACGCCATCGGGCACTATCAACCCGATCGACGCCATCGGCGCGCTGGTTTCGGGGCATGGCGCCTATCTGATCGTCGACGCCGTTTCGTCCTTCGGCGGTATGAAAACGCATCCGGAGGACTGCAAGGCCGACATTTATGTCACCGGCCCGAACAAATGCCTTGGCGCGCCTCCCGGGCTGACGCTGATGGGCGTCAGCGAGCGGGCCTGGGCGAAAATGAAGGCCAATCCACAGGCGCCGCGCGCGTCAATGCTCAGCATCGTCGATTGGGAGCATGCGTGGTCGAGGGATAAGCCGTTTCCATTCACGCCGTCCGTCGCGCAGATGAACGGGCTCGACGTCGCGCTCGATCTCTACCTGAACGAGGGCCCGGCGGCGGTGTGGGCGCGCCATGCGCTCACCGCCAAGGCCATGCGCGCTGGCGTCGCCGGCATGGGGCTGTCGATCTGGGCGGCCAGCGACATCATAGCATCGCCGACCACGACCGCCGTCAGGACGCCCGAAGGCATCGACGAGGAGGCGCTTCGCCAGGCCGTGCGCGCCCGCTACGGCGTGGTGTTCTCGTCTGGCCGCGGCGAAACATTGGGCAAGCTGACGCGCATCGGCCATATGGGCCCGACGGCCCAGCCGATCTATGCGGTCGCGGCGCTGACGGCACTTGGCGGCGCGATGAATTCCTTGGGCGAAAAGCTCGCGGTCGGCAAAGGCATCGATGCGGCGCTCGCCGTTATCGACGCCGACATCTGAAAGGATCCATCCGCCGCGCTGATATCGATGGAGGCTTTCATCGAACAATTCGATTACATTTTGTCCGCGCGAAACCGGAAACTCGGGATGAAACCTCGGTCCGCAATTGTCGCCCTTACCCTTGCCCTGATTGCCGGGCCTGACGCGGCAACATCGCAGGAACGCGCCTGTCGCAGTCCCGAACCCGTCGACACCATAAACGAGATGTTCTCTGCGATCGTCGCCTGCTGGGAGCCGCCGCCCGGAACCGCGGGCATGAGCCTGACGCTGCAGTTCTCAATTCGCCGAAACGGCACACTTATCGGCAAGCCCCGCGCCACTTACTCCCGTCTGGGGGATGACGGCAGCCTCAACCGGGCCTTCGTCGCCTCCGTGCTCGAGGCTCTCGACAAGGCTCTGCCACTGCCCGTTTCGGACAGCATGGGTGGAGCGATCGCAGGCCGTATGCTGTTCCCTCGCTTCACCGCAGCGCGCGAGGGTGAATCCTGAACCGCGTCCGGCATTAAACCGGCGGGTTCTGCGGCTGGAAGAATTTGCCGCGCTCGGCGATCAGCACCATCACCAGTGCGGCAAGCGAAACGCTGCAGAATCCGGCGGCCAAGGGCGTCACCGTGCCGTTGAAGGCCTGGCCGATCAGCGTGCCGAGCACGCCACCGAGGAAGGTCTGCATGAAACCCAGAATGGACGACGCTGTCCCCGCCAATTGGCCGAGCGGCTCCATGGCGAGCGCGTTGAAATTCGCGCCGAGTGCGCCGAACGGGACCATCGTGCCGGCAAAGAAGGTGATGAAAAGCCAGAGCGGCATTTTCATCTGGATGGAAACGACCAGCCAGGCGAGGCTGATGGCCAGAAACAAAAGCAGCGCGCTTTGCGACAGGCGGCGCATGCCGATGCGTCCGACAAGGCGCGAATTCAGATAACTCGAAAAGGAGAGCACGCCGGCGATTCCTGCGAAAATCACCGGGAATATCTCGCCGACTTTGAACACATCGACGTAGATCTGCTGCGCCGAGTTGATGAAGCCGAACATCGCGCCGAAGGCAAAAGTGCTGGCAAAGGCGTAGCAGAGCGCCACGCGATTGGTCAGCACGATGCGGAAACCGCCAAGGACTGATGATGCCGTCAGCGGCCGGCGATGTTCGGGACGCAGCGTTTCGGGCAGGCGCAGCAGCGACCAGGCCGAGACGATCAGCGCGCCCGCCGCCATGGTGATGAAGATCACGTGCCAGGTCGCAAACAGCATAATGAACTGGCCGATGCCTGGCGCCACCACCGGAATGGCCATGAACACCATGAAGATCAGCGACATGACTTCGGCCATGCGCCGGCCTTCGAAGGTGTCGCGCACGATCGAGACGGCGATGACGCGTGTGGCCGCGGCGCCGATGCCTTGCACCACCCGGCACAGGATAAGCGTGGCGAATGTCGGGGCGATCGCCGCCGCACTCGCCGCTGCGACGTAGATGACCAGCCCGACGACGAGCGGTGCGCGGCGTCCGAAGCGGTCGGAGATCGGCCCGAAGAAAAGCTGCCCGCCGCCAAAGCCGAGAATATAGGCGGCAATCACATATTGGCGGTGGTTTTCATTTTCCACGCCCAGCGAGGCGCCGATTTGCTGCAGCGCCGGCAGCATGATGTCGATGGCCAGCGAGTTGAGCGCCATCAACGCCGCGCACAGCGCGATGAATTCCCAGCGCGGAATAGGCAAGGTATCCGCCTGTTGCTGCGCTTGTGCATGCTGATCCACGGCAAAGTCCGATCTTCAAACGAAAAAGCGCCGGCGCACCGGCGCATTCATTCGTCTTGTGTCCCGATACCGGGGAGATAATCAGCTTGGCGAAGTTGCCCTAAATGTTCGTCAGGCGGCGCCTTTGACGCTGACGCCCTTTTCGACGAGGAACGTCTGCAGTTCGCCTGCCTGGAACATCTCGCGGACGATGTCGCAGCCGCCGACGAACTCACCCTTGACGTAGAGCTGAGGGATCGTCGGCCAGTTGGAGTATTCCTTGATGCCTTGCCGCAGCTCGGCCGAGGTCAGCACGTCGACGCCCTTGTAGTCGGCTCCGATGTAGTCGAGGATCTGCACGACCTGACCGGAAAATCCGCATTGCGGGAAACCGGGCGTGCCCTTCATGAAGAGAACGACGTCGTTGGCCTTCACTTCGCTGTCGATGTAGTCGTTGATACCGCTCATAGAGAATCCTTTCATGCCCGCGGGAGTCGGGCTCGAAACATCCCTTTCAAATAAACCCATAGGTTGCCTGAAACAAGACGTTTGCCGCCTCGTCACACAAATGGCGCAAAATCCACGACCCAGGCACCTCAGCCCTCAAAGCTTATTCCGGCACGCTGGTCTGCAAAGCGAGCGCGTGCAGCACACCGCCCATATTGCCCTTCAGCGCGTCGTAGACCATCTGATGCTGCTGGACGCGGCTTTTGCCGCGAAAGCTCTCGGCCACCACTTCGGCCGCATAATGGTCGCCGTCGCCGGCCAGGTCGCGAATCGTCACCTTGGCGTCCGGAATGCCTTCCTTGATCAACCGTTCGATGTCGTGCGCGTCCATTGCCATGCGAGGATTCCTTGTTCAGGTCGAGACCATAGATATGATCGAAATGGCGGATGAACCACACCCGTTCGATCAAATCAGGGGTCCACAACCTCATTTGCCATGAAGCGAGGAAACCAGGATTCGTGGGCAGCGGTCAATTCGCCGATAGGGATCGCCCGCGCCTCGCCGAGTTTCAGGTCGCTGCCGCCGGTCGAACCGATCCATGGCGCGAAAATATCGAGCTTGCTCTGCTCTTGGCGAATGGCGTCCCATTCCTTGCTTTGCGGATCGATCGACAGCGTCAAGAGATAGCGGCCCTGATCCTCGCCGAACCAGACCGGGATCGGGTCGGTCCCGACCAGGCCGGGGATGGTGGCGCCGATGCCGGACGCCATCGCCATCTCGGCCAGCGCGACGGCAACGCCGCCATCGGATACGTCATGCGCTGATGTGACGACGCCGGAGGCGATCAGGGCGCGCACATGGTCGCCGACGCGCTTTTCATGGTCGAGGTCGACAGGCGGCGGCGGGCCGTCGGTGCGGCCATGAATGTCGCGCATATAGGCCGACTGGGCGAGATGCGTTCCCCACATGGTCGGCGCGCCGACCAGCAGGATCATCTGGCCCTCGGCGGCAAAGCCAATCCGCGCCATCCTGGACCAGTCGGCGATCAGTCCCACGCCGCCGATGGTCGGCGTCGGCAAAATGCCTTGCCCGTTGGTTTCGTTGTAGAGCGAGACATTGCCGGAGACGATCGGAAAGCCGAGCGCGCGGCAGGCGTCGCCGATGCCTTTCACGGCGCCGACCAACTGGCCCATGATCTCGGGTCGTTCCGGATTGCCGAAATTGAGGTTGTCGGTGGCCGCGAGCGGCAGCGCGCCGGTGGCGGTAAGGTTGCGCCAGCATTCGGCCACCGCCTGCTTGCCGCCCTCGTAAGGGTCGGCCTCGCAATAGCGCGGCGTAACGTCGGAGGAGAAGGCGAGCGCCTTGGTCGGATGACCCTCGACGCGCACCACACCGGCATCGCCGCCCGGAAGCTGCAGCGAATTGCCCTGGATCAGCGTGTCGTATTGTTCCCATACCCAGCGGCGCGACGACAGGTCGGGCCCGCCGAGCAGTTTCAGCAGTGCCTCGGCGACATCCGCTTGCGGTGCATCGCCGGCCGCCAGCAGCGCCGGCTTCTTCGGCTCGGTCCAGGGACGGTCATATTCCGGCGCCTGGTCGCCAAGGTCCTTGATCGGCAGATTGGCGACTTCATCGCCCTGGTGCAGGACGCGAAAGCGCAGATCGTCGGTTGTCTTGCCAACGATGGCGAAGTCGAGGCCCCATTTGTGGAAGATTGCCTCGGCTTGCTTTTCCTTTTCGGGACGCAGCACCATCAGCATGCGCTCCTGGCTCTCCGACAGCATCATCTCGTAGGCGCTCATGCGCTCCTCGCGCACCGGCACCTTGTCGAGGTCGAGCTCGATGCCGAGGTCGCCCTTGGCGCCCATCTCGACCGCCGAGCAGGTGAGGCCGGCAGCACCCATGTCCTGGATGGCGATGACGGCGCCGGACGCCATCAGTTCGAGGCAGGCTTCGAGCAGGCACTTTTCGGTGAACGGATCGCCGACCTGAACGGTGGGCCGCTTCTCGTCGATCTTGTCATCGAATTCGGCCGAGGCCATGGTGGCGCCGCCGACGCCGTCGCGGCCGGTCTTGGCGCCGAGATAGACGACCGGCAAGCCGACGCCCTTGGCTTCCGACAGGAAGATCGCATCGGTCCTGGCCAGCCCCGCCGCGAAGGCGTTGACCAGGATATTGCCATTGTAG
>SAQR01000043.1 GCA_004020365.1 Mesorhizobium sp.
GGCCTGGGAATGGGCCGGGACGGTTGCGAAGGGCGAGGACCCGGATGTGGTCATGGCCTGCGCCGGCGACGTGCCGACACTGGAGACGCTCGCAGCCACCGACATTCTACGTTCGGCGCTTCCGGACCTGAAGCTTCGCGTCGTCAACGTGGTCGACCTGATGACGCTGCAGTCGAATTCAGAGCACCCGCATGGCCTGGCCGACGAGGATTTCGATGCGCTGTTCACGAAGGCCAGGCCGGTCATCTTCGCCTATCACGGCTATCCCTATCTCATCCACCGCCTGACCTATCGACGCGCCAACCATGACAATATGCACGTGCACGGCTTTCGCGAGGAAGGCACCACTACGACGCCGTTCGACATGGTCGTGCTTAATGAGCTCGACCGATACCACCTGGCGCTCGCTGCGATCAAACACGTGCCCAGTCTCGCCGAAGGGGGGCTCGCCGAACGTGCGAAAGGCCTTGCCGCCGAACTGCAAGCGAAGCTTGTGGAGCACAAGGCCTATGTCCGCGAGCACGGCGAAGACATGCCCGAGATTCAGCAGTGGAACTGGCCTCAGAACAGTGCGACGAAGGCCGGCGATTGATGCGACAGGCAATTCTTGCACTGAACGCCGGCTCCTCCAGCATCAAGTTCGCATTGTACGATCTTGAACCGTCCGCGGAACTGCAACTTGTCTCGCGTGGCAAGCTGGATCTGGGCGATGCGCCGAGGCTCAGCGCGAAAGCGGCCGATGGAACAGTGCAGTGTGATCGGCCGCTTGCCGCAGACGCGCGCGATACGGGCATCGGCGATTTGCTCCGCTGGATCGAGAGCGAACTTGGTGGCAGGAAACTAATCGCCGCCGGCCATCGCATCGTGCATGGCGGGCGCGAGTTCGTCGAACCCGTTCGCCTGACGCCGGTCGTGATCGAGGCCTTGGACAGGCTGACGCCGCTTGCTCCGTTGCACCAGCCCCGCAGTCTCGCGCCGATCCGCACACTTGCCGCTCTGCGGCCGGATCTGCCGCAGGTCGGCTGCTTCGACACCGCCTTCCATCAGACGATCGATCCGATCGTCAGCCGCTTCGCGCTGCCGCGCAAATACGATGCGGACGGAATCCGCCGCTACGGGTTTCATGGTCTATCCTACGAGTACATCGCCGGGCGGCTCAACGCGATATCGCCAGCGCTCGCAGCGAAGCGGACAATCGTCGCCCATCTCGGCAACGGGGCGAGCCTGTGCGCCATGCGCGACGGGAGAAGCTTCGACACGACGATGGGCTTTTCCGCGCTCGACGGGCTGGTCATGGGCACGCGTTGCGGCGCCATCGATCCGGGCGTGCTTTTGTACTTCGTCCTCGAGAGAGGCATCGCCGGGGAAGCTCTGCAGCATATGCTCTATGAGGAATCCGGGCTGCTCGGAATTTCCGGCATCTCGGGCGACATGCGCACGCTGGAAGCAAGCGACGACCCTCACGCGCGCGAAGCGGTAGAGCTTTTTGCCTTCCGGGCGGCACGGGAGGCTGCCGCGCTCGCCAACACGCTGGGCGGCCTCGATTGCCTGGTGTTCACCGCCGGCATCGGCGAGCGCTCGGCGCCGGTCCGCAAGGCAATATGCGAACGGCTTGATTGGCTTGGCGTGGCGATCGACGAGCCATCCAATGCCGCTCATGCCGAGATCATAAGTCGACCTGACAGCAAGGTCGAAATACGCGTCGTCGCGACCGACGAGGAGAGCATCATTGCCCGCCACGCGCGGCTGCAAGGAGATGCTTGACACCGCAATCAGCGGGCGTTTTGCAGGGCAAGGAACCCTGCGCGTCCGCGACCGTTTCACCTATCTGATGACCTTGGGGGATATGATTACCAAAGGGAGAAATCCAATGGCGGAGACCACCAATATGGCAGGCGCCTCAAAGGCGGCAAACGAAGCCCAGGAGGCGATGAAGAAACAGATCGCCGAGCTTCGTCGCGAAATCACCAAGATAAATAGGACCCTTTCCGACCGCGCCGAGGAGGCACAGGGCTGGTACGAGAGCGCCGCCGAACGGGCCTCGCGCGCAGCCCGGCAATTGCGCAGCCAGGCACACACCGTGACTGAAACCGTCCAGCAGAATCCAGGCACGATCTCTTCGGCGATGATGCTTGGCGGCGTGCTCGGTGTTCTCTTGGGAATTGTGATTGCAAAGAGTTCCGAGCCTGAGCGGCGGTGGTTCTAGGGTAATCACCACCGGCGCGGTGCCGAGGCTCGCTTCGGCACCGAGATAGTGGTCCAGGAGGTCGCTGCCGGCGCCGGCGGCGACGAGGTCGCGCGCGCATCTGGACCAGCACTTTTTGTTCAAAACTGGTTCTAGGCCAGGACTAATCGTGCGGGTATTGATGGCGCCAGTTTGCACCTCCCGAAGAAGTAAATGCTGGCCGACCCCCACCAATTCATCGTCGTCTTTTCGACCGCTGCCATGATCCGCCTGTATCGGCGGGCGCGGCGCTGGATCGAAGGCACGCTGGCGGTATTCTTCGGATTTGCCGGGCCAAAACTTCTCCTGATCCGCATCTGAAAGGTTGCTTCATGTCACTTTTCCAAGGCCTTTCAGCATTCCCGATCACCCCGGCGGACGCTTCCGGCAGGCTCGATGCCGCCGCCCTCGCGCGCCTTCTGAAGAACATCGAGGAGGCGAGAGCGGGCTCGATCGGACTGCTCGGCAGTACCGGCGCCTATGCTTTCCTCACGCGAGAACAGCGTCGACGCGCTGTCGAAACGGCAATGGACACGGTCGGCGGCAAAATCCCGGTTACGGTCGGCGTCGGAGCGATCCGGACCAGCGATGCGGTGGACCTTGCCCGTGACGCGAAGGCTGCGGGCGCCGATGGCCTGCTCCTTGCTCCGGTTTCCTATACGCCGCTCGTCGACGACGAGGTCTTCGAACACTTCGCCGCAGTCGCCGACGCGGGGCAGCTGCCGCTTTGCATCTACAACAATCCCGGCACGACCAGGTTCACCTTCAGCCTGGACCTCATTTCCCGCTTGTCAAAGGTGGCGAACATCGAAGCCGTAAAAATGCCTTTGCCGTCCGGTGGCGACTTCGCGTCCGAACTCGCCTGCCTCCGGTCTGCTACCGGGTCGGCATTCAGGATCGGCTACAGCGGCGACTGGGGCGGCGCACCCGCGCTGCTTGCCGGGAGCGATGCCTGGTATTCCGTCGTCGCAGGACTTCTGCCGTCACCGGCCCTGGCCCTGACGCGAGCGGCGCAAGCCGGCGACGCCGCGACCGTCGAGCGACTTGACGCGGCCTTCGGACCGCTTTGGGCGCTGTTCAAGGAATTCGGCAGTTTTAGGGTGATGTATGTCATCGCCAGGCTGCTGAACCTCTGCGACGTCGATCCGCCACGCCCCGTCCTGCCATTGAAGGACCAGGCGCGGCAACGCGTCGCCGCCGCTCTCGACCATCTCGACGCGGTTTTCTCCGCTGGTTCCACAGTTTGTATTGAACCTCGATAGTCAGTCTTCATCAGGATATTTCCATGCTGGATTCCAACGCCTTCACCGTCTACCTGTTCACGGCATTCCTGCTGGCGATTACGCCGGGTCCGGGGATCTTCTATGTCGCCGCCCGAACCCTTTCCGGCGGTCGCTCGGAAGGAATCGCTTCGAGCCTTGGCAATGGTCTCGGCGGGCTGTTTCATGTCGTTGCCGGCAGCCTTGGCGTCTCGGCGATCGTGCTGGCAAGCGCCGAATTGTTCACGGCACTCAAAGTGGTCGGCGCGCTCTATCTGGTCTGGATGGGATACCGAACCATTCGCCATGCCAGGCTCGACTACAAGTCGTTGGGTCATTCGGAGCCGCCCGTCGGCACGATGCGGGCCTTCAGGGATGGCGTTCTTGTCGAAGTGATGAACCCGAAGACGGCCGCATTCTTCCTCGCCTTCATTCCCCAGTTTGTCGACACGTCGTCGGATCACGTCGTTCTGCAGTTCCTGATCCTCGGCGCCATCTCGGTTGCCCTCAACACGCTCGCCGATATTGTCGTGGCGTTTGCAGCCGGAAGACTTCGCGATGGCGCGGCGTCCCGCGCGAATCTCGTTCGCCGTCTTCGTGAAGGCTCGGGCGGCGCCATGATCATGCTTGGATGTGGGCTGCTGCTGGCAAAGCGCCCGGTTGCCTGACCTTGTGGGAAGGAGCAAAAATGCATGACGACCGCTGGCCTGGCGGGACCCGCGATGACGGCCGAATTCGCTCACCTCATCGATATCAAATTCGTGACTAGACCCGCCTTGACTTCAAGCACAGGCGCGGGTGCCTCGGAATGACCGATGTCCCTCAATCGATCGGGGGTCATCTCAGCGATTGCCCGACGTCTTGAGACGGTCCGCTGCCAGGTCTTGAGAGCCGTGATTGCGGTTGCTGTGGTTTTCAGCACAAGTCCAAGCAGACGGTGACGATCGACGCGGGTTTGCGTGTGAGCCATTTTCGACCTCCATCATCATTGTCGGCAGGGTTGAACTGCAGGGCGCCTATCCCACTGCGCTTTGCGCCTTACGGTTTGCGACCGATCACGGCCCCGTTCGCGGCCGGTGCCTCGAACCAGACCGTCTCGATGTCCCGGAATCCGGCTTCCTCGAGCCACGCCGAATATTCGGCCGGCGTGTAGTTTCGCCCTTCCGTCTCGATCAGCATGTTGAGGCTCATCAGCGCCGCCGGCGCCGGTCCGGTCTTTTCGTCATTGACGAGAAGCTCGCTGATGACGACTGCGCCGCCGCTCGGCAAAGCCCCAAATGACCGGCGCAGCAGGGCGCGGTTCTTCGCCTCGTCCCAATCGTGCAGGATCATCGACAGGAGATGCACGTCGTGATTTTTCGGAAGCTGCTCGAAAAAGCTGCCGCCGGCGGTCTCGATCCGGTCGGTCAAGCCGGCCTCGGCAATCTTTGCCGCGGCGATCGCGGCCACATGCGGCAGGTCGAACACGGTCGCACGCAGCGCCCCATACTGTCTGCAAAGCTCGATGTCGTAGGCGCCCGATCCGCCGCCGATGTCGAGGAGGCGGCGGAAATGTCCGAAATCCACGGCTTCGCCGAGCTTGCGCGCGGTCATCGTGGAGAGCGAATGCATCGCCTCCCAGAACAGCGCCAGCATCGTCGGATCCTCACCATCGAATATTGAAGATTGCACTGCCGGGTCCCACGTGGTCGGCCGGTTGGTGCGCAGCGCCTCGGCAAGCCTCCCCCATCCCGCGTAGAGCCGCTTGTCGGCCATCTCGACGAAGCCGCCGAAGTAATACGGTTTCCCGCGCACGAGATAGGCTTCGCTTAATGGCGTATTGCGATAACGGCCGTCGGTTTTCTCGCCGCCGGTTTTCTGCAGGAGCCCGAGTGCAGCGCAGCCGGTCAACAGCATCTCGGCCGGGCGCGGATGCAGGCCGAGCGCTTCCGCCAGCTCGGCAACCGTGGTGCCGGCGCCGCCGGCAAGGCGGCTGAACAGGTCCAGCTCATGCGCAGCAGCCAGGGTCTTGAAGGCCCAGAAACCGGTCGAAAGCGCCATCAGCGGGACGGCGGAAGGAAGTTCCGGCGTGGCGGCAATCGGTTGGACGGTTGCATGCTTGGCCGGAGGCGCTGTCCGCGAAAGTTGATTGGCCATGGTCACCTCCTCTTTCAGAGCAAGTCACGACCGCAACCGGCTGGCTTGTGACAATCCACGCGGCGAGCGTGTGGCTGCGGTTTGCTGAAGTGCGAATCTGGCGGTGCGGAGTTACGCTACGATTTCAGAAGGAGAAAATTCGGTTACATCCGAAACTTGTATTATCTGCCGGAGCCGGCTGACTTTCGCGATCGTGCCGGCATTACCGAGCGATGCGGCGCAGGGTCAACGCAGCGACAGTGGCGCCGGCTGCCAGAAACGGCAGCCAGGCTTGTGGATCGCCCATGGCATGGAGCGTCAGGCCGCTGAGCAGCAGCCACAGCAGCGGGATCGCCAACAGCAGCGGCACAAGCCTGCCGCTCGCGGCAAGCAGGACGCCGATCGTTGCGATCGCCGTCGGGTCCGGCGCGATGCCAAAAACCTCGGCGTTCGCCCATGGCCGTCCGAAGAGCGGCGGCAGGAGGGGATAAACAACGAGGCCGACGACTGCGATCAGCAGCCCGAACCGCCCTGCGAGGTCCCGCCGGTCAAAGGCGAGGCCGCCGCGCGCGGCACCGAACACCAGCAGCAGCGCCTGCAGGCCGAAGGCCGGCGCGACATAGGCGATCGCCCAGTTGATCACCGCATAGCGGCTCCACAGCAAGGACCAGCCGACGAAGGCAAAGAGCGCGGCGAGGGCGAGCGCAATCCACAGACCTTGGCGACGCGGTTGCAGCAGCACGAGCAGGACAATGGCGAGGCCGGCGGCGAGCGTCAGGAGATGCAGCGGCCAGAACGCGGCATTGGCCAACTCGAACATGCGCCAGTAGACGCGCGGCGAGAAGAGCAGGAAATCCTCCAGCCGGTAGGTCCACCATTCCGACATCTAGGCAGGTTCCGCAAAAGTGTCCCACGGTTTTGCGACAAGAACCTGTGACAAACAACAGAATCCAAGCAGGAATTCGTCGGCCAGCCCACGAATGCCTGCTCAGAGGTCGCGGACGTAGGCCGCCATCCGCTCGCGCATGGCCGCGTCGGGGAGGGGACCGGTCGCCGCCAACAGGTTCTCGCGCACGTGGTCGACGCGGGTGGTGGCGGGGATGGCGACGGTGACGGCGGGATGCGAAACGATGAATTTCAGTATGAACTGCGCCCAGGTCTTGGCACCGATCTCGGCCGCCCAGTCCGGCAGTGTCTCGCCCTGGAGCTGACGCGTCAGCGCGCCTTGCCGAAACGGCCGGTTGACGATCACGGCCATGCCGCGCTCGGCCGCCAGCGGCAGCAGCCGCTCCTCCGCTTCACGGTCGACCACGTTATAGGTGAGTTGCACGAAGTCGAGCGGATGCGCGCGCATGATCTGCTCGAACAGATCGTGCCGCCGCCCTTCGGACGTCGTGATGCCGACATAGCGGATCCGCCCGTCCGCCTTCATGGCGAACAGGGTTTCGAGATGCGTCTCCCAGGCGACGAGGTTATGGACCTGCACGAGGTCGAAGCGCGGCACACCCCAGAAGCGGCGCGACTGCTCGATCTGCGCGGGTCCGTCGGGCCCGGAGGAGGTCCAGACCTTCTCGGCGGAAAACATCGCTTCGGGCCGGCCGAGCTTTTCGAGGCCATAGCCGATCACCGGCTGCGAGGAGCCGTACATCGGCGAGGAATCGATCATGCGGCCGCCTGCCGCGAAGAAGGCCGCCATCACCTCGGCGCACTCGTCGCGCAGCACCGGATCGTCGCCGACATTAAAGGTGATCCAGGTACCCAGTCCTATTGCGGGAAGCATCTCTCCCGAGGAAGGCACGGCCCGCATCGCCGGCGCGGGCGGCGCGCCGGGCGCGGCTGCCGGCAACACCAGAGCCGCTCCGGACGCGGCGGCAGCCTTCACGAATGTCCTGCGGGTGATGATCATCGCCTGCCATCCCTGTACTTCCGACCCCAATACTCCCGGACACGAGAATGGTTCCGGCCGACCGGCTTTTCGCAAGGCCGATCGGCGGGGAGGCGGCGGTCGTCTCTGGCGATGGTTCGAATATAGAACGTCTGAAATAGGAACGAATGGTGCAGGGCTTGGGTTGCGCCAGCCAGCCCGATCACCTGAAACCCGATTACCTGGAAATGGCCCCTGTCCTGACTTGATGGCGCTGGCGGGCATATGCCACGCAGCCATCCACCGTGCTGACGCAGAGCGCATCGCGGTGGTTCGGCGTGTTGTTGTCGCCGGCGTAGGCAACC
Organism: Mesorhizobium sp.; assembly: GCA_004020365.1. Taxonomy (GTDB): domain Bacteria; phylum Pseudomonadota; class Alphaproteobacteria; order Rhizobiales; family Rhizobiaceae; genus Mesorhizobium. Next base: position 7,828 of record SAQR01000043.1, read on the forward strand.
TCGGCAACACGGCCGTCGACCATTCGGATTTGCGTGTTGCAATAACCGCCAGGATCGACATTGAGCGATCCTCCAAGCGTCGGAATCGCGCCCACGGCCAAAGTTGGAATCACGACGTTGAGATTGCCGCGTTGAACGGTACGCTGATAGGTCCAGATCTGGCCTCTCTCCGCATCAGCGGTGGCAGTCGGAAAGCCGGCGCACATTCGAACGTCCGCCTCGCTGAGACCGACCATCTCTTTGCGGGCTGCCGCCGTTGTGGCGTCTTCCTTCGGGAGGTTCGACGTGTCGTCAGGGGCGACGCAGGAGGACACGATCGAACTGCCGGCCAAGAGGACAACAGAGACAAGCTTGCGGATGCGGGAAAATATCATACCGACTGTGGTGAATTTTGCGCTGGGCCCCGAAATCTAGTTAAGCCAGCCCACAACCGAGTCAACCTGCACAACTTCACGATGTCGTTTGTCGCCCGGCCGACCTTGAGCTGACGGCGCCCCACGCTCGCGCCCCTATCGTGTGCGACCCTCGCAGTTCGCTTCGCCGCAGAACTCGATGCCTGCAACGATGGGCATTTCGGTCCCGCAATACGCCGACGCCATCCGGCATCGATGCGGGACTGGCCGATCTGGAACGAGCGTCTCCGCTCCGTCAAATGCCGGGATTTTTGGGGCCGATTTTCAGCGGCGCATCATTTTCATCCGGATTGGGGACAGGAGCTTCGTCGGGAAGTCTGTCCGGGTCCGGCTCACGCACCGGCTTCGGTTCAGGAAACGGCGGCGGCGTGGGCGCGGGAGTGGGCGTTGGTTCGGGAGTGGGAAGAATGGCCATGGTGTGATTTCCTTCCGCTCGCACTCTGCCTTGGCGGGTCACCGACGTCGGCTGGGATTTTTGACGCCACCCGTTTCGATCGGTTTTCGCTCGGGCTGACGCACGCAGAACGACCACGCATGCCTATGGTTCCGACGCGAGCCTGCGATGATTCCGCAGGCATCGGCATTGGTGGCCGGACAGGGCCGTCAGAAAAGTGATCGAATGCTCCGCCCATGAGGGCCTTGCCGGCGTCGTGGAGCGCCATAATTTCCATTTCAGGGTGGGACGAACTCACCTGCTGAATAGGAGGCGGCCGTGAAGCACCAAACACTTGATCAACTGCATACCGTTGCCGACGTTCACGCTGAAGCAACAGACCTCGTAGCGACCAGAAGCCAGCGTCTCGAACGTTGGGCGAAACTGCTGGAGAAAAATCCCGATCGACGTCTCGAAGCGTTGACGGGCACTGAATACAAGTCCCCTGAGATCCGCGAGAAAATGCGTTATAACGACTCGCCTCTCACGGTTGCCTTCGAGGACCCGATCTTTCGCGCGCAAGGCTTGAGAGATGACACCTACGGTGAAGCCAAGCGCTTCTTCGAGCTGACCGACTGGCAGCTGCACGAAATCGTCTGCCATTGCCATGTCGGCGCCTCGATACGAGCGCGATGGGCTGCCTCTCGCGTCCGTGCGGCGATGTCCGAGAGGTTCGGTTTCTTCGCCTGGCTGCGAGGAATATTCATGCACTGACGCTACGGGCATTCAAGCTGCCGGCATTTATGCCAGGGGCCGGCATGTTCGGGTGATGGGGGCGGCGAAGTGATTTCCACGCCTCGCATCAGTGGTCGTTGATGAGCGGATAGGCCGTTTCTGCGGCGATCCGCCATCGGCGAAGCTCGAACCATAGGCTCGATCCTACAGTGTGCGCGGATTTCAGTCGGCGGGCGCCGTGTAGCGGCGATGGACCGCTGCTTCCGCACGGCCGCATCGGCGAGGCAGGTTTTCTAGCCGACGATCCTGAATCCGTTCGGCTCCTGGCCGGCATCGACGTCCTGGGATGTCACGCTGGCGACCGTCGCTCCGGTAGGCCCTTTCCAGAACCGGTCCAACATGGTCGAAACCGCGCCGTCGGCTCCGACAATCAGTGCCGTTACGGATCCATCCTCCTCATTGCGAACCCATCCGGACAGACCGAGCCTCTCGGCCTCGGTCCGTGTCCACACGCGAAACGAGACGCCTTGCACCCTTCCCCTCAGTCTGACGCGTACCGCCTTGCGCCGGTCCTCCATGGTCACCTCCGTGCAGTTGGTTTGTTCACACATTCAACTCACCAGAGGCGAAAAAGGCTCCGCCATCACATTTTACGCATTATGTCGGCAACGGAACCATGCGGCGGCGGCTTTGTTTAAAAGACGGACAGCTGCAGGTTGCTGGGCCTCGGAGCCACGATTTCATGACCAACGATTCTCCAACGGGAGGCGCCATCCCGGCATCCGTTCCGACGATCGATCCGAAGGCGGCGCCGACGCTTCAACACGCCGAGGCCGAGGTCTTTTATACAGAGGCGATCCGCGAACTCGCCGCGACGGACATCCCCTTTCTTGTCGCCGGCACCTACGCGGTGAGCGCCTATACGGGCGTCACGCGCCAGACCAAAGACCTCGATATTTTCTGCAAGGCCGGCGACTTTGCCCGCATCCTCGCCCATTTCAAGCAGGCCGGCTATGCGGTCGAGATCGCGGACGACCGATGGCTTGGAAAGGTTTTCAAAAGCACGCATTTTTTTGACGTCATATTCGCGTCGGCGAACGGCACCATGCCGGTCGGCGACGAGTGGCTGGAGCATGCACGGCAGATCGAGCTGCTGGGCAGTCAGGTGCGGATCGTCGGTCCAACGGAGCTTATCTGGTCCAAGTGCTTCATCCAGGACAGAGGCCGCCATGACGGCGCCGACATCGCTCATACCATTCTCAAGGCGCAGGATCAGATCGACTGGCACAGGCTGCTTTCCTACCTCGAAGTTCACTGGGAGGTGCTGTTGATGCTGCTTCTGAATTTCCGATGGATCTATCCGAGCGAGCGCGACCATGTTCCCGCCTGGCTGCTCGATGAATTGCTTGACCGTCTCGCCAAGCAAAGGGAGTTGCCTGCACCGCGGATGAAAATCTGCCGAGGGCGCCTGCTTTCGCCGACCGACTACGAGATGGACGTCAAGGAATGGGGCCGGCGTCGGCGGAACAGGAGAAATTCGCGATGGCTGAGAGAAACGAAGCTGCCATGGCAACAACCGAGACAGGCCGCACAGTCAGGATTGCGGCTGTCGGCGACCTGCACGTGCAGGAAGACGCCCAGGCCTCCTGTCGTGACCTCTTCCGCGAAACTTCGCGCGAAGCAGACGTTCTCGTGCTCACTGGCGATCTCACCAATCTCGGCAAACCGCGCGAAGCCGAAATCCTCGCGGAGGATTTACGCGCCTGCACGATCCCGGTTGTCGCCGTGCTCGGCAACCACGACTATGAATCCGGCGCGGTCGAGGACGTCGCCCACATCCTTCGGCAGGCGGGCGTCCATCTTCTCGACGGCCAGACAACGGAAATCAAGCAGGTCGGCTTTGTCGGCGTGAAGGGTTTCATTGGCGGTTTTGGATCGCGCATGCTCGGTTCCTTCGGTGAGCCGGCGATCAAAGCGATGGTCGCCGAAAGTGTCAGCGAATCGATGCGGCTCGAAAACGCAATGCGGCAGGTTCGCACCGAGCGCACGCTCGTCGTCCTGCACTACGCTCCGGTGGTCGAGACGGTCGCCGGCGAGCCATTGGAGATTTTTCCGTTCCTGGGCTCGTCGCGGCTGGCGGAGACGATCGATCGGTTCAAGGTCAGCGCCGTGGTGCATGGCCACGCGCATCGCGGCGTCTATGAGGGTCGCACGCCCGGCGGCGCCCCGGTGTATAACGTCGCTATGCACGTGGCGAAGCCGACCGGCCGTCCCTACGCCCTGCTCGAAATCTGAAACACCCCGCGCCTCGTCAGCGATCGATCTCGCCGAACACGATATCGAGCGACCCGATGATCGCGGCGACATCGGCGATCATGTGCCCGCGCGACAGAAAATCCATCGCCTGCAGATGGGCAAAGGACGGCGCGCGGATCTTGCACCGATACGGAGTATTGCTGCCGTTCGAAACCAGATAGACGCCGAACTCGCCCTTCGGCGCCTCCACGGCTGCGTAGACTTCTCCGGCGGGCACGCGAATACCCTCGGTGTAGAGTTTGAAATGGTGGATCGTCGCTTCCATCGAGCGTTTCATCGTGGCCCGCGGCGGCGGGGTGATCTTGTGGTTCGGAATTGCCACTGGCCCTTGGCCCTCGGGCGATCGCAATTTCTCCAGGCATTGCTTCATGATCCGCACCGACTGGCGCATTTCCTCCATCCGGACGAGATAGCGATCGTAGCAGTCGCCGTGCTTGCCGACCGGAATGTCGAAATCCATCTCGGGGTAGCATTCATAGGGCTGCGCCTTGCGCAAATCCCATGCTGCGCCCGAGCCGCGCAGCATGGGGCCGGAGAAGCCCCAGGCCCAGGCGTCATCGAGGCCGATCACGCCGACATCGACATTGCGCTGCTTGAAGATGCGGTTTTCGGTGAGCAATTCGTCGAGGTTGCCGCAGACCTTGAGGAACGGATCGCAGAAATTCCAGATATCGTCCAGCAGCTTCTCAGGCAAGTCCTGGTGCACGCCGCCGACCCTGAAATAATTCGCATGCATGCGGGCGCCGGAGGCGCGCTCGTAAAACACCATCAGCTTCTCGCGCTCGGCAAAACCCCAGAGCGGCGGCGTCAGCGCGCCGATATCCATGGCCTGTGTCGTGACGTTGAGGAGATGCGACAACAGCCGGCCGATTTCGCAAAACAGAACACGAATGAGCTGTCCTCGCTTCGGGGCCGAGATTTCCAACAATTTTTCGGCGGCGAGGCAGAACGCATGCTCCTGGTTCATCGGCGCGACATAGTCGAGCCGGTCGAAATAGGGCAGGGCCTGCAGATAGTTCTTGTACTCGATCAGTTTTTCGGTGCCGCGGTGGAGCAGCCCGATATGGGGATCGGCGCGATCGACGACCTCGCCGTCCAGTTCCAGCACCAGCCGCAGCACGCCGTGAGCAGAGGGATGCTGCGGCCCGAAGTTGAGGGTGAATTTGCGAACTGCGGCTTCGACCATGGCGCTGCTCCGCTGTACCGGGTTTTCAGGGCCGAAGCCGAGTGCTCCGGTCCGCCATGCCGGGACCGCCGATCAGGTCCCGCCAATCACGTGCCCGCCAATCACGTGCCCGCCAATCACGTGGTTGTCTGGATGATCAGCGTCAGCATGCCGTCGCCATCGATGTTGGCAGCGACGACCTGGGAGGAATCCAGCCCGTTCGCCGCCAGCGCCGATGCTGCCTGTGGCGAGGCATCGATCGAGCTCTGCAGGGTAAGCAGATCTTCAACGCTGGTCTGGGTGATCACGGCTTCGGCTTGCGTCTTGAGTTCCGGCGGCAAATCCTCGAGGGCGACAATCGCAATGCCTGTAAAATTCTGGTCGGTGAAACCCTGATCCGGCAAGGCTTGATCCGGCACGGCTTGGTCAGGCGGCGTTTGGTCAGGCAGGGTTGGATCGGGCAGGGCTTCCGGGGCCGGGGGTGCGATTTGGGGAAGCTGCGGGTCGGTGGATTGCGCGTGGATCGGCTGCGCCAGGGCCAACCCCGAAAGGGCGGCAATTGTCGTCAACATGCGCATGATCATTCCTTCCGTTTTCCGGTTTGCTCGAGGAGGATCACTTGGTGACCACTCAACCACCGTGCCGGGTTATGGTTCCCGTCCGTCATGGAGATGGCCGTCTTGGGATTGGAAAGGTCGCCGACGAAGCTCCGCCACCGCGAGGTGGAGCAGCCTGGCGATCATCCTCCCCAGCCGAGATCGCGATCCGCAACGCGCCGTTCGGCAGCGCCGGCGCGGCGCCGGTGGCTGCGGCTGTCGTTGAGGAAGTCGGCGATCCTTGCCGCCGACTTCGCCGAGGCGAAAGTCAACAGCCGATCGTGATGGACGACGGGTTCGCCAGTCTCATTGTCCCAGATCTCGAACCGGCAGCTTGGGTTCGGTACGGCTTCGAAACGGATCTTCATATCGATGGTTCCGGTGATCGACGGACCGAGGTTCCGCGATCCCGGCTTACGGATGGCTTACGGGCGTTTGCATTATGCTTTTGGCAGCGGGCGCGCTCGGGCGGGTCGCCCTCGGCTAGCTTGCGTTCGGCGCGAGGCGCTGCGCGACATGGTCGGCGATCGCCAGGCTTGAGGTCAGGCCGGGGCTCTCGATCCCGAACAGATTGACTAGGCTCTCCACGCCGTGCACCGCCGCGTCCTGGATGACGAAGTCGGCATTGGCTTCGCCGGGACCGGAGAGCTTCGGCCGGATGCCGCTATAGGCCGGCTGCAGGCTGCCGTCGGCCAGGTCCGGCCAATATTTGCGGATCTCGTCGTAGAAACGCTCGCCACGTGTTGGATCGACGCGATAGTCGAGTTGATCGATCCATTCGACGTCAGGCCCGAAGCGGGCGACGCCGTCGAGGTCGAGCGTCAGATGGACGCCGAGCCCGCCGGGTTCGGGCACGGGATAGACCAGCCGCGAGAACGGCGCCCGGCCGGCGACCGAAAAGTAATTGCCCTTGGCATAGCGAAGTCTTGGCACGAATTGCCGGTCGAACCCGTCAAGCGAGCCGGCAAGTGCTGTGGCGCCAAGCCCGGCGGCGTTGATGAAGCGCGTGGTGGCGATTTCAAAGTGCTCGCCGCTGGTGCTGTCGACCGTGTCGAGCACGATGCGCCCACCTTCAATGCGGCCGCAGACGATGCGGGTGTTGAGGCTGAGCGCCGCGCCGCGCTCCTCGGCATCGCCCAGCAGCGCCAGCATCAGGGCGTGGCTGTCAATGATGCCGGTGGCGGGTGACAGCAGGGCGGCCGTGCAGCGCAGCTTCGGCTCCAGCCTGCGCGCCTCTGCTGCGGTCAAGGGCGTCAAATCGCCTGCGCCGCAAGCAGCGGCATTGGCCAGGATCGAAGCGAGCACCGGCTCCTGTTCGGCATCCGTGGCGACGATGAGCTTGCCGCAGCGCGCATGCGGCACCGCCCGGTCCTGGCAATAACGGTAGAGTTTTTCGCGACCTGCCACGCAGAGCCGGGCCTTCAGCGATCCGGCCGGATAGTAGATGCCTGCATGGATGACCTCGGAATTGCGCGAACTGGTCCCGGTGCCGATGGCGTTCTCGGCCTCGAGGATCAGGGTATCCATGCCACGCCGCGCTATCTCTCGCGCGATCGCGAGGCCAATGACACCGGTGCCGGCGACGATGCAGTCGACATGGTCCACGATCAGGCCACCTCAGCCTTGTTGTTGTGCCTGCTGGTGAGCCGTTCGGGGATCAAGTCTTGGTGACGCGCACGGCCGGCTTGGCGCAGGTTCCGGCGTTTAGCAGCCTCGAAGCTGAAATTCTGCATGTCTACCGTCTATCCGCCAGCCTTCCAAAAGGGCTTGACACCCTTACAAGAAACGGATGCAGCAAACAGCATTAATCCGGAGGCCGATGCTCGCGCCGAACGGCGGCAGGACGCACGTCCCGGCATGCAGGACAGGAGCCATCATGGACGCTCGACCGAATTCCCCCGAAGCCCGCGACATCAGCTACCACATGCACGGCTACACCAATGCCCGCAAGCATGAAGAGGCAGGGCCGCTCGTCATCGAGAAAGGCGACGGCATCTATGTCGAGGATCTCGCTGGCAACCGCTATATCGAGGCGATGGCCGGGCTTTGGAGCGTCGCGGTCGGCTTCTCCGAGAAGCGGCTGGTCGACGCGGCGGTGCGCCAGATGTCCAAGCTGCCTTACTATCACGACTTCGGCTCCAAATCGCATTCGCCGCTGATCGATCTCGCCGAGAAACTGGTGCAGATGGCGCCGGTGCCGATGAGCAAGGCGTATTTCACCAATTCCGGCTCCGAGGCCAACGATACGGCCATGAAGATGATCTGGTACCGGTCGAATGCGCTCGGCCAGCCGGCGCGCAAGAAGATCATCAGCCGCATTCGCGGCTATCACGGCGTCACCATTGCCTCTGCAAGCTTGACCGGGCTGCCCAACAACCACAACTCCTTCGACCTGCCGATTGCCAATGTGCTGCACACCTCGACGCCGCACCACTGGCGCGAGGCGCTGCCAAATGAGAGCGAAGCAGAGTTTTCGAGCCGGCTAGCCGACGATCTGGAGAAGCTGATCCTGGCCGAAGGACCGGAAACCATCGCTGCCTTTTTCGGCGAGCCGATCATGGGCGCCGGCGGCGTCATCGTGCCGCCGGCCGGCTACTGGGAGAAGATTCAGGCGGTGCTGTCGAAATACGACATCCTGCTCGTCGCCGACGAGGTGATCTGCGGCTTTGGCCGAACCGGCGAAATGTTCGGCTCGCAGACCTTCGGCATCAGGCCCGACATCATGGTGCTGTCGAAGCAGATCTCTTCGTCCTACCTGCCGATCTCGGCGCTGCTGATCAACGAGAAGGTTTTCGAGCCGATTGCCGACGAAAGCAATCGCATCGGCACCTTCGGCCACGGCTTTACCGGCGGCGGCCATCCGGTGGCGGCGGCGGTCGCGTTGGAGAACCTGAAGCTGATCGAGGAGCGCGATCTCGTCGGCAATGCGCGCACGGTCGGCGCGCATATGCAGAAGCGGCTGCGCAAGCTCGCTTCGCACCCGCTTGTCGGCGAGGTGCGCGGCGTCGGCCTGATCGCGGCGGTCGAACTGGTCGGCGACAAGGCGAACAAGACACCGTGGGAGACGGCCGGCGCGCTGGGCGGACTGGTCAACGGCTTTATGCAGCAGAACGGCGTCATCTCGCGCAACATGGGCGACGCGCTGGCCTTCTGTCCGCCGCTGATCATCACCGAGCCACAGGTCGATCAGGTGATCGACGCGTTCGAAAGATCGCTTGAAGCCGCGGCCAAGCAGGTCCCGTAATTGGCGCGCGCGTAACGGCATGATCTCGAGCGACGCAAGCGGCGTTATAAGAAAATTGCGAAAAACTTATAACGCTGCAGGAGAGGATCAGGAATCCTTGTTGCTGTCGTGCAGCCGAATCAGAATGGTTTTGCTCATCCAGATAAACAAAGCTGATCTCTGCCCGAGCTGAGACTTATTTGGCTTATGGCCGGGGAGCGCTCGTGATTGGCGAAAGCCGAAGCGATATCCAATCTCCCCCTGCGAGAAAGATGTCCGGCAGGGCAGAGGGAGGATCGCGGCTTCATTCCAGCTTGGGTTCCTCGCCCCCACGAAGTGGGGGAGAGATGGCTCGGCGAAGCCGAGACGGAGAGGGGGAACCGCGCTCTACGAAAGCCCCCTCTCCGGCCGCTTCGCGGCCACCTCTCCCCCGCTTCGCGGGAGCGAGGAACCCAGGTCTTGAGCGGCTCGAGGGACAGCACCCCCCTCTGCCTGCCGGCATCTCCCCCGCAAGCGGGGAGATCGGCAGCTTCGCTGGCGGCGCCACGGTCGGCGATTGCCTTGTTAGCCTTGATTGTCAATGCGTTGCAGCGAGATCCGAGACGGCATCCGGAACGACCACCAGTTTGCCGACAAAATCCTTGGCAATGAAATCCGCCTGGGCGCGGTGGAAATCGGAGAGCTTGTAGACACCGCCGACCAGCGGCCGGATCTTCTTCTCCTCGATGTAGCGGACGATACGGCGGAAGTCGTGTCGCGTGCCCTGGCTGGATCCGTGCAGCTGCAATTGCTTGAGATACATGGTGCGCAGATCGAGCTGCACGACCGGGCCGGCAATCGCGCCGGCCGTAGTGTAGCGGCCTTCGGGCCGAAGGATGCGCAACAGGTCGTTGAAGATCGCACCGCCGACGAGGTCGGCAACCACATCGATCGGCTGGCCGCCGGTGGCGTCGTTGACGGCTGCCGGCAGATCGGCGACGCCACGGGTGATCACCGCCTCGGCGCCGATGTCGAGCACCACCTTTTCCTTGCCCTTGCCGACGACGGCATAGGGGACGGCGCCGCGCGCCCGCGCCAACTGCACGATACCGGAGCCGACGCCGCCCGAGGCGCCGGTGACCAGAACGCGTTCGCCGGCCTTCAATGCGGCGCGTTCCAGCATCTGTTCGCCGGTGAGGTAGGCGCAGCAGAAAGTGGCGAGTTCGACGTCGGTCAGGTCGGTGGCGACGACATGGGCATTCTCGGCCGGCACGGTTTGATACTCGGCATAGCCGCCGTCACGGCCGTGGCCGATATAGTCGATGTCGGCGAGGGAATCGTCGTCGCGGTTGTAGATGGAGAAATCGACCATCACCCGCTCGCCGATGCGGTCCGGCGAGACACCATCGCCGACGGCAACGATGTGGCCGACCGTGTCGGCGCCCTGGATGCGCGGGAAGGTGAGCGTGTTGCCCTGACGCCGCCAGGTCGACACGGCGGCAGCATCTTCCTCCGTGCCATAGGCGCCTTGGCGCACCCAGACATCAGTGTTGTTCATGCCGCAAGCGGTGACCTTGACCAGAACCTCGCCCGCGGCGGGCGAGGGCACTTTCACATCGGTGCGATAGACAAGCTTTTCCGGTCCGCCGTGACCGGTCAGAAGCACGGCGGCCATGGTGGCGGGGAGGGAGGGTTTTGCGGTCATCGATGTTGCTTCCAGATATTGCAGGTTGGCGCTGCCTCTCACCCTGCTTGACCCTTCTCCCCGTCCTTACGGGGAGAAGGTGCCGGCAGGCGGATGAGGGGCGGCGCAAAGGTCGACAAAATTAGAGATTGGCAAACACGCTCTTCACCGCATCGGCCGTCTTGGAGACGACGATGTCGGCCTCTTCGCGGGTCAGGCACAGCGGCGGCGCGAAGCCGAGGATGTCGCCCTGCGGCATGGCCCGGCCGATGACGCCGCGCTCGCCAAGCGCGGTCGCGACCTGCGGCCCGATTTTTTGCGCGGCATCGAAGAACACGCGGTCGTCCCGGTCGGCGACGAACTCGACCGCCGCCAGCATGCCGTCGCCGCGCACCTCGCCGACATTTTTGTGGCCGCCGACGGCTTTCGCCAGTTCGGCGCGGAAATAGGCGCCGGTCTCGCCGGCATTGGTCACCAGGTCCATCTCGTCGATCAGTTCCAGGTTGGCGACGCCGGCGGCGACGCAGATCGGATGCGCCGAATAGGTCCAGCCATGGCCTATGCTGCCGAGTTTGTCGGAACCCTGGACCAGCACCTGCCAGACCTTGTCCGAGACGATGACCCCCGACAGCGGCGCATAGGCCGAGGTCAGGCCCTTGGCGATGGTGATCAGGTCGGGCTTGATGCCGTAATGGTCGGAGCCGAACATGGTGCCCAGCCGGCCGAAGCCGGTGACCACTTCGTCGGCGACCAGCAGCACATCGTATTTGTTCAGAACCACCTGGATCTTTTCCCAGTACAGAGCGGGCGGCGGCACGATGCCGCCGGTGCCGAGGATCGGCTCGCCGATGAAGGCGGCGACCGTGTCCGGGCCCTCAGCCAGGATCATCTCTTCGAGCTTGTCGGCGCAGTGTTGGGAAAACTGTTCCTCGCTCAGCGAGCGGTCGGCGCGGCGGAAATAGTAGGGCGCCTCGGTGTGCAGGATCGGCGCACGCGGCAGGTCGAAGGCGTTGTGGAACAGGTCGAGCCCGGTCAGCGACCCGGTCATGACGCCGGAGCCGTGATAGCCGCGCCAGCGCGAGATGATCTTCTTCTTCTCGGGACGGCCGAGCACGTTGTTGTAGTACCAGATCAGCTTGATGTTGGTTTCGTTGGCGTCGGAGCCGGAGAGGCCGAAATAGACCCTCGACATGCCTTGCGGGGCGCGGTCGATGATCATCTTGGAAAGGGTGATCGACGCCTCGGTGCCGTGGCCGACATAGGCGTGGTAATAGGCAAGGTTCCTGGCCTGGGCGGCGATGGCGTCTGATATCTTCTGGCGGCCATAGCCGACATTGACACAATAAAGCCCGGCAAAGGCATCGATGCTCTTGCGCCCATTATTGTCCCAGATGGTGACGCCTTCGCCGCCGGCGATGATGCGGGTCGGCGATTCACCCCGTGCATGCGTGCCCATATGCGTCGAGGGATGGAAGAAGTGGTCGCGGTCCCAGGCGGCGAGTTCGTTGGACTGGTCGAGCATTTTTTTGACTCCTTAGAGAAAGATGGTCTCGACGCGGCCTAAGGTGTGTCGAGATTCAGGTCAGGCCGAGTCGAAAATGGTGGCTTCCGAGAACCGGAGCGGAGCGTACGTTTTCGTACGTGAGCCCGCGCATGACCCCGAAATCGAGATCGATTTCGGAAAGGTCATATGCAAAATCAAAGTTCTACAGCGTCCTTTGCGCGCCCACCAGGGCGCGCGGCGCTGTAGGGAAGCGCAGGACGCCGCCATTTGCAGACCGGCATCACCTGAATATCGATACACCTTACGCCACATCCAGGCAGAGATATTTAAGATCGGTAAAGGCTTCGAGCCCGTGGCGCGAGCCCTCGCGGCCTATGCCGGACTGCTTGACGCCGCCGAACGGGATCGGCGCGCCGGTGATCTTGACGCGGTTGATGGCGACCATACCGTAGTCGAGCGCGCGGCCCATGCGCAATTGGCGGCCGCCGTTCTCGGTGACGACATAGGCGACGAGCCCGTATTCGGAGGCGTTGGCGCGGGCGATGACCTCGTCTTCGCTGTCGAAGGGCGTCACGGCGGCGACCGGACCAAAGGTTTCCTCGCGCATGATCAGCGCGTCGTCGGTGACATCGGCGAGCAGGGTCGGCCGGTAGAACAGCGGCCCGGCCGGATGTCTGCCGCCGCCCGTGAGGCAGCGCGCGCCACGGGCGAGCGCATCGGCGACCTGTTCCTCGACCTTCTTGACGCCGCGCTCGTGCATCAACGGCCCGATGTCGGTGTCATCGGCCAGGCCATTGCCGGTCCGCAGCGCCTCGATGCGCCTGCCGAAGGCGGCGCAGAAACGATCGTAGATCGGACGCTGGACATAGATGCGGTTGGCAGCAAGGCAATCCTGGCCGGACGTGGCGAATTTGGCGTCGACGGCGATGGTCACGGCCTTGTTGAGATCGGCGTCGGCAAAGACGATCAGCGGCGCATGGCCGCCAAGCTCCATGATCAGCCGCTTCATCGTCGGCGCGCTTTGCGCGGCGATAAGCCTGCCGATCTCGGTCGAGCCGGTGAAGCTCATGGCCCGGACGCGAGCGTCTTCGCACATCCGCCCAACGATGATCGCAGCCTTGCCGGTGAGTACGTTGAAGACGCCAGCCGGCAAGCCGGCGCGTTCGCCGAGCTCGGCCAGCGCCAGTGCCGACAGCGGCGTTTCCGACGAAGGATGCGCGACGATGGTGCAGCCGGCGGCAAGCGCGGCCGCCGCCTTGCGGGTCAGCATGGCTGCGGGAAAATTCCACGGCGTGACGACGCCGACGACGCCGAGCGGTTCGCGCCGCACCATCATTTCGGCGTTCGGCAAATGGCTGGTGACGCTTTCGGCGTTGAGGCGCTTTGCCTCCTCGGCATACCACTCGACGAAAGAGGCGGCGTAGTCGATCTCGCCCCGCGCTTCCCTAAGCGGCTTGCCCTGTTCGAGCGTCATCAATAGCGCCAGATCCTCTTTCGCGGCGATGATCAGGTCGAACCATTTTCGCAGGATTCTTGCGCGTTCCTGCGGGAGAGCCGCGCGCCAGGCGGGAAAGGCGCGCGACGCCGCGTCGATCGCCTTGCTCGTCTGCCTGGCATCGAGCGCGGCAACCCAGGCAACGGTGGCGCCTGTAGCAGGGTCGGTCACCTCGAAACTTTCCGCGGCGTCACTCGCCGTCCAGTGGCCGTCGACATAGGCGAGTTGGCGCAGCAGCCGGCGGTCGGCGAGCCGGTCGAGCGCTTCGTGGCGGTGTGGGCGGGCAAAATGCGCGGACATTTTTTGAGGTCTCCCGATGTCGAGGCGATGCGGAGAGACTATTCGCGCGGTGCAGACAGAGAGACTGTTTGAATGGCTGCGCGTAGAGAGATTGTCTCTATTGGGCCGAAACACAGGACAGTCTCTCCGAGACTGTAGCAAACAGTGGAGATTAGCTGAAACCTCCTCAGCTTCGTCATCCCTGGGGTCTGCGCCGCGATTCCGGGCAAGTTTCCCTAGACCTCACGACGGCGCCGGCAACAGATCCGCCACCGGCATGGCGACCTCCTCCTTCACCGTCTTGGTGACGATGTAGGTAAAATAGCGGTCGATGCCGATCTCGCGTTCGAGCAGGGCGTCGACGAGCCGCTGGTAGGAGTCGATGTCGCGCGCCATCACCTTCAGCAGATAGTCGACGCCGCCGCCCACCGACCAGCAGGCGATGATTTCGGGGACGTCGCGGATGACGCGCTCGAAACGGTCGAAATCGGCTTGGCGGTGGCTGGCCAGCGTCACCTCCATCAGGACGGTGGCGACCGGCGCAATGGCGCGCATCGCAACCCTGGCGTGATAGCCGGAAACGATGCCGGCTTTTTCCAGCTTGCGCAGCCGCATCCAGCACGGCGTCGGCGACAGGCCGACCTTGTCGGCGAGCGCCAGCTTGGTGATGCGCCCGTCGCGCTGGACCGCGTCTAGGATTTTCAGGTCGATCTGATCGAGTTTCGGTGCGGCCATGAGCGTCCACTTTTTTGTCCCCGACACCATGACGGCGCATTATTTCGATTGTCAATTGCACTGATTTCGATCTCTAATATGTCATGACATTGTGGCGTCCAGATCCCGCGCTTATCCGGCGGCCGGCCTATCAATCGCTCGCCGACCAGTTCGCGCGCGCCATTCATGATGGGCGGCTGGCCAACGGCGCGCGGCTGCCGACGCATCGCCGGCTGGCCGACGATTTGAAGCTTTCGGTGCAGACAGTCAGCCGCGCCTATGAGGAACTGATCCGCCGGGGCCTGGTCTCCGGCGAGATCGGCCGCGGCAGCTTCGTGCAGACGCAGCGCCGCGAGCCGGAACCGCCCTACCTGCCGGAGCGCCTTGGCGAGGTCATCGACCTGTCGATCCTGAAGCCAGTCTGCGAGCCGATGCATCTGGAGCGGCTGAAGCAGGCGCTGGGCTGGCTTGCCGAAAACCTGCCGTCGACCTCGGCGCTGTCGTTCCGGCCGAACATGGTGTTCCCGCGCCATCGCGCGGTGGCGGTCGAATGGCTGCGGCACTGCGGTCTCGACGTGTCGGCGCAGAATGTTAGCCTGACCAACGGCGCCACCGCCGGGATGACGGTGGCGCTGATGAGCGTGGCGCCGCCGGGTTCGACCGTCGCCACCGAGGCGATCGGCCATCACACGCTGATCCCGCTGGCGCGCTATCTCGGCTTCAACCTCGAGGGCCTGCCGATTGACGACAACGGCCTGATCCCGGAGGCGCTCGACGAGGCGTGCCGGCTGTCCGACATCCGCGCCGTATTCGTGCAGCCCTCGGTGATCAATCCGACTGCAACATTGATGAATGCCGCGCGGCGCGAGCAGATCGCTGCGGTGGCGCGCCGGCACGACATCGCCATCATCGAGAACGACGTGCTCGGGCCGCTGGTCGAGGGCCGTCCGCCGCCGGTCGCCGCCTTCGCGCCCGAGCGCACGCTCTACGTCACCTCCTTCACCAAGATCGTGGTGCCAGGCCTGCGCATCGGTTATCTCGCGGCGCCCGACCGCTATGTCGCTGCCGTCGCCAACCGGCATCTCGTCTCCAACTGGATGGCGACGCCGATGGTGGCGGAGATCGCGACAAAATGGGTGACCGACGGCACGGCGATGGAACTCGTGCGCTGGCAACGGTCGGCGTTGCGGCGTCGGCAGGAGATTGCCGCCCAGGTGCTTGCCGGGGTCGACTACCGCGTCCATCGCGACGGACTGCATCTGTGGCTGCAACTGCCCGGCGACCGCGCCGAGGAGGGTTTCGTCTCACAGGCCCGCCTGCAGGGTGTGGCGATCGCACCAGGCGCATCGTTCCGCATCTCGGCGGCGCCCTGGCAGCCGGCAGTGCGCATCTCGCTGGGCTCGACCACCGAGGCGGAACTGCGCGCCGGCCTCAGCGTTGTCACCAAACTTCTGCTCGGCGACCCGGAGCATCTCCTGCTGGCGATCTAGGCAGACATTGCCGCGAAATGCTGCGGAGTCAGAAACATTGTCATGAGTTTATTTTCCTGATTGACATGATTTGGCACGTTCCGCATCGTTAAGGCATAGCTTCTCCAGAACGGGGAATTCATTGTCCGCACCCATTATCAAGATCGACGGCATTTCGAAAAGCTTCGGCACCTTCAAGGTTCTGGACGGACTGTCGATGCAGGTCATGCCGCGCGAGAAGCTGGCGCTGATCGGCCCATCCGGCTCCGGCAAGACGACGATCCTGCGCATCTTGATGACGCTGGAGAGGATCGACAGCGGCCACATCCAGATCGACGGCGAGCAGCTTTACCACATCGAGCGCAACGGCCAGTTGCTGCCCGCCGACGAACGGCATCTGGCAAGAATGCGCCAGAAGATCGGCATGGTCTTCCAGCTGTTCAACCTGTTTCCGCACAAGAGCGTCATCGACAACGTCACGCTGGCGCCGATCCTGACCAAGGGCATGCCGCGCGCCGCCGCCGAAAAACGGGCGATGGAACTGCTCGACATGGTCGGCATGGCCGACAAGGCGAAAGCGATGCCGGCGCAGCTCTCCGGCGGGCAGAAGCAGCGCGTTGCCATCGCTCGCGCCTTGGCGCTGCAGCCCAGGATCATGCTGTTCGACGAGGTGACATCGGCACTCGATCCGGAACTGGTCGAGGAAGTGCTGAACGTGTTGTGGCGGCTCTGCTCCGAGACCGACATGACCATGCTGCTGGTTACCCACGAAATGGGTTTTGCCCATGATTTCGCCGACCGGGTTCTGTTCTTCGACCGTGGCAAGATTGTCGAGGAAGGCAAGCCGGACGAGATTTTCCGCAACCCCAAGCAGGAGCGTACGCAAGCTTTCCTGAAGAAGATTATCGCGGCCGGACATCGCGTCTGACTGCCGTCCTCTAGGGCGGCGAAGCCGTCCCGCATGCTCAAGAACGACCAAAAGAGAAACAAGGAGTTGGGAACAATGAAGAAACTTGGCATTCTGGCCGGCGTCGCCGGTGTTGCGCTGACCGCGATTCTGGCCGCTTCGACCGCAGGATCGGCCGACGACAGCAAGCTCGAAGAGCTCAAGGCGCAGGGCTTCGCCCGTGTCGCCATCGCTAACGAGCCGCCCTATACGGCGGTTGCGGCCGACGGCAAGGTTTCGGGTGCGGCGCCCGACGTAGCCCGTGAAATCTTCAAGCGTCTTGGTGTCAACGACATCGTCGCCTCGATCTCGGAATATGGCGCGATGATCCCCGGCCTGCAGGCCGGCCGTTTCGACGTTGTCACCGCCGGCCTGTTCATGAAACCGGAGCGCTGCGCGGCGGTCGCCTATTCGGAGCCGGTGCTGTGCGACGCCGAGGCGA
This sequence comes from Mesorhizobium sp., assembly GCA_004020365.1. Classification (GTDB taxonomy): domain Bacteria; phylum Pseudomonadota; class Alphaproteobacteria; order Rhizobiales; family Rhizobiaceae; genus Mesorhizobium. The sequence goes on from SAQR01000043.1 coordinate 25,161, forward strand.
TGCTGGTCAAGAAGGGCAACCCGAAGGGCTTCAAGAGCTATGAGGATGTCGCCAAGGATGCCACCGCGACGATCGGGGCGCCGGGCGGCGGCACCGAGGAAAAGCTGGCGCTCACTGCCGGCGTTCCGCGTGACCGCGTCATCGTCGTGCCGGACGGCCAGAGCGGTCTGAAGATGCTGCAGGACGGCCGCATCGATGCCTATTCGCTGCCGGTGCTGTCGATCAACGATCTGGTCAAGAAGGCCAACGATCCGAACCTCGAAGTCGTCGCCCCGGTGGTCGGCGCGCCGGTCTATTGCGACGGCGCGGCGTTCAAGAAGGGCGACGAGGCGCTGCGCGACGCCTATGACGTCGAATTGGCCAAGCTGAAGAAGTCCGGCGAATTCGCCAAGATCATCGAGCCCTACGGCTTCTCGGCGGCGGCGGCGATGTCGACGAGCCGCGACAAGCTCTGCTCGGCAAAGTAGCGCCTTTTTCCTTCTCCCCGCTCACGGGGAGAAGGTGTCACGAAGTGACGGATGAGGGGCGGCGCAAAGTTCTGCCAAGCTGGCGCTGCCCCTCATCTGCCTGGCGGCATCGTCTCCCCGTGAACGGGCAGAAGGGGCTGTCGCGGCAGTCTCGCATGACCGCAAACGATAGGAAATTTTGAATCGCAATGACCCAATGGTCCGGCTATTTCGGCCTGATATTGCAGGGAGCGCTTGTTACCATCGAGCTGACGCTGATGGGGTCGGTGCTTGCCCTGATCATGGCCTTTCTCGCCGGGCTGGGGCGGCTGTCGCGTTTTTTCGCCATTCGGGCGCTGGCCACCGCCTATATCGAATTCTTCCGCGGTACCTCGATCTTCGTGCAGCTGTTCTGGGCCTATTTCGTGCTGCCGTTCATCGGCATTTCGCTGACGCCGCTGCAGGCCGGCGTGCTGGCGCTTGGCCTCAATGTCGGCGCCTATGGCGCGGAGGTGGTGCGCGGTGCCATCCAGTCGATCGGACGCGAACAGTACGAGGCCTGCATCGCGGTCAATCTCGGCCGCTGGCAAGCCATGCGCCATGTCATCCTGCCGCAGGCGCTGCTGGTCATGCTGCCGACCTTCGGCAACAACGCCATCGAATTGCTCAAGGCCACTGCCGTCGTTTCGCTGATTTCGCTCACCGACCTGACCTTCCAGGCCCAGGTCGTGCGCTCGCAGACCGGCAACACGCTGGTGCCGTTCACCACCATTCTCGTCATCTATTTTGCCCTTGCGCTGATCATTTCGTGGGGTGTGCGTTCGCTGGAACGCCGCATGGCGCGCGGCCTCGACGGGGTGCGCGTCTGATGGATCGGGCCTCGTAATGGAGTGGGATTGGAATTTCGTCTGGGAGATCATGCCGACGCTGATCGAGGGCGTGAAGATCACCATCCTGGCGACACTGCTCGGCTCGGTCCTGGCCGCGATCGTCGGGCTGGCCATCGCGCTAGCGCGGCGCTCACCGAACAAGGGCTTGTCGCGCAGCATCGGCTTCCTCGCCGAGTTCATTCGCGGCACGCCGCTTTTGGTGCAGCTCTACTTCATCTTCTACGTGCTGCCGGATATCGGTATCCTGCTGCCGCCGCTGGTTGCGGGGGTCATCGGCCTCGGGCTGCACTACGGCACCTACACGGCCGAGGTCTATCGCGCCGGCATCGACAATGTGCCGCGCGGCCAGTGGGAAGCCGCCAAAGCCTGCAATCTCAACGCCAGGCAGACATGGACCCACATCATCATGCCGCAGGCGATCCCGCCGATGATCCCGGCGCTTGCCAACTATTTTATCGCCATGTTCAAGGAGACGCCGCTGCTGTCGGCGATCACCGTGCTGGAACTGATGAACCAGGCCAAGAGCGTCGCCAACACCTATTACCGCTATGTCGAGCCGATGACCTTGGTCGGCGCCTTCTTCCTCGTCATCAGCCTATTCTCGGTCGTGCTGCTGCGCTGGCTGGAACGCCGTTACGGGCGCATTGAGAGATGACAGTGGTTCCTTCGATGCTTTCGCTAGAGTGCGGCCGGTTGGCAAGGAGAGCCTGGTGACCGCCGACATCCGCTTGCACCCGACACGGCCGGCGCTCGACGCGCGTCCGCTGGAGAAGCGTATCGGCCTGATCATCTTAGCCACCGACCATACGACCGAACCGGATTTTCGCCGCATGGTGGCGAGCGACCGCACTGGCGTCTATGTCGCGCGCATTCCCTACGCCAATCCGACGACGCCGGACAATTTGCGCAAGATGCAGCCGTCGCTGACGGCGGGCGCGGCGCTCATCCTGCCCGATGAGCCGCTCGACGCAATCTGCTATTCCTGCACCTCCGCCTCCGTGGTCATCGGCGATGCCGAGATCGAGGCGGCAGTGCAGGCGGCCAAGCCTGCCGTACCCGTGGTTACGCCGCCGATGGCAGGGGTACGCGGCTTGAAGGCGCTGGGCGCCAGGACGATCAGTATTCTTACGCCCTACACGGTCGAGACCAGTCGGCCGATGGCGGCCTATTTCGCGGCGCACGGTTTCGAGATCGCCAGCTTCACCTGTCTCGGCTTCGAGGACGACCGCGAGATGGCGCGGATTGCGCCGGCCACGCTGGTCGACCTGGCACGCGAGGCGACCGATGCGCAGGCGGACGCGCTGTTCGTCTCCTGCACGGCGCTGCGGGCAGCACTTGCCGTGGTCGGCATGGAAGAGGCGATCGGCCGTCCGGTGGTGACCAGCAATCAGGCAACGGCCTGGAACTGCCTGCGGCTGTGCGGCGACGAGGAGCCACGCGCCGAGTTCGGCCGTCTGATGACGCTGCCGTTGGGACAATGATGCCGATGACACCTGCGCCTATCACCCTCGCCGATATCCGCGCCGCCCGCGAGCGCATCGCCGGCAAGGTCGAGCGCACGCCGACCGTGCTTTCCCCGAATCTTTCTGGACACTTGGGGGTGCCTGTTTATCTGAAGCTCGAGCATCGGCAGACCACCGGCAGCTTCAAGTTGCGCGGCGCCTCGAACGCCATCGCTTCGCTGAACGCCGAGGAGAAGGCGCGCGGCGTGGTCGCCGCCTCGACCGGCAATCACGGCCGGGCGCTGGCTCATGCGGCAAAGCTCGAAGGCATGCGCGCGACGATCTGCATGTCGCGACTGGTGCCGCAGAACAAGCTCGATGAAATCCGCCGGCTCGGCGCCGAGATCCGCATCGTCGGCAACAGCCAGGACGATGCGCAGCAGGAAGTCGAACGGCTCGTAGCGGAAGCGGGACTGGTCATGCTGCCGCCCTTCGACCATCCCGATATCATCGCCGGGCAAGGCACGCTCGGGCTGGAAATCATCGAACAGGTTGCGGACGCTGCCCTGGTGCTGGTGCCGCTGTCCGGCGGCGGGCTGGCGGCGGGTGTCGCCGCTGCCGTGAAGGGCGTCAGCCCCGGCACGAAAGTCATCGGCGTTTCGATGGCGCGGGGTGCGGCGATGAAGGCAAGCCTCGATGCCGGCCATCCGGTCTTGGTCGAGGAACTGCCGACGCTGGCGGATTCGCTCGGCGGCGGTATCGGCCTGGATAACCGGCTGACCTTCTCGATGTGCCGCGACCTGCTCGACGATGTTATCCTGCTCAGCGAGGACGAGATCGCCGCCGGCATCCGCCATGCCTATGAACAGGAGCGCGAGATCGTCGAAGGCGCCGGCGCGATTTGCATCGCCGCCGTGCTTGCCGGCAAGGTCAGGGCGAGCGGCCCCACTGTGCTCATTCTGTCGGGCCGCAACATCGACATGACGCTGCACAGGAAAGTCGTTTGTGGCCAAGCTTTTGAGGAGAGCGCCGCATGAGCCGGATGACGATACTCACCGAAACCGAACTGCGCGCGATCGTGAAGCTCGATCGCGATGCCGTCGCCTGCGTCGAGAACGCGTTCCGAGCGCTTGCCACCTTGCCGGTGGCGATGCCGCCGATCCTGCGGCTCGACATTCCCGAGCATCGCGGCGAGGTCGACGTCAAGACCGCCTATGTGCCTGGCATCGACGGTTTTGCCATCAAGATCAGTCCCGGCTTCTTCGACAATCCGAAGCTCGGCCTGCCCAGCGTCAACGGCATGATGGTGCTGCTGTCTTCAACAACCGGACTGGTCGAGGCGCTGCTGCTCGACAATGGCTATTTGACCGATATCCGCACGGCGGCGGCCGGAGCGGTCGCGGCGAAACATCTTTCGCGGCCGGACTCCTCGGTCGCGGCGATCTTCGGCGCCGGCGTCCAGGCCGGGCTGCAGCTCGAGGCGCTTATGCTGGTGCGGCCGATCGCCGAGGGGCGGATCTGGGCCAGGGATGCCGCCAAGGCCGAAGCCGCGGCGGATGCATTGCGCGAAAGACTGGGCATCGTCGTGCGCGCCGAGCCCGATGCGGCCACGGCGGCGGCCGGCGCCGACATCATCGTCACCACGACGCCGTCGACCGAACCGCTGATCAAACCCGGCTTCATCTCCGCCGGCCAGCACATCACTGCGATGGGCTCGGACGCCGAGCACAAGAACGAGATCGCGCCGGCGATCCTGCGCATGGCCGATCTCTACGTCGCCGACAGCGCGAAGCAGACGCGGCTGCTGGGCGAATTGCATCATGCCATCGCGACGGGGGTGATGGCAGCCGATGCCGAGATCACCGAGCTCGGCCAGATCATCGCCGGCGAAAGACATGGCCGCCGTTCGGACAGCGACATCACTATCGCCGACCTCACCGGTACCGGCGTGCAGGACACGGCGATCGCCACGCTTGCCCGCGACCGTGCGCGGGCGAAGAATGCCGGGACGATTTTCGAAAGCTGATACCGGCCGCAAAGGCCCAACAAACGAGGACAAAGAACAATGCAGCCGAATTTGAAATTCTCGCGCGGCGAATATGCGGATCGCCTCGCCAAGACCCGCAAGGCCATGGAATCCAAGGGCGTCGATCTGCTTGTTGTCAGCGATCCGTCCAATATGGCTTGGCTGACCGGCTATGATGGTTGGTCGTTCTACGTGCACCAGGCCGTCATCGTGCCGCCGTCGGGTGAACCGGTGTGGTATGGGCGCGGCCAGGACGCCAACGGCGCCAAGCGCACCGCCTATCTCGCGCACGACAACATCGTCGGCTATGCCGACCATTATGTGCAGTCGACCGAACGCCACCCGATGGATTTTCTGTCGCAGGTGCTGGCCGATCGCGGCTGGGGCGAGCTCAGCATCGGTGTCGAGATGGACAATTACTGGTTCTCGGCCGCTGCCTTCGCTTCGCTGCAGAAACATCTGCCAAATGCCCGCTTCGTCGACGCTACGGCTCTCGTCAACTGGCAGCGAGCCGTGAAGAGCCCGACCGAGATCGATTACATGCGCAAGGCCGCCCGCATTGTCGAAGCGATGCACCAGCGCATCGTCGACAAGATCGAAGTCGGCATGCGCAAATGCGATCTGGTCGCCGAGATCTATGATGCCGGCACCCGCGGCGTCGACGGGCCAGAGGGAAAGATTGGCGGCGACTATCCGGCGATCGTGCCGCTGCTGCCGTCGGGCGCCGATGCGTCGGCGCCGCATCTGACCTGGGACGACCGGCCGATGAAATCGGGCGAGGGCACCTTCTTCGAGATCGCCGGCTGCTACAACCGCTACCATTGTCCGCTTTCGCGGACCGTGTTCCTCGGTAGACCGACGCAGGAATTCCTCGATGCCGAAAAGGCGACGCTGGAAGGTATGGAGGCCGGGCTTGCGGCGGCAAAGCCTGGCAATACATGCGAAGACATCGCCAACGCCTTCTTCGCGGTGCTGAAGAAGTACGGCATCGTCAAGGACAACCGCACCGGCTATCCGATCGGGCTTTCCTATCCGCCGGATTGGGGCGAGCGCACGATGAGCCTGCGTCCCGGCGACCGCACCGAGCTGAAGCCAGGCATGACCTTCCATTTCATGACCGGCCTGTGGCTGGAGACGATGGGGCTGGAGATCACCGAATCCATCCTGATCACCGAGACCGGCGTCGAGTGCCTGGCCAATGTGCCGCGCAAGCTGGTGGTGAAGAATTGAGCCCGATGTCCAGCCTTCGCCCATCGCCAATCACGCCGACCGTCGATTTCGACCGCGACGGTGTGCAGCACGGCTTCTTGCGCCTGCCCTACAGCCGCGACGACTCGGCCTGGGGATCGGTGATGATCCCGATCTGCGTGATCCGCAACGGCAGCGGGCCGAGTGCGTTGCTCACCGGCGGAAATCATGGCGACGAATATGAGGGGCCGCTGGCGCTCTACGATCTCGCCCGTACGCTCGATCCAAAGCAAGTCAGCGGCAGAATCATCATCGTCCCGGCGATGAATTATCCGGCGTTCCGTGCCGGCACCCGAACCTCGCCGATCGACAAGGGCAATCTCAACCGCAGCTTTCCCGGCCGGCCGGACGGCACGGTGACCGAGAAGATCGCCGATTACTTCCAGCGCGAACTTCTGCCACGCACCGACATCGCGCTCGATTTCCATTCCGGCGGCAAGACGCTCGACTTCGTGCCGTTCTGCGCCGCCCATATCCGCCCCGACAAGGAGTTGGAGGCGAAGGGCTTCGCCGCAGTGGAAGCGTTCTCGGCACCGTGGTCGATGAAGATGCTGGAGATCGATGCGGTCGGCATGTTCGACACTGCCGCCGAAGAGATGGGCAAGCTGTTCATCACCACTGAGCTTGGCGGCGGTGGGACTGCCCGCGCAGAGACGGTGCGAATCGCCCGTCGCGGCGTGCTCAATGTGCTGCGCTATGCCGGCATCGTCGCCGGTGCGGTCGAGATGCAGCCGACCCGCTGGCTGGACATGCCGTCGGGCGATTGCTTCTCGTTCGCCGAGGACGACGGGATGATCGAAACGATGATCGATCTCGGCGAGCCTGTCGAAGAGGGCCAGGTCCTGGCGCGCATCCACTCCATTGGCCGCACCGGTGCCGCACCTCAGGAGATCAGGGCAAGGATGGGCGGCATGCTGGCAGCGCGGCATTTCCCCGGATTGGTCAAGGCGGGTGACTGCACCGCAGTGGTCGCCGTGCTCGTCGATTGAAGGCAAGGCAGTCGCTTCAGGTCGACGCCTCAATCGGAGGCCCGCGCCTCTGGAGGAGCGCGGGCCGACCGGGTTCCCGGTCCAGCAGCCAATATCCGGGAGATACTCGCTGTCATGCTACAATCGTTAGTATGCGCTAATGTTCCTCAGAAAAATACCGCGCCCCGAGAGGCCGGAAGCAATGGCGCCTCGGTCCGAAGCGCGGGCTCTTCGGTGGACGCCTCGGTAATGGAGCCTATGTTCTCAATGCCGGCGAACCGCAGCATCGCCTGGCAACAGCACAGGTGGGATGAAATCAGTTCTCAGAAGCGTTCATCAACAACACTCAATGCCTGCTGCCCGACACCTGGTGCCGATGACTAAACAACCTCCGGCGGTGGTCCTGAAAAATACCGTGCACGACGCCGAGGAGACCGAATATGCCGGCCAAAGCGTATATTAACCGGATCGCGACAGCGGTGCCGGAGCACGAGGTTCATCAATTCTACCTGCGTTTCGCGGCCTCCATGCTTGCAGCCGATCGCCGAAGAATTTTCGAACGCATGGTTGACGTTGCCGGCATCGAGCACCGCTATTCCTGCTTTGCACCTGCCGGCGACCCCGAAGGACCATCAGCAGATCTGGCCGGGAGGTTCGTCCGGGGCGCCTTTCCTGGGACGGCCGAGAGAATGGCAATGTTCTGTCATGCCGCACCTGTTCTGGCGCAAAAAGCCGTCGACCGATTGGAGCTTGGTGGCGGCGCTTCCCGCATCAGCCATCTCATCGTCACCACCTGCACCGGTTTTTCAGCACCGGGCATCGACCTGGAGCTGATTGCGCGATGCGGCCTGCCGGACAGGGTCGAACGCACGATGATCGGTTTCATGGGCTGCTACGCGGCGATCAACGGCCTCAAGCTTGCCCGCCACATCGTCCGCTCCGAGCCGCAGGCCAGGGTGCTGCTGGTCAATATCGAACTCTGCACGATGCATCTGCGCGAAACCAGCGAACTGGAAAAGCTGCTGTCGTTCTGCCTTTGGGGCGATGGCTGTGCGGCTGCGCTCGTCACCGCCGAGCCGCACGGCATCGAGCTCGAAAGCTTTTACGCCATCGTGGCGGACGAGCGGCGGGATCTGATGAGCTGGAGCATTAGTGACCACGGCTTCGAGATGGTTCTTTCCGGCCAGGTCCCGGCGGCAATCCATGATGCGTTGCAGAGCAATCACGACGCCATCCTCGGCGATCGGCCGACCGAGGCGATCGACCTCTGGGCCGTGCACCCGGGGGGACGTTCGGTGCTCGACGCCGTCGAACGGGCCCTGAAACTCGCGCCCACCGCGCTGGAGCCATCGCGCGAGGTGTTGCGCCGATATGGAAACATGTCGTCGGCGACCGTCATGTTCGTGATGAAAGAGATGTTGAAGGCGCCACCAGGAATGCTCGGCTGCGGCATGTCGTTCGGACCCGGGCTGGCGGCCGAAACCATGCTTTTCCGAACGGTGTCATGAGCAGCCTGGAGCACCGCCGGCTAGCGCCGGAAATCCTCGACGGACTTGCGGCCGACGATTTTCGAGCGCTTGCGGCGCGGCGCGACCTCCGTCGCATCAACGCGCTGATGTTTCAGGCCAGGATCATGGCGTCGCTGCTCAGGAAATTTGTGCCAGGGCCGCCGCGCCGGATTCTGGAGATCGGCGCCGGCGATGGCTCCTTCATGCTGGCGGTGGCGCGGCGCATGGCCGGGCATTGGCCCGGGGTCGAACTGGTAATGCTCGACCGCGTCGACCTCATCACCGCGCAGTTGCGTGGTGATTTCGACAGGCTGGGATGGACCGTCGAAGGCGTCACCGCCGATGTCTTCGACTGGGCGAGAAAGAATGAGGGCACGCGGTTCGACGCGATCACCGTCAATCTGTTTCTGCATCATTTCGACGATGGCAAGCTCGTGCGTCTGTTTTCGCTGATGGCGCCGAAGGCCCCGCTGCTGTTGGCGACAGAGCCGTTGCGGACCAAACTGGCATTGGCCGCGACCCGCCTTCTCCCGGCAATCGGCGCCAATGACGTCACACGAAACGACGCGGCTCAAAGTGTGCGTGCCGGCTTTCGCGGCAACGAGCTTTCCGGTCTCTGGCTCGCGGCAAACGGCAAACCGGTCGAGGAACGGCGCGCCGGCCTTTTTTCCCACATCTTCGTCGGCGCCAGCGCCGGTCATGACCCATGACCCGATTGTCGACCCATGACGCGATCATCATAGGCGCCGGCCCGGCGGGCACGACCGTCGCGCTGACGCTGGCCCGGCGCGGATGGGCCGTGGCTATTGTAGAAAAGAGCGTGTTCCCGCGCCGCAAGGTCTGCGGCGAATTTTTATCGGCAAGCAATCTTGCGCTTCTGGACCAGCTGGAAATCGCCGATGCCTGGCGTGCCAATGCCGGCCCCGAAATCCGCCGTGTCGGCCTCTTTTCCGGCGAGACCTGCGTCGAGGCGCCCATGCCTCGCTCAAAAGACGGGCCTCCTGCAAAAGATGGGCGCCGCGAGAAAAAAGATGGTTTCGGCCGGGCGCTCGGCCGTGATATTTTCGACTGTCTGCTTTTGCAGGCGGCGCGATCGGCGGGCGTCGAAATCTTTCAGCCTTGCCGCGCCGTCGCCATCGACCAAGATGGCGAGGCGCAATGGGTGCGAATTCAAGCCGGAAACGAAACGATGATGTTGCGCGCGCCGGTGATTGTCGCCGCGCACGGCTCCTGGGAGCCAGGACCGCTGCCCAGCCAGCTTGGAAAGACCAACCGCCCTTCGGACCTGTTCGGCTTCAAGGCGCATTTCACCGGGTCGTCGCTGGCGCCTGATTTGATGCCCCTGCTGGTATTTCCCGGTGGTTATGGCGGCATGGTTTCGGCGGATCATGGCCGGCTGTCGATCTCGTGCTGCATTCGGCGCGATATGCTGGCGCGGTTGCGCAAACACCCCAGACAGCAGAGCCATTTGTCGGCCGCCGAGGCAGTCTCCCGTCACCTGATGGAATCATGTTGGGGAGTGAGGGATGCGCTAGAGTCAGCTGACGCCGACGGGCCGTGGCTTGCCGCAGGTCCGATCCGGCCGGGAATTCGCTCCTGCTACGAACGCGACATCTTTCGCGTCGGCAATGCAGCCGGAGAGTCTCATCCTGTCATCGCCGAGGGCATCTCGATGGCGCTTCAGTCCGGCTGGCTGCTGGCCTGCGAACTCGCATGCGCGCCAGGCGGCTGCGCAGGGCGCGAGATAGCCGGCAGACGCTACGAGGCGGCCTGGAAAAGTCTGTTTTCAACGCGGGTCTACGCCGCCGCCGCACTTGCCGGGATTGCCCTTAGTCCAGGCAGCGCAACCTGGATGGCGGCGATTGTCCGGAATTTCCCGCAGGCGCTGACCTTAGGCGCGCAACTGAGCGGGAAGACAAAGCCGGTTCCGGGCTTTGTCTGACTGGCCGCGGCGCGGCCCTCAGCGAGCCTTGGCTCGGTTACTCGGGGCAATCCTCCCTATCCGAAGCTGCAGTGCCACTGGCAGTGTTCTTATCGGCCTCCGTCACGTCCTTGCACCGGTCAGCCATGCCATCGGAGCCGACGGTCGCACCCGTGGCGTTGGGATCGACAGGTTCTGTTGGACTATCCGTGCCGGTGGTTCCGGCGGCGGGCGGAGTTCCGGTTCTCGCTCCCGGATCGTTGGTGCCGGATCCAGTGGCGTTTTGCGCCATCGCCGACGTGGCAAGGGCGATGCTGAGCACGGTTGCGGAAAGAATTTTCTTCATCATTGTAGCTCTCCATTGGAGTTGCATCGCTTGGCGCGATCATGAGTATCCAACGAGCTTTTTTTGGAGTTGTTCCGTCAGACAGAAATCGTGATCAACGGGTCGGGGCCGGTGGCAACCAAGCAGCAATGCTGGGCAGCAATACTGACAGCGAACGAGCACCATCCGGCGGTCGCTGCAATCGGCCCCGGTCTATCAAAAAGATGTGCAGAAACAGTAGCCGCGCCCATGAGCGCTGCCCCGTTCACGGCTCGTCGATATCCTGCTTCGAGGGGTTGCGCGAGAGGGCGCGTTCCTCTTCGTCGTCCGGCAGCGCCTCGTCGCTCTCCTGGTACGGATTGTCGTCGTCTTCCTCGGGCAGTTCAGCCTCCTTCTCTAGGTCGTAACGGATGTCGGCGTTTCCCGGCACGCTGTCTGGTAGAATTTTACCACCTTTGATCGCGTCCCAATCCTGCTGTTCGATGGTCGGGCCTTCGGGCGAAACGTCGAGTTTTTTGCGCGGTGCCATCAGAGCTCTCCTCTGCATTGGTTGCTCATACGCCTAACTCCGCGGACCGCTGCGTAGTTCCTACACTGACCGTCATGCGGGTTGCGCAATGCCGGCCAGGGAGCGATCAGGAACTTGCGCGACTTCTAATATAAAGGCAGACTTGGAAACGGGTGGAGGGAAAACGGCTCAAAAACATCGGGAGGAAAGCCATGGAAAGCATGAGCCTCACCACGCTTGAATCCGGCAAGACGACGGTCGATGCCGCGGCCCTGGAGGCGCTTTCGGCGCAATTGCGCGGCACCGTGCTGAGGGAAGGCGACGCCGCCTATGACGAGGCACGCAGCATCTGGAACGCCATGATCGACCGGCGGCCTGGGCTGATCGTGCGCTGCGCCGGTGCCGCCGACGTTGTCGCCGCCGTCAATTTTGCCAGGGAAAACCGGCTGCTTGTCGCGGTTCGCGGCGGCGGCCACAACATCGCCGGCAGCGCCGTTTGCGACGGCGGTCTGATGATCGATCTGTCGCCGATGAAGTCGGTGCGGGTTGATCCCGCGACGCGGCGGGCATGGGTGGAACCTGGCGCGACACTCGCCGACGTCGACGCGGAGACACAGGCCTTCCGACTGGCGGTGCCGACCGGCATCAACTCGACCACCGGCATTTCGGGCCTGACGCTGGGCGGCGGCTTCGGCTGGATCACGCGAAAATTCGGCCTGACCATCGACAATCTTCTCTGCGCCGATGTGGTTACCGCCGACGGCAAGCTGCTGCGCGCCAGCCAGACCGAAAATCCGGACCTGTTCTGGGCGCTGCGCGGTGGCGGCGGCAATTTCGGCATCGTCACGGCTTTCGAGTTCAAGCTCCACCAAGTCGGTCCGCAGGTGCTGTCGGGGCTTGTCGTTCATCCCTTCACTGACGCCGAAAACGTGTTGCGGGAATACCGAGCGGCGCTCGAAGCAGCGCCCAATGAACTGACCTGCTGGGTGGTCATGCGGCAGGCGCCGCCGCTGCCGTTCCTGCCGGCCGAATGGCATGGCAAGGAGGTGCTGGTCCTGGCCATGTGCTATTGCGGCGACCTTCAGGAGGGTGAGAAGGCGACACAGAGGCTTCGCGCCATCGGCACGCCGATTGCAGACGTGGTCGGCCCCAACCCGTTCACCGGCTGGCAGCAGGGATTCGATCCGTTGCTGGCGCCTGGCGCCCGCAACTATTGGAAGAGCCATGACTTCACCGAGCTTTCCGACAGCGCGGTTGAGGTCGTCACGGCGGCGATACCCAGGCTTCCCGGCCCCGAATGCGAGATTTTCATCGGCCATGTCGGCGGTGCCGCGGGCCGGGTGACAGCGGATGCAACGGCGTTTCCGCAACGCAGCGCGCACTACGTCATGAATGTCCACGCCCGCTGGCGCGAACCGGAAATGGACCAGGCTTGCATCGACTGGGCGCGGGGTCTCTATGAAGCAGCCAAGCCCTATGCCGCCGGCACGGCCTATGTGAACTTCATGCCCGGGGACGAGGTCGACAGGGTCGAAGCAGCCTATGGCGGCAACTACCGGCGGCTGTTGGAAATCAAGCAGCGATATGATCCGCTGAACCTGTTCCGCATGAACCAGAATTTGCGGCCGATGGAAGCGCAGCGCGCCGCGTAGGCTGCGCATGCAATGACAAGGCCCGCGCCTCCAACGGAGGACGCGGGCCTTGTTTCGGGTCATGCGCTAGAGCGGTTCGCTGACCGCTCTAGCTGTTTGTTTTTTGCGCAATTCGCTAGGGGAAAGCGCTATGCGCTTTTCCCGGGAAAACCGTTGCACACTTTTCCTGGAATTGCTCTAGGCCGCCATCAGGATCGCAATGCGATGCACGCCGACCACGGCACTTGTGTTGGTGGCACCGTCGGTCTTGCCCTTGGCGCAAGTGTACATGTCGCCTTCCTTAAGTTTGAATTCCTTGTCCGCTTTCTTGATCGTGAATTCGCCGGCAGCGATCGTGCATACCATGTCGTTGTCCATGACCATTTCAGGAGCCACGGCTCCGGGCTGAAAGACAATGTCGACGATTGAGATGCTCTTGTAAGCGGGAATGTCGGAGGTCCCAGTGCCGACCTCCACCAGTCTGACGCCGGGCGCAATCTCCCTGCCTTCATTCGGGCCGTACTCCTTGGCCGTTGCGGATCTCGCCAAAGCGAACAGAGGCGTTGCCGCGGCGGCCGTGACGCCGAGCGCAATTGCAGACCTGCGAGTCATGGTTTCCATTGCATCCTCCCTTTTGTTGGTCGCGCACAAAATGCATGACCGAAATATATTAGCACAAGCGAATTTACCTGTATGCAAGACGGCTGCCGGCAGCTGGGCCTCCGCGGAGACGACCATGGTCATGCGACGCCTTTTTATCCCGAAACGGCCTTCAGCCGGCCGGCCAGGCAAGGTCTAATCATTTCGGTTTCTTGACTCGACCGGCAAAAACGGGCAGCAAAGCCTGATACGGCGGGCATTTCCGCCATTTTCATAGTTTTGGAGGGAGCCTTTTTTGATATCGGCCTTCGCCCAATCGGCGATCGGTAGAGGGATTGGTTAACCAAGTTTGTCCATCTTTTGATTCAATCGGCAACAGACGTGAAGCGTGCCGGGGGGCACCAGGCGACTGTGATTGTGACGGCTGCGAGCCCGCATGCCGCAAGGCCGATTGAGGTTTGGTTGTATGGCGTTGATGCGTTTGAATAACCGGGGTGACAATCCTGATAGTGGATTGGCTTCGATGAGGCCCGAGATGAGGCCAGGCCTGCGTTGGGTCGCGATTCCCGTTGTTGGCGCTGCGATCGCTCTGTGGTCGGCTGCGACCGTGGCCGGACTCCATTCGGTGGGAACTTCGCTCACCGCCGCCTCCAACAGTCTTCCGCAAAACTTGCTCGCGCCGCGCTCCATGGCGCTCGCCGATCCCCGACACACACTAGGCAATCCACGGGCCAACTCACCGGCGGCCGGCCGGCAGCGTGAGGCGTCGCTGCTCGGCCGATGCAATGCCGGCTGCGCGCAGGCCGCCGCCAGCTTCGTGCATGAAGGCAAGGTAGCGCGTCTCAAGCCGTTAGCGCGGCCGGATACTGCGCAGCTTGTCGCCGAAATCTCGCCGCAAGCGCGCTTCGACAGCGTGGTGGCGAAAGCGGCGCTATCGCCGCAAAAGATTGCTGCCGCCTTTGCCCGCGCCTCCGGCGGGGCCGCGCCGTTTGCGGTCGTCAGTCTGCCGACGGGCCAGCGCTTTGCGGAGCCGGTGCGCCTGGCCGATCAGCATGGTCCCGCGTCCGTGCGCTTCGGGCCCGAAATTGCGGAATCCGAACGATCCTCCCGTCTGGCGCTGGCGCTTGCATTGCCAGAAGCGATGATCGACGTGCTGCCGCAGGCGACGACGGCCGATCCTGCTGCCCCGCAAGAGGGCGAGGTGCAGATGGTGTCGCTGCCGCCACAGGACTCAATGCCCGACAGCATTCCCTTGCCGACACGGCGTCCGCAGGCGGAAATCGATCGGTCAGACGAGGCCCCCGCGGTCAAGGCACCCAAGGCCAAAGCGCCCAAGGTCGAGGCATCGACGGCCGCCAAGGCCCAGTCTCAGCCATCCAAAACCAACAAGGTGCAGACCGCCGCCGCTCCGCAGGTCGATACGCCCCGGGCGCCAGTCTTGTCACCGAGGAGTTCGTCACCGGCGGCGATACCAAGCATGCAAGCCAACCAGGGCATGCAGGGCAGCCCGGGCATGCAGGGCAGCCCGGGCAAGCCGGCCAAGCGGTCGAAGGCAGAGATGCTGGCCTATGCCAAACCCGACAGCCCGGCGGGCGGCGGCGGGGTCTTCGGCAACCTGTTCAGCAAGCCCGGCAGCGGCGTCGCCGTCTACGACATCTCGGCGAAAACCGTCTATATGCCGGACGGCTCGCGGCTCGAGGCGCACTCGGGACTGGGCTCGATGGTCGACCAGCCGCGCTACGCCAACCGGAGGAATGGCGGCCCGACGCCGCCGCACACCTACGATTTGAGCATGCGCGAATCGCGCTTCCATGGCGTCGAGGCGCTGCGTCTCAATCCCATCGACGGCAAAAACAAATATGGCCGCGACGGCTTTCTTGCGCACACCTATCTGTTGCGCGGCGGCCGCGCCGAGTCGAATGGCTGTGTCGTCTTCAAGGACTACGCCCGCTTCCTCGCCGCCTTCAAGAAGGGCAAGATCAAACGCCTCGTCGTGCGCAGCTAGCAAAGCCGCTGATGCAGGTGGCATCGGGAGGGCGCGGCGCCTGACCATCTGCAGCATAGAAAACCCGTTCTGTAGCGATCCTTCGCGCCTCCCTTTGTCCTGCAGGACAGAGGGGGGCGCTGTCTCGCCGACCTCGCCGGAATTCCACCCTATTGTCAGCAGCCAGCCTCGAAACCGTTTTCATTCCCGGCCGAGGATACTATGACTGACCGGACCGGGGCGGCGGCTTCAACCGATCGAGAGGATGTCATGACGATACGCGCTGTCGTTTGGGGCGAGAATATCCATGAGCGGACCAATGACGTGGTGGCGGGGATCTACCCCGAGGGCATGCACGCAACGATCGCCGACGCGCTGAGGCTCGACCCCGAAATTTCCGTATCGTGGGCGACGCTTGAGCAACCGGAGCATGGCCTGCCGGCCGACCGTTTGGCGCAAACCGATGTGCTGGTGTGGTGGGGACACAAGGACCATGGCGCCGTCGCCGACGAAGTCGTCGAGCGCGTGGCGCGCCGCGTCTGGCAAGGCATGGGGCTGATCGTGCTCCATTCCGGCCATTTCTCGAAGATCTTCAAGCAGCTGATGGGCACGCCCTGCACGCTGAAATGGCGCGAGGCCGGCGAGCGCGAGCGGCTCTGGGTGACGAGCCCCAACCACCCGATCGCTGCCGGGATCGGCGAGTATTTCGAGCTCGAGAACGAGGAGATGTATGGCGAGCAGTTCGCCGTTCCGGAACCGCTGGAAACGGTGTTCATCTCCTGGTTCCAGGGCGGCGAAGTGTTCCGGTCGGGGCTGACCTGGCGCCGCGGCGCCGGCAACATCTTCTATTTCAGGCCAGGTCACGAGACCTATCCGACCTATCACGACGCCAATGTCCATAAGGTGCTGCGCAATGCGGTGAAATGGGCGCACAACCCGCAGGGCGCACATCCAGCCATCCTCGACGCGCCGAACGTGCCGGTGGAGAAGGCGCTCGAGCCGATCGTCGAGCGCGGTGGAAAACTCCATGCCAAGGGCGAAGCCGGGTTTCGCTAGACCGCTGTCGCGAAGCTTCGGTTCTGAAAAATCCATGATCGAACAAGCAGATAAGCCCTCATCCTAAGGATAGGAATCATGCGTCTTTTGATATTAGGCACCGGCTGGATGGCGGAAGAGCATGCCAGGCAGTTCAGCAGGATCGAAGGCGTCGAACTGGTCGGCGCCGTCGATCTCGACCGCGCGCGTGTCGACAAGTTTTCGGACAGCTACGGAATCCCCAACCGGTTCGCGTCGCTGGAAGACGCGCTCGCATGGGACAAGTTCGACGCGGTGGCGAATGTGACGCCAGACCGCATCCACCATCCGACCACCATGATGCTGATTGCGGCGGGCAAGCCGGTGCTGTGCGAAAAACCGCTGGCCGAAAATTACCAGCGGGCCAGTGAAATGGCCGATGCCGCCGAGCAAGCCGGCATTATCAACATGGTCAACCTGACCTATCGCAACGTCGCCCCGCTGCAGCGGGCGCGCGCCATGGTGCTTGCCGGCGAGATCGGCACGGTGAGGCATGTCGAAGCGTCCTATCTGCAGAGCTGGCTGGTTTCCAAATTCTGGGGCGACTGGCGTACTGACCCGAAATGGCTGTGGCGGCTGTCGCGCGGCCACGGCTCCAATGGCGTGCTGGGCGATGTCGGCATCCATATCCTCGATTTCGCCAGCTATGGCGCGGCGCTCGACATCGACCATGTGTTCTGCCGCCTCAGGTCCTTCGACAAGGCGCCCGGCAACCGGATCGGCGAGTACGAGCTCGATGCCAACGACAGTTTCACCATGGCGCTGGATTTCAGCAACGGCGCCTTCGGCGTCGTCCATGCCAGCCGCTGGGCGACGGGTCATCTCAACGAATTGCGGCTGCGCATCTATGGCGACAAGGGTGGTATCGAGGTCGTGCACAATCTGACCAACTCGGAACTGAAAGCGTGCATGGGCGAGGACATCGAGAACGCAAAATGGCAGGTTCTCGATGCCGGAACGGTGCAGACCAACTACCAGCGCTTCGTCGATGCGGTGCGCAACCGCATCCAGGCCGAGCCGTCGTTCCGCCACGCGGCCGAATTGCAGAAGGTTCTCGACCTCGCCGTTGTGTCGGATCAGAAGAGGGCGGAACTGAGGGCTCATGCTGATACGCAATGAGGCGTTGCCGGTGCCGCGGCCGCCGAGGGCATGCCGGCTAACGCGGCTTCTCGATCCCCGGAATGCCGCCGATCTGCTCGGCGAGAAAGTCGACCAGCAGCCGGACCCGGGCAATGCCGGCGCGCTCGGGGACGATCAGCAGGCTTAGCGGAATCGGAGGCGGGGCGTAGCCCGGCAGGATCACTTCCAGCCGGCCGGCGGCGAGGAGATCGTCGACAAGCCAGTGATGGGCAGGTGCGAGACCGCGCCCAGCGACGAGGGCTTCGCGTGCGGCAAGCCCATGGTCGACCCGAAATCGGCCGCCAAAGGGCACCACATGGCGTTCGCCGCCCGGCCCCTGAAGGGCGAGCGTGTCGCTTCCCGCGATGTTCGACATCCGGATGCCTTCATGGCCAGGCAGGTCCTGCGGGACAGCCGGTCTGCCCCGCGCCGCCAGATAGGCGGGCGCTGCCACCAGCAGACGACGGGACTGGCCGAGCGCCCGCAGTTTCATCGAGCTGTCGGTGAGCGGACCGAGGCGAAGCGCGATGTCGACGCCCTCCCGCACAAGGTCGATGCGCTCGTCGGTGAGGTTGAGATCGACACCGATGTCGGGATAGCGGTCCTGAAAGGCGAAGATCAGCCGGCTGATGTGCAAGACCCCGAGCGCCGCCGTGCAGGATATCCGGATCGTGCCGGCCGAAGCCCCGCGCGTGCCCCGCGCCTCGTCGCCGGCCTGCTCGACGAGGCGCAGGATCTGGACGCTGTCGGCATAGTAACGGCTGCCTTCATCGGTCATGGTGACACGCCGGGTGGTCCTGCTGAGCAAGGGCACGCCGATGGCGTCTTCGAGCTCGCGCAAATGCCGTGTGACCGTCGACTGCCCAACTCCGAGCTCGCGCGCCACCGCCGACAGGCTGCCGCGCTCGGCGACGCGAACGAAGGTGCGCATACGCTCGAGCGTCACATCAGATCTATCCATTATTCGGCATAATCTTATGCATTGCTCAGATGTAGCGGATCATCCCGGGGCTGGCTACCTTCAGCGTCTATCGTCCTTCTTCGGAGTGGCCCCATGAAAGTCCTGCTTGTTTTTGCTCATCCTGAACCGCGTTCGCTCAACGGCGCATTGCGTGATGTCGCCATCAGGGAACTCGAGGCCCAGGGCCACGAGGTGCGGGTGACTGACCTCTATGCCGATGGCTGGAAAGCCGAGGTGGACCGTGCCGACTTTCCGTCGTGGCCGCCCGAAGCACGCTTCCTGCCGGCTGTGGCCTCTAAAAAAGCCTTTGCGACCAACACGCTGTCCGACGATGTTAAAGCAGAGATCGACAAGCTGCTGTGGGCCGACATGCTGATCCTCCAGTTCCCGCTATGGTGGTACGCCATGCCGGCGACCCTCAAGGGCTGGGTCGACCGAGTGTACGCCTACGGCTTCGCCTATGGTGTCGGCGAGCATAGCGACAAGCGATGGGGTGACCGCTTCGGCGAGGGAACGCTCGCCGGCAAGCGCGCGATGCTGATCGTGACCACCGGCGGCTGGGAGGAGCATTATTCCGCCCGCGGCGTCAACGGCCCGATCGACGACCTGCTGTTCCCGATCAATCACGGGATCCTTTACTATCCGGGCTACGACGTGCTGCCGCCGTTCGTCGTCTACAGAGTGGATCGTTTTGGCGAGGCCGATTTCGAGCCTGTCGCGGAGCGCCTGCGCGAAAGGATGCGGACGCTCGATGCAACCCGGCCGATTCCCTATCGGCAGCAGAATGGCGGCGACTATCACATCCCGAGCATGCAGCTCCGCCCCGAACTGGGCGATCCCGGCGCCGCAGGTTTCGCGCTTCACGAGGATCGCGCAACCGCGAAATCGGCGACGCCGCGTTCGACTTTGCGGGACGTGGCCTGACGCAGGATCCCGAGAAGATCGGGCAAGGCGCCCGAAATCTGTGGGATGAATCAACGACCGGCCCGGAAGATCGCGACGGCAGCAGCCGTCAGTGCGGCATTGCCTGATGCCGTCGTGCCGTCCGGAAGCTGCCTGCCGTCTTCCAGCCCGACGCGCGTCGACCAGTTGCGCTCCGCCGCCCTGCGCACGAACGGCCAGACCGTGGCGTCGGCGCCGTGCAGCAGGATGGCGCGACGCAGTCCGGCCCGGTCGAGCACGACGGCGATGCCGTCGCAGGCTTCCAGCGCCTCGTCCAGTTCCTGCTCTGAGATCTCGATCAGGATGCGCAGCACCTGGCTGCCATGGTCGAGGCTCACCAGGCGCTCTGCGTCAGCGACGGAGGCGAGCCCGGCCTCGATGCCGATGCCGCGCTGCCGCAGGCTTTGCATGACCTCGGGCGCGGCTTTTTCGCTCAGATTGACCGAGGCGTAGTCAGGCAATTCGGTCCAGCCGGTGATCGCGGCAAGTGTGCACTCGTCATCATTCTCGATCCAGGCGCCGGTGGAGACGCCGATCAGCGTTCCAGGGCAGGCGCGGCGAAGCGCAAGGATGGTGCGGTCCATCGCCGCCGGCGCAAGGCTTTCGCGGCCATCGAGCCCGCGCGCATGGACATGCAACTCGGCCGCACCGGCGGCCACGCAGGCGGCGCCGTCACGCGCCATGGTTTCGGGATCGAGTGGCAATTGCGGATGGAAGTCGGCGCTGCGCGCGCCATTGATGCAGCTCTGGACGATCATGGACGTGGCGGCCCGGTTGAATTCCGGCGAATCTAACGCATGATCGCGGAAACAGGAATCGAGTTCTGCCAGGCGGCCGCTTGGTGGTGAAGAGTCACCGATGTCGGCGCTGCCCCTCATTGCCCTGCCGGGCATTTCTCCCCGTAGAACGGGGAGAAAGAAGCCTTCGCCGAAGATTTCGCCAAACATCAACGTTGCAGAAGGAGCGCTGAGGTTGAAGCCAGCCCCCTTCTCCCCGTCACTATACGGGAGAATCCCGGCAGGGGGATGAGGGGCAGCGCCGACATTGGTCCCCTTACCTCGAAAACTCGCTGCGCACGATGCCGTGGCGCTGGAGCTTGTCATAAAAGGTCTTGCGCGGAATCCCCAGCGCTTCGATCGTGCGCCTGACGTCGCCTTCGTTGCGGTTAAGCGTCTCGCGGATGATGTCGGCCTCGTAGCGCTCCAGCCGCTCCGGCAGCTTCATGGCGGCGTCCGGCTGGGCTGGGACAGGGGATGGCGCTCCAGCGTCTTCCTCCAGTCCAAGCACAAAGCGTTCGGCGAAATGCGCGAGCTCGCGTACATTGCCCGGCCAGTCATGGTCGCTGAGATGGCGGTGCACCGCGGCCGGCACCGCCGGCAGCGGACGCCGGAAGCGGGCGGCGGCGCGCTCGGCGAAGTAGAAGAACAGCAGGGCGACATCGTCGCGGCGCTCGCGCAGCGGCGGAATGGAGATCGTCACCACGTTGAGCCGGTAATAAAGATCCTCGCGGAAAGCGCCGCGCTGGCGAGGATCGCCGAGATCGACCTTGGCGGCGGCAACGACGCGCAGGTCGACCGGCCGCATTTCGTTGGTGCCGAGCGGGGTGACCTCGCGCATTTCCAGGACGCGCAGCATCTGCACCTGTGTCGAGACCGGCATGCTTTCGATCTCGTCGAGGAACAGCGTGCCGCCGCTGGCGTGCTCGATACGGCCGATCCGCTTCTTCTGCGCCCCGGTGAAGGCGCCGGCCTCGTGGCCGAACAACTCGCTCTCGATGACCGTCTCGGGCAGCGTGCCGCAGTTCAGCGCGACGAAATTGCCCTTGGCGCGGCGACTCCAGCGATGCAAAAGGCTGGCTACCACTTCCTTGCCGGAGCCGGTTTCGCCGGTCACCAGCACATCGACATCGGTGTCGGCGATCTGGCGCAGCGTGCGGCGCAGCCTTTCCATCGCCGGCGTCTGGCCGATCAGCGGCAGGCCGTCCTGCGCCTCTCCGGCCGCCTCGCGCAAGGCGCGGTTCTCGATCACCAGACGGCGCTTTTCCGCGGCGCGGCGCACGCTCTGCACCAGCCGGTCGGCGGCGAAGGGTTTTGTGATGAAGTCGTAGGCGCCGTCCTTGATCGCCTTGACGGCAACCGCGATGTCGCCATGCCCGGTGACGAGGATGACCGGAATGTCCGGGTCCAGCCGCAGGATGCGGTCGAAAAGCTGCAAGCCGTCGATCTCAGGCATGCGGATATCCGACACCACCACGCCGGCAAAGCCGGTGTCGAGCGTGGCCAGCGCCTCGGCCGCCACCGAAAAGGCCGAGACCGAAAAGCCGGCAAGCTCCAGCGTCTGCGCGGTAGCCCTAAGGAGATCGCTGTCGTCATCGACCAGGATGACCGGCGCGGCGTTGTCGTTCGTCATGCTGCCTTGGCCACTATGCTGCTTTCAAGAGATGGATGGTGAAGCGGGTGCCGCTGCCGTCGCTCGAAACCTCGATGCGTCCGCCGTAGTCGGCGACGATATCCTTCGAGATGACAAGGCCAAGACCAAGGCCTTTTTCCTTGGATGTGTTGAACGGCGTGAACAGCGATTTGAGAATCCCTGGCGGAATGCCAGGTCCGTTATCGGACACGCCGACCGACACGCCGTCCGCGGTCTCCTCGACCGAAACCCGCACATGAGCGTCGTTGCGGCCGTCCAGCGCTTCAAGCGCGTTCTGGAAGAGGTTGATCAGCACCTGTTCGAGCCGGACCCGATTGCCCATGACCTTGAGGCTCGGCGATGGCAGGTCGATCGCCAGTGCGTCGAGCCGGCCGGCAAAGCGGCTTCTCAACAGCACGACGGCGCCTTCGATGACACCGCGCAGTTCGACCGGCTCGGCGGCGGTGCGGCCCTTGCGGGCAAAGGCCTTCAATTCTTCGGTGATGGTGCCGATGCGCTCGGTCAGTGCTGCGATGGCGCCGAGGTTTTCCTCGGCGGGCGCGGTCTGCTTCCTGTCGAGGAAGACGCGCGCGTTGTCGGCATAGGCGCGTATGGTGGCAACCGGCTGGTTGATCTCATGGGCGACGCCGGCGGCGACCTGGCCGAGGATGGCGAGGCGGTTGGCCTGGACCAGATCCTGCTGCACCACCTGCAGCTTGGCTTCCGTGCTGCGATGGTCTGATATCTCGGCCTGCAGCCGGTCGCGGGCGCGGCTCAGATCCTCGGTCCGTTCGACGACGCGGCGTTCGAGTTCGGTGCGCGCCGCCTGTTCGGCGGCGATCCGCATTTGTCCCGACTGCCGGCGCCACAACAGATACGCAGCAAGGCCGAGCAACGGGACCAACACGCCGAGCGCAAGGAGCCGCATTTCACGGGCCGCGGCGGCGAGCGGCGCCTCGGCCGGAACGAGATAGTCGAGCCGCCAGGGGGTCGAGGGAACCGGGGCTGAAAGCCGGAGATATTCCGCGTCGCTGCCGCCGGGCGTCACCGCGTGGACGATGGATGTATCCGGGCCGAGCGCCTGCGGGCGGGTGATCGGCAACGGCATCAGCGGTGCATCGCCGAACTGCTGGCTGTTCTGGATGGCGGCAAGATCAGACGCGGCAAGCGGCGCCGTCGTCATGAAGCGCCAGGACCGCACGCTGGTGATCAGGACGATGCCACGCTCGTCGCTGACATAGGCAGGGCGGTTCACCTCGTGCCAGTCGGCCTCGAGCTGATCGAACTCCGCCTTGACGACGACGACGCCGAGCGGTGCGGCAGCATCGCCGACGCGGCGCGAGATGTAGAGGCCTGGGCGTTTGCTGACATTGCCGAGCGCGAAATATTCGGCAGTTCCGGATTGCATCGCCGCGGAGAAATAGTCGCGGAACCGGTAGTCGTTGCCGACAAAGCTGATCGGGTCGCGCCAGTTGCTGGAGGCGATGGCCAGCCCGTCGGTGCCGATGACATAGAGTACCGAGGCCTTGGTGCCGGAGACCAGCCCTTCAAGCTTGCGATTCAGCACATCGATTGCAGCAGCACTTTTCTGCGCCAGCGCGTCGCGCACCTGCTGGTCTTCCGACAAAAGCAGGGGCAGGGCGCGCGGGCTTTCCAGAACGGCGCGCAATAGCGCGACCTTCAGATTGGCGTCGGTGCGGCCCTGCGCCGCCAGTCCCCTGAGCTCCGTGGTGCGGCCATAGAGACCGGCGCCGTAAAGTGCGGCCGTGGCCGTCGCAAGGGCGATGGCCGCAAACAGCAGCCAGGCACGGCGCGCTCGCCTGCCGAGATGCTCGGGCGTCGACGGCAAGGCAGCGGCGGGGCGTTGCAGCATCGCCCATTTGTGCATGATTTCGCACAAAGCACAATTCGGCCATGCGAACATCCGCACTTTCCGCGTGTGCGATACGAACCGTCAGTTCTGGAATACTCAATAAAATCAAAGGGAGAGGCTCTTTTCCGCGCACTTGGCACGGCAGTTGCAAACACGACTTCAGCGGTCGCGAGGCTGCTGGGGGTCAAATGCAAACGCTCCGGGAGGTCGAGCTTTCGATCGGAGCACATTGGAGGACGTCATGCAGACAGCATTCGCTGCCGCCGAGCCGCGCGGCAAACTTCCGTTCTACCGGCATCTCTATGTGCAGGTGTTGGCGGCGATCGCCGCCGGCGTGCTGCTCGGCCACTTCTATCCCGAAATCGGTGAGGCGATGAAGCCGTTCGGCGACGCCTTCATCAAGCTGGTGAAGATGGTGATCGCGCCGGTGATCTTCCTGACGGTGGCGACCGGCATCGCCGGCGTTTCCGACCTGCAGAAGGTGGGCCGCGTCGCCGGCAAGGCGATGATCTACTTCCTGGCATTCTCGACGCTGGCGCTGGTCGTCGGCCTCGTCGTCTCGAACGTCGTCCAGCCGGGCGCCGGCATGCATATCGATCCGGCCACGCTCGATGCCACAAAGGTGGCGACCTACACCGAAAAAGCGCACGACACCAGCATCGTCGGCTTCCTGATGAACATCATCCCCGACACTATCATCGGCGCTTTCGCAAAGGGCGACATCCTGCAAGTGCTGTTCTTTTCGGTGCTGTTCGGGCTCGCTCTTGCCGCGGTCGGCGATCGCGGCCGCCCGGTCGTCGATTTCCTGCAGGCATTGACCACGCCGATCTTCCGCCTCGTCGCCATCCTGATGAAGGCCGCGCCGATCGGCGCTTTCGGCGCCATGGCCTTCACCATCGGAAAATACGGCATCGGCTCGATCGCCAACCTCGCCATGCTGATCGGCACCTTCTACCTGACCTCGCTGCTGTTCGTGCTGGTGGTGCTCGGCGCGGTCGCCCGCTACAACGGCTTCTCGATCCTGGCGCTGATCCGCTACGTCAAGGAAGAGTTGCTGCTAGTGCTCGGCACCTCGTCCTCGGAAGCGGCACTGCCGGGCCTGATGGCCAAGATGGAGCGCGCCGGCTGCAACCGCTCGGTGGTCGGGCTGGTCGTTCCAACCGGCTATTCCTTCAATCTCGACGGCACCAACATCTACATGACGCTGGCCGCGCTGTTCATCGCCCAGGCGACCGACACGCCGCTCACCCTCGGCGACCAGATCCTGCTCCTCTCCGTCGCCATGCTGAGCTCCAAGGGCGCCGCCGGCATCACCGGCGCCGGCTTCATCACGCTGGCCGCGACGCTCTTGGTCGTGCCCGCAGTGCCGGTCGCCGGAATGGCGCTGATTCTCGGCGTCGACCGCTTCATGTCGGAATGCCGGGCGCTGACCAACTTCATCGGCAATGCGGTGGCGACCGTGGTCGTGGCGCGCTGGGAAGGGGAACTCGACCAGACCAGGTTCGCTGCCGCGATGGCCGGCGATTTGCCGGAGGAAGCCGACCTGTCGCTGCCGGGGCTGCAGCCCGCGTGACTATTCAGGCTGCACGATCATATCCCGAAGCCGGCTGCCGCTGGCTTCGGGATAGAAGCCGCCAACCTCCAACATCTGCGATTATCCACAGTCCACGCCGCTGCGCGCTGCCTCAGATGTAACAGGCTTGTGAGCCTTGTTTCGGGGTGCGGGGCTTGTTCCAGCCGTATTTGAAGGTCAGTATCCGTCATGCCTTCAAGGCGCCCGTCCACCTCGATCCCGACCTGATCGCGACCGAAGGGCGAGACATTTCCGTCGGGCTCGGTTGCGACCGGCCGAAAACCGTCGGAGCTTTTGCTGCCGCTGACCCACGCTCTTGACCAAGGCGGCAGCCCTCGAAGGCGAGCCCGTCTCCTGATGGAGAGCCGCAGGCTATTCCTCAGGAACTCGTCGGACACTTGAAGAGGGGGCAGGCCCGTGAGCGGGCTTTGCCGAAACCAAAGCAAGATGCGAGGTCAAACGCGATGCAGTCTGTCCCGAGGATTCCGGTATCCATCATCATTCCGAACTACAATTACGCGCGTTTCCTCAAACGCAGCATCGACAGCGCCCTCGAGCAGGACTACGCGGATGTCGAAGTCATCGTCGTCGACGATGCCTCCCAGGACAATTCCACGACAATCATGGCATCATATGGGGACAGGATCCTCGCCTGCCCGCGCGCGCAAAATGGCGGGCATGCGGCGGCGTTCAACACCGGGTTTGCGGCAAGCTCGGGCAAGATCGTCCTGTTCCTCGACGCCGACGACTTTCTCTATCCGACCGCCGTTTCCAGGATCGTCGACACCTGGGATGCGGCAACCGCCCAGGTGCAGTCCAGGCTGCATATCGTCGACGAACGACAACGCATCAAGGATGTCTTTCCGCCGCCCGAACTGCCCTTTGACAGCGGTGATGTCATGCCGAAACTGCTGCACAAGGGCCGCTACCAGACAACTGTGACCAGCGGGCTGGCCTTTGACCGCTCAACCCTCGAATCGATCATGCCTATACCGGAGGCGGAGTTCCGCCAGGGCGCCGATGGCTACCTTGCAACGCTGGCGCCCATGTACGGACACGTCCAGTCCATCGACGAATGCGTCGGCGCCTACCGGATTCACGGCGCCAACCATTCGGTGTTCGGTGAAAAGCTCGCCGAGCGGGCACGCTGGCGGGTAACCCACGATTTCCGCCGTATGCAGGCGCTGTCGGACCAAGCCTCCGGGATCGGCCTGACCATCGTGCCGTCGGAGGCTGTCCGCCACGATCCGGTCCACCTGGAAGAGCGGTTGGCGTCGCTGTGCGCAGACAAGCGCCGGCACCCCGTGGCCAATGATTCCCGGCTGGCGCTCGGAGCGGCGGGCGCCGTTGCCAGCCTCGAAATGACCGCGTCGCTGCGCCGGCGCGCCGTCCTTGCCGCCTGGTTCCTGTCGGTCGGGGTGTTGCCGCGGAAAATGGCGACGGCGGTGCTGTCGTGGAAGCTCGACGCATCGTCGAGACCGGCATTCCTCAGCCGTCTGTCGAAGACGATTCGCCACGCCATGGGGTAGCGCGACGCTGTGTCACTAGCTCTGCTAGGTATTCGGTCCGGGTCCGGCAATCCAATAAAACTAAGGGACATGGCGGCCCAAACCGAAGGATAATCAACCATGACCTCTTATGAGCCGAAAAGGCCGATCGAGCGCTGCCCCTTCCATCCCGGCGCGCTTCTCGATGACATTATTCCCGCAACCGGCAAAACCAAGGTGGAAATCGCTAACCTGCTCGGGATCTCGCGCCAGCAGCTTTACGACATCATCCGTGAGAAGAAGCCGGTGTCGCCGACTGTCGCCGCTCGTCTTGGAAAGATGTTCGGCGACAGCGCCGCGATCTGGCTCAGGATGCAGGCCGCCTATGATGCGTGGCGCGCGGAGCGCGAGGTCGACGTCAGCGCCATCCGCTGCCTGAGATGCAATAGATCGGCCGAACCGCCGAGGCTCTCATAAATCGATCACGGTCCCGCCTACCTGGACCGGTCCTGCGGTTCAACGGCTGGCTCGACCAGGACATGCGCCTCCCGTGCGGCCTCGACGAACGCGTCCCTGGCGGCTTCGGTCCAGCGGTCGTCGCTCATGGCGCGATGGCATGTGCGCAGTGCCAAGCCGTGTTTGGCGCTGCCGGCGTCACGCCAGTGGGCTTCCAGCAATTCGACAGCCTGCCGTGCGTTGGAAATATTGCGGATATCTCCCACGATGCCGACCGCAACCGCAACCGGCTTGGAAAACCATCCCTGGTTCATGGCGGAGCCTTCGACGTGTTGAACTACCTATAACGAAAATCGCAGCGCAAGGTTTCATTTGCGCCAGTCATCACCGGTGCGCGACCCACCAAAACTCTAGCCCAAGCTTCCTTTCAGCATCTCCTGCTCGACCAACTAGGCCATGGACCGCTTACCAAGTGACACTGGCAAGAATCTCGTTACGCTAGTGCTTCCAGTACCGGGGGGCGCCATGTCAACAACACTGGTACGCCAGAAGATTACCCAATTCCTGAAGACCAGTGACCCCGGGGTGCTTTGCATCAGGGGCAATTGGGGGACAGGGAAGACCTACACTTGGGACGATGAGCTTAGTACGGCTTCCAGTGCCGCCGGCGGTCTCGCGTTGGACAAATATGCATATGCTTCCCTATTTGGGCTGAATAGCGTCGAAGAAGTGAAGCGCCAAATTGCGAATCAAACAATCAAACGGGGGCGTATCGGTAAAGAATTCGACCCAAGCAGTTTGAGTTCCGTCTACGACGACAGCCTATCCATTTTTAAGAAAGGCGCGGGCCTTTTCAGCGGCCTTCTCGGGGAAAATTATTATGGCGCTGCGATGTCGGTGATGACACTCCTCATTCGCGACCGCCTCATCTGCATTGACGACCTCGAACGGAAAGGCGAGCAACTTCGAAGTGCAGATATTCTCGGCCTGATTTCGCAGCTGAAAGACGAGCGGAAATGCAAAATTGTGCTCCTCTTGAATGATGAACAGCTTGAGGACCGCAACGAGTTTGAGAGCTACCTTGAAAAGGTGGTGGACACGAATCTTCGTTTCGCTCCAACTCCGCAAGAAAGCGCCGACATAGCCCTTAAGAACATTCCGGGGGATGCAGTGCTCAAGGACCTGGTTCGTGTGCGGACCACTGCGTTGGCTATCGACAATGTGCGCGTTATCCGCAAACTGTTTCGCTTTGTCGAAGAGATCGAGCCGCTTCTGAAGGGCTATAAAGCAGGCGTTCTTGGAAGCGTGGTAAGTACCATCGTCCTTTTGGGATGGTGCCACTTGCAGCCAGAATTGGCGCCCAGTATGGACTTCATTGTAAACAAGAAGGGCATCGTTGATTACATTGAAAATAAGCAGGGCGAAGCAAACCCGGAGGCGCAGAAGTGGATAAAGGTTCTCTCCGATTACGGCTACACCCACACGGACGAATTCGATGTTGTGCTTTTAGGCGGCATTGAAGACGGGTATTTTACCAAGGAAGCGATCGATCAACATGCAGCGGCCCTGAACGAGAGGGTAGAGGCGGGCGAAGCTGGTAATCAGTTGAGGAGCGCCTGGCGTGCGCTGCTAGACTCCTTCAACGGAACGTTGGATGAAGCCTTGGGGCCACTCCAGACGTGCATATCTGCTAATGCCAAGTTCTACGGTCTCAACGACGTGATTTCTATTGTGAACGTCTTTCGGGATGTAGGACGAAAGCAACAGGGGGACGAGCTTCTGGGCGTTTATATCGAGGCAAGGCGCGATGTCGAGGGCGCCTTCAATTCTGATGATCTTGAAATGTATGGCGTTCCCTTGGCTGACGACCTCAAGCAACGCCTCATAGAGGTGAGTGCGCAACAGTCGCCCAAGCACGCTACGGACGAGCTTTTCCTACTGTTGGCGGCCAATGGCTACAGCGCAGATGTCACGGAGAGTTTGGCGTCAATACCGGCTGAAGAGTACTTTGAGGTTTTGAAGCGCTTCTCGGGTGAGGATTTTCTCAAGATCCGAAGAGGGCTCAGCCAGTATAACAACCTCGTCAATCCGACAGATGCCCAGCAGAAAATCATGCAGAAAGCCGGTGAGGCGCTGAAGGTAATTGCTGCAGAAAGCCCGCTCAACAAATTTAGGGCTGAAGGCTGGGGTTTGATCCAACGCCTTAATCGAAGGCCGGCTCAACAGCAGCTGGCACCTGCTGCGGAAGACCCTCCGGCTCCCACCCCGGAACCTGCGCAACTACCCACGGCAGCAAAGGCGAAAAAGACCCCTCGCAGAGCCCGCACGGCTAAACCTTCGTGACGCCGATAAGCGTTGAGGCCGGTGATGAAGTCACCGGCGATTTAGGCAGGTTTGGCCGCGTCTCGGTCAGCTTTGTTTAGGGTGCCCGCACAGCTTGATAACTGGTTCTGCGTCGATCTCTTGTACTATATAGAAATCAAACTTATTTGGAGTGTATATTCATGCAATTGACAAGTCGTGAGATAAGTGGAGTGTTCCGAATACGTTATGGTAACAGCGTCGGAAGCGGATTCTTATATCATACTATTTCAGGTTGCTGTTTCATTTCAGCTGCGCACATACTTAATGGAGCTAAAAATGATGATAATGTTCTTATTCAACGTGATTTCGATTGGATATCAATCCCATTAGTCCAAATTGAGTTCTCTAAAAGAAATAGTGACGTATGCGCCTTCTCAGTAAAAGGTTTTAGCGTCTCAAATATTTTGTCTCCTTACCAGACGCCCAGCCTGTCATTAGGAGGTCAGGTTCGATTTTTGGGGTTCCCTCACGATCTTGTTAACACCTATCCGGGTCAAGGTTTTCCGATGCCGCTAGTTCGAACTGCCCATTTTAGTGGCGTAATCGCGGTCGACGGGATTGATGTTATGGTTCTCGATGGGTTCAACAATCCTGGTTATTCGGGCGGCCCAGTCTATTGTCAGGACAGCTCCGGAGGGAACGCCCTAGTTGGGGTGGTTTCTGGTTATCGATTTGAAAAATCCACTCATGGGAAGGTTTTTAGGCGATATCCAGATGGCCGTGAAGAGGAAATACCTGACATTTTTATAAAGCCGAACAGTGGGATGGTTCAAGCCGTTCCGCTCGCGGCAGTCAACGGCGTAGTGTCACAAATGTTGCACTTTAATCCAGTCGGACAAAAGCCGCTAACTTGAGTCGATAGCAGCTGCCCGGCTACTAGAACTACTGCGCCCGGCGCAGCCTGACCACGGCACTGCGCGCCGCCAGCACCAGCACCGTGATGATGATCAGGATCACCGAGAGGGCGGCAATCGCCGGGTCGATGTTGTCGCGCAAGCCCATCCACATCAGCCTGGGCAGCGTGATGGCGTTGACCGAGGTGATGAACAGGGTGACGCCGATCTCTTCCCAGGACAGCACGAAGGACAGCAGGGCGGCAGTGACGATGCCGAATTTGATGTTGGGCATGATGATGCGGGTGGCGCGTTCCCACACCGTGGCGCCGAGACCGCGCGCGGCAAGATCGATGCGCCGGTCGAGCTGGCTGAGCGACACCAGGATCAGCACCGTTGCGAACGGCACCGTCATCACCGCATGCGCCATGGCGACACCGAGCCAGGTGTCGTAGCCGAAGAACGAAGAGAGGCCGGAGATCGAGGTCAGCAGGAAGTAGAGCGTGATCGCCGAGACCACCGGCGGCACCACCATCGGCAGCAGCACGAAGCCGACCAGCGCGGCGGTGAAGCGCGGCTGGAACATCCACACGCCGAGACTGAAGCACAGCGCCAGCACGGTGGAAAAGGCGCTGCTGACGACGCCGATCCTGATCGAGAGCAGGATCGAATTGATCCAGCGCGGATCTTCGATCAGCGCCCGGTAGTGGCGCAGCGACAATTCGCCGGACGGCATCGCCAGCATGCGGGTCGGGGTCAGCGACACCGGGATGACGGCGAGCAGCGGCAACAGCAGGAACAGCGCCACCAGGGCGGCGAGGATCAGCGAGACGGGGCCGGGGCGGTAGGTCGGCATCAGATCAGCTGCTTCGGTCTGACATAGCGGAACAGCAGCGCCATCAGTGCGCCGACGAACAGCACCAGCACGACGCTGATCGCCGCCCCCAGGCCCCAGTCCGGGCTCTGGAAGATGCGGAGATAGATCAGCTCGGCGACCATCACGCTGCGGCCGCCGCCGAGGATCGCCGGCGTCACGAAGAAGCCGAGCGAAAAGACGAAGACGATGAGCGCCGAACCGATGATGCCGGAGCGGGTCATCGGCACGAACACCGACCAGAAGGTGCGCATGCGGCTGGAGCCGAGCCCGCGCGC
The DNA here is from genome assembly GCA_004020365.1 of Mesorhizobium sp. Lineage (GTDB taxonomy): Bacteria > Pseudomonadota > Alphaproteobacteria > Rhizobiales > Rhizobiaceae > Mesorhizobium. The sequence goes on from SAQR01000043.1 coordinate 56,901, forward strand.
CGCCAGCAGCACGCGGTCGTCGAGGCTGCGCATCGAAGAGGCCAGTGGAAACACGGCGAAGGGAATAAGGAAATGCGTCATGCCGACGATGACGCCGAATTCGTTGCGCACCAGCGTAAGCGGTTCCGAGATAAAGCCGATCGCCTGCAGCCAGGTGTTGAACAGGCCGCGATTGGAAAGCAGCGCCACCCAGCCGAATGCGCGCGTCAGCACCGAGATCCAGAAAGGCACCAGGATGCAGAACTCGGCGATCACCCGCTGCGCCGGCGTGCCGCGCACCCAGACCACGGTGATGGCGTAGGCGGCGGCAACCGAAACGATCGTGACGATTGCGGCGATGCGCAGCGTGCGGACAAACACCGACTGCACCAGTGGGTCGCTAAGCAGCGTATCATACTGCCCGAGCCCCGGCTCGGGCAGGGTGAAGCTCCAATTGACGACGCCGAAGAATGGCCAGGCGTAGGCGGCGCCAAGGAACAGCAGCAGCGGCGCCATCAACAGCGCCGCGCCCATCCTGTCGGAGAGATATGCTTTCATCTCGGCCCGGTTATCCCGGTCTATCAGGCGGAGATGATCTTCGTGTATTCGTCGAGCGCGGCCCCGTAGTTCTTGGCGTACCACTCCATGTCGAGCGGGATCTGCTTCTTCATGTTTTCGGGGTCGACCGGGTTGATGCGCTTCTTGTCGGCGGGGATCAGCGCGTCGGTGGCCGGATTGGCCGGGCCCTGGCCGAGCTTGTCGAACATGATCAGCTGCTTTTGCGGATCTTGGGCGCTGGCGATGAACTTCATCGCCGCGTCCTTGCCGCCGGGATTGCCTTTGAGCACAGCGAGCGCGCCGGGCGAGATCAGGCCCTGGTCCCAGATGAACTTGATCTTGCCGCCGGAATCCTGCTCGATCAGCGAGGCGCGCGTCGACCAGACGATGGCCATCGAAGCCTCGCCGTCGAGCAGCACGCTCTGGCTTTCGGCGCCGCCGCCCCAATAGGCAACGACATTTTCCTTGAAGGCGGCAATCTTGTCGTGCGCGCGCTTGAGGTCGAGCGGGTAGAGCGAGGCCGGCGCGATGCCGTCGGCGAGCAGTGCCGCTTCCCAGCTCGACACGCCCCATTTGTAGAGCGAGCGCTTGCCGGGGAATTTCGTCACGTCGAAGAAGTCGGCCATGCCGGTCGGCGCCTGGCTGCCGAATTTCTCGGAATCATAGGCGATGACATAGGAGAAGAAGTAGGTCGAGGCGGCGTGTTCCCAGCCGAAGCCAGGCCGCATCTTGTTCTTGTCGACGATCGAGTAATCGATCGGCTCGAGCATGCCCTGCGCGCCGAGCGTGATCGCCGAGAACGGATCGACGTCGACCAGGTCCCAGGTCGGAGCGCCGCTCTTGAATTGTGCGGCGATCGCACCCTCGGTTGGACCGGAGCCGTCCATCTTGACGGTGATGCCGGTCTCCTTGGTGAACGCCTGGCCATAGGCCGCGTCATAGGCGGTGATGGCGTCGCCGCCCCAGTTGACCAGCACCAGTTCCTTGGCTTGCGCGAAGGCGCCGGTCGAGCGCAGCAGCATCGGCGTGCCGGCCAGCACGAGCGCAGCCAGCTGCGTGAACTGCCGGCGCGAGATCTCGCCGCGCACCGCCCTGGCGGACAGCGTCTCGATGGCGTTTTTCTTGGTTTCATTTGTCATGTCAGTTCCCCTTTTTTTGTCGTTGATATTTCTCGAAAGCCAGCCTGGCGAATTTCAGCTTCGCCACCCCGATCGTCATTGTCCTCCGTCCGGAAGGAGGAAACCTTTTTCCGCGGGCCATGTCAGCCATACGGAATTTCCCTTGCTGAGTGCCGAAGCGGCGACCTCGTTCGGCACCGAGACCGTCACCTTGGCACCCTGGCGCGTGGTGAGATCGAGCCGCGTCGCTGCACCCAGATAGGTCGAGGCGACCGCAGTCGCGGCGATGCCGTTCTCGCCGGCTGTCGCTTCAGAGGCGATCGACATGTATTCGGGCCGGATCGCCAGGATGGCGTTGCTGCCGACGGCGCTTGCATTGCCGCGCAGGGTGATGGTGCGGTCTTCGCACAGGCCGGTGGCGCCGTTGTCGGCATTGCGCACGCCCTTCAGCGGCAGCATGTTGATCTCGCCGAGGAACTCGGCGACGAAGCGGTTGGCCGGTCGGTCGTAGACCTCGTCAGGCGCGCCGACCTGCAGCAACTTGCCGTGATTGAAGATGGCGACGCGCGACGATAGCGCCAGCGCCTCGCTCTGGTCATGGGTGACGAAGACGAAGGTGGTGCCGGTTTCCTGGTGCAGCCGCTTCATCTCGGCCTGCATCTGGCCGCGCAGGCCCTTGTCGAGCGCCGAGAACGGCTCGTCGAGCAAAAGCACGCCCGGCTCAAACACCAGTGCGCGGGCCAGTGCCACGCGCTGCTGCTGGCCGCCGGACAATTGCGACGGCAGTTTCTTCTCGTGGCCCTTCAGTCCGACGCGCTCGACCATCTCACTGACGCGACGCTTGATCTCGGCCGCCGATTTCTTGCGCACCTTGAGCGGGAAGGCGATGTTTGCCTCGACTGACATATGCGGGAACAGGGCATAGCCCTGAAACACCATGCCGGCGGCGCGCTGCTCGGCCGGCCGCTCGGTGATGTCGACGCCGTCGCTGTAAAGGCGACCGTCGGTCGGCTGAATGAAGCCGGCCAGGATCATCAGGAAGGTGGTCTTGCCCGAACCCGACGGCCCGAGCAGGGTCAGGAACTCACCGCGGCCGATATCGAGCGTCAGATCGTCCAGTGCACGGAACGAGCCGAAGCTCTTGCCGATCCCGATTGCCTTGATCTCTGCGGCACGGCCGGGTTGCTGCATCCTGCCTTGTCCTCAATGCTGATTGAAATCGTAGGCAGGGCGGCGGCTCACCGCAACCGAATAGTTTTCGCCTAACCGGCAAATTTGATTCATCTATGGCGCCAATCTCCCCCCTCGAGGAGGAGATGGCCGCAAAGCGGCCAGAGGGGGTCGGTCCGACTGGGATCGGCCTGCTGCTGCAGATGGAGGTTGGCGCTTTACGCGCGGCGACCCCCTCTGTCGCCTTCGGCGACAACTCCCCCTCGAGGGCAGGGCTATCGCATTTGAGTCATGAGCTGGAATAGATAAGCATCGTTCCAGCCTGCACGCATCATTTTGCCACGCATGGTGTCCTTTTTGCTGTCGGCTCGAAAGGTATTGAGGCAGAAGCGCCGAAGCAGAGCGAGGTTTTCGGGGCCGTGATCCTTTCTGGTCCGGCAGTCGTCCTCGCGGAAGACTACGTCGAGCTGCCAGTGCAGGCCATTCTCGATATCCCAGTGACGGCGCACGACGGCGAGCAGGTCGCTGGCGGACATCGGTCGCGAG
>SAQR01000044.1 GCA_004020365.1 Mesorhizobium sp.
GCCGGAGAGCACGGCGTCCAATGCCGTCAGCTACACCACGCCAGTGGGCACGATCCTGATGAAGGGCGGCTTCGGGTCATTGCTTCCGGTAGACCTTTCTCGAACCAAGGTCCGAAAGGGGTCGATTTTTCCGATTCCCGTGTGGACAATGGGGTGAAAAGCCCTGGTTCATTCACAGGTCTAGGAAAGCTTCCGAGAGTCGATCTGGGTGACCGGCGGCCGCTCAAGAGCATCCGCCACATCGAATGTCATCGGGAATGACTCTAGCGGCTCATCAGCAAATGCCTTGGCCGCTAACCTATGTTTCGACAAAACCGATGAGGCAATGGTGCAGTGCGGACGCCAGAATTCGGGCCTATAGTGCGGATCGCCGTGCTGCTCGCCGACGAGCGAATGCAATCGGGCTTGGATATCCAACAACTCAGAATCCGCGAGGGGATTGAGCCAGAGAACCAATGGTTCGGTGTCGAAAACGCGAATGCGATCGAAGACCAGAGTGATGGGACGTACGCCCTTGAAGACCTCGAGCCCCGCAACCAGCAGTGTGGGATCTATGTCCTCGTAGCGCGCCAGCGTCATATGGGGTGCGTAGTTCATACTGCGAATTGACGGCTCGTGCTCGAATGCCGAGACGCGTCCACCAGTTGCCAGAAGGACCGTGCGGTTCCTGAAGTCCGAATCGTGATGCCAAACATGAGGTAACTCTTCGACAACTCAGGAAGCTGCGCAACGTCAGCAACGGGGTCCGATTTCAGCGGTCGCCACCCTCTCATTAGGGTGCACCCCACAGTGACGGATGAAAGTGACACATGCGACATGTCACAAAAGGGTTAGAATTGCGATAAATGTTACGTTATTGTGAGCTAGCCACCCTAATGTGACGGACATTGGACCTTGGCCCGCATCGGTTACGCCCGCGTCAGCACCGCCGATCAGGATCTCGACATCCAGGTCGCTCGCCTCAAGGCGGCCGGCTGCGAAGTTATCCGTTCCGAAACCGGATCAGGCGCTGCGCGCACCGGGCGGACGGAACTCGACACGATCATGCAATTCCTGCACGCCGGCGACGAACTGGTTGTGCTGCGGTTGGACCGGCTCGGTCGTTCGACGCGCGATGTTCTGAACCTGGTCCATGAACTTGACGAAAGGGGAGCCTCGCTGCGTGTGCTCGAGCCGGAGGTGACGACATCCGGCAGTATGGGCCGGATGGTCATTACTATTCTCGGCATGGTCGCTGACATGGAACTGAGGTTTATCAAGGATCGCCAAAGAGCAGGCATTGAGGCCGCCAGGGCCGAAGGCGTTTACAAGGGACGTGCCAAGACGGTGGACGACGACGAGATCCGTCGCCGCATCGCCGCTGGCGCAAGCAAGGCCGGGGTCGCCCGTGACCTCAGGATATCCCGAATGACGGTTTATCGCGCGCTTGATGCTATCCCGGACAAGACGGCACTACCCGAAAAGCCGCCATCCGCCACCATTGCCCTGCATCTGATTGTCGAGAATTTCAACAAACGCGGGCGGGGCCGAAAGCCAGCCCGGGATCAGATTGAGGCGATGCTTGAGCGCGACTATGCCATGGTCAAGCTCGGCGATTGCGACTACCGCCTGACCGTGCCTTACGACACCGATCCGGACGGCGTTGGCCTCGACGAGGAAATCAATCATCTCCAGATGGAGATGTTCAACATAGCCGAGAGTTTCAGATGTTCCATCGAAACCGATATCCGTGAGATCGGTGGAAGACGCAGGGCCTGGTAGCAACGAACGTTCCCTGCCTGTTCTACAACTTGGCCAAAATTGCAGCTTCGGGCCAACTGGGCCTACGAGGCCGAAAACCTCACGCTCACGCCGCGCTGCCGAAAATAAGCCTGCATCAGCTTGCGGCCCGAACGGTTGTTCTGCGCCAGTCTGGTCGGATCGAACACCGCCTGTTCTATCCCCTCTCGCGTCATCGCCGCTTTGAGCGCCGCGATATGTGCGTCGATGTCGGCATTGTTCGCCCGAAGCGACGCATAGATGCTGTCGGTGGCCTCGGCCACGGTCGGCTCGCTCACGGGTGTACTCCTTTTGGCTATTCGGGCGGCGGCTTAGCACAGATCAGCGGCTTCGCCGATACCGATAAAACAGCTAGATGGGCGGCAACAGTGTCCCTTGGGACTTAAAAGGGATGCCGATGACGCGCGCCAACGGCTCGCTGCTTTCGGGAATGGTGTCGCCCGTGGTGAACGGCCGATAGGGGGGCGCATTACTGTCGCCTGCCTGGGCCGGAACCAGACTCGCCGACTGTTTAAGCCCATTGACTTCCGGAGGTCAGGTGCGCGACCCACGCGGTGGGACACGACCCGCTCGACTCCACCCTTGAAAATATCAATTTCTGCCAACGCCGCCGTCCGAATTTCCGCTACCAGAATCCGAGATGATCAATACCAGTGAAATGATGCAGGTTCTTCTGGACCAGCGTGGCAGCTGAGCAAGTCGCAGCTTCCCGGGTTCTGCATATCGACCCTCTTGGGTAATTGATAATTGCGCCGTCATGTTCCAAAACAGGTCGGTGGACCCACGAGGATGGTTTCGTGCGGGGTCGTCCACAGTCCTCAGGCGAGAATTCCAAAAGACGTTCAACAATGACCCAGCACGCACAAAATGCTCGAATTCTCATGTACAGCCACGACACGTTCGGGCTCGGCCACTTGCAGCGCTGCCGGACGATCGCGCATTCGCTGGTCGAGGAGTTCCGCGGACTTCAGGTGCTTATCATTTCGGGTGCGACTATCGCCGGCGCCTTCGACTACCGCGCCCGTGTCGACTTCGTGAAGATCCCCAGCGTCATCAAGCTGCGTAACGGCGAGTACACCTCGCTGGAAAAGGATATCGATCTGCATGAGACGCTAAGATTGCGCCAGTCTATCATCCGCCACACAGCCGAGACCTTCCGGCCGGATATCTTCATCGTCGACAAGGAACCGCTCGGCCTGCGCGGTGAGATCGAGGACACGCTGTCCTACCTCAAGACGCGGGGCACCACGCTCGTGCTTGGCCTGCGCGAGGTGATGGACGCCCCGCATCTGCTCGAAGCAGAGTGGGCACACAGGGATGTGATGCGCAAGATAGGCCTGTTCTACGACAAGATCTGGGTCTATGGTCCGCCGGATTTCTACGATCCGTTGACCGGTTTGGATGTGCCGCCTGCTGTCAGGGCAAAGATGAAGTTCGTCGGTTTCCTGCAACGGAGCCTGCAGAAGAACGAGTTGCCCGGCCACCGGCCCGAGGGCGATTACATCCTCGTTACCACCGGTGGCGGCGGTGACGGCGGCGACCTGATCCACAGTGTCATCGATGCCTATCAGCAGGATCCGCAATTGCAGCATAGGGCGCTGATCGTGCTTGGGCCTTACATGCCGGCGCGCAAGCGCAACAAGCTGCTCAAGAAGGGGGCCAAGATCCCCTATATCAAGATCATCGAGTTCGACAACCGCATGGAAGATCTGATTGCCGGCGCCAAGGCGGTAGTGGCGATGGGCGGTTACAACACCTATTGCGAGATACTGTCTTTCGACAAGCCGGCGCTGATCGTGCCGCGCGTCGAGCCCCGCGAGGAACAACTGATCCGAGCACGGCGCGCAGCCGAACTCGGCCTCATCGAGATGCTTTTGCCGGAAGAAGCCGAGGATTCGCAGCGGTTTGCCGATGCACTGGAGGTGCTGCCGGACCGGCCCGGCCCATCGCAGAGCCATCCGCATCTGACGCTGGAAGGGCTGCCTCACATTTCCGAAATCGTCTCGGAACTGCTCGACCGGCGGGGCGGCCAGCACCTTTCGGTCATTGAAGGCATGATCTGAGTTGCAACATCGAAAGATCGTCGTGGTTCTGAAGGGCTATCCGCGGCTGTCGGAAACCTTCATCGCGCAAGAACTGCGCGGTCTGGAGCGTGCGGGGTTCGAACTGATACTCGTTGCGCTCAGGCGGCCGACCGAGGCAAAACGCCACCCCGTGCATGACGAGATCAAAGCGCCGGTCCATTATCTGCCGGAATATCTGCATGAAGAGCCGCTGCGCGTGGTTCGCTCGCTGTTTGCTTATCTGCTGCGGCCGGGCTTCTGGCGCGCGCTTGGATCGCTGGCTATCGACCTCAGCCGCGACTTTACGCGCAATCGCGCGCGCCGCTTCGGGCAAGCGCTCGTGCTGGCGGCCGAATGGCCGCAAGACGCGGGCTGGCTGCACGCACATTTTGCGCACACACCGGCATCGGTGACGCGCTATGCCAGCCAGCTTCTTGGCCTGCCCTGGAGCTGCTCGGCCCATGCCAAGGACATCTGGACTTCGGCGGACTGGGATCTGGCTGGCAAGCTTTCCTCGGCGCGCTGGACGGTCACTTGCACGAAAACCGGCTTCGACCGTCTGAAAAAACTCGCTAACGGCAACTCGTCTGTGCATCTGAGCTATCATGGGCTCGACCTTGATCGCTTCGGCAGTTTCGGCGAGGCGCGAAAACAGCATGACGGCTCCGCGCCGGACGAACCGGTTGTCATTCTGAGTGTCGGGCGCGCAGTTGAAAAGAAAGGTTATGATACGTTGCTGGAGGCCCTTGCCCTCTTGCCTGGTGATTTGGCTTGGCGTTTCGAGCATATCGGCGGCGGCGATGAACTGGAACGGTTCAAGGCGCTGGCGCAAAAGCTCGGCCTGGATGGCCGCGTCTTTTGGAAAGGCGCGCTTGCGCAGGAGGAGGTGCTTGAGCACTACCGCTGCGCCGACATCTTCGCCCTGGCCTGCAGGATCGCCGCAAATGGCGACCGGGACGGTCTGCCGAATGTTCTGGTCGAGGCGGCTAGCCAGCGGCTTGCCTGCGTGTCGACCGATATTTCCGGCGTGCCGGAGCTTTTATCGCCGGATGAAACCGGGCTGCTGGTTCCGACGGAAGACCCGATTGCCTTGGCACAGGCGCTAGAGCGCCTGATCCGTGATCCCGTGTTGCGCGCCCGCCTCGGCGACGCCGCAGAGCGGCGCGTGCGCGGCAATTTCGATCATATGGCAAGCATTGGACAGCTCAAGGAACTGTTCGAGCGGGAGTGGCGGATCGCCGAATGAAGCGGCTGCGCGCTTTCTTCTATGTCCAGCACCTGCTCGGTATCGGCCATCTCGCGCGCGCCAGCCGCATTGCGGCGGCTCTGGTCGATGACGGGTTTGACGTAACCGTCGTGACCGGCGGAGCCCCGATCGCGGGGTTTCCGGGAGTGGGTGTGAAATCTGTCACCCTGCCACCTGTCACCTCCGGTGATGAAGGATTTTCCGGACTTGTCGACCTGCAGGGCAAACCCATCGACGATGATTTCAAGAAATTGCGTTCAGACATGCTGCTGCAGGCGTTCCGGGATTGCAGGCCTGATATCGTCATTGTCGAGGCGTTTCCATTTGGACGCCGGCAGATGCGTTTCGAACTCCTGCCGCTGATCGAGGCCATCGACGCGACGACGCCCAGACCGCTGCTGGCGACGTCCGTCCGTGATATCCTTCAGGAGCGCGTCAAGCCGGGCCGAAACGAGGAAGCGGTCGATCTGATCAACAGGCATTTCGACCTTGTCATGGTGCACGGCGATCCGGCTTTCGCAACCCTAGACAAGACATTTCCACTGGCTGGGGCGATCAAGGTCGAGGTCACCTACACAGGGCTCGTTGCCGCGCCGCCACCGCCCGCGGCCTCCGAGCGCTTCGACGTTCTGGTGTCGGTTGGCGGCGGGGCTGCCGGAAAGAGCCTTGTCAGTTCCACCATCGCAGCGGCGCGGAACGCCAACGACGCTTGGAAATGGTGTTTGATCACCGGCCCAAACCTGCCGAAGGACGAGTTTGACGCGATCGCACCGGATGCCCCGCCGGCCCTGTCCATCTTCCGGTTCCGCGAGGATTTCGCAAGCCTGCTGACCGGCGCCCGCCTGTCGGTCTCGCAGGCGGGTTACAACACGGTCTGCGATGTCCTGCGCTCGGGTTGTCGCTCCCTGCTCGTTCCATTTGCAGCCGGCGGGGAAACCGAACAGACGGTTCGCGCCCTGATGCTCGAAGAACTCGGTCTTGCAATGGTGCTGACGGAGAAGGACCTAACGCCTGAAGGTTTGGCGCAAGCGATCGAACAGGCGCTTGCGCAACCGACGCCAGCCGCGCATCGTCTCGATCTGGAAGGCGCGCGTCGCTCGGCGCAAATTCTGCGCCAGCGGTATCGAACATGGTCCCTAAAAGTGGGGCCCGGTTTCGGAAAAGTTCATGATCAAACAGACGATAGATGCTAACGCGCGTCGCGTCTGGCGAGGTACGCGCGACGCGCTTCAACTCCTCGTTTTATGCATCGTTGTCCCAGAACCGCTACGCACCCTCGGGTCGGGCCCGAGGGCGTGCTCTTGGGCGAAAATGCATCAAACAGTTCCAATCAGCATGAAGCGCGCATAATTTTTTGTCGGCAGTTCGCCGGAGAACCGCACCTCCCGCAGCACCGCCATTGCTTCGAAGGCTGCAAGTGAAGCCACGCAGTTGATGTGCGTCGGCTCGCTGAAATAATCGTTCGATTGCAGCAAGACAGTCGTGCCCCGCGGAAGCAGAGCAAGCCAGGCGCGCAGATCGGCTATGTGTTCGCAGCTCGTATTGACCACCAGGTCGGGCCGCCCGGCCGCATAGTCGAGTGCGTACATATCTGCCGTCAGCGCCCTGAACCGGTCGCCGGCTTCCCGGTTGAGGGTCCGGGCGACCGGCGCGACTTCGGGATCGATGTCGATGCTATCGACCGCCGCGATGTCGAAGCGGGCGTCGTTGAAAAGCATTGCCGGTAATACGCCGTACCATCCACCCAGAACCCATATGCGTCCGAACCGGCCGCCGCAGGTTTCGAATAGCCTGTCGAGCGCCCACATCTTGCAAGCGACCTGCTTGTGGTTGAAGGCGTTGACGATATCGGCGTTCGGATGCTTGGTGATGACGCGCGCCAGCCCTGCCACCAGGGGGCACTTGACGTAGGCAGCAATTCCCCGCGTCAGGTCAAAGGCTTGCTCGTGCCAGTCCATGCCGGCATTGCGTGGTTGCGTGACATCCATCATATTCGTCTTGTAGGTTGGGATTTCGGGCGACACAACGCAATCTTGCCTCCCGGAAGGCTGTTGATTCGCGGACGTGATTATGCTGCAAGCCGCTTCGCCATTGCCCGGTGCCGGAGAGAGCCTGTTGCATCTGTCCGGACCATCGGCGTCCATCCGCCAGCACCAGCCGCGCAGCTGCGGCCTCGTGCTGCTCTTCTATTCGCCGAAATCCTACCGAAGCCGCGAACCGTTTGGCCAGGTGCCTTCTTCGATGATCAGCAATGCCCATGTCGTTGTCATCAACCATGCGCCGGAACTGGATCGCGCCGCCTCGCCTTCCATCGTTGAGCGCAGGACAATCCCCGTGCGCTGCAGCTTCGAGCTTGTCGTTGGCGACGAAGAAATTGCCGAGACGCCATTCGCCAGCAGGTGCTTTTACGTCCTGCATCCTTCCAACTGAAGGGTCCACAGCCGCATATGGAACCCAGCCTAGCCCGCTATATCTGGACGCACACCAAGAAGCAGCAGCTCTGGATATTGATGATCGTCGTGCTTTCGATGATCCCGTATTTCATGTCCTTCGATCTGCCGAAGCTGATCATCAACGGCCCGATCCAAGGTGGCGGCTTCGAGCAACCGGGCGCGACCCAGCCATTCATGAGGCTGCACTATAACCTGCCGTTCATCGGAGAGGTCCAGTTCTTCTCCGGTTTTCAGCTCGACCGGAAGGCGACGCTGTTTGCCCTGAGCCTTGTGTTCCTCTTGCTAGTCGTTATCAACGGCCTGTTCAAACTCTACATCAACACCTACAAGGGCCGCCTCGGCGAACGCATGCTGCGGCGTATCCGCTTTGAACTGGTCGATCGTGTGCTGCGGTTTCCGCCGTTTTACTTCAAGCGGGTGAAATCCGCCGAAGTGGCGAGCATGGTGAAGGACGAGGTGGAGCCGCTGGGCGGCTTCATCGGCGATGCCTTCGTGCAGCCGGTGCTGCTCGGCGGCCAGGCGCTGACGGCCATGCTGTTCATCGTGGTCCAGAATTTCTGGCTCGGAATGATAGCGGCCGGGATCGTGGCGATCCAGATCGTGCTCATCCCGCGAATGCGGCGGCGGCTGATTGTGCTCGGGCGCGAACGGCAGTTGACGGCGCGCGCGCTTTCGGGCCGCGTTGGCGAAATCGTCGACGGCATCGGCGCGGTTCACGTCCACGACACATCAAACTACGAGCGCGCCGACATAGCTGCCCGGCTTGGGCTCATCTTCAAGATCCGCTTCGATCTTTACCAATGGAAATTCATGGTGAAGTTCCTCAATAATTTTCTCGCGCAGGTCACGCCCTTTCTGTTCTACATGATCGGCGGCTATCTGGTCATCCAGGGGCGGCTGGACGTCGGTCAACTCGTGGCCGTGATCGGCGCCTACAAGGACCTGCCCGGACCGATGAAGGAACTGATCGACTGGGATCAGGCGCGGCAGGATGTCCAGGTCAAATATCAGCAGGTCGTTGAACAATTCACCGTCGATGGTCTCATTGCGCCGAGAATCGAGGCATTGACGATCGACGATCCCGATCCGATGACCAAACCCCTGTCGGCGATCGGTCTGTCGATAGCAGATGATGGCGGTGCAATGCTCCTCGACCGTGTCTCCCTCCAGGTCAAGCCGGGTGAGACGGTGGCGCTGGTCAGTACCGCAACAGGTGGAGCCGAGGCGCTTGCAGAAGCCTTCGCGCGGCTGAACAGGCCGGACAGCGGAAGGGTCGCTTCGGGCGCCGACGACTTGCTTGAGCTCCCCGAAGCAGTGACCGGCCGGCGCATATCCTATGCCTCGTCGGATGTTTTCCTGTTCCAGGCAAGCCTACGCGATAACCTGCTCTACGGGTTGAAGCATGCGCCGCTGACATCTGTGGCATATGACAGTGCTGCGGCAGACCAGCACCGCTGGAACATGCACGAGGCGCGCCTGTCGGGCAATCCGGATCTTGATATCCACAGCGACTGGATCAACTATGCTTCCGCCGGCGCTACCGGCCCGCACGACCTCTTTGATGCCGTGCGCCGGGTGCTCGACGCGGTTGTTCTGTCGCGCGATATTCTGGATCTTGGCTTGCGCTCTTCGGCCGACCTGACGCGTCACACCGAGCTTGCCAGGCGGATCGTCGAACTGCGTGCGGCGCTGCGAACCCGGCTGGAACACGAAGGGCTAAGCGAACTGGTGGTTCCTTTCGAACCGGGCGCCTACAACAAGGAAGCAACGGTCGGCCAAAACCTGCTCTTCGGCGCTGCCGCCGGCCCCGAACTGGCCGACAGGGCTCTGGCGGCCAACCCCTATTTTGCTTCTGTGCTGAGGCAAGCCGGCCTCGACCGCACGCTCTACGAAATGGGCATGGAGATCGCCGAACAGGCGATCGAGCTGTTTGCCGACCTGCCGCCCGATCACCCGTTCTTCCAGCAGCTCGCCTTCATGAGCGCCGAGGAGATCCCCACCTACGAAACCTTGCTGCAACGGCTCAAGAACCGTCCCCACGAGGCGGTTTCGGAGGGCGACCGCGCCATGATCGTCACCTTGAGCTTTGCCTATATCGAGCCCCGGCACCGCTTCGGCCTGCTGAGCGACGAACTGATGAGCAAGATCGTCGCTGCACGCAACCTGTTCTATGAAAACCTGCCGCCCGAGCTGCAAAATGCGATCGAACGGTATGATCCTGCCAAATACATTGCCGCGGCCACCGTCATGGATAATGTCCTGTTCGGACGCGTGGGCAACAACCATCCCGACGCGCCGGACCGCATACGCTCCATCGTCTATGACATTCTTGACGACCTGGGGCTTTACGCCGAACTTCTGGATGTCGGCCTGGACTTCAACGTCGGCTCCGGCGGCAGGCGGCTGACCGGTGGACAGCGACAGAAGCTCGATGTTGCCCGGGCCCTGCTCAAGCGTCCTGATTTTCTCATTCTCAACCGGCCGCTGTCGGCGCTCGACCAGCGCATGCAGGATACGGTGCTGCGGAACGTGCTCGAGGAAGCCAGGCGCAACGGCCATTCGCCGGCAATTGTGTGGGTCGTGACGAATCCGGCGATGGCGATGATGTTCGATCGCGTTATCGTCTTCGACTCGGGAAAATTGGTGGGAGACGGAACACCCGAGACACTTTTGGCAGGGAACGGTATCTTCAAGGAACTGTTGTCATAGAGCAACGGACATTCAGATTGGATCATTCCGCCGGTGGGAATTTACTGCAAGGTCAAGAGATGCGGCGAAGGGCGTAGCGCGGCCACATCCCCCGCCGAAACCCGAAGGGTTTGCGGCAAATTCACCCGGCTCTTCGGGTTTCCGGTTGGCGGACGCCATTTCCAGGCGGCATCGCCCGATCGCACGACATCGGGCTCGCCACCTTTCGCGCGGTTCGTCCCGCCATCCCGGAAACAGAATTCATTCCATCTGGGCGTCCGTTGCTCTAATCTGGCAAACGCGAATTTTGGGAAGGTTTGCGACAATGCTGCTCAAGGATGAAGTTGCAATGCTGCAACGCGTTCCCTTGTTCTCCGCCATCGAGCCGACAAAGCTCAAGCTGCTTGCGTTCACATCCGATCGTGTGAGCTACAGCGCCGGCCAGATCCTTTTCCGGCAGGGCGACGAGGGAGACGCCGCCTATGTCATCCTTTCAGGCACGGCGGATATTCTGGTCGATTCCGCCAGCGGACCGATAAAAATTGCCGAACTGGAGCCAAATTCGATCGTTGGCGAGATCGCCATACTGTGCAACAGCTCTCGCACCGCCACCGTCAGAGCGGCAAGTCCGCTGGAAGCCTTGAGGATCCGCAAGGATCATTTCCTGAGGCTTATGAAGGAGTTCCCGGAAATGACCATCGAGATATTGCGGGTTCTTGCCGATCGCCTAAGCCATACGACCGCGGATCTGATCGACGCGCGAAGCGCCAAATAACGGATGACGCGCTCGATCCTCGCCGTCGCGATGGCACTGGCCTCTTGCTGAGAAGGTCACCCGGAGAAAACCTGTCTCGCCTAGCAGCAGTTGTTTGGCTACGATGGGCGACGGGGACTGGGAAGGGGTAGCATGGACGACGTTTTCCTGGTCAGGTTTTGGGGCGTGCGCGGCAGCATTCCGGTATCGGGGCTAGAATTCTCTCGCTACGGCGGCAACACGAGCTGTATTGAGATGCGATGCGGTAAGCATACGCTTCTATTCGACGCCGGCTCTGGCCTGCGGCCTGCCGGCGCGGCGCTTCGGGCGTCGGGCGTGACCGATTTCGACCTGCTTTTCACCCATTGCCATTACGATCACATCATCGGGCTGCCGTTTTTTGCGCCGATCTATGACCGGAGTGTCAAGCTTACACTTTGGTCCGGGCATCTTGCAGGACGCATGACGACCCGGCAGATGGTCGATGAGTTCATGCGGCCGCCGTGGTTTCCGGTGAAACTGGATATCTGCAAGGCAAGCCTCGACTGCCGCGATTTCGTATCCGGAGACGTGCTTCGCCCGCGCGAAGGGGTGGTGGTCCGAACCGGCAGTCTTATCCATCCGGGCGGCTGCATAGGCTACCGGGTCGAATGGGGCGGCCGGGTCGTGGCGATGATCACAGACACTGAGCACGAGCCGGACCAACTCGATCAGGCGGTGCTCGGCCTGATCGAAGATGCCGACCTCGTCATTTACGATTGCACCTACACCGAGCAGGAAATGGAACGCCGCCGCGGTAACGGGCACTCGACGTGGCAACAGGGCGTCAAGCTCTGTGAGGCGGCCGGTGCGCGGGGGCTTGCGCTGTTTCACCACGATCCGACACGCACCGACGCGGAACTGGACGAGATCGAGCAACTGGCCAAAGACAGGTTTGCCGGCGCTTTTGCCGCGCGCGATGGCCAGACGCTCGAATTTCCGGGCTCATTGCACAAAAAGCGCTGAGCTATTTTCCTCTACCGGCGCTGCGCCCGATCAATGTCCTGATCGGAAGCCATGCGCAGGCTTCAGTCTGTGCGGTGATTGTGAACAGCCGTTCGAGGAACAGCCAGGCCGATTCATCATGTACGAGATGATGGGTGAGCAGGCCGACCGGTTCGCCGCCGTCGAATGCATGCTGCAATTGCGAGACGATAGCCTGAACCAATAGGCCGTGATCGCGGCAGCCGTGCGTGCCGTGCCAATCCATGATGTCGACATTGCTGTTGATGACCGCCAGTGGAGCCGGCTTCGGCGGCCCATAGACCGACAATGCCGCAAATCCTATTGATCCAAGGTCGGATACCAAGCCGGCGTCGATCCTGTTCCAGGGTGGCACCAGCATCGGAACGGCACGTGCGCCGTGCAGGCCGGTTACGTGCGACAGCCCGCGAGCCAGATCATCGAGCACCACCTCGCGTGGCCGATGCGCGCCGAGCTCCTGCTTTTTCTGGTCCTCGGGCGCATGGTTTCGGTGCGCCCAGCCATGGATGGCGACCGTGGCGTGCGGCGCCTCGTCAAGCCGGGCGACAAGCTTCTCATCAGTCGGGGCCGGAATGACAGCCAGAGTAACCGGAACCGCGAATTCACCGGTGAGGTCGAGCAGCCGATCAAGCGCAGGCGTCGGATCCACGGCGTCATCGTCACGCAGCCAGAACTCTGCCTTGCGGTCCGCCCGTTGCCGGCACGCCAGTTCTTCCACCAAGGGCTGCCAGATCGGGTCGGATGTCATGAAACCGTGACCTTTGCAAGAAGTTCTGCCAGACGCGCCACTGCAGTACCGAGGGAACGTTCTTCGAGGATGAAACGTCTGGCTTCCGCGGCCATGATGGTTCTTTCGTCGTTACGGGCGAGAAGCCTTGCAATGGCAGAAGCGAACGCCGCCACATCGCCCGGCGGGGTGAGAAACCCGGTCTGGCCATCCCGCACGACCTCCGGCACGCCGGCGATGTCCTGTGCCACCACCGGAAGGCCGGCGGCCTGTGCTTCAAGATAGGCAAGGCCATAGGCCTCGCCGTAACCCGGCCAGACGTAAATTCCCGCACTGTAGAGGACATCCGGCACGGCGGCTGGTTCAATCGCGCCAAGCCATTCGATACGGTCGGCGGGCAAGCCGGCGAATTGCGCTTTGACCTCGTCACGGGCAGGCCCATCCCCGACGATCGACATAGTCCAAGACAGGTGGCCGATCGGACCGAGCGCCTGCGCCAGCATGCGATAGCTTTCGACTTTGTCGCCCGGGCGCATCATGGCGACGGTAACGAGGCGCGTCGGACAACCCCGTGCCGGCATTTCCCGGAATACCGATGTGTCGATGAAGGGCGAAAGCATACCGAGAGCGGCGTCGGGAATCGCATCTGTCAGTCCCTGACGATCCCTTTGCGTGAAGCAGATGTTCAGCGCTGCCTGTTCGACGGCTCGCGCCACCAACGCTTGCGCATCTGCCCACAACCCAGCGTTGCGCCGTCTCGAATAGGAGGCTTCCGCTGTCACATAGGGGATGGCAAAGGCCGACGCCAGCTCGGGTCCGATCAGGTCGGGTGCCTTGTAATAGGGATGATAGGAGAACCAGAGATCAGGCTTGCCGTCCCGATCCCAGAGCTTTGTCAGCCGCGCCGCTTCCTCTCGGGCCTCGAGCTTGAGCGCATCGAAACTTTTCGACTCCGGTTCGCGTAGATAGAAGCGCAATTCGGATGCGAGTTCGACGCTATGCCCTCCATGCTCCAGCGCCTTGACCAGCGTCCGTGCCATCTGGCGGTCGCCGGAGGCAACAGGATGATTGGGCGACTTCAGCGGCGCGTAGAAGGCAATTCGCATCGCCGGACCCTATCATCGGAAAGCCTGCGCAAGTCAATTTCGAAGCATGATCGACTTCACCTTCAAGCAATGGAATGTGCTATCTGATGCTCATGGAAACAGCTGCCGCGTCCGATCCGTTTGTCGCTTCTTTGCCGGTCTTCGCAAAGTTCGAAAGCGTTGCCGATATCGATAACTATCGGCCTCTCCCGGATGGCTGGGCGCTGGCCACCGCCGACATAGTCGGCTCGACCAAGGCGATCGAGGCGGGGCGCTATAAAACCGTCAATATGGCCGGCGCCAGCGTCATCTCGGCGCTGCTCAATGCGCTGGGTCGGCAAGATCTTCCCTTTGTCTTCGGCGGCGATGGCGCGCTTGTGGCGTTTCCCGGCTCGGCGCTGGAGATCACCCGCAACGCGCTGGCGGCTGTCCAGAGATGGGTGGCGGACGAACTGGACCTGACCTTGCGTGCCGCAATCGTGCCGATAAAGGATATAAGAGCGCAAGGCCTCGACGTTCGCGTGGCGAGGTTCCGGGCCTCCGAAGCGGTCTTCTATGCGATGTTCGCCGGCGGTGGCGGCAGCTGGGCGGAAGCCGAGATGAAAGCCGGGCGCTACCGCATCGATCCTGCGCCGGCCGGCACACGGCCGGATCTGACCGGCCTCTCCTGCCGCTGGAACCCGATCGACGCCCGGCATGGCGAAATCGTCTCGATCATAGCCATCCCAGGGGCGTCGCGCGACTTGCGCGGTTTTCAGTTTCTGGCTTCCGACATCATCGCCCTTGCCGGCAGGCAGGAACGCGATGGCCACCCGTTGCCGGTGAACGGTCCGGCCTACAGTTTTTCGCCCGCCGGCCTCGATATCGAGGCGCGGGCCATGGCGCCGGCAGGATGGCGGTGGCTGTCGAAGCTGTGGATATTGATCCAGCTGACGCTTACGGCTGTGTCAGATAGATATGGCTGGACGATCGGCCGCTTCGATCCGAAGATCTACAAACGCGACGTGGCCAGCAATTCGGATTTCCGAAAGTTCGACGACGGCTTGAAGATGACTATCGACGTTGACGCGGATGTGTTGCAACGGATCGAGAACCGGCTGAAACAGGCGGAAGAGGCGGGCATCTGCAACTATGGCCTGCACCGCCAGAAATCGGCCTTGATGACATGCCTCGTCGCCTCGCCGCTGCAGCGCGATCACGTTCATTTCATCGATGGCGCCGCCGGCGGCTATGCGATGGCCGCCGCAAGCCTGAAGGCGAAGGTGCCGGTCTGACGACAGCTTGCGGAAATCGATTTTCCGCAATATGCCTCGGGGTTCTTGGGGAACCAGGTGAGCCTCGCCATGGGCGCGGACAGCCTGTCCGAATTGACGGAAAGCAGATTTTTGGACGCCTCACGATCGACATATGAACGTCTTCTGAACCGGATTTCGACGCGCACCGCGCAAGTCGGCGTGATCGGGCTGGGCTATGTCGGGTTGCCGCTGGCGGTTGCGATCGCACGCGCCGGCTTCCCGGTTTCCGGCTTCGACATCGAAGCCCAGAAGGTCGAGAGCCTGAACAACGGCCAATCCTATATTGAGGCGGTGACGTCGATAGCCCTTGCCGGCCAGGTGGCGAGCGGACGGTTCCGCGGCACTGCAGATTTTGCCGAACTGGCCGTCTGCGATGTCATCATCATCTGCGTTCCGACACCGCTGACGAAAAACCGTGAGCCGGACCTCTCCTTTGTCAGGAACACGGCAGCCACCGTCGCGAAGCATCTGCGTCTCGGCCAATTGATCGTGCTGGAATCGACCACCTATCCCGGCACCACCGACGACGTGATCAAGCCCATCCTGGAAGAAACCGGCTTGCGGTCGAAGATAGACTTCTTCCTCGGCTTCTCGCCCGAACGCGAAGATCCCGGCAACCGCAGCTTTGAAGTCGCGACGATCCCCAAAATCGTGGCAGGCGACGGCATTGAAGCGGCGATACTCGTGCAGGCTTTCTACCAGGGCGTGGTCAAGACCGTCGTTCCGGTTTCCACCACGGCGACCGCCGAGGCGGTCAAGCTGACGGAAAACATCTTCCGCTCGGTCAACATAGCCCTGGTCAACGAGTTGAAGGTCGTGCTCGGTGCGATGGGCATCGACATCTGGGAGGTGATCGAGGCGGCAAAGAGCAAGCCCTTCGGCTACATGGCTTTCTATCCTGGCCCCGGACTTGGCGGGCACTGCGTTCCGATCGATCCCTTCTACCTGACGTGGAAGGCGCGCGAATACGAAATGCCGACCCGCTTCATCGAGCTGGCGGCAGAGATCAACACGGCCATGCCGCGTCATGTGGTCGATGAACTGGCGAAGGCGCTGGACCGGCGCTGCGGCAAGGCGCTCAGCCGCTCGCGCATACTCATCATCGGGCTCGCCTACAAGAAAAATGTGCCCGACATCCGCGAAAGCCCCTCATTGCGGCTCATTGAACTCATCGAGGAATGGGGCGGCAAGGCGGAATTCCACGATCCCCATGTTACCGAGATCCCGACCACACGGGAGCATATGGCGATCAAGGGACGGCGCTCGGTCGAACTGACCGAGGCGGCATTGAAGGATTTCGATGCTGTCGTCGTTGCAACCGATCACGACGCGATCGACTATCAGGCGATCGCTGATCACGCTCTTCTGATCGTCGACACACGCAATGTGTTTGGCCGCCTCGGGCTAGCCCGAGAGACGGTGGTGAAGGCCTGACCGCGTCTGACCCGGGGAATTTTCTGCCTGATGTCAGGATCGTGATTGCACTCCGCCGGCAGCCTCGCCACATAATGACCCTTCGCCGGCTTTTGCCGCCGAAGCCGGCTTCATTGACTTCGAGGGTCTTATCTCTGGGTCGTTAGCGGATCGTATTGGCGGATCAAAGGAGAATGGCTCGTCTTCGACGGGTCTCGAGATGGCATGAGCACAGCGCAAGCAGAAATTTCCACCATTCTCATGGATAAGGTTGCCGATTGGCTGACCCAATCGGCGCTGGCGGGCGACGCCCTGGAAACATTGGTAAAGGGCTTTTGTGAACGGCTGGCTGCTGCCGGCCTGCCGCTGAAGCGGGTGCATCTGAGCTTTTCGATGCTACATCCGCTTTATGACGCGCTTGGCTTCACCTGGGTTCGCGGCCAGGGCATGGAAGTAGAAGGCTTCCGCAAACAGGACGGCGTTCATTCTGACAGATTCCTGACCAGCCCATACTACCATCTGCTCAGCAACAAGCTCGACCATCTGCGGCGCCGGCTCGATCCGTCGGTGGCGTCGGAATTTCCTGTTTTCGATGACCTCAGGCTTATGGGCGTGACCGATTACATGGCTTTCGTCCATCCCTTCAACGGCAATACCAGTCAGGGCATGATTGGGTCCTGGTCCACCGACAGTGCTTCAGGCTTCAGCGACAGCATGATTTCAGCGCTGCTGCGCATCCAGAACCATCTCGCTATCGCAACCAAGATGGCGGTGCTCACCAAGCTGGCCGACAACATGATGACCACATATCTCGGCGGCGACGCCGGCAGGCGCGTGCTGGACGGCCAGATCAAGCGCGGCGAGGGCGACACAATCCGGGCCGCACTGGTCATGGCCGATATGCGCGGGTCGACAAGGCTTGCCGAAACTTCCGGTCGCGAAATCTACATCGATACGCTGAACCAGTTTTTCGATGCCATTGCCGCACCTTTCAATCGCAGTGGCGGGCAGATAATGAGTTTCATAGGGGATGGCTTCATTGCCGTTTATCCATGCGAAAGGCACCGCTCGCAGTCCGAGACCGCCTGCCAGGCTGCTCTTGCGGCAGCGCACAAGGCCACCGCGCGCATGATGGATCTCAATCTGCGCAGAAAGCAGCAGGGGTTGGCCGACATAAATTTTGGCATCGGCCTACATGTCGGCAATGTGATGTTCGGCAATGTCGGGCTTACCGACCGGCTCACATTCTCTGTCTTCGGCTCGGCTGTAAACGAGGTCCAGCGCCTCCAGACCCTGACCAAGAAATTTCCGCACAGCGTTCTCGCCAGCAAGGACTTCGCCAGCTATTGCGGCGCCAACAGCTGGCTGACACTCGGCAACGAGGAACTGGCGGGCATCAAGCAGAAGCTGACGGTGCTTTCACCCGATCTGTCGGGTGCTCTCGCACTCGATGAGGACGGTGCGCTGGAGCCGATTTACGACCGAATATCCGACGCCGAGCAGGTCATGCTGCTTCATCGCGACGCCGCGCGGCTGTCGGCGGGCGACCCGAGGAAGCTCCAGTAGCCGTCACGATCTGATCCGAACGCCTTTGGTGTGCAGTCCGGTCGACGTTCCGCCAGGGAACCGGCGACCGATTCGAATCCAAGTTGCTCTGGGCTGCCAATGCGTTAGTCTCGCTTTCAGGGCCTGCCGCCCGGCAGGCTGCCAGAGTGGGGCTGGTGTGAGAATGAATTCGGGTGTTGATCTGCTGCGGATCGAGGATGTTGGCATCTCTTTTGCCATTATCGGGGGACCGTTGCATGCCGTCAGGCGTGCAAATCTTCGCGTCCTGCCCGGCAAGGTTACTGCGCTTGTCGGCGAGTCCGGTTCCGGAAAATCGGTTCTCAGCCAGGCAGTGATGGGCATTTTGCCGAACACAGCCCACGTTCACGGCCGTATCCTGTTTTCCGATCCTGAAAAGCCCGGCACGACGCAGGATATCCTGCAGATGCCGCGTGACGGACCCGAAATCCGGGCGTTGAGAGGCAGCCGCATCGGCAAGATCTTTCAAGAGCCGATGACATCACTGTCGCCGCTTCACACGGTCGGCAATCAGGTCAGCGAATCCCTGCAGATTCATACACCCATGGCTCGGGTGGAGCGCAAGGCGCGGGCCGTGGATATGCTCGACCTTGTCGGCTTTCCCAACCCCAAGCGCGCCTATGACATGTATCCATTTGAACTTTCGGGAGGATTGCGGCAACGCGCGATGATCGCCATGGCGCTTATCTGCCGGCCCGCCCTGTTGATCGCCGACGAGCCGACGACGGCGTTGGACGTCACCATCCAGGCGCAAATCCTGCAATTGCTGCGCGGGCTTCAAGCCAAGCTGAACATGGCGATGCTGCTGATCACGCACGACCTTGGCGTGGTCGCCAATGTCGCCGACGAGGTGGTGGTCATGTACCATGGCGAGATCATGGAAGCGGGACCTGTCGAGGCGATATTCCGCCGGCCGGGCCACCCTTACCTGAAGGGCCTGATGGCAGCCGTTCCGCATTTCGACCTGAAGCCTGGCGAAAGGTTAAAGGCGCTCCGCGAGGTGCCGGTGAATGTCGAGAACCTGCTCGGCAAGCAGACGGCGCCGGCATCGAAGGGGCCGGACGACGTCCTGCTGTCGGTCAGGGATCTGACAAAGACCTTCACCATCCGCAAGTCGGGATGGTTCGGCGGAGATCATCAAACCTCTGTTCGCGCCGTGGACGGCGTGAGCTTCGATATCAGGCGGGGTGAGTGCCTGGGTCTTGTCGGCGAAAGCGGCTCCGGCAAAACCACCGTCAGCAAGATCCTCATGCGGGCTGTCACCCCTAGCGGCGGCTCTCTAATCTTCAACGGCCGCGATGGTCCGATCGACGTCCTGGAAGCCGAGGGAGACGCCCTGCGCATGCTGCGCGCGAAAATCCAGATGGTCTTCCAGGATCCGGTTTCGTCACTTTCACCTCGCATGACAGTGGAAAACATCTTGAGCGAGCCGCTGGAAATCCATCAACGTGGCAATGCCGCGTCCCGACTCGCCACGGTCAAGAGCCTGATGCAGGCAATCGGGCTCGATCCGCGCTTCATAAAGCGTTATCCGCACAGTTTCTCCGGCGGGCAGCGTCAGCGTATCGGCATCGCGCGCGCGTTGGCGCTGGGGCCTGAACTCCTCATCTGCGACGAGCCGGTTTCGGCACTCGATGTCTCTGTCCAGGCGCAGATCCTGAACCTTCTGAAGGACCTGCAGAAGGAACTGGGCCTGACCTACCTGTTCATATCCCACAACCTGGCGGTGGTGGACTACATGGCAGACCGCATCGCGGTGATGTGCGGCGGCCGTATCGTCGAGCTCGCGCCGCGCGAAATTCTGCTTAGGAAACCGGTCCACCCCTACACGCGCTCACTGGTCGCCGCAGTACCTTTCCCCGATCTCGACAGGCCGATGGACTTCGAGACGCTGAAGCTCGGCGGCGCTTCCGACACCAGCGCATGGGGACCGCAATTCCGCGACGAGAGCGACAAGGATATGCTGTCGTCGCTCGACCTTGGCGGCGGCCACCTCGTGCTGGCCCGGCGTACGGCCGATGTTGGCGAGTTACGCCATTGATCAGCCGGCGCACCGTCCTTGGACTCATGGCTTCGGCATTTTTTCCGGGCACGTTGCGCGCCGGCGATCTGGAGCCGGAATTTCTTCAGCAGCAGCTGAAAGCCAAGACGCTGCCAGCACTCGCCGAACGCTTGCCCAAGAGCCCGCGCGCGTTAAACCTCGCCGCGATGGGCCGGCAGCCCGGCCAGTATGGCGGCACGCTGCGCACGATCATCGGCAGCCAGAAAGATATCCGGATGATGACGATCTACGGGTATGCTCGCCTGGTCGGCTATGACGAAAAGCTCAACTTGCAACCCGACATTCTCGAAAGTTTCGACGTAGCGGATGATCGCGTCTTCACTTTCAAGATTCGGGAAGGGCATAAATGGTCTGACGGTAGCCTGCTGACGCCGGAGGATTTTCGTTATTGCTGGGAAGATGTCTGGCTGAACGATGAGCTTTCGCAAGGCGGGCTTGCCCCTGCCCTGCTGGCAGACGGCAAACCGCCACGCTTCGAGATCGTCGATCCGTCGACGGTCCGCTATAGTTGGGATGCGCCCAATCCCGACTTCCTGCCCAAGCTCGCTGCTGCTTCGCCGATACCGCTTGTTCTGCCGGCCGCCTATCTCAAGCAGTTCCACAAGAAATACCAGGATCCATTCCGGCTCGCCGGCCTGATGAAGGAGAACCGGGCCCAGAAATGGACGCTGCTGCATATCCGCATGTCGCGGCAGTATCGCCCGGAGAACCCGGAACTGCCGACGCTCGATCCCTGGCAGAACCGGACCAAGCCGCCGGCCGAGCAATTCGTCTTCGAGCGCAACCCGTTCTTTCATCGAACAGACGAGAATGGCCGGCAGCTGCCCTATGTTGACCGGATCGTCATGAATGTCAGCTCGCCGGCGATCATCTCCGCCAAGACCGGTGCGGGAGAGAGCGACCTGCAATCCATGGGTATTGACTTCAGCGATTACTCTTTCCTGAAGGACGCAGAGAAGCGCTACCCGGTGAAGATGCATCTCTGGAAACGCACACAGGGTTCGCGGCTGGCGCTGCTGCCCAACCTGAATTGTGCCGACCAGGTGTGGCGTGGCCTTCTGCGTGACGTGCGCGTGCGCCGCGCCCTTTCGCTCGCTGTGGATAGGCGCGAGATCAATTTGGCCGTGTTCTACGGACTGGCGCAGGAAAGTGCCGATACGATCCTGCCGGAGAGCCCGCTCTACCGGCCGGAATTCGCCAAAGCCTGGGTCGCCCATGATCCCGACCAGGCCAATGCGCTGCTCGACGAGGCCGGGCTTCAGACGCGTGACGATGACGGCCTGCGAATACTTCCCGATGGACGCCCTGCACAGATCATCGTGGAAACGGCCGGCGAAAGCACGCTGGAAACCGACGCGCTCGAACTCATCACCGATCACTGGCGCAAGATCGGGATCGCCCTGTTCATCCGGACTTCGCAGCGCGATATCTTCCGCAGCCGCGCGCTTGGCGGCCAGATCATGATGTCGATGTGGTCTGGCATCGACAATGGCGTGCCGACCGCCGACATGAACCCGTACCAGCTGGCCCCCACCATCGACGACCAGCTGCAATGGCCGCTCTGGGGTGCTCACCACTTGTCTCATGGCAAGGTCGGTGAGGCGCCTGATCTTCCGCCTGTGGTCGAGTTGATGGCTTTGCTCAAGCGCTGGAAGGCATCGACCGAAACCACGGAGCGCGTCGAAATCTGGCATTCAATGCTGTCGATCTACACCGACCAGGTGTTTTCGATCGGCACCGTGAACGGAACGCATCAGCCGGTTCTGGTGTCCTCGCGGCTGCGCAATCTGCCTGACAAGGCGCTCTACGGCTACGACCCGACCGCCTATTTCGGGGTCTACATGCCGGATACATTCTGGCTTGGAGAGTCCTGAGCGTGCTTCGATATTTTGTCTGGCGCATCGCCGTGATGGTTCCAACGCTGCTGGTCATATCGGCACTGGTGTTCACGATCATCGAACTTCCCCCAGGCGACTATTTCGACAGCTATGTTGCCGAACTTCGGGCTCAGGGCGAAGCGGTGGATTCCGATCGCATCGAGATGATGCGCAAGGACTATGGTTTCGACCAGCCACCGGTCATTCGCTACTTCTACTGGGTCGGCGGGATGCTGCACGGCGATTTCGGCTATTCCTTCGAATACGAGCTGCCGGTTCGCGACGTCGTCGGGGACCGGATGTGGCTGACGGTGCTGGTTTCCTTTGTCACGATCATCTTCACCTGGCTCATCGCCTTTCCGATCGGCATGTACTCCGCCACGCATCAATACAGCTGGGGCGACTACGGCCTGACTTTCTTCGGCCTTCTCGGCCTTGCAATTCCGAACTTCATGCTGGCGCTGATTCTGATGTATTTCGCCAACATCTGGTTCGGCACATCCATTGGCCATCTCATGGACCAGCAATATCTCGGCCAGCCGATGAGCTGGGCCAAGGTGAAGTCGATCCTCGCCCATCTCTGGATTCCGGTCTTGATCATCGGCACCGGGGGCACGGCAAGCATGATCCGGCGGCTGCGCGCCAATCTTCTCGACGAGCTACACAAGCAATATGTCGTGACCGCGCGCGCCAAAGGACTTCATCCGTTCAAGGCGCTGGTCAAATATCCGCTGCGCATGGCGCTCAATTTCTTCATTTCCGACATCGGCTCCATCCTGCCGGCCATCATCTCCGGCGCCGAAATCACGGCGATCGTGCTGTCTTTGGAAACGACCGGGCCGATGCTGATCAAGGCGCTGCAAAGCCAGGACATGTATCTGGCAGGGTCGTTCCTCATGTTCCTCGCCTTCCTGACGGTCATCGGTGTCCTGATTTCCGACCTGGCGCTGGCGCTGCTTGATCCAAGAATTCGTTTGCAGGGCGGCAGCACCAAATGAGCACGCATTCGCCGCTGCCCGCTCCGGGTGCTCCGCTGCAACACTACGTTTCCACCGCGCCCTTTGACCTGCAGTCGGTCGAGGCAATGACGCCGGAGCAGTCGAAGGTCTTTCAGGCGTCGCAGTTGCGGCTGATGTGGTGGAAATTCCGGGAGCACCGGCTCGCCGTTCTATCCGGCATATTCCTGGCAGCGCTTTATTTCGGGATACTGATCTGCGAGTTCCTGGCGCCCTACAATCTGCACACGCGCAACATGGACTACATCTATTCGCCGCCGCAGCGGGTGCACCTGTTCCACAACGGCCAGTTCGTCGGGCCGTTCGTCTATGGCCGCCAGATGACGCTGGACATGGACACGCTCAAACGGAACTACATCGAGAATCAGGATGATGTTCAGCGGATTCGTTTCTTCTGCAAGGGTGACAGTTATCGGTTCTGGGGCCTGATCGAAGGTGACAGGCATTTTGTCTGCCCTGCCGAAAACGGCCAGCTCTTTCTGGCCGGCACCGACAGGCTGGGGCGCGATGTGCTCTCGCGCATCATCTATGGCGCACGCATTTCACTGACGATCGGCCTCGTCGGCATCAGTTTCAGCTTCCTGCTCGGCATTGTCATCGGCGGACTGGCCGGCTATCACGGCGGTATCTTCGACCTGATCGTTCAACGAATTATCGAAGTTCTGCAATCGATCCCCAGTATTCCACTATGGCTGGCTCTGGCGGCGATCATGCCGATAACCTGGAGTCCGATCCTGATCTATTTCGGCATCACCGTCATCCTCGGGCTGCTCGACTGGACCGGACTGGCGCGGGCCGTGCGTTCCAAGCTTCTAGCCTTGCGCGAGGAGGATTACGTTCTGGCCGCGCAATTGATGGGCGCCAGAAGCAGCCGCATCATCGGGCGGCATCTCATTCCCGGCTTCATGTCGCATCTGATCGCGACGGCGACGATCTCCATACCCGGCATGATCCTGGGCGAGACGGCGCTGAGCTTCCTCGGGCTCGGCCTGAGGGCGCCGATAACCAGCTGGGGCATCCTGCTCACCGAGGCGCGCAGCGTCAGCGTCATCGCGTTCTATCCATGGCTGCTTTTGCCGATGCTCCCCGTCATTCTCGTCATCCTGGCGTTCAACTTCCTCGGCGACGGCCTTCGGGACGCCGCAGACCCCTACAAGTGAGATAGAAATCCCATATGAGTCGCCTCGAAAGTTTCATCCGCAGGATGACCGCACAGCGCGACATTCTCGATCATGTCTGCGCCGAGGTGGCAAAGATGGAGGGGCCCGTGGTCGAACTCGGCCTCGGCAATGGCCGGACGTTCCACCATCTGCGCGAGCGCCTGCCCGGACGCCGGATCGTGGCGTTCGACCGCACACTTGTCGCACATGCCAGCTCAATTCCCGAAGCTGAAAACCTCGTGCTCGGCGAAATACGCGAGACGGCGAGCCGGTTCATTGGCATCGACGCGGCTCTTGTTCATGCCGACATCGGCACCGGCTATGAAGATCGCGATGCAGTGACCTCTACCTGGCTTCCCGATCTGACTGCGCGCCTGCTTCGCGTCGGTGGCATCGCGGTCAGCGGCACGCCGCTCGATCACCCGCTGTTGCAACGCCTCCCGCCGCCGCCTTCGGTGCCCGCCAATCGTTATTTCGTCTGCAGGCGCGTCTGAGGGGCGAGACGACCCAAAGTCTTCAGGGGCGAAATCTTCAGGGACCGAATCTTCAGGGGCCAAGCCTTCAGGGGCCCAAGTCTTCACGGGATTGTATAGACGGCTATCTCCCGCTCAATGCCGCGCAGCGAGACCTCGTGGGGCACGGGCGTCAGCGCGTTCCTGTGCAGCAGATCGGCTGTGAGATTGTCGTCGACCACCGCACGAGTGGCGAATATCGCCTGTGCGTTTGCCAGGTTCTGGACCCGCGAAGCAATGTTGACCGTCTGGCCGAAATAGTCCTGTCGCTCGTTCATAGACACGGCGATGCAGGGGCCGGCATGGACTCCGATCTTGAGCAGCAGATCCTCGCGACCACTCTTGTCGTTGAGTTCACGCATGGCTTCGCGCATTCTGAGGGCGGCAGCAATCGCACGATCAGGCGTCGCGAAGGTCGCCATCACCGCATCACCGATCGTCTTCACCACCGCGCCTGCCTCCGCCGCGACGATCTCGTGCAGAACCTGGAAATGCACGCGCACGAGATCGAAGGCTGAAAGATCGCCCACCCGCTCGTAAAGCTCGGTCGATCCGCGCAGGTCGGTGAACAGGAACGTCAGGCTGGTGATTTTCAGGCGCTGGTCGATGTCGAGCGTATCCGTGCGATAGAGATCGCGGAACGTCTGGTTGGTGAGCAGGCGCTTGGCGGTCAGGAAGGGCCGGCGTTTACCCAGGAGATCATGCAATTCCTGGCCAGCGATGAAGACCGTCGGCAGCACGCGGGTGTCGGTCCTGTTCTCCAGCGAAATGCGCAACGGGCCGGGTTGCATCTCCAGCGTCTGGTTCTGGACATGGTCGCGATCGAAGACCAATGAGAGGCTTCGGCGCTCTTTTGTTGGTTCGCCCTTCCCGTCGATGAACTGCGCTGAATGGGTGACCGGCTCGAAGACGATGACGAATTCAGACGGAAGCTGTATGGGCAGAACCGCCTTTTCACCGGGGGCAAGCTCGATATCCGCCAGCGAGAACCCTTCTATCTTTCTCGCGAAATCCCCTTCCGGCAGATCGACGCCGGACGCCCAGTAGATCTGGCGGAAATATTCTATCAACGGCAGTTCGTGTGGATTGTGGGCGGCAATCCTGCGCACGCGGGGACTGACGGTGAATGTCACCTCGACCATCTCGTCGAGGGTCGGCGAATAGCCCTCGGAGCACAGCGCGCAGGTGTATTCGTCCTTCTGCAGGGTTTTCAGCGTGGCGTTGGTGTCGAGCACGCCGCCACAGCCGGGGCATAGAACATTCCAGGAAATGTCGAAGATGCCCACTCGTGCCGCATGGAGAAAGGCGCTTATGGCGCGTTCCTCATCGAGGCCATGCTTGCTGGCGAAGGCTGGCGCATTGATGCGGCAAAGTTCGCGGTCCTTGCCCTCCGCGATGGTTCGCTTGATCGCGTCGATTGCCTGCGGATCGACATCGGTCGATTGCCGCAGAAGCGAGAACAGATCCTGAGCTTCGTTCATCGTGCAGACTCCGGAAAATGCGCCCCCGGAGGCGTCTTTGGTCCCAGTGCTGCATCTTACTTCGAAACGCAACGTACGACCATTCGAATAGATAGGCCTGGTGACAGTTCAATTTCCATTCGGCGGATTTTCACCGGCCGCAAGCGGCACTATGATGGTTCATTGGGCATTCATCCTTGGGGCTTTCTCCCATGCCGACATCCAACAACCCGCCATTTCCTGCGGCCCTGCGCCTTTTTTCTGTGGTGGTCATCATCGTCCTGATCGTCGGCGCCGGCCTGTTTTTCGCGCCTGTACTGGTCAAGCCGCGCTGGCCTTGGGCCGTCACGCCGTTCAATGCCCGCTTCCTCGGCGGCTTCTACACCGCCGAAATGGTCGTGATGGCGGCGCTGCTGGTCTGGAATCGCTGGTCACCCGGCCGGCTCGTGCTGGTCATGGCCTTCATCTTCACCGCCATCGTGTCGGTGGCTTCGTTCATCAATCTCGGCTATTTCAACTTCGAGCGCAAAGCGCCCTGGCTCTGGTTTTTGGTCTATCTCGCTTCGGTCGCGGTATCCGGGCTGTTCCTGTGGCGGGCCAGGGCCCGTCCTTCTGCAAAAGGCGTGACCTTAAACCCCGTATGGCGCGGCTACATGCCGGTGGAATCGGTGATCCTTGGGCTCTATGGCGTCGGCCTGTTGCTGTTTCCGCTGACATTCGGCAGCATCTGGCCATGGCCGATCGATGCCTTCCACGCTCAGGTCTACAGCGCCATCTTCCTCGCCGGTGCGGGCGGTATATATCTCGTCTGGAGAAGCGCGCCGCGCGAGGAACTGCTGGTGCTCGGCTTGGCGCAGTTTCTGGTTGGCCTGCTTGCCATCCTTGGCCTCATTATCACCGACGCTGCGGTGCACCGGATCGACTGGACAGCGACCAGGACGTTGTGCTGGCTCGCCCTTTTCGGCTGGATCGGCATCAGCGGCGTCTTCAAACTCTACGCCGCCTCTCGGTATTTGAGCTCGCAATCGGCATCATAGGTTGCAGAGACGGCTGGATTTTCAGGTGACGTCCGGTACATCGTGCCGGCCGATTGCCTTCGCCGGGAAAGCCATGACCAGAACGACCTCGCCATCCTCCGAGAAAATCCAACCGAAGCTCCGGTCCGTCCGGCTAAGCGATGCCGAGGCGCTTTGCGCTATCTTCAACATGCCGGGCTTCCGCTGGGGCACGCTCAGAATGCCCTTCGAGATGGTGGAGCAGGTGGAGCGGCGCATCGCCAAGTCCGGCCAGGAAACCACCTGGATCGTAGCCGAGTTGGACGGCAAGGTCGTCGGCCATGGCAGCCTGGTCGTGCAGGGTTCGCCGCGCCGTTCGCATATCGGCGAGATCAATATCGGCCTTGACGATGCCTTTGTCGGCAAGGGTATCGGCTCTGCCATACTTGGCGCGCTGCTTGACGTGGCCGATAACTGGCGCGCCCTGAAGCGGGTCGAATTGACCGTCTATGCCGACAACGAACCGGCCATCCGTCTCTACACAAGGCACGGCTTCAAGATCGAAGGCCGGCATGAAAAGGCCGGTTTTACCGACGGCCAGTACCATGACCTCCTGAGCATGGCCCGGCTGCGGTTCTGAGATCCGCTGTTTGGCCTGTTTAGCCAGTCTAATAATTCGTGCCGAGTCGGCGAACAAGGCAATTGCTCATGGAGAACTCCGTTGGATACGGTCAATTTCGCTCCCACCATTTTGATCAGAGTTGACAGTCTGGGCCGGTCGCATCCAGCAAGTCTGGTCTCCCTTGGCGTTTGCACGGCAAGCGGCTAGACGGGACCAATGACCGCCGACTTTGACCCATCCCCTGCGCCTCCGGGGGAAATTCTGGCAGTGCTGTCGCTGCTCTGCCCGGAAGTCGTGCGCGACATCGAGCAGAACTGGAATGCACCGGTTTCCGATTACGCCCGCCATCTGTGGCGGCCGGTGGCAAGGCCTGCATCGGGCCCGGCGATCGCTGCCCGCTCGATCCTGCGCGAAGTCCTGCATCAGCGCCTTGGTGTGATCATGCAGCCTGAACAGATCGGCAAGGTCCTCGACGAGTTCGAGTGCAGACCGGTTATTCAGTCCGGCCTGCACTGCCTGCTTCTGATGGATCGGATCACCTTCGATGCCCTCCTGCTTGCCTGGCTCGGCGCGGTCGAAAACGGGCTGTCGGCCTTCTTCGGCTTCATGGGAACGACGATGACCATGGAGACAATTGGCCGGGAGGGGCCGGGATGGCTCGATGTCGGTGACGACAAGGTCAACCTGTTTGGCATGGGGCGCCACAAACTGTGCCGCAAAAGCGCCTGCGTGGCCGGTCCCGTCACCCTCAACAAGCGCGCGCTCGAAGCGGTGGGCGACGAAACGGATGCCAGCCGCTGGCTGGGCACACTGCTTGCCAGCCAGGACAAGGTGTTTGGAACCGCCGCCGATGCGCTGACAGCCCTCAACGAGGATCTGGTCGCCGATTGGGATCGTTCCGGCATGGCCCAGCCAGTTTTCATCGATGATCGGCTCGCCGCGGCTGCCTTGGCGCGGCATCTAGAACATGGCGGCAGCCTTGTTTCCAGGCTGCTCTTTGAGCCCACAAGGCGCCAGCGTCTCGAACGTGCCTTGCAAGCAGCCGCATCGGGCCCATTTGGCAGGTTCCTGCCCAATGCCACGGACTATTTCTGGGGCATCCGAGAGGAGCGCGTACGCAAGCTCGTTCTCGAGAACGAGCACTTGATCGAGCCTGGCCGGCCGCATGGTCTTTCCATACCGTTCGAGCGGCCGCATCTCAGGCAGGCGCTGCTGGACGGCGTGCTGCTGCCGAACTTGTTCCTGATGTTCCTCGTCCTTGCCATATTGCCGCGCGTGCGGGTCGTGGGCGGCCTGAGACAGATTGGTTATGTGGCGCTTTTCCACTCGATCCTGCTGGCTGCGCTGGATGAAAACGCGCCGGAAGAGCGCGATCTGGCTGCGGAGCTGCAGGTTCGGGAAAATGCCTGGGGCATGCGGGTCATCGACGAAAAGATCTCGGTCCGCGAGCAGCTTGCCGGCCTGCCGGAAGGGGCGCTCTTCCCGGCCCTGCTCCGGCAATACCGTTTGCGGACGTTGGCCGAGGCGACCGACGACCTGAAGCTGGTTCGCGAAAACGCCCGATGGCGCAAGATCGGCCGGGCAGAGATCAAGGCGAGCTGAGCCTTACTTCAGGTTGATTTTCTGGTACGCAACCGCAAGCGACGGCGATCTATCGGTGAGCCTCTGGCGTCTGTCAGCGGTGTCCCAAGTCGCCCAATAGACTTGCGAACGAGGTAAGGGCGGGACACTGACAAGTTCACCGTTCATTCGAGCACGGCCTCGACCTTGGCAACAAAGTCATCGAGCGAGCGATCCCCGCGAATCTCGATGCGCGGAAGGTCGATGGGATCGCCATCGAGGTCCGCCGGCCCGTGTCTGCCACCGAAGCCGATCCGATAGCCGCACTCCTTGGCCAGCCGGCCAAGCCGGCGGTCGGTGACAGAAAAAGGTGCCGCGAACGCCGTGATTGGCCGACCGGTCCACCGTTCGATGAACATACGAGAGCGCAGCAACTCGGCGGCCAAGTCAGAGCTCGACAGACCATCGATCGCGCGATGCGTCGCCAGATGGCTTCCGAAGAACGCACCTTCGGCGGCGAGGCGTCGCACCGTCCCGGCGTCCATAAGCGGCGTCGGCGGACCGCTGTCGGCGTCCCACTGTGCACTTTCACCCACCAGGTCCGTCACCAGGAACACTTCCGCGGTCAGATCGTTCGCGCGCAAGGTCGGCCAGGCATGGTCGGCAAAGTTCTGGAAGCCGTCATCGAAGGTGATGAGCACTGGGCGGCCAGCGAAAGGTTGACGGTTGGCGATGAACCATTCCAGCTGCTCGGACATGATCGCGTGAAAGCCATTGGCGCGCAGCCATGCCATCTGGCTGTGGAATGCGGCGGGCGTGAGCCGAAAACGCGCGAGCGCAGCCGGACCTTCATCGGAGACGCTGTGATACATGAGGACAGGGAGACGCTGGCGCCGCTCGCTACGCGCAACGTCGCGGCGCAAGGCCCGCGCCCCGCCCCAGACGATTTTTCGCGCGACTCCGATTTCGAGGGGCGCGCGAATTGGCATTTGATCAATCATCGGTTCCGTCGCCACGTCGTCCGGTGATAGGCGGCGGAAGCGGTCTATGCGATAGAGCTCGGTCTGGATCGATTGATCGAGGACGAGGCTTTCGGTCCCTGCCAGCGTCTCTGAGATCGCTTGTGCACCGAAGGTGTTCCAGTCGAAGCCGGTCCTTTCAACATTGTCACGTAACGCGAATGCGTGTGCGTTGATGAAACTGCCGCCAGGCGCCAATGCCTCAACGATTTTTTTGGCGATGCGCCGCAACTCGGCGAGATCATCCAGATAGTAGAGCACTTCCGAACAGACGATCAGGTCCATCTCACCAGGCAGCGTGTCCGCGCAGAAATCCAGTACGCCGAACTCAACATTCGGCTGATCGCTGCATCGCGCGCGCGCTCGCCCGATGGCTACGGAGGAGATGTCGGTTGCGGTCAAATGGCCCACTCGCGGCGCCAGCCGGCGCGTGAAGTGCCCCTCCGCGCAGGCCAGCTCAAGCGCCCGTCCGATCGGACCGGCAGGCAGAACTTCGAGCTGCCGCTCATATTTTTCCTGCTCATAGGACGAAGCGTAGTTCCAAGGGCCCTCGGTGGCGAAACGGCGATTCCAGAACGACGTGCGATCATTGTCATGCCCATCCGCGGCCGATGCACGGCGCGGCGCTGCAAGCGGCTCTGTAGCTTCGGCGCTCGACCGAACTAGCCTCCGCGCTTCCGCGGCCAATCGCGCGAGTTTGCCGAAATGGCTGTCCCGATCGGATCGGCGTCCCGCGATGGACAACAATGCCTCGGCTGCAGATATGTTTGACTTGTCGGCGCTGGCGCCCTGTTGCGCGGCATGTACAGGCGGTCGCCTCGCAAGCCGCGCGGCACTGTGTATCAGCCGCTCAGGGGCCACGAAATCCCGGGTCAATTCAATCCAGTGGCGCCTTGTCACTTTCCCGAGTACGCCGAACTGCACGACAGCCTCGATCTGGCCATCCATCATCAGATGGGCGTAAATTTGATCGATTCCTTCCGGAAGTTCGATCGAGGTCGGATTTCGAATATCGACGCGAATTCCAAGCGTCCGCGCCAGCCTGCGCGGCGCGGCAAGATCATCGAAGTCGAGAAGCATTTGCTCAAGGTGATACTGGACGCGGCGACCCGCGACGGGATCGTCCCAGACCTTGCCGAGTTCGGTGATCAGCTCGGTAAGGGAGCCGCCGAACCTGTCCCACCTGGCAGCCAATTGCGCTGGCACCGACAGGCTTCCTACCATAAGGCCATCGAAGGCCACTTTGGCGATCTCACGCGCCCACTTACGTCCTGCCGGGAGCGCGCGCAGGGTCTGCGGGCTGATCGAGCGGCGGCCGCAGCCGCAATCCGACGCGGCGTTCCTCAACGCGAACCACGCGAGCGCTTCGGAAGCGGTGCGGCCGTTCGCCTCGATCGCTCCATTGGCGTGGGCCGATGCTGGCTGTTTGACCCTGGGATCAGGAGAAAAGCCGCGGGCGATCACGATTTCCGCATCGGCCAGCATCAGTGTCGAATCTCGGGTGAGCGAGTTGGGGCTGATCCGATAGAAAGCGAGCGGCTCGTCGACCATCACCCAACGTTTGCCTAGACGTGCCAGGCGCTGCCACAGATCCCAGTCCTCGCAGGTGCGCAGCGAAACATCGAAGCCGCCCAACTCGACAATTGTCTTGCGGTCGACGAGCAGCGCGTGAGTGCGGATGGGGCACCGGCGCGCGAATGTTTCGAAGGGCTGGGTCGCAACCTCCGTCGGGATGCTCGACGGGGTGAGTTCGCCATCGGGCATCACGCGCCGGGAACCGCAACAGGCGGCGACCGCATCGGGCGCGGCTTCAAGTGCGGCCAGCATTTTCGCAAGGAAGGCGGCGTCCACCCAATCGTCCGCATCCAGGAACATGATCCAGCGTCCGCGCGCTGCCGAAATCCCGCTGTTGCGCGCGCCGGCGGCACTATACGCAGAAGAGCTCAACGTCCGAAACCGGGCATCGTGCTCTACATAACCGGCGATGATCGCGGCGGTGGCGTCCGTGGAGGCGTCGTCGACGACGATCGCCTCCCAATCCACTAATTCCTGAACGAGAAGGCAATCGAGTGCGCGTGCCAGCGTTGCCACCGCGTTGTGCGCAGGAACCACGATTGAAACCAAGGGATTATGCGGCACGCCGTCTTACCCGCGTCTGGTTCGAAGGTAGAACAAGAGCGCCGAAACATAAACGGCGATTTCCTGCCAAAGGAAACGGTCCTCAGCGACACTGCGTCCAACCAGTCTCCTGCGAGCTCTTCCGAGCCGCCGCGACGCCGCCATTTGGCCGCAGAGCGAGCTTGCTCCTGTCGTGCTACCGATGTTGGAAGCTTGGCGCAGCATTCGCATCCGTGCCGCCGAGCTTGGGCGCCAGCTGTCGCAGATGCCCGTCAGAGCCAAGCATGCCGCATATTCATGTCGATCCCCGGAGTCGGCGCCATGACCACAAGCTGCGGTCCGTGGCACCGTGTGAGTGCAATCGCTACGGCAACCTGACGTCTTTTGCAATCGGGGCGCAATAAATGCAAGCCCACTGAAGCGTTGGTGTGAATGACTGCAGTGATTGGGACTATTGCTCCCCTGCTATCGACCGAAACGCCTCGATCCGAGGTGCATTCTCGAACAGCCATTCTCCGTGCGAAAGAAGACGTTCCTTCTACCGTTGGGCCCCGAATCGGATGCTGATCGTCGCAGTATTTAGCCGGGCGCGAGACAGTATGTGCACCGCCAGACCGGTTAATTTAGATATTTCTAATGAATATGCGCTACTTAATTGCGCTCCAGTAGCTATATAGCCTGACATTGTATTACTCATTTCTATGGTAGATTGCGTCCAATGGTCGATTAGATTAGCCGGTTATGGCTGCTATGACAAAGAGATGCGAGAGCGACGCAAATCGGAACTCGTTCATGTTCTGCTAGTCCAAGAGATGTAAAGGGACGCACGATTTGGCTTAGGTCAAGAAGATTCCGGCTTGCGAGCCGGGTATTTTGCTGACATGCTTGGGCGTTTTTTGGGTTTGCACTGTGGCAGGTGTTCAAATGAAGGGGCATAGGAATGGCTAAGGAATCTTCGAATACCGCTTCTTCAGCAAGTAAAGCGGACGAAAAACTGATAAGCAATGCAGATGGAAACGGGCTGGGTTTCATGGGGGTCCAGGCTCGCGAGAGCGGGGTCCCCGGCGACGCTGTAGGTGTCGACAAGATACGTGATCTGCTGTTCGGCAACCAGATGCAGGACTATGACCGCCGTTTTTCCAAGCTTGAAGAACGGTTTTTGCAGCGCTTCAAGGATGTCGAATCCGAGGCCAAGCGCAATCTTGAAATGTACGAGTCAAATGCAAAGAAGCAGGTCGAATCGCTCGCGGCGCAATTGCGGAACGAAAAAGATGCACGAGCCGAGGCCGACAAGGAGATTGACCGGAATCTTCGCGAGCAAAATCAGGCGCTCGAAAAGCAGGTGCGCGCGTTGTCGGATCAATTGAGCGAGCTCGAGCGCGATGTCGCGGACCGGATCAATCGAAGCGATCAATTGCTGCGTGAGGAAATCAAGCAAAAGAATGAAAGCATTCAGATGCTGATTGAGAAAATGTTTTCCGATCTCAGCAACGTCAAGACCGACCGAAATCTTTTGGCTGGCCTGTTTGTCGAGGTTGCAAAATGCCTAAATCAGGATCCCGTCGGCAACAAAAGCAACTCGGAACGTAGTTGGAAAGTGAGTTGATCGGAACTTGACGTCGACCGTCGACCCAATCAGCCTTCCTCAAAGAGCAGCTTCGAGCGATACAGAGATTGATCGCGAGGCTCTGGCTAATCTTTTGGTCGAAATTGCCCGGAACGTCGATCCGGACTATCGGGCGCGTTTCGAGGGAGTTCCAACCGCTGATCCTCGCATGGAAACGCTGCGCCAGTTGCTGGTCGGCCGCGAAATTTCGGAGCTTTCACGAGTTACGCACCTGCTCGACGAACCTGAGCAGCTTGCGTCTGCAGTGGGGGGTGTTCTCCCCAGTGCAGCCGCACGTGCGCCTCATGCGCAACTCGGCGAGGCCCTTGCGCCGGCTGTCGAGAGGGCCGTGCAACGGTCCATCCAGAAGAGCCCGCGTACGCTAACGGATATATTATACCCGGTGTTCCTGCCGGCAATTCGCAAGTCGATCGGGGAAAAGATCGATCAGACCTTTCAGTCGCTGAATGAAACTTTAAGACATATATTTACCTGGCATGGGCTTAAATGGAGATTTGAAGCTTGGAGAACGGGTGCAAGCTTCTCAGAAGTTGTTCT
This sequence comes from Mesorhizobium sp., assembly GCA_004020365.1. Taxonomy (GTDB): domain Bacteria; phylum Pseudomonadota; class Alphaproteobacteria; order Rhizobiales; family Rhizobiaceae; genus Mesorhizobium. Next base: position 34,676 of record SAQR01000044.1, read on the forward strand.
TAAGCATTCTCTTGTCTATCGTGTAGAGCATGTCTTTCTCATTAACCGCAATTCCGGGCTTTTGATAGCGCACGTAACTGCCGATAATGCAACGAGCGAAGATCCTCAACTCATTTCTTCGATGCTTAGTGCAATTCAAGATTTTGTGAAGGACTCATTTAACGAGAAAGAACAGAGCGGCCTGGACACTATCCGTTTCGGAGAGCTTCGTCTCTGGTCGGAAGTTGGACCGTTTGCGACCTTGGTCGCTGTGATCCGGGGAAATCCGCCAGAGGAATTACATGAAATCGTTCGCGATGTGTTGTTTCGCATCCATGATGAATACTCACAGGCTTTAGAGCAGTTTGACGGCGACAGTTCGCAGTTGGCCGGCATAGAGACGCAGTTGCATTCCTGCGTTGAACTGAAGCAGGAGGACTCAAACCAGGGATTTCCGTGGCTGGTGGTGGCTGCAGTCCTGCTGGTTTTGATTCCGGCAGGCGGTTGGTTCTTTCTTTCCTGGCAATCTGGGCAACGCTGGCAGGCCTATGTGTCGCGGCTGAGTACCCAGCCTGGCATCATCGTTGCCGAACAAAAGCTGCGCGATGGCCAATTCTATATTGCCGGCCTGAGAGACCCGCTTGCCGCCGACCCGCAGGCGTTGCTGTCCGGAACGCAGGTCGATCCCGCCCGCGTTCATTCGCAGTGGCAATTCTATCAGAGCCTTGAGCCGCAGTTCGTGCTGAAGCGGCTAACCGCGTCGCTGACCCCGCCGAAATCGGTTCGGCTGTCGATCGTCGAGGATCGCATCGTTGCCGAGGGTGAGGCTCCCGACACCTGGATAGATCGGGCGCGCGCAGCGGCCCGACAGCTTGAGGCAGGCGGACCGGTATTCGACATCTCCAAGGTTCGTGATGTGAGCCCCGAAGCACGCGCGGCGGAGCACTGGCAGACTTATGTGTCGCGACTTGAGGCCCAACCGGGAATCATCGTCGCCCAACAAAGGGCGAGTGGCGGGCATTTCTATATCTCCGGCCTGAGAGACCCGCAGGCCGCCGACCCGCAGGCTCTGCTGTCCGGAACAGGGGTCGATCCCGCCCGCGTTCATTCGCAGTGGCAATTCTATCAGAGCCTTGAGCCGGAGTTCGTGCTGAAGCGGCTAACGGCGTCGCTGGCTCCGCCGAAATCGGTTCGGCTTTCGATCGTCGAGGATCGCATCGTTGCCGAGGGTGAGGCTCCCGACACGTGGATAGATCGGGCACGCGCAGCGGCTCGACAACTTTCGGCAGGTGGACCGGTATTCGATATCTCTGGGGTCCGTGATGTGAGCCCCGAAGCACGCGCGGCGGAGCGCTGGCAGGCCTATGTGTCGCGGCTGAGTACCCAGCCGGGCATCATCGTTGCCGAACAAAAGCTGCGCGATGGCCAATTCTATATTGCCGGCCTGAGAGACCCGCTTGCCGCCGACCCGCAGGCTTTGCTGACCGGAACGCAGATTGATCCTGCCCGCGTTCATTCGCAGTGGCAATTCTATCAGAGCCTTGATCCGCAGTTCGTGCTGAAGCGGCTAATGGCGTCGCTGACCCCGCCGAAATCGGTTCGGCTGTCGATCGTCGAGGATCGCATCGTTGCCGAGGGTGAGGCTCCCGACACCTGGATAGATCGGGCACGCGCGGCGGCCCGACAGCTTGAGGCAGGCGGACCGGTATTCGACATCTCCAAGATTCGTGATGTGAGCCCCGAAGCACGCGCGGCGGAGCACTGGCAGACTTATGTGTCGCGACTTGAGGCCCAACCGGGAATCATCGTCGCCCAACAAAGGGCGAGTGGCGGGCATTTCTATATTTCCGGCCTGAGAGACCCGCAGGCCGCCGACCCGCAGGCTCTGCTGTCCGGAACAGGGGTTGATCCTGCCCGCGTTCATTCGCAGTGGCAATTCTATCAGAGCCTTGATCCGAAGTTCGTGCTGAAGCGGCTGGTGGCGTCGCTTGCTCCGCCAAAATCGGTTCGGCTTACGATCATCCAGGATCGCATCGTTGCCATGGGTGAGGCTCCTGCCGCCTGGATAAACCGGGCGCGGGTCGCCTCCCAACAGCTGTCCGCGGACGGACTCTCTCTAGACATCTCCGAGTTGCGTGAGTTGACCCCTCAGGAACTCACGCATCTGAGGGACGCTATTCAAGCGGTCGGCATTTTCTTCGATTCTGGCAAGGCTGTACCGGGACCAGAGCAATTGCCGGTTCTCGACAAATTGGCGAATCAGTTGAAGGAATTGGCCAAGGACGCCCGCGAGGCAGGCGTAACAGCACAGTTCATGTTGACCGGCCATTCGGACGCCACGGGCCGTGAGACGGCCAACGTGTCGATCAGCGCCGCCCGCGCGGAGACAGTTCGTGCGCTTCTCAAGAAGCGCGGCGTCGATCCGGAATTGCTCTTGGTTCGCGGCGCGGGCACCTTTGAGCCAGCGGAGACTGAAATTAGCCGAACCGGGAGCTCCGCCAATCGCCGAGTTTCGGTTACGGTAAGCTTCCACTAGGGCGGAGCCCAGGAAATTGCAAAAGAAGATCTGCATGTTGGGCGGGTTCGCTGTCGGAAAGACGAGTCTGGTTCGCAGGTTTGTGCAAAGCATCTTTTCAGAAACCTACTTGACCACGGTGGGAGTGAAAATCGACAAGAAGAGCGTTGTGCTGCCGGACAAAACCGTGGATCTGATTTTGTGGGATTTGGCCGGCGAAGACGATATCGGCTCGTTCCGCGTCAGCTATGTGCGGGGCGCGAGCGGGCTTGTGCTTGTCGTCGATGGAACCCGCGCCGCTACCTTGGCGGTGGCGCTCACGCTGCGCGAGCGGGCCGAGGCCGAATTCGGCGCCATGCCGTTCGTATTGCTGTTCAACAAATCCGACCTGGCCGATCGGTGGGCAATATCGGATAGTGAGATCAACGAACTGAGGCAACTTGGATGGAAAATCTATCTAACAAGTGCCCTTTCGGGTGAATGTGTTGATGATGCGTTTCGTCAACTTGCTTCGATGGTTGCCAAATAGACCATGCATGGATTGCCAAAAGAAGTCAGAAGCTGGATTTACGATTTCTTCTCCAATGAGCACTCTGTCGCGTATCTGAAAATTGACGCCCAGCTTTGCATTGCTGAGAAGGGCGGCAGTGTTGACCATTACGGCCTATCATCACTTTGCGTTGGCAAGCCCGTAGCCGAGCAGCTTGCGTTCATGGAAGGTTTGCTGCCTTGCCCGGAGCTTCCATGTCATATGGCCATGGTCGAACTGCCCAGCGGGCGTGTCGCGGACCTTCATCTTTTTGCTGGCAATGCCTGCGTATGGCTGCTCTTTCTTGACGCCACTGCCGAACGCGACAATAGGCAGCGGCTTCAACAGAAGGCTTATGAAATGACACTCCTGCAAGAGAGGGAGCGTCAACTCAACGAAAAACTACAGTTGACGAACGAGGCGTTGCGGCAGAGCCAGGAGGGATTGTCGCGTGAATACCAGCGCGCCGAAAGCCTGCTCCTCAACATTCTTCCGGCGTCGATCGCGGAGCGGTTAAAAGCGGACGAGCAAATTGCAGACAACCATGCTGACGTGAGTGTGCTTTTTGCCGACATCGTCGGCTTTACGGAAAGAGCGCGGAACGTCGGAGCCGAGACAACGCTGGCTATTTTAAATTACTTCTTCAAGGCGGCGGATCTGCTCTCGGAACGAGACGGCTGCGAAAAGATCAAGACAATCGGCGATTGTGTGATGGTGGTCGCTGGCCTGCCGGTCGCGCGATCCGATCATGCAGAAGCCCTCGCGCACTATGCACTTGAACTGCGGAAGGCGGTCAAGCGCGAACGCTTCGCAGGAGAGCCGATAAGACTCAGAATTGGAATTCACTCAGGACCGATCGTCGCGGGCGTCATAGGCAAAAGGCGGTTTGCCTATGACCTTTGGGGCGAGACCGTTAATCTCGCCGCACGTATTCAAACGTCAGCGGAGCCCGATGAAATCCGTATTTCGGATGCAACTCGCAAACTGCTTGGGCCAAATTTTGCTTGCGACCCGCTCGCGGAAACGGAATTGCGTGGTACAGGTCGTGTGCGAATGTGGCGGCTCCCAGCCTGATTTGTCGGTTCGCAGTGCCGACGCTGGAGCGCATTGCAGCTCAAGCTGGTCAAACATCATGGTTTTCGAATGTCCGCAGAGGTGCTCGAAGGAGGCGACCACCGAGCGACCGCCACCATGTGTTCAACGCCAGCGAACGAGCCGACACGTGCACCGGAAGAATGAGCCGCACAGGGATTGGTGACATAGCTGACGTTGCTTTGGCAAGACGCAGAAATCTTGCTAAGATCGGCTGTGGGAGGAGACGGGCATGCAATCGATACCGATAGCCCATCCTGGCGTAGCCAAGACGACAGCCGACGCATCGCTTCCACTCGCCTATTCCACCGCGACGCTCTGCTGGCTCCTGTCCGCCGGCGTCTACATCGCAGCCAAGTGGGTTGCCCCCGAGATGCCGCCTTGGGCGCTCTGCTTCTGGCGGCTGGCGCTCGCCTGCGCGATCCTGCTGCCTATCGTCCATCATCATCACGGGGCGATGCTCGCGCTGCTCCAGTCCCGGGCGATCGAGGTGCTGGCCATCGGCGCAATCGGGCTGACCCTGTGTCAGGGCATGATCTACACGGGCCTCAATTACACCGACGCGACCACCGCCGGCATCATCATGGCGCTGTCGCCGATCATGACCATGGTGCTTGCCCGCTTCGTGCTCGGCGAGCCCCTCGGCGTCTGGAAGGCGCTTGGCGCGCTGCTCGCTCTGGTCGGGATGGTGGTGATCGTGGCGCGCGGCGACGTTGCCGCGCTGATGCGGCTCCAGTTCAATCCCGGCGAGTTGTGGATCGTCGGCAGCGCGTTTTGCTGGGGCCTCTACACCGTGCTGCTGCGTCGCGCCAAATTCGCTATCGAACTGCTGCCGACGGTGGTCCTGCTGTTGGGCGCCGGCGCGCTGATCGCACTGCCCCTCTATCTCTGGGAGCTGTTTTCCGGCGAGCGTTCGGCGCTGCATGCGAACGGCCTTCTGGCACTTGCCTATGTCGCTGGCCCGGGCGGCGCCCTTATGTATTACCTCTACAACCGCAGTGTCGCGACGCTTGGCGCCGGGCGCGCCAGCATGCTGCTCTATCTGCAGACTGTCTTCGTCGCCGTGCTCGCTTATCTATTCCTTGGGGAAAGTTTGCACGACTACGACCTCGCCGGCGCCGCCTTTATCGTCGCCGGCCTGCTGCTCGCCACCGCGATCAAGCCGAGGCAGCGCACGGTGCATGTCGCGTAAGGATACCTCTCCCGCTGCTCGTCACCTTCTGAGATACAGCCACAGTGTCGTCGGCGCCAGGATCGCGGTCAGTGCCACCGGCGCGATCAGGGCGAGGCCGACCTGACTGAGTGTCGCCCCGCCAGCCATCAACCCGCGCAGCGCCGTCGTCATCAGCGATACCGGGTTGACCTCGACGAAGGCCCGCAGCCAGTCCGGCATGGTTCCGGGGTCGACCATGATGTTGGAGGCGAAGACAAGCGGGAACAGGAAGGTAAAGCCGAGCGTCATCACTGTGGTTGGCGTGCGGATCAGCAGGCCGAGCACGATGAATACCCAGCCCATGCCGAACCCGATGGCGATCAGCATGGCGAAGGCGGCAAGCACGCCGAGGATGCCCGCTTCCGGCCGGTAGCCGAGGATCAGCCCGATGGCGAGGATGATCGAGGCGGCAATCAAATGGCGCAGGATATCGCCCACCATCAGACCGGCGAACGGAGACAGCGACCAGATCGGCAGCGATCGGAAGCGGTCAAACAAGCCCTTGCCGAGGTCGGTCGACAATCCCATGCCCGAATAGACTGCGTTGAACACCACGGTCTGAACCAGGATGCCGGGCAGGAAGAACTGCAGGTATTCGCCAGGCGACCCGGCGAGCGCGCCGCCGAAGACGTAGGTGAACAGCAGCGTGAACATGATCGGAGTCATCACCAGGTCGAACAGCTGCTCCGGCACATGCTTGAATTTCAGCACCGCGCGCCATCCGAAGACCAGCGCATTGGAAAGCGCTGATGGGGTCCTCGGTCGGGCGACCCTTTGCAGCCGCTGCAGGGATGTCGTGTCGATCATGGCTTGGCGTCCTTCCGGCTTTCACCCAGGCTCGGCTGGCCCGTCAGCGCGAAAAAAACCTCCTCAAGGCTGGGTTGGCCCATGGAGAAATCCGACAGTTCGATGCCGGCGGCGACCAGGTCGGCCAGCGCCTCGTTGGCGGCCTTCGCCGTGCCGGCAAGGACCGAGAGTTCGGCGCCCTCGGCACTGCGTTGGACAGGGTGCTCCAGCCGGCGTTCCAGAATGGTCGCCGCCTGGTCCAGCCGCGCAACATCGGCGAGCGCGACATGGAGAAACCCGGAGCCGGTGGCCGCCTTCAATTCGCGGCTGGTGCCCTCGGCAATCTTCCGGCCGTGGTCGATGACGGCGATGCGTGCCGCGAGTTGATCGGCCTCTTCGAGATATTGGGTGGTGAGCAGGATGGTGACGCCGGCCTCGGCGAGGCCGCGGATCATGCCCCAGACATCCTTGCGGGCGTTCGGATCGAGGCCTGTGGTCGGCTCATCGAGGAACAGCACGCCCGGCGTGACGATCAGTGAGGCGGCTATGTCGAGCCGCCTTCGCATGCCACCCGAATAGTCCCTCACCTGCTTCGTCGCCGCTTCGGACAAGCCGAAAGCCGCGAGCAGGTCGTCCGCGCGGGCTTTCGCGGCGCGACCGCGAAAACCCCAGAGTCGGGCGAGCAGGACGAGGTTCTCCCGGCCCGTCAGGTCCTCGTCGAGCGAAGCGAACTGCCCGGTCATTGCGATTGCCGCACGGACCTCGTGCGGGGCCTGCACGAGATCGTGCCCCATCACGGTCGCGGAGCCGGCGTCGGGGCGCGACAGCGTCGCAAGCATCCGCATCAGCGTTGTCTTGCCGGCGCCGTTCGGACCCAGGATAGCGAAAATCATGCCGCGCGGCACATCGAGGTCGATACCATCGACGGCACGTAGCTTGCTGAAGGTTTTGACCAGGCCGCGGGCGGAAATGGCTGACTGGGCAAGGCCCGTGGCGGGCACAGCCATAGGAGAAGTATCGCTCATGCAATCATCCGGCAGTCGCAAAATGAAGGCCAACTTCGGCGCAATGGCTGCGTCGTCAGTTCCTCTGCAGGCGCGCGAGCTTACCGTCTGGCTTATTTTCACGCCAGAGGCTCCGACACAACCTGGCCGCCGCGCTGTAGCGCCGGTCAGATCATATGTCGGCTATTCCCTTGGGGTTTTCTCACTCGATCACGGCGCAGGCCTGACGGTTTCCGGCATCACCGGCAGGCTGGCTTTTGTAGTCGTCCTGCCCGCCGTGGATCATCAATGCCTTGCCTCGTATCGCCGTTTCTCCGCCATCCAGCTTGACCATGCTGTTGAAAACCTGAGCACGCAAAACGCCGTCGGCGCCGACCCGCTGATTTGGCATATCGCCCGCGTGCGGGCCTTTGCCAGTGAGATATCCATGTTCGGCATTCGTCGGATTGAAGTGTCCACCGGCCGAGTCATGGCCGGTCTGATGATCGCACTTTCCGGTCTCATGAACATGGAACGCAACCAATTCGCCCGCCGGCAGTCCCGTGACCTCCAACTCTATCAGCACGCCCTTCGCCGCCTCGGTCAGCGTGGCCGTTCCATTCTTCTCGCCAGCCATGTTGACGAATTCGGCCTTTGCGGTCGCGGCGTCCTGAGCCGCTGCAGGCATCGCGACCGCCAGCGCCAACCCTGTTGTTGCAACCAATTTTCTCATCGACTCGGGCCTCCGGTTGTCCAAGGCTCCCAAACAACAACGCGGCCTCTTCGTTCCATTTGGCAATTGAGTTTTTGTCTCCGGCACGGCCGCCAGGGAAGCGACGCCGAAAACTTTTTCGATGTGCCTCAGTTACACCAAATCGAAAAGTTGCGCGGTTTGCCAGCCCGCCAGCAGTATGATGAGAGTACCGACGAGCCTGAGAAGCGTCTTTTCTGCGATCGACTTCACCATCAATCCGGCCATCGGCGCTGCGATCACCCCGCCAAGGACCAAGCCGGCAACGGCGATCAGATTTTCTGCCAGCGCTCCTGCCTCCGCCCAATGGCCCGTCAATAACGCAAACAGGAAGGTCATAGACACCGACAACGTGGTAAGGAACTCGGTGGCATTTACCGTGCCAATCACGTAGCGGGGTGTCCCGCCAAAACCGAGGAGGCCCGTCGTCACGATGGGTCCCCAACCGCCACCCCCTGCCGCATCGAGAAATCCACCACCAAGTCCAAGCGGAGGTACCGCGGCTGCAGGGACCGGCTTGCTTGGGATCCGTCGGAAGGAACGGAACAGGAGCCAGGCTCCGACGAGCGCAAGATATGTGGTCACATATGGCTTCATGACGGCCCCCTCAAACGAGGTGAGCACATAAGCGCCGAGAATGCCGCCGATTACGCCAAACGGCATCAGCCGCCAGAAAAGCTTCCAGTCGATATTGCGGTGGTAGAGGTGAGCCGAACCCGAGGCCGCCGTGGTAAACAGCTCAGCCGCGTGAACTGAAGCCGAAGCGTGTGCAGGAGACACGCCAAACCCCAATAGTGTTGTCGAGCAGACCACGCCGTAGGCCATGCCGAGAGCGCCGTCCACAGCCTGAGCTAAAAACCCCACGACCACAAAAAGAAGGAATTCCTGCATTTGGCTCTCCAACAAAGCGCTGATATACTCGACGAAAGAGAAACCCGCTGCCGATAACGCATGCAATCTTCACGCTTCCACAACTCACCAAACGCCCGGCATCGATAATGGGACGACCAACGGGAAACTGTCCACCCGATCGACGCCTTTCTCCGCACCCGCTGCGATACGCCGGGGGCAAGCGTACCCTTCGCAAGCGACACGCCTTCCTGGCGCGTGGCGGTGCTTATTCACGACCAGGCGCGGCTCCGGACTGACGTGATGGCTTTGTGTCGCGCCTTGGCGTCAGTTCCGCCTCGGGCTGGTCGCTCAGTCGTTTCTTGAGGATGTCCATGAGGCTGACGGTGACCGCAATCACCGCCGGGCCGAGGACAAGCCCGGATGCTCCGAAGAGGACGATGCCACCGACAGCACCGACAAAGGCCACCACTGTGTGCAGCCGCAGCCGGTTCCCGACAAGTATCGGATAGAGCAAATTGTCGATGCCGGCGACAACCACGCCGCCCCAGACGGTCAGGATCGCCGCGCTCGCCCAAGCCCCCTCCAGCGCGAGATAGATCGCTGCCGGCACCCAGATCACGAATGCGCCGAGCACCGGCACGATGGCAAGAAGCCCCATTGCCAAGCCCCAGAACACCGGAGTGGGCAGGCCGAGCCACCAGAAAATCAGGCCGCCCAGCGTCCCCTGCACGGCGGCGACAAGCACGGTGCCTATCAGGATCGCATGGACCGTCTCGGCAAGGCGGGACAGCGTGTATGCCGTCTCCGCGGTACGCAGGGGCGACAGACGCTCGATCCCGCGCAGGGCGGATTCACGGTCCCGCAGAAAATAGAACAGCAGATAAAATGTCAGCACGAACATCACGGCCTGATTGATCGAGCCGCGCAACAGCGATGTGCTTTGTGCCGTCAGCCATTGTACGAATGCGGCGACCGTGCCGGCCGGATCGATCTGGTTCTCGATCCACTGGGCAACCGCCGAAAGCCTGGGATAGCCGGACACGAAAGCATCCGTATTCCAGCCCCGGATGACCTCCTCCATATAGGTGGCGCCGTTTACCGCCTCGCGAACAAGCTGCTGTGCCACGAAGACGAGCGGCAGGCCGACTGCAACCGCCGCGATGCTGACCGACATCAGTGCAGCCAGGTTTTTGTTCCTGAGCCCTTCCTCGACCTTTCGATGAGCCGGATACAGGATGATTGCCAACACCACCGCCCAGGTCAATGCGGGCAAAAAAGGCAACGCCAGGAGATAGCAGACATACAGACCGATCGCCGTCGCGGTCACGATGCCGAGCAATCTCATTTGTTTCATATCGGGCATCTGTTTCAGGCCGGGCATCTCTCGCCGTCTCGCAAACCAAGCGAGCCTAGTGGATTTCCCAACAAAATGGCAGCTTCCGTTGCCGCACCGCGCCTGCCGGTCGTGGATGCTCTGGACCTATGGCGGTTCTACAGCTCGCTCGCGGCAGCGCAGCGTCACAGCGCCAAAAAGAAAAAAGGCCGGACTGTTAAAGTCCGGCCAGGCATGAAGGTTCAAAACCTCCAGAGGGGAACGCGCCGGACGCAATGGGAGGAAAACATCCGACGCAATGCACATATGGGTGGGCGCGGATGACGTTTCAACGATATGGGGTGGGCCACATCAGCCGCTCCATAGAGCCACGTGGGCTTCAATCGTCACGGCCCGTACCGTCTTTCAGCGCCGCGATCGTGGCGGTCATTGCGACCGCCACGACAACGGTCTCACCTCAGTCGATGTCGAAGGACACGCCCTGGGCCAGCGGCAGCGCCTTGGAATAGTTTACCGTGTTGGTGGCGCGCCGCATATAAGCCTTCCAGGCGTCGGAGCCCGACTCGCGGCCGCCGCCGGTTTCCTTCTCGCCACCGAAGGCGCCGCCGATCTCGGCCCCCGACGTGCCTATGTTGACGTTGGCGATGCCGCAGTCGGAGCCGTCGACGCCGAGGAAGCGCTCGGCTTCCTGCAGGTCGCGGGTGAAGATCGACGACGACAGCCCCGCTCCGACCGCATTGTGCTCGTCGAGCACGGCGTCGAAATCCGAGTACTTCATCACGTAGAGGATCGGCGCGAAGGTCTCTTCCGTCACCGGAGAGACCTGCTTGGGCATCTCGACCAGCGCCGGACGAACGTAATAGGCGTCGGGATGGCCATTCTCGACCCGTACGCCACCGGTGACCTTGCCGCCTTGAGCGGCGGCTTCCTTCAACGCGTTCTGCATGCTGTCGAAGGCTGCCCTGTCGATCAACGGTCCGACCAGCGCCGATGTCTCCAGCGGATTGCCGACCGAGACGCTTTCATAGGCCTTCTTCAGGCGCGGAACCAGGGCATCATAGATGTTCTCATGCACGAACAAGCGCCTGAGCGTCGTGCAGCGCTGGCCGGCCGTGCCCATGGCGCCGAAGGCGATGGCGCGCAGCGCCATGTCGAGATCGGCGGTCGGGCAGACGATGCCGGCATTGTTGCCGCCGAGCTCCAGCACGGCGCGGGCAAACCGCTTCGCCAGCCGCGGACCGACATCCCTGCCCATGCGGGTCGAGCCGGTGGCCGAGACCAGCGGCACATCAGGATGATCGACCAGAATTTCGCCGACGGCGCGGTCGCCGATCAGCACCGAAATCAAGCCTTCCGGAGCATCGCCGAAACGTTCTGCCGCACGCTTGAAGATCGCCTCGCAGGCGAGCGCCGTCAGCGGTGTCTTTTCCGACGGCTTCCACACCACCGCGTCGCCGCAGACCAGCGCCAGCGCGGCGTTCCACGACCACACCGCGACCGGGAAGTTGAAGGCCGAAATCACGCCGACCACGCCCAGCGGGTGCCAGGTTTCCATCATGCGATGGCCGGGCCGCTCGGTGGCGATGGTCAGGCCGTACAATTGCCGGGAGAGGCCGACGGCGAAATCGCAGATGTCGATCATCTCCTGCACTTCGCCGAGCCCTTCCGACGGGATCTTGCCGACCTCGATCGACACCAGCCGGCCAAGCTCGGTCTTGTGCGCGCGCAGTTCCTCGCCAAGCAGCCGCACCAGTTCGCCGCGCTTCGGTGCCGGCACCAGCCGCCAAGCCTGGAAAGCTTTATGTGCCCTGTCGATGGTCTCTGCCGCGCCGGCCGGCGAGATCGTTTTTAGCGCGGCGATCTGCTCACCCGTCACCGGGCTGCGTACGATAAGATCGCCGCCCGAAAGCGCAGCCTCGGCAACACCCAGTTTCGCCAGCAGCCCGGCTGTTTCCTTCGCAATCGTCATTTTCTTTCCCTTCAGATCCCGTCGCTCTCATATGGCGACGGCCAAGCCCTTGTGCCATGCCTGTGCCGATCGGCGGCGCTGTCATGGCGTGGCATTACTCGTTTCAGGGAAAAATCGCCACCCCGGCATGGTCTAAGCCAAAGGCAGACCTTTGAACCAGCGAGGGGTCTCAGCGCGCTGTCTGCGCACCCCGCACAGCGCCTTCCTTCATCAGCCGATCGATATGCATGCGGATATGGGCGGCCTCGGCGGCGGTATTGGCAAGCGCAATGGCGCGGTCGAAGGCGATGCGCGCCTCCTCGCCACGGCCGAGCTGCATCAGCAGTCCGCCCTTGAGGCCGAAGAAATGGAAATAGCCGGAAAGCCTTTGTTCCAGCGGCTCGATCATCGCAAGTGCGGCTTCCGGCCCGCGCACCTTGGCGACCGCGACGGCGCGATTGAGCGTCACCACCGGCGACGGCTGCATCTGCTCGAGCAGGCTGTAGAGCAGCTCGATCTCGTTCCAGTCGGTGTCCTCGGGCTTTGCCGCGCGCGCATGCAGGGCGGCGATCGCCGCCTGCACCTGGTAGGGACCGGGCTTGTGGTGGCGCAGCGCTTTGTCGACCAGAGCCAGCCCCTCATCGATCATCTTGCGGCTCCAAAGGCTGCGGTCCTGGTCTTCGAGCAGCACGATTTCGCCGTTCTCGTCGAAACGCGCCGGCGCACGCGCATGCTGAAGCAGCAACAGTGCTGTCAGGCCCATGATCTCCGGCTCGGTCTGGAACAGCCTGAGCAGCAGCCGGGCCAGCCGGATCGCCTCTTCGCAGAGCGGCGCCCGGGCCGGTGCCTCGCCGCTGTTGGTCGAATAGCCTTCGTTGAAGATCAGGTAGACCATGGCGGCGACCGCGGCGAGCCGTTCGGAGCGCTCGACCGCGCCGGGCGTCTCGAACGGCACGCCGGCATCGGCGATGCGTGCCTTGGCACGGGTGATGCGCTGCTCCATCGCGCTTTCACCGACGAGAAAGGCGCGGGCGATCTGCTTGACGCTCAGGCCTGAAACGATGCGCAACGCCACGGCGATCTGCTGCGTCGCCGGCAGGTCGGGATGACAGCAGATGAACAGCAGCCGCAATATGTCGTCGCGGTAGTGCGCGCCGTCCAGCCGTTCGGCGATATCGGTCTCGGCATCTTCCAGATCGGAGATCTGGTGCTCTTCCGGCAGCGGCGCCTGCTTGGCACGCTTGCGCACCGCGTCGATGCCGCTGTTGCGGCCAACGAAGATCAGCCAGGCTGCCGGATCGCGCGGCGGGCCGTTTGCCGGCCAGTTCTTCAGAGCTCGCAGGCAAGCATCCTGGAAAGCTTCCTCCGCCGCGTCGAGATCGCGGAAGTAGCGCAGCAACGCGCCCATCGCCTGTGGGCGGGCGGTGCTGATCGCCGTGCTGATCCAGGTGAGATCGGTCATGCGGGAATCCTGGCGGGGTTGAAGAGCGAAACCGGCCGTATCTCGTAGGAGCCGCCGCTCGGGTTGACCTCGGAAAGCTCGCGCGCAAAGTCGACGGCCTCGTCGAGATCGGCGCATTCGAGCGTGTAAAAGCCGAGGAACTGTTCCTTGGTCTCGGCAAATGGTCCGTCGATAATGACCGATTCGCCTTTGACCTTTCTTAGGGTTGTCGCAGCGGTCGTCGGCAGCAGCCGCGCCACCGGGCCAAGCCGGCCGGCCTGAGCGTATTTCTCCTGCACGCCCAAGAGTTTTTCCATGACGGCATCGTCCTGTTCCTTGCTCCACGAGCAGACGACGTCTTCGGAGGCATAGCAGAGGATAGCGTAGAGCATGGGTGTGTCCTTTTCTCTGTCAAAGGACGAAACAGTAGGACCGATCCCGACACAACGTCGATAAAAAAATCACGTCCTGTCAGCACAATGAAGCGCCATTCGACAGCAACCGCCAGGCGCCGGACGCCCGGCCTTCCGGGGCGCATTGCAGCTATATTTGCATTGGCCGATACATCAAAACCCGGCCCGTCGGGATCAGCTGCAGCAGATAATCGAAGTCGCTGATGTTGCCCGTTAGAACGCTACATCCCAATTTCTGGGCCTGCAGGAACAGCACGCAATCCTGAAGTGCCCGCAACCTAGAATCATTCTTGTAGCCTTGCAGGCGACACAGCATTCCTGAGAGGAGTGCGGCTCGGCCCAGCACATCGGGATCTGCTGCAAAAACCCGATGCGGCGGCATATCCTTGATCATGGCCCCGATCTGCTTGATAGCTTCGGCGCTGCCCTTGTGCTTCGGCTTAAGGACGCCAACCGTGTGCATCAGTTCCTGGATGGCTATGGTTGAATGATTGACCTGCCTGATGTCGAGGAGGTCGGCAACTGCGTCTGGCGCTCGGCCTTGCAAACCGTCGAGGTAAACACAGGTATCCAGCAGCAATTCCTGTCCCGCCTCGACAATGTTGCTGATGATCGGCAGCTCTTTGTCGGGCCGACGGTTTAAAGTTTTCTGTGGGTCAAATCGCGACCATCTGACGGCCGCACCGAAGTCGAAATCGGCCAATTCAGAATCCGAGCTTCAGCGTCGGATCCACCGTTCCGCGGGTGTTCCTGAAGGTTTCGGCGAAATTGTCTTCCAAGGCTACATTGGCCAACGCAAATTCGACCAGCTCGGTATCAGACGTCAATCCGGTTCGAGCTTTAGCCTTCTTGATCAGATCAGCACTCACGCGTCCCGCAATCCTGCCGTTCTTCTCAGCGCGCAGGCCGGATTCTTCCGCCCTCTGCAGGACGGCGTTAATTCTGGCCAGGCGAACCACCTGCATTTTCGCAGCCGCTTTGGGAAGCGTTTTCGTCCGCTTGCCCGCGGCGAGGCCGCGACGCACAGCTGTCTTCGCCATCAGGTGCCTCCCGTTTCCGTTTAACAAAAATCGATTTTAGACAACATAGCAGGAAGGATGATTTTTCAATGCCCGCTACCGGAACAGGTCCAGGCGCGCTGTTTGCTACCGAATACCGCAATGAAGGCCTGTGGCTGCTCTGTTCGGTTCAGCTTTCCTGCGCCTTCAGCCATCTCAAAACGACGGCTTCCTCGTCATCAAGGCCGGCTATCGATCGCTTTCGCTTGTTCACATCCGCCATTTCACTGAGCAGCCGTCCTTCGGACCAGGCTTCGAAAACCTGCGGGTGGATGTAACAGCTGCGGCAGATGGCGCGCGTGTTGCCCAGTCGCTCGGCCACCTTGTCGATGACGCCGTTCATCACCCGCTTCTGTTGTGCCTGGCTTTCGGGTCGTTCGGTTTGCGCAAACAGTGACGCAGCATGGATGGTGCCGCCCCAGGTTCGGAAATGCTTGGAGCTGAAATCGTCCCCTGCGTTCTCCCTGATGTAGCGGTTGACGTCGTCGGAGCGGATCGGTCGCCTGATTCCATCCTCGTCGAGATACTGGAACAGCTTCTGGCCCGGCAGATCCTGCGCCCCGCGCACGATCCTGGCGATCCGGCGGTCGACGAGCTTCAGCTTCCATTCCTTGCCGGACTTGCCCTTGAAAGCGAAACGCAGGCTCGAGCCGTTGATATCGACATGGCGGTCGCGCAGCGTGGTCAGCCCAAAGCTGTTGTTGTCACGGGCGTAGGCGGCATTGCCGACGCGGATCATCGTGTTGTCGAGCAGCCAGACCACAGCGGCGACAACGCGTTCCAGCGGCAGGCCGTGACGGCGCAGATCGGCGTCGATCTGGCGCCGCAGCTCAGGCAGGCTCTCTGCAAAGGCAACCAGGCTCGAATATTTGACGCCGTCGCGCTCCTCCGCCCACAGCGCATGGTAGCGATATTGCTTGCGTCCGCGCTGGTCTCGGCCGGTCGCCTGGATGTGACCGTCAGCAACGGGCGAAATCCACACATCCGTCCACGCCGGCGGGATGGCGAGCGCCTTGATGCGAGCCATGGTATCCTCGTCGACGCCCTGCCCGTCAGGCCCTTTGTATGAGAATCCCTTGCCGGCCCTGAAACGGCGGATACCGGGCTCGATATCGCTGACATAGGTGAGCGAGGCTCGATCGGCAGAGGCCTCTCCGCCATTCTTCGGCGCCCCGTTTTTTGGTGCAACCTCCTTGGCAGCCGATCGGTCAGACGATGACCCGGATTTGTCCAGCATGTCCTCTCCACGAGAAATTTTCCCGTAGATAAGCGCAGGAACGGCTGCTGGTTCCGCTGATAGCTTTCAGAATGATGTCAGGCTCACCGCGTGTGCCTTCGAGGAGCCGTCTTCAATCGGTGTTCGGCGCATACGAAATCGATTGCGGCCTCGCTTGCCGTCATGCCTTTTCCAGCACGACCGGAACGACGTCGACAGCCTGCTCGCCGACCTGTCCGCCCGTCGTCTTCAGGACGCCGACGATCGGCGCTACATCCGAATAGTCGCGGCCGTGGCCGACGGTGATGTGGTCGTTGCTTGCCCGCATGCCGTTGGTCGGATCGAATTCCTGCCATCCGGTGTCGCGCCCGCACCACACCTTGACCCAGGCATGCATGGCGTCGGCCCCTTCCAGTCGCGGTTTTCCGCGCGGCGGAATGGTGCGCAGAAAGCCGCTGACATAGCCGGCGGGGATGCCGAGGCCGCGCAGGCCGGCGATCATGATGTGCGAAAAATCCTGGCAGACGCCCCGCTTCAGGCTGAAAGCATCGCTCGCCCGGGTCTGCACCGTGGTCGCCTCGCCATCGTAGGTGAAATCGCGATGAATGCGGTTGCACAGGTCCATGGCGGTGCCGACGACAGAACTGCCGGCACTGCTCCGCGCATACGACGTGATATCAGCATCGACGCCGGCATGGTCGCTGGCGGCCAGAAAGTGATGCGGCGTATAGGGCGACAGCGACCGCACCGCTTCGAGTTGCTCCCGCAGCCGGCGAATGTCGGGCGACATGTCAAGCCCGGGTTCCGGCCGCGAGACGGCGACGCGCGAGCTCATCCTGATGTCGAGCGCATCATGGGCATCGCGAAAGGCGATCGAGGTGACATTGTTGCCGAAGAAATCGGAAAAGTCGGAGCGTTCGCTCGGCGCCGGCGCGAAGGACAGCGAAGCGGCGATCACGCGCTGCACGCCCGATATCGTCGGCGGCAGCACGCGCACCTGATGGCGGCCGCCGCCGGCTGCAGCATCATAATCGTAACGCAGGTTGAGCCTGATGTCGTAGAGCATGCCAGCCTTTATCCGAACCAGCCCTTACCCGAAATGGGCCTTATCCGAAATAGGCCTTGGCGAGGCTGTTATAGAGGCCGCCGATCTCGCTGGCGAGATCGTCCAGGGCCTTCGCCGTCATGTCCGACGGCTCCTTGATGGCGATCGCCGTGTTGAGCTGCAGTATCTCTTTCGCCGCCGGCGACATATGCCCCTCGCCGCCGATAGACGGCAACAGCGCGATTTCGGCCTTCAGCCGCTCGAGCTGGAACAGGATGGAGCGCGGATTGAGCGGATCGAGCACCAGGAGGTCGACCACTGTGCGCCGGCCGGCCTGCACCGGATACTGCCGCCGGTGGGTCATCACGCTGTCGCCGATCTCCAGCATCATGTCAAGCGCGCCTTCGGGCGCCGCAGCCCTGGTCAGCCGGGCGAGCGTGCGGGCGATCTGGATGCCGCGTTCCAACCGCCGGCCGATCTCCAGGAAGCGCCAGCCGGTGAAGCGGTACATATTCTCATGCAGCAGGCCGGAAAACCCGGCGAGCTTGCGCAGGATGACCGTCATCGCCCGCGTCGCGTCATCGCCCGGCGCCACCGTTGTCGCGAATTGATGGATGGTCTTCGAAAGATCGTTCAGCGCCAGCCAGCCGTCGGGCGAGAAGCGGTCGCGGATCTGTCCAGCACTGGAGACGGCGCTGTCCAGCGTGCCGATCAGCCCCGGCGGGATCGCCGCCGCGACGTCGATGCCGAACGGTTCGAGATGGTCTCTGATATCGGCAAGCAAGGGCATGTCCGGGTCGGAGGCCTCGGCCAGCCGCACGTGATAGGCGCGCAGGATGCGCACCGTGTCTTCCGATCGCTCGATATAGCGGCCGAGCCATGTCAGGTTTTCCGCAGCGCGGCTGGGCAGGCTGCCAAGTGAGGTGCGGGTGAAGCTGTCATGTTCCTGCGGCAGCAGCGTCTCGCGCTCCACCGGCCTGTCGCTGACCACCCACACATCCGCAGCCTGGCCGCCGCGCTGCATGGCGATTGCCGTCGGGTCGAGCGAAAAGCCGATCCGGGCAAAACCGCCGGGCATCACCGTCCAGCCTTCCGGCGTTCGCGCCAGATGGACGCGCAGGGCTGCCGGCCGCGGCTCAAGCCGGCCGCCGACATGGACCGGCGTGGTCGAAAGCGTCACCGCTTCCTGTCCGACGAAGGCGCCGCCGTCCCGTTCGATCCGGGCTGTCAGTTCGGCCCTCTCTCCGGCAACCAGCGCCGAGCCCAGCCTGGTGCAATCGTCATCCTCGAAGGCAAGCCGCGTCGACAGCGCCGGGCCGATCACCATGCAGTCGAGGTTGGCCAGCACATGGTCACGATCCTTGTCCCGGCCGCACCACCATGTCGCGACGCTCGGCAAGAGAAGCTCCTCATTGCGCAATTCGCGCGAAATTTTTGGCAGGAAGGCGAACAGCGCCCGCGTTTCCATCAGCCCGGAGCCGAGCGCGTTGACGGCTGAAACGGCTCCCCGGCGGATCGCCTCGACCAACCCTGGCGTGCCGATCTGCGAATCCGGCCGCAACTCCAGCGGATCGGCGAAGGCGGCGTCGAGCCGTCGCCACAGCACGCTGACCGGCGCCAGGCCGGAAACCGTGCGCACCATCAATCGACCGCCGGAGACGGTCAGATCCTCGCCTTCGAGCAGCATGATGCCGAGATAGCGGGCGATATAGGCATGCTCGTAATAGGTTTCGTTGAGCGGTCCCGGCGTCAGGATGGCGACACGGCCGCCTGATGCCTTGGCCATGCCGTTCAGCGCATCGCGAAAGCGACGGAAGAAGCCGGCAAGGCGGTGCACATGCATCTCGCCATAAATGTCGGACAGCGCACGCGTGGTGGCGACGCGGTTTTCCAGCGCAAAGCCAGCGCCTGACGGCGCCTGCGTGCGGTCGCCCAGCACCCACCAGCGGCCATCCGGGCCGCGGCCGAGCTCGAAGGCGCAAAAATGCAGGAAATGGCCGCTGGCCGGTCTGGTGCCGACGACGGGGCGCAAATATTCCGGGCTGGCGGCGATCAGCCCTGCGGGCAGGATGCCTTTCTCGACCAGGCGGTTCGGCCCGTAGATATCGGCGATCGTTTCCTCGAACAGTTCGGCCCGCTGGACCAGGCCGGCACTGATGGCGGCCCATTCCTGCTCCTCTATCAACAGAGGCACATGCGCCAGCGGCCATTCGCGCTCATTGGCGCCGGCCTTGTCGTAGACCCGGTAATAGACGCCGGCGTCGCGCAGATACTGGTCGGCGCGGGCGAAGCGCTGGGCGAGCTCTTCAGGCCCCAGTTGTTCCAGCGCCTCGATGAACTCCTTCCAGACCGGACGGGGATTGCCTGATGCGTCGACCATCTCGTCGACGACGCCTTCGATCGCCTGGTAGTGCTCCAGCAAATTATGCCGCCTGCCGCGTATTTCCTGATGATTCCCCTTTGCCATCGTCGATCAGAGTCTTGCAGGCCGCCGCAGGTCAAGGGTCATCGGGAAATCTTCAGAGGCTTGTTCGTCGCGCAGCACGTAGGCGGACGGCGTGTGACCACGCGGCTCGAAGCGGGCGAGCCGTCGCGCCTCCGCTTCGTTGCCGTTGACCGGAAAAGTGTCGTAGCTGCGCCCGCCGGGATGCGCGACATGATAGACGCAGCCGCCGACCGCCCGGCCCGACCAACGATCGTAAATGTCGAAGACCAGTGGCGTGTTGACCGGCAGTGCTGGATGCAGGCCAGATGACGGCTGCCAGGCCTTGAAGCGGACGCCCGCCACCGCGATTTCTCTGGTGTCGGTCACCTTCATCGGCACGATGCGGCCGTTGCAGACGACGGCGTGACGCTCCGGGTTGAGCCCTTCGGTCTTCACCTGCAGCCGCTCGACCGAGGAATCGACGAAGCGCACGGTGCCGCCGATGGCGCCCTGCTCGCCCATGACATGCCACGGCTCCAGCGCCTGCCGCAGCTCCAGCTTGATGCCGGCATGCTGGACCGCGCCGCAGAACGGGAAGCGGAATTCAAGCTGCGCGTCGAACCATTCGGGACGGAACTCGAAGCCGTTCAGCTTGAGGTCGTCCAGCACGTCGAGAAAGTCGGCCCAGACATAGTGCGGCAGCATGAAACGGTCATGCAGCGACGTGCCCCAGCGCACGAAGCGGCCATCGAGCGGGTTCTTCCAGGCGCGGGCGATGATGGCGCGCACCAGCAATTGCTGCGCCAGGCTCATGCGCGCATTGGGCGGCATCTCGAAACCGCGGAACTCGACCAGCCCCAGCCGGCCGGTCGGGCCGTCCGGCGAAAACAGCTTGTCGATGCAGATTTCCGAACGATGCGTATTCCCCGTGACGTCGGTCAGAAGATTGCGGAACAGCCGGTCGACCAGCCACGGCAGCGGTGAATTGCCACTGTCCGGATGCGGCACCTGCGCCATCGCGATTTCGAGCTCGTACAGCGAATCGTGGCGCGCCTCGTCGAAGCGCGGCGCCTGGCTGGTCGGACCGATGAACAGGCCGGAGAACAGATAGGACAGCGACGGACGCCGCTGCCATTGCAGCACCAGGCTCTTCAGCAAATCGGGGCGGCGCAGGAACGGACTGTCGTTGGGTGTTGCGCCACCGACGACGACATGATTGCCGCCGCCGGTGCCGGTATGACGGCCGTCGATCATGAACTTGTCGGCGCCGAGCCGCGTCTGCCGCGCCTCCTCGTAGATTGCTGTGGTCGTCGCCACGCAGTCCTGCCAGTTCGCGGCCGGATGGATGTTCACTTCGATGACGCCGGGATCGGGAGCCACACGGATGACGTTGAGGCGCGGATCGTGCGGCGGGCCGTAGCCCTCGATATGCACCGGCAGGCCAATAGCCTTTGCCGCGTTCTCGGCCGCCGCGACAAGTTCGAGGTAATCTTCCAGCGCCTCGACCGGCGGCATGAACACACAAAGCCGTCCGTCGCGCGGCTCGACCGACAGCGCGGTGCGCACCGCGCCGCCGATCTCGGTGATCTCCTGTTCGATACGGTCCTGCTGGCCGGTCGCTGCCGTGAAGGACACTGCCTGCTGACGGCGCGCCATTTCGTCAGCGCCTTCAAGTTCGGCCGGGGCAGCCTCCGGTAAAAGAGCGGCCTCAGGCAAAATTGCCTCGCGCGCCGGCAATGGTCCGCGCGGCAGCGATGGGTCGACCGGCACGATATAGGGGAACTGCGCCGGCGGCACATGGGGCAGCGTGCCGAGCGGCAGGCGGTAGCCGACCGGTGAATCGCCCGGCACCAGAAACAGCCTGCCGCGCCGCGTCTTCCATCTCTCCGAACGCCAGCGCGGTCCCGACGCCTGGCTGTTCCAGCGCTGGACAGGCAGCACATAGCCCGACGGCTTGGTCAGGCCGCGTTCGAACACCCGCGCCATGCGGCTGCGCTCCTCGGGGTCGTCCAGCTTCGAATTGGACGGATCGACATTGTCGGGCAGCTTGCCTTCCTTGAGCAGCCACTCGGCCGGGTCCTCATAGGCTTCACTGACCATGGTGTTGTCGATGCCGAGTTCATCGGCGATCGCCGTCAGCAGGCTTTCGGCTTGCTTCGGCCCCACTTCTGCTTCGCCTGCTTCATTCGCTTCACTGTTTTCCCGTGCGATCAGCGACGCATCGCTCCACACCGGCTCGCCGTCGGCGCGCCAGTACAGCGAGAAGGTCCAGCGCGGCAGGCTTTCGCCCGGATACCACTTGCCCTGCCCGTAGTGCAGGAAGCCGCCGGGCGCGAAACGCTCACGCAGCCGGCGGATCAGCGCATCGGCCTTTTCGCGTTTTGTCGGGCCGACGGCGGCGGTGTTCCACTCCTCCGCCTCGAAATCGTCGATCGACACGAAGGTTGGCTCGCCACCCATGGTCAGCCGCACGTCCCCGGCCTCGAGCGCGGCGTCGACCTGGCTGCCGAGCGCATCGAGCGCCTGCCAGCTTTCGTCGGAGAACGGCTTGGTGATGCGCGGGTGCTCGGCGATGCGGTCGACCCGCATGTCGAAGCCGAACTCGACATTGGCGAAGCTGGCCATGCCGGAAATCGGCGCGGCGTTGCGGAAATGCGGCGTGGCCGCCAGCGGCACATGGCTTTCGCCGGTGAGCAGGCCGGAGGTCGGGTCGAAGCCGATCCAGCCGGCGCCGGGAAGATAGACCTCGCACCAGGCATGGAGATCGGTGAAGTCGATCGCCGTGCCAGGCGGTCCGTCAAGCGCGACGAGGTCGGGCTTCAACTGGATCAGGTAGCCGGAGACGAAGCGCGCGGCGATGCCGAGGTTCCTCAGGATCTGCACCAGCAGCCAACTGGTATCGCGGCACGAGCCTTTCCTGGCGGCCAGCGTTTCCTCCGGCGAAAAAACGCCGGTTTCCATGCGCACGATATAGGCGATCTCGCGCTGCAGCCGCGCATTGAGGTCGACGACGAAATTGACGGTGTTGGTTGGGTGGCGATCGATGGTTTGCAGGAACGCCGACAGCAGCGGTCCAGCCGGTTCCGGCGTCCGGTAGATGGCGAGATCGGCGCTGATCTCTTCCGGGTATTCGAACGGAATGATCTCGGCCGCCGGCTCGACGAAGAAATCGAATGGATTGTAGACCGTCATGTCGGCGACGAGGTCGACCTCGATCTTCAGTTCCGTCACCGGTTCCGGAAACACGAAGCGCGCCAGGAAGTTGCCGTAGGGATCCTGCTGCAGATTGACGAAGTGGTTCGCCGGCCCGACCTTCAACGAATGGCTGAGCACCTTGGTGCGGGAATGCGGCGCCGGCTGCAGCCTGATGACCTGCGGGCCGAGGACGACCGGCCGGTCATATTTGTAATGGGTCAGGTGGTAGACGGCTGCCAGAATTGCCATGGGGCCTCGAAAGTCGGCGTTTCAAAACGAATTCGCCGAACCCTGACACAAATGCTGGCCATTCTCCAAGCAGAGATGTTGCGCTGCATCTAATTTAAGCAGCGTTGCCGCCTAGGCGTCGCTTAGAAAAACGCCTGCAGTCCGGTCTGCGCCCGTCCGAGGATCAGCGCATGCACGTCATGCGTGCCCTCATAGGTGTTGACCGTTTCCAGGTTCTGCGCGTGGCGCATGACGTGGTAGCCGATCTGGATGCCGTTGCCGCCATGCATGTCACGGGCCTGGCGGGCAATGTCGAGCGCCTTGCCGCAATTGTTGCGCTTGACGAGCGAGATCATCTCCGGCGCCATCTTGCCCTCATCCATCAGCCGCCCGACCCGCAGGCTGCCCTGCAACCCCAGCGCGATCTCGGTCTGCATGTCGGCGAGCTTCTTCTGGAACAGCTGCGTGCCGGCCAGCGGCTTGCCGAACTGCTTGCGGTCGAGGCCGTATTGGCGAGCCCGCTGCCAGCAATCTTCCGCCGCGCCCATCGCCCCCCAGGAGATGCCGTAGCGCGCCCGGTTGAGGCAGCCGAACGGCCCCTTCAAGCCGGAAACATTGGGCAGCAACGCATCTTCGCCGACCTCGACGCCTTCCATCACCACTTCGCCGGTGATCGACGCGCGCAGACTGAGTTTGCCGTCGATCTTTGGCGCCGACAGCCCCTTCATGCCTTTTTCCAGCACGAAGCCGCGGATCTCGTTGTCATGCGCAGCCGACTTCGCCCAGACGACGAACACGTCGGCGATCGGCGCGTTGGAGATCCACATTTTCGTGCCGGAGATCCTGTAGCCGCTCGCCGTCTTCTCGGCCCGCGTCTTCATGCCGCCGGGGTCGGAACCGGCATCCGGCTCGGTCAGGCCGAAGCAGCCGATCCATTCGCCTGACGCCAGCTTCGGCAGGTATTTTTTGCGCTGCGCCTCCGAGCCATAGGCATGAATCGGAAACATCACGAGCGACGACTGCACGCTCATCATCGAGCGATAGCCCGAATCGATACGCTCGACTTCGCGCGCCACCAGGCCATAGGTGACGTAGTTGGCGCCGAGCCCGCCATATTCTTCCGGAATGGTGATGCCGAGCAGCCCAACCTCGCCCATCTCGCGAAAGATCCCGGCATCGGTCTTTTCCTCGAGATAGGCTTCCTCGATCCTGGGAGCGAGCTTGTCGGCAGCGAATGCCGCTGCGCCATCGCGCACCATCCGCTCGTCTTCCGACAGCTGGTCCTCGATCAGGAAAGGATCATCCCAGACGAATGCATTCTTGTCGGCGGCCATGGCTCTCGCTCTCCAGATCACGAATTGCGCGGCTTATCGGCTTCCGGCTCGAAAAAATCAAACGAAATTGCTCCGCCATTCAAATGAGCGATAGTAACGGATCACCTCAGGTTGGCGCCGCCCCTCATTGCCCTGCCGGGCATTTCTCCCAGTATAGCGACCTATCGGATTCACACATCGAGCGTGGCTCCGTACTTGATGGCGTGGAACTCTGCG
>SAQR01000045.1 GCA_004020365.1 Mesorhizobium sp.
CTCCCCCCAAGTGGGGGAGATGTCCGGCAGGACAGAGGGGGGCGCCAAGGATCACTACAGATCTCCATTTATCCTGGTCCGCCGTGAAGCCGGCGAGGATGCCGGCTTCGTCACCTACAGCGACCACGGCCATTCCTCGGGCAACGTGCAGGCAACCGCGCATCTGCGGCTGCCGTTCATCCAGATCGGCGCGGAACTCGGCATCGACATCGGGCACGCCCACACGCGCGGTGGTGTCGGCCATACCGTTCTTTGATCCTGACGGGGCGAGGCTGAAAGCGTGACACGCCATTCCGGATAGGACGAGTTCTCTGCGGGACCCCTTCGCGCAACCAGATACAACGCCGTCACTTTCCCGGCCGTCGCTTTTCCCGCTTGACTGACCCGCCGTACCGAATACGCTAATGGGGAAAATACCGGCTCCGACCGCCGGGCGGCAAAAATGCCTCGTATGCCTCGCCTTCCGCGGCGGCGGCTGCGGGGCATTGTTATTTTGGGGATTTGCTTGGGACGGCGTATCGAGATCGGCATCCTTTACTCGCGGTCGGGCAACTACCGCCTGCTATCCGAATCCTGCCGTTCGGGTGCGATGACGGCCATCGCCGACATCAATGCCGATCCCGCCATCCCGATCGAATTCGTTCCTGTGGAGCGCGACCCGCAAGGCAACATCGATGGCTACGCGACGGGCTGCGCCGACATTCTCAGCAACAGCGGCGCGCGCCACATCATTGGCTGCATCACGTCATGGAGCCGCAAGGAGGTCATTCCGATCCTCGAGCGCGCCGGCGGCACGCTCTGGTACGCCTGCCCCTATGAGGGCTTCGAAGCGAACGAGCATGTCGTCTACATGCACGCTTGCCCAAACCAGCATCTCGTCCCGCTGCTGGCCCATGTGGTGCCGCGCTTCGGCGCCAACGGCTTCCTGCTCGGGTCGAACTATATCTGGGGCTGGGAGACCAACCGTGTCGCCCGCGACCTGATCGCCGACGCCGGCGGCAAGGTTTTGGGCGAGCGCTATCTGCCGCTCGGCGAGGTCGATGTCTCCAGGCTGATCGCCGAGATCCAGGCCACCCGGCCGGAGTTCATCCTGAACAACCTGATCGGCTCCTCGTCCTATGCCTTCATCGCGGCCTATGCCGAACTTGCCGAACGCGACCCGCATTTCAGGCCGGAGCGCTGCCCGATCCTGTCCTGCAATCTGACCGAATGCGAGTTGCCGGCGCTCAACGAGGCGGGCAATGGCCACCTTTCCGTCGGGCCGTACTTTCACGATATCTCGGCAGCGGATCGCCAGGGCGATTCGGCGCCCTCCGTCATGCCTGCCTCGTCCTTCGAGGCGGCGGCCTATGCCTCGGTGCGGACGCTTGCCGAGATCCTCGCCCGCAATCCCGGCGCACAATGGCCGGACCTTCCCCAGGCCTTTGCCGGAACCTCGTTTCGAACCCCGCTCGGCGACATCTCCATCAATCCGCAAACCCAGCACGCCACCTTGCCGGTGCAGATCGGGCGCATCGAGGGGACCGCGTTCAAGACCGTCACGCTGACCAAGGGAGTGGCGCCCGATCCCTATCTGTCCCGCTATGACCGGACCGAGACGTTCGGCCGCCCACGCTTGAGGGTGGTGTCGTGAGCAAGGTCCCGCGCATCCCGAATCTCGGCGGCGCCAGGGCCTTTGTCCTGCATCGTCCGCATCCGACGGTGCAGGCGATCACGCGGCAATTGTCGGCCATCGGCCTCGAGACGGTCGGCTGCTGGCCGGAACTGCCGGCCGAGGCGCTGGCGGCGGATTTCGTCTTCTTCGACGCCGATCTCGGCTTCGACGAACAATTCCCCTGGGCGCCGGGTGAGGCGCCGATGCCGCTGGTGGCGCTGATCGGCTCCGAAGCGCCGGGCCGCATCGAGTGGGCACTGTCGCACAAGGCCGACGCCCAGTTGCTGAAGCCGGTCGGCAATGCCGGCGTCTACAGCGCCCTTCTGATCGCGAGGCAGAGTTTCGAGGCGCGTAAGCTTTTGGCAAGCGAGATATCGTCGCTGCGCCAGCGCGTCGCGGAGCGCCAGACCATCGTGCGCGCGGTGGAGGCCTTGTCGAAAGGCGCCGAGGACGGCCGCGCCTATGCGCAGCTGCGGTCGCTGGCGATGAGCTGGCAGATCAGCGTCGAGGAGGCCGCGCGCAGGATCGTGGCGATGACGGAAGAAGGCGGCGATGACCAGTCCCATCGCGCCTGATCTTCCGGCAACCGGGCGCATGCCGGTCAAGCCACGTGCCGGCGTCTGGCGGCGCCTGGTCAAGCGTCCTCTTGCATTGATCGGCCTGGTGATCGTTGCCGTCGTCCTGGCTGGCGCCATCCTGGCGCCGTGGCTGACGGGCTACGATCCAAACGAGCAGATGTTCGACGGGCTGACGCTTGAAGGCGCGCCGTTGCCGCCGAACGCCAGCTTCTGGCTGGGCACGGATCTGCTCGGCCGCGATCTGCTGACCCGCATCCTTTTCGGCGCACGCACCTCGCTGATCATCGGCATCGTCGCCAACGGCGTGGCGCTTCTGATCGGCACGCTGGTTGGCGTCACCGCGGGCTATTTCCGCGGCTGGATCGGTGGCGCGCTGATGCGCTTCACCGATCTGATGATGGCCTTTCCGGCGCTGCTGCTCGCCATCTGCCTGGCGGCGGTGCTCCAGCCGAGCCTGTGGATCGTTGCCATGGTGATCGCACTGGTGAACTGGGTGCAGACCGCGCGGGTCATCTATACCGAGACCAGCTCTTTGTCCGAGCGCGAGTTCATCGACGCCGAGCGCACCATCGGGGCGAGCGCGCCACGTATCCTGTTTCGCCATATCCTGCCGCATCTGCTGCCGACGATCATCGTCTGGGGCACGCTCGGCATCTCGACTACGGTGCTGCTCGAAGCAACGCTCAGCTATCTCGGCATCGGCGTGCAGCCGCCGACCGCATCCTGGGGCAACATCATCTTCGAGAACCAGACCTATTTCCAGGCAGCGCCCTGGCTGGTCTTCTTTCCGGGTGCGGCGATCCTGGCGCTGGCGCTGGCCTTCAACCTTATCGGCGATGCGCTGCGCGACATCCTCGATCCGACGCAAAGGAGCCGGGCATGATCGCCTATCTCGGCCGCCGCGTTATCCAGTCCGTGCTCATCCTGCTCGGCGTCTCATTGATCACCTTTGCACTGCTCTACCTGCTGCCCGCCGACCCCGTCCGCCAGATCGCCGGCCGCAGTGCCACGCCCGAAACGGTCGAGAACATCCGCCGGCAGCTCGGCCTCGATCAGCCCTTCTTCATCCAGTACTGGCACTATCTGATCAGCCTGCTCAGCGGCGATCTCGGCCGCTCCTACATCCAGCGTTCCGAGGTCACGGAGCTCATCGTCTCGCGGCTGCCGGCAAGCCTGCTGCTGATGGTCGGCGCAATCCTTTGCGAGCTGGCGATCGGCCTGACGATGGGCCTTGTTGCCGCCGTCAGGCGCGGCACCGCCACCGACCAGACGCTGATGGTCGCGTCCTTTGTCGGCGTCTCGGCGCCGCAGTTCGTCGTCGGCCTGCTGCTCCTTTATGTATTCGCCGTGCAGCTCGGCTGGTTTCCGATCGGCGGCTACGGCACCTGGCGCCATCTGGTGCTGCCGTCCCTGACCATGGGAATACTCGGCGCCGGCTGGTACGCCCGCATGATGCGCTCGTCGATGATCGACGTGCTGCGCCAGGACTATATGCGGACCGCCCGCGCCAAGGGCCTTGCGCGCGGCGCCATCATCTTCCGCCATGCACTGCCCAACGCCATCCTGCCGGTCATCGCCATGATCGGTATCGACATCGGCATCTTCATGGGCGGCATCGTAGTGGTCGAAAGCGTGTTCGGCTGGCCCGGCATCGGTCAGCTTGCCTGGCAGGCCATCCAGCGCGTCGACATTCCGATCATCATGGGCGTCACCCTGGTTTCGGCCTTCGCCATCGTGCTTGGAAATCTCCTGGCCGACACCGTCGCACCGTTCATCGACCCGCGCATCAAGCTCAGATGAATCCAAAAAAAGACCGGTAACAACCAGAGAAAGGGAACATGAGATGAAGAAATTCTTGACCTCCACCGTTGCGGTATCGGCGCTCGCGCTGATGCTCGGCATGACAAGCGCCCGCGCCGAACACGCCGTCGATCCGAACGCCAAGCCGGGCGGCGCGATCACCATCACCTACAAGGACGACGTCGCCACGCTCGATCCGGCCATCGGCTATGACTGGCAGAACTGGTCGATGATCAAGAGCCTGTTCGACGGGCTGATGGACTACGAGCCGGGCACCACCAATCTGCGGCCCGACCTCGCCGAGAGCTATGAGATTGCGCCCGACGGCAAGACCGTCACCTTCAAGCTGCGCCAGGGGGTGAAGTTCCACAATGGCCGCGAGATGACCGCCGACGACGTGAAATATTCGCTCGACCGCGTCACCAATCCGAAGACCCAGAGCCCGGGCGCCGGCTTCTTCGGCTCGATCAAGGGCCATGACGATGTCGCTGCCGGCAAGGCGGAAAGCTTGTCGGGTGTCACCGTCGTCGATCCCTACACGATCAAGTTCGAACTGACCCGGCCCGACGCCACCTTCCTGCATGTCATGGCCATCAACTTCTCGCATGTCGTGCCCAAGGAGGAGGTCGAGAAATACGGCGCGGATTTTGGCAAGCATCCGGTCGGCACCGGGGCTTTCAAGTTCGCCGAATGGACGCTCGGCCAGCGCGTCGTCTTCGAGCGCAACCCGGATTACTGGCACAAGGGCCTGCCGCATCTCGACAGGATCACTTTCGAGATCGGCCAGGAGCCGATCGTTGCGCTGCTGCGGCTGCAGAAGGGCGAGATCGACGTGCTCGGCGACGTTATTCCGCCGGCCAAGTTCCAGGAGGTGATGGCCGATCCCGAGCAGAAGGCCCGTGTCGTCGAGGGCGGCCAATTGCACACCGGCTACATCACCATGAACACCACCATGGCGCCTTTCGACAATGTGAAGGTGCGGCAAGCGGTCAACATGGCGATCAACAAGGACCGTATCGTCCAGCTGATCAACAACCGCGGGGTGCCGGCCAACCAGCCGCTGCCGCCGTCGATGCCCGGCTACGACAAGGAATTCAAGGGCTATCCCTATGACGTGGCCAAGGCCAAGGCTTTGCTTGCCGAGGCCGGTCATCCCGATGGTTTCGACACGCAGCTGTTCGCCATGAACACCGATCCCAACCCGCGCATCGCCCAGGCGATCCAGCAGGACCTGGCGGCCATCGGCATCAAGGCTAGCATCCAGTCGCTCGCGCAGGCCAATGTCATCGCCGCCGGCGGCGACAAGGCCGGCGCGCCGATGATCTGGTCCGGCGGCATGGCCTGGATCGCCGATTTCCCCGATCCGTCGAATTTTTACGGGCCGATCCTCGGCTGTGCCGGCGCGGTTCCGGGCGGCTGGAACTGGTCGTGGTACTGCAACAAGGATCTCGACGCCAAGGCGGCGGAGGCCGACTCGATCGTCGATCCGGCCAAATCAGGCGAACGTGCCAAGATGTGGAGCGAGATCTACGGCAAGATCATGGAAGACGCGCCCTGGGTGCCGGTCTTCAACGAGCAGCGCTTCACCATGAAATCGCCCCGGATGGGCGGCGCCGACAATCTCTATGTCGACCCCGTTCATATCCCGATCAACTATGACAATGTGTATGTGACCGATGTGCAATAACTGCGACTACACCATCCATGGGCGCCATCACCATTTCGGCTGGGACAATTCCTTTGTCCCGACTGAGCGGGTGGCGCCCGGTTCGACGATCGAGTTCCAGTGCCTCGATTCGTCGGGTGGCCAGCTTCAGGCCGACAGCACCGTTGCCGACGTCGCTTTGCTCGACTTCGCCAAGGTGAACCCCGTCACCGGGCCCATATATGTCGAAGGTGCCGAGCCGGGCGATGCACTGAAGGTGACGATCGAGATGTTCAAGCCGTCCGGCTTCGGCTGGACGGCGAACATTCCGGGGTTCGGGCTGCTCGCCGACTATTTTCCGGAGCCGGCGCTGAACATCTGGACATACGACGCCGCCTCGCTCGAGCCGGCGCTGTTCGGCAAGCATGCCCGGGTGCCGCTAAAACCCTTTGCCGGCACCATCGGCAACGCGCCGGCTGAAATGGGCCTCCACTCGGTGGTGCCGCCAAGGCGCGTCGGCGGCAATCTCGACATCCGCGATCTCGCGGCCGGCACCACGCTCTATCTGCCGGTGGAGGTGGCCGGTGCGCTGTTTTCGGTCGGCGACACGCATGCCGCGCAGGGCGACGGCGAAGTGTGCGGCACGGCGATCGAAAGCCCGATGGATGTCGTGCTCAAGCTCGACCTGGTTAAAAATGCGCGGTTGAAGACACCGCGCTTCACCACACCGGGCCCGGTGACTCGCCATCTCGACGCCAAGGGCTACGAGGTGACGACCGGCATCGGACCGGACCTGATGACGGGCGCCAGGGAAGCGGTCTCCCAGATGATCGACCTGCTTGCCGGCCGCTACGCAATGGATCCGGTTGAGGCCTACATGCTGGTTTCGGTCTGCGGCGATCTCCGGATCAGCGAGATCGTCGACATGCCGAACTGGGTGGTGTCGTTCTACTTCCCGCGCTGCGTCTTCGAATGAGCAAAGGCGCAACCAGCAAGCGGACCGGGGCTGCCGCTCCGGCCGTTGCGGTCACGGCTGGTCCGGTGCTGGAAATCGCCGGCCTGACCGTCAGCGTGCGTGGCGAAGATGGCGAGCGGCCGGTGGTATCAGGCCTGTCGTTCTCGATTGCACGCGGCGAGACGCTTTGCATTGCCGGCGAATCCGGTTCCGGCAAATCGATGACCGCGCTGGCGATCATGCAGTTGCTGCCGCAGCCGGCCGCCCGGATAGAATCCGGCACGATCCGGCTTCGCGATATGGATCGGAGAGAGATCGATCTGGCTTTGCTCGATGAGCGCCAGATGCGCCACATTCGCGGCGACCGCATCGCGATGATCTTCCAGGAACCGATGACCTCGCTCAATCCGGTGCTGTCGATCGGCCGGCAGCTGGTCGAGTCCATCGAGGCCCATACCGGCCTGTCCCGCGCCGAGGCGCGCCGGCGCATCATCGAGGCGCTGAAGGCTGTCCGCATCCCGGAAGCCGAAAGCCGGCTAAAACAGTTTCCGCACGAACTGTCCGGCGGCATGCGCCAGCGCGTGATGATCGCCATGGCGCTGGCGCTGAAACCGGATGTGCTGATCGCCGACGAGCCGACGACGGCGCTCGACGTCACCGTGCAAGGCGAGGTGCTGGAACTGCTGCGCGATCTGCAGCGCGAGCACGGCACCAGCGTCATCCTCATCACCCACGACATGGGCGTGGTGGCCGAAATGGCCGATCGCGTCGTCATCATGCGGCACGGCCGCATGGTCGAGCAGGGAACCGCCGGCGATATCTTTGCCCGCCCGCAAGCCGACTACACGCGTGAACTGCTCGCCGCCGTGCCGCGCATTGGTACCGGCCTCGGCCGCCAAAAATCCGCCGAACAAAAATCCGTCGAAGCGGAACTGCCCGGAAGCGTGGCGGTGGTCAACGATCTGCATGTCCATTTCGACCTGCGCGGTGGCTTCTTCGGCCAAGTGAACCGCCGTGTCCACGCCGTCGAAGGCATCAGCTTTTCGATCGCGCCGCACGAGACCCTGGCGCTGGTTGGCGAATCCGGCTGCGGCAAGTCGACCACCGCCAAGGCGCTGGCCGGGCTTGTGCCCTACCACGGCGATATCGTGATCGGCGGGCGCAATCTGGCGGGCCTTGGCCGTGACCAGCGCAAGGCGGTTCGCCGCGATGTGCAGATGATTTTCCAGGATCCCTACGCCTCGCTGGACCCGCGTATGCGCGTCGGCGACCTCGTTGCCGAGCCGCTGTTGATTCATGGCATCGCTTCGAAGGAAGAGCGAAGCCAGCTTGTGGCGGCGCTGTTCGAGCGCGTCGGCCTGTCGGCCGACCAGATGGAGCTCTATCCGCACGAATTCTCGGGCGGCCAGCGCCAGCGCATCTGCATCGCCCGCGCGCTGGCGCTCAGGCCCAAGCTCATCATCGCCGACGAAAGCGTTTCGGCGCTCGACGTGTCGGTGCAGGCCCGCGTGCTCGACCTGCTGAAGGAACTGCAGCGCGAATTTGGCATCGCCTATCTGTTCATCTCGCACGACATGGCGGTGGTCGAGAACATTTCCGATCGTGTCGCCGTCATGTATCTCGGCCAGATCGTCGAAATGGGCACCCGCGATCAGGTCTTTTCGAACCCGCGCCACCCCTACACGAAGCGCTTGATCGAGGCCGTGCCGGTGCCCGATCCGGCAAGGCGCCGGCCGCGTTTTGCGCGTCTCGACCAGGAGATCCCGAGCCCGACTCGAAAAATCGGCGAAGAGCCGCCGAAGCTGGCCCTTAGGGATGTTGGCAACGGTCATCTCGTTGCTGTTTCCTGACGCTCGCAACACCACGGCATTCCTGCGACGTCAGAGCCACCGCCGCACCCGTTGCCTGTAGTCGCGATACGCATCACCGAAGCGCCGCTCGAGGTATGCCTCCTCGCGGGCGACGACGCCGTAGCGGATCAGGATTGCGAGAGGCAGCGTGAGGACAAGGATCCAGATATTCTGCGCGGCCACGCCGATGCCGCCATAGATGAGGAACATGCCGAGGTAGATCGGATTGCGCGTCCAGCCGTGGATGCCGGTCGTCACCAGCACGCGCGTCGGCTCATTCGTCGGCACCGGCGTCTCCGCGCGCATGAAGTTGCGAATGCCCGCCGCGAAAAGCGCAAAACCGATCAAGATCAGCGAGCCGCCGATGATCCAGGCAACCAGCCCCGGACCGGGGAACGGCAAACGCAGCAGGCGATCCAGCACGAAGCCGATCAGGAAAGCAGCGAGAAAGAGCAGCGGCGGTCTCGCGATGACACCTGCGGTTCCGCTGTCGGTTTGCCCAGCCGGGTCCATTGCCATGTCTGCTCCCGCAGATGCCTAGGGGCCCGAAGCCCAATGCCGCCTAAGATGACAACCAAGGTGTCATTCTAGAAGTTGACAACCGTGGTGTCAATCGCAGAAATTGGCACGGAAAAGGGGGAAGAAAGCGATGGCGTCGGCACGACACGACCGAACGACGGGGACGGACCCCATCGCAGACGGCAAGGCCGAGGCGATCACCGAGCTGATGCTCGAAGTGGCCCAGTGCTTCTTCAGGATACGGGCTCTCGGCCAGAAGACAGGGCTCATCACCAGTTGGGGCGGCGGTGCGTTCGGCTTCATGCGAAGCCTGGCGCTGCTTGGTCCGCTCACCGTGCCGCAGATCGCCCAGATGCGGCCCACCAGCCGTCAGCGCATGCAGCGGCTGGCGGATGAGCTTGCGGCCGAGGGGCTGGTCGAATTCATCGACAATCCAAAACACCGGCGCTCGAAGCTTGTGCAGCTGACGCGCAAAGGCGCCGCGCGCTACGGCGAGCTGAACGCCCAGCTCTTGGCGATCGCCTCGACCATGGGCGGCGTCGCTCTCAGCGAAGCCGATATCCGCAAGACCGCCGCGATCGTGCGGCAGCTGAGCGACGATGTGAAAGTGCGGTCGGAGCGGCTGTGCTGACGCAAAGGCTGCGGCGCCATTGAGGGGATTCCCCGACGCCTGAGCGATGAGCTCGCCGATCTCGTGCTGTTTTCCACTCCGTCCGGCCCGCCGGCGAACGATTGCCAGCCGGAACCTCTGCGGAGCTGAGACGTTCGAACCGCAGGAGCTGAGAGCTGCACCTAAAATTTGCAAAGAGTACTGCAATGGCTCAGAAATCAAAGATAACGACAGGCACGAACGACCGGCCGCGCAACGAAACCGTAGGCCAATCCGGCGAAGGTCTGCCTGATGACAGCAGCACGTCGCTTGAGGTCGACGAGACCGCGGTCGCCCGGTTGAGAAAGCAACTGCAAGGCAAACCCGAGCAATTTGGCGAAGCCAATCCCGACGAAGTCCCGGCTGGCATTCCTGGCACCGGCGAGAACTTCTGTCGCCGCTGCGCCGGCACAGGCATGATCGACGGCCGCACCTGCCCCGAATGCGGCGGAACCGGAAAGGTGACGACGCCGATCGGCGGCGGCTGAGGCGGTCAGGACAGCGATCTTATTTCGCGGCAATTTCGATCACTGAATGCATTAATCGCAGGGGGAGCCGCCGTGGCGGCTCCCCAGTCTCACGCACCAATATGTCTCTATGCACCAACCTGGACCGGCACGGGGGCGGACATCCTTTCGCGTGGAACAAGCAGCAGCGCCACCAGCGCCCCGCTCCCGGCAAGGATGACGCATGCCCAGAAGCCGGCGACATAGCCCGCGGTCAGCGCCGACAGCGTGTCTGATCCACCGGTCTGAGAGGCGGCAACGGTGGCGGTGATCGCCACCCCCAGGGCTCCGCCGATCTGGAACACCGCGCTGTTTATCCCCGACGCGAGACCCGCATCGGCCTCTTTGACCTGCGAGAGAGCAGCTACGGAACCGGCAACGGCCGCCATCCCGATCCCGGGCCCGAAGGCGATCAGGCCTGGAAGCAGATGCGTGAGATAGCTGCCTTCCGGAACGATTGACGTGAACAGCGCGCAGCCGCCGCCCATCAGCAGCATCGCAATCACGGCAACAGCGCGTGCCCCGGTACGGCCGACCCATCTGCCCGTCAGGGTCGACGAAACGATCGACAGGATCGCATAGATCATCGTGCCGAGGCCAACGACCAGCGGCGAGTAGCCCAAAACCTTTTGGGCATAAAGCGACACCAGAAGCGCCATGCCGAAGACCAGTGCGCCGGCAAGCAGCATGGTCAGGTTGCCGCCGACAAACGAGCGCGATCGAAAGATGGAAAGCGGGACAAGCGGCTTGCTCACCCGCCGTTCGATCAGCACGAATACGACCAGCAGTGCCAGCGTCGCAGCCACAAGGCCAAGTGTCTGCGGATGAGTCCAGCCAAGGCTCGGCACCTCGGTGATCGCCAGCACGAAAGCCACCAGTGCTGCGGTAATCGTTACCGCGCCACCGAAATCGAAGCCGCCACGCACGCCGCTGTCACGGCTCTCGCGCAGCGTGAACGGGCTCAACAACAGGATCAGCGCACAGACCGGGACATTGATGAAAAACACCCAGCGCCAACCAAGCCAGTCGGCAAGCGGGCCGCCCACCAGCAGCGCAGCCGTGGCCCCGCCGGCTCCCATTGCCGACCATATACCGAGGGCGCGGTTACGCTCGGCGCCCTCGAACGATGTCATCAATAGCGAGAGGGCGCTTGGCGTCATCACGGCAGCGGCAACGCCCTGGACGATCCGTGCGCCGATGAGAAAGCCCGGATCGCCGGCAAGCCCGCACGCCAGCGAGGCGAGAAGGAAAACGCCAGTGCCGGCCATGAACAGTCGGCGGCGGCCCCATAGATCCGATACCCGGCCACCGAGGAGAAGAAGGCCGCCCAGAGCCAGCATGTAGGCGCTCATCACCCACTGAACTGCGGCAGGGGAGAAACCGAGCTGTGCCTCGATCGATGGCAAGGCGAGGAGAACGATCTGTCCGTCCAGGCAGACCATGAAGAAAGCCACGCAGAGCACGGCAAGTGCCGTCCAGCGCCCCGGATCTGGCGTGGCGGAAGAATGCTTGGGTAAAGTATCCATGGGAGGGTCCTTTTGCTGTGCGCGGCGAGAGAGCCACGCGGAAGCGCAAAAGGATTGACTTACCGCCGTTTTGGCAAGTACCTACTATTTTGTAGGTGTCAAATCGGAGCGATATCATGGCGACGAACTTGCCTGAAGCCTGCGGCCTGGGCCCGGCATTCCGTGTCATCAATGGCAAATGGAAGGGCACCATCCTCTGGCTTTGCAGAAAACAGCCGCGGCGGCCTGGCGAGTTGCGACGGCTTATTCCCGACGTCAGCGAGAAGATGCTCATTCAGCATTTACGGGAGATGGTGGCGGACGGTTTGCTTGACCGACACGATTTCGGCGAGATTCCGCCCCGCGTCGCATACTCGGTGACCGATCTCGGCCGGGAACTGGACGACGTCCTTACCCCGCTTGCGCACTGGGGCCTCAAGCACGCGGCTCGCCTGACAAGGGACCATCCGATGTCGCTGGTCAAGGCGTAGCGGTTTTTGGGCAAAGAGCTAGAGCGGCGGCGACTTGATCTCCCGAAAATGCCCCGTTTCTATCCTTCCCCCTGCGCGGATCAGATCGCCGGCACCCACTTCCAGAACACGCCCTCCATCCGTTCGGGATAATACTTGAACTCGCATTCGAAGCGCCATCCGTAAGCCTTGGCCGCGGCCAGCGCTTCCTTACTGACCGGGTTCATGCCCGTTCCCGGCGCGAACCAGTCTTCCAGCAAGTCGTCGGGCACGTAGGCGCCGATCCTCAAAGGCAGCTTTTCGAGGACGACATCCATTTCCCCAGGTGCGGACAAGGGGGCCTCCTTTCGAGATTTATCCATGAACAAGTCATTCGAGGCGGATTGGGTTCCAGAGCACAGCTGAGGTGGAAGGCAGGCGTGATGGGCGACGTGTCGGCGATGCTGCCCGTCGATCTGTACATTTCAGGCCGCCCGCCGCCGGTGGAAAATTCTAAAGGGGCTGTTGGCGCTACTGGAGGGAGTGAACTCGGGGACCAGACCGCCCAGAGATGACGTGAAACGTCCTATAGGGGATCCGCGACGGAACAGCTCGTGCCTGATGCCGGCTGTTTGCAAGCATACCCTAAGGGCATTTCGGCGTCCGCTATGACGATGGGGAGATGCACCAGTCGTCCCTTGACTTATACGCCGTCGATCGATTCAACCTTCAACTCAGGCGCGTGTGCGTCCCTAAGTTCTCGAAGTGCTATGGCGAACCGCTGACATGAATATCCAAGCCCACGAAAACCTTAAGTCTACGATCTGGGAAATCGCCAACCGCCTACGCGGTCCATATCGCCCGCCGCAATACCGGCTGGTCATGCTGCCGATTGTCGTGCTGCGCCGACTGGATTGCGTTCTGGAGCCGACTAAGGATGCTGTGCTCAAGGAACACGCCAAGCTAAACGCGCAGAACATGCCAGAAAACGCGATGGAAAAACTCCTCAGCAAGGCGGCGGACCCCAAACGCAAGAAAACGAGGCTCTACAACACCAGCCCGTTTACGTTCCGGCGGTTGCTTGGCGATGCCGAGAATATCGCGCCGAACCTAGTCTCCTACATCAATGGCTTTTCACCCACCGCTCGCGCCATTTTCGAGCGGTTCAAGTTCACCGATCAGATTGAAAAGCTCGACGCCAGCAATCGGCTTTTCACCATCGTCAAGGCGATGGCCGATGTGGACCTGCACCCCAACCGCATCGACAACTTGCAGATGGGGTATCTCTTCGAGCATCTGGTAATGCGCTTCAACGAGCAGGCGAACGAAGAGGCTGGCGACCACTTCACCCCGCGCGAGGTCATTCGGCTGATGGCGAACCTCGTCTACACCGGCGAAAAGGACGTCTACACGCCGGGCATCTTCCGCACGATTTACGACCCGGCCTGCGGCACTGGCGGGATGCTGTCGGAATCCGAAAAGTTCATTCTCGACCAGAACGACCGCGCCGAACTTGCCCTGTTCGGGCAGGAGTACAACGACGAGTCCTGGGCCATTTGCTGTTCTGACATGCTCATCAAGGACGAGGATACCAGCAGTATTCGACTTGGCGACACGCTGGGCGACGGCAAGAGTGGTGACAGGTTCGAGCGTGAGCGCTTTCACTACCTGCTCGCCAACCCGCCCTTCGGCGTGGAGTGGAAGGACCAGCAAAGGGTCGTCGAAAAGGAACACAAGGAATTGGGCTTTGCCGGACGCTTCGGCGCCGGGCTGCCCGCGATCAATGACGGCTCGCTGCTGTTTCTGCAGCACATGATCTCCAAGATGCACATCTACAAGGAAGGGGATGAGAATGCGGTCGGCTCCAAGATCGCCGTCGTCTTCAATGGCTCGCCGCTGTTCTCGGGCGACGCCGGGTCCGGCCCATCGAACATCCGACGCTGGATCATCGAAAACGACTGGCTAGACGCCATCGTAGCGCTGCCCGATCAGCTTTTCTACAATACTGGCATCTTCACATATGTCTGGCTCGTTACTAACCGCAAGGCCCCCGAGCGGCGTGGCAAGGTGCAGTTGATCGACGGCACCCGCTTTTTCAAGCGGAGGACGAAGAGCCTCAACAACAAGCGCAATGAGATCACCGAAGAACAGATCCGCGAACTCACCCGCATCTATGGCAACGGCCAGGATGGCGAGACGGCCGACGTGCGGGTCAATGGCGATATCGAAACCCGCGTCGTTTCGCGCATCTTCGAGAATCGCGATTTCGGCTTCCTCAAGGTGACCGTGGAGCGCCCGTTGCGCATGAACTTTGAGGGGACGGCGGAACGCATAGCTAAGCTGGACGGCCAGAGCGCCTTCATCAATCTCGCCACTTCAAAAAAGCGCAAGGACGACAAGGCGGCAGCGCGCGAGATTGAGGAAGGCCTCAATCTGCAAAACGCCATCCGCACAGCCTTGGCGACACTGGAAGGTAAGGGCCGCTATATGGACCGTGAGGCGTTCGACACCGACCTGACACGCGCCGTTAAGCGGGCGGGGGTGAAGATCGCGGCCCCTATTAGGAAGGCAATCTTCGCCGCGCTGGGCGAGCGCGACCCGGATGCCGAGATTTGCCGCGACGGCAAGGGCAGGCCGGAACCGGACATCGAATTGCGCGACACCGAGAATATTCCGCTGCCACAAGGCACCGCCTTGCCGCTGCCCATGCAGTTCGGGCCGGACAAGCCCAATGATAGGCTGGTCGAGGAATTCCGCGACATGATCGACGCCTATATGGCACGCGAGGTGCTGCCGCATGTGGGCGATGCCTGGGTGGAATATGACAAGACCAAGGTGGGTTACGAAGTCCCGATCAACCGGCATTTCTACGTCTACAAGCCCCCGCGCCCGCTGGACGAGATCGAGGCGGATATCACCGCGCTAGAAGGCGAGATTGCTAACCTGCTAGAAGGCTTGGTTGCATGAGCGCTTTCAGCGAGATTCGACTGAAATTCACCTCACTGGAGCCGCTGAAGTACGGCGCAAACGCTGCGGCAGAGTTCGATGATCCGGATTGGCCAAGGTTCGTTCGCATAACAGACGTTGATTTTGCGGGCAGATTGAGGGAGGGAACTTTCCGTTCACTACCTCCAGATATCGCCCAGCCATATCTGTTGAGCGAAGGAGATATATTGCTTGCTCGTAGTGGCGCGACGGTCGGTAAGTCTTTCATATATAAAAAGGATTGGGGTGATGCCTGCTACGCGGGATACCTGATTCGGCTACGCGCCTCGCCCGAATTCAACGCTCGCTACATCTATTGGTATCTTCAGAGCTCTCGATACTGGGCTGATATTGACTCAAATTTGATCCAGTCCACAATTCAGAATGTTAGTGCCGAACGATTCGCTAACTTCAACGTTCCTTCGCCGTCCATCGAAACCCAGCACCAGATTGCGCGGTTTCTGGATGCGAAGACCGCGCAGGTCGACGCGCTGATTGAAAAGAAGCGTGCGCTCCTGGATCGGCTGGCCGAAAAGCGTCGAGCTCTCATCACCCGCGCCGTCACCAAGGGCCTGAACCCCGCTGCCCCCATGAAGCCCTCCGGCATCGACTGGCTCGGTGACATCCCGGCGCACTGGGAGACCGGGAACATTCGGCGGTTCGCACGAATGAAGACGGGCCACACACCTAGCCGATCAAAACCCGAATATTGGGACGACTGCACTATCCCGTGGTTCACCCTGGCTGATGTTTGGCAGTTGAGGGATGGCACACGGTGGTGCCTGGAAGAGACCGCCGAGAAGATCAGCGAGCTTGGCTTGGCTAACTCTGCCGCCGAACTGCTGCCCGCAGGGACGGTTGTGTTCTCGCGCACCGCCTCGGTGGGTTATTCCGGCATCATGCCTGTGTCAATGGCGACCAGTCAGGACTTCTGGAATTGGGTTTGCGGCCCGAAACTGTCGCCGGAATACTTGCTACTCCTGTTCCGCAGTATGACTCAAAAATTTGAAGAGAGCACGAGCGGTTCAACGCACAAGACGATCTATCAAGGCATCGCGTCGGGACTGGAAATCTGCGTTCCACCGATCGAAGAGCAGCGGGCTATTAGCACACATGTTTTTGTTAGCGCCTCGGTCATTGATAGAACTTCATCTAAGGTGCGACAGTCTATTGCCAAAATGATCGAATACCGTGCGGCGCTGATCACCGCTGCCGTGACGGGGCGTCTTGGGGGAATAAATGGCAATTGAATTTCATGAAGGCGCGGCGGCACTGAAGGAGTTGGTCGCCTCGCAGGGTATCAAGGGCGAGTGGGCTGACGACGGGAATGGACGCATTTCGTTCCGGTCCCAGCGCAGTGGCATGCTGAATTATTGGCCACACAAAGGGACGGTGCTTTGTCAGGGAAAAGCTGCACCTAAAGCCGAGTTAGAGGCGATTTTCTCGTCCTCGGGCGTCGTCGCTCCCGTCGCCACTGCCACGAAGCCCAACAATGGAAAGACCAAAATCTTTGTCGTTCATGGCCACGACACTGGCGCCCTAGAACAGCTCGAATTGGTTCTTAGGCGGCTTGGGTTGGACCCGTACATTCTGCAGAACAACGACGGCGAGTCGAAGACGCTCATCGAAGCGCTGGAGCAACAAATCTACAAGGAAGCGGCCTTCGGTATCGTCCTGATGACGCCGGACGATTACGGGTATGCGAAGACCAAAAGCGATGCGGATCGGCAACCCCGTGCCCGACAGAACGTCATACTTGAGTTGGGCATGGTCCTCGCCTCTCTTGGTCGCGAGCGAATGGTTCTCCTAAAGAAGGGCGCGCTGGAAATTCCGACCGACGTCAACGGCGTCATCTACCTTGAATTCAATGAGCATGTGAAGGAGGTCGCCGTTAAGCTCGCAACGCGAATGAAGGGCGCGGGCATTCTGATTGACGATGCGCTCATTCACACAGCAGCAGCATAATTATGTCCGGGCATACCGAATACGACTTCGAGACAGCGATTGAAGCCGGGCTGATTGGCGCGGGCGGCTACGCCAAACGTTTGCCGACCTCCTATAACGAGGCGCTGGCGCTGTTTCCTGATGACGTGACCGAATTCCTGAAAGACAGTCAGGCAGCGAAGTGGGGGCAGCTTGAAGCGCTACTCGGGGCCAAGACAGAATCAACGGTGCTCGACAGCCTCGCCAAGGAACTCGATATCAAGGGCACGCTGCACGTCCTGCGGCACGGCTTCAAATGCTATGGCAAGACTTTCCGGCTGGCCTATTTCCGCCCGAACTCGGCGATGAACCCCGAGGCCGCCGATAGGTACGCCCACAATCGGTTGACCATCACACGGCAGGTGGCCTTTGCCTCGGCGATGAAGAAGGCGGACGGTAGGAACCGGCGATGCATCATCGACGTGACGCTGGCCTTGAACGGCCTACCCGTAGCAACTGCCGAACTGAAAAACCAGATGACTGGCCAGCGCGCGGCGGATGCGGTGCGTCAGTATTGCGATGAGCGCGACGAGCGCGATTTGCTGTTCGCCTTCAAGAAGCGCGCGCTGGTGCATTTCGCGGTGGACCCCGACGAGGTGTGGATGACCACACGGCTGAAAGGCAACGAGACGGTGTTCCTGCCCTTCAACCGGGGCAACAATCACGGCGCTGGCAATCCTCCCGTCGAAGGCAACTGGAAGACCCACTACCTCTGGGACGAGGTGCTACAGGCCGATAGCCTGATCGAGATCTTGCAACGCTTCATGCACCTGGAAGTGAAGGAGCGGCAGGTCAAGTCCGACAAGGGCGTGCGCACCATCCGTAAAGAAACGATGGTCTTCCCGCGCTACCACCAGCTTGATGCGGTGCGTAAGCTCGTGGCCCATGCGCGCGCGAATGGATCGGGGCGCAACTATCTCGTCCAGCACTCGGCAGGGTCAGGAAAATCCAACTCCATCGCGTGGCTTGCCCACCGGCTGGCGAGCCTGCACGACGCCAACGACCAGAAGGTGTTTCATTCGGTCGTGGTCGTCACCGACCGGCGCGTGCTCGATCAGCAATTGCAGAACACCATCTACCAGTTCGAGCATAAGACTGGGGTGGTCGAGAAGATCGACGAGGACACTCAACAGCTTGTTCGCGCCTTGTCACAGGGCACGCCGATCGTCATCACCACAATCCAGAAGTTCCCTTTCATCGCGCAGGCGCTCTCTACGCTGGACGGCAAAGGTACGGGGGTGAAGATCGACACGGCAGGCAAACGCTTCGCCGTGATCGTGGATGAGGCGCATTCCTCTCAAAGCGGCGAAACCGCGACCGCGCTCAAGGGGATGCTCAACAAGGATGGCATTGAGGCCGCAATTGCCGCGCAAATGTCGGATGAAGAGGACGACGATCTTACCGATGAGGCCAAGGCGGCAATCCTGCGCGACGCGTTGAAACGCGCGCGACAGCCCAACCTCAGCTTCTTCGCCTTTACAGCCACGCCGAAGTTCAAGACCAAGACGCTATTTGACGAGCCGGGATCATCCGGTACGTCGCCGTTTCATGAGTACACCATGCGGCAAGCCATCGAAGAAGGCTTCATCATGGATGTGCTCTTGAACTACACGACCTACAAGCGCTTCTTCGGCCTTATCAAGCAGGTGGAGAACGACCCCGAGGTCCCACGCAAAAAAGCCGCGAAGGCGTTGACCCGGTATCTTGAATTGCATCCTGTCAACATCGAACAGGTCGTCTCTGTCATCGTGGAGCACTTCCGTCTTTACGTCATGCACGAGCTTGGCGGGCGGGCCAAGGCGATGGTCGTCACCGGCTCGCGTCTTTCTGCCGTTAAATATAAGCTGGCGTTCGACC
The DNA here is from genome assembly GCA_004020365.1 of Mesorhizobium sp. Taxonomy (GTDB): domain Bacteria; phylum Pseudomonadota; class Alphaproteobacteria; order Rhizobiales; family Rhizobiaceae; genus Mesorhizobium. The sequence continues at coordinate 18,936 of SAQR01000045.1, forward strand.
GCTACATCAAGGATCACGGATATACCGGTATCCGCTCGCTGGTCGCCTTCTCCGGCACAGTGGAAGACCCCGAAGACCCAGGCTTGTCCTATACCGAAGTTTCGATGAACGACGGGCTGGCCGAAAGTGAATTGCCCGAAGCCTTCGAGCGCGACGACTATCGCGTTCTTCTGGTCGCCGAGAAGTACCAAACGGGTTTCGACCAGCCGCTCTTGCAAACGATGTATGTCGTCAAGCGGCTCGCTGGGGTTCAGGCGGTGCAGACGCTGTCCCGCCTCAACCGAATGGCTCCGGGAAAGGCGCGCACCTTCGTCCTCGATTTCGCCAACGAGGAAGACGACATCTACAAAGCGTTCAAGCCCTACTACGAGGCGACGCCCATCGGCGAGAACGCAGACCCGCACCGCTTGTCCGAATTGCAGCACAAGCTATTGGAATGGGCGGTCTTTGCGCCCGATGACGTCAACGCCTTTGCTGAGGTGTGGTATCGCGGCAAGCGCGATCATTCTGCAACCGATCATCGGCTAATGAACGCGGTGCTTGATGCGGTGGTGCAGCGGTTCCTCGAGAAAGAAGAGCCGGAGCAGGACGAGTTTCGTGGCCAGTTGACCGCGTTCCGTAACCTTTACGCCTTCCTCTCCCAGATCATCCCTTATCAGGACAGCGAGCTTGAAAAGCTCTACGCCTTTGTTCGCAACCTGATCGCCAAGCTCCCCCCACCCGGCGATGGCCATGCCTTTGCGCTGGACGACGAGGTGGCGCTTCGCTTCTTCCGCCTCCAGCAGATGACGGAGGGTTCAATTGATCTAGGTTATGGCGAAGCTGCTCCGCTCAAGGGGCCGACGGACGTTGGCACTGGAAGTTTCGCGGAAGAGGGCGTCGCATTGTCCACATTGGTGGCGAAGCTAAACGAGCGCTTCGGCACCAATTTCACCGAAGCCGATCAATTCTTCTTCGATCAGATACGTGCGAGCGCCGAAGAAGACGACAAGATCGTTGAAGCGGCCAAGGCCAACAATCTTGCCAACTTCTCATCCTATCTGGAACGGATGCTTGACGAACTGTTCATCGACCGCATGGAGGGGAACGAGGAAATTTTCTCGCGGGTGATGACCGACAGGGAGTTCCGCTCGGCTGCCCATGAACATCTTGCGCTGGAAATCTTCCGGCGCGTACGCGACCGGCAAACAGCGGAGTGACGAGAATAGATTGCAACGAATTGCAGGAAAGGAATTTTGGGTGCCAAAGCTCGGATTGCACGCCTTCGTCAGCCGGGGCAAAAGGATGGGAGAGCTTCTCTTCCCGCACAAGCACGAAGACGGCACTTACGTTGTATCGAAGACCCGTTTCGAGGATGACTACGTCCGCGTCGGAAACGAGAGTGAAATTCTGTCGTGGCTCGAAAAGGGCTTTGGGCTGCGGATGTCAAATCCGGACAAAGGCATCAAGGCTCCCAGCCTGATCATGCCGGAGTCGATATTCAGACCAGTCATCTTCTAGATGCTTCCGTGATGGTTTCGGTAAACCAACCGGGGCGTCACCTTGCTCACGGACTCCCGCAGGCAAACGAAATTTAGGCGAGATTTCAAAGGGATAATGGCGCACCCGACAGGATTCGAACCTGTGACCTCTGCCTTCGGAGGGCAGCGCTCTATCCAGCTGAGCTACGGGTGCCTTCAGGATCGACGATCCGGAAAACGAACCAGCCGGTGAACCGGCCAGCCACGGCTTCTTAGCGGAAGCCGGCGCAGGCTTCAACGGGCAAGTGGAGCCATACGAGATTGGAAGGCAGGATCACAGGACGAATCCTATTGGAAGTGGTGGCCGCAACCCTGTCTTTCACATGCAGGGAACGATCGAGGCGGTCGTGCTACCCAGAGGGCCCAGAGAAGCGCGCGGCCTAGTAGCACGCCGTCATGATTTGCCAACAGTATGCGCTTGCGGGGCAAGTTCCAATGACGCCAAGAGCTCGATAGCCTTTTCAAGGCGGCCGTCCCGTGTCTTGGCGCCTTTCCGCTTTACTATTTCTGCTGACCAGTCTTTTCGATTTTCCTTGAAGCAAAGCCAATGAACTGTGGCAGCTAACTCAAGAACGGTGACATTGGTCTTCGAAAATGTCTGCGCAAGCCTTCGCGCACGATCATCGTCGATCTTTCCGAATGACGAATGTGTAGGCTTGGTTTTGAGATGGAAAATGCTGTACCGAGCGCCATCGCTCTTTCGGCTTCCAAAATGCTCCTCGATCAAATTGAATGCTTCGGCATCAGCCACGGCATTGTCGAGATCGCGCGAATAAGGACCGTAGTGAAAATATTGGTATTCGAAATTGCTTTCGAGCCCCAGCTGATCAAGAAGGTAGGCAATTTTCTGCAGCCGGATTCTACTAACGAGCTCGCCCCCAGCAGCGTCGACGATGGCCGCTACAATCTCCTCACGCTCCGGCATTCGCAGGTCCCTTCCCCTTTTTCGCTAAGTCCCGGTCCGAATCGTTTTCAAAGTAATAACGAATAAACTGCGATTTGGCTTCAAGCGCCCGGACGACCCCTGACAAACTGCTGATTTCCACGGGCTTTCCGCCATCGAGAATGTGAAGTTTTTTGTGGGTCTTGTCGTCGTCGCCACCTATCTGCGTGTATATGCTAACCGCGGCGCTATCATCCCTGATGACGAACTCTTTTTCAATTTCCTGCTCAAAATTCTTGTCGATTCGCCGCGCCGCATGGCGCTGCGCACCGGGATCGTGACCAACAAACTGTATGTCGAGTGTCTTATAGAGATCGCGGTCCTGTAGCCGCTTTGCCAATTCCGCAATGGCGGGATCTCCCGCTTTGGACATGCGGCCCAAGGAACCGAAGATCAGGGTATCGTCGAGCGCTAAGTAATTTTCGATTGTCTCTCCTTCGTACCCAAAGAAGCTGAGCAACGCATGATGACGATCGAGGCCGGTGCGACCTTCCATTTCGTCTGGTAAGGTCGCAGCATACGCAACGGCTCGAAGAAGCTTCGCGATCATCGCCTCGACGCAGCGAGTTGTTTTGTGAAAATACACCTGCTGATGCAGCGTGTAGCGCGCGAGCAGAAATTGCTCGGCAGCGGGAAGAGCCTTTGGGTCAAGGCAGAATGTTGCGACGCTGGTGACAAGGTCGTCTTCGAACATATCAGGGGCACCGATCGCCACATCAGCCACCCGGACGTTGTCCATCAGCCAGTCAAAGTCGATAGCACCTGCACCAGTTCCAGTCATGAGCCTGTCCCGCCGCAAATAATCGAGACGATCGGCATCAAACGAGCTCGAGACGACGGCATGATAGATATCTTCAGGGTCCTCCGCTTCCAGCAGCCCCGATACCTCCGCGCAGAAATCCCTATCGTTTACGAAATTTTCCAACAGAGGCCGCAGGCATCCGTTGAGGTTGGAAATTATTTCTGCGGTCCATTTTTCATGGCGCTTCTTCACACCTCGAGATTTTTGCACGCCTTCAAACGTATGGCTAAATGGCCCGTGTCCTAGATCATGGAGCAGTGCTGCAATCACGGCCACATCTGCGCGACCACGGTCGTAGTCCTTTCCTTGCCGCTTCATCTCTCGCTCAATAATTTGAACAAGACTGCGCGCGTTGTGAAAGACTCCGATTGAGTGGGCAAAGCGCGTATGTGTGGCGCCGGGGAATGTGAACTCGGATACGCCAAGTTGCTTGATCCGACGGAGCCTCTGAAACTCCGGCGTATCGATTAATCGCCAAGCAAGCTGGTCAATCGGCACGTCTTCGCGAAAGACGATCAAGCCGTGAACAGGATCACGAAGTCTCTGAGTTTTCGAATCAGACATCTAGTCCGCGCTTTCCACTCTTCACGGGCGTCTGAGAGGGCGGCGATCTATCTAGCTGCCGCCGCTCTCGAACGCCGCCCCTCACTGCTCCCCGGCATACAGCAGCCGCGTCGTCGTGTTCGACGCCGGCGACAGGTTGCGCTGGATCAGTGCTTCGACGTGGTCGTTGCGCTGGCGCGCGCTGTCGGCGCCCATCACCACGAGGATCAGCCGGCGGCCGTCGGCATCGTAGGAGGTGACGATGTTGAAGCCCGAAGCTCTGATATAGCCGGTCTTGATGCCGTTGACGCCGCGGACGCGGCCGAGCATGTCGTTGTGGCCGCGCACCAGCCTGCCGCGGAACATGAAGTCGCTTTCGGAGAAATAGTGGAAGTGCTGCGGGAAGCGGGCGCGCAGCGCCGTGCCGAGCACCGCCATGTCGCGCGCCGTCGTCAGCTGGCCGGCGTCCGGCAGGCCCGAAGCGTTGCGGAAGACGGTGCTGCGCATGCCGATCTGGCGCGCCTTGGCGGTCATCATTGCGGCGAACGCGTCTTCGCTGCCGCCGAGATATTCGGCGACGGCGACCGCCACGTCATTGGCCGATTTGACGGTGATCGCCCGGATCGCCGAATCGACGTCGATCGTCTCGCCGCGCCTGAAGCGCAGCTTGGTCGGCGGCTGCCTGGCGGCGTTGGCCGACACCGGGATCAGTGTCGTCTTGGCTAGGCGGCCCTGCTCCAGCGCCTCGAACAGCAGGTAGAGCGTCATCATTTTGGTCAGCGACGCCGGATAGCGTGGCGCCGTCGAATTGGCCTCGAACAGCGTCCGGCCGCTGCTGCCGTCGACGACGACAGCCGCATATTTCTGCGCCGGCGCCGGCACCGCCAGCATGGTCTCCGTCGGCGTCGTCGCGCAGCCGGCGACGAGCCCCAGCAGCGCCAGCGCCGCGACAAATTTCTGGGTGAGCAAAAAGAGGCGCGGTTTGGACACTGGTTTAGGTAAGCCGTTGCTGAAACGAGTGGGAAACTAGCCTAACCCTAATGGCCCGTCCATTTCGTTAATGCCGTTGTTCAGAGTAATCGCTTCAGGTCGAATCACCCGCTCCGGGCGTTGGCGCCGCCCCTCATTGCCCTGCCGGCATCCTCGCAAGACCTAGGTTCCTCGCCCCACGAAGTGGGGAGAGGTGGCCCGGCGAAGCCGGGACGGAGAGGGGGCGACGTTCGCGAAGCCAGGACCCAGTGAGGGACAGGGCGCGAGACGGACCAAGATGCGAAGCCGTCAGGAGCATTGAACAGCGCGTTCCCAGACGCTGAAGGCCCCTCTCCGTCCCGGCTTCGCCGGGCCACCTCTCCCCACTTCGTGGGGCGAGGAACCCAAGTCCTGCAACCGGCAACTGCAGGGCAATGAGGGCAGCGCCGACAGCCGACGATGATCGTTTCCGGCCCAGCTCTGAGGTGAAATGCCCATCACCAACTTGCGCAACCGCCACCGAGCGGGTTTGCTGGCGCCGGCAGAATCAGCAGGTGCGCCATGGATATGCTCACGATCAAGGCAAAAAACATTTCGGTGACGGTCGATCTCACCGTCGGCCATCTCGCCGACATGACGGTCGATATCGACGGGCGCCGGCTAAAACCGCTGCATCGCGCGCCGTGGATCGACGAGCCGCGCGAGACGCTGCCGCCAGACCTGCCCGAGGGCACCGTTCGCCTGTCCGGCGATTTTTTATGCGCGCCGTTTTCGCGCAGCGATGTCGAGGAAGCACCCTTGCATGGCTGGCCGGCCAACAGCCGCTGGGATGTCGTCGCCTCCGCGGCGACTGCCGATGGCTGGCGGGCCGTTTTCCGGCTGCAGCACAAGGTTTTGGGCGCGACCGTCGAAAAAATCCTGACCCTGCGCGACGACCATCCCTTTCTCTACCAGGAACATGTCTTTTCCGGCGGTTCGGGCGGCATTTCCGTCGCCCATCATCCGATGACGGCGATGAAGGACGGCGGCAGGCTGGCTTTTTCGCCGAAGCGGTTTGCGGCAACGCCGGACGACCCGCTCGAGCCCGATCCGGCCCGCGGCCGCTTTCTGCTCGCCTATCCGGCGCGTTCCGCCGACCTGACGCGTTTTCCCGCCGCCGATGGCGGCACGCTCGACCTGACCGACTATCGCATGGACCACAGCCGAGAGGATTTCGTCACGCTCGTCGAGGCCGACCATGGCGGGCCGGGCTGGACGGCACTGGCGCGAAAGGCGGAAGCCGATCTCGTTCTAGTGCTGAAGAACCCGGCCGAGCTGCCGGTCACCATGCTGTGGATCAGCAATGGGGGGCGCGACTACGCGCCGTGGAACGGCCGCCATCGCGGCGTGCTCGGCATCGAGGACGGCCGCACCGCGCTCGGCCATGCCGCGTCGCTCGGTGACAACTGGCTGAAGCGGGAAGGGGTGGCGACCGCCTTTGCCCTTGGCGGCAACGTCTCGTTCCGCCACGTCATCGGCGCACTGCCCTTATCTGGCGGCGAGCCGCCGCGCGACATCGCCACCGCGCCGGGGCACATGCGCATTGCGGCGGCGGACGGTACGATGCGGGATGTCGCTTTCGACGGCGATTTCCTGCGGATCGGCAGGTCGGTTTCTGCCTGAGCGCCTCCTCACCTTCGTCATCCCAGGGCGGAGCAGGAGCGAAGCGACGTCGCGGAGACCCTGGGATCCATGCCGTGACGTCAGCCGAAGAATGCAGCGGAACAGAATTCTGCACCGCTGCGGCGCGCTGCCGTAACGGCATGGATCCTGGGGTCTGCGCCGCGTCGCTTCGCTCCTTGCTTCGCCCCAGGATGACGAAAGGGAGGAACGTTTCGGCCAATCCTAGAGGCCTGCGATTCGCCAGCGGACGGTCAAGACTTCTGCGTCGAGGACTAATCCCGCGTTTGAAATTCCCGCCAACTATCGCCAAGATGCGATCCAAAACACTTAGGCCAGAAAGGCTCCGATGTCCGAGATTGCTCACCTCGCCGCCACCATCTTCAAGCGCGCCGGCAAGGCGCGGCGCTTTGTCGTTGCCATTGCCGGTCCTCCGGGCGCCGGCAAGTCGACGCTGTCGGCCCGCCTGCATGAGCTGCTGCCGGAAGGCGCGGCCGAAATCGTGCCCATGGATGGCTTCCATTACGACGATATCGTGCTCGAGCAGCGCGGCCTGCGCGCGCGAAAAGGCGCTCCGGAAACCTTTGACTTTGCCGGCTTCGAAACCTTGCTGAAGCGCATCCGCGCGGCCGAGCCCGACATCGCCATTCCGGTGTTCGACCGCAGCATGGAACTGTCGCGCGCGGCCGCTTCGATCATCGCCGCCGACACCAAATTCATCCTGGTCGAAGGCAATTATTTGCTGCTTGACGAGGAACCATGGTCGCGGCTGGCCACGCTGTTCGATTTCTCGATCTTCGTCGACGTGCCGCGCGCCGAGCTCGAGCGCCGGCTGCTCGAGCGATGGCATGAGCACGGCCGCTCCGACGACGACGCCCGCGCCTGGATCGCCTCCAACGACATGCCCAACATCGACCGCGTGCTTGCCCGCCGCCGCCCCGCCGACCTGGTGATCAGCGCCCAAGCCTGATCGCGGGACCACACGCGCCGGAACCTTAGGACTTTCCGGCCGTTATGTCAGATACGGCAATAATGCTGACATGAGGAAGACTGTCCGATGGCTACTCCGATGGCAACCAAGGCAAGAAAGCCTGCGCCCGGCAAGGGCAGGGCAACTCGATCCAGGGCAGCTGGATCAAAGGCTACTGAATCCAAGGCAACTGAATCGAAGACCGGCGCTGGCCCGGCCGTCGCCGCCCGCTCCAAGGATGCAAAGCCCACCTTTGGCAAGGCAGCACCAAAGAAAGTGACGCCGACCACAGCCAAGGCTTCGGCGAAACCGGCCAGGTCGAGGAAGTCGGCAAGCGGCGGCTCGATGACAGACAGCGCAATGCGCACCGTCAAGACGACGGCCAATGTCGCGGCCGGCGCGGTTGTCGCCACCGCCAAGACCGCTGCATCCCTTGCCGCTTCCGTCATGGGCAAGGGCGGCTCAAAATCCAAAACCAAGACGAAGTAGCCGGTTCTCGGCGCCAGCCGCCGCCTGAGCTAACGCCGGGCGGGGATAGCAAGACCCCTTTGCACCGCCGGCCGGGCGAGGCCGCGCTCCAGCCATGCCGCGACATGGGCAAAATCGTCGAAGCCGACAAGTTCCCTTGCCTCATAAAACCCGATCAGATTGCGCACCCAGCCCAGCATCGAGATATCGGCGATGGTATAATCGTCGTCCATGATCCAGCTGCGGCCCTTCAGCCTCGTCTCGAGCACGCCGATCAGCCGCCGCGATTCGTCGCGATAGCGCGCCAGCGGCCGCTTGTCGGCGATCTCGCGTCCGGCGAATTTGTGGAAGAAGCCGACCTGCCCAAAAATCGGCCCGATCGAGGCCATCTGAAAAAACACCCACTGGATGGTTTCGTAACGCCGCACCGGGTCGGCCGGGACCAGCCTGCCGGTCTTGTCGGTGAGGTAGAGCAGGATGGCGCCGGATTCGAACAGCCCGATCGGCTTGCCGCCCGGGCCGTTGGGATCGATCATCGCCGGGATCTTGCCGTTCGGGTTCAGCGACAGGAATTCCGCCGTCCAGCTTTCGTTCTTGCCGATGTTCACCGCATGCGCCTCGTAGGGCAGGCCGAGTTCCTCCAGCGCGATCGACACTTTCACCCCGTTCGGCGTCGGGAACGAATAGAGCTGGATGCGGTCGGGATGGCTGGCCGGCCAGCGCGTGGCGATCGGAAAGGCGGACAGGTCGGTCATCGAAACTCCTGGGATATTTTTTTCGCGCAAGCGCGCCGTCGTGGCGCGTGGCAAGACGCGTCTCGCCGTAGCTGGGGATCCGATTGCCGTCAGACCGCCTTGAACGCCAGCACCGCATTGGTGCCGCCGAACGCAAAACCGTTGCTGATCGCCGCGCGCACCTTGCGCTCGCGCGCCACATTCGGCGTGATGTCGAGATCGCAATCGGCGTCGGTTTCGCGAAAATTGGCGGTCGGCGGTACGATGCCTTCGCGGATCGCCATCACGCAGGCGATCAGCTCCAGCGCGCCCGACGCGCCGAGGCAGTGGGCATGCATCGACTTGGTCGAGGAGATCGAAAGCTTTTGGGCATGGTCGCCAAAGACGCGCTTGATCGCCGCCGTCTCGATCTGGTCGTTGGCCTTGGTGCCGGTGCCATGCGCATTGATATAGTCGATGTCCTCCGGGTTGAGCCTGGCGTCGACGAGGCAGAACCGCATCGCCGCCTCCGGTCCTTCGACGGTCGGCGCGACGATGTCGGAGGCATCGCCGGAAAGGCCGGCGCCGGCAATTTCGGCGAGTATGGTGGCGCCGCGCGCCATGGCATGCTCAAAAGTTTCCAGCACGACCATGCCGGCGCCTTCGCCGAGCACCAGGCCCTGGCGATCGGCCGAAAACGGCCGACAGGTGTCGGGCGCCAGCACCCGCAGCGCCTCCCAGCCTTTCAGGATGCCCCAGACCAGCGGCGCATCGGTGCCGCCGGCGAGCATGACGTCGGCGCGGCCAAGCCTGATCTGGTCGACCGCCGAGGCAATGGCGTGATTGGACGAGGAGCAGGCCGAGGTGATGCCGAAGACCGGTCCACGCAGGCCGAGATTCATGCTGACATGGCCGGACGCAGCGCCCGGCATCACTTTCGGCACGGTGAAGATGCCGGTGCGGTTCTTGCCTTCGAGCAGGATGGCGCGATAGCTCTCTTCGATCGCCTCCCAGCCGCAAACGCCGACGCCGACGATGGCGCCCATCCGGTAGGTGTTGGCCGCGTGCAAGCTTAGCCCGGCTTGTTGCGCCGCCTCCCGCGCGGCGATCGTCGCCAAAAGGCTGAAGCGATCCATCGACACGACCTGCTTGCGGTCGATGCCGTGCTCGGGAAGCGTCCTGATTTCGCAGCCGACCCTGATTTTCAGGTCATGCAGCTCCGAATTGACGATCGGGCCGATGGCCGAGCGGCCGGCGCGCATCTCGTCCCAGATCGCCGGCACATTGGTGCCGAGCCCGCATAGGCCGCCGATGCCGGTAATGACGACGCGCTTGTGCATTCAGTCAGGCTTTTTTCGCGATCAACGCGCGAACCGCCTCGACCATGTCGCCGACGTTCTTCAGATTGCTCCAGGCATCGACCGTGTTCATCTCGATCTCGATGCCATACTGTTCCTCAAGGTCGAAGATGATCTCCGTCAGTTCCAGCGAATGGATGCCAAGCGAGGTCAGTTCGGTGCTGGTGGTGATTTCTTCGCCACCGGGCTCGGCATGAGTCTTGATCTTCGCGATGATGTCCGTTGCCAGCTGGTCAGCCATTCGGTTCCTTCCCCAACCCTTGTCGTTTCCCGACGCCAATTGATCGGCGCCTGTTTTTCCCCGGCTTCAAATCGTCATCGTCGCCCTTGCCAGGCGTTGTGTGACCGTACCAAGACGGCTCCTCTATAGAAACCGAAACGTTGTCAAGCAACAAGCTATATGTCGACAAAGCCGCCGTGTGGTCTGGATTTGAGGTTCCTGACGAATTGATGGCACCAGCGGTTAGGAACCTCAAATCCAGACCACACCAGAATCCTGTAAGTTGCTCATATGGCTTTGAATCCGAAATTCGTTCATTACGCTGCTCCAAAGTGATGCGAATTTCGGATTCAAACCATATGAGTGTGGTTATCGTGGCGCTGTGGATATGATCGGACACGACCTGACCTTTGTGCCGCCGGCCCAGCGCGTCGCCGGAACGGCGCGCCTTGCCTGTGACAGGAATGGCGGCCGCACGCGGCTTCGGCGGCTTTATCAGGATGGTTCCGCCAAGATCCGCATGCCGGCCGTCCCGGCCGATCCGCTCGAAGCGGTGCTGATCAACACCGCCGGCGGGCTGACCGGCGGCGACCGCCTCGGTTGGGAGGTCGATGTCGGCGCCGGCGCCTCAGCCAGCATAACCACCCAGGCCTGCGAGAAAATCTACCGCGCCGCAGCCGATCGTGCCGAGGTGCAGGTGAAGCTGACCGTCGGTGCCGGCGGCCGCATCGCCTGGCTGCCGCAGGAAACCATCGTCTTCGATCGATCGGCCTTTGCCCGCAGGCTCGAGCTGGAGCTTGCCGCCGGTGCCGAGGCGCTGGTGCTCGAGGCGACCGTCTTCGGCCGCCTCGCCATGGGTGAACGCGCGGCGCACGGCAGCTTCCACGACCGCTGGCGGGTCAGTCAGGACGGAGCCCTCGTTCATGCCGAGGATTTCCGCATCGGGCCGGACATTGCGGCGATTCTGGGCCGTTCGGCCGTGGCCGGCGGCGCCATTGCCATGGCGACGGTGCTGATGATCTCGCCGCGGGTCGAGGCTTTGCTCGATCCGGCCCGGGAGATCATCGGCGGCCAGGGCGACGCCAGCGTCTGGAGCGTGAAGAAATCTGGCAAGCTTCTTGCGAGGCTGTTTGCCGAGGACGGCTACCAGCTCCGCAAGCGGCTGGTTCCGCTCGTCGAATTGCTCAACGGACGGGCGGGTCTGCCCAAATTATGGTCACTCTGATTCCGATTATATCATTCCTGGGATACGCATGAACCTGACGCCAAGGGAAAAGGACAAGCTGCTCATCGCGATGGCGGCGATTGTGGCGCGCAAGCGGCTCGAACGCGGCGTCAAGCTCAATCACCCGGAGGCGATCGCGCTGATCACCGATTTTGTCGTCGAGGGCGCCCGCGACGGCCGCCAGGTCGCCGAGCTGATGGAGGCCGGAGCCCACGTCGTCACCCGCGCGCAGGTGATGGAGGGCATCGCCGAGATGATCCACGACGTCCAGGTCGAGGCGACGTTTCCCGACGGCACCAAGCTGGTGACCGTGCACGAGCCGATAAGGTGAGGGCCGATAGGAGAAAAAATGCTTGAGCTGCGCCCCAACTGCGAATGCTGCGACAAGGACCTGCCGCCTGAGGCGACGGATGCGCTGATCTGCACCTTCGAGTGTACCTTCTGCGCCGACTGCGCGGTAAATGTGCTGGGCGGCGTCTGCCCGAATTGCGGCGGTAATTTTTCAGCGCGCCCGATCCGGCCGGCAGCGATGCTGAACAAATATCCCGCCTCGACAAAGCGCGTCCTCAAGGCCGAAGGCTGCGGCCCGGCCCGCAAGGCCGCGTGACGGCACGATCCTGACAGCGAAAGGCATATCGATGGCGATGATCCCGGGCGAAATCATCACGGCAGGCGGCGAGATCGAGCTCAACAAGGGCCAGCCGACCGTCACCATGAAAGTGGCCAACAGCGGCGACCGGCCGATCCAGGTCGGCAGCCACTATCATTTCTTCGAGACCAATGAGGGGCTGAAGTTCGATCGCGACAAGGCGCGCGGCATGCGCCTCGACATTGCCGCCGGCACGGCGATGCGCTTCGAGCCCGGCCAGGAGCGCGACGTCACCTTGGTGCCGCTCGGCGGCAAACGCGAGGTCTACGGGTTCCAGCAAAAAATCATGGGCGCGTTGTGAGATCCCATGGGCGCGTTATGCGATCCCCTGGTCGCGTTGTGCGATCCCCTGGTCGCGTTGTGCGATCCAGAGCGTCCAGCGGTTTCGGCTCAGCTGGGCGGCTTGGCTGCCGCGTAGATGACGACCTTGCCAGGATCGTCGAATTCGACGGCGAGAACGTCTTCGGTCTGCACGCGTCGAGAGTCGATGGCGTTGAACAGCAATGCGTTCGCCTCGATCTCGTCGCGCAGTTCCGCAATGTCCTCCTGATGCTGCTCGACCTTGCTTTCGATCGCCGGCGGCAGCCCGCCTTCGGTGCGCGCGGCGTCGGTAAGGAACACGATGTCGACCTTGTCGACCTTGGATGTCTTGCGCACCGTGCCGATGTTTTCACGCGTCCGCTCGATCGCCGTGGTGACCTTGCCGGCTTCCACAGCGGTGTTGGTCTCTTCCTGGCCAACCTCGGAGCCGATGATCTTGTTCTGGGTCTCAGGGCCTTCAAGACCCTGCGCATTCAGCGCCGCCTGGGGAGCGCTCGCCGCAAGAAACGCAGTTGCGGCAATCATATGCAGCCATCTCGTGTCGGGGAAGGTGGTGATCGCCATCGCTCGCTCTCAGAGCCTCTTTCGAGACTCGGTTCTAGGCCAAAAAGTCGAAACGTATTCCGCCCTGCGAAGGTTCCCTCCCCGATGCGGCAGGCCGGCCTCGTGCCGGCCCGCCACAGCGCGTCGTCAGCTCGCCTTCTTGGTGATCAAGGTCAGCGAGCCGTTGGCGTCCATGCTGGCGGCGATCACTTGCGCCGAGGTCAGTCCCTTGGCTTCGAGCGCGGATTTGACCTGGGGCGTCGCGTCGATCGAGCTGCGCAATTTCTGCAGGCCGTCCTCGCCGCGCTTGGCGATCACTTCGTTGACCTTGGTCTGCGTTTCCTTGGGCAGTTCCTCGATGTCGACGACGTTGACGGTCTGAATCGCCGGCGCTTGCGGCTGAGCGCCGGGCGCTGCGGGAGCGGGCGAAGCCGGCGGCTCGGCAGGCTGCGGCGCAGGCTGTTGCTGGGCGCTGGCAGCGGTCGCGAGCAGGAGGGTGGCGGCGGCTGCGAGAGATATCGTTTTGCGCATAAAACTTCCTTTCCATCGATTGGCAAACGGTCGTTTTGGGGTGACCCTGCCACCTCAAACGTTAAATGGGATCGGAAGGTGTCGCCCAGCGGGTCATTGCGTGACCATAGGATGGCGACAATGTGGGGCCGGGCTTCGACCGGCTGTGTCTTGGGCCCGTATTTGGCGCCGCATTTCGGGAGCAATTGCTGATGGCTAGAATCACCCGCGCCGCCTATGCGCAGATGTACGGCCCGACCGTCGGCGACAAGGTGCGGCTTGCCGATACCGAACTGTTCATCGAGGTCGAGAAGGATTTTACACTGCATGGCGAAGAGGTGAAATTCGGCGGCGGCAAGGTCATCCGCGACGGCATGGGCCAGAGCCAGGTGTCCCGCGCCCAAGGCGCGGTCGACACCGTCATCACCAATGCGCTGGTCGTCGATGCGTCGGGCGGCATCTTCAAGGCCGATATCGGCCTCAGCGATGGCCGCATCGCCGCGATCGGCAAGGCCGGCAATCCCGACATGCAAAACGGCGTCACCATCATCATCGGTCCCGGCACCGAGATCATCGCCGGCGAGGGTAAGATCCTCACCGCCGGCGGCTTCGACGCGCATATCCATTTCATCTGCCCGCAGCAGATCGAGGAGGCGCTGATGTCAGGCATCACCACCATGCTCGGCGGCGGCACCGGACCGGCGCATGGCACGTTGGCGACCACCTGCACACCCGGGCCGTGGCATCTGGCGCGGATGATCCAGTCCTTCGACGCCTTTCCGATGAATATCGGCCTGTCCGGCAAGGGCAACGCGTCGTTGCCGGCCGCGCTTGAAGAGATGGTGCTGGGTGGTGCCTGCTCGCTAAAGTTGCACGAGGACTGGGGCACGACGCCGGCGGCGATCGACTGCTGCCTGTCGGTCGCCGACAACTATGACGTGCAGGTGATGATCCATACCGACACGCTGAACGAATCCGGCTTTGTCGAGAACACGGTGGCGGCGATCAAGGGTCGCACCATCCACGCCTTCCACACCGAAGGCGCCGGCGGCGGCCATGCCCCTGACATCATCAAGGTTTGCGGCCTGCCCAACGTCATCCCGTCCTCGACCAATCCGACCCGGCCCTACACCGTCAACACGCTGGCCGAGCATCTCGACATGCTGATGGTCTGCCATCATCTGTCGCCGTCGATCCCCGAAGACATCGCCTTTGCCGAAAGCCGCATCCGCAAGGAAACCATCGCCGCCGAAGACATTTTGCACGACATCGGCGCCTTCTCGATCATCTCGTCGGACAGCCAGGCGATGGGCCGCGTCGGCGAAGTGGCGATCCGCACCTGGCAGACCGCCGACAAGATGAAGCGCCAGCGCGGCTCGCTGCCGCAGGAGACCGGCGACAACGACAATTTTCGCGTCCGCCGCTACATCGCCAAATACACCATCAACCCGGCCATCGCGCACGGCCTGTCGAACGAGATCGGCTCGGTGGCGGTCGGCAAGCGCGCCGACCTGGTGCTGTGGAACCCGGCCTTTTTCGGCGTCAAGCCCGACATGGTGCTGATCGGCGGCATGATCGCCGCCGCCCCGATGGGCGATCCCAACGCCTCGATCCCGACGCCGCAGCCGATGCACTACCGGCCGATGTTCGGCGCCTATGGCAAGGCGATGACCAATTCGTCGGTGACCTTTGTCTCACGGGCGGCGCTCGATGCCGGCCTGCGCGACAGGCTCGGCGTCGACAAGCAGATGGTCGCCGTCGACAACACCCGTGGCGGCATCGGCAAGCATTCGATGGTGCTCAACGACGCCACCCCGCATGTCGAGGTCGATCCCGAAACCTACGAAGTCCGCGCCGACGGCGAATTGCTCACCTGCGAACCGGCCACCGTGCTGCCGATGGCGCAGCGGTACTTTTTGTTCTGATGCCGGATCTGAGCCGCGATTGGCGAAGGCGGTGGTGACGGCCGATCTCCCCCCTTGTGGGGGAGATGTCCGGCAGGACAGAGGGGGCGCCGTAGAGCGCTACAGATCAGCATTTTCTCACGTGCCGTTTTGCGATTGTCTCGAAATTGCGGCATGATGGGCCTCATGAACAGGATTGATCGTCTCAGGGCCCTCACTCCCTACGAAGCGGACTACGTCCAGTGGTGCGCCGAGCAAGGCGCGTTGTTGCGCGAAGCTCGTTTCTCCGACCTCGATCGCGAAAATCTTGCCGAGGAGATCGAGAGTTTGGGGAGACGTGACAAACGAGAGATTCGCAGTCGGATGGAGGTGCTGCTTGCACATCTCCTGAAATGGGAATTCCAACCCGGCCATCGGAGTCATAGTTGGCAGTCGTCAATTTCCGAACAGCGCATCTGGATCGGAAGCATCATCAAGGACAGCCCGAGTCTTCGCCGATATCCGGCCCAGATTTTCGGCGAGGCGTATAAAAACGCTTTGCTTGTCGCGGTCAGGGAAACGGGTCTCAGGAAATCACAGTTCCCAGGCGAACCTCCGTTCACATCCAAGCAGGCGCTCGATCAACGATTTTGGCCGGGCAACCCACTTTCGATCGGCGATTTCCTGCGGGATTAGCCAGCGTCTGCGGCTCTTCGACACGATCGTTTGAGCACCATTGGGGCGGCGGACGCGATAGGCTACGCTTGTTGAGAAAGGCAGTTTTTACATGAAGCTCGACATCCGCACCGATTTCACCAAATTCCCGCGTGCCGTCTCGGTCCTCAGCGCCGGCGAAGCAGGAGCGGTCACCCCGTATGATCGTGCGGTGCTGGCCCATGACGAGCGGCATCTGCGCCGCCGCGCCATCGAAACGGCCCGTAGCGATAAAGTTCTGGTCGATCTGCCCGAACCGGTGGCCCTGAACGATGGCGACCGGCTGGTGCTGGAGGATGGCCGCCACATCGAGATCATTGCGGCTGAAGAGCCGCTCTACGATATCCGTGCCGAGAGCGCCGTGCACCTGGCCGAGCTTGCCTGGCACATCGGCAACCGCCATCTTGCGGCCGCTATCGAGGCTAACCGCATCCTCATCCTGCGCGACCATGTCATCAAGGCGATGCTGGAAGGGCTGGGCGCGACGGTGAGCGACGTTTCCGAGCCGTTCAAGCCGCTGCGCGGCGCCTATTCCGGGCACAGTCACGGTCATGCCCATGCCGAGGCGCATGCGCACAGCGAGTCGCATTCCCATGCCCACAGCGAATCGCATTCCCACAGCCATTCGCACGACCATGACTGACCAGCCTTCCAACGTCGCTTTGTTGCGGCTGATGGCGTGGTTTTCGCCTGCCTTCCCGGTTGGCGGTTTTTCCTACAGCCATGGTCTCGAACAAGCCGTGCAGGCCGGGCTGGTCGCCGACAGCAAAGACCTCGCCGCATGGCTGGAGACGCTGGTCGCGATCGGCTCGGGCTGGAACGATGCCGTGCTGTTTGCCGAAAGCTGGCGGCGCGCCCGCCAAGCCGGTGATCTCGCCGAAATCGCCGCACTCGCCGAGGCCCTGGCCGGCTCGCGCGAGCGACATGCCGAGACCATGCTGCAGGGCGCCGCCTTTCTGAAGGCGGCATCAGCCTGGCCGTGCCAGGTGCTCGACCGTCTGCCGGCCGAGTGCCCCTATTGCGTCGCCGTCGGCGCAACTTTCGGTGGCAACGCCATTGCCCTGCAGGATGCGCTGTCGGCCTTCCTGCAGGCCTTCTTCTCCAACCTCGTCCAGGCCGCGATCCGGCTTGGCGTCGTCGGCCAGACCGGCGCCACCGCGCTGCTCGCCGGCTTCGAACCGCTGGCGCTCGGCGTCGCCGCCCGTGCTGCCGGCTCGACGCTGGACGATCTCGGCGGCTGCGCCGTCGTCTCGGATGTCATGGCGATGAAGCACGAAACGCAATATTCGCGGCTGTTCCGCTCATGATCGTCCTCGCGTTCGCGCTCTCGTTCGTCCTGCTTTTGATCACCACGCTGCATGTCTATTGGGGCATTGGCGGCATCTGGCCGGGCAGGGACGCTGCCTCCTGCGCCCGCGCGGTGGTTGGCTTCCGCGGCGTCGACGAAATGCCGGCACCCTTCGCCAGCTTCGCCGTCGCCGCCTGCCTCGGCCTGGCGACGCTGTGGCCGATGGCGCTCGAAGGCGTCTTTGCGACGCCCTTTCCCAAGGCCGGGCTCGCCGCCACAGCGCTGCTTATCGCGCTGGTCTTCCTGGGGCGCGGCATTGCCGGCTTCACGCCCTGGTGGCGCCGGCTGGCGCCCGAACAGCCTTTCGCGCGGCTCGATGTCAGCTATTATTCGCCGCTCTGCCTGGTTGTCGGGCTCGGCTTTGCAGTGCTAGCCATTACGGAGTTCCCTGGATGACACAAGCCAATGGTCCTCTTCGCGTCGGCATCGGCGGTCCCGTCGGCTCCGGCAAGACGACGCTCACCGAAAAGCTCTGCAAGGCGCTGCGCGACGAGTTTTCGATCGCCGTCGTCACCAACGACATCTACACCAGGGAAGACGCCATGATGCTGGCCCGGCTGCAGGCGCTGCCCGAGGATCGCATCATCGGCGTCGAGACCGGCGGCTGCCCGCACACCGCCATCCGCGAGGACGCCTCGATCAATCTGCAGGCGATCGCCGAGATGACCAAAAGATTTCCGGATCTCGACATCGTCTTCATCGAATCGGGCGGCGACAATCTTGCCGCCACGTTCTCGCCAGACCTTGCCGATCTGACGCTCTATGTCATCTCGGTCTGCCAGGGCGAGGAGATCCCGCGCAAGGGCGGCCCGGCGATCACCCGATCGGATTTCCTGGTCATCAACAAGAGTGATCTCGCCCCCTATGTGAACGTCAATCTCGATGTCATGGAGAGCGATGCCGCCCGCATGCGCGGCAAGCGGCCGTTCGGCTTTACCGATCTGTCGCGCGGCAAGGGCCTGCAGGAGGTGATCGATTTTATCGTCGAGAATGGCGGGCTGCGCATCGACGCCGCCACAAGCACTGCGGCGTAAGCCAAAGCCCTCGCCTGCACCAAACGAAACCGGTTGCGCGCCTCTGCGGGGCGCGGCATCCTTGCTTCTTTCACGGAGGTTTTCGATGAGCATCGCCCGCCTGCAGAAGGAAATGCTGACCAACCTGCCTTTCTACGAGGAGCGCGTCGACCTGGCTTGCGCCTTCCGCTGGACGGCGCGGCTCAACATGCATGAAGCGGTGGCCAATCATTTCTCGCTGGCCGTCAACGATGACGGCTCGCAATTCCTGATGAATCCCAACCAGGTGCATTTCTCACGCATCAAGGCGAGCGACCTGCTGCTGATCGACGCCAACGATCCCGATACGCTCTCCGGCCCGAATGCGCCCGACCCGACGGCATGGGGGCTGCATGGCGCCATCCATCGCAATGTGCGTCATGCGCGCTGCGTCATGCACGTCCACTCGGTCCACGCCACGGTGCTCGCTTCGCTCGCCGACTCGACGCTGCCGCCGATCGACCAGAACGCGGCGATCTTCTTCAACCGCCACGTCGTCGACGGCGATTATGGCGGGCTCGCCTTCGAGGAAGAGGGCGAACGCTGCTCGCAACTGCTCACCGATCCGAAGGTCAAGGTGATGGTCATGGGCAACCATGGCGTGCTGGTCATCGGCGATACCGTCGCCGACACCTTCAACCGCATGTTCTATTTCGAACGCGCCGCCGAGACCTACATCAAGGCGCTGTGGACCGGCCGTCCGCTGCGGGTCCTGTCGGATGAAATCGCCGAGAAGGCAGCAGCGGAGCAGGAAGATTATCCCGGCCAAGCCGAGCGGCACCTGTCCGAATTGAAGGCGATCCTCGACGAGCAGGAGCCGGTTTACCGGAACTGAGAGCCCTTCTCCCCGTATAGTGACAGTATAGTGACGGGGAGAAGGACGCTCTTAAAGCCCGAGTTCAGCCCGCAATTCGTCGGCGCTGTTGATAATGATCGCGCCGGGCGGCCCTTGCATGGGCGCCTCCGGCCAGAAGATCGTCTTCATCCCCGCCGCCAGCCCAGCCGTTGCGCCGGTCACGCTGTCCTCGACGGCCACAGCATCGGCCGGATCGACACCGGCCAGCCAGGCGGCGCGCAAAAAAGGTTCGGCATGCGGCTTGCCTTCGCGCACGTCGTTGCGGCTGACCGTCTTCATGCCGGGATAGAAAAGACCGACCCTGCGCAAATTGGCGTCGACGACCAGCCGGTCGGAATTGGACACCACCGCTTGCGCCACGCCAAGCCCACGCAGTTCCTTATAGATCTCGATCGAGCCGGGGCGAGGCTTCAGCGTCTCCGTCATCGGCAGATAGTGGTCGTATTTGCGCACGATCCAGTCGTCGAACGGCAGGTAGAGGCCGAACTCGTCGCGCAGCATCTCGTAGACCGGCCAGGCGGCGATGCCGAGCACCCGCTCATGCAGGTTGGCCGGCGCCGCGATGCCGACGCTGTGCAGCGCCGCTATCAGCGCCGCCTCGTGCAATGGCTCGCTGTCGACCAGTGTGCCGTCCATGTCCCAGAAAACCGCTTTCGGCGTCATGCGAGGCTCCTTTGTCCGAATCCCTTAAAGGGTTTGCGTCGGGAGATAAACCGCCGCGCCCGACTGCACCGACATTGCGGGCTATAATCACCCACTCTAAAAGCTGCAGGCAGCTCGGAAGCTTACCCAAGCAATTGCTCGCGCAGCAAGCAATTGCTTACAAACGCATTCCAGCCTAAAGTAAAACGCTCCCGCTCGATGGTCGGGGGCAGGGAGGCAGC
Organism: Mesorhizobium sp.; assembly: GCA_004020365.1. Classification (GTDB taxonomy): domain Bacteria; phylum Pseudomonadota; class Alphaproteobacteria; order Rhizobiales; family Rhizobiaceae; genus Mesorhizobium. Next base: position 39,086 of record SAQR01000045.1, read on the forward strand.
AAGTTGAATTCCCGGCAGGACAGCGGCAGCAACAGGCTGGACGACGCGGCGCGCGCCGGCTGGCTCTATTATGTCGCCGGCAACACGCAGGACCAGATTGCCTCGACGCTCGGTATCTCGCGGCAGACGGCGCAGCGGCTGGTGTCGCTGGCGGTGTCGGAGGGGCTGATCAAGGTGCGTGTCGACCACCCGATCGCCAATTGCCTCGACCTCGCGGCCCGGCTGAAATCGCGCTTCGCGCTCGATTTGGTCGAAGTGGTGCCGAGCGATCCCGCTTCCTCCTCGACTATCGGCATCGCCGTCGCGGCGGCCGCCGAGATCGAGCGGCGGCTGCGCTCGCCGACGCCGATTGTCATGGCGATCGGCACCGGCCGCACGCTGAAGGCGGCAATCGAGCAGCTGCCGCCGATGGAATGCCCGCAGCACAAGGTGGTGTCGCTGACCGGCAACATCTCGCCCGACGGGTCGGCCGCCTTCTACAACGTCATCTTCACCATGGCCGACAGGGTCAAGGCACGCTCCTTCCCGATGCCGCTGCCGGTCATCGCCTCCTCGCCGCAGGAGCGCGAGATGCTGCTCAGCCAGCCGATGATCCAACCGACGCTGGCGCTTGCCGCAGAAGCCGACGTCACCTTCGTCGGCATCGGCGATCTCGGCCCCAAGGCGCCGCTTTACGAGGACGGCTTCATTTCGGAGAGCGAATTGAAAGCGCTGCAAAAGGCCGGCGGCGTCGCCGAGATCGTCGGCTGGGTGTTCGATCGCGAAGGCCGGATGATCGAGGGCATCACCAATGACAGGGTGTCGTCGGCTCCGTTGCCGCCGCGTGAAAAATCGCTGGTGATCGCGCTCGCCATGGGCGAGCGGAAACTGCCGGGCATCCTTGCGGCGGTGAATCGGCGGCTGGTCAATGGCCTCATCACCGACGAACGGACCGCCACCGCCTTGCTGGCGGCCGGCTGATTAGGAATAAGTCCAGCAAGGCTATTTTGCGCCGGCCATCCGCTCAAGCGGGAACCAAAATCCGGCATTTTCGCGCGCCCAAATCCTCCGGAATCGGATCCCGCACGAGGCTGCGTGCTGCACTGCAGCAACGAATCTGGCTTGACATAAATCTCGCGAGGTGAGTAATTGCTCACAGCCAAAGCAAATGCTCAGCTTGGTCTATGGGAGGAATTTGATGAAACTTCGCACGCTCACCCTGGGTCTGTTGTCGGCCAGCACCCTCGCGTTCGCCGCGCATGCCGAATCCATCACCATCGCCACCGTCAACAATGGCGATATGGTCCGCATGCAGACGCTGACCGACGATTTCACCGCAAAAAATCCCGATATCCAGCTCCAGTGGGTCACGCTCGAGGAGAACGTGCTGCGCGAGCGCGTCACCACCGACATCGCCACCAAGGGCGGCCAGTACGACGTGATGACCATCGGTACTTACGAAGTTCCGATCTGGGCCAAGCAGAGCTGGCTGCTGCCGCTCGACAAGCTCGGCGACGACTATGACGTCAAGGACATCATCCCGGCCATCGCCAACGGCCTCTCGGTCGATGGCAAGCTCTATGCGGCACCGTTCTATGGCGAAAGCTCGTTCGTCATGTACCGCAAGGACCTGATGGAGAAGGCCGGGCTGACCATGCCCGACGCGCCGACCTGGGACTTCGTCAAACAGGCCGCCGAGAAGATGACCGACCGCGCCAATGGCGTGAACGGCGTCTGCCTGCGCGGCAAGGCCGGCTGGGGTGAGAACATGGCCTTCCTGACCGCCATGTCGAACTCCTTCGGCGCACGCTGGTTCGATGAGAACTGGAAGCCGCAGTTTGACCAGCCCGAGTGGAAGAACACGCTGCAGTTCTATGTCGACCTGATGAAGTCCAGTGGCCCGGAGGGTGCATCTTCGAACGGCTTCAATGAAAACCTGGCGCTGTTCCAGCAGGGCAAGTGCGGCATGTGGATAGACGCCACCGTCGCCGCCTCCTTCGTTTCAGACCCGAAGGCCTCAACCGTCGCCGACAAGGTCGGTTATGCGCTGGCGCCCGACAATGGCCTGGGCAAGCGCGGCAACTGGCTGTGGGCGTGGTCGCTGGCCATTCCCGCCGGCACGCAAAAGGCTGACGCCGCGCAGAAGTTCGTAGCCTGGGCAACCAGCAAGGACTATCTCAAGCTCGTCGCATCGAAGGAAGGCTGGGCCAATGTTCCGCCGGGAACGCGCACCTCGCTCTACGCCAACCCCGAATACCAGAAGGCCGCACCCTTCGCCAAGATGACGCTGGACTCGATCAACGCCGCCGATCCGACGCATCCGACCGTCAAGCCGGTGCCCTATGTCGGCGTCCAGTTCGTCGCCATCCCTGAGTTCCAGGGCCTTGGCACCACCGTCGGCCAGCTGTTTTCGGCCGCACTCGCCGGCCAGACCAGCGTTGACGACGCTCTGAAGCAGGCCCAGGACGCCGCCACCGCAACGATGACCGAGGGCGGTTACATCCAGTAGGCTCCTCCCGGTGCCGAACGCCGGTTGCCCATCATGACCGGCAGGGGCCGCCCGAATCCCAGTTCGGGCGGCCACCTTCACAACACTGAAAAATTTGGCTGACCTTTGAAGGGTGACCGTCATGGCTACTCAACAGACCCGTTCGCTTGCCCGCTTCATGATGGCGCCCTCCGTGGTGCTGCTGTTCGTCTGGATGATCGTGCCGCTGGCATTCACCCTGTGGTTCTCCTTCCAGCAGTACAATCCGCTCAACCCGATCCGCGACGGCTTTGTCGGATTCTCGAACTACGCGCTTTTCTATTCCAACCCGGCATTCCTGCAGTCGATCCTCAACACGCTTATCCTGGTTGGTAGCGTACTTCTGATTACGGTGATCGGCGGCATCCTGCTGGCGTTGCTGATCGATCAGCCGATGTGGGGACAGGGCATCGTCCGCATCCTCGTCATCTCGCCGTTCTTCGTCATGCCGCCGGTCGCCGCGCTGGTCTGGAAGAACATGATCATGCATCCGCAATACGGCGTCTTTGCCGACATTGCGCGCTTCTTCGGCGGGCAGCCGATCGACTGGTTTGGCCAGTACCCTATGCCGGCGATCATCATCATCGTCGCCTGGCAGTGGCTGCCGTTTGCGACACTGATCCTGTTGACGTCCCTGCAGTCGCTCGACACCGAGCAGAAGGAAGCCGCTGAGATGGACGGCGCCGGCTTCATCAGCCGCTTCATCTATCTGACGCTGCCGCACATGTCGCGCGCCATCACCGTCGTCCTCCTGATCCAGACGATCTTCCTTCTGTCGATCTATGCCGAGATCCTCGTCACCACCAATGGTGGCCCGGGTTACGCCTCCACCAACCTGCCCTTCCTCGTCTACCAGAAGGCGTTGCTGGAGTTCAAAATCGGCCAGGCATCCGCCGGCGGTATCATTGCCGTCATTTTAGCCAACATCGTCGCCTTCTTCGCCATGCGCGCGGTCGGCAAGAACCTCGACAAATAAGGGAGGAAACGATGGCACGTGCGCTGAACCACCCCGTCCCGCTGCGCGGGACACCTCTCCCCCTGCCGTGGGGAGAGGAAACGCCTGCATCGAAACCGCACCCTTCCTCTACCCCGTCGATCGGGGGAGAGGTGGTTTGCGCAGCAAACCGGAGTGGGGGTCGACCCTGCCGCCAACATCGCCGATACGGGAGGACCTGACCATGGCACGTGCAGTCAGCACCCAGCACAAGACGATCGCGACCGCGGCGGCCTGGATCGTCGCCCTGCTGATCTTTTTCCCGATCCTCTATACGATCATCACCTCGTTCAAGTCGGAGCAGGAGGCCATCCAGGGCTTCAATCTGTTTCCGTCGGGAACCACCGAGAGCTATACCGCCGTCGAGGCGCAGCGCGGCTACTTCAAGTTCTTCCTCAACTCGGTGTTCCTGTCGGTCGGCTCGACCATCCTTGCCTTGCTCGTCGCCATACCGGCGGCCTGGTCGATGGCGTTCTCGCCGGGCAAGTGGACCAAGGACATCCTGATGTGGATGCTTTCCACCAAGATGATGCCGGCGGTTGCCGTGCTGTTCCCGATCTACCTGATCTTCCGCGACACCGGATTGCTCGACAGCCGCATCGGCCTGATGGTCATGCTGATGCTGATCAACCTGCCGATCGTTGTGTGGATGCTCTATACCTATTTTCGCGAAATCCCGGGCGAGATCCTGGAAGCGGCGCGCATGGACGGCGCATCGCTGTGGAACGAGATCATCTATGTGCTGACGCCGATGGCGGTGCCGGGCATCGCTTCGACGATGCTGCTCAACATCATCCTGGCATGGAACGAGGCGTTCTGGACGATCCGGCTGACCACCACCGAGGCCGCGCCGCTCACCGCCTTCATCAGTTCCTTCTCAAGCCCGCAAGGATTGTTCTGGGCCAAGCTTTCGGCGGCCTCGACACTGGCGATCGCACCGATCCTGATCATGGGCTGGTTCAGCCAGAAGCAGCTGGTACGCGGCCTGACCTTTGGCGCCGTGAAGTAACGTCGCCGTACGCGGCGAACGACGGACAATAACCCCTCGGGGAGGAAACCATGGGAAACATCACGCTCAAGCACGTCTCCAAGTCGTTCGGGTCGACGGTCATCATTCCGGGCATCGACCTGGTGATCGAGAACGGCGAGTTCGTCGTCTTCGTCGGCCCGTCGGGCTGCGGCAAGTCCACGCTGCTGCGGCTGATCGCCGGGCTGGAGGACACTACCGCCGGCACCATCAACATCGACGGCCGCGACGTCACCGGCGAGGCGCCGGCCAAGCGCAAGCTGGCCATGGTGTTCCAGTCCTATGCGCTCTACCCGCACATGACGGTGGCCAAGAACATCGCCTTCCCGCTGAAGATGGCGGGCGAGGATCAGGCGACCATCGATCGGAAGGTCAAGGACGCGGCGCGCATCCTGAACCTTACCAACTATCTCGATCGCCGTCCCGGCCAGCTCTCCGGCGGTCAGCGCCAGCGCGTCGCCATCGGCCGCGCCATCGTGCGCCAGCCATCGGCCTTTCTGTTCGACGAACCCCTGTCCAACCTCGACGCAGCACTGCGCGGCACCATGCGGCTGGAAATCAGCGAACTGCATCATCAGCTCAAGACGACGATGATCTACGTCACCCACGACCAGGTCGAGGCGATGACCATGGCCGACAAGATCGTCGTGCTCAATGCCGGCAATATCGAACAGGTCGGCTCGCCGATGGAGCTCTACAAGACGCCGAAGAACCTGTTCGTCGCCGGCTTCATCGGTTCGCCCAGGATGAACTTGATCGAAGGCGCGCCGGCGACCAAACATGGCGCAAAAACCGTCGGCATCCGTCCCGAGCATATGAACATCTCGAAGACTTCAGGCGAATGGAAAGCCACGGTCGGTGTCGCCGAGCATCTCGGCTCCGACACTTTTTTGCACGTTCAGGCCGACGGTGTCGGGCCGCTGACGGTGCGCGCCGACGGCGAACTGGCCGCCCACCACGGCGACACGATCTATCTGACGCCGGACAAGACCAAGCTGCACCGCTTCGGCGCCGACGGAAAGGCGATGATGCAATGAGGCTCGAAGGTAAATCGGCGCTGATCACCGGATCGGCGCGCGGCATCGGCAGGGCGTTCGCCGAAGCCTATGTCCGCGAGGGCGCTACGGTCGCCATCGGCGACATCAATCTCGAAGCTGCGGAAAAAACCGCTGCGGAGATCGGCGGCAATGCTTACGCCGTGAGACTGGACGTCACCGACCTCGCTTCGATCGAGGCGGCGGTGAAAGCGGTCGAGACAAGGGCCGGCGGACTGGACATCCTGATCAACAACGCCGCTTTGTTCGACCTGGCGCCGATCGTCGAGATATCGAAGGCGAGCTACGACCGGCTGTTTTCCGTCAACGTCGCCGGCACGCTGTTCATGCTGCAGGCAGCCGCCCGCTCGATGATCGCGGCGGGCCGGGGCGGCAAGATCATCAACATGGCGAGCCAGGCCGGGCGCCGCGGCGAGGCGCTGGTTGCCGTCTATTGCGCCAGCAAGGCCGCCGTCATCTCGCTCACCCAGTCGGCCGGGCTCGACCTGATAAAACACCGCATCAACGTCAACGCCATCGCGCCCGGCGTCGTCGACGGCGAGCACTGGGACCATGTCGATGCCCTGTTCGCCAAATACGAAAACCGGCCGAAGGGCGAAAAGAAGAGGCTGGTCGGCGAGGCCGTGCCGTACGGCCGCATGGGCACGGCGCAAGACCTCACCGGCATGGCGGTGTTCCTGGCCAGCGACGACGCCGAATACATCGTCGCCCAGACCTACAATGTCGATGGCGGCCAATGGATGAGTTGAACTTTCCTTCTCCCCCTGGGGGAGAAGGTGCCGAGTGAACGAGGCGGATGAGGGGGTGTTCTGATGCAGCACTTCGTCCAACACCCCTCAACCGTCTCGGCGCTGCGCGCCGATCCACCTTCTCCCACAAGGGGAGAAGGCCAGGCAGGCGCAGGCGCCGCAATGAGAAGGCGTTTGTTGACATGACCGTAAAACTCTCATCGGCGGCACTGTCTCGCCTGCCTGAAAAAGTCGTCGGCCCGAAATATGATCGCGCCGCGCTCAGGGCCGGCATCGTGCATTTCGGCGTCGGCAATTTCCATCGCTCGCATCAGGCCGTCTATCTCGACGACCTGTTCAATACGGGGGTCGGCCACGACTGGGCACTTGTCGGCGCCGGCGTCTTCGACGGCGAAAAGGTCGGCCGCGGCAAGTTGCAGGAACAGGACTGGCTGACGACCGTGGTCGAGCAGGATTCTGGCCACATGAGCGCCCGCGTCACCGGCGCAATGATCGACTTTCTGATGCCGGGCGACGCAGCCGCGACCATCGAACGGCTTGCCGATCCGGCGATAAGGATCGTTTCGCTGACCATCACCGAGGGCGGCTACTTCATCGACCCGGCATCGGGCGTGTTCAACCCGACCCATCCCGACATCGTCGCCGATGCGCAGCCGGGAGCAGTGCCGAAGACTGTCTTCGGCATCATTCTTGCCGGGCTGTTGCGCCGCCGCGACGACGGCACCGTGCCGTTCACGATCATGTCCTGCGACAACATCCCCCACAACGGCCATGTCACCGCCGATGGCGTCATTGGGCTCGCGCGGCTGATCGACGAGAAACTGGCGACCTGGGTAAGCGATAACGTCGCCTTTCCCAACGGCATGGTCGACCGCATCACGCCGGCCACCACCGACCGCGAGCGCGGCATTCTGTCGAGCGAGTTCGGCCTCGACGACAATTGGCCGGTGTTTTGCGAGCCGTTCAGGCAATGGGTGCTGGAGGACCATTTCACCGACGGCCGCCCGCCGCTGGAAAAGGTCGGCGTGCAGTTCGTCAGCGATGTCGCGCCCTATGAGCTGATGAAGATCCGCATCCTCAATGGCGGCCATGCGACCATCGCCTATCCCGCCGGGCTGATGGACATCCATTTCGTCCACGAGGCGATGCAGGAGCCGCTGGTGCGCGGTTTTCTCGACAGGCTGGAGCACGACGAGATCATCCCGACGGTGCCGCCGGTGCCGGACACCGTGCTGGAGGATTATTATCAGCTCATCGAGCACCGCTTCTCCAACCCGAAGATCGGCGACACCGTCCGCAGGCTTTGCCTCGACGGCTCCAACCGGCAGCCGAAATTCATCATCCCGACCATCGCCGACCGGCTGAAGGCCGGCAAGGGCGTCGCCGGCCTGGCGCTGGAATCGGCGCTCTGGTGCCGCTACTGCTTCGGCACCACGGATTCAGGCGCGGTCATCGAGCCCAATGATCCAAGCTGGGACCGGCTGCAAACGACCGCCAGGGCGGCAAAGACTGCGCCTGCCGCCTGGCTGGCCATGGAAGACATCTATGGCGAGGTCGGACGCTCGGCGCCGTTTGTCGAGGCCTTTGCCAAGGCGCTCGAGGCGCTGTGGGCCGATGGCGCGCGTACGACGCTGACGCGCTATCTCGCCGGCAATCTCTAAGATCGGCTCAATGCATGACCCCGCCGATGAGGGCCTGCAATGACGCCTGACCTGGTCATTTTCGACTGCGACGGCGTGCTGGTCGACAGCGAGGGACTGTCGGTTTCGGCGCTGCTTGGCATGATCACGCTTGCCGGCGGCAGTGTCAGCGAGGATGCCGCCTATGAGCATTTCCTCGGCAAGAGCATGAAAAGCGTTCGCGAAATCCTCGGCCGCGACTTCGGACTTGATATCACCGACCAGCATCTGAGCGAGATGCGCGTCGGGTTGATGCGCAAGTTTCGCGACGAGCTGAAGCCGATCCCCGGCATCGGCCAGGTTTTGCCGAGGCTTACCGTGCCATGCTGCGTTGCTTCCTCCGGCACGCTGGATCGCATCCGCTATGCGCTCGACGTCACCGGGTTGCTCGGGCTGCTCGAGCCGCATCTGTTCAGCGCCGCCATGGTGGCGCGGGGCAAGCCGGCGCCGGACCTTTTTCTCCACGCCGCCGCCAAAATGGGAGCGATCCCGCAAAATTGCCTCGTCGTCGAGGACAGCCCCGTCGGCGTCGCGGCGGCACGAGCGGCGGGAATGCGCGTCCTCGCCTTCACCGGCGGCTCGCATGCCGGCAACCCGGCACTGAAAGCGCGGCTTGCGTCGAGTGAGCCGGACTTTATATTCGCTGACATGCTGCAATTGCCCGATCTGATTGCAGGCTTGGGAGCGAGAGCAAGAACATTTTGACGAAAAGTTTCGTTTGCGCGGTCGATGTCGGCACCGGGAGCGCCCGTGCGGGCATTCTCGACACCGGAGGCACCTTGCTCGGCCGCGCCGAGCATCCGATCGTCATGAATCGGCCGAAGGCCGATCACGCCGAGCACGATTCGCAGGACATCTGGTCGGCGGTCTGCATTGCGGTGCGCACCGCCCGTGAAAAGGCCGGCGTGGCAGCGCAGGATATCGTCGGCATTTCCTTCGACGCCACCTGCTCGCTGGTGGTGCGGGGCAAGGATGGTGGCCAGCTCAGCGTCTCGGTGTCAGGTGAAGGGTGCTGGGACACCATCGTCTGGCTCGATCACCGCGCCATTGCCGAGGCCGATGAATGCACCGAAAGCGGCCATGCCGTGCTCGACTATATCGGCGGCGTCATGTCGCCGGAAATGGAGACGCCGAAGCTGATGTGGCTGAAGCGCAACCTGCCCAGGACATGGAACGAAGCCGGCTATCTATTCGACCTCACCGACTTTCTCAGTTGGAAGGCAACCGGTTCGCTTGCTCGCTCGCAATGCACGCTGACCGCCAAATGGACCTATCTGGCGCATGAAGAGACCGGCTGGCGGCACGACTTCTTCGGGGCGGTCGGGCTCGGCGACCTTTTCGAGCATGGCAATCTGCCTGACAAGGCCAGCCCGGTGGGCGCCGATATCGGCCGGCTGAGCGCCCAGGCCGCGGCTGAGCTCGGCCTGACCGAACAATGTCGGGTCGGCGCCGGCGTCATCGACGCCTATGCCGGCGCACTCGGCGTGCTCGGCGGTTTCGCCGGCGATGAAACAAATATCGGCCGGCATCTGGCGCTGATCGCCGGCACTTCGAGCTGCGTCATGGCGATGTCGCCCGACCCGCAGCCCTTTGCCGGTGTCTGGGGCCCGTATTATGGCGCGGCCCTTCCCCGGCTTTGGCTGTCGGAAGGCGGCCAATCGGCCACCGGCGCGCTGCTCGATCATATCATCCGCTGGCACGGCGCCGGCGGCGAGCCGGACGCCGCCATGCACGCCAGGATTGCCCGGCGCGTTGTCGAGATGCGCGCCACAGAGGGCGAAAATCTGGCCGGAAGGCTGCATGTGCTGCCGGATTTCCACGGCAACCGTTCGCCACTCGCCGACCCGCATGCCGTCGGCGTCATCAGCGGGCTGACGCTGGATTCCTCATTCGACAGTCTGTGCAAGCTCTATTGGCGCACCGCCGTCAGCATCGCGCTGGGCGTGCGCCATGTGCTGGAAGCGCTGAACGAGAACGGCTATCTGATCGACACGCTGCATGTCACCGGCGGTCACACCAAAAACGCGCTGCTGATGGAGCTTTATGCCGACGCCACCGGCTGCACGGTGGTCGAGCCGCTGGCCGACGAGGCGGTGCTGCTCGGCACCGGCATGATCGCCGCCACCGCCGCCGGGCTTTTTCCCGATTTGAACGCCGCCTGCGTCGCCATGCAGCAAGGCGGCAAGACGCGAGCGCCCAATTCGGCGGCCGCCGGCCGGTTCGACCGCGACTACCGGGTGTTTTTGGAAATGCACCGGCAGCGGCATGCGCTGGATGCGATCAGATAGGTGCGGCGCGAACAACCCTGCAGTGCGTCAGCTACTCTGATTCCACCGCCGGATAATCGGTTCGCCAAGATCGTGGTCGTAGCCGAGTACGCTTATGCTGGCGGTATCCAGCACGAACAGAGCGCCGTCTTGCGGCGGCAGGCCGAGCCAGCGCGCCGCCAGCACCCGCAGGAAATGCGAGCTTGAAAACACCAGGACATTGCCGTTGACGGCGCGCAATTCATTGACGATCCGATCCGCCCTCGCGCCGACGTCGTCTGCCGCCTCGCCGTCAGGGCAGCCATCGCGAAACAGCCGCCAGCCGGGGCGTTCGATTCGGATCTGCTTTGTGGTCAGGCCCTCGTAAGCGCCGTAATCCCATTCCGCCAGGTCGGCCTTCTTCACGCCGGCCGAACCGAAGCCGGCCAGCGTACAGGTCTTGAAGGCCCGCTGCGACGGGCTCGACCAGACAGCCTGGAACGGAAGCCCCTGCAGCCGCTCAGAGACCCGTCCGGCGGCCGCCTCGCCGGCCGGCGTCAGCGGTATGTCGGTCCGCCCGGTATGCTTTCCCGACGCGCTCCATTCCGTCTCGCCATGCCGAACCAGGTAGATTTCGGGAAACGCGCTCATCCGCATGCCTTTCGATGGAATCCGATGTGATGACCGCTCTTCAGATCGGCCTACGACGCAATCATAGCGGCTTCTAGGCTCTCTGGCTCAACTCTTCCCCTGAGCCAGCCCCTTGCCATAGCTGCCCGTTTCGTGGACAAGCCGTGCTGTTAATGCGGAATCCGGGCCGATCACGGCCATTTTCCGCGCTGAGACGCGGCTTCCGGCACTTTTTGCCGACGCGCCGCAATCGGATAGGCGAAAAATGTCTGCGATCGAAGCCGGCGCGCGCGCGCCGGAAAATCTTTGGCGTCAGGAAATCAGGGCGACGCTGGCGCTCGCCTGGCCGATGGTGCTCACCAATCTCGGCCAGACGGCGATGACCGCCACCGATGTCATGATGATGGGGCGGCTGGGTCCGGACACGCTGGCCAGCGGCGCGCTCGGCGCCAACCTCTATTTCATGCCGCTGATCTTCGGGCTAGGCCTGATGCTGGCGACCTCGCCGATGATCGCCACGGAACTCGGCCGTCGTCGTCACTCCGTGCGCGATCTGCGCCGCACCGTGCGGCAGGGCCTGTGGCTGGCGATCCTCATCTCAATCCCGATCTGGATATTTCTCTGGTACGGCGAGGCCGTGTTGCTGGCCATGGGCCAGGAACCGGCGCTGGCACACCAGGCCGGCATCTACTTGCGCTGGCTCGAATGGGCGGTGCTGCCCTTCTATGGCTATATCGTCCTGCGATCGTTCATCTCGGCGCTGGAGCGGCCGGGTTGGGCGTTGGTCATCGTCTTCGTTGCCGTTGCCTGCAATGTCTTCTTCAACTGGGTGTTCATGTTCGGCAATCTCGGCGCCCCTTCAATGGGCATCGCCGGCTCCGGCCTCGCCACCACGCTGTCCAGCATGCTGATGTTCGCCGGCATGGCGGCTGTGGTGATGCTTGAGCCAAAATTTCGCCGCTACCAGCTGTTCGGACGCTTCTGGCGGGCCGACTGGCCGCGCTTCAAGGGCCTGCTGCGGCTCGGCCTGCCGATCGCCGGCCTACTCGCTTTCGAGGTGACGATCTTCAACGCGGCGGCCCTTCTCATGGGCCTGATCGACGCCGCCTCGCTCGCGGCTCATGCCATCGCCATCCAGATCGCCTCGATCAGCTTCATGGTGCCGCTCGGCCTCAACCAGGCGGCGACGGTGCGCGTCGGGCTCGCCCATGGCGCCGGCAATCCGGAAGGTGTTTCCCGCGCCGGCTGGACCGCTTTTGTCATCGGCGTCTCGTTCATGGCGCTGATGGGGCTGGTGATGATCCTGTGGCCGCAGTTGCTGATCAGCGCCTTCATCGATCTTGGTGACCCGGCCAATGCCACAGTGATCGGGCTTGCCGTGTCGTTCCTGGCCTTTGCCGCGCTGTTCCAGATTTTTGACGGCGCACAGGCCGTGGCCGCCGGCATGCTGCGCGGCCTGCACGACACCCAGGTGCCGATGATCTATGCCGCGATCGGCTATTGGGGCATCGGCCTGCCGCTCGGCGTGCTGCTTGCCTTCCATTCCGGGCTCGACGGCGTCGGCATCTGGATCGGCCTGTCAATGGGGCTCGCGGTGGTGGCGGTGCTGCTCCTGGCGCGTTGGCTGCGGCGCGACAGGATCGCGCCGCCGCTCTCTTTTGGGCATTGACGAAAGCGGCTTCGTCACGAGGAGGGCGGCGTCGTGACGTCTATGGATATTTCGTCTGATTTGCACGCGCGGCCTGCGGGCTCAAGTCGCCTTGCAACTGCTTGGGCAGTGGAAGGCTTGAGCACCGCAAGTGCACCGCGCGGGCGAACAATTTTCGTTGCTTCTGCTGGTGCTCCTTGATGGCTGCTGCGAGCCCCAATCCGTACGGGCCAAGAAACACGCCGGTCCCCCAGCCCGGCTGCTTTTTTTCGCGAGCGTCGTAGTCCGAAGCCTCGATGCGGGCTTGCTGGCATTCCGGCGATGCCCATTTCCGGTCCTGCTTCGAAAGCGACGCTCCATACTCGACCGGAGAGGTCGCGCACCCAGCCACTGTCGCGGCCAACGCGACGAACATTGCAATTCTCATCCCCAAGCCCTTGATAAAGCATTGTGAGAGTACACAGAACTCTTCTTCCAACAAGGAGATAGCTCCGAAGAAGTGAAGAAGGCGTTCGAACGCCAAGCGCAGAGGGGCTTACTAAGTAGCCCGTCGTTCAAGCGAGCGTGCGTATTGCGTCAGCGGGAAGCACATGATGAAGAAGATCAAGGCGACCAGCCCATAGACGGTGAACGGCTCGAAGGTCGCGTTGTTGATGGCGTTGGATGTCCTGACCAGTTCCTCGAAACCGATGATCGAGGTCAGCGCGGTCGACTTGATCAGCTGCACCAGGAAACCGACGGTCGGGGCGCGGGTGATCGAAAACGCCTGCGGCAGGATGATCAGCCTCAGCTCCTGCAGGTAGTGGAGGCCGAGGCTGGCGCCGGCGTCCCACTGGCCGCGCGGCAGTGCATCGACGCCGCCGCGCCAGATCTCGGCGAGATAGGCGCTGGCGAAGAAGGTCAGGCCAAGCGCTGCAGCGGTCCACGGCTCGATGCGCAAGCCCAGCATCGGCAGGCCGAAGAACATCAGGAAGAGCTGCATGAGCAGCGGCGTTCCCTGGAAAAGCGCAATGTAGCCCGAGGCCAGGCGCCGCGCCCATTTATTCTTGGCGATCCGGAAGAACAGCACGAGCATCCCGACCACGCCGCCGCCGCCGAAAGCCGCGAGCGACAGAAGCACCGTCCAGCGCGCGGCGAGCAGAAGGTTGCGGACAATATCCCAGAAGGTGAATTCGATCATGAGACGCCGGCCCCCAGAGCGCGGCGGCCGCCGCTGACCAGCAGCCGACGCAGCCCCATCGACAGGATGAGATAGACGATGGTCACCACGAAATAGGTTTCGAAAGCGCGGAAGGTGCGCGCCTGCAGCATGTCGGCCTCGTAGGTCAGCTCGCGCACCGCGATCTGCGACACCACGGCCGACTCCAGCATCATGATGATGATCTGGCTGGTCAGCGCCGGAAAGATCACCTTGAGCGCTTGCGGCAGGACGATCTTGACGAACACCTGGCGTGGCCGGAGCCCAAGCGCCAGTGCTGCTTCCGTCTGCCCGCGCGACACCGCGTCGAGCCCGGCGCCGACAATCTCGATCGTGTAGGCCGCCATGTTGAGCGTCATTGCCAGCATGGCGGCCAGCAGCGGATCGAGCCTCACGCCGATGCTGGGCAGCCCGAAGAAGATGAAGAACAGCTGCACCAGGAATGGTGTGTTGCGCATCACCTCGACATAGATGCCGATCGCCCGCTTGAGCAGCAGGGGGCCGTTTCGCCGCCCTGCCGCGCCGACGATACTGAGCAACGTCCCCGCCAGCGTGGTCACGGCGATCAACAGGACCGTCGTGGCCGCCCCGCGCGCGATCGCGCCTGTCGCATCGGCAAGCCAGCCGAAGTCGAGGCTGTAGCCCATGATAGGTCCTTACCCCTGAGATCAATCCTTGAGATTGTCGGGATTGAGCGGTGTTTTGAGCCAGGCTTTCGAGCTTTCGTCCAGCTTGCCGTCGGCCAGCATCTTGGCGACCGCGTCGTTGACCGCCTGCTTCAGGCGATCCTCGTTCTTGTTGAGGCCGATATGCGAGGGTGAGGTGAGAAGCTGGAACTTCTGTTCCGGCTTCAAGGCCTCCTGGCGGGCGAGCACCTGGGCGCCGACATCGTTGCCGACGACCATTAGCTGGGTCTGACCCGAGATGAAGGCCTGGATGACGGAATTGTAGTTGTCGAAACGGCGGATGTCGGCCGAGGCGGGTGCTGCCTCGGTCAGCGAGGTATCTTCCAGCGTGCCGCGGTTGACGGCGATCGACTTGTCGGCGAGGTCGCCCTTGCCTACGACCTTGAGTTCGGCCGGGCCGATCACGGCGATATAGTAGGGTGCGTAGGCGGCGGCGAAATCGATCACCTGCTCACGCTCCTTGGAGTAGCCGACGCTCATCAGGACGTCGACGCGCTTGTCGGTAAGATACGGGATACGGTTCTGGCCGGTCACGCTGACCAAATTGAGCTTGACCTTGAGCTGGTCGGCGATGAACTGCGCCACGTCGATGTCATAGCCCTTGATGCTCATGTCGGCGCTGGCCGAGGAAAACGGCGGGAAGTCGGAGAAAATGCCAATATTGATGGCGCCGGCCTTGGTGATGTCGTCGACCGCGTCGGCATTGGCGGCCTGGGTGGCAAGACCAACCCCGGCGAGCATCAGCACGGCGGCGATAGATGATTTGAGCTTCATATGAAGTGTCATTGTCGTTCCCTGCTGGAAGCTTGTTTGTTTTAAATGCGGCCGCCGGCTCCAGTGCGGCGGTCGCCTTGGAAGTTCATGTTGGACCATGATCTGTTCCGAAAAACCGGTTTCAGTTTTCGGGATGATGGTTTGGTGCGTCAGGCTCGCTTGCCTGAGAGCGTCGGGCTGAACACCATCAGGCTGAGGATTTCGAACAGCACCTGCGCGCCGGCATGGGCGGTGTTGGTGGTCGCGTCATACTGCGGCGCCACCTCGACGACGTCGCCGCCGACGATGTTGAGGCCCTTCAGGCCGCGCAAGAGTTCAAGCACTTCCCGCGTCGTCAGTCCGCCGACTTCCGGCGTGCCGGTGCCGGGCGCGAATGCCGGGTCGATGCTGTCGATGTCGAAGGACACATAGGTCGGGCCATCGCCGACTATTCTGCGCGCCTTCGCGACGATGGCTGGTATGCCGAGGCCGGTCACCTCTTCGGCATGCACGACGGTCATGCCGGATTCGTAGGTGAACTCCCACAGATACTCGGCCGAGCCGCGGATGCCGATCTGGATGGTACGCGACGGATCGAGCACCCCGTCGAGCACCGCGTTGCGGAACGGCCCGCCATGGTGGAACTTGGTCATGTCGAACAGGCCGCTGGTGTCGCAGTGGGCGTCGATATGGATCATGCCGACCGGCGCTTTTTTGCCGACAGCCTTCAGGATCGGATGGCTGATCGAATGATCGCCGCCGACCGAAAGCGGAATGGCGCCGGCGTCGACGATCTGGTTGGTGCGGCGCTCGATGTCGTCATGGCTGGTTTCCAGCCGGTAGCGGCTCTGGAACGGCACGTCGCCGATGTCGGCCACCTTCAGCTCATGCGTTGGCGCGCATTCCAGCACGTGGTTGTAGGGGCCGATGCGTTCGATGGCGCGCAGTGCCCTTGGCCCGAAGCGGGCGCCCGGCCGGTTGGTCACGCCAAGGTCCATCGGCACGCCGATCATCGCCACCTGCAGATCGCCGAAATCAGGATTGTCGGCGGCTATTTCCCGGTAAGGCGCGTTGAGGAAGGTCGGGATGCCGGAATAGGGCGCCAGCCGCGTGCCGCTCTTGGAAAAGATCTTGTCGGCGACCTTTCGGAATTTCGGGTCGAACATCTCGCCGCCATGGCTTTCGCCATATTTGCGGCGCAACGCTTCGAGCTTGCCGCTGTTATAACCCATCTCGGTCCTCCATGGCTGGTGCAGTGCGGCCATCAATGACGGTCGCGCCGGCTGCCTGCGGATTTCACGTCTTGATGCTGTACGAGCCAAAGTGTCTTGCAGCAGCATTGAAAAATCAATTGATATTGTTAGGGTGTTTGCTGTGAGAAAATCTCACATTAATGTCGAGCATGATCTTATCCGAAAACCGGGTCCCACTTCCGGGGATCGTGCTCTTTTGAGGCTCCGATGGCCAAGCGTCTGCCTCCCCTGAATCCATTGCGGGCCTTCGAGGCGACGGCGCGCCATGCCTCGCTGACCAAGGCTGCGGCTGAGCTCAACGTCACCCACGGCGCCGTCAGCCATCAGATCAAGGCGCTCGAACAGTCGCTGGGCGTCAAGCTGTTCGAGCGCGCCGGTCAGCGGGTGAAGCTGACGCCGCACGGCGCCGAATTGCTGCCGGCGGTGTCCACCGCCTTCGACGGCATTGCCGCCGCCACGCAGCGTATGACGAGGCCGGCGAGCACCGGCGCCCTCTCGGTCTCCTGCGTGCCGGCACTGCTGCTGCTGTGGATGATCCCGCGGCTCGGCAGCTTCACCTCGCAGTACCCCGATATCAGGCTGACGCTGATCCCGTCCAATGATGCCAGGGACGTCCGCGCACCGCATATCGATATCTGCGTGCATTATGGCGACGGCAGCTGGACCGATTGCTGGATCCGCAAATGGTCGGGTCTCGAACTGTTCCCGGTGGTCAGCCCGACGTTGATCAACAACCGTCCGATCCGCACCGTGCGCGATCTCGCCGACCACGTCTTCCTGCATGGCGACGACGGCCGTGAATGGCACACCTGGCTGGCCGCCGCCGATGCGCTGGATCTGGAGCGCGGCCGCCGCCATCATCTCGGCGACGCGCGCATGGCGAGCGAGGCGGCGGTCCACGGCCATGGCGTGGCGCTGGGCGATACGGTGACCGCAAGCGGACTGCTTGCCAGGGGATTGCTGGTCGCGCCGTTCAGCCTGTCGGTGCCGGCGGTCGACGATTTCTACGTCGTCTGCCGCAACGAGATGAGGTCGGCTCCGATCGTGCAGCTGTTCATCGACTGGCTGTTTGCCGAGAAAGAACAGGCCGACGGCCGCGCCGATGCGCCAGTGGCGGGCCGCATCGGCATCCGCAGGAAGCGCCCGGCGCTGAGAGTGATCGGTGCCAAGACCGCGTCCTGAGGCTGCAGCAGCCGAAGCAGCGCGCTTGCCGCAGGTTTTCTTTTTGTCGGGCCAGCCCGCAAAGCGGGAGGCGCTTTCAAAAAATCGATGCTAAGAGGCATTTGGAGCAATTCAGAAAAAGTGCGCAGCGGTTTTCACGGGAAAAGCGCATAGCGCTTTCCCCAGGGAGTTGCGCTAGATAAACAGCTAGGGCGAGCAGCGAAGGCGGCATCGAGACATGACCAAGACCGATATAGCGCGGCGCGTCTACAACCACACCTGGAAGCTCGATCCGATTATCCGCAGCCTGCTCGACACCGATTTCTACAAGCTGCTGATGCTGCAGATGATCTGGGGCATGTATCCCAAGATCGACACCACCTTCTCGCTGATCAACCGCACCACCTCGGTTCGCCTTGCCGAGGAGATCGACGAAGCAGAACTGCGCGATCAGCTCGACCATGCCCGCACCTTGCGCTTCTCGAAGAAAGAGATGATCTGGCTCGGCGGCAACACCTTCTATGGCCGCAAGCAGATTTTCGAGCCGGAGTTCCTCGCCTGGCTCGAGAGTTTCCAGTTGCCGGAATACGAGCTTTCCAAGCGCGATGGCCAGTACGAGTTGAGCTTCAGCGGTCCGTGGATGTACACCACGCTGTGGGAGATTCCGGCGCTGGCAATTATCAATGAACTTCGATCTCGCGCGGCGATGCGGGCGTTCGGCCCCTTTGCGCTCGACGTGCTCTATGCCCGCGCCAAGGCCAAGATGTGGGCCAAGACCGAGCGGCTGAAAGCGCTGCCCGATATCCGCATTTCAGACTTCGGCACCCGCCGCCGCCATTCCTTCCTGTGGCAGCGCTGGTGCGTCGAAGCGCTGAAGGAAGGTATTGGTGAGGCTTTCACCGGCACGTCCAACGTGCTGCTCGCCATGGACAACGACCTCGAAGCGCTCGGCACCAACGCGCATGAACTGCCGATGGTGTTCGCCGCGCTCGCCAATTCGGAAAAGGAATTGAGACAGTCGCCCTACAAGGTGCTGCAGGACTGGCAGCGCTACTATGGCGGCAATCTGCTGATCGTCCTGCCGGACACTTTTGGCACCGCGGCGTTCCTGCGTGACGCGCCGGACTGGATCGCGGACTGGACCGGCTTTCGCCCCGACAGCGCGCCGCCGATCGAGGGCGGCGAGAAGGTCCTTTCCTGGTGGCGTGAAAAGGGCAAGGACCCCAGACAGAAGCTGCTGATTTTCTCCGACGGGCTCGAGGTCGAGACCATCGAGGAAACCTACCGCCATTTCCACGGCAAGGTGCGCATGTCCTTCGGCTGGGGCACCAACCTGACCAATGATTTCGAGGGCTGCGCGCCGACCAAAACCAACCGGCTCGACGCCATCTCGCTGGTCTGCAAGGTCACCGCGGCCAATGGCCGCCCGGCGGTCAAGCTCTCCGACAATCCCGCGAAGGCCACCGGCGACGAAAAAGAGATCGAGCGCTATTTGCGCATGTTTGGCGAGAAAGACCGCGTGGAGCAGCTGGTCAAGGTGTGACGGTGATCGCCTGCAAGAGGGAATTCTTCGAGCATGAGTTCCTTGGCGCCCCCCTCTGTCCTGCCGGACATCTCCCCCACTTGGGGGGAGATTG
>SAQR01000046.1 GCA_004020365.1 Mesorhizobium sp.
GCCGCCGGCCGACAAGGCTTCGCCCCCAGCGCTCCAGCCCGAAATGATGGAGAGCCGGAAGCCCGATCAGCCGGCCAGCCAGCCGGCACGACCCAAGGCGGCCGCGCGGGTGCCCGAACCTGCCGAAAGCCAGACGGATGATGCGAACGCAAAACGGCAGCGGTACGAGCCGGCGCCAGGCAAACAGCCGGGCGAAGCCACTGTTGCCCTGAACGTGCCGAAACCGTACCTGCCGCCGAAAATTGCCCTCGACCACGCTGCGCAACGAGTCTCCTGGGTGCGGGACTTCAACGGCGGCAACTGTTTCTATGCGACGTTGACGTCGGCAACCGAGGCCGCCGTCGCGATCGAAGGATTGGGCAGAGAGGTCCAGCCGTTCGAACGAATGCTGTCCGATTTCCAGGCAAGATTCCGTGTCGAACCGGACATCAGCGTCCGCCTCATCGAGCCGGCTCAATGCGAAGTCACCAACTTTCTGCGCTTTCTGGACCAGATGCCGGCTGACAAGCCGCAGCTTGTTCTCGATCGAACGACGGTGCCGAGCGGCTCGCCGATCGGCGGCACGCTGGTGACGCAGGGTGGCCTGATTTCCAGCGTGCTGCTGATCGACCACAGGGGCATGGCATTCAGCCTCGACGATCAAATCCTGGCGCAAGCGGACAAGGCCACCTTCAACATTCCGATCGATCTCGGCGCAGCCGACAAGGCGGCCGGCAAGGTCGTGCCGCAGATCATAATGGTGATCACGGGTCCACAGGACATCCAGGCTGCCGTGTTCTCCGCGCCGACACCGGCCGCGCTGCTGTTGCCCAGGATTCTCGACGAGATCGACGCCAACCGAGCTGAGTTCTCCGCCACGGCAAAGTACTTCCGGCTCGGCGGGTAGCATGGACGCCGATGGACCTCCGCCGCTCGCGTTTTTTCTTCCTGACCGCTGTCCCGCCCAACAATCAGCGTGACTGGCTTCGCGGCCTGCTTGCCCCGAGAGGCCGTATCAGACTTACGGTGATATTGGGCGCGACATTGCTGGCTCTCCTGTCGTCCCACGAAGCGCGCGCCGAATTCACCGTCTGCAATCAGACGCTCGACGTCGTCAATCTCGCTGTCGGCCAAAAAATCGACAATGCGGACCAGACCGATGGCTGGTGGACCATCGGTGCAAATCAGTGCGTGAACGTCATCCGCGAGGAACTCACCAACCGCTACATCTACATCTATGCGACGGACGTTTTTGGCCATGCGACCCTGACCGGGTCGACCGAAATGTGCATCGACCGGCGGCGTTTCTCGATACGCGGCATCGATGAATGCTGGCAGCGCGGCCATATCGCCGCACGATTTCTCGAAGTCGATACGCTTGAACAGGTGCGGTGGACGTTTTTTCTGACCGGAAGCAATCCGTGACGCACAGTATCGACACAAGCTTCAGGTTGAAAAAGCAGGCACGCGCCGCCCTGCGCAGACGCAAGCTCTGGCGCAGGCTGCTTGCCGGTCTTGCTGTGGCTGTCCTGTTGTCGATCGCTGCCGGCTTCTATCTCACTGCGGATTATTGGTCGTTTGGCGACGAAGATGAGGAGTTGCACGCCGTCGAGGGAACCGACGATGTGCCGGCCGACGCATCTGTCTATGTGCCTGCCATCATCGACCTCGCAGGCGACCCGATGTGGATCACCCTTGCGCCCGACACCGGCGGCGCAACAAAAAGCCAGGTGATCCCGCGCCCGGCAGAACTCGATCAGGCCGGCGTTTCTCCCCAGGTCGAAGTTCTGTCTGACGTGATGCTTAGCGCCAGCGAAAAGTTCATGACAACGATACCGTCGACGCAAGAAGATTTCGCATTCTTCCAGGCGCAG
Organism: Mesorhizobium sp.; assembly: GCA_004020365.1. Classification (GTDB taxonomy): domain Bacteria; phylum Pseudomonadota; class Alphaproteobacteria; order Rhizobiales; family Rhizobiaceae; genus Mesorhizobium. The sequence continues at coordinate 1,854 of SAQR01000046.1, forward strand.
CGACAGACCGCGCCGGCGCCATCCGACGAGTTGCAAAACGACGTTCAGCCACCGCCCGTTCCAAACGAGGCTCCGGTTGCTTCGGACCCGCATGCCGATGATGCCGAAGCAGGTTGGGGCGAAACAATCGATTCAGGCGAGGCAGCCCTTCCCGCGTTCCAGAAAACCCAGATCGAAAACAACACAAGCGTCGCAAATGTCATCAGTGAACATCAGAGATACGAGGCTACCGAGGACATTTTCGTAAAGATCCTCAACGACCGCAGCCTGGACAGCGTTGCCCTCGATGCGCATTTCTCCGCCGATGATGCCAAGCTGGCAGGCGAAGCCCTGAAGGCGCTTTTCAATCGGGAGAGCCTTGAGCCAGGTCATGTCGTCGCCATGCGCGGTTTCAGGCCGACGCGCGAGACGACAACCATGTCTCTCATGCAGGTTTCGATCTACGCCAGGAACGTATTTGTCGGCACGCTGACGCGCAATGCCGCCGGTGTGTTTGTGTCTGGTGTCGACCCTTGGGTCCGCGAAGACCTGTTCAACTACTCGGGAGCACAGGCGCAAGGCACGCACAAAAGGCAATACCGGCTGCTCGACGCAATCTACTCGACAGCAGCCCGCAACAAAGTTCCGACCGGGGTGATCGGAGAAGCGATCATGTATTTGTCGCGAGGACAGGATCTGGATGCCTTCGCCAGCGAAGACCAGCGTCTGGTCCTGATCTATTCGCAAAGGCCGCGTGGCAAGGAAGAGACGGCCGGGCGGGTGCTGTATGTCGGCGTCCAGGGCCGCGAAAAAAGTCTTGACTGTTTCGTGTTCCAGCAGAACGACGGCCAGTTTGCATGCGTCAGCGGCGACGATGAGGTTCGCTCGCTGACAGTCGCCAACGGCATGGTCACCCCGGTCAACGGGGTCATGACCTCGACTTTCGGCCCACGCAAGCACCCAATCCTCGGAACCGTTCGCATTCACAAGGGCGTGGATTGGGCGGCGCCTCTGGGCACACCGATAGCCGCCGCCTTCGACGGCGAAATCGTCTTTCAGGGTGATGGAAGTGGTTACGGCAATCTGGTGAAGATTTCGCACGGGGACGGCAGCGAGACGCGCTATGCGCATATGCAGAAATTCGCTGATAAGGCCGGTGTCGGCGCGAAGGTGAAGGCAGGCGATATCATTGGCTATATCGGCACCACCGGTCTTTCGACTGGACCGCACCTGCATTTCGAACTCTATCGCAATGGCCAGGCGATCGATCCGCTGGGCACGGTCACGGCAATCGCGACGGACGCTTCCGCTGTCGAAACGCTGACCGAGCGTATCGTTCAAGTCGAAAGTGGCGGCAAAGCCCGCGCCAAGAACCCACTTTCTTCGGCAACCGGCGCCGGTCAGTTCATAACCAAGACGTGGATCCGGATGATGAACACCTACCGCCCCGAATTGGCGCGGACACTATCAACCGCCGACCTGCTCGCTCTGCGTTTCGACGCCACCATCTCGCGCGAGATGGTCAGCAATCTGGCGCGCGAAGGCGAAGCCTATCTTCGGGCGCGCGGCCACCAGATCACAGCCGGCCGGCTTTATCTCTGTCATTTCCTTGGGATGGAAGGCGCCCATCAAGTGCTGTCGTCGCCGGGGTCGGCGCAATTGAGCGCCGTGCTCGGATCGGCCGTTATTCAAGCCAACCCGTTTCTCACCGGCAAGTCCGCCAGCTATGTCGTGAGCTGGGCCGAAAGGAAAATGGGGCGGAAGCTGAGCCCGGGGATCGTTGAAGTGAGCCAACAGACAACGACAACGACGGAAGTCCGGCAGACATCGCCCGAGTTCGAAAAATACAAGCAGGCGATCACGGCTCTCATAAGCTCGATGCAGAATACGCTTTGAACCTGCTTCTCGAGCGTGCGAGTTTGCCGTTTGTCCATTGGTTCCTGCTGCCAGGCGCTTCTACAGCCAACTTTTTTCGAGCCTTTGTGAACCAAAACTGTGGTCGAGATCACATACGCCCAGGAGCCATTTTGGCATGCGCAGAAATCGATAGTGCGCCCCGGCGGGGCGGAGGGCTGGACCATGAAAGCATTTGCCGTCTTTCTGAGCGGGTTTGTCCTGTTCGTCATCACGTCGCTTGGAGCCGAGGCTGCCGCGCCTGATGCCAAACGCGTGGCACTGGTCATCGGCAACAGTAAATATGCCCATGCCGTTGCCTTGCCCAATCCCGCCAACGATGCGCACCTCATCGCATCCACGCTACGCAATTCCGGCTTCCAGGTGATCGAGGGGCTCGATCAAGACAATGCAGGCATGCACAGCCTCATCAGTCGGTTTACCGAGCAATCCTACGATGCCGAGCTCGCCGTCATTTTCTATGCCGGCCACGGCATGCAGGTCGACGGCAAGAACTTCTTGATTCCGGTAGACGCCGAACTGACATCGCCCGCTTATCTCAAGACCCGCACCGTTCAGATCGACGACTTCATGGCGGCGTTACCAGCCGAGCCGGCGATCGGCGTCATCATCCTCGATGCCTGCCGCGACAATCCATTGGCCAGGACACTGGCCGCCTCGATGCCGAAGAGCCGTTCCGCCTCGTTTGGCTCCGGACTGGCGCCGATTGAAGCAAAATCGGACGGCGTTGGAACCGGCGGAGTCTTGATTGCGTATGCAACCGACCCCGGCGCCATCGCTTTCGACGGCAATGGCCTAAACAGTCCCTACTCCGCGGCGCTCGCCAGGCACCTGACTGAACCCGGCGTTGAAATCCAGAGCGCGCTGACGCGTGTGCGCGGCCAGGTGACCGAAACGACACAAGGTCGCCAAAGACCTTGGCACAACGCATCACTGGGACGCGAGGTCTTCCTGGGACAGTCCAAAGCGGAAGCGGCGCCCGCCACAAAACCGATCGCTGGTGCGTCCGGCGCGATGAGGGCTGCTGCCCCGGTGACCAACGAGCCTCCTTCCTGGGAGGTTGAGCAGCGTCTGTGGGACGAAGCTTCCAAGCGCAGTTCCATTCCGTTCTACGAAGCCTATCTTGAACAGTTTCCGAGCGGCCGCTTCGCCACGGTGGCACGGCTGAACATCGATCAGTTGAACGAACCGAAGGCCGAAGATCGGCAGGTCGCGGCAGTCGATGAGGACGAGGCCAACGCAATTTCCGGCTCAGCCGTTCGCACCTCGGTTGGAGTTTCGGACGAGGTGAAGCAGGCCCCGGGCACCGAGTTGACGGAAAGCGCGATCGGTCTCGATCGCCATGGCCGTATCGATCTGCAGTTGCGCATCGAAGCCTTGGGCAACGAGCTTGGCCGTATCGACGGAAACATAGGCCCAAAGACCCGCCAGGCGATCGGCATCTGGCAAGCGGAGAACGGCCTGCCACAGACGACCTTTTTGACACGCGAGCAACTGACGTTCCTGGTGATCCAGACGGATCCAATGATGGAATCGGTGCGCGCCAGATACGCTGCCGATCTGGCTCGAGCACAGCCGAAAAAACAGGTGCAGCAGGCCCGCACAAAAAAGCCGGTGGCACAGAAGGCCCGCAGGCAGCAGGTCGTGGTTCGACGGGATGTTCCGCCGCCGAACAACAACTTCCTGACCAAGGCGCTGATTTTCGGCACCGGTGTGGCCGTGGGTGGCCTGCTCAACAACTGACGAGCCGGTTTCAGGCGTGTCGACGTGGGCCGTGCCTCGGTGGTCGCAGCCGCCCTACTCAGTCCTTATCCGCATTTCCACCCGGCGGTTTACCGGATCGAATGGATTGGGGTTGCGCGGGTTGGCTTCGCCCAAGCCTGTCGCTTTGATGCGGGCAGGATCGATGCCGTTGGAGGTGAGGAAGGTTGTTACCGACCTGGCTCTGCGTTCCGACAGCCCCTCGTTGTAGTCAGCCGAGCCGGATGCATCGGTGTGACCCTCAACAACGAAGTTCAGAGTGCTCAGTCGGCTGTCCTTCAGTGCCTTGGCGAACTCGTCCAGTTCAGCACGCGCAGTCGCATCGAGTTCCGCAGAATCAAGCCCGAAGTTGATCAGCATGTCGAGGCTGGTTTTCTCGGCCGGCGCTGCTTTGGTCTTGCTGTTGCACTCTTCTTCGGTGCCGACGCAAATTCCACGTGGCAGGCCGAGCTCGCTCGCCGCGTCAAAAAACTTCACGATGTCTTCGGATTTCTGAAGCGGATCAGCAAAAGCATGGGTCGAAAAAAACGCGACCGTAAACACGAAGGCTAAACTGCCCAATTGCATAACGGTTACTCCTGTCTTGAGCATCCGATTTCACCGACGGCTGACAATACCAAATTCCGAATCGATTGTCTGTCAAAACGTCGAGCATAGTGGGGGGCAGTTGCATCTTGCTAGTCGTGAAGACCTGACGCTTGGTACCCATGTAGAAGGACGCGAGACGACCCTGTCCTGCCCTTCAGGATAGAACAAGCTATGACCGCAAATCGGCCGAATGCGGATTTTCTCCTGAACTTTGGCTCGTGATGCTGAGCGTCGGAACTGATGTTGTCGCTGCCCACCTTCATTGGAGCCGGAATGCCATCCTCCTCACTGTTCCGCCTACCGGTCAGACCTGGCGAGCAGCATGGCCCCGACTCCAGGCCGCCGGCGGTACCCCATATTCGCGTCTGAAAGCCCTGTTGAAGGCCAGGCCGAGGAGTTGATGCGCAAAGCCGGCTTCGGCTCGATCGAAATGCGCGAGCTGCCGCACGATGGTGGACGTGACGCGCCCGGCGCGAGCACGGCAGACCTCGACCGAGGCGCTTACATGAGAGGTATTGGCCCGGACGTCCATCTCGGAGGCGCCCATGAAAGATAGAGTCTCGCCGACACGACGCGGTTTCTAACCCAAGGGGGAATGAGCATTGTGATACAATTGAAACATTTCAGCACCGCTCAAGAACAACGACTGAAACATCCGGGGCGTAGATTCCAGTCAAGCGCGCCGATAGCGTCGCAACTGGTCTGAAGACCTTCTTGGGGTGTGATCGTCACGTCGGGAGCGCGCCGCCAGAACGTGACGCTGGCGCGGCCCGCAATCAATGGGAGGCTCACATGAAATTGCGCAAGTTCCTGCCTGGCGCGGGATGGACCGCATTCTTAGTCATAGGTTTCGGCGCCGGCGCCGCCATCGCGCATACAGCCGGCGGCCCGGCCGGTATTCAGCTTGCCGCCGCCACGCGAGTGCCGCTCCCGAAGGACCTGTCCATCGCGCACTGCGTCGCCGCGACGCTACCGCTCAAATCGCCCATCGCCGAGGCGGTCAAGGCCTACGAGGATGCCGAGCCGCCGCTTTGGGACAACCTCGGCACGCTCACCTGGCCGATCAGCACGAAGAACCCGGACGCGCAGAAATTTTTCGACCAGGGCCTGAGGCAGGCCGCCAACTTCAACCACGCCGAGGCGCGTCGCGCCTTCCGCAAGGCGCAGCGTCTCGATCCGGGGTGCGCGATGTGCTTCCTCGGCGAAGCACTTGTACTCGGACCCAACATCAACGTGCCGATGGACCCTGCCGCGAACGCACCGGCCGTCGCCGCGCTGAAAAAAGCACAGTCGCTCGCCTTAGCGGCGACCGACAAGGAGCGCGGCCTCATCGATGCCGTCGCCGCCCGCTACTCAGACGATCCCAACGCGGATCGCAAAGCCCTCGATGCGGCCTTCGCCGATGCCATGGCCGCCCTGTCCGACAAATATCCCCACGATCTGGAACTCGCCATGATCGCGGCGGAAGCGGCCATGGACACCCAGCCATGGGACTATTGGCAGCCCGGTGGCAAGGAGCCGAAGGGCCGCACAGCTGACGCTCAGAGGCGGCTGGAAGCCGTGCTGACGAAAAAGCCCGACCATGCCGGGGCGATTCACCTCTACATCCACCTGGTGGAGGCTTCCGACCGCCCGGAGCGGGCCGAGCCCTATGCCGAGCGACTTGCCGCGCTGATGCCGGGTGCCGGGCACATCGTCCATATGCCGAGCCACATCTACCATCGGGTCGGCCGCTACGCCGACTCGCTCGCATCCAACGTCGCCGCCGCAAAGGTCGACGAGACCTACATTGCCGATACCGGTGCGATCGGTGTCTACCCGATCGGCTATTATTCTCACAATGTCCACTTCGTGATGGTCTCGGCGCAGCTTTTGGGTGACGCGCCGACCGTCTTAGACCAGGCCGAGAAGCTGGACACGCTGCTCACCAACGAGATCGCCGCTGCGATCCCGATCGTGCAGCCGGTCAAGGCGGCGCCTTATTTCGCCTGGGCGCAATACGGCGACCCAGACATGGTCCTGGCCAAGCCGGTGCAGGCGGACGCGCCAGCCTATGTGAAGGCAGTCCAGCACTATATGCGCGGCGCCGCCTTGGCGGCAAAGAAGGATATTGCCGCCGCGCGCGCCGAGGCCGACGCCATTCACCGCATCGCAGCGGAGACCGACTGGTCGACCCATGACGCCTGGGGAATCCCGGCGCTGGCCGTGCTGCAGGTAGCTGAGGCAACGGTGCGGGCACGCGCGGCCGAGGCCGACGGTGACCTGGAGAGCGCGGTGGCGATCTGGAGGAAGGCCGCCGAGGTCGAGGACACGATCCCCTACATGGAGCCGCCCTACTGGTACTATCCGGTGAGGCAGTCGCTGGGCGCTGCCCTGTTGCGTACCGGCCATCCGGAAGAGGCCGAGAAGGAGTTCCGGGCCGCGCTCGACAAGGCGCGCGGCAGCGCCTGGGCGCTGTTCGGGCTCAAGGAAACGGCAAAGGCCAGGCGCGACACCGCCGCCGAGGCCAAGGCCGCCGCTGAGCTCGCCAAAGCCTGGCGTGGCGACCCCGCCACGCTGACGCTGGAGCGGCTGTGACGGGGCTTTCCCGCAGGGGATTTCTCTCCCTCCGGTCAACGGCCGGAGGGGGATTTCACTTCCCGCCGGGCTGCCGGCCAAAAGTCCGGTCGAAAGCCGTTGTTAAGCGGGTTGCGCTCGGCTGAAGAGCGACATGGCAAACGCCCCGAAGATGTGCGGCCGGCAGGCAATTTCGACTCAGAAAGCGGAGTTCGGTTGATGGGAGACCTGCGATTCGCAACTGTTCGACTGGCGACGGGTCCACAGATTCACTACGCGGAACAGGGCAATGCTGACGGCGACCCGATCCTCTTTCTGCACGGGTGGCCGGACTCTTGGTTCTCGTTCAGCCGTATTCTGCCGTTGCTGTCGCATCGGGTTCATGCGTTTGTCCTGGATCAGCGAGGTTTCGGTGACTCGGAAGCGCCGGATGCCGGTTACGGGATCGACGAATTCGCCGCTGATGCCGTCGCATTTCTCGACGCTGCTTCCATCGAGCGCGCCACCATCGTCGGACACTCTTTCGGAAGTTTCGTCGCGCGACACGTCGCGATCACAAATCCCGAACGAGTCGCGCGCTTGGTCTTGATCGGCACCGGTGTGTCGGCCGCCACTCCGGTCACGCGGGAGGTTCAGGCCACACTGATGGAGCTACCAGACCCGGTGCCGGTGGAGTTTGCCCGCGATTTTCAGGCGAGCACCGCGCACGTACCCCTCCCCAAATCGTTCTTCGAACGGATCGTTGCCGAAAGCCTGAAGCTGGCGGCTTGGCGTTGGCGCGGCGTGCTCGACGGTTTGCTCGCTTACGATGACACGGAGCAACTTTCTCGGATTGTCACACCGACGCTCCTCATATGGGGCGAACGCGATGTGCTCTTTTCCAGAAACGATCAGGATCGCCTCGTGACCGCGATCCGAGGATCCAAACTGCTCAGCTACCCAGAGACCGGACATTGTCCGAATTGGGAACGGCCTCAACGCGTCGCAGTCGATCTCGAGGCCTTTATAGACCAGAGTTGATAGGTACTTCAGGCACGGGCGCGCCCTGTGCATGTTATCGGTTACCTACGGCCAATCGGTGAGAGACGTCTCCAGTGCCCCAGTAATTCAGCTGGATGTCGGCTCCTGGCGCGCAATCCTGTCGTTCAGGTTAAACCTGCTGTGGGGCAACTTCCCACCCATTGCTGCAATTCGATTTGGGTATCAACCGTCAGATTTTCACCACTAGGGACTCGAGACTTGACCCGCCCCGTCCAGGGCTTCAGTGTCGATTGTTCCCTGGGGAAAGCGTGGCGCCATGGCCAATGAGCTTCGATTCAAAACGGCACGGGACCTTTTCATGGCCTGCCCCGCTGTTTCCAGGGACATGGTGGCACTTCCGACCGAACAGCCTTCAATCGAATTTTGTCGCGCCCTCCTGTCCGGGCGGGTGCCAGAGGAGGCGATTACGTTCTGTGCCTATCTGCTTCCCGAGCGGGCTGCGGTGTGGTGGGCACATGAATGCCTGAGCCACCTCGCCGTTCTGCTCGACAGCAGGGATCAGGAATTGCTCGCGGTTGTTCGTGACTGGGTCAGCGAACCGGAGAGCCCCCACCATCGCCCGGAAGTGAGCGAGGCTGCGGCAATGCCGCCAGCAACGCCTGCCGCCTGGATTGCCCTGGCTGCAGGACGGCATGGCAACGGTTCAGCTATGGAGGCGCCGGCGCTATCGGCCTTGCCGCCAGCCGCCCGCGCCGTGAGTGCGGGGGTTCTGGCCGGACTGGCACGTGTTGCGTTGGAGGACCGCTTTTCCGTTCTTTCGGCGTTTGTCGAGATGGGCATCCAGTTGGCAGAGACAGAGGCGCTGCGCCAATCAGCGGATGCGAATTAGACCGTAGCCCGGATCCGCGAGCGGGATACGTTCAATTGAACTGAGCATCCGGCTCTATCTGTTTGATTTGGCCGCATTCCTGCGACGCCAGGTGATTCCACTTGGCTGCAGAACGCTCTGAATTAGTTGTTTGGCGCAGCCGCCATTCACCGTTATCCCCAACCGCCTCCTCCTCCGCCTCCTCCGCCGCCGCTCCCCCCATTCCCGCCACCTCCCGAAGAAGGAGTGAATATGGGAGGTGCGGCAGCAGGCTCCGCGACCGGTTTGACCGCTTTCTTGGCGGCCACCGGTTTGGGAGCCGGGTTGACGACCTTCGGCGCCGCGGCTCTGCGAACGACCTTCGGCGCCGGCGCGGGCGTCGCCACCAGCGGCGTCGGTTGAAGGGGTTGCCAGGATGTGCAGCCCGTGACCCCCGCCAAGGCAATGGACAGAGTTATCCCGATTGTTGCCTGCTTCAGATTTCTGCCCACCATTGCCTCCTTGTTGATCAGAACAAATCCCGACGCGGATTGGCTTGTTCCCAGACCGCCCTGGCCACTTTGACCAGTTGCTTGTCGACAGAACCGCTCAATGGAATCTTCGACTTGAGTTCCCCACGCAGTTGCTTCAACGCCGCCGCTTTCGCCTTGGCCCCGAATTTCGCCAACGTCGCCCGGGCCTCAGGCAACTCGTTGCGAAGATCGAGCGCAACTGTGAATGCCAGGAAACGCACAGCGACGGCTTGGTCGGCCTTGTCGCCCTTTTGCATCTCGAGAGCCGCGCGATCGTAGGCGCCGGACTGGTCACCGCGCGAGGTTGCCAGCTCAAACAGACGTTGGGCTTCATCAAGGTTCTGCTCCACGCCAACGCCATCACGGTACATGCGCGCAAGACTGCCGGGCGCATAGGGCTGGCCGAGGTCAATGGCCTTCTGAAAAAGCGCCAGCGCAGCCTTCGGATCCTTCTCGACTCCCCGGCCGCTGAGGTAATTGCGACCGAGCAGGTTCATCGAATACATGTCCTGGCGCTGGACGCCGGCCTCCAGGAACGCAACGGCACGGGCCTGATCGGCGGGCACGCCGTTGCGGCCTTCGGTGAAGATCGCGCCGAGATCGTTCATGGCATAGGTGTGCCCCATCGCCGCCGCCTTGAGCAGCAGGTCCAGCCCCTTGCCGGTGTCGCGCTCGACGCCGTAGCCATGGAACAGGGCACGGCCCCACGACGTCATCCCGTAGGGATCGCCCTTGTCGGCCGCAGCGGCGTAAAAGGTGTTGGCCTGCTTGCGGTCGACAGCCTGGCCCGTTCCCGTCGCGTAGAGGTAGCCAAGTTCGAACACCGCGCGCACGTGCCCCCTGTCGGCGGCCTGCTGTATGGCTTTCCTGGCCTGGTCGACCTTGCCGGCTGCAAGCAGCGCGCGTCCCAGTTCATAACGGAAGCGGGCGACATCGGGATACGCCTTCACCGCAGCCTCGCACAGCTTCACCGCGTCGGCGCCGATTTCATTTGGCAGCAGGCCGGGGACGACGCCTTGAAGGTCGAGAGGTTCGCCGGCAGCCAGGTCGCACGGATCGACGTTCGGCGACAGTTTCATTTTGGCGGGTTTGGCTACTCCGCTGTCCGCCCGAATTTCGAAGGCGACCTCGACCGGCGCACTGGCTCCAATCTGGGGTTCAAAGCGCAGCCCCTCGACTTCGCCGACCGTCAAGGTCGATTCAGGCGACAGGGTCCGATCCGGCAGCGAGAGCGTTCCCGTTGCCGGATAGTGTGTGACTTTCAGGCTGACCGCCGCATCGTCTGCCGGGACATCTAGGTTCAGAGCAACGGCGCCGACGCCGACCGGAACGTCGACCTCCCGGTTCTCGATCGCCTCGGCCGCACCGGTGACATGGATGCCGCGCTGCAGCACCTGCTGTTTCTGCTCGGCCTCGAGCGAGGCCATCACCTGTTCGCCCTCGGCTCCTTCGCCGCTCTTGACCCGGAACACCAGCATGCCCCTGGCTTCGCCGCCCCAACTGTCGCGTGCGGCATAGGCCAGCATATCCATCTCTTCCGGCTCGCCAGTTCCCTTGGGGATATCCAGTTGCAAACGCGGCAGATCCTTGCCCTGAATCAGTTCTCCCGCCTCGACGGCCTTGCCGTCCAGCATCAGGCGTCCTAAGGCGGGCGGTCTTTCGATGCTGACGGTTATGGTCCCGCCGTCGACCTGGACCGGTTCCGGAAGGTCCAAATCGATGGGGCCGGCCCCGGACAGCACGACCTTCTCCAATACCGGCGGCAGCGATGGGCGGCTGCTGCGGCGCATCAGAACGACTTCGTCGATCAGCGAAGAGTTCTCCCAGGGAACCTGCAGGCCCTTGGTCGCCTCAACAACATCGCGGCGGACGGCCGACATGACCGCGCGGATCTCCTGGTTTGGGGCGAGCGCGCGACGAGAAAACGCCGATGAGAAAGGACTGAGGTCGCCGGCGCCGTCATAGGCGACCGCGCCGGGTTCGGTGGCGAAAGCAATCAGTGTGTTCAGTGAGCTTCTTACTTGCGCAAGTCCGGTGCCGCTGGCGGTAAGAAGCTGGTCCCTGAGCCAATAGTCCTTGCGAGGGAATGGATTGTTGCGGCAGGCATCGAGGATGATCACCTGGATCTTCGATTTCGAACGCATCTGCTGCAGCACATCGTTCAGCTTGATTGCCTGAACCTCGACGTCCGCCGCATCTTTCAACGAGGCATCGACAGGAATCAGGAAATTTTCGCCGCCGATCTGAAAGCCGTGGCCGGAATAGTAGACGACAGCCACATCCGCGCCGTCCACGGCCGCAAGATAGTTGCGGAACTGGTCTTCAAATTGCAGCTTTGTAAGATTGCTGGCGACAAAAACATCAAAACCAGCCGATCGAAACGTGTTGGACACGTCCACCACATCCTTGGCCGGGTTCTTGAGGGCCGAGATTTCCTGGTAATCGGAGTTGCCGATGACAAAGGCGACCCTTCGTTCGACTGCAGAAGCGTCGAAAGTCGCGACGCTTGCGAGCATCAAGGCCGCAACGAATCCGCAACGTCGGAGCATGGCAAATCCCTTAACCGTCGTTACCTGGCGACCACAAGAACACAACTTGCAGTGCCAAGGTCCGTTAGAGAGCATGCTATCTGCCGGGACAGAAAAGAGAGAAAAGCCGTCGCGACAGCGGTATATTCCTCACTTGATCGATCCCTAAATTACATCAGAGCCCGAGTGTCCGCAATGATCGTCAAACGGTTTCGCAACTATTTGCCCGTGGTCGATTTGCCCCCCTCGGACCGGGCGCGGCCGGCATATTCTTGACTTGCGCACGCATCACGCGTCAGCGCGCCTGAGGTTTTCCACTGCTAATGTCGGCCTGCCCCTGATTTTTTCTAGCCACTATTTCCGCGACTCAATTAGCGTATGCTTATGGAGCACCGGCACGCCATTCGACGGATCAAGGAAGGGGTTTGGGAGGTCTACGACATAGACGACAATAGGGTCGTCTTCGCAGACGGGGTGGCTCTGACAAATTTGCTGGATGAGGAGGCGCTCGACGCCCTGGAGTTGCTAAAAGGTGGGTTTCTTATTCCGTGCAGCGCTCCCAAGGCCAGTTGATACGCCGAGGCCCCGCGAGATAGGCACTGAAGGCGGATCCGTTGGGCAGGGCCATCCAGCTTGTCGCTAATGCGGATGCAAGCGCCGTTCTGGGCCGTTGCATTCTTCGGCTGATGTCACGGAATGGATCCCAGGGTCTGCGCCGCGTCGCTTCGCTCCTTGCTCCGCCCTAGGATGACGAAGACATGGTTGGCTCGTGGCTAATCCCCAGCGTCAGGGATGGTGGCTGCAGGCCGGCCGGCAGCGCGACCGTCAGTCAAAGAACCAGACTCCCTGTGCAGAGGAGCTAGGACGCCGGGACCAATTCAGCCAAGGCTCTGAGAATGGCAGCCTGATCTGCCGGCTTGCGAACAAATCTGAAGTTGGCGAAGGCGGATGGAACATCGCGCGGGCCAAATCCGGACAGGCACGCGAACGGAACCTGGCGGGTTTGTAATTCCTCTGCGATCGCCAGGCTCGTTTCGCCATGCAGTTGAACATCTAGCAGCGCCACGTCGACAGGATTTTCGCCGATAAGCCGAAGGGCCGCCGCCACCGAAGGGGCCGGCCCGATCACCTGATGTCCCGAAGCGCGCAGACAAGCAGCGATGTCCTCGGCGATGAGCCATTCATCCTCGACCACCAGAACGCGCAGCGGGTCGGTCACGGCATCTCCTTGCGCATCATCGGGAATGTGATCTGGACCTCAAGACCGTCACGATTGAAGGTGGTCTCGACGTTTCCGCCAAGCCGGTAGCCGATCTCACCCTGCAGCAGGGACAGTCCGAAGCCGCTAACTTCGGGTTTTCTGACCGGCGGCCCGCCCCTCTCGCGCCAGGCGAGCGTGAAAACATCGCCCTCGCCAGACCATTTCAGGACGACCCTGCCCCGTGGCGTCGACAGCGCGCCATATTTGGCGGCGTTGGTCGCCAGTTCATGAATGGCCATGCTGAGCGAAAGGCCCTGTTGCGGGCTAAGCTTCACTTCGGCGCCGTCAAGTTCGAACCGGTCAATGTTGAAAGGCTCAAGCTCCTGATGCAGCAGTTCGTTGATCGAAGCTTCTTTCCAGCGTTCCTTCGACAGCAGACCGTAAGCCCGCGACATGGCGTGCAGGCGACCGATCAGCGCTTCGGCGAACTGTTCTTTCGATTCCGAGCTTTCACGGGTGCGGTTGGCGATGCTGGCGACCACCGCCAGCATGTTCTTGACGCGGTGGTTGAGCTCCGAAATGAGCACCCGGTTTTGCTCTTCCGCCTCGGCCAAGGTGGTGACGTCGACCAGCGTGACCACGACGCCCTGGATCCTGTTGTCCTTGTCGCGGTACGGAATGATGCGAACCATATAAAATCGGCCCCGGTCGTCGCGCGCCAGATGATGGTTCAGGGTCTCCCCGGTTTCGAAGACGGCATCGATGTGCTGTTTCAGCTCGGGATAGTCGAGCTGGCTCGAAAGCTCGGTCAGCGGCCGGCCGACGTCGGAGGGACGCAGGCTGAAGAAAGACGAGGCCGCCGGCGTAAAGCTCCGCACCACCAGATTGCGGTCGAGGAAAATGGTTGCGATCTGCGTGCTCTCGAACAGATTGCGCAAGTCGCTGTTGGCGCGGTCGAGCTCTTCTATCTTGCTGGTCAGCTCCGAATTGATCGTGTTGAGTTCCTCGTTGAGCGACTGCATCTCCTCCTTCGAGGCCTCAAGCTCCTCATTGGTCGACTGCGCCTCCTCGTTGACGGAGACGAGTTCCTCGTTCGACGACTTCAGCTCTTCCAGCGCGGTTTCGTACTCCTCGATCGTCGACTGCAGTCGCTCGCGCGTTTCGCGCAGCTCCCGCTCGAGATCAGCAGCGCCTTCGCCATCCCGGTTTTCGCGCCGCACGTCCGATCGCGGCTGCACCGGTCCCGATGGTTCGAACAAGACAAGGTAAAGCCGTTCGCCCTTGCCGCCTTCCGCCAAGGGCTCGACAATGAGTTTGATCGACTGCGCCTGTTCGTCGTCCCCGTCGACGACGACATTCTCCCGCACGATGGTGCGGCGCGTCGCGGCGGCTTCCCGCAACGCCGCGCGCAGGTCGAGCCTTAGCCCGGAGCGGGCCAAAGTCAGCACCTGCCGGCTCGGAATGCCTTGCGGCGCTTCGAGATATCTGCCGGTCCGCGCCGAATAGTAGACGACGTCACCATCGCCATTCACCACAACATGCGGCGGCGCGAAACGCTCCAGCACTTGTGCCTCGACCGCCTGCCGAAGCGGGTAGCTGGCGGTTGCCTTCTTCGGCCCCGTGCCTTCGGGCAGCAAGGCGCCCGAACGGCCGTCGCCGATCAGCATCGGCAGTCTTATGTGTGGCGAGGCATGCTCGCGCGCTTGAAAAATGCGCTGCTTCTTGTCGACGGTGGCGAAGAGGTTGTCGTGCTGGCCAACGCTTTCGGACGTGCCGAGGAAAAGATAACCGCCCGGCTTCAGCGCGTAATGGAAAATCGGAATGACCCGGTCCTGAAGGTTGGAGCCGAAATAGATCAGCAGGTTGCGGCATGAAACCATGTCCATGCGCGAAAAGGGCGGGTCGCGGACGATGCTGTGAGGGGAAAAGACGCACAGCTCCCGGACCTCATTGACAAGCACGTAGCTCTCGCCGTCGCTGCTGAAAAAACGCTGCTTGCGTTCGGGCGAAACCCCCTGCAGCAATGCCGCCGGGTAACGCGCCGCGCGCGCCACCGCAAGCGCGGGCTCATCGATGTCAGTCGCAAATATCTGGACGCGTGGCACAACCGAAAGCGTCTCCATGTGTTCGCGCAACAGCATGCCGATGGAGAACACCTCCTCGCCGGTGGCGCAGGCAGGCACCCAGATCCTGACGGCGTCGCTGGCGGTCTTGCCCTCGAACAATTGCGGTATGACCTTGTCCTCGAGCAGCTTGAACGCATCCGGATCACGGAAGAAATCAGTGACGTTGATCAAGAGGTCGCGGAACAGGTCCATCACCTCGCGAGGGTCGTTCTTCAGCCACTCGACATAGGCTGCAATCGAATGAAGCTGCGCGATCTGCATGCGCCGCCTTATGCGACGCAGAAATGTCTTGGTCTTGTAGCCGGAGAAATCGTGGCCGGATTGGCCCTGCAGAATGCCGTAGATCTCGTCGCGGAGCCGACCCAGTTCTGCCGTCTCGTGCTCGCCGCCTCCGGCAAACCCGTTCAGCATACCGAAGCTGCGGGCGAACCCCTCAAGCTTCGCCCCGATCTCCTCGGCGGGCGCCGCAATGTCGATCAGCCCGCTGGAGATCGCACTTTTCGGCATGTCGGGAATGCGCGGACCGTAACCGTCGGCAGCCTGGGCGACCGTCAGTCCGCCACGCTCCTTGATCGCCTTGGCGCCAAGCGTGCCGTCGGAATCGCCGCCCGACAAAATGACCGCAACCGCATATTCGCCCTGATCCTCGGCCAACGCGCTAAAGAAGATATCGATCGGCTTGCGCTCGCGGCTGAGCACGTTGGATGGCCGCAGGTGCAGCACTCCCCTCTCAATCGTGAGCACGACGTTTTGCGGCATCACATAGACGTGGTCGGACAGGACAGTGGTGCCGTCCTCGACGACGACGACCGGCATTTGCGTGTAACGTCCGACGACCTCGTGAAGCAGGCTTTCGCGCCCGGGGCTGAGATGGGTGACGATGACGAACGCCATGCCGGGCCGGCCGGTGATGCCTTTGAACAGGCCCTCCATTGCGGGAATGCCGCCGGCTGACGCGCCGACGCCCACAATGGGAAATCTCTTCATCTGGGATGTCACCGCAAGCCCTCGGTTGAACAGCCTAGACGACAAGGCCGCTAATCGACCCAAAGCCCACGACTGGGCTGAACTCAACGCCAGCATACAACGGGCAAGAGGGCCGGAACAAGTCCGCGCAGAAGGCGTTAAAGTCCGAATTGTTGTGGAACTCCAATGTCAAAGCGCACACCTGACCTGAAGCCGAAAAAACGAGCGTTGTTGCGCTTCGAGGATTTGCTGAGTTTGCCGGGAAACGAATCCATTCCGCCCCGCATGCTGGTTTTGGCGAAACGATTGCAGGCAGCCTTGCAGGAACGTTCTGAAGAATCTCGTGCGGACAATTGGAAATCCCGCTCGAAGAAAGGACGATGAGGTGCGCGATCTCAGAGGAGTGCGCATCCTGATCGTCGAAGACGATTGGGTGTTGGCCGGCGATCTTGCAAGATATTTCGGCAATATGGGCGCGGTCGTCCTCGGACCTGCGGCGACGGTCGAACACGCCTCCATGCATACCGAGATGGCTGAGGCCGCGATCCTCGACGTCAATCTCAACGGCCGGCGGGTGTTTCCAATCGCAGACGAACTGATGCGCCGTGGCGTTCCCTTCGTCTTTTTCAGCGGTGACGAGGACATCGTCATTCCCGAACGTCTCCGCCACGCCAGCAATCTTCGAAAATCGTCGGATAGCTACGCCATCTTTGACGCCTTGTTTCCTCCGGAACCATCGGCCTTGGCGGGTCGCCCTGCCGTGAACCTGTCGGACAACGTGTTTTCACTTCTGCCGAAGCTCAGGCTCGCGGCGCGTCTGCTTCTGGGCGACGTTGGTGCTTCCGATCGGCTGGTCGAACGAACGCTGGAGCGCGCCATCGGCGAGATCGACAGGAGGCGGGCCGGCGTATCGACCGAAGACTGGCTGAACGGCATCATGCGAAACATCGCCAGATCGGGCGGAACCAGCCTGTTGCACTGAGGCTGGTTTTTCCAAAAGTCCCGAAACGTGGGCAAAAACAGCGAGCTATAGTGAAGTTCTCTGGCAGAATGCGAGGCGCGCCTTAAGAGCTACCCGACACCACTGACATAGCAGCTTTCTCAGCCGTTCTTGCGGTCGACGAATTTGTTGAACCGGCTGGTTTTGCCGCCGCCGGTTTCGTCCTGGTAGAGGAAGGCCAGATCGTTCTCGTCGAAAATCCGGAAGAACTCATCCCATTCGATGGATTCGAGATTTTCCTCGGGCTCGCCAAAATCGATCCGCAAGATGCCGCCCTCGCCCCTGGTTCGCACAACCGCAGGTCGGCCACCACGATCTTCGGCCCATTGGCGGATCTCGTCATGATTGGTGGTTGTTTTCGATTCAGACATTGAAATCTCCCTTTGATCCAGGCTGTGCAGGCGCCTCGTGATCAGGTCTGGCTTGCTACGCGATACCCGTTCGACGACAGCCAGCTGCCCAGCCACTGCTTCCCATGGGCCGCCACGGACCGGATGAGCGCCCTAACCCCAAACAAGCTGCAATGTTCCAGCGCATCGCCCAAGGCTCGTTCGCCATGCGTTCACCTCAGGTTGCAGCCTCGCCAAAACCATCTTTGTTGAAGCAGAGGGAACAAACCTTTTGCCAAACAGTTCGGGGCGCCAAGGCCAACTGCGTAAGGAGTTGTCGTGAAACGCATACTGGTTACAGGAGGGTGCGGTTTCATCGGCCGCCACGTCGTCCAGGAACTCGTTGAACAAGGTTATGCCGTCTGCATTCTCGATGCGCTGCTGGAACAGGTGCACGGCAGCGAGGCGATCAGCCTGCCGGCAGGAGCCGAGCTGATCAAAGGCGACGTTCGCGATCGCGACGCCGTCGCCGAGGCGCTCCAGGGCGTCGACGCCACCATCCATCTCGCCGCCGAAGTCGGCGTCGGCCAGTCCATGTACGAGATCGCCCGCTATGTCGGCGCGAACGACCTCGGCACCGCCACTTTGCTTGAAGCGTTGATCAAACATCCGGTCGAGCGGATCGTCGTCGCGTCGTCGATGAGCGTCTACGGCGAGGGTCTCTATGCCACGCCAGGCGGCCAGCGCATCGACAATGCACGGCGGCAGGCGAACGACGTCAAGAGCAGCCAATGGAATCCGCTGTCGGCGGCGGGTGAAGCGCTGTCGCCGCTGCCGACGGACGAGGAAAAGCCGGTCGACCTCGCCTCGATCTATGCGCTGACGAAATATGCCCAGGAGCGCGCCGTGCTGATCTTCGGCGATGCCTATGGCGTCGACGCGGTGGCGCTGCGCCTATTCAACGTCTTCGGCGCCGGACAGGCGCTGTCAAACCCTTACACCGGCGTTCTGGCGAATTTCGCTTCCCGCCTCGCCAACGGCCAGCGGCCGATGATTTTCGAAGATGGCGAGCAGAAACGCGACTTCGTGCATGTGCGCGACGTCGCCCGCGCCTTCCGCCTGGCGCTGGAACAACGCCAGGCGCGCGGCCACGTCATCAACATCGGCAGCGGACGGGCCTATGCGATCAGCGAGGTCGCCCGGTTGCTTGCCGACGCCATGGGGGTGCCCGAACAGCTGCCTGATATCCTCGGCAAGGCGCGCGCCGGCGATATCCGCAATTGCTTCGCCGACATCTCGAAGGCACGCGAACTGCTCGGTTTCGAGCCGCAGCACCGGCTGGAGGATTCACTCGACGAGTTCGTCGCATGGGTGCGCAACACGGTCGCTATCGACCGCGGCGCCGACATGAAACGGGAACTCGAAGAGCGAGGACTGGTATCATGAGGCCGGACGGGTTTCGTGAAGCACCGGTTGCCATTGTCGGCGGCAGCGGCTTCATCGGCTCGAACCTCGCCGACAGCCTGTTGTCGGATGGGGTGCCGGTGCTGGTCATCGACAATCTCAGCCGCCCGGGCGTCGATCAGAACCTGGCCTGGCTCACGCAGAAGCACGGCAATCAACTCACCGTGGAAACCGTTGATGTCCGGGACGGAGACGTGCTGGCGCCGCTTTTGGCGCATTGCAACGCGATATTCCATCTCGCCGCGCAGACCGCCGTGACCACCAGCCTCGTCCAACCAGCCAAAGATTTCGACATCAATCTTCGCGGAACCTTCAACGTTTTGGAAGCGGCTCGCCGCAGCGGCAGACGCATTCCCGTGATCTTCGCCAGCACCAACAAGGTCTATGGCGGCCTGCCCGACGTCACCGTGCGCGAAGAGGACGATCGGTGCGTGCCCTGCGATGCCGGCATCCACGCCAACGGCATAGACGAGACCTGCGGCCTGGATTTCTGCACGCCGTACGGCTGCTCCAAAGGCGCGGCCGATCAATATGTGCTCGATTATGCCAAGTCGTACGATCTGCCGACCGCGGTCCTGCGCATGAGCTGCATCTACGGGCCGCGCCAGTTCGGCACCGAGGACCAGGGCTGGGTCGCCCATTTTCTGCTCAGCGCGCTTTCCGGCCGGCCGATCACGATCTACGGCAACGGCAAGCAGGTGCGCGATATCCTTCATGTCTCCGACGCCGTTGCGGCCTATCGCGGGGTACTTGCCAGGATCGACGACATCGGCGGCCAGGCGTTCAATCTCGGCGGCGGACCGGGCAACGCCGTCAGCCTGCGCATGCTGCTCGAGGAGATCGGCGAGATGACCGGGCGGAAGCTCTCGATCCGCTACGACCGGGAACGCACCGGCGACCAGCCGTTCTTTGTCGCCGACACCCGCAAGATAGAAGCGACGCTCGGCTGGAAAGCCCATGTCTGCTGGCGCGACGGCGTCCGCGATCTCGCCGACTGGCTCCGGCGTCATCGCCTCGAGCCTGAACCAGCGAGGTACGTGGCATGAAAGTCGCCCTGGTCAATCCGTTCTGGACCTACGAGGACAGCATCTATTTCGGCTGCCGCCAGCCACATCTGCCGCTGGAACTGGGCTACTCGAAAGCCTTGCTGGAGGCCGACGGCCATCAGGTGCTGATGCTGGACGGGCAAATCCAGAATCTGGACAACGCAGCACTTGCCGATCGCGTCGCCGCTTTCGCACCGGCCGTGACGGTCGTCAGCACGGCGCCGACCTATTTGTTCTGGCGCTGCGCGCCGCCCGAGCTGCGTGTGCCCGCCGACTTCCTCAACCGCCTCGCCGGGCGCGGCGGCCGAACAGTGGCTGTCGGGCCGCACGGCTCGGCGACGCCGGCGCCGACGCTGCGCAAGCTGGGCGTCGATGTCGTCGTGCGTGGCGAATGCGAAGAGATCGTCGCCGAACTCGCCCGCAGTGACGATTGGAGCGCCGTGCCCCACACCGCTCGTCTCGACCAGGGAACTCTTGTCGGCGATGGCGGCGTTCACGCCAGTTCGTTTGTCGATCATCCGCCGCTCAGCTGGCCGTCCGATTGGATTGCCGCACATTCGCACCATCATCACCGGTTCGACGACGATCAGCTGGGTTTCGGAGCCGAGGTCGAGGCGTCTCGCGGCTGCCCCTACAATTGCAGCTTCTGTGCCAAGATCGATTTCCGCGACACCTACCGCCGCAGGAACCACGATGCGATCATCGCTGAAATCGATCGGCTGATCGGGCAAGGCGTCGGCTACATCTATTTTATCGACGAGATCTTCCTGCCGCAGAAGGCGCTGCTGGAGGCATTGGTCGATCGCGACGTCAAGTTCGGCGTGCAGACCCGCATCGATCTTTGGAAGCCGGAGCTCCTCGAATTGCTGGGTGCGGCCGGCTGCGTTTCGATCGAGGCCGGCCTTGAAAGCCTGACGGTGGAAGGCCGGGCCATGCTAGCAAAGCGTTGCCGGCTGGGCACCGAGGAACTGGCTGCTTTGCTGGTCAATGCACGACGTCACGTTCCGTTCGTCCAGGCCAATCTGATCGGCGTCGTCGAGGACGATCCGGCTCTGGTCGATCATTGGCGCAAGCACCTCATCGACCGCGGCGTGTGGGCCAACGAGCCGGTGCCGCTCTATCCCTACCCCAGTTCGCCCAGCTATCGCGAGCTTTGGGGCGAGCCCGACGATCTCGCCTGGGAGCGCGCCCACGAGCATTATTTGGCCTCGTTCCAGACGTTCAGCGATATCCAGGAGAAGCGTCCACGTGCGCTGGCCGAGTTGGAGGCGACATGTTGCAGTCACTGATCCGCCGCCCGCGGCGAATCCTGATGACCGTCGATGCCGTCGGCGGCGTCTGGCGCTACGCACTCGATCTGGCGCGGGAGCTGGCTCATGGCGGCGACAGCATCGTGCTCGCCGGGCTAGGCCCGGAACCGTCGGAGGAGCAGGCGAAGGAGGCACAGGCTTTCGCGGCCCTGGCGTGGCTCAAGACACCGCCGGACTGGATGACCCGCAACGAGAGCGATCTGGAAATGTTGCCGCAGGAACTGCGCGCGCTTGTCGGCGATTACGCGATCGACCTCGTCCATCTCAATGCGCCGACCCAGGCCGTGGGACTTGATCTGCCCTGCCCGGTCGTGACGGTCTCGCATTCATGCGTCGTGACCTGGCTCCACGCCGTCCGGGGACAGGTTGTGGACGGCGAATGGGCCTGGCAGAAAGACCGCAACAGACGCGGCTTCGATTGGGCCAATGCGGTAGTCGCGCCCAGCCGCAGCCATGCCGACATGCTCGAGGCCTGCTACGGGCCGATCGCCCGGCTGAGCGTTGTCAGCAACGGCACACGGCCGGGACCAAAGGCCGAGAGGCGCGAACCAATGGTTCTCGCCGCTGCGCGCTGGTGGGACGAAGCAAAGAATGCAGCTACGCTGGACCGGGCAGCAGCGCTGACGAAATGGCCGGTCTTTGCTGCCGGGCCGATCGAGGGCGGCGATGGCCAACGCGCCAATTTCAGCAATGTCGTTCCTCTGGGTTCAGTCTGCCACGATCAGGTGCGTCGCTTGATGGCGGGGGCCGGTATCTTCGTATCGCCGTCCGTCTATGAACCCTTTGGCCTTGCCGCACTGGAGGCAGCGACATCGGCAACACCTCTGGTGCTTGCCGACATCCCGACCTATCGCGAATTGTGGAATGACGCGGCCATGTTCTACGACGTCCACGATCCACGCGATCTCGCCAGATGTCTCGATTGTCTCTCTGACGACGCCCAGTACAGGCGCCGGCTCGGCGACGCCGCCGCACACCGAGCGCGCAAGTTTTCACCGGCAAGGCAAGCGGCGGCCATGCACGACATCTACGATCGGGCCGCCCTGGCCGTTGCGGAACGCTGACAATGCGGTTCCTGTTCTATACCCATTCGGTCGTTTCCGACTGGAACCACGGCAACGCACATTTCCTGCGCGGCATTATGCGGGAGCTCGTTGCACGCGGGCACCAGGCGATCGCGCTGGAGCCAGCAGACGGCTGGAGCCGTTCGAACCTGCTGGCAGAGAAAGGGTCCTTCGCGGTCGAGCGCTTCAGAAAGGATTTTCCGGAGCTGATGTCGGTGACCTACGACGCCTCCTTCGACCATGAAGGATGGATTGACGACGCCGATGTTGTGATCGTCCACGAATGGACTGACCCGGACGTTGTCGAGCGCATCGGCAGGACCAGGGCGAATGGAGGCGACTTTACGCTTCTGTTCCATGACACCCACCATCGCGCCGTCTCGGCGACGCAGGCGATCTCGGCTCTACGGCTGGAGCAGTATGACGGCGTCCTCGCCTTCGGCGAGGCGTTGCGCGAAAGCTATCTTCGCGCCGGCTGGGGCAAACGTGCTTTCACCTGGCACGAGGCGGCGGATGAGCGCCTGTTCAAGCCGCACCCGGAGATCGACCCGACAGCCGAAACGATCTGGATCGGCAACTGGGGTGATGACGAGCGCAGTGCCGAAATCAAGGAATTCCTGATCAATCCAGTGGAAGAACTTGGCCTGGGTGGCACTGTTCATGGCGTGCGCTATCCACGCGAAGCGCTCGCCGATCTTGCCGCAGCCGGCCTCGGTTACGAAGGCTGGATTGCCAATGCCGACGTGCCCAAGGCATTCGCGGCCCACCGCGTTACCGTCCACATCCCGCGGCGCCCGTATCGGGAGAGCCTGCCCGGCATCCCGACGATCCGCATGTTCGAGGCGCTCGCCTGTGGCATCCCGCTCGTGTCGGCGCCTTGGGCCGATGTCGAACAACTCTTCAGGCCAGGCATCGACTTTCTTTTCGCGCGCGACGGATCCGAGATGTGCCGTCATCTTCGCGACGTGCTGGACGATGCCGACCTGACCGCCTCTCTGGTGAGATCCGGCCTCGAAACCATCCGGAGGCGACACACTTGCCGGCACCGGGCGGACGAGCTGTTCGACGTGCTCGCCGAATGCGGCAACCGCCAAGCCATCGATCGCATCGCCATAGAGGAGACAGTCGCATGAAGATTGCATTTTATGGATCGAGCCTGCTGTCGTCCTACTGGAACGGCGCGGCGACCTATTACCGCGGATTGCTGAAGGCTCTTTCTCAGCTCGGCTACGAGATCACTTTCTATGAACCGGACGTCTACGACCGGCAGAAGAACCGCGATATCGAGGCACCGGACTGGTGCAACGTCGTCGTCTACGAGGCGACCCCGCATGCGCTGATGCAGGTGGCAGCAAGCGCAGGCGCAGCCGACATAGTCGTCAAGGCCAGCGGAGTAGGTTTTGAGGACGAGGCGCTGCTGCGCGCCGTACTCGACCATGCCCGTACGGATGCGCTGACAGTGTTCTGGGATGTCGACGCACCGGCCACACTGGGCCAATTGCGCGACGAGCCGGACCACCCCCTGCACCGGGCGTTGCGGGAGATCGACCTTGTCCTCACCTATGGCGGCGGCGATCCGGTCGTCTGGGCCTATCGTGCACTGGGGGCTGCCGAATGCGTGCCGATCTACAATGCGCTCGATCCCGAAACGCACCATCCGGTCGCCAAGGACAAGCGTTTCGCCTGCGATCTCGCCTTTCTCGGCAACCGGCTGCCGGACCGCGAAGCACGCGTCGAAGCGTTCTTCCTCGATCCGGCCAGCCGTTCGAGCGATCAGCGTTTCCTGCTCGGCGGATCGGGTTGGGGTGACAAGCAGCTTCCGGCAAATGTCGCATGGCTCGGCCACGTCGGGACGCGGGACCACAATGCGTTCAACGTCACCCCCAAAGCGGTGCTGAACATCAGCCGCGACAGCATGGCCGCCAACGGCTTTTCGCCTGCCACGCGCGTCTTCGAGGCTGCCGGTGCCGGCGCATGCCTCATCACCGACGCCTGGCTCGGCGTCGAATTGTTCCTGGCCCCCGGGGAAGAGATCCTGGTGGCGCGCGACGGCAATGATGTCACTGAGATCATGCGCACCCTCACACCCCAGCGGGCAAGCGCGATCGGCGCATCTGCGCTTCGGCGTGTTCTCGCCGAGCATACCTATGCGTTAAGGGCGGCTGTGGCCGACGCTGTCTTCAGGCGTCATTTCGAGCGCCCGACCGTGGAGGCAGCCGAATGACCAAGCCGCTCGACATCGTCTTTCTTGGCCTGTCATTGTCCTCTTCATGGGGAAACGGCCATGCCACGACCTATAGGGGGTTGCTGAAGGGCCTGCACGAGCTCGGCCATCGCGTCACCTTCCTCGAGCGCGACGTGCCGTGGTATGCGAACCATCGCGATCTGCGCGACCCGGATTTCTGCACGTTGCGCTATTACGAGACGACGAACGATCTTCGTCGGACATATGCCGGCTGTCTGCAGCAGGCCGATGTCGTGGTGGTCGGTTCGTTCGTTCCGGAGGGGCGAGCCGTCATCGACATCGTCGCGTCCCTGTGCACGGGCCAGTTCTGCTTCTACGACATCGACACGCCGGTCACGCTGGCAAAGCTCGCCGCGGATGATTGCGACTACCTATGCCGACGGCAAATTCCGTATTTCGACGTTTATTTCTCATTCACCGGCGGGCCAACGCTCGCCCGTTTGGCGGCGGATTTTGGTGCACGGCGCGCCGAGCCCCTCTACTGCTCCGTCGACCCGGAGCGGCATCGCCGAACGGCCGATCCGATCTGCTGGGATCTTGGCTACCTCGGCACCTACAGCTCGGACCGGCAGGCGACGCTGGATGCTCTCCTGCTCGAACCGGCAAGACGCATGCCGGACCGTCGCTTCGTCGTGGCCGGCTCGCAATTCCCG
This sequence comes from Mesorhizobium sp., assembly GCA_004020365.1. Taxonomy (GTDB): domain Bacteria; phylum Pseudomonadota; class Alphaproteobacteria; order Rhizobiales; family Rhizobiaceae; genus Mesorhizobium. The sequence goes on from SAQR01000046.1 coordinate 26,945, forward strand.
TCCGAGACCGTCTGGCCAGGCAATGTTGATCGCATCGAGCACTTGCCGCCGGCGGACCATGCCTCGTTTTACAGCCGCCAGCGCTATACGTTGAACGTCACGCGCAGCTCCATGATAGCGGCTGGGTGGTCTCCCAGCGTACGCCTCTTCGAGGCAGCTGCCTGTGGCACCGCGATCATCAGCGATCGCTGGACCGGTCTGGACAGCTTCTTTCCGACAGCCACGATCAACACGGCCGGCCAAGCCGAAGACGTGATCGATATCCTGTCCAGCCAATCCGACCGCGTCAGGCTGGCCATGGCCAAGCGAGCGTGTGCAACGATCCTGGCGGCACATACGAGCGCCGCGAGAGCCCGCGAATTCGTTTCGCTGCTGGCGCGGCCAGGATCGGTACGTCCAGCTCTCGAACTGGGCGTCGAAAGTGCAGCATGACTGGCAGACAGGAGAAAATAGAGATGCGGCAATCAACAAGGACGCAACGGACCAAAACGGCGCTTGTCGCCGGCGGCGCGGGTTTCCTCGGTTCGCATCTTTGCGAAACATTGCTGCAGGCCGGGTACCGTGTGATCTGTGTCGACAATTTTCTTACCGGTCGGATGGAGAACATCGTCTCGATGCTGGACCGCCGTCGTTTCCGGCTGATCGAGCAGGATATTTGCCGACCATTGGACCTTGCTGAGCCGGTGGACCGCATCTTCAACCTGGCGTGCGCCGCATCGCCGCCTCGCTACCAAGCTGATCCGATCCACACCACGCGAACCTGCGTGATCGGAACCCTCAATCTGCTTGAGCTTGCCGCCCGAAACAATGCGCGCATCCTGCAGGCATCGACAAGCGAAGTGTATGGCGATCCCGAACAGCACCCGCAAAGGGAGGACTATGTCGGTCACGTGAACTGCACCGGTCCTCGTGCCTGTTATGACGAAGGCAAGCGAACCGCCGAAACCCTGTGCTTCGACTATTTGAGAACCGAAATGGCCGACATCCGGGTCGCGCGCATCTTCAACACCTATGGTCCGAGGATGGATCCTGCCGACGGCCGGATCGTCTCGAACCTGGTGACGCAGGCGCTCGAGAAGAGACCACTGACGATATTCGGCGACGGGCTGCAGACCAGGTCGTTCTGCTACGTCTCCGATCTGGTCGACGGTCTGGTCCGGCTTATGGATGTCGACCCCAATCCGCGCCAGCCGGTCAATCTGGGCAATCCCGGGGAATTCACCGTGCTTCAATTGGCCGGATTGGTGAGAGATATGACCTACAGCAACTCGGCCTTCAAATTCCTGCCACTGCCGCAAGACGACCCTCGCCGGCGGCAACCGGATATTTCCCGGGCAAAAACCCTTCTCGACTGGGCGCCAAAGGTGCCGCTCAAGCTAGGCCTGATGCAGACGATCAGCTATTTTACGGAGCTCGAAGCCAGCCGTAACGAGGATCGAATTCCCCCAATTGCGACAAGCGTCAAGTCCGCTTCAGGCCGACTGCAAAACCTGCCGGCCTGAAGTCAGGGAGAGCTGCGCCCTCGGGCATGGTCTTGGCGTGAAACCGGACCGTCCCGACAGCCGCTTCACTTTTTCTCAGTATGGGAACATCCGGTCGAGCTCGCCGTTGGGCCAAGATATCGGCATGGAGAACGGACCCGTGCATCGGAAACGATCCGCCAAGGACATCGAGCAAATGGCCGAACGGGAAGCGGCTGCCTTTCTGAGACGTGCCTCGATCACCTACCTCGAATGCTGTGTGAGCCTGATGATGACGCACCTTGAGCGCGAGGAAGTGGCCACCATCCTGGAAAAAGAAGCGGATATGCTGCGAAGCCTCGACTGAGGCCTGCGTATGACTGCGCGCTCATCCCGCAAACCCGCCTTCGTCGAGAAACCTTTGCTCCTCTTCAGTCATCGCACGGCCGAGAATCGGATTGCGATGGGGGAAGCGCCCGAAGCGCCGCACGATGTCGCGGTGCCGCTCGGCATGGGAAAGGTGGGGCTGCCCGAGATGGCTGGTGAGCGCTACCGATCGCTCCTGATCAGCCAAATCTTCCGAATGTCCAAACGGAAGATAGAAGAAGAGTCGTAGCTTTTCCTCCACCATGCGGTCGTGGCCGGCAGCGATGCCGGCAGCCGCGATTTCGCGTGCCAATGCGTCGGTCTGATACATGCGTGGCGTGCCGCGAAAAGTGTTACGCGGAAACTGATCGAGCAGAAGCACCAGCGCCAGGGCGCCGGGTGGCGTGGTGAGCCAGCCCGCAAGTTCGCCACGCACCGCGGCCTCATGCCAAGACAGGAAGCAATCACGGAAGCGCCTGTCGAAATCCGGATTTTTGGCGAACCAGAGATCGGGACCGGCGTCGCGCCAGAAATTGACGACCGCCTCAGCTTCCAAAGGCGGCGCAAGCGAACGCTTAAGGCGTTCGTTAAAATCAGCGGCTGCCGCTGCGTCCTCGCCCCCTTGTGTGGCCGACGTGCGGATATGTGGCAATTTCCGGACAGTAGGCGACGCCAACTGCAAAAACGCTTCCATAGAGCGCAATCCACCCAGATTGGCCGCCCATTCAAACATCCACGTCATCCAAGCTCCAATCGTCGTGTGAGGATCTCGCTACGGTGCTACTCGGCTTGTTCAGCAAGTACCGTGTCGAACTCGCCGAGTGTCGAGCGCAAGTCGTGAACCCCTGACCCGTCCAGCAACCTCGTGATGAGCCGATCGATCTTCGGCGTCAGGATAATCAGGTATCGGCTCGGCTCGATCGCCCGATATGTGTGCGCCAGGCCGGCGGGCACGAAGACAGTCGTTCCCGCAGTGGCGTCGATCTCCCGATCCAGGAATTTGAAGCGGAGCCGCCCTTCCAGCACATGCCACGCCTCGTCATCCGAGTGGTGAACATGCATCCAGGAGGGGCCGGACATCGTCCACTCCCGGATCACGAGAGATGTTCCGGCAGCGGAGATCGGAGGTGCGCCGGGCGCGGCGATGATCGGGTGCGGGCCCTCGGCGGGTACTCGTGACATGGAATCTCTCTCCGAAGCGATTTGGTCACGGCGGAGAAATTCCCACTTGCCGCCACATGAATCCAGCGACATTATTTCAGTGATATGCTGAACCAAATTGATCTGTCGCGCGTCGACTTGAACCTCCTGGTGTTGTTTGAGATCGTGCTGGAAGAGCGGCACGTCGGTCAGGCGGCTGAAAAACTCAACCTCTCGCCATCGGCGGTCAGTCACGGTCTCGGGCGCTTGCGGCGGCTGCTCAACGACCCGCTGTTCCTGCGAACGCCCAAGGGCGTGGTGCCGACCGACCGGGCGCTGGACTTGGCGGAACCGGTCGCCGACATTCTTGCGCGAGCGCGGAGCGTGATCGCCACGGCCGAGCCGTTCGACCCGGCTACGTCCACGCGCCGTTTCACGATAGGCGCGCCCGACGGGGTCTCGGCCGTGTTCCTGTCCCCGCTGCTGGCCGAACTGCGCCGGCTCGGCCCGAGCATCGATATCAGCGTGCGGCAAGTTCTCCCTCCCCGCACCGTAAGGACGACTGACGGCGTCTGGGAGCCCGTCCTCGCCGACATAGAGGCGCGCGCGGTGGATATTGCGGTGGTTCCCGCCGACGGGGCTCCAGCGCGGTTCACTGCCCGGACCCTTTACGAAGAGGATTTCGTGATCGCGATGCGCGCCGGGCACCCGTTTGGCAAAGACCCGACGCTTGACGCATTCTGCCGGATGCAGCATCTGGTCGTTTCGCTCACCGGCGATGCCTACGGCTTCGTCGACGACATTCTTGGCGAGCACGGATACTCACGCCGCGTAGCACTCACTGTCCCCAACTTCATGTTCGCGCTCGCGGTCATCGCGGAAACCGATCTCATCGCCGCATTGCCGAAGACGTTCGTGGCCATGTACGCGCCGCGCTTCGGTGTCGTCAGCGCCGAGGCGCCGTTGCCGCTGATTCATTCCCGCATTCGCGCGATTACCTCCAAGGCCGCCCTCATGGATGCCGGCGTGGCCTGGCTCTTCAACCTGCTGGGACGCCCGGTAAAGCCTGCAGATGTCTTTGGATAAAGGACGCCTCGTACCGGCGCACCAGACATTGCCTCGTCAATAACCACCGTCTCTTTTCGGCTCGTTCTTTCGTGTGCGGCAAGGCCGCCGAGGCCAGCAAGTGGTTATAGCACGTGTTCTATCGTCACTCGGTTGAGCGCGAAAGCCCCAGCCTCGCGTCCCTAAAGCCAGGGCGCAGCTTTGATCCGAATGGACGTTCGTGATTTTTCCAGGTCGCAAAGGAACATTCCCGGCAACTGGCAGTTCGGCGCGAGGAACTTACCTTCAACAGCGATGGCGGCAGTTTCGTGGGATCAAAAAAGGTACGGATTGGAATAGCCGGCGTCGGCAATTGCGCATCTTCCCTTGTCCAGGGGCTCTCATATTACCGGGACGCCAGAGGTAACGAGCCGATACCGGGCCTGATGCATGCTGATCTCGGCGGCTATCATGTCGGTGACGTCGAGGTGGTCTGTGCTTTCGACGTCGCCAAGGGCAAAGTTGGACGTGATGTGGCGGAAGCCATATACAATGCACCCAACAACACCTTCCGCTTTGCCGATGTTGCAGCAACCGGCGTTCGCGTCGAGCGCGGACCGACCTTTGACGGCATCGGCAAATATTTGCGCGATGCGATCGAGGAGGCAGAAGAGCCGGTCGCGAATGTCAGCGCGCTGCTTCGGGAAAGCGGCGCGGACGTACTGGTCTCATATCTGCCGGTCGGCTCGGAAGAAGCCACGCGTTTTTATGCCGAGTGCGCGCTCGAGGCCGGTTGCGCCTTCGTCAACTGCATACCGGTCTTTATCGCATCGCGGCCGGAATGGCGCCGGCGCTTTGAAAAGCGCGGTCTGCCGCTGGTCGGCGACGATATCAAAAGCCAGGTCGGCGCGACGATCGTGCACCGTTTGCTCGCCAATCTGTTCCGCGAGCGCGGCGTCCGCATCGACCGCACCTATCAGTTGAATTTCGGCGGCAACACCGATTTCCTCAACATGCTGGAGCGCGAGCGGCTGGAATCGAAGAAAATCTCCAAGACGCAATCCGTAGCCAGCCAGTTCGACGTTCCGCTGGAGGCCGGCAACATCCATGTCGGCCCCAGCGACCATGTGCCTTGGCTTACCGATCGGAAATGGGCCTACATCCGCGTTGAGGGCACGACGTTCGGCGGCGTGCCGCTGAATGCAGAGCTCAAGCTGGAAGTGTGGGATTCGCCCAATTCGGCCGGGGTCGTCATCGACGCTGTCCGCTGCGCCAAGCTGGCGCTTGACCGCGGCATCGCGGGAGCGCTGATCGGCCCCTGCAGCTATTTCATGAAGTCGCCGCCAGAGCAGTTCACCGATGCCGAGGCCCGCCAGCGCACGCTGTCTTTCATCGCCGGGAGGGACGAGCCGATGCTCGATGCCGCGGAATGACGACGACATTCCTTTTGATCCGCCATGCGGCGCACGACAATGTCGGTGACTATCTCGTCGGACGCACGGCTGGGGTTTGCCTTGGCGAAACCGGCAAGGCACAAGCCTTGCGCCTGGCCAGCCACATGGCGCCGCGGCCGCTGGCGGCCATCTGTTGCAGCCCGCGCGAACGAACCATGGAAACCGCAAAACCGATCGCAATCGCCTGCAGACCCGAGAAGATTACAATCTGCCAGGAGCTCGATGAGATCGACTTCGGCGCGTGGTCGGGAAAGACCTTCGAAGAGTTGAACCAGGACGCCGACTGGCGGGTGTGGAACAGTCAACGTCAGCAGGCGAGGACGCCTGGCGGCGAGACCATGCTGGACGTCCAGCAACGTGTCATCTCGCTGATGCAGAAGCTTCGCAAACGCTACCAGAACCAGTCCGTGGCACTGATCAGCCATGCCGACGTGATCAAGGCCGCCGTCTGCAAGGTGCTCGGCTTGCCGCTGGGAGACTGTTTTCGCTTCGACATCGACCCCGCTTCGATCACCACGGTCGTGTCCGGTGACTGGGGCTCCAAGCTGATCCGACTAAACGAAGCCGCCTGACGAGGACTGCCGGATGCGTATGGTCATTTTCGGTCTCACCGTCACCTCCTCGTGGGGAAACGGACACGCGACGCTGTGGCGCGGGCTGATCCGGGCGCTGGGCGCGCTGGGCTGGTCGGTCAGCTTTTTCGAACGCAACACCCCATACTATGCCGGCGCACGCGATCTTGATCATCTCGATGGCGGCAATGTCGTTCTCTATCCGGAGTGGGAGGACATTCGCCATGTCGCGGAGCAGGCGATCGGGCAATCGGACGTCGTGATCGTCACGTCCTATTGCCCGGACGCTGTGGAAGCTTCGCGCCTGGCGCAGCAGGCCTGTCGCGGGCTGAAGGTTTTCTACGATCTCGACACGCCAATCACACTCGCCCGGATCGAACAAGGTCTGCGACCGGCCTATTACGGGCCCGAAGGGCTGCGCGATTTCGACCTCGTCCTCAGTTATACCGGTGGAACCGCAATCGATGCGCTGAAGACGCTGCTGGGCGCCCGCCATGTCTTGCCTCTCTATGGTCATGTCGATCCCGAGCGACACCGGCCGGCAGAGGCCCGGGCTGAATTCGCCGGGGATCTATCCTATCTCGGAACCTATGCGGCCGATCGCCAGGCCGGCGTCGAAAAGCTGCTGGTCCGCACGGCAGCGCGCCTGCCGGACCACCGCTTCGTCATCGGCGGCGCCCAATATCCGCACGAATTCCCGTGGGGCGAAAACATCTTCTTTGTCAGGCACCTTCCGCCTGCGGATCATCCGGCCTTCTTCTGCTCATCGCGTCTGACGCTGAACGTGACCCGCGAGGCAATGGCCAGGAGGGGCTGGTGTCCTTCGGGCAGGCTGTTCGAGGCGGCAGCCTGCGGCGCGGCGATGGTGAGCGACACCTGGCCCGGGCTGAGCAGTTTTTTCCAACCCGGCAGCGAGATCATCCTGGCGGACACCACCGACGACGTGGTCGCGGCAGTCGGCTTGCCCGACAGCGAAGTCGACGCGATCCGGCGACGGGCCCGCGAGCGGGTGCTGGACGAACACACCTCTGCGCAGCGCGCCAGGGAACTGGACCGCCTCCTGTCCGATTCAATTCAGGGCCTGATGGCGGGCGAGCCGTTGAAGGAAGCAATCTGATGTTGGGCATCGTGCCCGCCGCCGGCCGTGGCAGCCGCATTCAACCGCTCGGCTTCTCGAAGGAGCTGCTGCCGGTCGGCAGCCGCATCGACGGACAGACCGAGCGCCCTTGCGCGGTGAGCGAATATCTGGTGCGTCGCATGGTGCGCAACGGCGTCGAAAAAATCTGCTTCGTCATCGGATCGGGAAAATCGGACATTCTCGAATACTACGCCGCCGGCTACGGCGACGCCGCCGCATTGTTTGTCGTCCAGCCCAATCCCGTCGGGCTTTGCGACGCGATCTTCCGCGCCGCGCCGCTGGTCGCGCCGGACGAGACGGTTTTGATCGGCCTGCCCGACACGATCTGGTTTCCGGAAGATGGCTTTTGCCATCTGCCGGACGACCGGTTGTCGTTTTTGCTCTTCCCAGTAGATCACCCGGAACTCTTCGATGCCGTCGTTCTCGACGGGGATGACCGGGTGAAGGAGATCCAGGTCAAGCAACAAGGCGCCGCATCGAACTGGATTTGGGGGGCGTTCAAGATGCCGGGCCGCATACTTCACCAGCTTGCCGCGCTTTGGCGCGAGCGGGATCAAAGCGACGAATATGTCGGTACCCTGATCAACGCCTATCTGGCGGCCGGCGGTGAGGCTTGCGGCGTCAAGGCAGGCACCGCCTATGTCGACGTCGGCACGTTCAACGGTTACCGCACGGCGCTTCGGCTGCTTGAGAACAACGACACTACCTTGGAGGACCCGAAAAACCTCATGTTTGTGCTGCCGGGGCAGGCGCAGATACCAAGCCATCCAGGCGAAGGAGGCTAGCCGTGCTGCATTCGAACGCCGAAATCCGCCGCCGCATCGATGCCCTTGGCCCGTGGTTCCACAACATGGAGTTGGCGGGCGTCGAAACCGCCCCCGACCATTTCCTCGGCAACTATCCGCTGATCAAATGGCGCAAGTTCGCCGACGCCATTCCTGCCGATCTGTCCGGCAAGGCCGTGCTCGACATAGGCTGCAACGCCGGCTTCTACTCGATCGAGATGAAGCGACGCGGCGCCGGCCGCGTCCTCGGCATCGATTTCGACGAGGCCTATCTGGCGCAGGCGCGCTTCGCCGCCGAGATCGCCGACTGCGACATCGAATTCCAGCAGCTGTCGGTCTACGACGTCGGCGCGCTGCGGGAGAAATTCGACATCGTCCTGTTCATGGGCGTGCTGTATCACCTGCGCCACCCCCTACTCGCTCTCGATCTGATCCGTGAGCACGTTGCCGGCGACCTGTTGATCTTCCAGTCCATGCAGCGCGGCAGCACCGAACTGCCTGCACTCGATGAGAATTATCCTTTCTGGACACACGATCTGTTCGACCGGCCGGAGTTTCCGAAGCTGCATTTCGTCGAGCATCGCTATGCCGACGACCCGACCAACTGGTGGATCCCCAATAGCGCCTGCACCGAAGCGATGCTGCGCAGCGCCGGCTTCGAAATCGTGCTGCACCCGGAACAAGAGGTTTATTTCTGCCGCGCCGCCGGTGAGCCGGCCGGCGGCGGCGCCGTCTACCCGTCGAAAGGACAACTTCATGATTGAAGCCGCGATGATCTGGAACGAGCCGAACAACAAATCCCATTGGGATCCCGAACTCGACCCCGACTGGAGCCGCTTCGCCAACATGGCAATACTGGCCGCCGATGCGATCGCATCGGAAAACCCCGCCGTGACCAGGATCCTCGGCGGCATTTCGCCGATCGACGCCGATTTCCTGGCACTGATGAAGCAGTACGGCGCACTGGATCATGTCGATGCCGTCGCCGTGCATGGCTTCCCGCTCGACTGGAACCTCTGGCAGATTCAGGAGTGGCCCCAAAAGATCGGCGAGATTTCGACCGTCACCGATCTTCCCGTATGGGTCAGCGAAGTTGGTGTGTCGAGCTTCGGTGCCGAGGAGGTACAGCTATGGGGTTTGCGCCGGACCGCCGAACTGCTGCTCGGCAATGCCTCGCGCGTGCAATGGTACAGCCTCTACGATCTTCCGCGCGAATGGGGGGCAACGACGCGCCACCGCGAGGCCGAAGGCTCGTCCTACTATCGCCACTTCTACATGGGCCTGCTCCGCGAAGACGGTACGCCCAAACCCGCGCTCGAGGAATTCCTGCGTTACGCGCCCGAAATGGGGCTGGTGCAATGGTTCCACTTCGAAGATCCCCGGCTGGATGACGCCGTCGCCTGGATGAAGCGGCTGGGCATCACCAATCTGCGCACCGGGCTTTCCTGGGCCGATAGTTTCAGGCCGAATGCGCTGGATTGGTACGACCGGCAGATGGAAGCGCTTGCCGACTTCGACGTCACCATCACCTTCTGCTTCACTCCTGAGCACCGCGGAGTGATGCCGCACCACACCAGTCCGCCGCTGGTACCGGAGGAATTCGCGGAGTTTTGCGCGACGATGACCCGCCGCTACGCTCCCGCCATGGCTGCCTCGCCGGTCAGAGCGGTGCGGGCTTCGGCAGCATGAGTGAGCAATGCAACACGCACCCGACAGGTCCGGAACGCTTGCCGAATTCGCGGCCCTGTTGACAGGCGCTGCCCCGCACGGCTCTGATGGTGCTGAAATCATGATCGTTGTCGCGCATCCGGACGACGAGACCATCGGCATCGGCGGGCATCTTGCCGGATTGCGCGGCTCTCGCATCGTGCATGTCACCGATGGCGCGCCGCGAGACCTTGAAGACGCCCGAGCATACGGCTTCGAGACGTGGCAGGACTACGCCGAGGCCCGCCATAGGGAGTTGGAGGCGGCGCTGGCGGCCGCGGGATTGCCGCCGACGGCCCTGATCAGCCTCGGTTATCCCGACAAGCAAGCCGCCGGAAACCTTGGCTCGCTCGCACGGGAGCTGACCGGCCTTCTGGCCGATCGCGACGTCGGCTTCGTCTGTACGCATCCTTATGAAGGCGGTCACCCCGATCATGACGCGACCGCCTTTGCCGTCCATGCGGCCTGCCATTTGCTGCGTCGCGACGGACGCCAGGCGCCGGCCATCGTCGAAATGGCGTTCTATTCGGCCGGGCCTGAGGGCGCGGTCCTCCAGGACTTCAACAGTCATTCCGGCAGTGACTGCATCGAACTGCACCTTACGGAAGCGGCTTTCGAACGGAAGCAGTGCATGCTGGCCTGCCATCGGACACAGCAACGGACGCTGGCGCCGTTTACGGCGCGCGTCGAACGTTTCCGGCTGGCGCCTGCCTATGATTTCCTGGCGCTGCCGAACAACGGCAGGCTTTATTATGAGGCGCTGCCGCTCGGCTTCGAGGCGGCGGCTTGGCTGCATGCCGCGGCCGCTGCGCATGAGGAGCTTGGGCTCGACCGGCCATGACCCTCACCGTCCTGAACGTCGCCTACCCGCTCGCGCCAGTCGGCCCGGATGCGGTTGGCGGCGCCGAGCAGGTGCTGTCGATGCTCGACCAGGCACTCGTACGCGCCGGACACTGCTCCATCGTGATCGGTTGCCAGGGCTCCAAAGCGGCGGGCGTGCTCATCGAGACGCCTGCTGAACCGGGTGTGCTCGACGATGCGGCGAAAAAACGGGCGAAGCGTTCCCACCGCGTCGCGATAGACGTCGCACGCGCCCGTTGGCCGATCGACGTGGTTCATCTGCACGGCATCGATTTTGATGCCTATCTGCCTGATGATGGCCCGACGCTTGTAAGCCTGCACCTGCCGCTCGACTGGTATCCCGCCGACGCTTTGCGCCCGGTCCGCGACGATCTATGGCTTCACGCCGTCTCGATGGCCCAACAGAGGACCGCGCCGCCGGGCGTCAGGCTGGTTGCACCGATTCCAAACGGCGTCGATATCGATGCGCTGAGCGGTCGGCAGTCCAGGCGCAACTTCGCGCTGGTGCTCAGCCGCATTTGCCCGGAAAAGGGCATCCACCTGGCACTGGACGCGGCCAAACACGCGGGCGTGCCGCTGATCATCGGTGGCAAGGTCTACCCCTATGAAACGCACACGCGATACTTTCGTGACGAAGTCCAGCCGCGCCTCGACAAGTGGCGCCGCTTCCTCGGCCCGCTCGGCTTCACGGCCAAACGGCGCTTTCTCAGCGCCGCCCGCTGCCTGGTCATTCCCAGCCTTGCCGCGGAAACCAGCTCGCTTGTTGCGATGGAGGCCCTCGCCTGCGGCACGCCGGTTGTCGCCTTTCCAAACGGCGCGCTGCCGGATGTGGTCGAACACGGCAAAACGGGCTTTCTGGTGAACGACGTCGGCGAGATGGCGCAGGCCATCGTCGCAGCCTCCCGCCTGGATCCCGAGATATGCCGGGCCGAGGCGCGGCGGCGCTTTTCGCTCGACCGGATGATTTCGTCTTACATGGACGCCTACCATGCGCTGGCAGGGCTTGGCGCCGGCCGCAGGCGCCTGGCGGCGGCGCAGTGAGCGTTTCATGCTCCGCTCCGAGATCATCGATGATCCGGCCGCCCTTGAGGCGCTTGCGCCGCGCTGGTGGGAGCTGTGGGCGCACAGCCGGACAGCGACGCCGTTCCAAAGCCCCGCCTGGCTGGTGCCGTGGTGGCGCGCATTCGCCCCCGGAGAGTTGGCGACGATCGCTGTCTGGCGAGGCGACGATCTGGTGGGATTGGCGCCGCTTTACCTGGAACACGCAACTTCCGGGCCGAGACTGCTTCCGGTCGGGATTTCGTTGAGCGACTATCTGGATGTCCTGTGTTTCCCCGGCATCGAAGCGGCTGTCGCCGCCGTCATCGCCGACCGGGTTCTTGCGATCGATTGGTCGCAATGGATTTTGCCGGACCTGCCGGCCGGTGCTGCCGGTCTCGCTATTGCGCACCCGGCGCTGGAGGCGGGTCAACTCGTCGACCACGCCGCTTGTCCCGTGCTTGCGATCTCTGGCGACGATGCGCTTGCGGTCTGCGTTCCGGCGCGGCGAAGACGTCAGTTGCGCCGCGCGCACAATGCCGCACGCCGGCGCGGCTGCGTCTCCATCACACCGGCGCAAGCCGATCTCAAAGCGTTTTTCGATCACCTGATCCGCCTTCACGGCGCGCGTTGGGCCGGGCATGGCGACGGCGTGCTGGCCGATCCGGCTGCAGAAGAATTCCATCGGCAGGCGCTTCCCCTGCTTGCCGCACAGGGCCTTGTCCGATGCTGGCTTGTTGCTATCGATGATGCGGTCGTCGGCGCCTATTACGGATTTCATCATCGCCACCGCGCCTACGCGTACCTTGGCGGTTTTGATCCGGCCTATGCCGAGGAAAGTCCCGGCGCAATCCTGATCGGTCACGCGATTGCCGAAGCGGCTCGTGAAGGGGCGCGGGAGTTCGATTTTCTGCGCGGCCAGGAGAGCTACAAATATGGCTGGGGCGCCGTCGACCAATGGACAATGCGAAAGGTCTGGACGCGGAGCATGGCTCAATGAGCACGACCGGACAAAAGCCATCGTCACAGACGGCGTCGACGGCAAGAATGGTGCTCGATGAGTGTATGGCCGACGGCGCCTGCGTCGAAGCCATCATTGCCAGACTGGCGCTGCGCTTCGAGACGGGGGTCGATGCCGCAGAATTGGCCGATGTAGCGCTGGAAATGAATTCAGCCGACCTGCGAAAACGAGACAGTCTGGAGCGGATCGCCGAACTGCTTCGTCACAGGCCCGACATCTTCGCCACGCTGCGCAAAACGGGTGCGGCCGTCCGCCACGAACGCGATGAATGGGAAACCGACGCCGCGGTCGTCAGGCGGCTGGCCGCCGGCTTTGATGCCGCGGCGACGATTTCCCCGGCGGCGAGCGTTCAGCTGTCTTCGTTGGGAGACGAGGAGAAACTCACCGCCGCCACCGACGAGATCGTCGCGTGGTTGGAAAGGCAAGGCTTCACCGGCCGCGATCAGGACATGCTGGACATTGGTTGTGGCATCGGGCGTTTCGAAAGCGCGTTCTCGGATGCAGCGCACCGGATCGTCGGCATCGACATATCCCTAGAAATGATTTCGGTCGCTCGTCGGCGATGTGCCGGGCTGCGCAATGTGGACCTGCGGCCGACCTCTGGTTTCGATCTTGCCGATTTCAGCAATGCAAGCTTTGATTGCGTGCTGGCTGTCGACAGCTTTCCCTATCTGGTGCTGGCTGGTCTGGCGGAGCGGTATTTCGAGGAAATTGAGCGTGTTCTGAAGCCTTCAGGCATCGCAGCACTTCTGAATTACTCGTATCGCGGATCGTCGGCGCTGGATCGTGCCGATGTTCACCGCCTCGCCGAAGCCCACGGCATGCAAGTCGTGGTTGACGGCGAGAAGCCGTTCCGGCTGTGGGACGGAAATGCCTTTCTTCTTGCTGCATCCGACGGAACATTACGGCCCAATGATTGTTCGGGCGTCAAATAGAAAAGGCACCTGTGAGTGCCCACAATCCGAAGGAGGACTAGATGGCATCCGGCGGCAAGATAGACATCACCTCTGCCGTCAGGGTAAAGGCTCCGGCCCAGCGCGATGACCGAATTGGCGCGATGACGACTTGGGCCAAGGACAAGGTCGAGGAAATGCGGCTTTGTCCAACAGAGCCTGGGAAGCAGCACACCGAGCAACGCCAGCTCGATGGCAATCGGATCAACTCCGATCAGTATCACGCCGCAGATCGGCTCTGCCAGGACTGACTGCTGCAACCGCAGACGCCAAATCATGACCAGTGGCCAGTCGAGGTCGCGAGAGTCGAATTGTCGAGCGCACCGGGAATAGTGCCGGGAGGTCCCGACGGGAAAAGCACAGGCCTCCCCGACGAGACCAGCAGCTTCGATACACAATGCTGTGCAAGGGACGGGCTGTGCAAGCGACGGCGCTGACTGTGAGGACGGCGCGCGAATCCTTGCGAACTCTGATTGCCGTCACCACACTGGTGAAGGGACTGATTCGTTAAGAGAACACCATGTCTCGCTCGAGCGACGATAGCATCAGCCCGAAACTCCGGCTGGCAATAGACCGGAAGATTGCATCTCTGCTGATTGCTATCGAGCAGGAAAAGGTCCCCGACCGGCTGACCGACCTTGCGGTCCAACTGCAAAATGCGCTTGTCGAGAAGCGTCGATGCGAAGCAAAGAAACAAGACTAGCTATCGGCGCCTGTCGACTGCGAAATTTCCCTGGGCTTCTGACAGATGATTGCGTCTTTCCACCAATGTCTGGAAGGAACTTTCGCCGAGGTATTCCAGCACGCTGGCACGCGCTCGGTTAAGCCGGCTTTTTACCGTTCCCACCGCGCAACTGCATATTTCGGCAGTTTCTTCATAGCTGACGCCAAGGACCCCGATCAGCATGAGCACCTCGCGCTGATGCTCCGGCAACCTCTGGACCGCGTTGGAAACTTCCTTGCTCTGAACCGACCACTCCTGCGTCGCTTCCGTAATCGGGATTGCGGAGGCGCAGTCAAGCAGGCCCGGCTTTTCCCTGTCGGCGGCCTTGATGCGCGTATAATAGGTATTGCGCATGATGGTGAAGAGCCATGACTTCATACGCGTTCCGGGCTCGAACTTGTCGATATTGGCGAGCCCTTTGGTCAATGTCTCCTGGACCAGGTCATCGGCATCGTCGGGAACATGGCAGAAGGTGCGGGCGAAGGCTCGCAGGGCGGGTATCAGGTCAACGATGGAAACTTCATCCGTTTCCTGGTTGGCCAAGGGGTAGCCCCTGGAGGACAATGGTCCAGCTCCCAGCAAGAAAGAGTTGATGAACGCAGACCTAGCTAAATGCATGAAGGTTTGTATCGTTCCGGACATCGAAATAAGGTGCTGGAAAATCTCGGATTGGGCGACGCACACGCCCTGCTTGCGCAGCAAGCGGGCGGCCGTCTATGACCGGTCGTTGCTCTTAGCCGCCTCTTCTCGCTGCTTTTTCAGGACTTCGTCAGTCCCAACCAGCTTTTTCGCCCCGCCGGATATCGTCGTGGACACCACCGCAGGCGGGTCGCTGGCGGGAAAAGAATCCTCAAGCCCCTCCTGCAACTGGTCTTCCAGGGTATTCGGCTCTTCGGACCGACCAGGCGTCCTTCGGGTCTCTGCTTCCTCCAGCGGCTGTTTCATTTCCGGCGAACACCTGACCTCGCGAACGCAGGCATAAAGCTGTTCGATGGCGAATTCCTTCATTGTCTCGAAATCGGCCCTCTCATCATGCATTGCCTCGATCTGATCGACCATGGTCTTCTCGAACCGGTCAAGGCTATCGCCTCCGCCAGCCTGGCAAAGACGCAACAATGCTTCGTGGAGCACTTTCGGACCAAAATAAGCAGACGCCTCAAGCTTGAGCCGCTGCAGATGCTCTGGAGTTGCCGCCTGAAGTTTTGACATATTGCAGCCCTTTCGCCTGACGAGCATATCAACGGCAATTGTCGGCAGATGTTCCAATCATCCGGCACTGATGCGTCTCCCGCACTGTTCAGCGCGTTGCTGCCGCCTGTCACCGGGCTACCCAATGGATGTCCGAGATCCACACAGGTTAGGCGGGCTGGAGGCAAGCGTTTGGATTAGAGGAACCAGGTCGCCACTAGCCGACTGACGCAGCAAAGATCGTCAATGTCGTTACGGCGCCAAGGACATCCGGTTGTAAAGAGCGCCGAACGATCGCCCTGCCAGCAAGTGAGAAAGGAACCTTTCCTGAAACACGCCGTTTGCCAGCAGGTGGTTGCATTAGCGACCTTTAAACAACGGAAAGGGTCTTGCCATGAACTACAAGATGATCTGTTTAGGCGCGATGGCGCTTTCTATGGTAAGCGGCGTTTCTCTTGCGGCAGGCACCGACGAGGGCACGTCTGCCTTGGATGATCCCGCAAAGATGGAGCCGTTCTACACGGACTCCAGCATGAAGACTCTGCGGTCCGACGACGCGTTCACGAGGGCGTGGAAAGCGCTGACGGACGAGGACCGCATGGCAATGACAAAAGTCTGCGATGAGGAGATGGCAAACGCCAACGCCGCCAACACCCACCCTGAATTCTGCAGCAATGTCAAAAAGCTCGGCGGCGAGTCCAAGAACTGAACCATGGTAAGGCGGGCAACGGCCCGCCTTTTGATTAGCGACGGTGAGGCAGGGATGGACATGATAGCCGCGTGGGGCGGCTATCTCTAACGGGTCGCTCCGCCATTTACGGCCATGCGATTGCCCCGGGGCGGCACACTGCGCCCGGACTATCGACTGACTTGGCAGTTGCACGCGAATTTCCCGCAACTGCCAGTCGGTCACGCCGGTTCAAGAATCTCGGATGGCAAGGCGCTACCTGCATCTTCCGAGCGGAGCCTGGCGATCTTTGCCTGGGCTCCGCAAGCCTGTACCACAAGAATCAGGCGGCGGCTTGGAGAGCGCGTTGGTTGACACCACCCTCGCCTAACCCGGTCAGCGCTTCGTCAGTCGCGACCTCCTCCTTGAGCGTTGCCTTGAGAAGGGCGGCGACATCGGCCTTTCCCATCTGTTCTGCCCAGGCGACAAGAGTGCCGTACCGGGCGATCTCGTAATGCTCGACGGCTTGCGCCGCTGCGACCAGTCCGGCATCGAGCGCAGGAGCACCGTCATAGTCTTCGAGGATCTCAGAGCCTTCTTCAATGATGCCGTCGATCGCCGGACAGGTCTTGCCACGTGCCGCCTTGCCAAATTTCTCGAACACCTCCTCGAGCCGGTCGACGTGAGCTTCCGTCTCCATGCGATGTTTTTCGAAGGCAGCAGTCACTTTTTCCGACTCCGCGCTTTTGGCCATTTTCGGCAGCGCCCTCAGTATTTTCTTTTCGGCGTAGTAAAGATCCTTGAGCCCGTCGAGGAACAGGTCCTCAAGACCCTTGGTTGTCGCTTTCGCAGCTTTTTTCGCAGTTGCCATGGTCGTCTCCCGCTGAGGTTGGAGCTAGCCTCCCAACTGGGAAGGCGTCCGATAACCCCGCCGGCCGGCAACAAGTTCCCTGATGATTCGAGCCGCTGGAAATTTTTTCGCATTAGGCCGCACAGGTGCTGCAAGGCTTACGCTGGGGAGACGGGCGGTGCGAGCAAATGGCTTCGCATATGGCAGCAATCGGCTCAATCGATCCGCTTGATACGGCCCTTGTCGAGACGGAACACTCCATCCTGGCCGCCCTGCTTCTCAAAATCGGTAAGCAGATCGTCCCAGGTCCCGAGGAATTCGCCACAGTCGTCGCAAAAGATCCGGTCGTCAGGACCGGCGTCGGCCGGAATCCTCAGCCTTATCGTCAAGCAATAAGGGCACTCCAACTGGTGGTTGAGATACTGCTTGGTCATGGACGAACCTCACTCGCGCCAGTCTGTCGAACTGGTAAGTCTGTCGAACTGGTAAGTCTGTCGAACTGGTAAGAATGTACAGCGACAGGGCATTACGGCTGTTGTTGCGATCCGGGAATAACGAGCGCGCCTCCTTCGGGAGCCGAATACTCAAAGCCGATGAAAAACGCAGCAAGAATTAGCGCGCAGATAATTGCAATTGCTGCCAGTGCGGTTCTGGACAACGGCTTACGCGGTTCGCGGTTTTGCAACACTGAATCAGTCCGCTCTCGGTTCGAAGACGACGGAGGGGCAAGACACTTGCATTGATTATATGCCGTCTTTGGTCGGAGGCCAGCCAGACTGGGCAGTCGGCGGAATGTTGTCGGAAGTCACCTCACCCCGCTCGAGTTTTCGAATGGCTTCGTCGGCTTCGATTTCATCCAGGCCGGAAAGCGGCAAACCGTCAACTATCACGGCTTCCTCGCTCTCATCGTCATAGACTTCCCACCGACCCTCCGAATCCTGTCGTTTTTTGTAGATGGTTGGCATGGCCGCTCCACGACATACCGCTATTGAACGCGTGCTGCCCACGGATGTTCCCTGGCCTAAGGTTTAATCTGACGCTCATAAACCGGCGCAAATGGCACCGGGTTGTGCAGCGATCGACGCGCAAGCAGTGCAAGCCGATCGCACCGAGCCTGGGACATTAATCCGCCGCTTTCTTTGGCGGCTCCCGGGTCGCATGGGTGACGACGGTATAGCGCGTGATCGGACCCTCATCGGGGTCTTCTCCTTGAAAATGAACGTCCGCGTTGTCAGGTAACCGGCTGATATTGCCGAACTTCTTGACTGCGGACGCACGCACCAGTTGGATGTCAGGGTCCTGCTTCATAATTTTTATTGCCGCAAGCTCGGCAGTACTGCTGCCGCCAATGCGCCAGCTGGCCTCGAGCACACCGGATCGCCAGATACCCGACGAATCGACACCCTGGCCGATATCGTAGTTGCGCCGCGAGGCGAAAAATCCAGGATACTCAGCCATCGCCGCGTCATAGGCCCTCGCCTGCGCAATTGCCAAAGCCAGTGCGCGGGGAAGCTGGAGGTCTTCGAGAGCTTCCCATCCGCCGCGCACTACAATGAGATCCGATCCGCCATAAACGGATTGTCCCGCATTATCGGTCGTCGTCGTTTGAGTGCCGTAGTAGGCGACCATGATTTCGTCGATCTCGGTTCTGCCGACACTCAATGTGACGACGTCACGAAGGTCGGCTTCGAGCACCAGACCGCACTCGTCAAAGTCAGGGGAGCGGTATTGCTCGAGCAGTCTCTCGACGTCAGCGACCGTGCGAACGATGTGCTGGTCCTGGCCTCGCGAGGCAAGCGGTGGCTTTAGTCGGGCCAGCCCGAGCTTCAGCAGGCGTCGCGCTGCTTGCAGCGCATCGTACCGCGAAAATACGGTGTAGCCAGGCAATACTGCTGCGCTGACAGTTCTGCCGAAGTTGGTTGACCATTCCTTCGGTCGCTCGGCCAAGCCGTCGACCAGTTCATGGGTTATGGCCTTGGTCATTACGAAACGCCAAGGCACCACGCCGCCGAAGAGGTCTTGCGGCCCGTTGATACCCAGCCGTGCCGCATCAGTGGCAAGCAAGCTATCGTCCGGCACGAAATACAAGCCCTCGCCGTTGCCGCTGCTGTCGTCCAGACCCTGCTGGAAGGCGAATCCCTTGAGGCTCGCAATCGTGCGGGCAACGGCAGCCATAGCTTCCCGTTCGTGTGCGTAGAGAGGCTCGCAGCCCGGCGCGGAGAATGCGATCACCGTGCCTTTTGCCTCGCCCGGCTGAGTGCCTCTGTGCTCGGTCATGTTGCTCGTTCTTGGGGGCTACCTCATTATGGCCGCGGGTTGCCGATGTTTCGGCCGGCGGTTCTCTCCGACCCAAGAGAACGCGCAGATGGCAGAAACGTTCAGCCTGACTTGGCCGGCTCGCCGTCTTCTGCGTCCTTTCGAACGATATACGGCGGGAACCGGTACCCGGAGCGCGCGATTAGAGGGGTAGACGTGAGGTCCAGGTCGTGTCCGAAGGTGACCGCCTAGTGGCGAAATTCGAAAACAGTATCGGGTGGCTTCGGTGACGTTGCTGGTTCAGCCGCGCCTGGTCAACGATCCCTTCTCGGATGCGGGGCTTCTTCTGGATTTCCGATTCGGCAACCGGGCGATGCTCTTCGACATTGGTGATCTGTCGCCACTTTCGCCGCGCGAAATCCTGCGCGTCAGCCACGTATTCGTATCACATATGCACATGGACCACTTCGCCGGCTTCGATCGGCTGCTGCGGTTATTTCTATACAGGAATAAAACAGTGCATTTCTTCGGCCCGCCTGGGTTGACCGAGGCCGTGCAAGCCAAGCTCAACGCATACACATGGAATCTCCTCGACGAACAGTCCCACGACTTCATGATAGCCGCCTGCGACTGGACGCCGGCCGGATTTCGTCATTCCCGCCTCTTTCGGGCGCGATCGGGCTTCACTCGGCAGGACACGGCATCAAACCCCACCGACGGAAATATCCTGCTCGACGATCCCGATTTCCGTATCGAAGCAGCAATGCTCGACCACGGCGTTCCATGCCTTGCATTCGCGTTTCAGGAAAAGATCCGGGTCAACGTGCAAAAACCGCAGCTGGAAGCATTGGGTTTGCCTGTCGGACCGTGGTTGAGCGAAGCCAAGCGTGCAGTCCGGCGCAGAGCTGATCCGGAAACGACGCTCGCCCCAACCGCGGATCGACATATCTCGGTCGGCGAGCTGCTCGGTGCCGGAGCCCTGAGAACCGGCCCCGGACAGAAGATCGTCTATGCGACCGATCTCGCATTCAACGAGGCAAATCTTGCGCGTGTCGTTGCGCTTGCGCACGGCGCTAACCAGCTGTTTATCGAAGCGGGCTTCCTGCAGGAAGATCGCGAGCTGGCCGCCGCGAAGCGCCATCTCACGGCAGCCGAAGCCGGCACGATCGCCAGGCTTGCCGGTGTTGAACATGCCGTGCCGATGCACTTTTCGCCCCGCTATCTCGGACACGAGGACAAACTGCATGCAGAATTCGTGGCACATCTCGGCGTCGGAAGCGCTTCTCACGTAAACAAGAGCCGAGATGGCCGCGTTTTCGATCACTTGCGTTGAAGATCCCGGCGGGCGGTCCGCCGCCGTCGGCTTGCAAGGATGGCGGACAGGGTGACCGGGCGGAAATCCCAGCTGTCGACGCCGGCGTCGTACTGGCGCGTAACCGGGCTCAGTCTGCCGTGGGAATGGCCATGCAGATTGATCGATTTCTTGCCGATCTGATTCCAGGTGCGAAAAGGAAAGTGGCAAAGGATCAGCAACCTGCCGTCTATCGCCAGCTCCTTGTAATGCTGTGTGCTGGCCCAACCCGCAGCCTCTATAGTCGCCGCGCCATCGTTGTTGCCGATAATCAGATGCTTCTCGCCATGGAGAGACGACAGCAGCGATGCAACGAATTCGGCCGATCCCTTGGCAAAGTCGCCGAGATGCCAGATCTCGTCATCCGGGCCGACGGTTTCGTTCCAGAGCGAAATCAGCGCTCGATCGTGTTCGGCCAGCGAGCCGAATGGGCGGCGATTGATGCGCAGAATGCGGGGATCGCTGAAATGTGTGTCGGCCGTGAAATAGATCATGGTCGTTCACAGCCTTTGCAGACGATACTGACCAACAAGCCCGAACCTCGGCATGCAGTCGTCAAGCCCGTCTAGCGGGATGAGATAGCGCGCCATCGCGCTCTGGCCACCTCTGCTTGGCAGAGGCCGGCGGCTTCAATCAAGAACCTTCGTGGCGTCACCTTGCATTACGCCAAGCTGCGCGGAGTGGGTGAGATCGCAAGGAACCTAGGCCGTCAGCTCGTAGACATTTGAGCGGTGGCTGACGGGAGTCCGCTTCGGTTGAACTCCGCAAGTCGGCTAGGGTCGGAGCCACCTCCGGAACGCGCGAGAAGCAGAAACTCCGGAGAGGCGCCGCCCGAACGTCCGTGACGAGTGCGCCGAGTAACGCCCCTTGCGATGGCTATCTCGCCGTCGACCGGATAGGGTCTCGCTCTGAAGTGCGGGAGTAGCATTCATGGATTTTGGCGTTTTCGGCCATGGCTACCTGTCGATAGGCGACCTGTCGACCTACCATCCCCGCGGGGTCGAGATGCGCTTCTCCGTTGCTGGAATTTCCGGTGACAGACAGAGGCGTGGGTTTCCGACAGGGGTTCATCTCGTCGATCTGGCCAGGGAGTGAGACAATGATAGCGAGAACACTGGGCGCCGTGGTTATTGCGGTGTGCGCAACGGGCAGCGCCATGGGCGAGTCTACGCCGGCTCTCAAGCCGATCGACCCGGTCGCGCTTCAGGCAATGGTGGAAGGTGCGGCTAAGGAACTCCTGCTGCCGGGCGCCATGGTTCTTCTGCAGACTCCGCAGGGCAATTTTGTCTTCGGCTACGGAACGACCGAGCTAGGCGTCACGAACCCGCCGCGCGCCGACACCCATTTCCGGCCCGCATCGAACACCAAGACGATGACGGCCGCCGTGATCGTGCAACTGGCCCAGGAAGGGAAGCTGGGCTTCGACGATCTGATCTCGAAATACGTTCAGGGCGTCCCGAACGGCGACAAGATCACCATTCGCCAGCTCATTAAGATGCGGAGTGGCCTCTATAACTTCACCAACGCGCCGGAACTCGCCGAAAGCCTAGACCGTGATCCGGACAAGGTCTGGACGACGGAGGAGGTACTCGCCCTGGCCTTCGATCGGCCGACACATTTCGAACCGGGCGCCCAATTCGAATACAACAATACGAACTACTACTTGCTCGGCCTCGTCGCCGAGAAGATCGAAGGCCAGCCTTTGGCCAACATCTTCCAGGATCGCTTGTTCGGGCCGCTCGGCATGAAGAATACGGCGCTGCCGGTGAGCACGTCGAACACCATACCCGAGCCCTATGCGCACGGCTACCTCTACGGCGGCACCTCATACGCTCTGGTCGATGCGCCCTATCCGGACGATCTCCAGGCGGCGGCCAGGGCGGGAACGCTCAAGCCGAACGATGACACGTGGCAGAACCCTTCGCCGTATTTTGCGGCCGGCGGCGTCGTCTCGACCGCGGACGACCTCGCGACCTGGATGCGCGCGCTCGTCGGCGGCAAGGTTCTCAACGCCGACTATCAGCGCCAGTGGCTGGACAGTCCCGAGCCAGAGGACCCAAGCAAGCCTGAAGGCCAGAAGTACGGATACGGCATCACCGTGATCACCTTCGGGCCGAACAAGATCTATTTCCATGGCGGCGAGATGCCCGGCTACAACTCCTTCATGGGCCATGACCCGGTCAACGATGTCACCCTGATCGTATGGACCAGCCTGACGCTGTCGCCCGATGGCAAGGCGACCGCGAATACCCTGATGGTGAATATACTGGATCAGATCTATACGGTGTCACCGGTTCAAAAGGCGAAATAACAACCCTGGCGGAAGTTGTCAGGGCTCCAGGCTTGTCTTGCCGGCGCGCACGGCGTCGACCACTTCGCGAATCGAGTCGAGGACGAGCTGCGGTTGATCCTTGTGGATCTCGTGACCGCTGTCGGTGTTGACCACGTGCTTCGAGCCGGGCACGAGTGCGGCAAGATTCGCCTGCGCCTCCTTCTGGGCCCGGTCGGTGACGTAGCCGATGTCGGGCGGCGTGTCGGGGGGCAAACTGCCGTCGGTAATGAACCCAGGGACGAGCGGTCCCCAGGGATGGTCGGCGCTTAACACGACCAGCGGCATGGGTTGGAGCGGGGGCGCAGCATAAAGTTCATCGAAACTGGGGTCCGCATCTGCCCTTTCGATGTCGGGATAGATTTTCAGAGTCTCCGTCAGATCGCCATCGAGAATGATCTTCTGGTGCGCCCACTCCTCGGGCGTCTCCGCTGCCCGAAGTCCCTCGGATAGCGCGTCGACGAGAACCATCCCGTCCACGTCGGCGGGATAGGTCATCGCATAGAGCCGGACGATGAGGCCGCCATAGGAGTGCCCGAGGATCACGAACGGCGTCTCGATCGTTGCCACGGCGACCAGCGAATGGATGTCGGCGACCGAGTCGGCGACGGTGATCGGCATCGGCACCGGATCGCTGCGGCTGGGGCTACCGTCGGCGAGCGGTGTTCCCGGGCGGTCGTAGGCACAGACGCGCGTGAACTTGGCGACGTTCGCGAAGACGGGCGAATCCTTGGTCCAGTCGTCGGCGGCCGCCTTCCCGCCCGGCACGATGAAGACGGTCGGCGACCCCGTCCCGCGGCATTCGAGATACATCTCTCGGTCGCCGCCGATGTCGACCAAGCCGCTGAAATCGCCGCCCGCCGCGAGCGCCGGCAACGCCCCGGGCGCAAGGAAGACGGTCAGGAGCAGCGAGTGCTGAAGCGACATGGCGATCTCCCGGCGTGCGATTGCAAGAACACGGCAGTCCCAGCGATCCACGCCCGATGCGCTGGACCTCGAACTTAGAGCGTAAACCGCCGTTGCGCAAAAAGGGTGTATTCCAACCCGAACGCGGTCCAGATCCTGCGGATCGTCGACCGCGCGACACGACGCCGGTGAACCCGACGCTCAAGATAGGCCCGTTCATCCGCACTCAGCGCCGGCGGCGAATCGGCCGTTCCGGACTGGCCGACGCCGGCATCCAAGACGCGGCTCGCTGCAATCGAAGCCTGCCTTGCTGTTATCCGCGGCGAAAAACCGCCAAGGGTCGCGCGCCAAGCGTTCATCGTCGCGGCCAAGGATGCGAGGATCCTGCTCGGCGAACAGATCTAAATTCCTCAAGACCACCCTCATCATCCCAGGGCAAGCAAGGAGCGAAGCGACGCGGCGCAGACCCTGGGATCCATTCCGTTACCTCAG
>SAQR01000047.1 GCA_004020365.1 Mesorhizobium sp.
GCCTGCTGGTCACCACCGAAGCCATGATCGCGGAGGCTCCGAAGAAGGAGTCGGCCGGCGGCGGCATGCCAGGCGGCATGGGCGGCGGCGGCATGGGCGGCATGGGCGGCATGGATTTCTAAGAAATCCATAAAGCACGCCCATGAACTGATGATGCTCAAGCCCGCAAGCGGGCTTGAGTGGCGGCATGGATTTCTAATCCAGCTCATCAGCCTTCTGATATGGAAAGGGCGGCCGAGAGGTCGCCCTTTTTGTTTGCCATGCGCCGCAATCGCCGTGCCAGCCGCGATCGGGGGGCGAGACCTCCTGTACCGCTGTGCGCTTTGGCAATAGTTACGGCCTGGATCCTAGGTGATCCATGCCGTTACTTCTGAATGTTGCGGGGGTGCAGAATATGGATCGCAGGGCTGGAGCCATCTCATGTTCAGCCTTTCGGCCCCTCGACAGGACTCCGCGCCGTCCTCAAAAGCGATGAGGCGTGAAAGCGTCACTGCACGGCAGCGACCTCTTTGGCCGGCAATGCACTCTCTATCAGCGCTGCGACTTCATCGGCCACCGCCAGTACCGGGGCGCGGTCGCGGCTGGCGCGCGCGATCACCATCAGCCCTTCCAGCGACGATTCGACAAGCAGCGCCAGGGCGCGGGCGCGGCGCTCAGGCACCCCTGCCCTGACGAAGGCCGCCTGCAGCAGGCCTATCCATTGCTCGAATGCCGACCGGCACAGTTCGGCCAGTTCCGGCACGTCGGCCGGCGAGTCCAGCACCAGGGGTGCGATTGGACAGCCAAGCGTGAACTGGTTGTCCTCCAGCATGCGTGCGACCGACTGATAAATGTGGTGGACAGCCACCGCCGGATCTTTTTCGGCGGCCAGCTCTTCGCCAAGCCACCGAGACACCTTGTCGACGCTGTCGCGCGTCACCTCGATGACCAGCTGGTCCTTGCCGCCCGGGAAATGAAAGTAGAGCGAGCCTCTTGGCGCACCGGAGGCGCTCAAAATGTCGTTGAGAGAGGTGCCGTGATAGCCGCGCTGCCTCAGCAGCAGCGCCGTCGCCTCGATCATGCGGGTGCGGGTGTCATTCGCCATGTCAACCTCTGTCAGGAGGTGAGCATTATAGGCTTGCATCGAATATGACAACCGGTCTATATAGTATATAGATCAGTCTATATATTCCGGCGCCGTTTCATCGAAGAGGAGAACGACAAAATGACCATCCGTGAAGCAGAGGCCCAGTGGCAGGGTTCGTTGAAAGAAGGCTCGGGCCGTCTGCGGCTCGGCAGCGGAGTCTTCGAAGGCGCCTATTCCTTCCCGTCGCGCTTCGAAAACGGTCCCGGCACCAATCCCGAGGAACTGATTGCGGCGGCGCATGCCGGCTGTTTTTCGATGGCGTTGAGCGCCATACTGGGCAGCGGCGGCCATGTCCCCGTAGGGATCCACACCGTCGCCAAGGTGCATCTCGGCACGAGCACGGCCGGACCGACGCTCACCCGCATCGATCTCGAAACGGAAGCCGAGGTCCCGGGACTGGCGCCCGAGGAATTCCAGCGGCTTGCCCAATCGGCGAAAGCAACATGCCTCGTCTCGCGGGCTTTGGCCGGCGTGGCTGATATCAGGCTCAAGGCCGACCTCGTCACGGCCGCCGCTGCGGAAAAATGAAATCAGGAGGTACCGAGATGGAACGGGATAGCATCATGGTCGTCCATCCAGACGACCAGTCCAGACAGACGGCCGAGATCATGCGGCGCTTCAACCACGTGTTCCAGCGTCATGATCCGTCGGCGCTCGCTGAGCTGGTGGCCGAAGACTGCGTCATCGAAAACACCGTGCCGGCGCCGGATGGCGCCCGCCATGCCGGCCGGGAGGCGTGCGTGCGGCTGTGGTCGGCGATCGCCAGCGAGCCCGGCACCCGCTTCGATATCGAGGAGACGTTCGTCGCCGGTGAGCGGGCGACAATCCGCTGGCGCTACTGGCCTGCCGACGGCAACTCCATTCGTGGCGTCAATCTGATGCGCGTAGCGGACGGGCTGATCGTCGAAGCGATGGGATATGTAAAGGGATAGCGCCAACAGGTGCTATCGCTCGGTCAGCGCCAGTTTTGCGCCGAGCGCGACGAAGGCGCCGGCGAAGCTGCGGCGCATCCAGGTCAGCACTGCCGGCCGCGAGACGACATGGCTGCGGATCGAGGCGGCGAAGATGCCGTAGCCGGCAAAGACGACGAAGGTCAAAAGCATGAAGACGGTGCTGAGCTCCAGCATCTTCGACAGCGCATGCGGTTCGGTGGTGCTGACGAATTGCGGCAGGAAGGCGAAGAAGAAGATCGACAGCTTCGGGTTGAGGATGTTGATGAGGATGCCTGAGGTGATCACCTTGCCGGCCGAGTGCGGCGCGACATCCTGCCCGACGTTCAAGCCGCCGCTCTCCTTCAGCGTGTTCCACGCCATGTAGAGCAGATAGGCGACGCCCAGATATTTCAGCGTCTCGAAGGCGAGCGCGCTGGTGTGCAGCAGCGCCGCCAGACCGGTGATGGCGGCCGCCATGTGCGGAATGATGCCGAGCGTGCAACCGAAAGCCGCGATGATGCTGGCGCGCGCGCCACGCGAAAGTCCGGCGCTCAGCGTATAGAGAACGCCGGTGCCGGGCGAAGCCACGACGATCAGCGACGTCAACAAGAATTCGATGCTCACGATGCGTCCTCCGGTGATCTGCCGGTCGGCAGGTTAGTCAGCGAAACGCGCGGGCACAAGCCAACCCGAGGCCCGGTAGCGTCTCATTTCGAATTTCGGGTCACGACCCAAAGCGGAATCCCTCGGCGGAATTTTACACCCAAGACCCGCAGGCGAGGTTTCGTCAGATCGTCTGCTTTCTTCCTAAGGCAAAATTTGCGCTGCCAGCCCTGGCATCATCGGATCGGCCCGACTTCCGAAACGACTCTTCACTGCGAACGAGGCCAGTCCGGAACACTTATTGACCCGATGCCGTATAAGCTACAAAGTTGTCCTTGCGCCGTGACCACCTCTCCTCCTGAAGCGGGATAATCGTCATGTGTCACAAATCCTTTGGATCGCAGGAGCTGACAAAAGGCAGAGTTGTGGCGCACGCCGTGTCCTGCGCCGCAGCCGTTTTCTCTCCTGCCCGCACGGCCTTCATGATCCTTCGCTCAGGCAGAGAAATGCTTGCAGCAGCCCTCGTGCTCGGACTTTGCGCGACTGCAGCCGCTGACGACGTGCTTTTCGAAAACGTCCGCATCTTCGACGGAAAAGGCGCTGCACTTTCGGTCCCATCGAATGTGCTGGTCGAGGGCAATGTGATCGCGCGGATCTCGACAAGTCCCATCGCGGCCGAAGGCGCGCGGCGCATTGCCGGCAACGGGCGAACGCTGATGCCGGGGCTGATCGATGCGCATTGGCACGCAATGCTGATTGCATCCACCCCGGCAGAGGCGATGGGCGACATCGGCTTCGCCAATCTTGCGGCCGGCGACGAGGCGACGGATACGCTGATGCGCGGCTTCACCACCGTTCGCGACGTGGGCGGGCCGGCGTTCGGCCTCAAGCGCGCGATAGATCAAGGCATCATCGCGGGACCGCGCATCTATCCGTCCGGAGCCATGATCACCGTGACCAGCGGGCATGGGGATTTCCGCCAGCTCAGCGATTTGCCTCGGACGATCGGCGGCTTGTTCACCCCCATGGAGAGGAACGGCGGCAGCATAGTCGTGGACAGCCCCGACGAGGTGCGTTTGCGTGCCCGCGAGCAGTTCATGCAGGGGGCCGCGCTGCTGAAGTTGACAGCGGGCGGCGGCGTGTCGTCGCCGCACAGCCCGCTCGACGTCACCACCTTCACCGAGCCCGAACTGCGGGCCGCCGTTGAAATTGCCGAGAATTGGGGCACCTACGTCGCCGCGCACGCCTTCACCTCGGATGCGATCCGGAAGGCTGTCGCGGCTGGTGTTAAGTGCATCGAACACGGCTTCCTCATGGACGAGGCAACCGCCAAGCTGATCGCCGAAAAGGACATTTGGCTGAGCTTGCAGCCGCTTCCCGAATTGATGAGGACAGGCCTCCAAGAGGGTTCGGTCGAGCGAGCCAAGGCCGAAGAGGTGTGGCCGGGCATCGGCAGGACCTACGAACTCGCGAAGAAATACAAGATCAAGACGGCATGGGGCACCGATGTCCTGTTCTCCCGCGCGTTGGCGAAGCAGCAGGGGGCAATCCTGGCGTCGCTTGTGCGTTGGTACACGCCTGCCGAAGCGCTCGTCATGGCGACCGGGACCAATGCCGAGCTGCTCTCGCTGTCGGGCCTTCGCAATCCCTATCCGGGAAAGCTCGGCGTGATCGAAGAGGGCGCGCTCGCCGACCTCCTGCTCGTCGAAGGCAATCCGCTGGAGAACCTCGACCTGGTGGCCGATCCTGCCAACAACTTCAAAATCATCATGAAGGACGGCCTGATCTACAAAAACACGCTGACTCAGTGAGGAACGACTGAGCCACCCGTCTCTACTCGACGCATCCGATGGCCTGCTGGGCCGCAGCGCGCTGGCATTCCACAGCCGAGCGACCAGGAATGGCGACTTCCCACCCGAGGTGGCTGAGACCTATCGAGGCCCGTTATCACAACGTCGGCAGCCCATGTGCCTTGCGCGCCATCAGGCAATCGTCGCCGCCGGGCATGCAGGCGCGGCAGACGTCCGGTCTGACCTCGTAGATGCCACAAATGGTCGACTTGCCGACCTCGCCGGAAAGTGCCGAGCAGCGCACGCCGTCGCAGCGCATGCCGGCTTCGTCGGCAGCCACATATTTCTGCGGGATCCGGTCGAGCTGCGCGTCATCTTCGGTCGAGAAGCGCGGCCATTCGGATGAATAGGAACAGCAGGCTCCGCAGCTCTGGCAGTCGAAGAGAGGGACGGCGCGCTCTTCTTCCCCTGATGAAAAACCTCCACCGCTCGCCAAGGCGAGCAGCCCTGACGCAACGGGATTCACACCGGCGCTTCGCGGCAAGGGCGCTACTTTTTCTTCCTGGTCTTGCGCGACGGCACGTCCGCCGGCGACTTGAACAGATCGGTCGCTGCCTCGGCGGCAACATCGGGTTTCGGCGCGGCGGCCGGCTTGGCCAGCTTTGCGGTGGCAGCGGATGCTGCCGGCTGATCCTTGGCGGAAAATTTTATGGCCATATCAATCCTCGTCGGAAAAACGCGATGCTGGCGCATTCGGGTTGCGAAGGCGGCCGATCAGCGCCGAGACCGCCGTGATGTTCATTTCCTCAGGCGACCAGTTCCTGGCCTCCTCGATGTGCCGAGGCGCCAGCTCGCGATGCGTGCTGCCGCTATAGGCGGCATCGTGATGGGTAACCCGCTCATGGGTCCTGGCATTTTCGCGGACATACTCGATCAGATAGTTCGGGCATTCGGAGCGGCCACGCACGCCGAGCCTGACCTGGGCATCGCCATGGGCGCGCCTGCAGCGCTCGAGCTTTTCGAGCACGCGCCGGACATATTCGACCGGCTTGTCGAGATCTCCTACGACATCGGCGATGGTCGAATCGGCGGCGATCGTCTTTTGCGGGACGCGCTTGGTGGCCATCAGCGTTTGCCCACGCGCTTCGGCGCGGCGGCGAGCGCGGCCGCCGCAGCCAGTTCGTCGGCTTCCTTTTCCAGGCGCAGTTCGCGCAGCCGCGCGGTCTTGGCTTCCCGAGCCTGGCTGACAGCATCCTGCTCGGAGATAATGCGGTTGAGCGACATGGACTGGGTCTGGGTCTTGCTGAAGATGGATTCGGCCTGGTCGCGGGATTTCTTTGAAGTGGCGGTCAAGGTCTTTCTCCCGGTTCGGAGCGTAATGCCGAAAATGGCGAGACCGGTCTTTCGACCAGGACCACGCACAAAGCAATACGGCAGTCGGTTTCAAATTGCTGGAGCATCCTTAGCACGTTCAAGCGAACGCGCGGTGCTCTTTTCGAACTTTTGCAGCGCCCGAAACGCAAAAGGCCAGGCATTGCCCGACCTCCGCTGGAGCGCCGCCGTCCGGTTGAACGCGCGTGCACTTGCTCATTCTGCGCAAGATCCTTCCGGAAACCGATGCTTCCGGAGTGACGCGCTGGAATTAGCCGTTCACCGGTGCCAGTACATCCGTGGTCACCGGCGAGGCCGAATTCCGTTTTAGGCCGCCTTCAACTGATCGGCGGACATCTTGCCCGACTTGTTGTCGCGGACCATCTCGTAGCCGAGCTTCTGGCCCTCGACGATGTCGCGCATTCCGGCGCGCTCTACGGCCGAGATGTGGACAAAAACGTCGGCCGAGCCGTCGTCAGGCTGAATAAAACCAAAACCCTTGGTGGCGTTGAACCATTTAACTGTGCCTGTGCTCATAACGAACCCTTTCCGTGGCAAATATTCGTTCGCCGTCATGCGAATGCACAACAGCGTTTGTCTCGATTTTGATGGGGGAAGTTCGTCAAAGGCGCGCCTGGACGCGCGGATAACAAAAGTCGGTCAAACAAATATCGACGAATTGCTTTAGACTTCTTTTGGCGGCGAGTCAATTTTTTGCTTTCGTCGTGTCGGTAGCGCCGGAGTTGTTCGGGTTAGGTAGCACACGAGGTGTCCGGTTTTCTGTCTCCGTGAAGCGGCGGATCTGGCACACGAAACCAGGCCAGCGCCGGCTGTAAAAAAATTGCATGATGCCGGGAACCATTTTGGCATCCGTGCATTTTTGAGATCGTCAGCAGTTCATGAGAGCAATCTCAGGAAAGGCTGACACAAAGGACGCCTCCCGTGCAATAAAACGCGCGAGGGGCGTTCTTTTATGCCGAATAGCGATCGCCATGGCGGTCAAGGCCAAAAGCGGTGGCCTGTTGATTGACCGACGAGGCAGGGCTCCGGAACCGAAAACCCAGCCGCCCGTTTCCCAAGCAGATTGATTCCGGGAGATGCGGCCATGGTGAACAAGAATCAGCTTGCGGGCCTAGCCAAGCAGCTCAAGGGCTCGGTGAAGAAAGCCGCCGGCAAGGCCACCAGCAACAGGCGCGTCCAGGCTGAAGGCGTGGCCGACAAGATCGTCGGCAAAATGCAGAAGGCCTATGGCGACATCAAGGACAAGCTCAGGAAGGTGATCTGAACCCTGCGCTGCTGCTTCAATTGCGATGAGGAAGCGGCTTAGCGGTCTGCTGCTTCCGTTGCCGTTAGAAGTTCAGGCGCTTTGAGAAAGCGTTGGTGAAAGCGATCTCGCCATGGTCGCCAACGGCTTCGCCAAGCGCCACGTCCATGCTGTCGCCGGTCACCCGCGCCAGCGCAAAGCCGCCCATATAGGCGGCCTTCGGCTTGAACAGGTCGAGCCCATCGGCGCGGTAGATCATCGCTGTCTCGTGCTGGTGGCCATGAAAGATGGCGATGACGTTGTAGTCCCTCAGCGCGGCCAGCAATGCCTGCCGGTCCGCTTCGCTCCACCAGTGCGGCGCACCAGCCCCGTCATCATCGAAAGTTCCTTTGGCGGCATCCCACCGTTCGATCGAGAAAACATCCCAGCCATAGTGCTGGAACAGGATGACGGGGCGGCCGTCCGCTGCATAGGTCGCCAGATCCTGCTTCAGCCATGGCAGGCTGGAAACCGCGCCGTGGCCGGTGTCGCCGGCAAAACGGTGCGTCTGGACGAGATGCAGGCCACCCCAGTCCCACGAATAGCAGTCGGTGTCGACATCGTAACTGGTCACCGGCACCGGCGGCTTGAAGAACACGCCGGCGCGATGGTTGACCTCGACATAGTCGCGCATTTCGCGGCGATACCAGTCGACGTGGTTCGGCGGGCCGTTCTGGTCGAGATCGTGGTTGCCGAGGCCGACATAGGCCGGCACATGCACGCGATCGGGGCCGACGCCCTGCTGGTATCGCTGGCTGAACTGAAGCAGCTGCGTGCCTTCACTGGGCTGGATGACCTGGCCGCCGCCGTCATCGGTCATGTCGCCGCCGACGACGAGGCCGAGCGGCGTGCCGATGCGGCTGCCGGCTGAGCGCAGGCCGGTGGCAATGCCGTTGATTTCGGCGGGCCAGTGCTTCTCGCCAATGGCGTTCAACGCGGCGACACTGCGCAGCAAGGCGGCGTCGGTCTTGCCTTCCTGCTGGCAATTGGGGCTCAGCCCGCCGGCCATGCGGCAGGCATGGATATCGGCGGCGAACAGGAAGGTGGCGTCGACAGGCGCAATGCGCTGCCCGTTCTGTCCGAGCGCCGGCCGCGCAAGGACGCCGGCCGCAGCCAATCCAGCCGCCTGCGCCAGGAAGCGGCGTCGGGAAAATGACCCTGCCGAGATGCGATTCATGGCGTGAAATTCAGCACAGCCGGCGGCTCCTCGTCCAGTTGCTGCGAACGGTATGTCGACACGCTGCCGCAGGTCTGGCATTGCTTTCAGGTCAGGACTCAACTTGCGCGGGCAAACGCTATGAAGACTATATCCATCGCAACGGCGCTTACCATCCTGGCGAGCGCCGCTCATGGTGCCGAGTGCATCGACGCCAAAGCCGCCAAGGCCGGATTCATTCTCGAAAGGCCCGGCATCCACAGCGAGTTTCGACCGGCGGCGGGTGGAATGGTGTCGGTCGCCAACGAATACCAATCGCAATCGCCGCAGACGCAGTTTCTGTTCGGCGGTCTGATCGAGGTGTTTCGCGACAGCGACACCGGTCAGCTTGCGATGATCCCGTTTTCGGATCTCAGAAAGCTGTTTCCGCTCAAGGCCGGGGCGAAAAGCAAGACCGTGTTCGTCCGCCTCGCAGCAAACAAGCAGCCGAAGGGCACCGAGACGCTCGAGATCAACGTTAAAGGCAAGGAGACGTTCAGCCTGGGCGACTGCAAATACAACGTGCTGGCGGTCAGGCAGACGATAAAGAGCGAGGCCGGCAAGACCTTGGATGAATTCACCGCGCTCTACGCGCCCGACCTGCAGGCCGTTCTGGCCAGGCGCTATGACGAGGGCACCAACGCCGAAAGCGTCGTCGGCTATGAGATCATCAAACCGCTGCCGAATTAAGTCCCGGCAGGGCAGAGAGCGACTGGCGCTCCGGCATCAAAAGGCTTTGTACTGCCGCAGCACCCTGCGACGTCGCTTCGCTCTTGCTTCGCCCTTGGATGACGAAGCTGGGGAAGCTCCCTGCTCCAGCGCGTTCAGGCAATCGCGCAGCACGCCTGAATCCTGCGCCGTCTTGGCCATCGACATAGCGCCGGAATAGGTGGCGACCGCGAGTGCCGCGAAACGCTGCGGATCGGTGTCCTGCTCCCTGCCCGCTTGCTGGTCGGCCCTGACCTTGTCGGCGATCGCCTGGCGCCACGCCGAAAAGATGCCGGCAAGGGCGGTGCGGAAATCCGGATCGGCGAGCGACAATTCATGCGCCAAATTGTTGAGCGGGCAGCCGCGCACGAAACCCTGTTGCTCCAGTTCCGCCGCCACGGCCTCGAACACGCTGCGCACGCCCTCGCGCGTCGAGCCTGCCGCCTGCACCGGCGCGATCCATGTTGCTTCGACGGCCGCCGCCACCCGCTCCTCGATCACCGCCAAGGCCAGCGCCTTCTTGGTCGGGAAATGATGATGCAGAGCGCCGCCGGTGACGCCGGCAGCGGCCATCAAGTCGCCCAGGCTGGAAGCGTGGTAGCCGCGCGCCTGAAACGAGGCTTCGGCGACATCGAGCACACGTTTGCGCAGGCCTTCCGGGTCGTTGATGCGTTTGCCGGGCTGCGCCTTTGGGCGAGCGGTCATCTCTGCTGACATTTTCCAACGATAGCAGATTGACAAAACAGGACAACCGGTCTGTTTATAAAACAGGACGAATGCCCTGTTTTGGAGATTGCGCGATGAGCCTGCCCCTGAATGCCGCGTTGAAATCCGGCCTCAACGCCTCGCCGGTCGTCGAGTTCAGGCAATACACGCTGAAACCGGGCCGGCGCGACACGCTGATCGACATCTTCGACGGTCATCTGATCGAAGGTCAGGAAGCGGCTGACATGACCATCATCGGTCAGTTTCGCGATCTCGACCGGCCTGACATGTTCGTCTGGCTGCGTGGCTTCGACGGTATGGACGCGCGGAAAAATGCACTGACCGCTTTCTACGAGGGGCCCGTATGGGCGGCCTGGCGCGATGCCGCCAACGCCACGATGATTTCCTCCGACGACGTGCTGTTACTGAAACCGGCATGGCCGGGCGCCGGCTTCGATTTGTCGGGCGCACAGCGGGCGGCCTTGCCGGCATACGAAAAGACAAGCAGAGACAATCGCTTGTCGGATATTATTGTTATCAAGGTTCATCATCTGCAACTCGGCGCCGAAGCCGACTTCGCCAGCCGCTTCGAAACCGACGCGATTCCCGTGTTGGCGGCACTTGGCGCACGGCCGCTAGCTGCGTTTGTCACTGAGCACGCCGAAAACAGCTTTCCCCGCCTGCCGGTTCGATCAGGCGAAAACGTCTTCATCAGCGTCGCCGCCTTCGACAGCGCGGACGCCCATGCCCGCCACCAGGCAGCCCTTTCCGGTTCCCCGGAGTGGCAGGCATTCGAGCGGGAGGCCCAGTCATGTCTGGCTAGATCGACCGAGACCTTGCGCCTATCTCCAACCTCACGATCGCTGCTTGGGCGGTGAGTCCGCGCTCTTCAACCGATTTGCATTTTTGCCGCTCGCAATCTCCGCTTGAAGCCGTTTGTGCAACGCGATACGCCGGTGCCGAATTCGACAGATCGGAGAGACCAAGTGAGCGCGCCAGAGACCAGAACCGAAACCGACACATTCGGTCCCATCGAGGTCGCCGCCGATCGTTACTGGGGCGCGCAGGCGCAGCGATCGCTGGGCAATTTCAAAATCGGCTGGGAAAAGCAGCCGGCGTCGATCGTTCGCGCGCTCGGCATCGTCAAGCGGGCGGCGGCCGAAACCAATATGGAGCTGAAGCGGCTCGACCCGGCCATCGGCAAGGCGATCATCGAAGCCTCTCAGGAAGTCATCGACGGCAAGCTGAATGATCATTTTCCGCTGGTCGTCTGGCAGACCGGCTCGGGCACGCAATCCAACATGAACGCCAACGAGGTGATCTCCAACCGGGCGATCGAACTGCTGGGCGGTGTCATGGGGTCGAAGAAACCGGTGCATCCCAACGACCACGTCAATATGAGCCAGTCGTCGAACGATACCTATCCGACCGCCATGCACATCGCCTGCGCCGAGCGCATCGTGCACGATTTGTTGCCGGCGCTCAGGCATTTGCACGCCGCCCTGGAGGCCAAGACCGAAGCATTCGCCCACATCGTCAAGATCGGCCGCACCCACACGCAGGACGCGACGCCCCTCACCCTTGGCCAGGAATTCTCAGGCTATGCCGCACAGGTCGCCTCCTCGATCAAACGCATCGAGATGACGCTGCCCGGCCTGCAGGAACTGGCGCAAGGCGGCACGGCCGTCGGCACCGGCCTCAACGCGCCGATCGGCTTTGCCGAAAAAGTGGCGGATCGTATCGCCGCGATCACCGGCATCGGCTTCGTCACCGCGCCAAACAAGTTCGAGGCGCTGGCGGCGCATGATTCCATGGTGTTCTCGCATGGCGCCATCAACGCCTGCGCCGGCGCCCTGTTCAAGATCGCCAACGACATTCGTCTGCTCGGCTCCGGCCCGCGCTCCGGCCTCGGTGAACTGTCGCTGCCGGAAAACGAGCCGGGTTCGTCGATCATGCCGGGCAAGGTCAACCCGACCCAGTGCGAGGCGTTGACCCAGGTCTGCATCCAGGTGTTCGGCAACAATGCGGCCGTGACCTTCGCCGGCAGCCAGGGGCATTTCGAGCTCAACGTCTACAACCCGCTGATGGCCTACAATTTCCTGCAGTCGGTGCAGCTGCTCGCCGACGCCGCCATCTCGTTCACCGACAATTGCGTCGTCGGCATCGAGGCGCGGGAAGACAATATCAAGGCCGCCCTCGACCGTTCGCTGATGCTGGTGACAGCACTGGCGCCGACCATCGGCTACGACAACGCCGCCAAGATCGCCAAGACCGCGCACAAGAACGGCACAACCCTGCGCGAGGAAGCGCTGGCCACCGGGCTGGTCAGCGAAGCCGACTACGACCGCCTGGTGCGGCCGGAGGACATGACGCATCCGGGATGACGTCACGTCATCCGGGATAATCTTGCGCTGATCGCAAAAACTTTACTGCGGTGAACAATCTGTAACCAAATCTGCATCTTTGGTGAACAGTCGTGCTACTCTATGTGGATGGGCACCACAACCCCTTCTGGAGAGAGCCCATCATGTCCACCAACACGTCCGTTGCCGGTTCCGGCACCGTTTCCAACGCCGCTTCCAACGCCTCGGGCACCATCCTGCTTGGCCGCGTCCTGCTTTCGGTCATCTTCGTGCTTTCCGGCTTTGGCAAGCTCACTGCGATCGCCGGCACCGCCGGTTATTTCGGCAGCATGGGTCTGCCGATGCCGACCGTAACGGCTGTCGTCGTCGGCCTGCTCGAGCTGCTCGGCGGTGTCGCCGTCCTCATCGGCTTTCAGACCCGGATCACCGCCTGGGTGCTGGCAATCTTCACCGTCGCCACGGGACTGGTCGCCCACACCGGCTGGGCCGATCAGATGCAGATGATCAGCTTCATGAAGAACCTGGCGATTGCCGGCGGCTTCCTCGTGCTGGCTTCCTCGGGCGCCGGCGCCTATTCGGTCGACGCCAAGCGCGGCTAAAGCGGTCCAGGAAAGATTTTGCGGCAGGGGCGCGGAAATTTTCCGCGTCCCTTTTTCGTTGTCGATCTATCAGAACTTTCGATTCGCCGGGCCGAGTGGCCTGGCTCGAATTTCTGCTAAGATTGAAGCGTCGGGGTGAAGCCAACCGGCCGACATCGGAGGTGACCAATGCCGCGCGATGCGCTGCTACTGCTTTCCCGGCTGCTGCTCGCCGCTCTATTCGTTCCGTCCGGCTTTCACGCGCTTACCGACATTGCCGGCACATCAGGCTATTTTGCCGGCCTCGGACTGCCGCTGCCGACGCTCGCAGCCTGGACGACGGGGCTGTTCGAATTGATCGCCGGCCTGCTCATCCTCGTCGGCCTCAAGACACCGATCGTGGCGCTCCTGCTTGCCGCTTTCTGCATCGCGGCAGGCTTCATCGGCCACTATGGCCAGGGCGGCGACGATCCGACGCTGACCTTCATGCATTCGCAGATGCTGATGAAGGACATCGCCCTCTCAGGCGGTTTTCTGGCGCTGGCGATGGCTGGCGCCGGCGCCTACTCGATCGACGGGCGGATACTTCGGATCGGCGCTGAAACGACTTGACCGACACAAGCTGCCGGACTGAGCCGAATTAGTTGACTGAGCCGAATCTCTTGACTGAACCAGACTACTTGGCTGGCATATTGGGACCGCCCTCGACCGCCAGCACCAGCCGGCGATTGGTGACCCTCGCCAGCTGCGCCAGTCGCCCGGCCGGCCGCTCGCCGTAAAGATCGGCCAGCGGGGCCGGCAGCACCAGCGCAAGCACGCCATTGCCGCGGCTCTGCCATTTCAGCCGCGGCATGACCCCCGGCATTGCCGCCGTCAGCAGGTATACGACGCGCATCACCGCGGCCAGGACGCGGGCGCGCTCGATATAGCGCGGCGTTGCCAGCGCCTTGATTTCCGGCGCAATCGATTCGTTGAAGATGCCCTCATGACGGTAGGCGTTGGCCAGCGCCAGAAAGGCGCGGCCGGGATGGTCGACGCCGATGAAGGAGGCGTGGGCAATGATGTTGAGCGATTGCTTGCCGCGATATTCGGGATGCGCGCGCCAGCCGATGTCGGCAAGCAGGCAAGCGGCCTGGCGGTAGCGCGCCTCGTCGACCGTCTCTTCGATGCCGAAGGCGGCGAAGGTCTTGCCCGTCCACTCGACAAGCTCTTGCGCGTGGGTAACCGAGCGCGAACGCAGCCGGGCGAGTTCCTCCGAGGCCGAGATCAGCGGATCTGCCTTCTGCTCGGCTTTGTCGAGCAGCGAATAGAGAAAGCCCTCGCGCACGCCCAGCGCCGAGACGATGATCTTGGACGGCTGCATCGCCGCCATGATCTCCTGCAGCACGATGGCGCCATAAGGCAGCAGCGAGCGGCGGTTCTTCGAGACGCCCTCGATACCCCTTATCTTCTCGATCTCGCCCTTGGCGACCTGCTTGAGGAAGTTCGCAGCGCTGTCGATGCCGATCTCGTAATGATGCATGACGCTCAGCGGATAGCTGGTCATTTCCATGTACAGCCGAGCGAGGTTTCGCCAGGTGCCGCCGACGGCATAGAACGGCCTGCCCTGCCCGCCTTTCAGCAGCCTTGGCTTCGCGAGCTCGTCGCGCGCTATCTTTGCCGCCTGGGCCAGTGAGTTCCTGGCCATGTCCTGCAGGCGCAGGCCGCCCAGCGGCAGCGTGATGCCGTCGCCGATTGCCTCGCCATCGACGTCGACCAGCTCGAGGCTGCCGCCGCCGAGGTCGCCGGCGATGCCGTCGGCCGGATGGAAGCCGGAAATGACGCCAAGCGCGGAATAATGGGCTTCCTGGCGCCCGCTCAGCACCTGGACCTCGGTTTTGAGTACATCTTCGGCGCGGTGGATGAAATCGGGGCCGTTGACCGCCTCGCGGGCGGCGGCGGTCGCCAGCACATACATATGCTCGGCGCCAGCCTGCTCGGACAGCGCGCGGAAACGCCGAAACTCCTCCATCGAACGGGTCACCGCCTCCGGATCGAGTTTTCCGGTCGAGACGATGCCGCGACCGAGGCCGGCCAGCATCTTTTCGTTGAACAGCGTGGTCGGCGAGCGCGCCAGCCCCTCATAGACGACAAGCCGGATCGAGTTCGACCCGATATCGATGATGGACAGCGGTCGGCGGTCCTGAAGCCGGCCCTGGGACGTTGAAATCATCAGCCGGTCGCTGTGGCGTTTTTCTTGCGGCGCTTGAACTGCGCGATGCGCTTGGGCGCATGCGATTTCAGCGCATCGCCGCGTCCGGAAAGGCTCGGATTGGTCATGAAATATTCCTGCGCGTTGAACGGTTCCTCGCCCTCCTCGAGCGTGGCGCGCCGGGAGGTTCCGTCAGCCAATACGTCGAAACTTTGCTGGTTGTCCATGATGTTGCCCAGCATGATCTGGCCGAGGACTTGTTCATGCACCGTTGGATTGGTGATCGGCACCATGGTTTCGACTCGGCGGTCGAGATTGCGCGGCATCAAATCGGCCGATGAGATGTAGACGACCGCCCCGTCCGACGGCAATCCGTGGCCGTTGCCGAAACAATAGATACGGCTGTGTTCGAGGAAGCGGCCGACGATCGACTTGACCCTTATGTTTTCCGACAGGCCCGGCACCTGGGGCCTCAGGCAGCAGATGCCGCGCACGACGAGATCGATCTCGACGCCAGCGCGGCTGGCGTCATAGAGCGCGTCGATGATGATCGGGTCGACCAGCGAATTCATCTTCATCCAGATGCGGGCCGGCCTGCCCTCCAGCGCATGGCCAATCTCATCCGAAATGTGCCTGAGAATGCGCTTGCGCAGCGTGAACGGCGAGATGGCCAGCCGCATCTCCTCGGTCGGCTCGGCGTAGCCGGTGATGAAATTGAACAGCTGGGCGACATCGCGGGCGATTGTCGGAGCGGTGGTGAAGAAGGACAGGTCGGTGTAGATGCGCGCGGTGACGGGATGGTAGTTGCCGGTGCCGAGATGCACATAGTTGCGCAGCTTGCCGTCCTCGCGCCGCACCACCAGCGACATTTTCGCGTGGGTCTTCAGTTCGAGGAAGCCGAACACGACCTGAACGCCGGCGCGCTCGAGGTCGCGCGCCCAGCGGATGTTAGCTTCCTCGTCGAAACGCGCCTTGAGCTCGACCAGCGCCGTCACCGACTTGCCGGCCTCCGCCGCGTCGACCAAAGCGCGCACGATCGGGCTGTCATTCGAGGTGCGATAGAGCGTCTGCTTGATCGCCACGACTTCCGGATCGGCCATCGCCTGGCGCAGGAACTGCACCACCACGTCGAAGGATTCGTAGGGGTGATGAACGATGATGTCCTTCTCGCGGATGGCGGCGAAACAGTCGCCGCCGTGCTCGCGGATGCGTTCGGGAAAGCGCGGATTATAGGGCTTGAACTTGAGATCGTCGCGGGCGATGGCGACGATCTCGGAAATCTGGCTGAGCGCCAGCGGACCGGTGAGCACGCTGATCCGGCTCGACGAGACGCCAAGCTCACCGGCGACGAACTCGCGCAGTTCGGCCGGCATCAGCTTGTCGAATTCGATGCGAATGACCGAGCCGCGGCGACGACGTTTCAGCGCCGTCTCGAACAGGCGCACGAGATCCTCGGACTCCTCCTCGACCTCGATGTCGCTGTCGCGGATGATGCGGAACGTGCCGGAGCCCTTGACCTCGTAGCCGGGGAACAGCTTGCCGATATAGAGACCGACCGCTTCTTCCAGCGGTATGAAGCGGACATGACGCTTGCGGTCAGGCAAGCGGATGAAGCGCTTCAGCGCCACCGGCAGACGCAGCAGCGCGCTCATCTCCTCGCCATTCCTGCGGTGGCGCAGTTGCAGTGCCATCGAGAAGCCGAGATTGGGAATGAACGGGAACGGATGCGCCGGGTCGATCGAAAGCGGTGTGAGCACCGGAAACACCTGCTCCTGGAAATGATCCTCGAGCCAGGTCTTCTCGTCCTTGGTCAGCGCATCGCGGCTGATGCTCTCGATTCCTTCCTTGTCGAGCAGCAGCATCAGCGCGGATAGGCTCTTCTGCTGGTCCTCCTGCAGGCGCTCGACCTCGCGCAGCAACTGTTCCAGCTGTTGTTCGGGGGTGCGGCCGTCCGGGCTCTTCAGCGTGATGCCTTCGCGAACCTGGCCGGCGAGACCGGCGACGCGGACCATGAAGAACTCGTCGAGATTGGCAGCCGAAATCGACAGGAAGCGGACACGCTCGAGCAGCGGATGATTGGCGTTCAGCGATTCCTCGAGGACGCGGCGGTTGAATTGTAGCCAGGAAAATTCGCGGTTGACGAAGCGGTCCGGGTTGCCGCCCTCTGGGCTCGCCACCTCGACAGTGGTGAATTCGCTCTGCACCGGCTTTAGTTCGTTCATGGTTCCTGCTCGTTTCGCACCCGCTGGCCACGGCGCCGCGCGTCTTTCCGGACGCGCAAAGACGCTCTACCACTCATAAGCCACGCATGATCCTCGGCGAAACCGAATTCGGTTTCGGGGCCATGCCTTAACCGGCTTAGCTTATCCTGTGACAGGCTTTTACGACAGTTTGATTTCATCGATCTTGCAAAGAGACTGCTTATGATCCAGATGCAATCCAGGTACAGCGCGGCGCGTCCTTTGGATGCGTAATCCGGGCTGCAGCGGGCGCGCCCTTTAGACGCGGCAGGGACGCGGTGAATTTTGATTTTGCGCATGATCCGGGTCATGCGGCAAATGCAGGAGACGACGATGGCAGGCGGTTCCATTCCCCATTTCCAGAACGATGCGGGCTATGCGGCGATCGACATCGGCGTCAAGGAATTCATGTGCACTGGCGCCAACCCGCCTTTCGACCATCCGCATGTGTTTCTCGATATGGGCGACGACAATGAAAAGGTCTGCCCCTATTGCTCGACGCTTTATCGCTATTCGCCAAAGCTGAAGGCGACGGAAACGCAGCCTGCGGGATGCCTCTACATCGAACAGGCCGCCTGACGCGCACGCCATCCGCATGGACGACACCCGGTCCCGGCAGGTCGTTATCGCCGGAGCCGGCGTCGCCGGACTGACCGCGGCACTGGCGTTTTCCGAGCGCGGCTATCTGGTGCGGCTGTTCGAACAGGCGCCGCGCCTCGAAGCGGCAGGCGCCGGCATTCAGCTCTCACCCAACGCGACGCGCATCCTTCGCCAGCTCGGCGTGCTCGACCGGCTGTTGCCGGCGGCGGTGCGGCCGGAGGCGGTCGTGCTCAAGGACGCCGCCACGCTGCGTGAGCTGGCGCGGGTGCCGCTTGGCCAAGCAGCCGAAAGGCGCTGGCAAGCGCCTTATCTCGTCGCTCATCGGGCTGATCTGCAAGACGCGCTGATGGCGCGCCTTGCCGAACAGCCGGACATCAGTCTCGCCACCGGCGCGCGCGTCGGCGGCATCGCCACAGGACCGCGCCATGCCACGGCAACAGTCGAGATTGCCGGCAAGACAGTCAAAGCCAGCGGCTTTCTGCTGATCGGCGCCGACGGGGTCTGGTCGGCGATCCGGTCTTTTGGCGGGTTTGCGGCCAAAAGCCGGTTTTCGGGCGAGCTTGCCTGGCGCGCTACGATCAGTGCCGACAGTGTCGCAGGAGAAGCCTTTGCGGCGGTCGGCGCCGCCAATTGCGTGACCACCTTCCTGCATCCCGGCTTCCACCTCGTCGCCTATCCAGTCAGCAACGGCACGGCGTTCAACCTGGCTGCCTTCACCAGGGGCGAGATCATCGCCGAGCGCTGGTCGGGCCACGCCGACCCCAATATCCTCCTCGGCGCCATGCGTGGCACGGCGGCAGCGCTGGCCCGGCTTGCCGAGGATGCCGGCCCGTGGACCGCGTGGCCGATCCATACGGTCGACCAGGCACAGCCATGGACGACGCCCGCCGGCATCGCGCTGATCGGCGATGCGGCGCATGCGATGACGCCGTTCGCGGCGCAGGGGGCGGCGATGGCGATCGAGGACGCCGCAACCCTTGCCGGCTTCGTCGCCGCCTCGCCCGCCGATCCCTGGGGAGCGCTTGCCGCCTGGGAGAAGGTGCGGCGCCCGCGCATCGCCAAGGTTTCGCGCCGGGGTGCCGTCAATCGGCTCGCCTGGCATGCGGCGGGGCCGGTGGCCGTCGCGCGCAACCTGTTCCTGAAATGGCGCTCGCCGGAAAAGCTCGCGGCCGATCTCGACTGGCTCTATGGCTGGCGGCCGCCGGAAGTTGGCGATCGGCGATGAAAGCTCGACCGTCGGCGGGACAGCGCCCCCCTCTGTCCTGCCGGACATCTCCCCCACTTGGGGGGAGATCGGCCGTCACCGCGGCTTTCACCAACCTTGAACGTTGCAGGATGAGCGCGGCGCCGAAGCTGCCAATCTCCCTCCTCGTGGGGGAGATGTCCGGCAGGACAGAGGGGGGCGCGAAGGAATGAGACGCTTGCCCACTCAACCGGGGGGCGATCGCCCGCTGACAGCCCAGTCCCAAAAAGAGCCCGGCAGGATTTCGGCCGGGCTCTTTTGATTTGCATGACAGCGCTCAGTGCAGGATCTGCGACAGGAACAGTTTTGTGCGCTCGTGGCGCGGATTGTCGAAGAACTCGGCTGGCGTGTTCTGCTCAACGATCTGGCCCTGGTCCATGAAGATCACCCGGTTGGCGACCTTGCGTGCAAAGCCCATCTCGTGGGTGACGCAGAGCATGGTCATGCCCTCTTCGGCGAGGCCAACCATCGTCTCCAGCACTTCCTTGATCATTTCCGGATCGAGCGCCGAGGTCGGCTCGTCGAACAGCATGATGCGCGGATTCATGCACAACGAGCGGGCGATGGCGACGCGCTGCTGCTGGCCGCCGGAAAGCTGGCCGGGATATTTGTTGGCCTGTTCCGGAATCTTGACGCGCGTGAGGAAGTGCATGGCGATTTCCTCGGCCTGCTTCTTCGGCGTCTTGCGCACCCAGATCGGCGCCAGCGTGCAGTTTTCCAGGATGGTCAAATGTGGGAACAGGTTGAAGTGCTGGAACACCATGCCGACCTCGCGGCGCACCTCGTCGATCTTCTTGAGATCGTTGGTCAATTCCTTGCCGTCGACGATGATCTTGCCCTTCTGGTGCTCTTCCAGCCGGTTGATGCAGCGGATCATCGTCGATTTGCCGGAGCCCGAAGGGCCGCAAATGACGATGCGCTCGCCGCGCATCACTTTCAGGTTGATGTCCTTCAGCACATGGAATTCG
Organism: Mesorhizobium sp.; assembly: GCA_004020365.1. GTDB lineage: Bacteria > Pseudomonadota > Alphaproteobacteria > Rhizobiales > Rhizobiaceae > Mesorhizobium. Next base: position 19,917 of record SAQR01000047.1, read on the forward strand.
CCGTACCATTTGTGCATGGCGATGATATCGATGGCGACATCGGTGGTGGAAACCTGCATCTTGGCGGCATTGACCTTGATCTCCTCCGCGCTGACGGCATTTTCTATGACCATGGCAGGTCCCCTTCTTGTTCTTAGCGTTTGTGGCCGGTGTCGAGCCGGCGTTCCGTGAACATCGAATAACGCGACATGCCGAAACAGAACAGCCAGAAGACGAAGGCAGCGAAAACCAGGCCGGACCTGGCCGTCTGCGCCGTCGCCCAGTTGGCGTCGGAGAAATTCTGTTTGACGACGCCGAGCAGGTCGAACATCGAGATGACGATGACCAGGCTGGTGTCCTTGAACATGCCGATGAAGGTGTTGACGATGCCGGGAATGACCAGCTTCAGCGCCTGCGGCATCACGATCAGGCCCATCTTCTGCCAGTAGCCGAGGCCGAGCGAATCGGCGCCTTCATACTGGCCCCTGGGGATCGCCTGCAGGCCGCCGCGTATCACTTCGGCCATGTAGGCAGCGGCAAACAGCGAGACACCGATCAGCGCCCTGAGGAACTTGTCGAAGCTGACACCGGCCGGCAGGAACAGCGGCAGCATGACGCTGGCAAAGAACAGCACGGTGATCAGCGGAATGCCTCGCACCGTCTCGATGAAGATGATGCACAGCATCTTGACGATCGGCATCTTCGAGCGCCGGCCGAGCGCCAGCACGATGCCGACCGGCAGCGACACGGCAATGCCGACGAAAGATAGGCTGAGCGTCACCAGCAGCCCGCCCCACAGCGAGGTTTCGACAAGTGGCAGGCCGAATATGCCTCCGACCAGCAGGATGAAGGCAACGACCGGCAGCGCCCCAAAGAGAAGAATGGCGTTCAGCCCCTTGCGCGGCACCTTCGGGATGAGCAGCGGCACCAGAAGTGCCACGAACAGGATAGCGACCAGGATCGGCCGCCAGCGCTCATCGATCGGATAACGGCCGAACATGAACTGGCCGAACTTGGCGTTGACGAAGGCCCAGCAGGCGCCGGACCAGCCGTCCGGTTGGATGCCGCCTTGCGCCACGGTGGCGCAGACCGTGCGGTCCGTGCCGGTCCACTGGGCACTGATGAAGGCCCAGTTGATCACTTGCGGCAGGATCATCGCGACCAGGACGATGCCGATGATGGTCAGGATCGTGTCACCGGTCGACGCGATCAGGTTTTTGCGTATCCAGGCGCCCAGTCCGCGCTCGCTTGGCGGCGCCGACTGTGCCAGCGCCATTTCGACGCGAACGAAGGAAAGATCGTGTTCCTGCATGACCCTACCTCTCCACCAGCGCCATCTTGGCGTTGACCACGTTCATGATCGCCGAGGTCAGCAAGCTGAGCGCGAGATAGACGGCCATCATGATCACCACACCCTCGACCGCCTGGCCGGTCTGGTTCAGCACCGTTCCGGCGATTGCTGTCAAGTCCGGATAGCCGATGGCGATGGCCAGCGAGGAGTTCTTGGTCAGGTTGAGATATTGGCTGGTCAGCGGCGGAATGACGATGCGCATGGCTTGCGGAATGACGACAAGCCGCAGGATCGGTCCCGCCCGCAGCCCGAGCGCAGCGGCCGCCTCGGTCTGGCCTTTGTTGACGCCCCTGATGCCGGCGCGCACGATCTCGGCGATGAAGGCGGCCGTATAGCATGACAGCGCCAGGTAGAGCGACAGGAACTCCGGCCTGACCTGGAAGCCGCCAGTCAGGTTGAACGTCGATTGCTTTGGATAATCGAAGCTCAGCGGGAAACCGCTCAGCGCGTAGGCCAGCACCGGCAAACCGATGATCAAAGCCGTCGATGTCCAGAACACAGGGAATTGCTGGCCGGTCGCCATCTGCCGCTGACGCGCCTTGCGGGCGACGAACCACGCCATGGCGATGCCGAGAAGCAGAGCAACCAGGATCAGCCAGGAGCCGTCGCCCCACACGGCGCGCGGAAAATAGAAGCCGCGCTGGTTGAGAAAGGAGTTGAACGGCAAATTGATGCTCTCGCGCGGCGGCGGCAGCACGGCAAGCACGCCGGAGTACCAGAAGAAGATGACCAGCAGCGGCGGGATATTGCGGAAGACCTCTACATAGACCGTGCAGATCTTCCTGATCAGCCAGTTGTGCGAAAGCCGGCCGATGCCGATGATAAAGCCGATGAGGGTCGCGGTGATGATGCCCGCGACGGCAACGATCACTGTGTTGAGAAAGCCGACCAGAATGGCGCGGCCATAGGTCGAATCCGACGAGTAGGCGATCGCGCTCTCACTGATGTCGAAGCCGGCGCGGCTGTTGAGAAAGCCGAAACCGGAAGCGATGCGCAGGCGCGTCAGATTGGCAATGACGTTTTGGGCGATCCACCAGACCAACGCCACCAGCACGATGACAACCACCGCCTGGAAGAATATGCCGCGGATCTTCGGATCATTGATGAAGGAGCCGCGGCTTGGCTCCTCGCGAAGAATTTCCTGCGATGCCATTCGACCATCCCCTGGAAAGAGAAACCGGAAGGCAGGAAGGCTGCCTTCCGGATCACATTTCGATCAGCGGATCGGCGGAGCGTATTGCAGGCCGCCTTTGGTCCACAACGCGTTGATGCCGCGCGCGATCTTCAGCGGGCTGCCCGAACCGACATTGCGTTCGAACATTTCGCCGTAATTGCCAACTGCCTTGACGATGTTGACGACCCAGTCGTTGGAGACGCCGAGATCGGTGCCGATCTTGGTATCGGGCTCCTGGCCGAGCACGCGCTTGATCTCGGGATTGTCCGAGGTCTTCATCTCCTCGACATTCGCCTTGGTGATGCCGAGTTCCTCTGCCTGCAGCAGCGCGAAGTAGGTCCATTTGACGATGTGGTACCACTGGTCGTCGCCTTGCCGGACCGCCGGTCCGAGCGGTTCCTTGGAGATGATCTCGGGCAGCACGACGTGGTCGGCGGGCGAGCCCAGCGTCAGCCGGATGCCATAGAGGCCCGACTGGTCGGTGGTGTAGACGTCGCAACGGCCGGCGTCATAGGCGGCGTTGACCTCCTCCAGCTTTTCAAAGACGACCGGGTTGTACTCCATCTTGTTCGACTTGAAGTAGTCAGCAAGGTTGAGCTCGGTCGTGGTGCCGCTCTGCACACAGACCGCCGCGCCCGAAAGCTGCAGCGCGGAATTCACGCCCGGCAGCTTCTTGGCGTTGATCATGAAGCCCTGGCCGTCATAGTAGGTGACACCGACGAAGTTCAGCCCAAGCGCCGTATCGCGGTTGATGGTCCAGGTGGTGTTGCGCGACAGGATGTCAACTTCGCCCGACTGCAGCGCGGTGAAGCGTTCCTTGGCGCTGAGCGGCGTGAACTTGACCTTGGTGCCATCGCCGAACACGGCGGCCGCGACAGCGCGGCAGAAATCCGCATCGATGCCTTGCCAGTCGCCCTTGTCGTCCGGCGCCGAGAAGCCGGCCAGACCGGTCGAGACGCCGCATTGGATGAAGCCCTTGGCCTTGACGTCGTCGAGCGTGGCCGCCGACGCGGCCGAAGCCACCAATCCAAGCGCGGCGGCGCCCAGGATGCCGATTGCAATGTGTTTCATAACCCACAGACCCTTTTCTGTTTTTTTTCAGGCGAACCTGACTTTTTTCCGTGTGAACGCAGCTTCCCGTTCCGGCCCATTCCCGGAACCCCGCATCGCAACCGACGCGCTGCCTCCCATTCACGAACTGCATCGAAGGCGATTATTCCAGTGAGGTCAAGGAAAATGACCGAAACCGAAAGAGTTTGAAAAGCAATTGCCGCAAATGCCTGAATTGCAGACAAACGCGCCGGGAAATTAGCCATGAGTGCGAACAAAGCCGGCAAGGCCCGGTCGACGCAAGTCGGGGCTGGGCCTTTGAAAATCCGCCTTTGGAACGCCACGCATTACTGGGTTGTCAGCGAATCGATTGGCATATCCAAAGTCCGCCGGCTGGCGGATGGCGAGCGGTTGCGCGGCCAATGCCGCCGCACTATGGCTAGCGCTTCATCAGAGGCGAAGCGCAATGGCAAAAGACGGCAATGAAATGGGCACCAACACGCGACTTGCCCATTCGGGCAACAATCCGCACGACTATTTCGGCTTCATCAACCCGCCGGTCGTGCATGCCTCGACCGTGCTCTATCCCAACGCGGCGACGATGGCGGCGCGCAGTCAGAAATACACCTACGGCACGCGCGGCACGCCGACCACCGACGCGCTTGCCAGCGCGATCGACGGGCTGGAAGGCTCGGCCGGCACGATCGTGGTGCCCTCGGGCCTGGCGGCGGTGACGGTGCCTCTGCTCGCCTTCCTTTCGGCGGGCGACCATGTCCTGATCGTCGATTCCGTCTATCATCCGACCCGCAATTTCGCCGACACGGTGCTGAAACGGCTGGGCGTCGAGGTCGAATACTATGATCCGCATGTCGGTGCCGGTATAACGGCGCTGATCAAGCCCAACACCAGGGTCGTGTTCACCGAATCGCCTGCCTCCAACACTTTCGAGGTGCAGGACATACCGGCCATCGCCAGCGCGGCGCACGCCGCAGGTGCGATCGTCATGATGGACAACACCTGGGCGACGCCGCTTTACTTCCGCCCTCTCGACCACGGCGTCGACATCTCGATCCATGCGGCGACGAAATATCCGGCTGGCCATTCCGACGTGCTGCTCGGCACCGCGTCGGCCAACAAGGCCTGCTGGAAACAGCTTTGCGAGACCTTCTACACGATGGGCTGCTGCTCCGGGCCGGACGACGTCTATCAGGTGCTGCGCGGCCTGCGCACGATGGGCGTGCGCCTCGACCACCATCAGCGCAGCGCTCTGGCCATTGCCGGCTGGCTGGAGAGCCAGCCGGGCGTGGCGCGCGTGCTGCATCCAGCGCTTGCCAGCCATCCCGACCACGATCTCTGGAAGCGCGACTTCTGCGGCTCGAGCGGCATTTTCTCGATCGTCCTCGCGGGCGGTGGCCAGAAACAGCAGCATGCCTTCCTCGACGCCCTCAGGATATTCGGCCTCGGCTATTCCTGGGGCGGCTATGAGAGCCTTGCGGTGCCGGTCTTCCTCGGCGACCGCGTCGTCGCCAAGGGCCCTTATGACGGCCCGCTCATCCGCCTGCAGATCGGGCTCGAGGATGTCGAGGATTTGAAGGCCGATCTGGAGCGCGGCCTCACTGCGGCGGCGGCCGCCTGAGCGACGGCAGGGGTGCTCCAACAGGCGCATCCTCGGCCCGATCAACCGGGCCGATCTGCTGGCCGCAACGGCGCGCGCAATCTGCAGACAAGCTGCTGGCGGAAGCGGTAGCGTAGGCGGTGCTGGCCGCCGGGAGAAATGTTCGGGAACCTTTTGCCGGTTAGGCCGTCCAATGTTTCGATCGGAGGATTTGCCTCAGGTCAGGAGATTGGCTCGCGATGAGGAAACCGGTCATGTCTGCGACCGTCATGCCCGCCGCATCTGGCGAGATGCAGCTTGTCGGCCGTGCGCTGGCGCGCGAGGGCGGAGCCTTCCACACGATTATCAAAATGCACAACCAGCGACTCTATCGTATCGCCCGCAGCGTCGTCCGCAACGACAACGAGGCTGAAGACATCGTGCAGGAGGCCTATGTCAGGGCCTTTGCCCAGCTCGGGGATTTTCGCGGCGAATCCTCTCTCGCCACATGGCTGTCACGCATCGTCATCAACGAGGCGCTTGGGCGCTTGCGCAAAAGGCGGCGAACGGTAGCGATGCCGCAAAATCTACAAGCCGAAATCATCAAGTTCCCCCTCAATCCCAGCGACGATCCGGAGCGGATGATGGCGCAACGGCAGATCCTCGAGCTCGTCGAACGGGCGACCGATCGCCTTCCCGATGTCTACCGGACAGTATTCGTGGCGCGGGTGATCGAAGGTCTCAGCATAGACGAGACCGCCGAATTGCTCGATGTGCGGCCCGAAACCGTCAAGACCCGGCTGCACCGCGCCCGCGCCCTCGTCCGCAAGGCGCTGGCCGATCAGATCGGTCCGGTACTGCTCGATGCCTTCCCCTTCGCCGGCCGCCGGTGTGAACGGCTGACCGCAGCGGTGATGCAGCGGCTTGGCTTTACAGACTGATTTTCCCGAATTCCCGGGAACGTTTGCCCCCTTCCGGCATCCAATCATCGTCAACTGAAAATGCCCGGAGCCAACCGCATCCGGCGAAGGAGAACGTCATGTTTGTTCAATCGACCACCGCACTGGCAGTGCTTTTCGTGCTCAGCGCAGCGACGTTGGCGCAAGCCTCCGACAAGCCGAGCGACCCGCAGATCGCCCACATCGCCTACACAGCCGGCGTGCTTGACGTCGAGGCGGCCATGCAAGCGCTGAAGAAATCGAAGAACAAGGAGATTCTCGATTTCGCCAAAGACATGGTGCGAGACCATGAAGCCGTAAACAAACAAGCGCTTGACCTGGTCAAGAAGCTCAATGTGACGCCAGAGGACAACGCCACCAGCAAGGCGCTGACCAAGGCGGCGGACGAGGAACGGGCGAAGCTCGCCAATCTCGACGGCGCCGCGTTCGACAAGGCCTATGTCGACAACGAGGTCGCCTATCACAAGCAGGTCAACGGCGCGCTCGAAACCCTGCTGATCCCCTCGGCCGAGAATGCCGAACTGAAGAGCCTGCTGGAGACCGGCCTGAAGCTATTCCAGGGCCATGAACAGCATGCCGAACATGTCGCCGGCATGCTGAAATGAGAACAGCACCGACGGTTTCGAAACGGCATCTGTGGCTTGTAATGGCGCTAACTATTGCTGCCGCACCCGCCGAGGCCAAAACGATTGAGGTGACGATCGAGAAGCTGGTGTTTTCGCCCGCAAGCATCGAGGCGAAGGTCGGTGACACGATCGAGTGGGTCAACAAGGACGTGTTCGCCCACACGGCGACCGTCAAAGACGGCTGGGAGGTGATGATCCCGCCGAAGACATCGGCGAGCATGATGCTTAAGAAGGCGGAGGCGTTCGACTATTTCTGCCGCTTCCACCCCAATATGAAAGGCCGTCTGACGGTGACGTCGCCCTAGCCATGCCAGCGGAGACCGCCCTGCGCGCAGGGCGGTCGGGCGGCGTCAAGCCGCCTGGTAGCGAGGCGCCGGCTCGCCGGTCTGCGTCGCGGCAAACAAGGTGGCGCGGGCGGCGTCGTAGGTTTCCCACAGCGCGCGGTCGTGGACCGACGGCAGCGTGATCGCTTCACCCTGATCGAACCCAGCCAGGGCCGCATCGACCATGTGTTCCGCGGTCATCACCACTGCCGGGTCGAACGCTGAAAGCGGCATGCCGGCGAACTCGTAGAATTCGGTGGCGGTCGCGGCAGGAAGAACGAGCTGCAGCCTGACGCCGGTTCCGGCAAGCTCCTCCTGCAGGCCACGGCTGAAGTTCACCACATAACCCTTGGTGCCGCTGTAGAGGGAGGTGATCGGCAGCGAGTGCAGCGCCAGGACCGAGGCTATATTGATTATCGCCCCTGCGTTGCGCGACAGGAATGCCGGCAGCGCCGCTCGGGTCAGGCGCGTCAGCGCCGTGATGTTTAGCGCGATGGTCGACGCGGCATTCTCGTCGGACGTATTTATCGTCGATCCGAGCGTGCCGTTGCCGGCGTTGTTCACAAGCAAGGTGATGGCGGGGTTGGTGGCGAGCACCTTCTCGACACGCGCCAAGCCCTCCTCCTTAGTCAGGTCGGCGCCGATCACCTCGACCTTGGCGCCATAGGCCCGCGACAGCTTTGCCGAGAGGGTTTTCAGGCGTTCGGCGCGGCGCGCCACGAGCACAATATCATAACCACGGGCAGCGAGGCGGTCGGCGTAGACGGCGCCGATGCCGGCGGATGCACCGGTGACGACGGCAATCGGCTTGAAAGCGGAGTTCGACATGGGTTATCTCCTGAATGTTGAGCGCTCAAATGTTGAGCGCTCAACCAACTAGCCAAATCTGTGCCCCTTTGCAATGCTTCAGCCCTCAACTATTTTGTAACGATGAAAAAAACCGTCGAATCGTTCGCATCGCAAGAAGGTCGGGACGAGCCAGATGCAGAAGCGCCCGGCTTGCCGAGCGATTTCGTCTGCATCAATTCGTCGCTGCGTCGTGCGGCGCGCCGGCTTGGCCAGTTGTATGACGCGGCACTGGTCCCCACCGGGCTGACATCAACGCAAACCCTTCTGCTCGGCCAGATAGACGGGCTCGCAGCCGCTTACGGCGAGGATGGGCCGACGCTGCAGGTCCTCGCCGGCCGCCTGGCGATCCAGATCTCAGCGCTGACGCATGCCCTGCGGCCGCTTGTGCGCGACGGTCTGGTCGAGGTCCGCCACGATACCCACGATCGGCGAACCAAGCATGCTGTGCTGACGCCGCTCGGCAAGGCGCGATACCAGCAGGCATATGTCGTGTGGGTCGAGGCCAACCGGCGCGTCGAGGCGATTTTGGGGGCAGCCGCGGCGGAAAAGCTGAGGAGCCTCGCCGACGATGTCGCCTCGCAGGACTTTCTCGACGCCTATGTTTCGGGCGCCAAGCCGGCGAGCAGCACCGAATCGTCGGAGCGTTAGAGCGCCGCGCATCCTTTGGAACGCGCCACGGACGGTCTGGTCCAGTCTTTCTACGACCAGCCACCGCCGCCCGAATGCAGACGAACGACAATCTGTGCTAAAGTAACCCTATGAAAGCATGGCTGGAAGCGGCAAAGAGCCGGGCCCGCGATATCAAGCTTGATGTCGTCGCCCTGTGGTTCGCTGGACGCGATCCTCGGGTGCCCTGGTTTGCAAAGTTTGTTGCGGGGATGGTGGCCGCCTATGCGCTTTCGCCAATCGACCTGATCCCAGATTTCATTCCGGTGCTCGGTTATCTCGACGACCTGATCATCGTACCGCTCGGCGTAATCCTGGCCATAAGGCTTGTTCCGCCGCCGCTGATGGGCGAGTTTCGCGCGCAGGCCGCCGCGCTCGAAACCCACCCGCAAAGCAAGACGGGAATGTTTCTTGTCGTGGCGCTCTGGCTGGCTTTGGCAGCTTTGCTGATCTGGGCGTTCTGGCCCACCCACGCCGAGTAATGCGATCAGGCGGCCTGCACCTGAAGCCGCCTTGCCGGCGGCTAAAGCCCAAGCGCCAACCATGCCGTCCCGGCAAGCAGCGTGACCAGCGTCAGCGGCAGGCCGACCCTGAAGAAGGCGGCGAAAGACAGCGTCTTTCCGGAGGCCCGCGCGTGCTCGGCGACAATCAGATTGGCGACCGAGCCGAGCAGCGTGAAATTGCCGGCCAGCGTCGAACTCATCGCCACGACCAGCCAAGCGCGCTCGGGGTCTTCCAGGCCGGGTATGAACGGCCGCAGCGCCAGCACGGCCGGAACATTGCTCATGATGTTGGACAGCACCGCGGTGAAGCCGGACAGCCGCCAGACGTCGTCCAGCCCGAAGTTTTTTGCCGAGGCTATGATGTCGGGCGTGAGCAGCGTCTTCTCGGCGCCGGCGACGACGATGAACAGGCCGGCGAACATGAACAGCAGCGGCCCGTCGATCTCGCGGTAGATGCGCGCCGGCTTGATGGCGCGGGTCACGAGAAGAATGGTGCCGCCGATGAGCGCCGCCTTGGCGACCGGAACGCCGGCAAAGAAGGCGATCGCCAGTCCGATGCAGACCACCACCGCCTTGAGTACCTGGCCCGGCAACATGCGGCCGCGATAGACTTCGGGGCTGAGTTCGGCCTTGCGCGCGAACTCGGCGCGATAGACGATGCGCACGATGACGACGACGGCGACGAGGCCGAACAGCGCGACCGGCGCCAAGGCCGCCGAAAAGGCCGGATAGGAAATCCCCGACAGCGCGCCTATGACCATATTCTGCGGGTTGCCGGTGATGGTGGCGACGCTGCCGCAATTCGACGCCGTGGCGGTGGCGATCAGATAGGGGACAGGGTTGCGGTTGATGACGCGGGTGACGTGAACGACGATCGGCGCCATGACCAGGCAAATCGCGTCGTTGACCAGAAACGCCGACAGCACCCCGGTCAGCAGCGTCACCATCACCAGCAGCATAAACGGCGCATGCGCATGCTCGATGGCAACGGCGCCGAGCGCACGGAAGGCGCCCGAGACTTTCAGATGCGCCACGACGATCATCATGCCGAGCAACAGCGTGATCGTGTCGAAACTGATGGCGCGGTATGCATCCTCCAGGCTGAGTGCGCCGATGGCGACCATCGCCGCACCGCCGAGCAGCGCGATGCCTGCCCGGTCGAGGCGCAGGCCGGGGATCGTGCCGACGGCGACGCCGGCATAGGTCAGGATCAGGATCAGCAGTGCCGCCGCGCCCATCAAAGTCATTTTGGAAAAGCCCCGTTCAGATCCGCCCAGCCCCGAGCCATAAGGGTAGCGGTCGCAAGCTGTGATTCCTGCCGCCACCCTCAACCTAGCTCAATCCGATCGAGCGAGCCTTTTGGCAACATCAAACATTGATGTGATGCGCACGGCGTCGAATCATTGAGCGACTGGCGCACCATCGGCCAACAGACAATCACACCGGCAGAATATCTCGTAAAACGCTGAACACTCGGCTGACGCGCTGAACACTCGGCTGACGCGGGGAACACTTGGCTGACGCGGGGAACAAGCAGCCGATTGCGGAGTTGGAACGGCGGCAGAGGTTTGCTGGAATGAGCCCCAATCCCGTGCTGCGGTACATTTATTGGACGATTGCTCTCGACGTTTCAGTCGTGTTTGCGCACCACGCTCTTGGCGCGGCGTGGCCGCAATGACTCAGCGCGATCGTAACGCCACTTCGCCACGGGAAGACAAGAAGGACGGCATAGGGCGAGCACTTGGACTCGGCCTTATCACCGGCGCCGCTGACGACGACTGCTCGGCGATCGGTACCTATGCAAGTGCCGGGGCGCGCTTTGGGCCGGACCTGCTTTGGACCGCTCCTTTAACGCTGCCGATGATGTACACGGTCGTGTATCTCTCGTCGAAGCTTGGACAGGTTTCGGGCCGCGGCCTCTTTCATACGATCAAGGACTTCTACCCCCGGTGGCTGCTCTGGGCTGTTCTTGTGGGCGTGCTGATCGGCAACACGATCGAAGCAGCCGCCGATCTCGGCGGCATGGCTGCATCCATCAACATCTTCCTGCCTGTTCCGATCCCCCTCATTGTGATTGTAGTCGCGGCCGTGATCTTTGCTCTCCAGCTTTGGGGCTCTTACACGCTCATACGCAACATCTTCCGCTGGCTCGCGCTGGCCCTGCTTGCCTATGTCGGCTCAGCCATCATGGCGAAGCCCGATGCGGCAGCCGTGCTGTGGGGAACCCTTGTTCCAAAGATCCAGTTCAGCCGCGAGTTCCTTTCCATTGTGGTGGCCATCATCGGCACCACCCTTTCAGCGTATCTCTACACCTGGCAGTCGAATGAGGAGGTAGAGGAAGAGATTGCCGAGGGGAGAACGACGCTGAAGAAGCGCAAGGGTGCCACCGACGGTGAACTGCGCCGCTCCCGCCGAGATATCCTGATCGGCATGATCTTTTCCAACCTCATCATGTACTTCATCATCCTGTCGACAGGATCTACGCTCTATGAAGCCGGCGAGCACGACGTCGAGACCGCCGCTCAAGCAGCCGAAGCTCTCAAGCCGCTCGCTGGTGCAGCCGCTGGCGTACTGTTCGCTGCCGGCGTGATCGGGGTCGGGTTCCTTGCCGTTCCGGTCATGACGACAGGTGCGGCATATGACCTGGCGCAGGCAGTTGGATGGGAGCACAGCCTTCATGCCAAGCCGCGTGAGGCGCCAAAGTTCTATGTCGCGATCGGCGCCTTCACGCTGATTGCTGTTGGCCTGAATTTCCTGGGTTTCAACCCAATGAAGGCGCTCGTCTGGTCCGGTATCGTGCAGGGCTTTTCCACGCCGCCATTGCTTCTTCTGATCATACTGATGACGAACAACCCGCGGATCATGGGAGACAAGGTCAACAGCCGGACAACTAACGCCCTGGGATGGGCTACTACGATCGCAATTTTTTCCGCGTCTTTGGGGCTGGTGGCGACCTGGTTTATCTAGGTCACCATGACACTCGCGCTCGAGCCCGACAATTCGAGCTCACTTGCAACGAAGGAGTTGGTATGCTGCCGCAGCTACCGCGCTCCCGGCGGCATGGCCAGGTGCGCGTGCTTCTGGAAGATCGCGATCTTGTCGGCATAGGTAATCCGGATCTCGCGTCCGCATCCCTCGCACTTGTAACGGGAAACGACCTGAAACCAGCTGCCGTTCTTGATGACGGTGAAGTTGCACTGCGGGCATTGGAAAGTCAGGCCAACAGAGAATAGGCTGGGAGACAGGGACATTGCAGCACTTCTTGTTAGTCCGGCGTCTCGACGACGAAGGACGCGGCAATCAAATCGTCGGCATCGATTCTGCCCTTGCCGCCCTCCAGGACTGCTGCGACCTTTCGAAAGGTCTTCAGTTCGTTCTCGGTAATCCGGGCGCCGCGCATCCTCTCATTGAGGTCAGCCACACGCATTCGCAGCGCCTGGGACGCTCCAATCTCACGGTTCGACATGGTGATCACATTCCTCCTCGCTTGACGTCCCGCCGCACCGTTCGGCACGGCGGGTCCAGTCGCTTAGCTCATTCGATGACTTTGACGATCTTGCGCGTCCCCGACTCAACGACAACGGTCCGGTTGTCGACCACCACGTAACGGTATTCTGTGTCGGGGATTTCATGAAGTTCGACGGTTTCGGGCAAGGTTGAGCCGATATTGAGCTCCACTCCAGGGATTTTCACCGATGCCAGCGGCTGCTTTTTGACATATTCCCTGATGACGGTTTCCTGTTCAGGCTCGATGACTACGTCCTGAGCGGCAGCGGCGCCGATGCCAGCCAGCAACAGAAACCCAGCGGCCGCGGTGGAAAGACGCATACTCATGAGTGCCTCCTTTATGTGAGTTCTATTGCGCTGAACGGCATCGTCTTCACGCCAGGCTCACCAAACATCAGGCAGCCGCAAACGTTCCTTGGTTGGGCTTCGGTCTGATTCGAGACAGGACCTAAGTCTCACCTGTTTTCGCGTAATAGCCCGGACACCCCGCCACCCGGAACTGCGGCTGCTCGTAGCAGTTGCTAGCTGTGAGCTCACGCAACGAACTGATATCTGCGCAGCTACGTCCCTTCCTGCGCTGATAAGGACTACCCGCCATTCCTCAGACTTGGCGGGTGGTCCACAATTACGGCAGGCCCACCATCACGGCCGGCCAAGTCCGCCCCGGGTTCAAGGTCACGAGGGTAGCATCACCTCACATCAGGTCTTCGGCAACCCCGTCGAATTTCCTGAGGCGTGCGCTTGGAGGCTTTGCTTGTGAAGGCCCTGATCAGATGCGGCCGGGAGTCCCATCGCCCTTAACCGAACTGAAAACCAGCCCAGCAGCAAATACCGTGGAACCTTTCAAAGCCGCATGCCTTGTCCGTTCTTCATGGAAGGAGGTACGAAATGAGCCTTGACATAGGAAAAGTCGCCATAGCCTTGCTTGGCCTGCTTGCCTACAAGAATAGGGATAGGATCGGCGAGTTAATCGCCGGCAGGAACTCGACAGATGCCAAAAACGCTGGCTCCACCGGCGGGCTCGGCGACATCCTGGAGCGTCTCAGGAATGCGGGTGCGGGCGATCAAGTTGATTCCTGGGTTGGTACAGGATCCAATCGCCCCGTTCAGCGCGACCAAGTCGAGAAAGCGATCGATCCGCAAACGTTGAACGATCTCGCGGAGCAAACCGGATTGTCCCGCGAGGAACTTCTGGACCCGGCTCACAAGAGAACTGCCCGACGCAGTGGACAAGCTTACCCCCGACGGCCGGATGCCTGTGAGCAAAGCTCCAAATCTCCTCGACGAAGCGCTTGGAGCTAGTCGCACTTAGCATCACCAGACCGAAAAGTCCGCGCCTCCGGGCGAGGACGCGGGCCGATAAGCGCTTGGCTGATACCTTGTGTCCAGAATGGATTTTGAAAAAAACTGGCGATCCCGACAGGATTCGAACCTGTGACCATCGGCTTAGAAGGCCGGTGCTCTATCCAGCTGAGCTACGGGACCGCGGGCCGGCGCCAAGGGCCGGCTAATTTATACGCTGGGACGGCTGCCCGGCATTTGCCGGTCAATGCGTCCAGGGCGTCCTGCGGTCATAGCGGAAATTCTCCGCATAGGAAATCTGGCGGCGCTTGGATTCCTTCGGCTCCTCGACGCGGTAGGCCAGCCCCTCTCTCTCGGCATAGGCCACCGCCTCTTCCCTTGTGTCGAAGGTGAGCCTGATCTGGCTCCGCATGTCAGCCGACGTGGTGTAGCCCATCAGCGGATCGATTTTCTTGCGCATCTCGGGATCGAATTCCAGCACCCAGTGGCCGGTCTTGGCCTTGCCGGACTGCATCGCGGTTTTGGCTGGGCTGAAAATGCGCGCGGACATGAACACCTCGTTACTACGTGCAAGCGGCACCGCCGCTGTATTCCCGTCATTACTGCGCAATGCTGCCGGCGGCAAGGCCGAGCCTGCCGTACCCCTTCACGGCGGGCCACCGCCGCCGACAGGACGATCGAGATCGCACCGGGCGTTTTCTTCCCGGCGGGGACGTATAACGGCAGCGTGCCGCTGGACAGCAACCTGGGTGCCTGAGGTGGCGCTGCCGCGCAGTTTGCTCCGTTTTCGTGTTTTAGGGGTTGCGCAGCCAAGCCCGGAACCCTATACGCCGCCAAGGACTCGGAGTGTAGCGCAGCCTGGTAGCGCATCTGGTTTGGGACCAGAGGGTCGGGAGTTCGAATCTCTCCACTCCGACCATCCATTCACCGGAAATCATCGGCCGTGCTGCCGGCGCACATGCGCCTGACAGCATCTGCGCCGGACAGCATCTGCGACTGACGAAGCACCCAAGCGACCGACGAGAAGCCCGAGCGCGCCCGCCTGAAGCTTGCGAAGCGTCAGCCCTGGACAAACGCCAGGAGATCCGGATTGATGATCTCCGGGTGGGTGGTGCACATGCCGTGCGGCAGGCCCTCGTAGACCTTGAGCGTGCCGTGCTTCACCAGCTCGGCGGCAAGCAGGGCTGAGTCGGCAATCGGCACGATCTGGTCATCATCGCCGTGCATGATCAGGACGGGCACGTCGATCTTCCTCAGGTCTTCCGTAAAATCGGTTTCGGAAAAAGCCTCGATGCAGTCGTAATGGGCCTTGGCTCCGCCCATCATGCCCTGGCGCCACCAATTGTCGACAGCCCCTTGCGAGACCTTGGCTCCCTCGCGATTGAAGCCGTAGAACGGGCCGGCCGGCACATCCTTGTAGAACTGGGCGCGGTTGGCGACCAAAGCGGCACGAAAGCCGTCGAAGACCTCGATCGGGAGGCCGCCAGGGTTGTTGTCGGTCTTGAGCATGATCGGCGGCACCGCGCCGATCAGCACCGCCTTGGCGACGCGTCCTTCGCCACCGTGGCGGGCGACATAACGCGCCACCTCGCCGCCGCCGGTCGAATGGCCGATATGGACGGCGTTCTTGAGATCAAGATGAGCGACCAGAGCCGCGACGTCGGCGGCATAGGTGTCCATCTCGTTGCCGGTCGCGGTCTGTGTCGAGCGGCCGTGCCCGCGCCGGTCATGAGCGATGACGCGATAGCCCTTGTCGAGGAAGAACAGCATCTGGTTGTCCCAGTCGTCGGCGCTCAGCGGCCAGCCGTGATGGAACACGATTGGCTGGCCCGTGCCCCAATCCTTGTAGAAAATCTCGGTGCCGTCCACGGTGGTGAATGTGCTCATCGTCGTGCTCCTTGTTAGCCGAATTGGCGGGAAGGTTCGTTCCTTCTGTGGACAAGCTATTGCAACGGAGGCATGGTGAGAATTGGCAAAACAGACATTGAACGTGGCAAAACTGACAGGTGATTGCGCTGTCTGATCGGGTTGAAATTGGGCTTGTGGTGTATCCCGGTGTTCAGCAAGCGGCAGTTCTCGGTCTGACCGACCTGTTCCAACTGGCCAACCGACTGGCTGCCGACCGTTCGCCGGACGCGCTGAGGCTTCGCGTCAGCCATTGGCAATGGCAGGAGGCGAGCCAAACCGTTATCCGCGGCTTCGACAGCGAGCCTGGCCCCGACAATGAACCTGCGATGGTCATCTTGCCTCCGACCCTGGGTGATCCCATCGCTCGCGAGACGGCTGCGCCGTATGCCGACTGGCTCAGGGCTCGTCATGCGGCGGGCGCGACGCTCGGCTCGGTCTGCGCCGGCGCCTTCGTGCTTGCCGAGACTGGCCTGTTGTCGGGTCGTGCGGCGACCACGCACTGGGCTTATCGCGACGCGCTGGCGATACGCTTTCCCGACATCGCGCTGGATGCCGACAGACTGGTCATCGATGACGGCGACATCATCACTGCCGGCGGCTATATGGCCTGGACCGATCTCGGCTTGAAACTCGTCGACCGGGTGCTTGGGCCGACCGTCATGATGGACACCGCCCGTTTCATGCTGGTCGACCCACCGGGACGCGAGCAACGCTTCTACAGCCCCTTTGCTCCCAGGCTGAACCATGGCGACGAGGCCATTCTCAAGGTGCAGCACTGGCTCCAGGCGAGAGGCGCGCGCGATGTGACGCTTGCCAGGATGGCGGAACATGCGGCCCTGGAGGAGCGGACCTTTTTGCGCCGCTTTCGCAACGCCACCAGCCTCAAGCCGACCGAGTATTGCCAGCACCTGCGCGTCGGGAGGGCGCGTGAGATGCTGCAAGCGACAACCCGATCCATCGACCAGATCGCCTGGGATGTCGGCTATGACGATGCCGGCTCCTTCCGCAAGGTTTTCGCCAGGATAACCGGCCTGGCGCCGGGCGATTACCGCAGGCGCTTCGGCGCGGAACGCGCGGCGCCACCGGACGGTGGGATCTGAACGTGGCGGTGGTGGCGGCACGACCCGACGGCTGCGCGAGCGCATCTGGCGCAGATAACCCATGTTTAAGGAGCGCTTTCGACGAGACGATTTGCCTGTCACTCAACCTGAGCGCCAAATTCGGCAATGGCAAACGAAATGATGCTGCTTAGACGCGGTGCCATGCGTCGGTCACGGTGGTAGATGAGAGACATGGGCCGTTCATTCAGGTGCCAATCCTGGAAAAGCCGGACGAGAAGGCCAGCGCGTATATCCGAAGTCAGCAGTATGGATGGTTGCATAATCACGCCCAACCCAGCACGCGCAGCCATGCGGACAGCCTGACCACTGTTGACGGTGATCGAGATTTTGGGAGCGACTTCGACCAGATCCTTGCCTTTCGACAGCCTCCAGGGCGCCCGGGCTTCAGGGGTAAAGCCGATGGCTTCGTGGACGGAAAGCTCGCTTGGATGATCCGGGGTGCCCCTGCGGGCAAGGTAATCCGGTGCAGCACAAATCATCATTCGATAGGGGGCAAGGTGACGAGCAATAAGGCGGCTATCCGGCAACGCTCCAATGCGAAACGCGATGTCGAAACCTTCTTCCACGATATCGACATTGCGGTCGGTCAATGTGATGTCCAGCGTCACGTCAGGGGCAATGTCGCGATAACGCTGCAAAGCTGGCATTAAGACCTCCGCCCCAAAAGTCGTCGGCGCTGTGATCCTCAATTGCCCGCGAGGTTTCGTCTCAGATGCCTCTGCGTCCTGATCCGCAACAGCCACACGATCCAGGATGTCCCGGCACTGCTCGACATAGCTCGTGCCAAAATCCGTCAAGCTCTGGCGGCGGGTGGTCCTGTTCAGAAGGCGCGTGCCGAGCCGCTCCTCCAGCGCGGCCACATGTTGCCCCACCATCGCTGGCGATATGCCGAGCTTTGCCGAAGCAGCGCTCATTGAGCCCTCTTGGACCGTCGCCACAAAAACCTGCATCGAGCGAAAAAGACCCATTCGATACTTCTGCTTTCAAATGAATAAGCATTTTGCCGAATTATCATGAGATAGCACAGGAATTACAGCTGCCATGTTGCAATTCATCGAAGGAACAAAGACATGGCACAAACCAGATTCATGGGCAAAACGGTTCTAGTTACGGGTGCGGGAACGGGTATGGGGCGGGCCGCTGCCCTTCGGCTGGCCGACGAAGGTGCACAGATTGCCCTTGTCGGACGCCGTTACGATCCGATCCACCAATTGCAGGCGGACATCGAAGCAGCAGGCGGCAGCGCAGTCGCGATTGCTTGCGATATTGCTGACAACGATGCAGTCGCGGCGACTGTAGGAAAGACAATTGAACGCTTCGGTAGACTGGATGCCGTATTCGCCAATGCCGGAGTTTTGGGCGACTTCAAACCATTGGCAGTGACCGATGCGGATGATTTCGACGTATTGATCGGCACCAACATTCGGGGGACGTTCTTTTACGATCAAACATTGCCTGCCGTTCCTGGAAGGCGGCAGCATTCTCATCAACGCCTCCTGGACGGCGGGCGCAGTGATGCCAGGGGCCGGGGCTTACGCGAGTACAAAGGGCGCATTGCTTGCCATGATGCGTACGTTCGCGGTCGAGCAAGGCCCTCGCAACATCCGCATCAATGCCATCAATCCGGGTATCATTCTGACCCCGATGGCGGATGATGTCCTAGATCCTGTTTTTGCCAAGCGCCTGGCCGTCCACACGCCCCTGCGCCGTAACGGCGTATCAGAAGATATCGCAGGTACAGTTGCCTGGTTACTTTCAGACGATGCAAGCTTCGTCACGGGGCAAGAGATCACTGTCGACGGTGGATACACTATCGGGGGTTTCCGGCCGTAGGTTGATCCAACCAGCATCCGTTCCCTGACCTAATCCAGGATCGCAACCTGTCGTACTTATGGTCCGTTACAATGGCCAGAGACGGGACTGCGATTATCGGTGGGCGCAGTTGCCAGTGCCGTATACGCAACTAGCGATCCCGCATGAAGGCAAGCTCGCCGGGAAGAGAACCCCAACCGCCTCATCTCCCGGCGAGCCTACAACCTGATTTGATACGCAATCAGGACCGGGTTAGCCGGCAAGCTTGCAGGTGCAAAGCAGATGCCAGTCAACGTTTCCCGAAATGGGACACCGGCCGGAGATTTTCCTTCTTCCCCTGTGGGAGAAGGTGGCCGAGCGAAGCTCGGTCGGATGAGGGGTGTTCCAGCTTGGCGGACACCCTCGTCCAAATCGGGCGCACAGCGACAGGATCGCCAGCGCCTCATTTCTTCCAGCGCCCCCTCATCCGGCTTGGCGCTGCGCGCCGATCCACCGCCCGGGGCGAGTCACGGGCCTCGCCCGCCCTTCGGGCCCCACAAGGGGAGAAGCGAAGTTCTTCCACCGCCTAAATCTCGAACTCGCCTTGCCCCTCATCCATGGCGCTGACGGTTTCGGCGGCGAGCGCCCTTGTGATCGGCGTCTTGCGCTCAAGTGCCGTGCGGTCGAGCCGTTCAACCACGCGCATCGCCGTGGCCAGCGAGCGTTCGATGCGGCGCACCAGATATTGCACGACATGCGGCTCGACCTCGACCTGGCGGTCGGCGAACAGTTTGGTGATGACACCGGCCAGCAAGAGATCGTCGGGCTCGTGGATCTCGACCATCGCCGCCGCCTTCAGCCGCGATGCGAGGTCGGGGAGCCTGATACCCCAGGCGGACGGAAAGCGCCGCGCGGTCAAGAGCAAGGTCGAGCCGGCCGCGCGCACCGCGTTGATCAGGTGGAACAGCCCCTCTTCATCGACCGGACCGGCATCGACATCGTCGATCAGGGCAGGCCGCGCGCCGAGGCTCGCCATGCAGTCGCCGATCCGTCCGACGTCGACCTTCACTGCGCCGGCGCGGGCGCGCCAGATCGACGCCAGATGGGTTTTTCCAGAGCCTGCGGGGCCGGCGAGCACGACCACCGGCGACGGCCAGTCCGGCCAGCGATCGACCAGCGCCACCGCCTGGCTGTTGGTGCCTGAGACGACGAGCTCGTCGCGCGAATAGCCAGTGCCGTGGCCGAGATCGAGCGGCAACTGGCGCGGCGGGTCGATCTTGTTGTCCGGCATCTGGCTCAACTGCGCGGCCCACCGCTCCCGCGGCGACGCGCCGGCAGCGGCGGCACAGGTTCGGTGTTGTGGCCCTTGTAGAGCGGCGACTCGAGATAGCGGGCGATGGCAAAGCGCACCAGAACGGCGACCGCCGCCGAGGCCGGCACGGCAATCAGCAAGCCGACGAAGCCGAACAGTGCGCCGAAGGCAAACAGCGAAAACATCAGCCACACCGGATGCAGGCCGACGCTTTTGCCGACCAGCCTCGGCTGCAGGATGTTGCCCTCGATGAACTGGCCGACGAAGAACACGCCGGCCACCGCCGCGACCATGGTCCAGTCCGGCCAGAACTGGACGAAGGCGACGCCGACGGCCAGCACCAGCCCGGTCAGCGAGCCGACATAGGGAATAAAAGAGATCAGCCCGGCGAACAGGCCGATGAGGATGCCGAAATTCAGGCCGGTCAGTGTCAGACCGGTGGCGTACATGGCGCCAAGCACAAGGCAGAGCGTGCCCTGGCCGCGCACAAAGCCGGCGGTGGCGGTGTTGATATCGTTGGCGATTGCCCTGACGGTCTGGACATAATCGCGCGGCACCCAGCTGTCGACAATCGCCACCATGCGATCCCAGTCGAGCAGCATGTAGAAGGCAACGACGGGCGTGACGACGAACAGACTTACCACCGAGACCAGCGCCACGCCGGAGCTCCAGATCGAGGTGAACACCGTGGTCAGCAGGCCGAAGCCGGAGGTCAGCAGCGAGTTCAACCCTTCTTGCAGGCCATTGGCGTCGACGCCGAATTGCTCTTCCAGCCATCTCGGATCGAAGCTGGTGATCAGGGACTGCAGCCGGGTCAGGTATTCCGGCAGCTTGCTGGCGAAATCGGCCATCTGCGAAGCCAGCACCGGAATCAGGATGACGAAGGCCAGCACCAGAACGACGATGAAGGCGAACAGGATGACAATCGTCGCCATCAGCCTAGACAGGCCGAGCCGCTGCAGCCGGTCGGCGACCGGGTCAAGAAAGTAGGCGAGCACCATGCCGGCGACGAACGGCAGCAGGATGCCGCTGAAGACATAGAGGAAGATCGCGAGGATAATGGCGCTGATCAGCCAGAAGCGGATCTGGCGGCGAAACACGCCAGACGCGGCCGCATCGGCAGCCGCAGCCTCGGCTGCCGCGTCGATGTTCTGGTCAGGTATCCGGTTTGGAGCCTTCGCCATAGCCGCTCATATGCCTCAGCCAAGCCACGAGATAGGCCGCGGCCGAAGCCACGGTCAAGACCCCGGACAGCAATATGAGCACCGGCCTGAGCGGATCGAGATCGATGGCGAGGGCCAGTTCGCCCAGCACCACCGCCGCCAGCCCGATCTGGACGGCGGTGTTGGCCTTCGACACGAACAGCGGCTTCATCTCGACCGGATGGGTCATCACGGTGGACAGAACGACGGCACAGACGATCAGCGCATCGCGCGACACCATGGTGACGACCAGCCACAGCGGCAATTCACCGATGAAGCCCAGCACCACGAACACCGAGACCAGCAGCAATTTGTCGGCCATCGGATCGAGATAGGCGCCAAGCTGCGAAAACTGGTTGAAATGGCGGGCGATGAAGCCGTCGACGCCGTCGGAAATGCCGGCGATCAGGAAGCCGGCGAAAGCCCAGTCCCAGCGCCCCTGCAGCATGGCCAGCACCACGCCTGGGACCAGCACGAAACGCATGATCGTGATCATGTTGGGGATGGTCAAACGCATGTCCCGTCGCTTCTGTTTTGATGATACATGATAAAGATGCGATGCCACGGCAAGTGAGAGCGACGCTGAAGCTGCCAATCTCCCCCTTGTGGCAAGGGATGGCTGTCTTCAAGGCCTTCGCCAATCGCCAATGTTGGAGATTTGCCTGAAGCCTCTGTCCACGATTTTGTGATGCCGAAAGTGACTGTGCCAGCCGTTATCCTTGCGAGGCGCAGCCGTTCATGCGAAGAGCCCCGGAAAGCAGGAAAGAGTGATGAGCAAGCGCAAGAATGGGCTCACCTATGCCGAGGCGGGTGTCGACATCGATGCCGGCAACCTCATGGTCGAGAAGATCAAGCCGCTGGTGCGCGTGACCCGCCGGCCGGGTGCCGATGGCGAGATCGGCGGCTTCGGCGGCCTGTTCGACCTCAAGGCCGCCGGCTTCACCGACCCGGTGCTGGTCGCCGCCAATGACGGCGTCGGCACCAAGCTGAAGATCGCCATCGATGCCGGCAAGCACGACACGATCGGCATCGACCTCGTCGCCATGTGCGCCAACGACATCGTCGTGCAGGGCGCCGAGCCATTGTTCTTCCTCGACTATTTCGCCACCGGCAAGCTCGACCCCGACCAGGGTGCGGCGATCGTCGGCGGCATCGCCGAGGGCTGCCGGCAGGCCGGATGCGCGCTGATCGGCGGCGAGACGGCGGAAATGCCCGGCATGTATCACGGCAACGACTACGACCTCGCCGGCTTTGCCGTGGGCGCGGCCGAACGCGGCCAGCTGCTGCCGACCGATGACATCGTCGAGGGTGATGTGCTGTTGGGGTTGGCCTCGTCGGGCGTGCATTCAAACGGCTTTTCGCTGGTCCGCCGCATCGTCGCCACCAGCGGCCTTGCGTGGACCGATCCAGCGCCCTTCAACGATGAAGCCACTTTGGCCGAGGCGCTGCTGGAGCCGACCCGCATCTACGTCAAGTCGATCCTCAAGGCGATCCGTAACACGCATGGCATCAAGGCGCTGGCCCATATCACCGGCGGCGGTTTCCCGGAAAACATCCCGCGCGTCCTGCCGAAGGATTTTTCGGCCGAGCTCGACCTCGACGCCATCGAAGTGCCGGCGGTGTTCTCATGGCTGGCCAAGACCGGCGGCGTGGCGGCCGAAGAGATGATGCGCACTTTCAACTGCGGCGTCGGCATGATCCTCGTCGTCGCCTCCGGCCAGGCGGCACAGGTCGCGGCCGTGCTGCAGGAGACCGGCGAGAGCGTGACGCCGATCGGCCGCATCGTGCCGCGCCGCGACGCCGGCGTAATCTATCGGGGCGCGATCGGCCTATGAGCATGCGCAAACGCACCGTGGTGCTGATTTCGGGACGCGGCTCCAACATGACGGCGCTGATCGCCGCGGCCACCAATCCGGCCTATCCGGCCGAGATCGTCGGCGTCATTTCCGACCGGGCCAATGCCGCCGGTCTCGGTATCGCGGCGGCGCGCGGCATCGCCACCAAGGTGATTTCGCGGGCCGACTATAGCAGCAAGGAAACGCATGACGGGGCAATCGACGCCGCACTTGTCTCGTTCGGCGCCGAGATCGTGGCGCTGGCCGGTTATATGCGCATTCTCGGCGCGCGCTTCGTCGAGAAATGGCTGGGCCGGATGATCAACATCCACCCTGCCCTGCTGCCCGCCTTCAAGGGGCTGGATACGCATGCGCGCGCCTTGCGCGCGGGCATACGCATCCATGGCTGCACGGTGCATTTCGTCACGCTCGACATGGATGACGGCCCGATCATCGCCCAGGCCGCCGTACCGGTCATGGTCGGCGACAATGAGGACATGCTCGCCGCGCGCGTGCTGAAGGCCGAGCACCGGCTTTATCCGCTGGCGCTCGGGCTGGTCGCCGAAGGCAAGGCGCGGATGGAAGGCGGCCGCACCGTGCTTGCCCACTTCGCCGAAGATGCCGACAACAGCACCTCAGTGATCATGGCGCCCGATCCGCTGCGCGAGGAAACCGACCTCGAGCATTTGGCGCGCATCACGCCATGAAGCCCATGCTTGAGGATGGTGGCAATTTTTGCTTCCATCGTGGCAAAGAGACAGGTTGATGGCGACAGTCGAAAAAGTCAGCGTGGCGCTTTCGCCGGAACTGCTGGACATGGTCAAGAGCGCGGTGGCCAGCGGGCAATACGGTTCGGCAAGCGAAGTGATACGCGAGGCGCTCCGCGAATGGCGCCTTCGCCAGCCCTTGCGCGAGGCGGAAGCGCAACGGCTGCGGAAAGCCTGGACGGAAGGGCTGGAGAGCGGCCCGTTCGCGCCTTTCGACATCGAGGACATCAAGCTGAAGGCGCACAGCCGGTTCAGCGGCCCCGGCAAAGAACAGCGGAATGGCTGACGTCCTCGTTGTCCGCAGCCCGGCCGCCGAAGACGATCTATCGACATCTGGTTTGGCATTGCCGCGGACCGCTTCTGGACGCCATTGCGGCGCGCATCCAGCAATTGGCGACATTCCCGGAGTCCGGTCCCCAAAAACCCGACATCGGTGCCGAAGTGCGAGCATTGACGATCGGCAATTATCTCGTGCTTTATCGCCTGGCCGAACAGCGCGTCGAGATCGTGCGCGTAGTGCATAGCGCACGCGACGTCTCGGCACTATTTTGAAAGATCGTGGCACCTGCGATTGGCAGCATCTGGCGCGCATCACGCCCTGAGCAGGAGGAGGCCGGCATGGCGACAACGAAGCAACTCCTTCTTCTGCGTCACGCCAAGTCGAGCTGGGACGATCCTGACCTCATCGACTTCGACCGGCCGCTTTCCGGGCGCGGGCTGAAGGCCGCCCCGCTGGTCGGACGCGAGCTGGCCAGCCAGGGCTGGCTGCCCGATCTGGCGCTGGTGTCGCCGGCGCTGCGCAGCCGCGACACGTGGCGGCTGGTCTCGGCGGAATTGCCGGCGCAAACACCGGCCAAATTTGTCCAGGCGCTCTACGAGGCCAGCGCGGCAGACGTTCTCGCCAAGGTCCGGCAGGCAAAAGCGGCAACAAGCAGCCTCTTGGTGCTCGGCCATAATCCCGGCCTGGAGGAATTCGCGCGCCGACTTGCCGGCGCCGGGTCGGATGCCGCGGCACTCAAAAAGCTTGAAGAAAAATTCCCGACAGCGGCTCTTGCCCGCTTCGTTTTCGACGGTGACTGGGCACGGCTGGCCCTCGGCGACGCGCGGCTGACTCACTGCGTTTGGCCGAAGGATCTGCGCTAAGCTGTGACTTGATAGGCAAGAACGGCGGGCCTTCGCCCGCCGTTCTATGCGTTCCGAAGCTTTAGGGCTTAGCGGCGGCCCCAGTTGCCCCGGCCTGATTGAGGCGCGGTTGACTGACCCGTGCCTGACTCGAACGTCGCATTGGTGTTGACAGCGTTGTGCTCGGTCGGGAGCAGCTTGCGGATCGAGCCCGTGAACGTGTTGTCGACATTTCCAACAGCCGCATTGCCGACAGGCGCGGCCGGCTGATTGACGCCGTCCGAACCATAGTGGTCGCTGCCGGCAAAGGCGCTGCCTGTGGCAATGAGGATGGCGGCAGCGGTGAGAGCAATCTTGGTCATTTCAGGTACTCCAGTACTTTCATACTTTCAGTGTTGTTGTCCGTCTGGTGGCGTGCCTTGGGAGGATTTCGCGTCGCTCGGACCACCCCGAGGTGGGTTGGCCCAGCAGCAGTTTCCAATCACAAAGATGTGCCGGCCACGCCCTGAACCGGGTGCTTGAAATCCGCCAAAGGGCTTCCTTCGCCACAATTTTTCGCATCACCTTCAATAGGTTAGGCAAATACGCCTGCCGCATCGCGCGGCCATTTACTGAGCCGGCGTTCACTCCGTCTTGCACGATCCGTCAATAGAAACGAACCGATCGGTTCGATTTTCCGCTGACGCGCAAGTGCGTTCGCAGATTTACCGCTCTAGACGTGCACGTCACCAAAGGAGAGCTCGCCGTCGTCGCTCACGGTCAGGAACGCCGTGACCAGCAGGCCGGCATAGAAGGCGGCGACCAGCACGACGATGACCAGGCCGGGAATGGGCCCCAGGGCAGCGCCGGCAACCGCCTCGCGCACCGAACTGACGAAGTCGATGCGGACACCTTCGGTTAGAAGACTGGGGGTCGACAGTTTCAGGATCCAGGCCAACAGCAGGATCAGCAGCATATGGATGTAGTTTCGACGCAGACGGCGCGCCAACGCCGCTCGCTGCGAAATGAGGAATTTTGGAGTGCGCAGACTTTCGCCGACGACCAACAGCCAATCGGACGCGAAGTCCGGCTGCGGTGAGAATATCTGCGCGAAATAGTGCCGCTCGAATTGGCGCACGCGGGCCCGGTAAACGTCGAAGAAGCGATATCGCCGCGCTTCTATCCACAGCAGCAACAGGACAAGCAGCATGGCAAAAAGCAGCACGCCGTGATGCGCGCTGGCCGTCGAAAGCGAGATGGACAACATTGCCGCGACGACCGTTATCGCCCAATTGCTCGTCCGGTCCAGGCGGTCGCGCCACCCCGTCATGCGCAGAATCTCGGCGCGATGAAAATGCGCCATCGTGGTCACGAGTTCGCCGGGCGAAAGCGTCCTTCCAACCGGGGCCGGCGCTGCCAACGCTTCTGCCATCACCATGTCTCCACCGCCACGCAAAAACGGCTGGTTGGGTATATCGTTCCGACGCTTCAATTGGCCGGGCGCAGCCAGACCTTGTTGTCGTGGAACGCCGCACCGCCATAGGGCGCCGGCGCATCGGCGCCGGTCAGGACATTGATGCCCTCGCCGCGCTCGTGGGCGCTGTTGGGCCAGATGCCTTCGGCCACCACGACACCGCGCTTGACGCCGTCGAACAATCTTGCGTGCAGCACGACTTCGCCGCGCGCATTGCCGATCTCGACGCGATCGCCATTGGCCAACCCATAGGCTGCCGCATCGTCCGGATGCAAAAGCAGTTCCGGTCGGCCCTCCTTGGCCTTCGACACCGGCGTCTCGGAAAAAGTCGAGTTGAGGAAGTTGCGCGCCGGCGAGGTGGCCAGCCGGAACGGATGTGCCGCATCCGCCACCTCGATAAGATCGACGTGGTCGGGAAATTCCGGCAGGCTTGCCACCGGCCCGAACAGGCCCATGCTTTTCGGCGGCCGGTTGGGCGCCGCCTGCCCGGTCCAGTCAGCGCGAAAGCGGAATTTTCCGTCCGCGTGGCCGAAGCCGTCGATAAAATGCGCCGCCGCAAAATCCGGCTGCAAATCGACCCACTTTTGTTCCTTGAGGCTCGAAAAACTGCCCAGCCCGCGCTTGCCCAAAATGATGTCGATATGCTGCTGCTCGGTCATGCCGAAGCCGGGCCTGTCGCCAACACCGAGCCTTTTGCCGAGTTCCTCGATGACGAAATGGTTGCTGCGCGGCCCTTCCGGCGGGTCGATCAGCTTCGGCCCGAGCGTGATGTGCTGGTTGCCGCCGCCCTTGTAGACATCGTCATGCTCTAAAAACATCGTCGCCGGCAACAAGACATCGGCGAGTTTTGCGGTGTCGGTCATGAACTGCTCGTGCACGCAGGAAAACAGGTCGTCGCGCAAAAAACCCTGCTTCACCAGCCGCTGCTCCGGCGCGACATTGACCGGATTGGTGTTCTGGATCAGCAGCGCCGTCACCGGCGGGCCGCCATAGAGCGCATCCTCGGCGCCGGTCAGCACCGGGCCGATGCGCGAATGGTCGAGATGGCGGATCGCGGGGTCGCGCATCCGCGTGCCTTCCAGCAGTTCCTGGTTCAGCTTGAAGATGCCCGAATTGGAATGGAAGGCGCCGCCGCCCTCATATTGCCAGCAGCCGGTGACTGCGGCGATCGAGGCGGCGGCATGCATGTTGATCGAACCA
Source organism: Mesorhizobium sp. (assembly GCA_004020365.1). Taxonomy (GTDB): domain Bacteria; phylum Pseudomonadota; class Alphaproteobacteria; order Rhizobiales; family Rhizobiaceae; genus Mesorhizobium. Next base: position 47,511 of record SAQR01000047.1, read on the forward strand.
TTGCGCTGCCGCGAAAAACCGTAGCCGAGGCGGAAATAGGTTTTCCTGGTCGTGCCGACGAGGTGAGCGAAAGCCTCGATCTCATCGACGGCAAGCCCGGTGATATCAGCCGCCCATTGCGGCGTCCTCGTCTGAAGATGCGCTTCCAGACCGTGCGGATCGTCGGTGTATTTTTCCAGATAGCCGCGGTCGGCCATGCCGTCACGAAACAGCACATGCATCACCGCGCAGGCCAGCGCGCCGTCGGTGCCGGGCTTCAGCACCAGGCCGAGATCCGCCTGCTTCATCGTCGCGTTCTCGTACACATCGATGACGACGATTTTTGCGCCGCGTTCCTTGCGCGCCTTGATCGCGTGGGTCATGACATTGACCTGGGTGACCACGGCATTGGTGCCCCAGATCACCACGCAGTCAGACTTGGCCATCTCGCGCGGGTCGGGACCGCGCAGCGCGCCGGCGCCCATCATCCAGCCGGTCCAGGCCAGATTGGTGCAGATCGAACCGAAGAAGCCGGAGTATTTTTTCGCATGGCGCAACCGCTCGATGCCGTCGCGCTGCACCAGCCCCATCGTGCCGGCATAGTAATAAGGCCAGACCGTCTCCGAGCCGTGTTTTGCCTCGGCCACGATGAATTTTTCGGCGACCAGGTCGAGTGCGGCCTCCCAGCTCGCTTCCTTCCAAAGGCCCTCACCCTTGGCGCCGGCACGGATCAGCGGCTTCAGCAAGCGGTCGGGATGATGGACGCGGTCGGCATAGCGGGCGACCTTGGCACAGATGACGCCAGCCGTGTAGCTGTTGGCCTTGGCGCCATGAACGCGGCCGATGCGCTTGCCGTCGAGCAGCTCGACCTCGAGCGCGCAGGTCGACGGGCAATCGTGCGGACAGGCCGAATGGCCGATCTTGAGCTTGGCATGTTGATTCATGAGGCCAAGCTAGCCGTTTATGGCGCTGGCGTGTAGGGCCAGATGCAGCGCTAACTTGCTTCTCCTTGCTGAGGCAAAGCTGAAAATCTGGCGACCGCCAGCGCAGAGCCGTTAGAACTGCGTCGTCAACGCCGTCAGCCACTCGGGCGAAGCGTTGACGAGTGCGGTTTCCAACGCCTTGTCGAACCCAGACAGAATCGCGGCGGCGGTCATCACCAGCAAGACGCCTAACGCGACCTTCAGCCCGCTGCCGGCGGCGGCGATGTGGCTGCGCCAACTCAGCAAGGTCGCGCGGGACAGTAGTCCGAGGATCAGCAACGGCACGGCAGCACCGAGACCAAACAGAACCATGGTGACCCCAACCTGGCCAAGGTCTTGGCCCTGCGCTGCAAGGACGGAAGCGGCACCGAGAGTCGGGCCAACGCAAGGGCTCCACACCGCGCCGAGCAGCAGACCGACGCCGAACTGCCCCCGAAGGCCAACGGAGGAAAAGCCGCCAAACCGCTGCTCGACCCAGTTGCCGGCGGGACCGGCCGCAAGCGCGATATGCGCCTGGAATGCCGGCACGATCAATATCGTGCCGAGGACGAGCATCAGAACTGCGGCGGCGCTGCGAAAGACACCGCCGTCAAACCCGACAGAGAACCCGATCGTGGCGACGAAAAGCCCTATGGCCGTGAAGGATATGGCAAGTCCTGCGGCCAGCGCGATGGGGCCATAGCGATGCTGACTGACGGCCGCACCGAGCACGACCGGGATCAGCGGCAGCACGCATGGCGACAGCGTCGACAGCACCCCGGCCAGGAACGAAAATATGAAGCCGAGTAGCATCGCCGCCGCTCAGATCGTTTTATCAAGCAATTGCTTAATGGCATCCGCCTTGGTCACGCCAACAAGCCGACCGACTTCCGTTGCGCCCTTGAAGGTGATCAGCGTGCTCTGCATCCGCGCACCAAGAGCCCGAACAACCTCTTTTTGGGAATCGAAATCGACTTCGAAAACGGCCAGGTTTGCGTACTCGGGCGCAGGCAGCAACTGGCCGAGCACCCGCTTCTGCGCCTTGCAGATCGGACACCAGCTGGCGGTGATCTCGACCAGGATCGGCTTGCCTGCCTTTTGCGCCTCTTTGAAGGCCTGCCGTGTGTAGGCCATGCGGCTGGCAGCCAGCGCCGTCGGAGCCGAGGCGAGGCCCGATATTGCGGTCAGGCCGATGAGGAAGGTGCGACGGTCTAGCATTTCTTGACTCCTGAAGGTGTCGGCGGGCAAGTAATCCCGCCATGGCGGACGTGAGGATACGGTCCGTTGTTCGCGCCAGGGACGGCGAACGTTACAGGCTCACAGTAATGTTACCGAGGCCGCCCTTCGCTTGTGTCCAGTGCATTCGACGCCGTCAGCAGCCATCAGGTGCTCACACCAAGCGCATCAGTGGCTTCAGCAAGCGGTCGGGATGATGGACGCGGTCGGCATAACGGGCGACTTGGCGCAGATGACGCCTGATGTATACGCATTGGCCTTGGCGCCATGGACGCGGCCGATGCGCTTGCCGTCGAGCAGCTCGACCTCGAGCGCGCAGGTCGACGGGCAATCATGCGGGCAGGCCGAATGGCCGATCCTGAACTTGGCGTGTTGATTCAAGGGGTTTGTCTAGCGGGTTTTAGGAGCGGCGTGTAGGGCCAGATGTGGCGCAAGCCAAGCGCCTATCTCCCCCCTTGAGGGCCCTTGAGGGGGAGATGTCGCCGAAGGCGACAGAGGGGGTCGCGGCGCGTGGAGCGCCGACATCTTTCGCGACGAAGTAAGACGCTGGCGATCCACGCGAGACGACCCCCTCTGCCCTGCCGGGCATCTCCCCCTCAAGGGGGGAGAT
>SAQR01000048.1 GCA_004020365.1 Mesorhizobium sp.
AATAAGTGCGTAAAATTGTAAGTACCGGCGTCCGCCGGCTCGAGTTCATTCCGCCGATGGAGCCCAAGCTGGTGACCAAGCCGCCCGAGGGCGATGACTGGTTTCACGAGATCAAGCTCGACGGCTACCGCGTCCAGATTGTCATCAACAGCCCCGAAGACATCCGCGTCTTCACCAAAACCGGCGCCGACTGGACCAAAAAGTTCGCCGGCATCGTTCAAGCCGCCCGGGAGCTCGAGGTCGAGAATGCGATTATCGATGGCGAGGCGGTCGTCACCAATGAGGCCGGTCTGCCTGACTTCGCTGCGCTTCAGAAAGCCGTCCACAGCGACCCCTATGCCATGTATCTCGGCGCCTTCGACATTCTGCATCTGAATGGCCACGACCTGCGCGACATCGGCTGCAAGGGGCGTCGGGAAATGCTCTACGGCAAAATCAAGCCGAACAGCCGGATCCAGTTCAGTGAGGCTATACCCGGTGACCCAAAGGCGATCTTCTACCTCGTCGACCAGGCTGGGATTGAGGGGATCGTCTCCAAGCGCGCCGACAGCAAATATCGCAGCGGGCCGACAACGAACTGGCTAAAGGCCAAAAGCTGGACGGTCGACGAGTTCGAACTGATCGGCGTCGAGCGGGAGCCGGGCAAGGCGGCATTCGCGCTTTTAGCGGAACCCGGCACAGGGAAGTATGTCGGTTCGGCCTTCATCAGCTTGGGCCGCGACATGAAGGAACGGCTGTGGAAGCGGGTCCAGGAACACGCCGGTCCGCCGCCCGAGGCCATGAAGAAGCGGCCGGCGACGCAATGGGTCGGGCCTGGGGTCAAGCTGCGCATCAAGCATCTTCGCGGTGACCACAGCAAAATACGTCATGCTTCGTTGCTGGGTTTCACTGACGAGAGCTAATCAAGTTGTTCGCCTGGCGGCGACAAGACGAAGCGCGGGCTAAGGCGTGAGCTCGCTGGCTAGATAGGCCAAGCATGCCGAAGCGGAATCGTAGAGGAGCGTACCTTAGGCGCGAGGTGTCCCTTCCCGAGCTTTTCGAGCATACGGACGACGCTAGCGCTAGCCAGTGGTGACGAAATGCTAGGCCCAAGTAGTATACTGTGTAGGATATCAGAGAAGGTGAATTGCGGGATCGCACCGTCAAGAGGCGCGATTTTTAGTTTGAGTTTCGGCTCCACGCCACGGGCCCCCACGGTGTAGTGAAACTTGTCAGCAAGAAGCTTATTCTCATCTCGGTCAGGCATGTAAATCAAGCGCCATTCATGCTCTTCATCAAAGCCGATGTGCTTACTCGACAGGGCAAAAGCCAGGATGATGTTAAAGAGCCAATACGCTGCGATGTAGAGCAGATTTTGCGGTATGTTGCCTTGGGCAACAATTGCGCACCAGTCCGCAACCTTCCGCTCCAGCCATTGCAGCCTATCGACATTAGAGGCGTACCGCACCGGGGTTAGGATAAGCGGAGAATCCATAACAAGTGGCCCAAGTGCATTGGTGTCGAACACAACGGCAGCGCCACTGCCGTTGTTAGCGTAGGCCCGCCACATCGAAAGAATGCCGTCTGTATTATCGGGGGCGTGTTTCGAGAGACATAGTATGTATACATTGAGCGCGTGCTTGCTTTCGTACTCTGCGTAGTAATCACCAAAATCGCTGCGCAATTGAACGGCAGCGGCACTATCAAGGCCACAAGTTTTCTCGAGGTCGGTTTGGTCGAAAAATGCCTTGCCACGCGTTAAGCCGAAGCGCATTTCGTCGAGGTCGTTCATGAAGAGGGGATTGGAAAGCCAAAGCTCCTCATTCCTTAGAATCTTCTCAAGTGTCTCGACGGACGTGTAGTGGGCGAGAAGTGGCCTTTCGCCATTCATCCACACGTCGTTCTGTTCAAATTCCGCATAAAGCGGCTTGAACTCTTCATACACCTCTTCACTGGTTGGATGGCGCTCCACTTGACCAGGTGTCGTTTCGTCCTTCGCTTCAAGTTCCTGTGACATAGAAATCCCTCAGCCAATCTTGCGAGGCTACAGAACAAGCGGAAATAATCAACGAGGCCCGCCGAAAGACCGAAGTTATTCAGTCAAATTTCGGCAACTCGCTACCCATCGAGGGGATAGTTTCGAAGGAAGGCCCGCGCTCCTCCTCCGAGCGCGGGCCGATCGGGCGGCGGCCCGATCTGCAGCGGGCTGGGAGTAGCGGAGGTGGGCCCACTGGTCCCACCCAACTGTTAGCGACTGCTAATGTTCCCGGCGCGGCGTAGGATCTCGTCCCGGATGTAGGGCGGGAAGATGCCTAGATCCTCGTCCGTGATCTCGTTGGCGATCAGGAGCTCGACGTTCTCCTCGATCTCTTCCAGTTCTCGGTCAGAGAACGGGCTGGTGTTGCGCGGATCGCGCCACGGGGTCGAGGGCTGGTCGTCATACTTGAATTTCCGCTCACGGATCACCCTGTAGTGGTGCGGCTCGATGCACCGGTGATCATCGCAGAGACTTTCGTCGCGTCGGATCTGGTAATCGGGGTGCTCCGTGAGATTGAGCAGGATACGGGCCGGGTTGCCGACACGGTCGAGATAGGGCTTGTCGTCCTTGATCTGGCCTTGCCAGACGAGGTGGTCACCCTGGCGTTGCGAGAGCCGGCCGATGCGCTCGGCCAGGGGCTTGCGTGGTCGGGCCATTGGGTGCTCCGATGAGTTTCGACAGTTAAAAAAAGTCGGATTTCATTGCCTTAAGAATAATATTGTACTCTGGGTACAAACTTTCGTAGTCAGGGTTGAAATCGATTTTGTTTTATATGTTGGAACGTTTACCCCCCTTGGGGACTTTGCGTAGTCGGCTTCGTCCTGCTCGGTTCGGTGACGGGCATCGGCGGTGGCACGCTGCGCGACCTTCTTCTGGGCTTGAGCCCCGTTTTCTGAGTGCGGGAGCCCGGCCGTTCTTCTCGCATGCGTCATCGTATTATGCGCAGTGTTTTTCACCGCTCACATCCCGCAGAGTCGCTACCGCTTGCTCCTGTGGCTCGATGCCCTCGGTTTGGCACTCTTCGCTGTCACGGGTGCGGAGCGCGCTTTGCTTGCGGGCTCAGGCGGTGGCTATGGGAGTCGTCACGGCCACCTTCGGCGGAATCATTCGTGACGTGCTGGGCAATGAAAGTCCAATAGTGCTTTCCCGTGAAGTCTATGTCACTGCAGCCCTTGCTGGGGCGATCGTCTTTGTTGTGCTCACGAATATCGGCTTAAGTCGCGAGGTCGTGCTCGGGGCAGGTCTCATTGCCGGGCTGCTCGTGCGCGGCATGGCGTTGCATAAGGGATGGTCGCTGCCACGCTATCGCGAGCGGCGGGGGCGAACGCCCGATGAGATCGACCGCCTGGACTGGCCGTGGCGAGGAACAGGTCGAGCCGGTCACGTGGGAATGCCGCGATCATCTGAGCATCGGGATTCATGGCTTCGCCTCGCGCGGGTCCGCCCTCAGGATTTCGTGGAGGAACTCCTGCATACCGTCATCATGTGGTAGTCTGGCCCGCATGACGACGCTTTATCTCAATTGGCGCGGAAGACGGTGAATCCCACAAAGCCGAATAGAACGCATCCGCCGAAATGGATCGAGCCTCAGCTGACGCGCCTTGTCGACGAAGCGCCCAACGGCCCCGATTGGCTTCACGAAATCAAGTACGACGGATACCGCATGCACGCGCGGATCGACGGCAGCGACATCCGCTTGCTCACCCGCACCGGCCTCGATTGGTCGCATCGTTATCAAGCGACGATAGCGGCCCTCCGCGCGCTCCCGGTGAAAGAGGCATATGTCGACGGGGAGCTGTGCGCCGTTCGGGCAGACGGCGTCACCTCCTTCAGCCGCCTGCAGGCCGCTATGGACGAGGGCCGCACGGGCGATCTTGTCTTCTTTGCTTTCGATCTTCTGTTCCTGAACGGAGAAAGCATTGCGAAGCTGCCGCTCATCGGCCGTAAGGCGCGACTGGAAGGCCTGTTTTCGACCGACATGCCCGGCCTGCGCTTCAGCGATCACGTGATCGGCGACGGGCCTGCGTTCCGCAAGCACGCCTGCCGGCTTGCACTCGAGGGTGCTATCTCAAAGCGGATCGACAGCGCCTATGCATCCGGCAATCGCGGCCTATGGGTCAAGTCAAAGTGTCTCAACAGAGAGGAATTCATCGTCGTCGGCTGGACCGATCCGACTGGAAGCCGCCCGCATATCGGCTCGCTGCTCCTAGGCTACTACACCGATGATGGTCGTCTGATGTACGCGGGCCGCGCCGGCACGGGCCTCACGGTTGCAGAGCTCAAGCGATTGGCTCGCCGGCTTGGGCCACTTCAGGCAGCTCGAATGCCCCTCGACGTTCGGCCGCCGCGCGAGAGCCGGTTCGGCTCGCCGCTTGAGCTGTCGCGCGTGCATTGGGTCAGGCCTGAAGTGGTGGTCGAGGTCACCTATCTCACCTGGACGGAAGACAATCTCCTGCGCCAGGTCTCGTACCAAGGCGAGCGTCAGGACAAGCCAGCCCAGCAGGTGGTGCGCTCCCCGCCCCATCCCTGATCGACATCAGGCGCCGTTTCGTTTCAAGTCACCCGACTTGCTCTACCTGCAGTTTTCTCGCCGGAAACAAAGCTTTGTGCTGTAAGAGGCAAACGAGCAAGCATAGTGTGCCGCCAGGCCGAACCCGATCAAGGGCGGCGACGAATGCGACGTCTCGCGTGATCAGCTGTTGTTCAAAAGCGACTTCAACGGGACGGAACCGCGATCGAAGACCGTATTGATGACGATAGCTGAAGTACTTTTCGATGCCGATGTTCCGTTCGAGGATGGATTGCATGAGCTCTTGATAGCGGGGAACGTTCTTGATGACGAATTTGAGCAGATAGTCATAAACCGCCGCTGACCAGGTGGCATTCCTGTAGCGCTTCGTACCTGCGGATATCGGCCTCGAACTTGATGAAATCCTCCCGCCGATGGCCGTTCAAGGTCACCTCGGTGAACACCGTTATGTGCTCAACTAGTTTGGACAAGTGAAAGCTCGCATTGTAGCTGGCGATGTACCCGGCTTTTTCCAGCCGCCTCAGGCGCGACAGGCAGGGGCTTGGCGACAATCCCACCGCTTGCGCCAGGTCGACATTCGCAAGGCGAGCGTTCTGCTGGAGTTGCGCGAGAATGTTGATATCGATCCGATCCAGTTTTGGCAATCCATCCATTCTCGCGCAACCTTAAGGAGATCAGTCCCGGAGAGTTTCCTGGTGAGCTTTGGCGAGGTCTGCCATGCTGTTGAACCGGAAATCATGTTTCGGCATGTCCCCCGGATTCATGGTGGCTCGAACCCCTCCTGGTCGTAGCGGCGGTAGATCCAGCACGACGCCAGCCCATGGCGGTTCGCAGGCCCGTGGTCGTGGAACATGCTCTCAGCCGTGTGCAGGATCTCATGCTTCTGGACGCCCAGGGTTTCCAGCTTCTTGATCATGTAATCGAAGTTGCGGTCGCAAGGCTTGCCGAAGGGCAGGTGCGTGGCCTCGCGCAGGCCCTCATTCAGGATAGTGTTGAAGGCGTCACCTTGCGAGCATCAGCCTCGATCGCCCCCAACCCCACAGGCTCAGACGTTGCCGACGGTGTGGCCTAAGGAAATACGATCCTGGCCCGCGAACGCGGTTTGGCCCTGGCGAAATGGCTTCACCTCGGGACTCCGCTAGACAATGGATATCGAATGTAATAGATTGGATACAAATCAGGATGTGCTCATGTCTGCATCAATGGAGAATGAATAAATGGCCACTTGGAAGGGCGTGCTTCCCGCTGTCACCACCAAACTCAATCGGGACGGTTCGATCAATGTCGAGGCCCATCAGGCAAGCATCGACCGCCTCATTACCAGCGGCGTGTCCGGTGTCATAGTCCTGCCCATGCTCGGCGAGAATGCGTCCATGTCTCCTCAGGAGAAGGCGCACGTTATTCGTATTTCCAAGGAGGTGGTGGGCGGTCGGGTGCCTTTCCTGTCCGGTCTTGCGGAAATCACCCAGGAGGCCGCGAGCGCGCGAGCGCGCGAGTTCGAATCTTACGGGGTCGAGGGTCTGATGGCGTTTCCGAGCCTGGGCTATAAAACCGATGCCCGCGAAACCGCGCAATGGTACAAGAACCTCGCCAAGGCAAGTTCCTTGCCGATCATGATCTACAACAATCCGATCTCGTATGGCGTCGACGTAACTCCGGCAATCCTGAGGGAATTGGCCGACTCCCCGACCATCGTCGCCGTTAAGGAAGAAACCGGCGACGTGCGCCGCGTTACCGATACATACATTGAACTCGGCAATCGATACCAGGTGTTCTGCGGTGTCGACGACCAGATCGTCGAGAGTCTGGCGCTCGGTTCCATCGGCTGGGTCTCCGGCATGACCAATGCCTGGCCTGCGGAATGCGTCGCCCTCTTCAAACTTTGCATGGCCGGGCGAAAGGAAGAGGCGCTTCAGCTCTATCGCATCATGACCCCGGCGTTTCATCTCGATACCCATGTGAAGCTCGTGCAGTACATCAAACTGGCCGAGCACCTCGTCTATGGCGCGCCGGAGTGGACTCGTGCGCCCCGGCTGCCGCTTGTGGGGGAGGAGCGCGATCACGTCACCCGGGTTGTCCGCGATACGATCGCGAAGATCGAGGCCTACAAGCTTCCGAAGGTCGCATAGGTTTCATATCTCCGGTATCGCCCCATCGTGTCAGGCGCGGCGCCGATAGTCGCTTTACGCCTGCAGTGCAGCGTCAGCGAATTCTGCACGCCGCCGCCTTCGGGTCGACGCGCAGGGCTGTGTAGCACCTGAACATTCTGGACCAGATAGATGCAATCCAGCAAATACGACTATGTCGTCATAGGAGCCGGGGCCGCGGGATCAGTCGTGGCGGCGCGACTCGGCGAAGATACCGGCACACGTGTCTTGGTGGTCGAAGCCGGCCCGCACGACAATTCGATCTATGTGCGGATGCCGGCGGCGATGTCCTATCCGCTGACCGACAAACGCCGGATCTGGGAGTTCGAGACAGGGCCGGAAGCGGCCCTGGACGGCCGCATGATCACCCATGTGCGCGGCAAGATGCTGGGTGGATCAGGCTCCCTCAACGGCATGGTTTATGTGCGCGGAAATCCGCGCGATTTCGATCGCTGGGCGGAGGACGGTCTGACGAACTGGTCGTATGCCCATTGCCTCCCCTATTTCAAGAAATTGGAGAAGTACGACAGAGGCGCCGACGGCTACCGGGGCGGCGACGGACCGATCGCCATCACCTCGTTGAAGGCCGAGCTGGAGCCGTTCCAGGCGTTTCTCGAGGCCGGTCAGCAGGCCGGCCATCCTTTGAACCGGGACTACAACGCCTTTCGCCAGGAAGGCGTGCATGCCTATCAAGCGAACATCGACAACGGCATCAGAGCGAGTGGCGGACGAGCCTATCTGCGCCCGGCCGTTCGGAAGGGCAACGTCTCGCTGCATCTCAACGCCCTGGTCCACAAGGTCGCATTCAACGGCAAGCGGGCCGTGGGCGTCGTCTATGAGAAAGACGGCGTCCTGCATACCGCGGAGGCAGAGCGGGAGATCATCCTTTGCGGCGGAGCCTTCAACTCGCCGCAGATACTGCAACTGTCCGGTGTCGGCGCGGCACGCGAGCTTGAGGCCGCGGGCGTGAAGCCGGTTCACGATCTCCCAGGCGTGGGAAAGGGCTTGCAGGACCACGTCGCCGTGTCGGTGAAATACCGCGCTTCCAGAAAGGGCGTGTCTCCCGCTGTCGACATGAACATCCTGAAGATGGCCTGGATCGGTGCGCAATGGATGTTCCTGCGCAAGGGTCTCGGCATCACCAACCTCTGGGAGGTTGGCTCGTTCTTCAAGAGCAGCGATCGTGTCGACTACGCCAACATCCAGCATGAGTTCCTGCCGATGCTGGGCGAGCTGATGCACGGTCAGGTCAATATCGAGGAAGGATTCCAGTACCAGGTCTGTCTCGGTCGGCCGAACAGCAAGGGCCGGGTCTCGCTGAAGTCGGCCGATCCTCGGGAACACCCCTCGATCGTCCTGAACTACCTGCAGGATCCTGAGGACCGCCGGAACCTTATCGATGGCGTAAGGCACACCGATGAGATCATTCAGCAGCGCGGTTGGGACCGCATCAGAGGCGAAGCGATCGTTCCAGGCCTGCGCAACATGGATGACGGGCAGGTGTTCGCCTGGCTGCGGAAGAACATGGGTACCCAGTATCACCCCTGCTCGAGCTGCAGGATGGGCTTCGACGACGAAGCGGTTGTCGACGAGCAGGGACGAGTGCACGGCCTGGAAGCGATACGGGTGGTCGACGCTTCGGTCATGCCGCGCATTACCAACGGAAACCTCCACTGCCCAACGATGATGATCGCGGAAAAGATCACGGACGCGATCCGTGGGATTGCTCCGCTCCAACCCACTCCACAGCCATATGCGGATCAGGTGTCCTGAACGAACATTGTGCGGTGTTCGGGATGCCGGCCACGTCGCGCTGTCCTCCCGGCCGCGACACCTGCCGTGGGCGTGGGCCGTTCTGAAAGAACGCGTCGACGCCCACGGCCGGATGGCGGTTCAAGGCTTCGTTACGCGAGGCCTTCTTTCAGGTTCCTGATGACGTCGTCTCGTGCGTCGGCGATGTGTTTCTTGAGCAGCCTCTGGGCAAGCGTCAGATCGCGCTTGGCGAACGCCTCGGCAAGCGCACGATGATCCTCCAGCGCCTTGGTTTGCGCCGCCTCGGTATCGATCTGAAGCCTGAGATATCGGTCGGCCGAATTGTGCAGAATGGCGATCAATGCAAAGCTCCGCGGGCGGTTGGCTGCGGCTAACAGCGCATTATGGAACGCCCAGTTCAACGCGCTGAGCCGCTCGGGTGCCTCCCCCTTCGTCAGGGCCGTCTCATAGTTCAGATAGGCTGTCCGAACCCGATCTGTGTCGGCGTCGGTGGCCTTTGCCATTGCTTTCGCAAGCATGAAGGGTTCGAGTGCCAGCCGAGCTTCGAAAATGTCGATCGCGTCTTGCGGTGTGAGTGCCGCGACCACAGCGCCCTTATGCGTATGAATGACCACCAGCCCCTCAGCCTCGAGCTGCAGCAGCGCTTCGCGGATCGGAATGCGGCTTACCGAAAATTCATCGGCGACCGCTTCCTGCTTGATCTGGTAGCCACCTGGGTAGACGCCGGAAATGATGCGGTCTCGAAGCAGGTCGAGTACCGACGACGTCACCGTTTGACGCTTGATTCCGATAGACGATTTCATGGGGCTTTCCGAATGCTGTTGCATATTGAATACAACAGACCCCTGTTTAGCGGCAAGCATGGCCGAGAGGCAATCGGTTGATAACCGACCATCTTGCGGTGGGGCCGGCTCAGTCATGCAGGTCGCGGGCGATCGGCGGGCCGATCCGGAGGTCCGTAAACCGCGCCTTGAACCCACTCCGCTGCGGAGAACAGCACATGACGCCGACATCCACCGTCTTGGTCGGAGGAAAATAGGCCAGGCGGACCGGCTTCCATACATTGTCGAAGCTGCTCAGATACTGAACCCGGATGGCTTCGGCGTGGCGGGTCATCCTGATGCGGATCCCGTCGGGGTTGATCGGCACCTCGACGAGCGACCAGTCAGAAGCGTCGTTCGTCACGACCACTGAAAAGTAGCTCTTGCCGTCGGTGAACTCGACCCCAGCCTTGATCCAGTGGCTTTCGCTGAGCCGCATCATCAGGCCGGCCTGATCGTAAAGAACTTCGTAGTCCCCCTGGACTGTTACCTCGGCGCTGAAATCACCTTCCACCGATTTGGAAAGGAAGTGGCCATCGTCGCGCCAGAAGTCGTAAAAAGTTTCCCGCCAGAAATCGGTCTTCTCGCCGGTCGTGACCTCCAGGACACCGTCCTTGAGAGCATGATGCGCCGGCTCGTTAAGCCAGGTCAAGTCTTGCATGATGGTCATCAACTCTCGCTCCGTTTGACTAGTTGAACCAAGTATCCGAGAGGCGGTAACCCTCCGGGAACGGATCTTCCGGGTCGACGCCGTAGTGGCTGATCCCCGTCAGCCAGGCGCGTCCCGACACCTGTGGAATGACCGCGGGCGTCGAGCCGGCCGACGACGTCTCGAGGATTTGGCACTCGAACTCGGTGTCGAGGATCGAGGTGTGTTTGAATGGCTCGCCGACGGCGAGATCGCCCCTGGCGTGCAGCAGCGCCATTCTGGCGGAGGTACCGGTGCCGCAAGGACAGCGGTCGAGCCTTCCCGGCGACACCACCACTGCATTGCGTGACGTCTTGACCCCGTTGACGATCTCGAGCGGCCCCGTGAACTCGGTCTGGTTGATCGTGTGGATATCAGGGTTCCCGGGATGAATGGAGGGAAGTTGTTCCGCGGCGGCGGCCTTGATCCGCTCGCCGATCTCGACCAGCTTGCGCGCTTCGCCGCGATCGAGCGTCAGGCCCAGATCGGCGGCCTCGACCAGGCAATAGATCATCCCACCGTAGGCGACGTCGACGCGAAGCGAGCCGATGCCCGGCACCGTTACCGTGCGGTCGCGATGCATCACGAAGGAGGGGATGTTCCGGAACCTGACTTTGCGGCACTTTCCGCGCTCACACTCGGCTTCCACCTCTACCAGTCCAGCTGGGGTGTCCACGCGGACGATCGTCAGCGGTTCCCTGATCGGAACAATTCCTGTTTCGAGGGCCACGGTAACGGTGCAGATGAGATTGGAGCCGGACATGGGGACGAAGTAGTCGGACTCCATGACGATCATCCCGATATCGGCGTCCGGCCTGCAAGGGGGCGTAATCAGATTGACGGCGGCATTGACGCTGCCGCGGGGATCGAACAGCAGCATGTTGCGAAGCCAAGCGCCTTCCCGCTCGAGATTCTGCATTCTTTCGAACATGGTGGCGCCTTTCGGCGGCAGCACGCCTCCGGTGATGACCCTACCGACTTCGCCCTCCGCATGAGCGCCGACGACGGTGATGGCGCGATCCAAATGCATTCGATACCTCCGATTTCGGCCCATCGCGGGTGGCAAGCCGCGATGGGTCTGATGAACATGCTGTTTAAAGGATATTGGATACAAATTTGGCAGTGTCAATGCTCTTATGGCGCTTGCGCCGACAGTCCACGACATCCAATCCGAAAAGCGTTACGCGGATGCCGCACGCGACCGTCCCAGAAGCAGCATTGCCAGGATCGTCCCGCCATAGATTATCATTTTGAGCGCTTCCGGAGACTGCATGAGCGTGAGGGCGTTGGACAGGAGAGTGAGGACGAGGACGCCGACTATGGTGCCCGAGTAGGCGCCCTCGCCGCCGGTGATCTTTGTGCCGCCGACCACAACCGCCGCGATGCTGGGCAGCAGCATCGGATCGCCCATCGCCTGGAAAGCCTGGCCGGAATAACCGGCCAAGAGGATACCGCCGACGGCGGAACAGAGGCCGACCAGATGAAGACCGCGAACACGACGGCTCGTGTCGGCACTCCCGCGAGGAAGGCGACACGAGGGCTCCGGCCCATCGCGTAGAGCCATGAACCGAAGACCGTACGTTTCAGAAGGAAAACGAAGATCGTTCCGATCGCCGCCCACAGGATCAGGGCGACTGGAATCGTCTCGAACAATCTTCCCACCGCGAGGAAGCGCATGACTGGCGAGGCGTTAGTCTGGGGACTGTAGCCACCGGCATAGAGCACGGTCAGGCCGAGCAGGATCGCGTTGACGCCCAGCGTCCAGACCATGGAGGGTGCACGCAGGATCGCGACGCCGAAAGCGTTCACCGCCCCGACCGTGACACCCCAAAGCATTGCGAAGAGGAAGGCTGAACCCTCACCTGCCCACGACGCGTCGCTGCTGGCGATGCCGCAGGCAAGCATGCCGGTCGTGGTCACCGTCCAAGGCAGCGATAGGTCGATTTCGCCAAGCAGCAGAACGGCCATCGTGCCGCTCGCCAGCACACCGACAAAGGCTGCGATCTGAAGCTGCTGCATGTAGTAAGAGCCGGAAAAGGTCGCCGGAAACATGATGCCGATGCCGACCGCCAGAACCGCGAGAAAGGTGCAGGCAACGATCAGCGGCCTGGCCTGTTGCGCGCGCGCGAATGCCGCTTGTGTCATGAGAACACATTCAGGCGATTTGGCTGACGGACCAATGTGATCGAAGCGGCGCACACCGCGACGATCAGCACCATTCCCTCTAACAGGGGCTGGGCAAGCGGCGGCGAGCCACTGAACAGCAGGACGGCGCCGATGCCGCGCAAGGCGAAAGCGCCGATGACGCCGCTTAGCAGCGAACCACGGCCGCCTCTGAGCGAAAGCCCGCCGATCACTACCGCCGCGATGGAGTTGATCGTGTAGGGGACGCCGATCGTGGCGTCGCCGGACAAGGTCTGGAAGCCCAGGAACAATCCGGCGAGGGCGCCGAATATGCCGGACATGATATAAGCGGCCATGATCGACCGGTCAATGCGAAGGCCGGACAGCGTCGCGGCGTTCGGCGCGGAACCGGCGGCGAAGATGCCTTTTCCGGTCAAGGTGCGGTTCAGCAACAGGCCCGCCAGCCATAGAAGCGCCGCGATGGCCGCGACACAGACCGGGAAGATCGCGAAGATCATGCCGGTCGCCGCGTCGGCGAGTTCGACGCTTACGTCGCCGCCGGGAAAGGGGCGTATGAACAGCGCCAGGCCGCTGAATATCGCGCCGCTTGCAAGCGTCGCGATGATCGGCTGTATCCTGCCATAGGTGATGAGGGCGCCATTGAACGCGCCACAGGCCGCGCCAACGCCAAGCACGATGACGATGCCCGCGATCACCTCCAGCGGAGAACCATGCACGAGTTCCGAGGCGAGCGTGTTGGTCAGGGCGATGATGCCGCCGATGGACAGGTCCAATCCGCCGGTCAGCACCGGAAAGGTCTGGGCAATGGCTGCGAATGCCAGAGGGGCGGCCGAGTTTGCGTAGGACTGGACTACAAAACTCGACAGGCCGCGAGGATGAACCGACAGATAGATCAGCACCACGGTGGCAAGCACGGCTGTCCCAAGAAGAAGCGGCAGGTTTCGCGGCCGGAATTTCATCACGCTGCGGCCTCGCTCGTCTTGGCGTCGTTCTTCAGGTTGAGGGAGGCTTCGAGAATGCCGACGTCGGTGATGGCGCTGCCTAGAAGTTCGCGGCAGACCGTTCCGCCATAGAAAACGAGAACCCGGTCGCACATTCCGATCAGTTCCTCGAGATCGGTAGTCAGGAACAGAACCGCCGCGCCCTGGTCGGCAAGCGACCGGATAAGGCTGTATATTTCCTGCTTGGTGCCGACATCGATGCCCCGGGTCGGATCCATCAATATGTAAAGAGAGGGGTTGTTCAGCGTCAGGCGGGCGAGCAGAACCTTCTGCTGGTTTCCGCCGGACAGGCTCGATACCGGCGCCTTCGGCGACGCGATCTTGATGGCGAGCTGGTCGACGGCGGCGGCTACGATGCGGTCCTCGGCGGCGGCGTTTCTGACACCCCATCGACCAAGCTTCCTTTTCACGCAAAGGAGCATGTTGTCTTCGATGGAGTCGGACAAAAGCAGGCCGTCTGTCTTGCGATCGTCCGGCAGCAGCATCAGGGAGCGGTCGCCCGAGAGCGCTTGCGCGGGACTGCCGGGCTGAAAACGGCTTCCGGCAAACTCGACCGTGCCGCCGGAAGGCCGTATCGCTCCGTAGAGAGCCAGCAGAAGCTCTTTCTGCCCCTGCCCCTCAAGCCCGCCCAGCCCCACCACCTCGCCCACGCGCAAGGTGAAGGAAACGTTGCGCACCAGGTCGACGGCGGAAAGGTTGTCCACGCGCAGCAACACCGGTGCGTCGTGCTTCGCGGGGCGTCGGGGCGGAAATATCTGCGATACGTCGCGCCCGGCAAGCATCCTGCAAACGTCTGCGTAGGAGCGGGATTTGGTCGCAAACGTCTCGATGTGCTGCCCGTTGCGCAGCACGGAGCAGCGGTCGGCGATACGCTCGATCTCGCTCATGCGATGGGAAATGTACAGGACGCTCAGGCCGCCGACCTGCGCATGCCTCAGGATATCGAAAAGACGGTCAACATCCTTGCCCGGCAGGGACGCGGTCGCTTCATCAAGCAACAGGATGCGCGGCCGCCTGGCCAGCGCCTTCGCGATTTCCAGCAATTGCTTCTGGGCGAGGGGCAGTTCGGAAACATGCGTGCCCGGGCGCACGTCGGTCAGCCCGACCAGATCCAGCCAAGGCCTGGCTTCCCGCCGCTGCTTGCCAATGTCGATCAGGCCGAAAAGGCCGCGCCGAGGTTCGGAGAGAAACAGGTTGTCCTCGACCGAAAGATGCGGAACGAGCGACAATTCCTGAAACACCGTCGCTATGCCGTGCCGTCCCGATCCGCCCGGGCCGGCATGCTCGAGGCGCTCCCCGAAGACCTCTACAGAACCGGTGTCAGGGGCCAGAACGCCGGTCAAGATCTTTATGAGTGTGCTTTTCCCGGCGCCATTCTCGCCAAGAATCGCATGGATGCTTCCAGCCCCGACGTCAAGGCTGAGATCGATCAGAGCCCTGGTCGGGCCGTAGCTCTTGCTGACGTTCTGGAAGCGAACGGCAAGGGTCTTCATGCACGCTGCCCTTTCGAAAAAGGGCAGGCGCGTCGGCGCCCACCCTTATCGACCTCATTTTGTCAGTTCGTCGGCTGTGAACAGCAGATCGCATTCCTTGAACCCGACAGCCGTATCGAAGGTGGCCGGAAGGTTCGAATAGTAGGCTACCCCATCCTGCCAGGTGGTCGACGGAAGCGAGGGCGGCGGCAGCTTGACGCGCTGCGGCAAGGCCTTGCCTTCGAGGGCTGAAATCGAAGCAAGCATGCCACAGCCGAGATCGACGGCGAAGAACCGATGGCGACGCCGGTAAACTTGTTCTCGGCAAGCATCTTGACCGCGCCGTTCATGGTGTCAGAGCCGAACGGGACTGCGGGATGTTTCGCGTCGAGCATCGCCTGGATCGACCCCATGCTGCCATAGGCGTTGGCGACGCCGACGAATTTGCCATGCGCGGCGATCGCTTCGGCGGTGACGCGCTGGGAGGTGCCGACATCCCAGTTGCCTACGACTTCGACGACTTCAAACGCCGTCCCCTGGAAGACGTTCTTGAAGCTCTCGGTCTGCTGTTTCTCCGTGGCGTTGCCCGGCAGGCCCCGCACCCAAAGCACCTTGCCTTCCGAGGTGCCTTTCGCTTTCAAGTCGTCGAGGATCGCCTGCGCCTTCTTGGCCGCGATGTCGCCGTGATCAATATCGACAATCAGATGGTTCTCGTTAAAGACGACGTTATCGAACGAAACCAGGAGCGTGCCGGCCTGGTTGGCGCGGCGGACGACGCCGTCGAAGGCCTCCGGATTGACGGCGATGAACAGCACTGCGTCGAAGCCGGCGGATACGCAATTCTCGATGGCGGCGATCTGAGCCGCTACGTCATTGCCGACGCTGACGGCGGTGAACTCCTTGAGCTTCGGCGCCACGTCCGGCCGCTTCGCATAGGCCTCGGCCGCCCGGATCATCTGGATGCGCCAGTCGTTGCCGGCGAATCCGTTGACCAGCGCGATGCGATAGGGACCTTCACGAGGCGCCACAGCGACCAGATCCTTTGTTTCGCCATCCCAGGACGCGAAGCATTCCGCATAGTAGCTGTTTGCCGCGAAAGCGGGCATGGATGCGCCCAGTCCGATGATGAAGGCGGCGGTGGCCGCCGCGAGATGTCTGCGTTTCAACACTTCACTTCCCCTTTTTTGGATTTATGGTCAGCCCGCCTCGGTTAAGATAATATCCAATATATTGGTGTCAATATTCAATTTGTAGCGAAAGCGCGGCTCCAGGCGCGTTGCGAGCGTCGAATTTTCCAAGGGGCTGCCTTGACATAAATGTAAATTGGAGATTGGATGCAATCTTACAATCCGCAAAGAGGTGGAACATGCGTAGACTGTTAGCGACTGCAGCTCTGGTCGTGTCGGCATTCCTGGGTGCCGCGCAGACGACAAGCGCGCAAGATAAAAATCCCTTCGGTCCTCCGCCATGGACGATCGGCTTCTCGCAGGACACTATGGATCATCCCTGGCGCGCCTTCATGGTGACCAGCGCCGAGGCCCAGGCAAAGAAGTACCCCGATCTGATCGAGAGCTTCATCTATACCGACGCCAAGGGGACCAACGAAAAGCAGATTGCCGACGTCGAGGACCTTATCTCGCGCGGCGTCGATCTCATCATGATGAGCCCCCGCGAAGCGCAGGCGCTCGTGCCCGCCGTCGAAGCGATCAAGAAAGCCGGCATTCCGCTGGTCGTCCTGGACCGCGAGATCGTCGGAGAGGACTACAATGTCTTCATCGGCGGTAACAACCTGACCCTGTCCGAGGGCCTTGGGCAGTATGTGCTGAATAACTTCGGCGCCAAGTTCAACTATCTCGAGCTTGAAGGCATTCCGGGCGCCACCCCCACCATCCAGCGCCACGAGGGCTTCGTCGCTCAGTTCAAAGACAAGCCGGATGTCAAGCGTCTCGACGCGCAGCCGGCCAACTACGATCTGGCGCCCGCGATTCCGATCATGGAAGACTGGCTTACCCGTTACCGTGGCCAGTTCCAGGTCATCTATGCCCACAACGACCCGATGATCCTCGGCGCGATCAACGTGCTGAAGGAAGGCGGCTACAAGCCCGGTGAAGTCTTCCTCATCGGCGTCGACGGCCAGCGCGAGGCCTTCCAGGCGATCAAGGACGGCTGGCTGCAGGTGACGTCGATCTATGCAACTGGCGGTTCCGTCGGTCTCGATATGGCCGTGCGCGTCCTCAAGGGCGAGCCCGTGCCGAAGCGCATCACCACAGAGACCCCGATCGTGTCCAAGGACAATGTGGACGAATTCTACAATCCCGACCTGCAATACGTTCGCTAATAGACTTTAAACATTATGGCGGCCGGTAAAAGCCGGCCGCCATTCGCTTTGCAAACGAGGTCGATATCGATGGCGAAAAGCGCCGGCAGCCAGGACACGCATGCAACAGATGCGCGCCGCGAGCGGCCGGGCGCTTTCCTCACAATGGCTGAAATCTCCAAATCCTATCCGGGCGTTCAGGCATTGTCCCGGGTGGCCCTGGAGGTTCGCCCGGGAGAGATCCTGTCGCTGGTGGGTGAAAATGGCGCTGGCAAGTCGACCATGATGAAGGTGCTGGCGGGAGCTATCACGCCCGATGGCGGCGAGATCAGGCTCGACGGCCGGGTGATCGAGCTGTCGGACACCGCGGCCGCCCATGCGCACGGCATCAGCACCATCTATCAGGAGTTGATGCTCATCCCGCATCTGTCAGTGCTCGAGAACATTTTCCTCGGTATGCTGTTGAGAAACCGGTGGGCAGCCCTCGACTGGAAGGCGATGCGCAGTAAAGCCGCCGTCATCATGGCCGAACTTGGCTATCACGGCTCTCTGGACGTGCATGTCGGAAAGCTGAGCGTCGCCAAGCAGCAGCTCGTCGAGATCGGCAAGGCGATGACGCGTCCCTGTCGCTTGCTGATCATGGACGAGCCGACCGCACCGCTCAACCGGCAGGAAGTAGAGCACTTCTTCGAAATCGTCCGGAAACTCCAGAAGGCCGGAACGGCGATCATCTTCATAACCCATCACCTCAACGAGATTTTCGAAGTGTGCGACCGGGTCGTGGTGCTGCGCGACGGGCACCTGGTCGGCGAGTCCGAGGTCGCCGATCTCACCGAGGCGCGCCTGGTCGAGATGATGCTGGGAAAGAAGCTGAGCCTGGAAAAGCGCGACTGGGACACCAAGGCGTCGGCGGACAGCGGTGTCGTGCTGCAGGTTGACGGCCTGACGACGTCCGCCTTGTTGAAGAATGTTTCGTTTCAGTTGCGCCGGGGCGAGGTCCTGGGCCTTGCCGGCCTGATGGGGTCGGGCCGCACCGAAATCCTGCGCGCCATTTTCGGCGTCGACAAGCCCTTTTCGGGCGCCATCCGCAGCCAGGGCCGCCTTGCCATGTTTTCCGGCCCCAGCAAGGCGCTCGCCGGAGGCATCGGGCTAGGTCCCGAAGACCGGAAGGCCGATGGGCTGGTGCTGTCAATGCCGGTCCGGCACAATGTGACGCTTTCTTCCCTGCGCCGGTATTCCGGGCTTTTCGCGTTGCGCCGCCGCGCCGAAACGGCCGCCGTGATGGACGTTTGCAAGCGCCTGCAGGTCAAATACAGCTCGACCGAAGTACCGGTGGGCAAGCTGAGCGGCGGCAACCAGCAGAAGGTGATCCTCGCCCGCCTGCTCGATGCCAAGGTCGACATCTTCCTTCTGGACGAACCGACGCGCGGCATCGATATCGGCGCCAAGGAAGCCATCTTCGAGTTGATCCGGGAACTTGCCGCCAAGGGCGCAAGCGTGGTCATCGTTTCCTCAGTGATCGAGGAACTCATCTATGTCTGCGACCGTATCGTCTGCCTCAATCTCGGCCGCGTCACCGGCGAGCAGACGCGCGAGGAGTTCGACGTTTCGAGCATCATGATCAATGTCATGGGCGGCCAACGGGACGCACATCACCAGGCGGAGGCCCGGATATGAGGTCTTTGCCCATCAACGCCAACATCGTCATTCTGGCCGTGCTGCTGGCGTGCGCGGGCCTGGCCTCTCCCTACTTCTGGTCGGTCGAAAACATCATAAACCTCGTTCGCGTCGCCTCCCTCATAGGCATTGTCGCGGTCGGCGTGAACGTCGTCATCATTCTTGGCGGCATCGATCTGTCCGTTGGGTCGGTCGTTGCCTTGACCGGCACGCTGGCGGCGTCGCTGTGGACGCTGGGGGTCCCGCTTCCGGTGGTGCTGGCCGTGGCGCTTCTGGCGGCGGCCGTCGTCGGCGTCGTCAATGGCGGGCTCGTCGCCTTTCTCAATTTCCAGCCCTTCGTGGCGACGCTGGTCACCATGACGCTGTTTCGCGGCGTTGGACTGGTCTACAGCGCCGGCCAGCCGATCTATGCCAACTATCCGCCGGCCATCAACTTTCTGGCCAGAGGCAACGTGCTCGGCATCCCGACGCCGGCGCTGCTGTTCATCGCCATCGTCCTGCTCACCTGGTACGTCATGCGCTTCCGGGCCATTGGCCGCATGATCTACATAGTCGGGTCGAACGAAAGCGCAGCCTATTTCGGCGGTGTCTCGGTTTGGCGCGTGAAGATGTTCGCTTACATCTACTGCGCGCTTCTGGCGGGACTGGCAGGGCTGATCCTGACGGCGCGAATGGGCTCGGGCGAGCCCGGCCAGGCCGGCATCCTGCTTGAACTGGATGCGATCGCCGCGGTGGTGATCGGCGGCACCGCGCTGCAGGGCGGCAAAGGCTCCGTCTGGGGGGCGCTGGTAGGCGCCCTGGTGATCGGCATTCTCTCCAATCTCTTCAATCTGCTCGGCGTGGCGCCGGAATGGCAGAACGTTTCGAAAGGCGCGGTGATCCTTATAGCGGTCATCATCGCCGGCGCGGG
This sequence comes from Mesorhizobium sp., assembly GCA_004020365.1. Taxonomy (GTDB): domain Bacteria; phylum Pseudomonadota; class Alphaproteobacteria; order Rhizobiales; family Rhizobiaceae; genus Mesorhizobium. The sequence continues at coordinate 19,499 of SAQR01000048.1, forward strand.
CCCAATGATGAGTGCGTTGACGGCAAGGAGGTCGACCAATGGCGGGTAGCCGGATGGTCCTCGACGACCGAGGAACCAGCATGCAGAAGTGGGCGCTGCCGGTGGCGGCGGTTGCCGTGTTTTTCACCGGGCTGAATGCGGGCTCGTATTTTCTGGCTCCCGCGCTGTTCGAGGCGGATACCGCGCGCGGGCCCTATACCGTCGCCAACAATTACGAGCTCACCCGGGTCTACAGCCGGGCCCTGGATTCCTACGCCCAGGTGGTGCAGGATTTTCCCGACAGCCGGTACTACGATCCCGCCCGCATTGGCATTGCCAATTCGCTGATGGCGCTCGGACGCAGAAGCGAGGCGATAGCCGAATACGAGAAGCTGCTGACGAGCCTCACCGACAATAACGACCTCCGCGCGAACCGATTGACCGTTCTGACCAAACTGGCCCATGCGCTGGAAGAGGACGGCGATACGCAACGCTTCCAGGCAGTCTTCGAACTCCTGTCGAAGGAGTATCCCGACAGCGCGGCAACGAAGGACGCAAAACGGTTCGCCGACACGATCTCGGCAGCCGCGCAAGCTTCCGACAGCCAGTCGGCGCAGTCCGACCTCGTCAAAGTCGAGGCGGAGGCGGCGATCGTCGGGGCGCCGTTCAAGATTTCGGTGACCGTGATGCCGGAGGCTGTTCCGCCCGGCCAGTTCTCGGTGGCGATCAACAGTTCGTTCGTGGCGCAGTTCGATCTCGTTTCCGTGGCGCCGACCAGCGGCGGCACCGCCGACTACTGGGGCAAACGCTTCTACCAGTTTAGGATGGATGGCGGCCAACCCTTCGAGGCCGTGTTCACCTTCAAGCCGAAAGCGGCGGGAACGCACAGTCTCGACCTCGATCTGGAAAGCAATTTCTCCCTGATCGAGCTCAACCAGCTTTCCTCGATCGACGTGGCGGGGCAGTGACGATGGCGCGCATGCGTTCGCTGCTGCTGGAGCAGCCGATCATTTTCGTTCTGATCGCGCTCATTGCGGCGTTCGCCGTCTTTGCCGACGGCTTCGCCGATGCGTCGAACATCAGCAATGTGCTTCGGCAGACTTCGATGCTCGGCATCGTGGCGATCGGCATGAGCATCGTGGTCCTGACGGGCGGCATAGACCTGTCCGTCGGCTCGGTGGTGGCGCTTTCCACGGTTCTGGTAGCCGGGCTGGCGAACAGCTATCCGCCGATCATCGGCATCAATGTCGCGCTCGTCGCCGGCGCCTTGATCGGATTCGCAAACGGCGTTCTGATCGCGGGACTCGGGCTGCAGCCCATCATCGTCACCGTTTCGAGCATGGCGATGGTGCGCGGTCTGGCCATGTGGATATCCGAGAGCCGCCCCATATTCGGCACGCTGCCAAAGGACCTGTTCCTGCTCTTCGATGGACGGTTCCTGGGAATCCCGCTCCCTGTCTTCATATTCGCGGCTCTGGCGCTTTGTGCGATGTTCTTTCTCGGCAACACCCGGACGGGACGCGCCATCTACGAGGTCGGCGGCAATGAAGAGGCGGCGTCGCTCGCCGGTATCCGCGTCGGTGCGACGAAGGTGGTTGCCTATACGCTGTGCGGGTTTCTCGCTTCGATCGCCGGCATCGTCTTGACCGCGCGCATGCAGTCGGGCGACGGCGTGCGCACTGGCATGGGGTGGGAACTCGACGCGATCGCCGCCGTGGCTGTCGGCGGAATTTCGCTGGCGGGCGGCCGCGGCCATCTCATCGGCGCGATCTGCGGCGTGCTGATCATCGGCTTGCTGGCGAACGCCTTCAATCTCATGGGCATCAACCCGTACTGGCAGCGCATCGTCGTCGGGCTCGTGCTTGCCGGAGCGGTGATCGCCTACAACGAGCGGCTGCGTGCCTGGTTTTCAAGGGCCAGGATCACGGCCGCGCCAACGCCCGAACTGCCGCGGGCCGACCGGGCCGGGTGACCGGTCTTTGCCGCGCGGCCCGTCGCCGGGCTGAAGCCGCCTGGAATTCATCTCATAAGGAACAAGGTTTGAACCATGACCCGTCGCAAACATGGCCTTTGGATCGATGGCGCCGCCGAGCTGCCGCGGGGCGGAAAGACGTATGAACGCCGTTCCCCCGCGACGGGCGAGCATGTCGCGAGCGTCTGCCTTGCTACGGCAAGCGACGTGGATCGCGCCGTGCGGTCAGCGAACGCCGCTTTCCGGGCCGGCGCCTGGTCGAAGATGCCGGCCATCGAGCGCGGAAAGATCGTCAGCCGCTTCGCCGACCTGATCGCGACCAATCTGGACGACCTGACGGCGCTGGAAGCGGACGAGGCGGGAAAGACGCTGGCCGGGGCGCGCGGCGAGATCGAATGGTCGATCGAACTAATGCGTTTCGCGGCTTCTCTGGCCTGGAATATCCCGGGAAAGGTCTTGAACCATGAGGGCGGCGACAAGCTCGGCATCGTCACCCACAGCCCGCTTCCTGTCATCGCGATGATCCTGCCGTGGAATTTCCCGACCGTCACGCTGTTCCAGAAGCTGCCCTATGCGCTGGTCGCGGGATGTTCGGTGGTGATCAAGCCGTCGACATTCACGCCCGGAACGACGCTGGAATATGCGCGGCTGGCCAAGGAGGCAGGCATTCCCGACGGGGTGATTTCGGTCGTGCCGGGCGACGGCGCGGAGGTGGGCGAAACGCTGTGCCGGCATGAGGGCGTCAGCATGGTTTCCTTCACCGGCTCGACGGAAGTTGGCCGTCGCATCGCCGCCCTGTGCGGCGAGTCGCTGAAGCGCGTGGCGCTGGAGCTGGGCGGCAAGGGTGCCAACATCGTCTTCGCCGACGCCGATCTCGACGCGGCGCTGCATGGGGCGCTGGCCGCCTTCACCATAAACCAGGGCGAGGAATGCTGCGCGGGCGCCCGCCTGCTGATCCAGCAATCGGTGGCGGATGAGTTCGTCGCCAAGCTGGCTGAAAAGGCGAAGGCGATGAAGCTCGGCGGGGCGTCGACCGCCGGCGCCGAGCTGGGGCCGATGATCCACGACAAGCATCACGCCAGCGTGCTGGGCTACATCGAGAAGTCGAAAGAGGAAGGGGCCGTACTGGTGGCGGGCGGCGGCCGGCCGCAGGACCAATCGCTGGCGCAGGGATATTTCGTCGAGCCCACCATCTTCACCGGCGTCACGCCGGAGATGACCGTCTTCAAGGAGGAGGTCTTCGGGCCGGTTCTCGGCGTGACCACCTTCGAGACCGAGGAGGAAGCGGTCGCGCTGGCCAACTCGACGCCTTATGGCTTGGCGAACGGCATCTGGACGAGAAACTTCGACCGGGCGATCCAGGTTTCCGCCGCGCTCGAAAGCGGCTTCGTCTATATCAACTGCTACCTCGAGACGATCCCACAACTTCCGTTCGGCGGCGTGAAGGCCAGCGGTTTCGGCCGCGAGAACGGCGAGCAGGGGCTGCTCGAATTCATGCAGACCAAGTCCACCTTCGCGCGGCTGCGGCCTTCGCGCTGATCAGGTTCCGAATCAATCCACAGCAAGCGAGCATTCCCATGAAACCCGTCCGTTTCGGCATTGTATCAACCGCCAAGATCGCCCGCGACTGGGTGATCCCGGCCATGAAATCCGTTACCGAATGTGAGGTAGTCGCCATCTCCTCGCGCGATGAGGGGCGGGCTAAAAGCGTTGCCGGCGAGTTCGGCATTGCGCGCCACTACGGTTCGCTGGCGGAGCTGCTGAAAGACGACAGCGTCGAGGCGATCTACATCCCGACGCCGAACAGCGACCACGTGCCGGAAGCGGTCGAGGCGCTGCGGGCAGGGAAGCATGTGCTCTGCGAGAAGCCGCTGGGGCTCGATTCGCGCGAGGCGGAACATCTGCTGGCGGTGCAGCGTGAGACCGGCCTCCAGGTCTCCGAAGCGTTCATGGTGCGCTACCACCCGCGCTGGCTGGCGGCCCGCGACATCATTCGCAGCGGCAGGCTGGGCAGGGTCACGCAGATCCACGCCGCCTACAGCGTGATGAACGGCAATGCCCAGGACATCAGGTTCAAACCGGAACTCGGCGGCGGTGCCCTCGGCGACGTCGGCGTCTATCCGATCACGGCGGCGCGATTCCTGTTCGAGGACGAGCCGGTCGCCGTCACCGCGACCTTCGAGAAACAGTCGCCTGACGGCGTTGACGTCGCCGTCGCGGGCTTGCTCGAATTTCCCGGCAACCGCAACTTGCTGTTCAGCGGCGCACTGTTGCAGGCATGGTCGCATTTTATCAACGTCATCGGCACGGAAGGCTGGATGGAGCTGCCGGTGTCAGTGTGGCCTTCGGACAAGCAGGAGACTTTCATTCGCGTTCGCGGCCGCGACGACCTTTATGACAATAAGGTCGAGACGATAATGTTTGAGCCCGCCAATCAGTATGAGCACGAGGTGCGGGCCTTCGCGCGCGCGGTGCGCGGCGAACTGGAACAACCTTGGCCGCTGGCGAACGCTATCGCCGGCATGCGCATCCTGGACGCCGTCCGTGAGTCGGCTGCCAAGAACCGCAAGGTGGAAATCAACACGTCGCTTTGACGTATCGTAAGCGGCCTGTATAGACCGGCGCAAACGTCATCCCGGCGTTTGAAAAAGTATCAGAGCGAGATGTTCAAGAATCTGATCGGTGGGCAGTGGGTTGGCGGCAACGGACAGCCGAACGTCAATCCTTGGGCGACTATGCGCATGGCACTGCCGTTGACATGAAGACGGCGATCGCGGCCGCCAAGGCGGCGTTTCCAGCATGGTCTCACGGTCCGGGATATTGGAACGCCACGCGGTGCTGAAGAAGACGGCCGACGAGATCATGGCGCGCAAGGACGAGCTCGGCGCGCTGCTGTCGCGCGAGGAGGGCAAGACGCTGCCCGAAGGAACCGGCGAGGTGATCCGCGCCGCTCAGATCTTCGATTTCTTCCCCGGCGAAACGCTGCGGCTGACGGGTGAAACCGTGCCCTCCGCCCGGCCCGGCGTCGGCGTCGAGATCACCCGCGAGCCGCTGGGCGTCATCGGCATCATCACGCCCTGGAACTTCCCCATCGCCATCCCCTACTGGAAGATCGCGCCGGCGCTCGCCTATGGCAACACGGTGGTGTTCAAGCCGGCGGACTTGGTTCCAGGTTCCGCTTGGGCGCTGGTGGACATCCTGCAGCGGGCGGGCCTGCCAAAGGGCGTGCTCAACCTGGTGATGGGCAGGGGCTCCGTCGTCGGCCGGGCCCTGCTCGACAGCCCCGACCTCGCCGGCCTGACCTTCGCCGGATCGACTGGAACCGGCAAGCAGGTCGCGTTGTCTTCCATCGAGCACAATCGCAAGTTCCAGCTTGAACGGGCGGCAAGAATCCGTTCGTCGTGCTCGGTGACGCCGATCTCGACGTCGCGGTCGAGGCGACGGCCAACTCCGGCTTCTTCGCCACGGGCCAGCGCTGCACGGCCTCGTCGCGCATCATCATGACGGAAGCCATCCATAACCGCTTCGTCGCGGCGCTGACCGAAAGGCTGTCTAAGATCAAGGTCGGCCACGCTATGGACAAGGAAACCCATATAGGCCCGGTCGTGGATGCGGGGCAATTGAAACAGGATATGGACTATATCCAGATCGGCCGTGGAGAGGGCGCGAAGCTTGTCTTCGGCGGCGAACGCGTCGAGCGTTCGACTCCTGGCTTCTATCTGCAGTCGGCGCTGTTCACCGAAGCGACCAATCAGATGCGCATCGCGCGCGAGGAGATCTTTGGGCCGGTCGCCGCGGTCATCCGCGTCAAGGCCTACGACGAGGCGCTCGCCTGCGCAAACAACACTCCGTTTGGTCTGTCGGCCCGGCATCGCGACCACCAGCCTGAAATATGCCTCGCACTTCGAGCGCAACGCGGAGGCCGGCATGGTGATGGTGAACCTGCCCACGGCGGGCGTCGATTTCCATGTGCCATTCGGCGGCCGCAAGGGCTCTTCGTTCGGATCGCGGGAACAGAGAAAGTATGCTAGCGAGTTTTTTACCACAGTAAAAACGGCATATATGTTCTCACAATATTTGCTGCGCAAGAATACTTATTGGGTAATATCTTAGGCATCGAGACGCGATAGCGGGGATGGGATAACCATGAAACTTGACACAACCGGTATATATCTCGTTGTTGCAGCATTATTGATCATTGCTTTGTTGTTGATGCTATCATTTTTTGTCGAATTCGGAGGCGGACAGATAAGTTGGCCGCTCGGTAGCGGTCACTAGCTAGGATTTTTGCCGCATCAAAATCCTAACGGGGCTGAGTCACACGATCCGCAGGCTCTTGCGATTGCTCCAGCGAGGCCGATCGAGCAGCACGAGCCTGCAATCAATGCCTATATCGTGGTAAGTGAACGCGCTGGAACCCAGTCGCCCCAGCAGAGACGTGCCGGCAACAGCGCCGACGCGGAACCCGACCGAGTGCAGTCCTTGGATGCCGCTCTGCGTATCCGTCTTCTCGGTCTGGGATTCGGCGTCGAGGCAGATGATCTGTCCGAGAAGGTCGGGCCGTCCGGCCGATGCACAAGCCTGCGCCACCTCCGCCAATTCGATCTCGCCGGCGACGAACACGGTCGAGGCGGCGGCGCTTGGGCTCTGATCCAAAAAGCCCGCGATGCTCAGAGGCTCGGCAAACTCGAAGTGGCGAAGCGTGGGATGTGCATTCAAAAGCTTGTAGCGCCGCAGCGCACGCCGCTCCTGGTCGCCGGCGCGAACGAAAATGACCTTGCAGGGCTGCTCCTTGGCCATGAAAGCCGCAAGCGCGTTTATCTGGCCGTCGGCCTTCTCGTGGATGGAGCAGCAGTCATCCAGATCGTGAAGCCGCAGGCCCTGGATCTCCACGATGGGGATGCCGAGGGCGGAGAGAACGGCGATATCCTTCCTGCGGATTTCCACGCTTTCGTCGATCAGAAGTGCCGCGCCGTCCAACCGCTGCGTCAACGCGTTAAGGGCGGTCTCGATCATGCAATGGCTGCGCAGTACATGGCACACCGTATAGCCGTGTCCGCTGGTTGACTCGAGGAAGCCGGCTATCGCCGCCTGGTTCCTGCGATTGAAACGGATGCTGTCGTCGCTGCCCTGCAGCGCGATGAGGCCGATCGTGTTGGTACGCCCTGTGCGGAGCGACCGACCGGCGATCTGGGGCTGATATTTCAGCCGCTTGATCTCGTTCTCGATGATCGCGCGGGTGCGTTCGCTGACCAGATCCCACCGTTCGTTGACAACGTTCGATACGCTCATGACCGAGACGCCGGCCGCCGCCGCCACGTCCTTCAAGGTCACTTGGCCTTTCGTCTTCCTGCCTGGCATGCGTCCCATCTCGATACTTGTAGCGTTAAAATAGCGCCGGAGCCCGCAAACCGCAATCTTCCGTTGATAACGCCTTCCGCCCATCCCCAGCCATTTGCGATGTCATTTAACGATAAATTTGCTGATACTCTGGGCCTGGAATCGCGAAAGCCCGTTCAAACAACTGATTTCATTGCCCCTTCTGTCACGAAAACGAAATGCGGCAACCCTGAAAAAGGCTCTTGACATAAAATGCCACATATCATTACCTTTAACGTTAAAGATAAGCCTGACTGCAAACAAAGGGGAATGACATGAAGAAGGGTTTTAAAACGACCAGACGCGGATTCCTGGCTGCGGGCACCGGTTTGACGGCGATTGCCGTCTTCGGCGGAACCAGCGGCGCATCCGCCGCCGGCACCGGCAAGATCGGCTTCGCCATGGAGACATTCACGGTTCCGCGCTGGAAGAATCTCGACCGTCCGAGCTTCGAGGAGGCCGTGAAGGCGGCCGGCTTCGAGCCTGTCGTCAATCAGGCGGACTTCAAGGTCGAGCAGCAGCTTGCCGATGTCGAAAATCTTCTGACCGTCGGGGTCGACGCCTTGGCAATCGTAGCCGTTGTTGCCGAGGCTGGCATCAACATGGCGCGCCGCGCCAAGCGCGACGGCGTTCCGGTGCTCGCCTACAACACCGCGATCCCGTCGAAGGATGTCGACGTCTACGTCGCGCGCAACAATCGCGGTGTCGGCCAGAAGGCCGCGCAGGCGGCCGCCGACGCCGGCGTGCTGAAGGGCAACTGGGTCATCACTTCCGGCCAGGCGGGCAACACCGTCGCCGAGGAGATCACCAAGGGCTATTTCGACATCATGCAGCCGCTGATCGACAAGGGCGAACTGAAGGTTGTCAGCCATCTGTTCCATGACGGCTGGGATCCGGATGCCGCGCGTCGCCAAGCGGAAGATTCCCTTACCGCCAACGACAACGACATCGCCGGCTTCCTCTGCAACAATGACGGCATGGCGGGCGGCGTCATCGGTGCGCTCGACAAGGCCGGTCTGGCGGGCAAGGTGTTCGTCACCGGACAGGATGCGACCATCGAAGGCTGCCGCCACATCCTGCTGGGCAACATGGCGCTGTCGAGCTTCACCCTGTTCGACCAGATGGGCAAGATTGCCGGTGAGCTTTGCGCCAAGCTGGCGAAAGGCGAGGAACTCGGGATCACCGAGAGCTACGATGCCGGCAACGGGGTTTCTCTGCCCTACGTTCCCGTCGAGGACCGCAACATCACGCGCGACAACATGGTCGAGTATCTTAAGGCCTACAGCCCCACCTATGTGGACGTCAAAGCCGTGCTCGACGGCGTGCCGAAGGACAAGTGGCCCGCAGGCGTCGACGCGCTGCTTTAGGCGCATCCTTCAAAACAATCCGGCGTCACCCGCGCCGGACTGTGGTCGAGCGCGTCGGCGAACCTCCCGGTCGCGCGCTCGACCAGCTTCTTCCGTCTAACAGGACCGAGTCGCGTCTATGATTTGCAAACACAACAATGCCGCGCTGCGCGAAACGGGGAGCGGATCATGAACGTCAAGGTCGGAGCACATGCCGGGTCAGTCCAGGCAGCGGTGGAGCCCATCGTTTCGCGCCAGTCGCTGGAACTGGAGCGCAGCAACTGGCGCATCATCATCCTGATCGGGGCGACGATCGCCATCTGGGTAGGTTTCCATATCTGGACCGGCGTTTTCATCAGCCCGCGCAACCTCTCCAATCTCACCGTCCAGGCGGCGATCACCGCCGTGCTGGCCGCAGGTCTCTGCTGGCTGCTGGTGGCGCGTGAGATCGACCTCTCCGTCGGCTCGCTGCTCGCCATGTGCGGCGTCCTCTGCATGCTCCTGATGCAGAAGGCGGGGATCAACGCCTATCTGACGATCCTCATCGTCATCTTCATCGGCATCGGCATCGGCCTGCTGCAGGGTGGACTGCGAGTCAAGCTCGGCATACCGTCCTTCATCATCACGCTTGCCGGCTTCTCCTGGCTGCGCGGCTTGGCCTATGTCTTGTCGGGCGCCGAGACGCTTTCGGGCGCGGGCGACACGTTCTACGAGGTAGCCAACGGCCAGTTTCCAGTCTTGCTCAGCCTGGCCATCATACTGCTGCTCGCGGCCGCGCATCTCTATAGCTGGCTGCGCGCCTATACCGGCCTCATCGGTCCGCAGCGGTTTGAACGCCGTCCGGTCAATCTCGTCATACTGGCGCTCTCGATCGGCGCCAGCGCGCTGGCGGTATGGGTCTTCGCCACGCGCAGGGGCATACCCTATCCCCTTGCCTTTCTCGGCTTGCTCGTCTTTGTGATGGAATACAGCGCCCGCAACACGCGCTTTGGCCGCTACGTCTATGCTATCGGCGGCAATCCCACTTCGGCACGCCGCTCTGGAATCAATGTCGACCGCATGGTGCTTTGCCTGTTCGGCCTGATGGGCGCGCTGGCCGCCATCGCGGCGATCATCCAGACCTCGCGGCTTGACGCCGGGCCTCCGAACGTCGGGCTTTTCGTCAATCTCAGCGCGTTGAGCGCGGCCATCATCGGTGGGACCAGTCTGTTCGGCGGCGAGGGCAGGGTACTCGGCGCGGTGATCGGAGCATTGCTGATGGCCAGCATCACCAACGGTCTCAGCCTGGCTGGCGTCGATACGTTCTATCAGATGATCATAACCGGGGCGCTGCTGATCGTCGCGGTCTCGGCCGACCACGCGGCCCAGAGGAGGCCGAAATGACGACATCCGCAACAACTGCCTCGGCCGTTTCCGTCCGCGACCTGCGCAAGAACTACGGCGCAGTCGAGGCAACGAGGGGCGTGAGCTTCGACATCTTCCCGGGGGAGATCGTCGGTATGGTCGGCGACAATGGCGCGGGAAAGTCGACGCTCACCAAGATGATCGCCGGCGACGTCGCGCCGAGTTCCGGCGAGATCAGGATCGGCGGCACTCTGGTCCAGAGTTCGTCGACGACCTGGGCGCGGGACCATGGCGTAGAGATGGTCTACCAGGACCTAGCCCTCTGCGACAATCTGGACATCTGCGCCAACATCTTTCTTGGGCGCGAGATAACCCAGCGGGCGTTCATCGGCCACTGGAAGCTTAGCCACGACACGATGATGGCCAAGGCGCAGAACCTCCTGAATATGCTCGAGGTGAAGCTGCCCAATCTGCGCGAGCCGGTGACGGCTCTGTCGGGCGGCCAGCGGCAGATGGTGGCGATCGCCAGATCCGTCGCCTACGAGCCGAAGCTGGTGATCATGGATGAGCCGACGGCGGCGCTCTCGGTGTCCGCGGGGCAGCCGGTTCTGGACCTGATACGCCGCCTGCCGCAGCGCAACGTCGCCATCCTGCTGATCAGCCACCGGCTTAGCGACGTGCTGACAACGGCCGACCGCATCTTGGTGCTGCGGCGCGGCAAGATCGCCGCCGCCGTCCGCGCATCGGAAATCGATGAGGCCGAACTGCTGCGGCTCATGGCCGGAATAAACGTCCCGAACGAAGATTGATGCCGACGTCGGCCGGTGCGGTCGGGCAGGAAAGGAACCACATGTCTTACATACTGGGCATCGACGTAGGCGGCACGTTCACCGACTTCGTCGCCTATAACGAGGAAAGCCGGGAAGTGACCGTGTGGAAGGATTTTTCCACGCCAGGCGACCCTTCTGACGGCATCCTGAACGGATTGAGGCAGTTTCCGCGCCGCAATGAGATTTCAGGCATTCGCCTCGGCACGACGATCGCGACAAACGCCATCCTGGAGCGGAACGGCGCGAACGTCGCCTTCGTGACGACCCAGGGCTTTCGCGACGTCCCTTTCATCCAGCGTGGCAACCGGCGGTTCCATTTCAATTCCCGCTGGGTGAAGCCGCAGCCCCTGATCCAGCGCGCCAACAGTTTCGAGGTTGTCGAGCGCGTCGATTGTGACGGCAACGTCATCGTGCCCTTGGACGAGGACAGCCTGCGGCAGGTGGCCGATCGAATTGCTGCGCGGGGCGACATCAAGGCGATCTCGGTCTGCTTCCTGTTCTCGTACATCAATCCCCAGCACGAAATCATCGCGCGCGATTATCTTGCGTCCCGCTTCCCCGATCTCCCGATTTCGATCTCTTACGACGTCCTGCCGAAATGGAAGGAGTACGAAAGGGCATCGACCACGATCGCCGACGCCTATGTGAAACCGATCGTGACGGACCAGCTCGGCGAATTAGAAACCCGGATCGCCGAGGCGGTGGGCGCCGCGCGTGTCGTTGTCACCAAGTCGAACGGTGGACAGACGACCGTTGCCGGAGCCTGCGAGGCGCCCGTGCAGATGACGCTGTCCGGCCCGACCGGCGGGGTGGTGGCGGCCCAGTTCATCAGCAGCATCACGGGCGAAAAGAATTTCGTTACGATAGATATGGGCGGCACCTCCACCGACTGCTCTTTGATCGTCAACGGCAAGGCGTCGCTGACCACGGATTTCGAGGTCGAGTGGGGCATCCCGATCCAGGTTCCCATGCTCGACGTGCGCACAATCGGCGCCGGGGGCGGCTCGATCGCCTGGATCGACAAGGGCGGACTGCTGCGGGTGGGGCCGGAAAGTGCACGGTCGCGTCCGGGGCCGATCTGCTACGGCCGCGGCGGAACGGAGCCGACCGTCACAGACGCCAATCTGGTGCTTGGCCGCATCAATCCGGACAATTTCCTCGGCGGCACGGTGACGCTCGATGTCGATGGCGCGCGGGCCGGCGTCAAGCGGCTCGCCGAGCGCCTCAGCCTCAGCGTCGACGACGCCGCGCTTGCCGTTGTCAAGATCGTCAACAATAACATGGTCGGCGCGGTCCGCAGCGTCCTCATCGAAAAGGGAGAGTCGCCGGACAAGTTTTCGCTGATGTTCTTCGGCGGCGCAGGGCCGGTGCATGCCTGCGATCTCCTGAAGGACCTTTCGATGTCGCGGGCGATCATCCCGATCCATCCTGGTCAGTTCTCCGCCTTCGGGTTCACGGCCACCGACGCACGTGTCGACCGGCAGCGGACGGTGCAGATGACATCGAACCGGATGGACTTTGGCCGCGCCACGCAGCATCTCAAGGAACTCGAGGCCGACTGCCTGGCGCAGCTCGACGGCCAGGGCTTCAAGGGGGACATCACCATCGAGCGCCGCGTCGAGTTGCGCTATCACGGCCAGAACTACGAGCTGTCGCTTCCGCTGCGCTTCACCACCTTCAGCGACGCGACCGCGAAGGAGCTCTGGGCGAGCTTCGACAAGGCGCATGAGGAGCGCTTCGGCTTCAACATCCCGGGCGAGTTCATCGAAATCGTCAACTTCAACGTGGCGGCCGTGAAGCTTCTGTCGAAGCCGCAGGTCCCGACACTCGCCAGGTCGACATCGGCGCCGAAGCCCGTGTCGATGCGCTCCGTCGGCTACGAGGAGGGACGCCACGACACGCCCGTCTACCGACGTGAAGAACTGGCGGCCGGAGATATGATCCAGGGGCCCGCCGTCATCGAGGAAGCCGTATCCGTTGTGGTGCTGCATCCAAACCAGGAACTGCTAGTCGACGATTATGGCAACCTCCACGTTTCTGAAAGGCAAGCGCGATGAAGTTCTCCGACAACGGGTACTATCTCGAGGAATACACCAAGTGCGACAATTGCGGCGTGCTGCTCTACCGCTCGCCGATCCGCATGACGGTTGACGGCGCAAACAAGCGCTACTGCTCCGACTGGTGCGTCGACTGGGACATGAAGCGCGAATCCGAGCTCGCAAACCGGAAGCGTGAAGCCGAGGCCGTGGAGCCGCGGCGGCAGCGCGTTGCAATGGGTAAATGACGATGCAGGGCAGAAACGCGAAGAACATGGTCCAGATGAGCATTCTGGACGGACGCCTCGTCCAGATCGCGAAGGAGATGGGCATCACGCTGATGATGACCTCGTACTCCACGATCTTCAACGAAGGCCTCGACTTCACCTGCGGGCTGGCCGACACCAAAGGCAATCTGATCGGCACGGGCGACTTCCAGCCGTCCATGATCGGCGGCTTGCCGCTGGTCATCCAGACCATCACGCAGGAGATCCCGATCGAGACGCTGGAAGAGGGCGACGTGATCGTGCACAACGATCCGTATCGCGGCGGCATGCACACGCCGGAGCATACGTTCATCCAGCCCGTGTTCGTCGACAAGACGTTTGTCGGCTACTCGGTCGCGATCGGCCATGTGGCCGAGGTCGGCGGCATGGTTCCAGGCGCCTTCGCCGGCGAGGCGACCGAAATCTTCCACGAGGGCCTGCGCGTGCCGCCGGTGAAGATCCTGCGGCGCGGCAAGGATGTCGAGGATGTGTGGCGTCTCATGCTCGCCAACTATCGGACGCCGCGCCAGAACTTCGGCGATTTCCGCGCCATGATCAGCGCGGTGCAGCTCGGCGAGCAACGCATGCGAGCGCTAGTCGAGGAGTTCGGCCTCGACCGATTCGTGGAGCTGACCGACAGCCTGCTCGACTATTCGGAGGCGCGCATGCGGGCCGAACTCCAGGAGTTTCCGAACGGCTGCTACAGCTTCGAGGACTATATGGAAGACGATGGGATCGAGAAGCGGCGCTACAAGATCGCTGTCGATGTCTTCGTTCAGGACGACGAGATCATCGTCGACTTCCGCCGCTCGGACAAGCAGGCCAAGGGGCCGATCAATGGTGTCCTTTCGGTGGCGCTTTCGGCGTCGTACAACGCGATCCTCCACCTTACCGATCCGAGCATCCCGAAGAATTCCGGCTGCTTCCGCCCGATCCGCGTCGTCGCGCCGCCTGGCCTGGTGGTCAACGCCAACTATCCGGCACCGGAAGTGGGGGGCAACACCGAAACCCATATCCGTATCTGCTACACGGTCATCGGCGCGCTGGCGGCCGCGGTGCCGGAGCGGGCTTTCGCGACGGATGGCGGGACGCACTCCAACTTCCTCTTCGGCGGCCACAACGTGCGGACCGACGAGTATGTGGTCTGCTACGATCTCTCGACGCCCGGCTGGGGCGGCAGAAGTCATGCCGACGGCAATAGCGCCTGCAACGCGGTGAACGGAAACTCGCGGCTCAACCCCGTTGAGGTATTCGAGACGCGCTTCCCCTGGCGCGTCGATGCGCATGAATTCGTGCCGGACACCGGCGGCCCGGGCGAGTATCGGGGTGGCCTGGCGTTGCGCAAGAAGATGACCTGCCTCGCTGCGGAGCTGACGCTTTCCTTCATGTCTGACAGACAAGAACTGGCGCCCTGGGGTCTTTTCAAGGGCCAGGCGGGCGGCTGCGGAAGCCTGCACATAAAGCGGCGCGGCAGCGATCAATGGAAGGACTTCCGCGAGGACAGCGGCAAGGTGTCGGCGTCCAAGTTCTCAAACGCCAAGGTCTATGACGGCGATCAGGTGATCGTCGTCGCGCCTGGCGGCGGCGGTTATGGCGATCCGCGCAAGCGCGATCCCGAAGCCATCCGGCGCGACCTTGCCGCAGGCTGGATCACAGAGGCGGGCGCGGTCGCGTACCGCTAGGGTCGTGTCCCGAGACCACGACGCCAGGCTCCCGTTCGAGGCGGAGACGCTGCGCGGTTCTCCCAACTGAATTCGAGTGAAACCCGCGATGGAAAAATACCTTGTCGTTGGAGCGTCGCGCGGTATCGGCCTCGGCCTGGTCGAGGCGCTGCTGGCGGACGGCCGGTCGGTCGTCGCCATGAGCCGGGACGGCGCGAGCCATGCGGCCGCCGCCAACTGGGTCGCTCTCGACATCACCCAGCGCGCTTCGTGCGACCGTGGCGGGGCGGCCGCCGACATCGATATCGCGACGTGTCGATGGGCTTCTGGCGCTGTTGGACGAGGAGGCTGACGCCGCCACGTTTCGCTACTGCGACTATCTCGGCCGTCCCCTGCCGTACTGATCAGTCGAGCACGAAAGGCACTTCGGTTCGCGAGTTCAGCGCCCGGAAGGCCTCGAGGCGTTCCGCGGCCTTTCTGCTCGACGACAGGAGGTGTCGGGCGAGGCGGTCGCGCGCGGTCAGGAAATCCTGCGCCTCGATCGCCTCGACGATGCCGAGATGCTCGTCCATGAAGGCGTCGACCGCATCGGGGCCGCGCACGGCGCGCTGTATGTGCTTGCCCGCCACGAGCACGCAGTGCGTGCGCTTCAGCGCCTCCAGCAGTTCCCCGTTCTCGCTGTGGCGAAGGGCGTCGACATGCAGGTCCTCCTCGATGGCGTCGAGTTCCGAGCCGTCGATCGCCGGATAGCTCTCGATCGCGTCGAGCAGCCGCCGCTTCATCCCCGCGATCTGTTCGTGGGGGATCCGTGGAATCGCCGTGCGTAAGGCGGCCGGCTCCATCAACAGCCGCACCTCGTA
Source organism: Mesorhizobium sp. (assembly GCA_004020365.1). Taxonomy (GTDB): domain Bacteria; phylum Pseudomonadota; class Alphaproteobacteria; order Rhizobiales; family Rhizobiaceae; genus Mesorhizobium. Next base: position 35,172 of record SAQR01000048.1, read on the forward strand.
GAGGTTGCGGAAGCGCGCCTCGTCGAGCGGATTGATCCGCCATTTCGCCTTGTCGTCCCTGACGACGATGCCCGTCATCGCCGCATGCTGCAGCAGGTCGCCGGCCACCGTGCGGCCGACGCCATAGTGCCGCGCCAGCGCCAGTTCGTTGATGCGCGCGGCGCCGTAGACGGCGCGCAGGATCACCGTCTTCTCGAAATCGTAGTAAATTCCTCGCCATGCGAAGGTCTTCGGATATTCGGCCGCCTCAGGCTCCAGCTCCAGCATTTCGCGGGTTACCGGCAAACGCAGCGGATCGCCGCGCCGGCCGGCAAGGACTCCGCGCCCGTCGAATTTGCGGACGTGGCCTTCCGCCTCGAGCTTGGCCAGCGCCTGCTTGACCGGTGTCCTGCTGGAATCGAAAATCGCCGCGATGGGGCCTTCCAGCAGAACCGTTCCCTCAGGCAGCGCCTTCGACAGGACCGCCTTCCTCAGCGCCTCGGCTATCGCTTCATAGGCGAGCGTTCTGTGCGCCATAGGCCTCTTTCAGGTCAGGTGACCGCCCCTATCTGCCAAGGCACGAATTCGTTGTCACCATAATTGTAGCCCTCGCTCAGCGTCCGTTCGCCCGAGGCGATGGCGATGATCTTTTCAAAGATGCGCTCGCCGGCGGCGGCGATGGTGTCAGAGCCGTCGATGATCCCGCCGCAGTTGATGTCCATGTCCTCGCTCATGTGCTCGTACATGGCGCTGTTGGTGGCGACCTTGATGCAGGGCGCCGGCTTGAAGCCGGACACGGAGCCTCGTCCCGTGGTGAAGACGATCAGGTTGCAGCCGCCTGCGACCTGCCCGGTGACGGCAACTGGGTCATAGCCGGGCGTGTCCATGAAGACGAAGCCGGGGTGGTCGATGGGCTCGGCATATTCGTAAACCTCCTGAAGCGGCATCGAGCCACCCTTAGCAACGGCTCCGAGCGATTTCTCCAGGATCGTCGTCAACCCGCCTTCCTTGTTGCCGTGGGAGGGGTTGTTGTTCAACTCCGCGCCATTACGGGAGGTGTAGTCGCGCCACCAGTCAATGCGAGCCATCAGCTTCTCGGCGATCCGGGGCGTCGCAGCGCGGCGCGTCAGCAGATGTTCGGCGCCGTAGATCTCCGGCGTTTCGCTGAGCACGGCGGTCCCGCCATGCCGGACCAGAAGGTCCGCGGCATGGCCGAGGGCGGGATTGGCGGTGATCCCGGAGTAACCATCGGAGCCGCCGCATTGCAGAGCCAGCTTGATGCCGGAGAGCGGTACGGTCGTACGTTTGGCAGCGGCGACGGTCGGCAGCATGTCGTTAATGATCGCGACGCCTTCCGCAACTGTCTTGCGGGTTCCGCCCATGTGCTGGATCGTCATGGCGCGCAGTAGCGGCCCGTCGCCGAGGTCGAAGGCCTTCTGCATATGGCTGATCTGGTTGGTTTCGCAGCCGAGCCCGATCATCAGGATGGCGGCAAAGTTTGGATTGCGAGCATAGCCGGCGAGCACCCGGCGCAGGTAGAGATAACCTTCAGTGTTGGTGGGTATCGCGCAGCCCGTGCCGTGCGTGAGCGCCACGACGCCGTCGACATTCGTGTGATTGCCGAAGCCGTTGAGCCGGAAATGCTCGGCGATGGCGCGCGCCACGGTCGCCGAGCAGTTCACCGAGGTAACGATGCCGATGTAGTTGCGCGTGCCGACAAGACCGTTCGGCCGGACGTAGCCCTGAAAGCCGCGCCTTTCGCTTTCCGGCAGCAGCGGCGTCGGTCCGCCGTCGACGGCGAAATGGTGGGCGACTTCGCTGTCGAGCATCGACAGGTTCTTCAGGTGAACATGCTCGCCGGGTTCGATCCTCCTGCTGGCGATACCGATGACCTGCCCGTATTTCAGGACCGACTCGCCCTCCCCGATCGGGCGGACAGCGACCTTGTGCCCGCTGGGAACGGCTTCCGACGTGACGACCTCGCCAAGGTCCTCTCCCTCCGCCAAGGCGCGGGTGGCGACGATGACGTTGTCGTCGGAGTGAAGCCTTATCGCGGCCGGAGCTTCCATGGAAAACCTCTTAATGAGTATTGCATGCAATAATCATTTATGATAGCCAGCGCTAAAGTCAAGGCCCTTGGGTCGCCAGGAGACATTGGACTATGCCAGCTGCCCCGTATTCAGGACTGTTTCCCGTCGCGCCGACGCCGTTCGACGACCGTGGCGACGTCGATGTCGAAGGACAGGCGCGGGTTCTGGACTGCATGATCGACCAAAAGGTCGACGGCATCTGCGTGCTCGCCAACTACTCCGAACAGTTCCTGCTGTTAGACGGCGAGCGCGCCGCGCTGACCGAGCTGTCGCTTCGGCATGTCGGTGGGCGGGTGCCCGTCATGGTCACGTGCAGCCACTTCAGTACGCGGATCGCGTCGGAACGGGCCCAGGACGCCGCGCAGCGCGGCGCAAGCCTGCTCATGCTGATGCCGCCCTATCACGGCGCCGGCATCAAGCTGGAAGAGTCTTCGATCTACGATCATTTCGCCCGCGTCGCCGAGGCTGCCGGCATTCCGGTCATGATCCAGGACGCGCCGCTGAGTGGCGTCAGCCTCTCGGTCGATTTCATGGCGCGGATCGCGCGGACCCTGCCGCTGGTGCGCTACTTCAAGGTCGAGGTGGCAGGCACCGCGGCCAAGATACGCGAGCTGATCGAGGTCGGCGGCGAGACGATAGAGGGTCCTTTCGACGGCGAGGAAGCCATTACGCTGATGGCCGACCTCGACGCCGGCGCGACCGGCGTCATGTCGAGCGCGATGATCCCCGATCTCATCAAGCCCATCCTCGCCGACCACGCCGCGGGCCGGCGGGACGCCGCCGCCGAAGGCTATCGTCGCGTGCTGCCGCTGATCAACTACGAGAACCGTCAGTGCGGCCTGAGGGCAGCAAAGACCGTGATGATGGAGGGCGGCGTCATCAAGTCCGACCACGTGCGCCACCCGCTTGAGGCAATGCATCCGCAGACGCGGGCCGGCCTGCTGGAACTGGCGCGCGAGGTCGATCCCATTGCGTTGCGCTGGGGCAAATAGGTCCGCCATGTTGGAGATCACCGGTAGGACGCGCGTGCTCGGCATCCTCGCCCACCCGACCGACCACGTGAAAGCGCCGCCCGGTATCAACCGCATTGCGCGCGAACGCGGCAAGGATGCCGTCATGGTCCCGTTCAATGTCGCGCCGGCGGACTTGCAGGCCTTTGTCGGTACCCTCAGGACGCTGCTGAGCTTTGACGGAGCGATCGTTACGGTGCCGCACAAGCAAGCCATCCTGACGCTGTGCGATGATCTCACGCCGCATGCCCGGGCGGTGGGGGCCGCCAACATCCTGCGCCGCGAGCCAGACGGGCGGCTGATCGGCGGCCAGCTCGATGGCGCGGGCTTCATCCAGGGCTTGCGCCATGCCGGAATCGAGCCCAAGGGCAAGGGCATTTATCTCGCCGGCGCCGGTGGCGCCGCCAGCGCGATCGCCTTCGCCGCCGCCGAGGCGGAAGTGGCGTTTCTCACGCTGGCCAACCGCAGCCAGGGCAAGGCGGACGAACTGCGCCGTCGGCTGCTCCAGTTCAATCCACGTCTCGCCGTCGGCATCGGCACGCGCGATCCTAGCGGCCATGACATCGTTATCAACGGCACGACGCTGGGCATGACGGCCGACGATGACTTGCCGGTGGACGCGGAGCGCCTGTCGCCCGGCATGGTGGTCGCCGAGGTCGTCATGGTGCCGGAGATGACGCCGCTGCTGGAAGGGGCCTGCGCAAAAGGCTGCCAGATCCATCTGGGCCACCACATGCTCGACCATCAACTGCGGCTCATGGCCGACTTCATGGGGCTCTAGGATTGGCCCTAGCCCTCGCACAACACAGCACCGCTCTGGAGACCTTGATGAAGAACCTGGCAATTAACGGCGGTCCGCGCGCGATCGAAGGTGTGCTTCCCAGTTTTCGCGATACGACGGGCCGCACATTCGGCAAGGCCGAAAGCGATTACCTCCGCGAGGTGATGGAGTCGGGCCGGCTTTCCTTCCTGACAGGCCCGAAGACGGCGGCTTTCGAGCGGCGCTGGGCGGAAACCTATGGCGTCAAGCACGCCGTCGCAGCGGCCAACGGCACCGCGGCGCTGCACACGGCGGTGGTCTATCTCAACCCGGAGCCGGGCGACGAAATCATTCTGTCGCCGATCACGGATGCCGGGACCGTCATTCCGATCCTGTCGCAACTCGCCATTCCGGTTTTCGCCGATGTCGATCCCTTGACGCAGAACATGGCCCCCGCCTCCATCGAGCGCAACATAACGCCTCGGACACGCGCCATCATCGTCACCCATGTTTACGGTCACCCTGCCGACATGGATGCGATCCTGTCGCTTGCCAGGAAGCACAAGCTTTTCATCATCGAGGATTGCGCGCAGGCACACCTTGCCACCTACAAGGGGCGGCTGTGCGGCACGATCGGCGATATCGGCTGCTTTAGCTTCCAGCAGTCGAAGCACATGACCACGGGTGACGGCGGCATGGTCATCAGCAATGACGATGGCCGCTTCGGGCGCGGCCTGCGGCATTGCAGCGACAAGGGCTGGCCGCGCGAGCGCGGCGGGCGCGACCACCTGTTCCTGGCGCCGAACTACCACATGACCGAGCTACAGGCAGCGGTCGGTCTCGGGCAGCTGGAGCAGCTCGACAGCTTCGTGACCAATCGAGTCTGCGCCGCCGACAGGCTGACCGAACTTCTGGCGGACATCGAGGTGCAGCCCGTCTTGCCGCTGAACGATACGAAGGGCGTCTACTTCTTCTACTCCTTCCGGCTCGATCCCGGAAAGCTGACGGCGCCGGTGGCGGACATCATCAAGGCGCTGGTCGCCGAGGGTATCGATGGTTTCATCGGCTATCCCGGACCCATTCCCCTCTACCGCTATCCAGTGGTGCGCGACCACAAGACATTCGGCAATTCTGGCCTGCCGTTCACCCTGGTCGGCGCGCGGCGGGACGACTTCAATTCGGCGCTTTGCCCGGAGGCCGAGAAGGCCTGCCGGGAAACGGTTTGCATGTGGTGGAACGACCGCTTCGAGGAGCGCCACTTGCAGCAGATGGCCGAGGCGATCGGAAAGGTCGTCTCGGCCTACCGGGCATAACCGACCGAATCTGCCACTGCCGGGGCATTGCTGAAAATGCTCCGGTTCCGGGCGTTTGTCGGTCACTAGCGATCCAGTATGGTTACTGCTCCAGCGCTCCATCTGCGTCAGCGAATGCGCGGTCCGGTGCAAGGCAGTTCACGTCCGTGCTGGACCAGTACAGCGTCGCGCTGTCGCCGGCGGCTGGCAGTGTCTGCGCCCGGCTGTTCTGCACCTGCACCTTGGCCAGCTCGCCGTTTTGAGTCCTGACCGTGAAGAAGCTTCGGCTTCCCATGAAGACGGATTCCTCGACGGTCACCGAGGTCGACTGCTCGCGTTCGGATGAAGGCGTGAAGGCCAAAGCCTCCGGCCTGATCGAGACGACCAAGAAGTCGCCTCTACGGAACACTTCCTGTCGCCTGGGGTCGGCGCTTGCCTGGAAATCGGCGAATCCGGTCCTCGCCGCCACCGTTTCGGCGGTGGCGTCGACGACGACGGCCTCGAACAGATTGGTCTCGCCGAGAAACTTGGCGGCGAACAGCGAGGTCGGCCGCCAATACATTTCGCGCGGCGAGGCGGTCTGCGCGATCCGGCCCTTCTCCATCAGGATGATGCGGTCCGAAAGGACCATCGCTTCGTCCTGATCGTGGGTCACATAGATGAATGTCGCGCCGGTCGCGGCGTGGATGCGCTTCATCTCCACCAACATGTGCTGCCTGATCTTGAGGTCGAGCGCTGCCAGCGGCTCGTCGAGTAGAAGCACCTTGGGTTCATTGACCAGCGCTCTGGCCAGCGCGACGCGCTGGCTTTGCCCGCCGCTCAGCTCCGTGATGGCGCGGCTTGACAATTCCTTCAGCTTGACGATGCCCAACAGGCACTGGACGCGTGTCTTGACTTCCGCCTCCGTCATGCCGCGCACCCTCAGTCCAAAGGCGACGTTGTCGAAAACGTCGAGATGCGGAAACAGCGCATACCGCTGGAAAACCATGTTGACCGGCCGCCGCTCCGGTGGCTGGTCGGCGCAGTCACGGCCGTCGATCCTTATCGTTCCGGAACTTGGCGATTCGAACCCGGCGATGAGCCGCATAAGCGTGGTCTTGCCGCAGCCGCTCGGGCCGAGCAGCGTGACAATCTCGCCGGCGGTTACGGAGAGATCGATATCGGCGAGCGCCTGGAAGCTGCCGAAACGCTTGCCGACGCCGACGGCTTCGATGACGGTCTGCTTAGGCATGTCGGGCCTCATTGCTGTGTCCGGGCGGCGATGGCTGTCTTGCGTTTCAGGTGCCCTATGGCCCAGGCGGCGAACAGAACGGCGATGGAAAAGACGAGGGCAAGCGTAGAGACCGCGTTGATGAGCGGCGTCACCGTCCGCCGCATCATCGACCAGACATACATGGGCAGGGTGGTCTCGGTTCCGGCGACGAACACCGTGACGATGAACTCATCGAAGGATACGGCGAATGCCAGGATCGCGGCGGCGACCAATGTCGGCATAATGAGCGGAATTGTCACCCGGCGGAAAACCTGAAACTGATTGGCGCCGAGGTCCCGGGCAGCCTCTTCGAGCGACGGGTCGAACAGGGACAGACGGGCGCGCATGGTCAGGATCAGCACCGGCAGCGCGATGACGACATGGCCGATGACGATGGTGAAGGTGGAAAGCTGCAGCCCCGCCTGTGCGAAGAGCACCAGCAGCGACACGCCGACGAACAGGCCGGGCAGCGCGATCGGCGTCAGCCACAGCACTTCGAGCGCCAACCGCGTGCGTCCGCCGACACGCAACCAGGCCAGGGCGGCCGCGCCGCCGAGAACAAGGCAAGTCATAGCCGTCGCCGTGGCGATGACGAGACTTTTGACAACGGCGGCGCCAAGCGCCGCGTTACCAAGCAATTCGGCGTACCAGCGCAGGCTGAAGCCCTGAAACGGGAAAGACAGGGCAGGGGTGGCGTGAAAGGAGAACAGAACGATGATCGCAATAGGCGCGACCAGAAAGCCGAGGATGAGCCAGACGGTTATTCTGAGGATCATGCGCCGGCCCCCTGGCGACGCCTTGCGCCGGGCAGCAGGCCGCTCCAGCGCCCGGCCAAGGTGATCGCGCCATAAAGCAGGATGGAGAGGGCGAACATGATGAAGGCCTGCGCTGCGCCCAGCGGCCAGTTGCCCGTCTTGCGGAACTGGTCGGCAATCAGAAGGCCGGTGGTCTGGCCGGACGGCCCGCCGAGCATCTGTGGCGTTACGTAGTCGCCGGCTACGAGGATGAAGGTCAGCATGAAGGCGCCGATCAACCCATTCGCGGCGTTGGGCGCAACGACGCGGAAAAACGCGCCGAGCTGAGAGGTGCCGAGATCACGCGAGGCTTCGACGAGCTCGGGCTTGATGTCCCGCAGCGACGACGCCACCAGCAGAATGCAGAGCGGCAGATAGACGTGGATCAGCGTGATGGCGACGGCAAAGCGGCTGAACAGGAGTGCTTCGACCGGGGCGTCGACCAACCCCAGCTGGAGCAGGACCGTGTTGAGGACACCGCTCGTGCCGAGCAGGGTTCGCCACGCATAGACGCGGACCAGATAGCTGGAGAACCAGGTTATCAGGACGAGATAGAGGATCGCCTGCGATTTCCGCACATAGGTGAGATAGTAGGCGACCGGGATCGCCAATATCAGGGTGGCAGCCGCCGTTATCAGGCCGATGGTGATCGCGTTGCCCGTCACGCGCCAGAAAAGCGCGGAGGCCAGCGCGTTGAGATAGTTGGAAAAGACGAAATCCGGGATGATCTGGTAGGAAGCCGCCCGCCAGAAGCTGTAGACAAGTAGGACGGCTGTCGGCGCCACGAAGAACAACGACATGTAGAAGGCGGCTGGCGCTGCCAGCAGCCTCCCTGTCGTTTGATTCGAAAGCCTCACCGGGCGCTCGGCGATGCGCTTGAGCGCATCATCTGTTTACATGCCCGCCTTGAATTCCTGCCAGGCCGTGACCCAGTCGTCATAGGTCGCGTGGGTTTCCGATGTGCGCGGCGGAATGCCCGGAAGGCCGGACGCGAAGATCTTGTCGATCGCCGAATAGTCGATCCGCTTGCGCGAAGCCTCGTCCAGCAGCTCGACCGCCTTTTTGGACACGGGCGCCTGCACCACCGCCATGGCGACCTCTGCCTGCACCTTCGGGTCCAGCGACTGGTTGATGAAGGCATGGGCGGTTTCGATGTTGTCGGCCGAGATCGGGATGAACCACGCATCGACCCACAGCACCGGACCCTCTTCCGGCAAGGCCATCTCTATGGTGACGTTCTGCTCCGCCGCTTGACCCATGATGGAGGGGTCCGCGCAAAGCGCGGCGACGACTTCGCCCGAAACCATGAGGTTCATCAGCTCGCCCTGGTTCAGCGCGATGACGCGGGCTTGGTCGCGATATTTTGCGAATTCCGCGAATGTCTGCGCGAGCTCGTCCTTGGTCAGCAGGGGATATTTGGCGCCAAGGCCCGCAACACGCGCCGCGACAGGCCACGAGCTGACCGTGTCGTCCATGATCGCGATCTTGCCCTTGAATGGCGGGTCGAGCAGGTCCTTGTAGGACTTCGGCGCGGACACCTTTCCGGAATTGAAGAGGAGCGTGTTGAAGCCCCAAATATAGGGTGATCCCCACAGCTTGCCGTCGGCGAACCATGTCGGCTGGTCGTGAAACTGGGCGAAGAGGTTGTCGGCGTTGTAGTTCGGCACCTGCGCCGGATCGATCGGAGTGGCGATCTTCAGCTCGCGGATGTAGAGATCCGCATAGGCCTGATTATACTCGGCCAGGTCGATCGGCGGCGGGTTGCCGGCGACGAACTTGGCCTGAACGTCATCCTGATTGGTGATGGATGTCGCCTCGATGCTGACGCCGGTGGCTGCCTTCCAGTCGGTCAACTGGGCGTTCAGGTCGTATCCTTCCCAAGCCATGACCTGGAGTTCGCCGCCGGGCGCGGCCTGCGCCCATGACGACATCCTGACGAGCATTGCGCCTGCCGCCACGCCCGTCATTCCGAACAGTGCTGTGCGGCGATCCATATGCATTCCATAGCTGGTCTTGGCGATTTTGTGACTCATTGTCGCGCCCATCGTTAACTGACTATGGGATATTGGATGCATTATTGGATTGGAGTCAAGTTGCATCGTTGTCATCATGCCGTTTGGAACAAGCTGGGCAAGGCGACCCGGCACAACATGCTCGTCAAGGCAGAATGCAGTTGCGCCAATGTCCGCTACTGCCGTTCGGCTGACCTGATGATGGTCTATGGCGGCGGTGCCGATCCGCTGAAGCTCAAATTCGACTGCAGCCGCTGCAAGCCAACGGTGAAGATCACATTCCTCGAGGTATCCCGAGCACCTGCCCAAGCGCCTGATGATCCACAAGCCGATGAAGATCGACGGCAAGATCCATTGGACCACCGAACGGTTCCGGGGATAAGCGAGCGCCTCAAGGTCCGCCTCGCCTACCAGCGCGGTTTCCAGGTCGTGGACGGCAGCACCATGCTTGCTGCCTTCGAAAACGCATTCAAGTACGTCCGCGACCGCGGCGCTCGTGTCTGCCTGGACTGGGGCAGAACCGTGATCGCTGGCGAAACTGGACAGTACGATTTTACCGCGAGTTTCCTGCAATCCTCAGTCGGCCGCATTTTGAAGAACCAATGGGGTTCGCTCTCTGGAACTTGGTTCTGGTCGATCTCGACATACGATCCGCGCTTCAGTCGTCACGGCGGCCAACGCGGTAACGCCGCCACGAAAGAAAACGCGGTCCTCGAGCTCGAGCGCGAGTTCACGCGCTTCATTGCCGAGACGGACAAATACCGGCCCTAGTTGCACCAGAGTCGGCGCTTGTGAATCGGCGTGCAATTTTGACCCCGTAGCTGGGAGGATCGGCGTCCAAAATTGACCCCCTCATTCAGCCGATCTGCGACCATCCGTTTGTTTCGGCAAACGGATGGAGAGGGGATGAAGTCAGTGGATACGATCGCCCGGGTCCGGCGTGCGTTCTATGTTCAAGGCTGGTCGCTGAAGCGGATCAGCCGCGAACTGCATGTGTCACGCAATACGGTTCGCCGGATATTGCAGTCGAACGAGACCTCCTTCTCCTACGAGCGTGAGCATCAGCCGCAGCCGAAGATCGGGGCTGGCAGGTGCAGCTTGATGCTCTGCTGGACGGCAACGACGCGAGGGCGATGCGCGAGCGCCTGACGCTGATCCGCATTTATGAGGAGCTTTGCGCCCTTGGCTACGAGGGCAGCTACGACGCGATCCGGCGCTACGCCAAAGGCCGGGACAACGCTCGCGGTGCGGCCATGGCTGAGGCCTATGTGCTGCTGTTCTATCCTCCGGGCGACGCCTAGCAGTTCGACTGGAGCCACGAGATCGTCATCCTGAACGGCGTGACGGTGACCGTGAAGGTCGCTCATGTCCGGCTCTGCCACAGCCGCATGATGTTCGTCAGGGCCTATCCGCGCGAGACGCAGGAGATGGTGTTCGACGCCCACGACCGGGCCTTCGCCTTCTTCGGCGGCGCCTGCATGCGCGGCATCTACGACAACATGAAGACGGCGGTGGAGACGGTCTTCGTCGGTAAGGACCGGCAATACAATCGCCGCTTCCTGCAGATGTGCAGCCACTACCTGGTCCAGCCGGTCGCCTGCACGCCGGCGTCGGGCTGGGAGAAGGGCCAGGTCGAGACCAGGTCGGGCTGGTGCGCGAACGCTTCTTCACGCCGCGGCTGCGCTTCAAGAGCTACGAGGAGCTCAACGCCTGGCTGCTCGACAAATGCGTCGCCTATGCCAAGACCCACCGCCATGTCGACCAGCCGGAGCGCACGATCTGGGAGGTGTTCGAGGAGGAGCGCGGCAAGCTGGTCGAGTATCGCGGCCCCTTCGACGGATTCCACACGGTTCCGCCTCGGTGTACGAAGACCTGCACCGTGAGCTTCGACAACAACAAATACTCGGTGCTGTCGACGGCGGTCGGCCGGCCGGTCGAGATCCATGCTTATGCCGATCGCATCGTTCTCCGTCAAAACGGCGCCGTCGTGGGCGAACATGCCCGCTCGTTCGGCCGCAACCAGACGGTCTACGATCCATGGCACTACGTCCCGGTGCTGGCGAGCAAGCCCGGCGCTCTGCGCAACGGCGCGCCATTCCAAGGCTGGGAACTGCCGCCGGGAATGGAGCGGGTCAGGCGCAGGCTGAAGGCTGCCGACGATGGCGATCGGCAGATGGTGCTGATCCTGACGGCGGTGCGGTCCGACGGGCTCGACGCCGTCCAGGCCGCCTGCCAGCAGGCGCTCGCCGAGAACGTCTGCTCATCCGCCGTGATCCTCAACATCCTGGCGCGCCGGCGCGATCCGGCGCCGGCAGTCACCATCCTCACACCCGATGCGCTTCGCCTGGCTCACGAGCCACAGGCGCTGCGCCCGCTGCGACAGCCTCAGGAGGGCAAGCTGATGGAACGAACCGAAGTTCTGGACCTGATGGGAACGCTGAAGCTCTACGGAATGCGCAGCGCCTACGACGAGATCATGGCCACCGCCATCAAGCGCCAGCACGAGCCGCCCAGGATCGTCGGCGGCCTGCTCTCGGCCGAGATCGCCGAGAAGCAGGCACGTTCGATCAAATACCAGCTCACCGTCGCCAAACTGCCGCTCGCCAAGGACATCGACGACTTCGACTTCGCCGACACGCCGGTCAACGAGGCGCTGGTCCGCGATCTCGCCACCGGGGCCTTCGTCGCTGACCAGCGCAACGCCGTGCTCATCGGCGGCACCGGAACCGGCAAGTCGCATCTGGCGATCGCGATCGCCCGCGCCCTCATCCGTGGTGGAGCACGCGGACGCTTCTTCAACCGCCTCGAGACCGAGCATCGCGCCGGAAAGCAGGGACGCATCGCCGACTACCTCACCCGGCTCGACTTCGCCGTGCTCGACGAACTCGGCTATCTGCCCTTCGCGCAGGCCGGCGAACAGTTGCTCTTCCATCTGATCAGCCGGCTCTACGCGAACCAACTGCGGTTTTCCGTTGCAGGGAGCGCTCGTCGTTCAGGGCGCAAATGAAGGCGCGGCGCCGGCAGAGGCAGAGTGGGGGCCAGAATGCGGTGGCGGGTAGCGGCTGGGAGAGAGGCTCCCGGCGCCCGTCGCGGAGCAAACCCATGACACAGATGGAAATTCACGCCCCTAAACCGAGTTCGCGGAATGGCTACAAGGTTGACGTCAGTCGAGGCCAGCGCATCGGCCGAGTGTCGTCGGAATGGTTCAACCGGCCGGCGGACGAGCGTTACCTGTCGCTCAAAGACCTCCACAATTCGGTGAAGCGGCGATCCGCCAGAAGCCGTACCCGCATCGTGGAGAGCAAGGCAATCCGCATTGAAGCCAGTCGTGATGATCCCGAACGGTTGACACTCATGCTGCCGGATGCCGCAGCCCCCATCGCTCCGACACATTGGAGCTTTGGGCAGCTTTCCAGCTTGGTCGGCGCGCCCGCAAACTACCTGCGCCAACTCCCGGCAGCGCTAGCAGGCATCAATCTGCAATACGGCCTGACCTCGAATCGGACCGAGCAGGTCAAGACCCTTGAGATCGAAAACGGCCGCCTCGAGCTGCGAGCGGTGACGGGTCCGGACTATGGTCGCATCTTCGACCACGAGCTGGTTGAGACGGTGCAGAGGATCGCTGGTAGCGGCAACGGCGATACACGCTGGAAGGTGCCGGGCATGCTCGACTGGTCGACGAGGATCTACAATCCCAACGCGGACATCACCAAGGACACGACTACGCTCTATGCGTCCGATCGCGACGTATTTCTGTTTCTAGTGGACGATCTCAATCCGATTGAAGCGGGCAGACTGTCGAACGGTGAGCCGGATATCTATTTCCGCGGGTTCTATTGCTGGAACTCGGAAGTCGGGGCTCGCACCCTCGGAATCGCCAGCTTCTATCTGCGTGCAGTGTGCCAAAACAGGAACCTGTGGGGCGTGGAAGATTTCGAGGAGATCACCATCCGGCATTCGAAGTATGCCGCCTCGCGCTTTGCTCAGGAAGCGGAGCCGGCGCTGATCCAGTTCGCGGATTCCTCGCCGATGCCCTTCGTTAACGGCATCAAGGCCGCCCGCGAGCGGATTGTCGCTCGCGACGACGAGGACCGCAGCACCTTTCTGCGGAAGCGCGGCTTCTCGAAGGCAGAGACCTCGAAAATTATCGACACCGTTCTGATGGAAGAAGGGCGGCCACCGGAGTCGGTATTCGATTTCGTGCAGGGCATAACACGTGTGGCGCGCGACAAGCCGCACCAGGATGCACGGCTCGACATGGAGGGCAGGGCAAAGAAGCTTCTCGATCTCGC
>SAQR01000049.1 GCA_004020365.1 Mesorhizobium sp.
GACGAATTCGATCGCCGCGACCAGCGAGATCGGCAAGCGGTCGAGTGCCAGGTAGAAGGAGCAATTCATCACGCCGAGGCAGGCGCCGAAGGCGAGAAGCAGCAGCCGTGTCGGCCGGTCGGCCCGGGCGAAGGCCGTCCACGGCCGGGTCAGCGGCGCGAAGACAAGGGCTGCCGTGACGACGCGCAGCCAGGCCATGCCGAGCACGCCGACATGCGGGAAAAGCAGCACGGCGAAAGCCGGCCCGAGATAATGGAACACGGCGCTGACGCCGAACCAGACATGCGGCGGCAGCGTGGTCGCCAGCTTGCCAAACACGGGGCCGGCGAGGGCAGGGATAGCAGCTGGGGCTCGTGCTGGATCTTCCATGCGATCAGTATCGCAGGCGATCTTTCCGGTTTATATGGATAATGATCAGCCAAAGAGACCCTCTATTTTCCAAGGCTAAGGAGTTTTCGCTGAAACGCCTTCGAAACGAAAATGCCGACCTGGATGCGGCTGATCTGAAAATCCTGCGCCTGCTGGAAAAGGATGCGCGCACCAGCACCGCCGAACTGGCGCGCTCGGTCGGCCTGTCGGCGCCGAGCGTGGCCGAACGCATCAAGCGACTGCAGGAGAGCGGCGTGATCGAGGCCTACACGGTGCGGATCAATCCGGCCGCGCTCGGTATGAAGCTGTCGGCATGGCTTCGGATCAGGCCAGTGCCCGGGCAGTTGGCTGTGGTCGCCGAGATCATCCGCGACTTGCCGGAAATCGCGCAATGCGACCGGGTGACCGGCGAGGACTGTTTCATCGCGCTGGCGCATGTCGGCTCGGTGGCCGAGCTCGAACGGGTGATCGACCGCATCATTCCGTTCGCGATGACCAACACCGCAATTATCCAGTCGTCGCCGGTGGTGGCGCGTTCGCCGCTGGCGGCGGTGAAGCACCGGGCTTGATGCACCATCGGCGAAGCTGCCAATCTCCCCCCTTGCGAGGGAGATCGGACTTCGCTTCGGCTTTCGCCAACGATCGACGCTGGAAGGCAAGCCGGAAGGGCAAATTGGAAGTATTTCTTCCCGCATCGATCAGGCGTGGCCGCGCTTCATCCGCGCTTGCTTCAGGATGGCGCGCCAGCGGATCATGGCGAACGGGATCGGCTCGTTGTTGTTGGCGATGGTAAAAATTTCGTTGTTGAGGTTCTTCAGCGATCGCCAGAAATCATAGTCGGTGATGCGTGGGTCGGCCGCCAGCCTGTCGGCCTCGACCTTGATGTCGGTTTTCATGCACGTTCCCCGAACCGCTTCAGCCCCCGCCGCCCGTATCGCAACTCGTCTTCGACCGCCGTATTGAGTCGTGCAACGCCTCAATTCGGCTTGTTCACGTTAAAATCTTGGTAAGGTTAACGGCGGTCTGACTGCGGTTCCAGCGTCTTGCGACGAATACCGATCGAACGGCCGGCGCGCTCAGGCATCGGCAGCGCCGCATGGGCGGCGCGCATGGCTTCGATCTTGGCCAGGACATCGGCCGGGAAGGGCGCCACCTTCGGTCCGGACATGTCGACATGCAGCGACAATGATTCGGAAGTGGCAGCGAGCCAGCCGTCGACATGGCGGATTTCCTGGTAGGCTCTCAGCCGCTTGTCGTCATGGTCGAGCAGCTGGAACGAGACATCGACCTTGTGGTCGAGATGCAGCTCCCTGACATAGCAGACATGGACTTCCGCCGTGTAGATGGTCAGCCGGCGCTGCTGCGCATAATCCGGCCCCATCCCCATCATTTCGAACGCTTCGTCGGAGCAGCGGTCGAACAGCACGTTGTAATAGGCCATGTTGAGATGGCCGTTATAGTCGATCCAATCTTTCTCGATGGCCATGGCAGGAGAGACGAAGGGGGCGGCGGTGGACATCGAAACTTCCTTCTGGCTGGACAGGACGTGGTTGGTGAGACTAGAGCGACGTGCGTCCAATTGGACGCACAAAGTACGCTCTAGCACATTGAATCTTCGCATCGTGCTTTCCGAAAACCGATTTCGATTTTCGGGCCGATGCGATAGGCATCCATAAGTCCATAACAAGGGTGGGCGCTGGTCCATTCGCGGAGGAATAGATGGCTCTGAGCGACCTCAATCCGGTCGAGCGCAACGAAGAAGGCATCGCCGCGGTGCTCGGCATCCTCAAGCAGCGGCTCGGCGAACGGTTCCAGACCGGGCAGGCGATCCGCGCTCAACACGCGCATACCACCACCTACATTCCAACCCAGGCGCCGGACGGCGTGGCGTTTCCGGAGACGACGGCGGAGGTGCAGGAGATCGTGTCGGCCTGCGCCGCGCACCGCGTGCCGGTGATCGCCTTCGGCGTCGGCTCCTCGCTGGAGGGCCACACAAACGCGCCGGGCGGCGGCATTTCTGTCGATACGTCGCGGATGAACCGCATTCTCGCGGTCAACCCGCAGGATCTCGACTGCACGGTCGAGCCCGGCGTGACGCGCGAGGATCTCAACCGGCACCTGCGCGACACCGGCTTGTTCTTTCCGATCGATCCGGGCGCCAATGCGTCGCTCGGCGGCATGGCGGCGACGCGGGCGTCGGGCACCAATGCGGTGCGCTACGGCACGATGCGCGAGAATGTGTTGTCGCTGACGGCGGTAATGGCCGACGGCGAGACGGTGACGACCGGCAAGCGCGCTAAAAAGAGCTCTGCCGGGTACGATCTGACGCGGCTGCTGATCGGCTCCGAAGGCACGCTCGGCATCATCACCGAGCTGACGCTTAAGCTGCAGGGCATTCCGCAGGCGATTTCCGGCGGCGTCTGTCCGTTTCCAAGCGTCGAGGCGGCCTGCAACGCGGTGATCGCGACAATCCAGATGGGTATTCCGGTGGCGCGCATCGAATTGGTCAATGCGCTGCAGATGCGGGCGATGAAGAGCTATTCGAAACTCGATTACCCCGAAAGCCCGTGCCTGTTCGTCGAATTCCATGGCAGTGATGCCGGCGTTGCCGAGCAGGCCGAAACTTTTGGCACGATCGCCGAAGAATATGGCGGCGGCCCGTTCCTGTGGACCAGCGTCGCCGAGGAACGGACGAAGCTGTGGAAGGCCAGGCACGACGCCTATTGGTCGTCGCTGACACTGCGGCCGGGCGCCAAGGGGCTGTCGACCGACGTCTGTGTGCCGATCTCGCGCTTTGCCGAATGCGTCACGCAAACCGAGGCCGACATCGCCGAGATGGGGTTGATCGCGCCGATCGTCGGCCATGCCGGCGACGGCAATTTCCATGTGCTGGTGCTGATGGACGCGGGCGATCCGAAGGAAATCGAGCAGACGGAAGAGTTTGTCGCGCGGCTGAACATGCGGGCGATCGGCATGGATGGAACCTGCACCGGCGAGCACGGCATCGGACAAGGCAAGATCGGCTTCCTGCGCCATGAACTCGGCCACAGCGTCGACATCATGCGCACGATCAAGCGGGCGCTTGATCCGCAGAACATTATGAACCCTGGCAAGATACTGCCGGCCGACTAGAGCTTTTGCTCCTGGGGCGATTTGATCTTGGGGCGATCGATTTGCCTCTTTATCGACACGCTGATGCGGGTAGAGTGCGGCTGATTTTCAATCAATTGCTTGGGGGTTGATGCTCGCACGCTTGTTCGTTTTCTTCGGTGGCTTTTTCGTGCTGGTGCTGTGTGCGGCGCTGGTGGTGCCGTATTTTATCGACTGGACGGGCTACCGGGCCGATTTCGAGCGCGAGGCGAGTGCCATTCTGGGCCGCAAGGTCACCGTTCAGGGCGATGCAACGGCGCGGCTGCTGCCGTTTCCGTCGGTGACCTTCTCGAATGTCACTGTCGCCGGCGGCCCCGGCGGCCAGCCGGCAATGACCGTCGAGACTTTTTCGATGGATGCCGAACTGGCGCCCTTCCTGAGCGGCGAGGTGCTGATCTTCGACATGCGGCTGGTGCGGCCGAAGGCGACGATCGACATTGCCGCCGACGGCACGGTCGACTGGGCGATACGCCCGTCCTCGCCCTTCGATCCCAGCCAGATCTCGATCGAGAAGCTGGCGGTGACCGACGGAGAGATCGCGCTGCGCCATGCCGCCGGCGGCCGCAGCCATGTTCTTTCCGAGATCAATTCGACAATTTCTGCCAGATCGCTGGCCGGACCCTGGCGGATGGATGGTTCGCTGCGGCTCGACGGCCTGCGCAGCACGGTCGTCGTCTCCACCGGCAAGGCTGGTGGCGACGGACAGTTGCGGCTCAGGCTCAAGGCCGATCCAGACGCCTATCCGCTGGTCATCGAAGCGGATGGCAATGCCGGCATTGTCGACGGGGCCGCGATCTATTCGGGCCAGTTCAAGGTCACAAGTTCTGAAAGGAATGGCGCCGACAAGCGTTTGCCGCAGCCTGACGGCTCCGGCGGTGAGATGATGAAGGCCAGCGCGGCCAAGCCGGAGCCGGGGTTCAGGCTGAACGGCAAGTTCTCGCTCGACCACCGGAACCTTGCCGTCGACGAATTCCGTTTCGAGACAGGGCCTCTCGACAATCCCTACACCGCCGACGGCAAGGCTGCCGTCGACCTTGGGCCGAACCCTCGTTTTTCGATCGAGGCCGATGGCGCGCAGGTGCAGTTCGATGAAGCCGTCGGCGCCGCGACCGGACTGACGCTATCAGAGCGCGTCGCGGCGCTGGAGCAGGCGCTGCTCGCCCTGCCAAAGCCGACCATACCGGGCACGGTCGAGGTGAAGCTGCCGGCGGTAGTGGCCGGCGACACGACGTTTCGTGACGTGCGCCTTTCCGCCGAGCCGGCCGAAGCCGGCTGGTCGGTGAAGTCGCTGGGCGCGACGCTCCCGGGCCGGGCCAGGCTGGAAGCAAACGGCATGCTCAGTCTCGAGGATCAGTTCGGCTTCAGCGGTTCGCTGCTTCTGGCCGTGGGGCAGCCTTCCGGCTTCGCCGCCTGGCTGTCGAAGGATGTCGACGAGGCGATCCGCCGGCTTCCGGCCGCCGGCTTCAAGGCCAAGGTCGACCTGACCGGGAACCGACAGGCCTTCAGCGACCTCGAGCTCGTACTCGGCAAGGCGAAATTTTCCGGCCGCATCGATTCCAGCCAGGGCGAAGACGCAAGGCCGTCGGTGCTGATGCGTCTCGACGGCGGCGAGCTCGACGTCGACGGGCTCGCCGCCTTCGCCTCGATCTTCATCAGCGACAAGGGCGCCAACCGTTTTTCCGACCGCGACCTCGATTTCCAGATCAAGGCCGGGCCGGTCAGCGCCGGCGGACTGACCGCCGATACGATCGATACGGCGCTCAGGCTGCGCGACGGTCTGCTCGAAATCGACCGGCTGTTGGTTGGCGGGCTTGCCGGCGCCTCGATCAGCGCCACCGGCCGGATCAAGGATTTCCCAGCGAGCCCGACCGGCAAGCTCGATGCCTCGGTGGTCGCCGTCGATCTCAGGCCGTTGGTCGATGTCGCGGCAAAACACTATCCCGACAATGCCGTGCTGAAGGGGCTGGCGGGGCGTGTGGCCGCCTATCCCGAGCTGTTGCAGAATGCGCGTATCGATCTGGTGACGAGTGCCGCCGCCAATGGCGACGGCACTACGGGACTGGCGGTCAGCGCGCAGGGCAGGGCAGGCGGCTCGGCGTTTTCAGCATCGCTGTCCGGCAAAGGACTGGCCGATCGGCTTCTGGAGGCGCCGGTGTCGGTGACCTTCAACGCCAGGAATACCGACGCCACCGCGCTTCTGGCGCTTTACGGCCTGCCGGCGCTGCCGCTCGGCATGGTTGGCGAGGCGTCCACCGATGTTTCGGCGAAAGGCACGCTTGGCGGCGGCATGGCGACGAGCTTCAACCTGACCGGCGACGACTTCAGGGCCGGTTTCGACGGGACGATCGCCAGTAGGCCACAAGGCGCCACAGCCAAGGGCAAGGTTACTCTGGAAGCCGCCGACATCGAGCCGTGGCTGATGACGACAGGCATCGGCCTGCCCGGCCTGGGGACAGGCATGTCGACGTGGCTTGCGGCCGACGCCGAGTTCGGCAACCGCCGTCTGGTGCTGTTCGGCCTCAGCGGCGCCATCAACGAATCGGCAGTTTCCGGTGACCTCAATGTCGACGTCAAGGACGGGCTGCCGCACCTTGCCGGCGCGCTGGCGCTCGACGAGTTGGATCTCGACCCGATGGCGGTGGCAGTGTTTGGCGACCAGGCCTTTCTGGGCGCAGGCAGGACTTGGCCGACTGCCCCGTTCAGCCAGAAGCCCAGCCTGCCGTTCACCGCCGAACTTGACCTGACCACGGCGTCGCTGGTTGCCGGCCCGCTGGCCGCGGCCTATGACGCGGCGCTGTCGCTGAAGCTCGACCAGGAAGGCATCCGCGTTTCGGACCTCAAGGCAAAGTTCGCCGGCGGCGCGCTTTCCGGGCTGTTCGAGTTGAAGAACAATGACGGCACTGGACTTTTCTCCGGCCAGCTGAAACTTGCCGGCGCCGATCTGGCCACCGTGCTGCCAGAGACTGGCCTCAGCGGAAGCGGCGATTTCTCGGCGGCGCTTTCGACCAGCGGCAAATCGGTCGATGCGATGGTTGCGGCGCTGTCCGGTTCCGGCACGGCGGCGCTGAAAGGCCTGGCCATTGCCGGCGTCAATCCCGACGCCTTAGGCGCCTTCATCGCCAAGGCCGACGCCATTGGGCGCGATATCGACGCGGCCAAGACCGCCCGCTTCGCGCCGCAGATCGCCGCGGACGGCAGTTTTCCGGCTGGGGATGCCGACATCGCCTTCACGATCGCCGGCGGCACGCTAAGGGCACCGCCGGTCAATCTTGAAAATCCGGCGGCGACGCTGTCGGCCGACATCACCGCGGACCTGAAGGCCAGCACGGTCGCTGCCAGTGGTTCGATCATCTATCGGCCCGGCGACGACGCGCTGGTCGGCTCCGATCCGACCGTGAATTTCAGCGTCGACGGGCCGTTCGGCGCCGCCAAGCGGCAATTCGACAGTGAGCCGCTGGCGCAGTTCCTGACCCAGCGCGCACTGGAAAAGGAGCAGCAGCGGGTGGAGGCGATGCAGGCGGCGCTGCTTGAGAAACAGCGGTTGCGGCGCGAGGTGCGCTACTACGCGGCCCTGCAAGCCGAGCGCGTCAGGGCAGCCGAAGAATTGCGCAAGCAGCAGGAGGCGGCGCGGCTGAAAGCTGAGGCAGATGCCAGGGCGAAAGCCGAAGCCGAGGCAAAGGCTCGAGCTGAAGCGGAGGCAAGGGCCGAAGCGGAGGCGAAGGCCAAGGCGGATGCCGAGGCCAAGGCTAAGGCGGATGCCGAAGCGAGAGCCAGGGCGGTGCAACAAGCGGTGGACGAGGCAGTGAAGGCCGAAGAACAGCGGGAAGAGGCGAGGCGGACGGAAGAGGCGGCGCGGATCGCTGCGGAACAAAAGGCAAAGCTCGACGCCGAGCGCAGGGCCGCCGCTGAGCAGGCGCAGAAATTCGAGCGCATGCGTCAGCCGCCGGCCAATGACAACCCGGGGCCATCGGAATCCGCGCCAAAACCCACGCTTGAACCTTCGGCGATCGACAATCTGCTGAAGTCGCTGGGCGGCGGATAGCTCCACCTGGTGTGAGATATCCGGGCTAGACCGGCTTCATCCCTCGCTTCGCCCAATCCAGGACGTAGAGCCTGAGCGCCGAGGACAGGTTGGCCTCGCGCGGCCGGGCCTCGTCGATTTCGGCGACGAGGGCGGCGAGAGTCAGTTTGCGTGCGGCGGCGATGGCGACGAGATCGTCGAAAAACGGCTTTTCGAGCGAATAGCTGGTGCGATGGCCGCGAATGGTCACCGAGCGTTTCTCGACCGGGCTCACCGGACCTGACTCATTTCACTTCAAGCATCGGACTTGTCCGAAAACCCCGTCGCATTTTTCGGGTTGAAATCCGGGGAATCCGGATCGCCCAAAACTTCGCGGCGATGGCCGGCGACAAATTTTTCTGCCTTGTCGGCGATCGAACGGTCACGCTCCCGGTCGGCCCTGGAGCGGCCGTGCAGCGCCCGGTTCTGTTCGGCCAGGCGCTGTTGCTCGGCTCGTGCCTTCTGCTTGCGGGCCTGGCGGAGGTTGACGATGTCGGCCATGTCGCGCGGCCCGTCGGATCACTTCTTGCGGAAGGCGTCGAGCGACACCACTTCGGCACCCTTGGCGGCGGCGTCGGCTGCGGCAGGCTTCTTTTCGGCCTCAGCGGCCTTTTTCTTCTCAGGCTTTTTCTCGGCGACCACGGCCAGCGGTTCGGAAGCGGGTTTTCCGGCCAATTCCGCTTCTGCCGAGGTTTCCGTCTTCACGTCGAACTCGAGCTCGAAATTGACGGACGGATCGTAAAAGCCTCGCACGGCCGAGAACGGGATTTCCAGCTTTTCCGGCACGTCGGAGAAAGACAGCCCGACTTCGAAGCCGGTGTCGGTCACCTTCAGGTCCCAATACTGGAACTGGATGACGATGGTCATCTGTTCGGGATAGCGCTCGCGCAAGCGGGAAGACACGCGCACGCCGGGGGCACCGGTCAGGAAAGTGATGAAGAAATGATGGTTGCCGGGGAGGCCGGTGCGCGCGACTTCGGCCAGGACCTTGCGCATGACGCCGCGCAATGCCTCCTGGGCCAGAATATCGTAGCGAATGTGGTCGTCGGCCATGTCGCTGTCGGGTTCCGTTGAATCGTCCCGCATAGCTGTAATCAAGCTTGAGCGCGGCGTAAACCGGATATAGATGCCGGCAGCACAGATGCGAGAGGGCATGCCTCAGATTTGATCGCTCAGGCGCCAGCGAGCGCGCTGTGCTTTTGCGCATCCGCCGCTGGCTGCCGCCTGGCGAAGGCGCGCAGGAAGGTGCGCACGCCATGTGTCGCGGATTGCAGCACTTCATCATCGGTCGGCGTGCCGCCGAGCATGAAGGTCGTCTGCAATTCGGCATTGGCAAGGGCCTGGAACTGGCGTGCCGCGACATCGGGATCCTCGATGTCGAGGAAACCGGCATGGGCGAGGCGGGCGAAACGGGCGGCGATCGCCGGCCATGTCCTGCCCGGTCCCTGTTCGCGCCATTCGGCAAACAGCTCGGGATAGCGTTCGCCCTCGGACTGGATCAGCTTGCGCAGGAATTTTCCGTCGCGGCTGCAGATACAGTTGCGGTTCATGCGCACGGCGAAGGCGACCAGATCGGCCTCGAGATCCTTCGGCTGGTCGGGAAAGGTGGAAATGGTGGCGAAAATGCCGGCATTGCAGCGCTCGGTGAGGTCGCGGACGATGGCGACGAAGAGTTTTTCCTTGTCGCCATGGTGATTGTAGATCGTCTGGCGCGAAACCCCGGCCTCGGCGGCAATCATGTCGATATTGGCGCCGGCGAAGCTTTCGCGGCAGAACACCTCGCGAGCCGCGTCCATGATGGAGACGCGCTTGGCCTCGTGGCCGCGTGGCGGGATGGTGTCAGGAGAAACGTCATGCTTCATGAAAACTATATAGAGGTGATTGACGAATTAGACAAGAGTGTCTAAATTTGTGGACTACCTTAAAGGATTTTCCCCGCAGGAAGTCGGAATTTCATGGGATGGAACGCCCTAGGATTACCCGCCGGTCGGCGGCAAACCAGATTTGAGAGAAGCCCGCCATCATGAATCCCCAATTCCTCCGCATCGCGGTCGTGCTCGGTCTGTTGACCGCCATCGGCCCGTTCGCCATCGACATGTATCTTCCGGCGTTGCCTTCGATCGGCGCCGATCTGCAGGCCAGCACCGCTGCCGTGCAGATGAGCTTGCTGATCTTCTTTCTGTCCATGGGGTTCGGCCAGATTGTCGTCGGACCGATCTCCGACATGGTCGGGCGCAAGCTGCCGCTCTATGGCGGCCTCGCCCTGTTCATGGTCGGCGGCATCGGCTCGGCGCTGGCGCCCTCGATCGAGTGGCTGATCGCCTTCCGTTTCCTGCAAGGGCTCGGCGCCAGCGCAGGCATGGCGGTGCCGCGCGCCATCGTGCGTGACCTGCACACCGGCACCGAAGCTGCCAAGCTGATGTCGCTCTTGATGTTGGTGTTTTCGGTGTCGCCGATCCTGGCGCCGCTGACCGGCAGCGTCATTATCGAGAATTTCGGCTGGCGTGCCGTGTTCTGGACGGTGACGGGTGGGGCGGTGCTCGCCACAATCCTGCTGGCGACCTCGCTCAAGGAGACGCGGCCGGTCGAGGCGCGTGCAGGCAGTTCGTTCGGCACCGCGCTGTCGGCCTATCGCTTCCTGATCGGCGACCGCAACTTCCTTGGCCTGGCGGCCATCGGCGGCTTCGGGCTAGCGAGCTTTTTCGTCTATCTGTCGAGCTCCTCCTTCATCCTGATAAATCACTACGGGCTGTCGCCGTCGGTCTACAGCGTGTTCTTCTCGATCAACGCGGTCGCCTTCATCGGCATGTCGCAACTGACGGGGATGCTGTCCGAAAGGTTCGGGCTGAGGCCGGTGGTGCGGGTCGCAGTGGTCGGCTATGCGACGACGATGATGGTGCTGTTCGCAGTGATGGCGTCCGGCGTCGATCGGCTCGACGTCATGGCGGCGCTGCTGTTCGTCGGCTACGGGTTTCTCGGCCTGGTGATCCCGGCGACTTCGGTGCTGGCCATGGAGGAGCATGGCGCGATCGCCGGCACCGCCTCGGCGCTGATGGGCACCCTGCACTTCGCCATCGGCGCGGTCGCCATGGGCATCGCCGGGGTGTTCTTCGACGGCACGCCGCTGCCTATGGTGGCCGGCATCATGCTTTGCGCGGTGATCTCCTTCACGCTGGCCAAGGTGACGCTCGGCCGCGGGCGGCAGGTTGTCGAAGCGCCGGCAGAATAGATGCTTTCCAGCGAGAGCATAAAAAGGCCGGGTCAGTCCCGGCCTTTTTCACGTCTGGGCGCGGCAAGAAAGCCTGCTGCCGTCACACTATCGAGGGGAGATGGGGATCGAGGGGAGAATGGAAGCGGGAGAAGTGGAGGTTTCTGTTGCCAGGTACCTCCGAACCCCGCCTAGAAGTGCGAACCACTAGGGCTTGAATTGAAGCTATCGCACCGCTTACGCGGCGAGACGTGCTTCCGCATAGTTGTCGTTGGCAACTATAAGTTTAGCCCGATAACGGTGGTACAATGCCGGGCAAAAGTACGATCTTTACACCTTCGTCGATCCTATTTCGCCCCCAGCAAAAGCCGCTCCTCGTAGCGGTTTTTGGTGGAGGCGCCGGGTACCGCCCCCGGGTCCGAACGGCTTATTTCATCGCCTGTTTATCGCCATAGTCGGTCGAGCCGACGAAACAGATATAGGGATCGATCGTGGAAAATGAAAGGCCTCAATGATGCTTTGTCCGCTGTGTCAACAGCCTCGCGAAAGACTTGACTTGTCAATGGTCTCAACCCAAGCTTGCGGCGGTGAGGAGTTACCGACTTAGCGCACATTTTGCGGCAGCGCGCCACAACCCTCATCGACCGGATCCCGTGGCGCCGACGAGGGGAAATTTGATGGCCGATTATCTCGCAGACGTGAAGAAGTACGACGCCGCGGCCGATGCCGACGCGGTCGCCAAGATCGTGAAGCATTTGGGCATTGCGCTCAGGAATCGGGATTCGTCGCTGGTGTCCTGCACGGATCCCGACGAACTCGATCGCGTCAAGGCCAGCTGGATCGCCAAAAAGCTCGGCATCGCCGACGGCAGCAAGGCGGACGCAGCCATCGAAAAGACCTGCAAGGCGATGGAGGCCGACAACACCAAGAGCCGCGTGACCTTTTATTATCTGGTCGCCAAGGATCTGGGCAAGCTCGCCAGCCTCTGAGGATCATCCTGCATCATCAGGCATCCTGCATCAGGCAAATGCTGGCGCGATTTCCGCGCCGGCCATTATGCAGTCGCTTGCTCGGACATTCTGCACTTTGACATGTTCGGCCGGCAGCCAGTCGGTTATGATTGCCGGTAACCCGAAGCTACCGAATCGAGCAGAAGCCGATGCGCCAATATCTCGACCTCTTGAAGCACGTGCTGGAAAATGGCGCCGATCGCGGTGACCGCACCGGCACCGGAACGCGCTCGGTGTTCGGCTACCAGATGCGTTTCGACCTCGCGCGCGGCTTTCCGGTCACCACCACCAAGAAGCTTCATTTGAAGTCGATCGTGCATGAACTTCTGTGGTTTTTGGCCGGCGACACCAATATCAAATATCTCAACGACCACGGCGTCTCGATCTGGGACGAATGGGCCGACGAGAATGGCGACCTCGGCCCGGTCTATGGCAAGCAATGGCGCTCCTGGCCGGACGGCCATGGCGGCGCCATCGACCAGATTGCCAATCTCTTGCAGGAGATACGCAAGAATCCTAATTCCCGACGGCTGATCGTTTCGGCGTGGAACCCGGCCGAAGTGGAAGCCATGGCGCTGCCACCCTGTCATTGTCTGTTCCAGTTCTATGTCTCGGAAGGCAGGCTCTCCTGCCAGCTCTACCAGCGTTCCGCCGATATCTTTCTCGGCGTGCCGTTCAACATCGCTTCCTATGCGCTGCTCACCCTGATGGTGGCGCGGGTGACGGGGCTGAAGCCCGGCGAGTTCGTCCACACGCTGGGCGATGCGCATCTCTATGCAAACCATTTCGAGCAGGCGCGCGAACAGTTGCGGCGCACGCCCAAGGCGCTGCCGACGCTATGGATCAATCCGGAGGTGAAGGACCTTTTTGCCTTCCGCTTCGAAGATTTCCGGCTGGAAAACTATCTCGCCGATGCGACGATCAAGGCGCCCATCGCGGTTTGAGCCGCGACATCGGGCTTTTTGCTTCATCGTGTCTCAAATTGCTCGCCGGTGCTGCGTCGTCCGCCCGCGAGCGGTGGCGGTGCCATGCAATGCCGTCGGCGGGCTATTGGGCTGAGCCAGGCAAAAAGCCTTCCCTTGTTATATTCAGGCGGATATATCGACTGGCAGGGTCCCGCCGATCGGATTTCAAGCCCCAGGAGAGTTTCATGCTGGTGCGCAAAAGTTTCGGATTGAAGGCGGCCGCCATTGGCGGTCTTACGATATTGATCGCCGCCATGCCGGTTGCCTATGCGGATGACAGGCTGATCGTCTTTGCCGCCGCAAGCATGAAGAACGCACTGGATGCCGTGAACACCGCCTGCGCGGCCGATGTCGGCGAGGCGGCGACCATTTCCTATGCGGCAAGCTCCGCATTGGCCAAGCAGATCGAGGGCGGCGCGCCAGCCGATGTCTTCATCTCGGCCGATCTCGACTGGATGAAATATCTGTCCGGCAAGAAGCTGACCCGGCCGGATACCGAAGTGAAGTTGCTCGGCAACCAGATCGTGCTGGTGGCGCCGGAAGATTCGTCGATCGAAACCAGGATCGAAAAGGGTTTTGATCTTGCCGGGCTGATCGGCGATGGCAGGCTTGCCATGGGCGACTTCAAGGCGGTGCCGGCCGGCAAATATGGCAAGGCCGCACTTGAATCGCTCGGCGTCTGGTCCTCGGTCGAAGGCAGGTTGGCACAGGCCGAGAACGTGCGCGCAGCGCTCAAGCTGGTCGCAACCGGCGAGGCAGCGCTCGGCATCGTCTACGCCACCGACGCGCATGCCGAGCCCGGCGTGAAAGTGATCGGCACCTTCCCGCAGGATTCGCACCCGCCGATCGTCTACCCGGTTGCCCAGATGACGGATTCGAAGGACAAAAATGCGCCGGCATTCCTGAAATGCCTGCAATCGGCCAAGGCAGGCGAGCTCTTCAAGGCGCACGGCTTTACGGTCCTCACGCCGAGCAACTGAGGCACGCCAGACGATGAATTGGTTGCTGGACCTCACCCCCGACGAATGGAATGCGGTCCGGCTGTCGATCAAGGTGGCGACGGTGGCAATGATCGCCAGCCTGCCGCCCGGCATATTGATTGCGCTTGTGCTTGCCCGACGCCAATTCTGGGGCAAGACGCTGCTCAACGGGCTGGTGCATCTGCCGTTGATCCTGCCGCCGGTGGTTATCGGCTACCTGCTGCTGCTCTCCTTCGGCAGGCGCGGCCCGATCGGGGCGTTTCTGGCCGAGCATTTCGGCATTGTCTTCTCCTTTCGCTGGACGGGTGCCGCATTGGCCTGCGCAGTCATGGGCTTTCCCCTGATGGTGCGAGCGATCCGGCTGTCGATCGAGGCGGTCGACCGCAGGTTCGAGGCGGCGGCCGGAACGCTTGGTGCCAATCCGCTGTGGGTGTTCGGCACGATCACGCTGCCGCTGATCCTGCCTGGCCTGATTACCGGCGCTATCCTGTCTTTCGCCAAGGCGATGGGCGAATTCGGCGCAACGATCACATTCGTTTCCAACATCCCCAACCAGACGCAGACGCTGCCATCGGCGATCTACACGTTCACGCAGGTGCCGGGCGGCGATGCCGGCGCGCTCAGGCTGACGCTTATCTCGATCGTCATTTCGATGGCAGCACTTGTCGCATCGGAGGTGCTGGCGCGGCGCGTCGGCAGGCGGATGGATATCGAATGACGGTCGTGGTCGACATCAGCCATCGGCTTGGCGACTTCGAGGTCGACGCCCGCTTCGAGAGCGCCGGGCGGCTGACCGCGCTGTTCGGGCCCTCGGGCTCCGGCAAGACGACGCTGATCAACATGATTGCCGGCCTGATCCGGCCGGACAAGGGGCGGATCGAGGCCGACGGCCGCGTGCTGGTCGATACCGATGCGGGTCGGTTCGTGCCGATGCACAAGCGCCGCATCGGCATCGTGTTCCAAGACGCGCGGTTGTTTCCGCATATGAGCGTGGCCAGCAATCTGCGTTATGGTCGCTGGTTCACGCCGACGGCCGAACGCTATGCGGACATCAATGCGGTGGTCGACCTGCTCGGCATCGGTGCTTTGCTCGACCGCCGGCCGGCAAAGCTTTCCGGCGGCGAGAAACAGCGCGTGGCGATCGGCCGGGCGCTGCTCGCCAGCCCGAAATTGTTGTTGATGGACGAGCCGCTGGCTTCGCTCGACGAGGCCCGCAAGGCAGAAATCCTGCCTTACATCGAGCGGCTGCGCGACGAGACGAAAATCCCGATCGTCTATGTCAGCCATTCGGTCTCAGAGGTCGCGCGACTGGCAAGCGACGTCGTTGTGCTGGCACAGGGCAAAGTCGCTGCTTGCGGCCCGACCGGGGCGATCATGCAGCGGCTCGACCTGTTGCCGGCGGAGGAGCGCGGCGAGGGCGGCGCGGTGCTGGATACTGCAGTGCTGCGCCACGACGATGTCTTTGGCATGACCGTGCTCGGCTCGGTGGCGGGCGAGATCCGCGTGCCGCTTATGGTAGTGCCGGTCGGTGCGCCGATGCGCATTCGCATCCGTGCCCGCGACGTGATGATCGCCACCGAACAGCCGACCGGTCTCAGCGCGCTCAACATCCTGCCGGGCAAGATCGTGACGATAGCGCCTGGCGAGGGTCCTGCGGTCGAGATCGGCATCGACTGCCATGGCGCAACCGTTCTTGCCCGGATCACCGAGCAATCGCGACAGATGCTGAAACTTCAGCTCGGTCGAGAGGTCTACGCGGTGGTCAAGACGGTTAGCTTCGACCCGGCGAATATGAGCGCCGGCCTGCCAGTCGAGGCAGATGGATGACGGCGGATGATTGTCGCTATATCATTTTGGAATAGCGGTAGCGCCGGAGAGCATCTAGAATGGATGGCGGGACTGCGGAGGAGCAAATGCCGTCGCTGAGCTTGCGGATAAACCTCGATCCAGAAGGGCGCATCGGGCCGGGCAAGATCGAGCTTCTTGAGCAGATCGCCGCCTTCGGCTCGATCTCGGCGGCGGCGCGCGGCATGGAAATGTCGTACAAACACGCCTGGGATCTGGTCGAGGACATGAACCGGGTGTTCGGCAAGCCGCTGGTCGCGGCGCAGACCGGCGGGAAAAAGGGCGGGGGCGCCCAGTTGACTCCGGCGGGGCTTGCGGTGGTCAGCCGCTTTCGCGCCATCGAACGGGCCGCCGCTTCCGCGGCGGCGGCGCATCTGGAAGCCTTACAGGCGGAGATCGATGCCGGCTGAGGTCGGGTGGGCGGAGCCTACTCCTCCGGCTCGCCCGGCTTGCGCAGCAGATAGATGTCCATGATCCAGCCTTTTTTCCGGCGCGCCTCGTCGCGGGTCCTGACGATCTCGTCGGCGACGTCGCCAAGGCGGCCGGAAATGAGGATCTCGTCGGGCGTGCCGAGATAAGCGCCCCAGTTGATGAGGAGGTCGTTGTCGTCCAGCGTGTTGAAGGCGCATTTGCCGTCCAGCATGACGACGGTGCTGCCGGCATTGTCGGGCAAGCCTTCTTCGGTGAGCCGGCGGCCGGTGGTGATCTGAACCGCATCGCCGATGCGGTTCAGCGCCATCTTGTGGCTGGCGGCGAGCGCCTGGACGGCGGTGATGCCGGGGATCACCTCGAGCTCGAACGCGACATTGCCTCGCATGCGCACCCGCTCCAGGATGCGTAGCGCGCTGTCGTAGAGCGAGGGATCGCCCCAGATCAGGAACGCGCCGCAGCCATCTTGCGAAAGCTCGTCGCGGATCAGGCTTTCATAGATCGCGGCGATCGCCTCGTGCCAGTCATCGACGGTCGAGCGATACGAGGGCGCCGGCTCGGCCCGCACCGGCACGTCGAATTCGACCCGGCGCGAGTTTGGATTGGTGACGAACCGGTCGCAGATCTGCCGGCGCAGTTCTGCAAGATCGCTCTTCTTGGCGCCCTTGTCGGGAATGAACAGCACGTCGGCGCGGTTCAAGCCGTCGACGGCCTGCACGGTCATGTGGTCGGGATTGCCGGCGCCGATGCCGATGACGAGAAGCTTGCGCATGGGCGAACTCCTGCCCGATCGGAACGTCGTTGTCCACACTGGCCCGACAGATGGGCAGGGCTTTGAAACTCCACATTGAAACGGCTAGAGCGACGTGCGTCCACTTGGACGCACAAAGTACGCTCTAGCACCTTAAATCCTCGCATCGTGCTTTCCGAAAATCGATTCCGATTTTCGGGCCGATGCGATAGAGTCACATCGGCATCTCGCCAAGGGAGCTTCCATGTTCCGTTATGTCCTGACCGCCGCGCTGGCGCTTTCGGCCACGCCCGTGTTCGCCAATGATTCGATCGCCGAATTGGGAACAGGCGGCCTGATCCTGTCGCGCAGCGACGCGGTCGCCATGGAGAGCGAGGACCTCTACATCTCGCCGGAAAAGGTGACGGTCGACTATGTCTTCCGCAACAACACCGACAAGAATGTCGACGCGATCGTCGCCTTTCCGATGCCTGACATCGAAGGCGATCCGAACGAGATGCCGGCAATTCCCGACGGCCAGAGCGACAATTTCCTCGGCTTCGAGGTGACGATCGACGGCGTGGCGGCAAAGCCGCAGCTCGAGCAGAAGGCGTTTGCGCTCGGCATCGACATCAGTGCCAATCTCAAGTCGCAGAACGTGCCGTTCTACCCGTTCGGCGATGCGGCCAGGGCGGCATTGGCGAAGCTGCCGCAAGCGGTTGCCGACGACTGGGTCGACCGCGGCCTCATCATCGAGGACACCGCCGACGACGGTTCAGGCATGAAGTCAGTCTATGTACCGTTCTGGCAATTGCGCTCGACCTATTGGTGGCGCACGACTTTTCCAGCCAACAAGGCAGTCCGCGTCGCCCATCGCTACAAGCCCAGCGTCGGCGGCACCTCCTCGGTCAGCTTCTTCTATGACGGCCAGTTCCAGGGCCAGTACGCCGCCTACAAGGCTCGTTACTGCATGGACGGCGCGTTCGAGAATGCGATTCGCAAGGCGGCGAAGAGCAATCCCGACGACACTCCAAGATATTTCGAAAACCGCATCGCCTATGTCCTGACCACTGGCGGCAACTGGGCGACGGGCTCGATCGGCAAGTTCAAGCTGACCGTCGACAAGGGCGATCCGAAGAACCTGGTCTCGTTCTGTGGCGAAAACGTCAGGAAAGTCGGGCCGACGCGTTTCGAGATGACGGCAGAGAATTTTCACCCTGAGCACGACATCGACATATTGCTGCTGGCACCTTCGGGCGATGGCGGGAGCGGCGGCTGATGGATGTCGCGATCTATGTCGCCATCGCCGAAAATGGGGTGATCGGGCGCGATGGCGGTTTGCCGTGGCGGCTTTCCAGCGATCTCAAGCGGTTCAAGGCCGACACGATGGGCAAACCTGTCATCATGGGTCGCAAGACCTATGAAGGCATCGGCCGGCCTCTGCCTGGCAGGCTCAATATCGTGGTGACCCGCGACACGGCTTGGCGCGCCGCGGGCGTTGAAACCGTGCATTCGCTCGACGAGGCGATCAGCCTGGCCAAGGCGCGCGGACGCTGCATGGCCGGCGCCGACGAAATCTGTATCATCGGCGGCGGCGAGATCTATGCCCAGGCGCTGCCGCTGGCCGACCGCTTGCATGTCACCCATGTCCTTGCCGCGGTCGACGGCGACGCGCATTTTCCGCCGATCGACTCGGATTTGTGGCGCATTGTTCACTCGCAAGACGTTCCGGCCGGTGAAAAGGATAGTCATGCGACACGCTATTCGGTTTACGAGCGACGCCGCGACGTGCATTGAGAGACGGTAAAGGGTCGCGACGGTCCAAAACGGGCGGTGACGACGACCGATCGCGTTGAAAGCGCGCCGTCGCATCCCTATAGAAGAACAACACCGGATTTTGCGTCGTCAGGCCGGCGCATGAGGGAGCGAAAGGACTTTTATGCCCTGGAACGACAAAAGCGGCGGCGGCGGCCCGTGGGGCGGCGGCAACAATCCAGGACCCTGGGGGCAGGGACCAAAGGGGCCTAGCGGTCCGCAGGGCTCGCCTCCCGATCTCGAAGACATCATCCGGCGCGGCCAGGACAGGTTGCGGCGTGCCTTGCCGGGTGGCGGTGGCGCCAGCCCAGCCGTGTTCGGATTGATCGCGGCAGCGCTTGTAGCGCTGTGGGCGTTCAAGGCGGTCTATACCGTGCAGCCCGACGAGGTTGCGGTCGAACTCAGATTCGGCGTGCCAAAGGCGGAGCTCTCCCAGCCGGGCCTGCATTTCCATTGGTGGCCCATCGAGACGGTCGAGACGGCCAACATCGCCGAACAACTCGTCAACATCGGCGGCGGCACGGCCTCCGGCAACGGCTCAGGTCTGATGCTTTCGGGCGACCAGAACATCGTCAACGTGCAGTTCTCGGTGGCCTATCAGGTCTCTGATCCAAGAGCCTATCTGTTCGACGTGTCCGATCCCGACGGCATGCTGCGCCAGGTCGCCGAAAGCGCCATGCGCGAAGCGGTCGGCCGGCGGCCGGCGCAGGACATCTTCCGCGACGATCGCGAGGGCATTGCGGCGTCCGTGCGCGAAATCATCCAGACGACGCTGGACGGCTATAAGGCCGGCCTGAACGTCAACGCGATCTCGATCGAGGATGCCGCGCCGCCGCGCGAAGTGGCCGATGCCTTCGATGAGGTGCAGCGCGCAGAACAGGACGAGGACAAGTTCGTGGAGCAGGCCAACCAGTATTCCAACCAGAAGCTCGGCCAGGCGCGAGGCGAGGCCGCACAGATCCGCGAGGAGGCGGCGGGCTACAAGAACCGGGTCGTGCAGGAGGCCGAAGGCGAGGCGCAGCGCTTTATCTCGATCTATGACGAATACGCCAAGGCGCCGGATGTGACGCGCCAGCGGCTTTATCTCGAAACCATGGAGAGGGTTCTGAGGGATTCCAGCAAGGTCATTATCGAGCAAGGCAGCGGGCCAGGGGTCGTCCCCTATCTGCCGCTGCCGGCATTGCAGCAGAAGGCGCCGGCGCCGGTGCTGGGAGGAAACCAGTGATGGCCAACCGTCTTCCCATCATCGCCGTCATCGCCGCGGTCGTCCTGTTCCTGCTCTATTCGTCGGTTTTCGTTGTTAATGCGCGCCAGCAGGCACTGGTGCTCAGGTTCGGCGAGATCGTCGACGTCAAGAGCCAGCCGGGCATCTATTTCAAGGCGCCGTTCGCCTTCTTCGATGCCGACAGCGTGCAGTTGATCGAAAACAGGGTGCTGCGCTTCGACCTCGACAACATCCGCGTCCAGGTTTCGGGCGGCAAGTTCTATGAGGTCGACGCCTTCATCGCCTATCGGATCTCGGATCCGCGCGTGTTCCGCTCCGCTGTGTCCGGCCAGATCGAACTGGCCGAGGCACGCTTGAGGACGCGTCTCGACGCCGCCTTGCGCCGTGTTTATGGTTTGCGCGACTTCGAGGCGGCGCTCTCGGAGGAGCGAGCCGTGATGATGCGCGAAGTGCGCGATCAGTTGAGACCTGACGCCACGTCGCTCGGCCTGCAGATCGAGGATGTCCGCATTCGCCGGACAGATTTGACGGCGGAAGTCTCGCAACAGACATATGACCGCATGAAGGCTGAGCGTCTGGCCGAAGCCGAGCGACTGCGGGCGCGCGGCAACGAGGCGGCGCAGCGCATCAGGGCGCGCGCCGACCGCGAAGTGGTGGAGATCGTCGCCGAGGCACGCAGGGAGTCTGAAATCCTGCGCGGTGAGGGCGAAGCTCAACGCAGCGCCACTTTCGCGAATGCTTACCAGCGCGATCCGGCGTTCTTCGACTTTTACCGGTCGATGAATGCCTACGGCACGGCACTGGACAATACCGGGACGACGATGGTGCTGTCGCCGAATTCGGATTTCTTCCGTTTCTTCCGCAATCCCGCCGGCGCGGACGCGACGGCAGCGCCGGCTGCACCAGCAGCGCCTGGTGCAGCGGTGCCCCGTGCACCCGCTGCACCGACAGCGCAGCCAGGCGCCGGCCAGTAACGGCCGGTGCAGGACTTTCTGGCGGCAATAGGCCTGGTTCTCGTCGTCGAGGGCCTGGTCTATGGCGGCTTTCCCGGTCTGGCCAAAAAACTTGCCGGTGAAGTTCTGTTGATGCCGGAGAATACGCTGCGGATCGCCGGGCTGATTGCAATCGGCGTTGGTGTCGGCCTCGTCTGGCTGGTGCGTGGTGGATGACGATGATTTCGGGATAACGGAGGATTTATCCTCCGCCGATAGCCATAGCCGCAAACGTGCCGTATTTCTTGCCAACATGGCTCGATGCAGCGTTTTCGGCGAGCGCTTTTCTTCTCAGAGACACCGGGAGACTTCTCGATGACATCCAACAGCTTTTTGCGCGCGGCGAGGCGGACGTTCACCGCGGGTGCTGCAGCACTTCTTATCGGCGCCGCTACCGTCCCGTCGCTGGTGACGCCCGCGGCCGCCGACGACGGCCCGGCTTCGGTCGCCGATCTTGCGCAGGGCTTGCTCGGCGCCGTGGTCAATATATCGACCTCACAGAGGGTGAAGGGCACGGAAGGCCCGGGCGCGGTGCCGATGCCGCAGCTTCCGGAGGGCTCGCCCTTCCAGGACTTCTTCGACGATTTCTTCAAGAACCGTCCCGGCGAACAGGGCAACCCCTCGCAAAAGGTGCAGTCGCTGGGCTCAGGCTTCGTGGTCGACGCCGAGCAAGGCATCGTGGTGACGAATAACCACGTGATCGCCGATGCCGACGACATCGAGGTGAATTTCTCCGACGGCGTGACGCTGAAGGCGACGCTGGTCGGCACCGACACCAAGACCGACGTGGCGGTGCTGAAGGTCGATCCGAAAGGGCACAAGCTGACGGCAGTGAAATTCGGCGATTCCAGCAAGATGCGCGTTGGTGACTGGGTCATGGCGATCGGCAATCCGTTCGGCCTCGGCGGCACCGTGACGGTCGGCATCGTCTCGGCCCGCAACCGCGACATCAATTCCGGCCCCTATGACGATTTCATCCAGACCGATGCCGCGATCAACCGCGGCAATTCCGGCGGGCCTCTGTTCAACAGCGCCGGCGAGGTGATCGGCATCAACACGGCGATCATCTCGCCGTCCGGCGGCTCGATCGGCATCGGCTTTTCGATTCCTTCGCAGCTGGCGTTGGGCGTCGTCGACCAACTCCGCCAGTTCGGCGAGACGCGGCGCGGCTGGCTCGGCGTGCGCATCCAGCCGGTGACGGACGACATTGCCGAAAGCCTCGGCATGGCGACCGCCAAGGGCGCGCTGGTCGCCGGCGTCATCAAGGGCGGACCTGTCGACAACGGCACCATCCTGGCGGGCGACGTCATCATCAAGTTCGACGGCAGGGACGTCAATGAAATGCGCGACCTGCCGCGCGTCGTCGCCGAGAGCACGGTCGGCAAGGCTGTCGACGTGGTCATCGTGCGCAAGGGCGTCGAGCAGACCGTGAAGGTGACGCTTGGCCGGCTCGAAGATGGCGAAAAGCTTGCCAGCGCCGAGAACGGCAATACCGACAAGGACACCGGAGACGAGGCGCCTGCCGTCTCGACGGCTTCCGTGCTCGGCATGACCGTTGGCGAGCTCAACGACGAGACGCGGACGAAATTCGGCATTGCCGCCGAAGTCTCCGGCGTCGTCATCACCGAAGTGGCCAAGGATTCGGCCGCTGCCGAACGCGGCATCCAGGCCGGCGAGGTGATCACCGAGATCGCGCAGGAATCGGTCGCCACGCCCAAGGATGTCATGGACCGGATTGCTGCTTTGAAGGAGCAGGGACGCAAGAATGCGCTGCTGATGCTGGCGTCGAAGAGCGGCGAATTGCGGTTTGTGACGATTCGGATGGACTGAGTCCGTAAGGTCTGCAGCACTTTGATGTTAAGGGAAAGGGCGGCTAGCGAGCCGCCTTTTTTCTTGTTTGCCAATCCTTGGCTGTCAGCCTGTAGAACACATGGCGCTTGAGCCTGGCGTGGCTGTCCGGAATGCCGGGATGGTCGAAATTCCTGGCCGGGTCGGCGGTCATGCCCAGGCGTTCCATGACGGCGGTGGACCGGCTGTTATCCCTGACGGCGAAGGACACGATTTCGTCGAGGCCAAGCGTTTCGAAGCCATAGGCGAGCCAGGCTCCGGCCGCCTCGGTGACATAGCCATGGCCCCAGAATTCGGGCGCCAGACGCCAGCCGATCTCGACGGTGCCGGCGGGCAGGAACGGCAAATAATCGGTGTCGAGAAGGCCGACGAAGCCGATGCATTGGCGCGTTTCAATAATCTCGGCGGCAGCGAAACCGTAGCCATCCTCGGCAATCCAGGCGCGGAACTCGTCCATCTTGGCGTCCGCGGCAGCGCGGTCGCGGCGAAACGGAAAGAATTCCATGACGCGCTCGTCGGAGTTGATGCGGTAGAAGAGGTCGCGGTCGCGATCCTCCCAGTTGCGCAGGATCAGCCGTTCGGTGCGGATCGGCGTCACTCTACAAACTCCTCCCGCCGGTAGCCCTGCAGATAGAGAAGCGCGGTCAGGTCGCCATGGTCGATACGGAATTTCGCCTCCGCCGCCACGACCTGCTTGGCATGTAGCGCCACACCGGTGCCGGCAAGGCGGATCATGTCGAGGTCGTTGGCGCCATCGCCGACAGCAATGGCGTCGGCGGTCGTCAGCCTGAGGCGCGCCGAAATCTCGAGCAGCGCATCGGCCTTGGCGGCACGCCCCAGGATCGGCTCGGCGACCAGCCCGGTAAAGCGGCCATCTTGCTCGATCAGGCGGTTGGCGCGGTTCTCCTGAAAGCCGAGCATGGCGGCGATGCGTGAGGTGAAGACGTTGAAGCCACCCGACACGAGTGCAGTCCATGCGCCGTTGGCCCGCATGGTCTGGACAAGCGCGCGGCCACCGGAAGCCAGCGTCAGGCGGTTGGTGATGACGCGGTCGACCACGGCAGTGTCGAGGCCTTTCAGCAGCGCCACCCGCTCGCGCAAGGCCGGCTCGAAAGCGATTTCGCCATTCATCGATCGCGCCGTGATGGCGGCGACGTAATCCTTGACGCCGATCTCGTCGGCGAGCTCGTCGATGCACTCCTGATCGATAACAGTCGAATCCATATCGGCGATAAGGATTTTCTTCCGCCTTCCCTCGAGTCGCTGAACGATCACATCGACCGGTTCAGGTGCAAGCACGGCGCGCAGGCTGGCGGTCGTTTCAGCGGCCTCGGCCGTCCCGGGCAGAGCGAATTCGCAGGCGACGCCTTCGGCCAGCCAGCGAACAGTGCTTGCGCCGACCGACCGCGACGCCATATTCGCAAGCGCCGGCGACAATGCGCGGCCGGCGGGATGGGATACAAGCGTGGCGATCAGCGGCATAAAAAATTCCGGCGGGCAGGCGGGCGAGGGCCGCGTTAAGAACGCGATCCTGATAGCCGGGCCGACCGCCAGCGGCAAGTCCGCCCTTGCGCTCGACCTCGCCGAGCGCAACGGCGGGGTCATCGTCAACACCGATTCCATGCAAGTCTATTCGGTGCTCGACGTGCTGACGGCGCGGCCGACTGCTGCCGAAGTCGCTCGCCTCCCGCATTTCCTCTACGGGCATGTCCATCCCTCCACCGCCTATTCCACCGGCGCCTGGCTGCGCGACGTGATGAAGCTCATCGACGGCGGCACGTTCTTCGAACGGCCGGTCGGCACGTTCGTCGAACGGCCGGTGATTTTCGTCGGCGGTACCGGGCTTTATTTCCGCGCGCTTGCGGAAGGCATTTCGGAAATGCCCGACATTCCGCAGTCGATCCGTGATCGCTGGCGCTACGAACTCCAGGAGCAGGGCGCAGCCAAGCTGCATCGCATCCTGCTGCGCGAGGATTCCGCAGCCGGCATGATGCTGAAGCCGACCGACGGCCAGCGCATTGCGCGGGCTCTGGAGGTGCTCGACGCATCGGGCCGTTCCATCCTGGAATGGCAGGCGGCGCGAGGCCGTCCACTGATCGACAGGGCCAGCACGCGCTTCTTTGTGATCGAGCCCGACCGAGCGGAGTTGGTGAAGCGGATCGAGGGGCGGTTCGACCGCATGCTGGAGAAGGGCGCTCTCGACGAGGTCAGGCGGCTGACCGAGCTTGGCCTAGATTCCGACTTGCCGGCGATGAAAGCGATCGGCGTTCGCGAACTCCACGCCGCAATGGCCGGCGAGCTGAGTTTTCCCGAAGCGATCGAGCGCGCCAAGATAGCGACGCGACAATATGCCAAGCGCCAGGCGACCTGGTTCAGGCATCAGTTGGGTCCGGAATGGCTGAGATTGCGCCCTGGTGATCGTGTGGAATCCACGATCTTGGATACCCTTTCCAGTGCAACCTGAAAAGTTGACTTTAAGGGAAGACTTCCCGTTGAAGTTGTCCTAATTAACCCTCCGTAAGGCCGTCGATGCCATAACGTCTTTTGGGTTTTGCAACGGGGAGCAGATGCGTTTTCACAAGGCGGAATCAGCCTTTTTCGTCTTCATCTTCGTGATCCTGGCCGCCGGCCTGGTGACGCTTCACGCCTATAGGCTTCTGCAGGCGCTCGCGGCGGAGATCACTACGCCCGCCGGGATTGAGGAGACCATTTATCTCAACAAGCTGTTGTTTGGGACCGGCGTGCTTTTGGCGACTGCCCTGTTCTTCGGGATTTTCTTCATCTACCCGCTGATTCGCAAGCAGGCGACGGAAGAAGGCAAGCTGCGCGCCATGACGGTTTCGCTCAGCGCCCGTTCGGAAACGCTGGAGCATGCGGCGCTGACCGACGGCCTGACCGGTATGCAGAACCGGCGCTATTTCGACGATGCACTGAAGGAATATCTCGAGGAATTCCGTCGCATCGACAAGCCGGTCGGGCTCATGATCCTTGATCTCGACCATTTCAAGCAGGTCAACGACACCCACGGTCATGACGTCGGCGACGAGGTGTTGCGGGCGGTCGCCAATTGTCTCAAGGACATGACGCGTTATCACGACGTGGTGGCGCGCCTGGGCGGTGAGGAGTTCGCAGTGGTTACGCCCAACATGGATGCCGAACTGCTGTCCAAGTTCGCCGAGCGCATCCGCAAGGCGATCGCCAATATGTCGATACTATCGGGCAATGTCCGGCTGAAGATCACCACAAGCGTCGGTCTTGCCATCTGGGATCGCAAGGAAACCGCCGAAGAATTCTATCGCCGCGCCGACCGCCAGCTGTATGAAGCCAAGAGGCAAGGCCGCAACCGCGTCTGCGCCTGAAATCCCAATTCTTTAGACGCCTCTAGCGAATCTCGCGTATTGTCAATAGTTGACATCTATTGCTAATCGTGCTGTCAAACCTATTATCTCGATAGGAGGCCACCATGCCAAATTATGCTCTGAATGATCACTACGAGAACTTCATCAGGAAGCAGCTCGAATCCGGCCGCTACAACAATGCCAGCGAGGTTGTGCGTGCGGGCCTGCGCATGCTCGAGGATTTCGAGGCGGAGCGCGAGAAGTGGCTCCGCGAGGAGATACCTTCCCGCTTGGCCGAGCTCCAGCAGGATC
Organism: Mesorhizobium sp.; assembly: GCA_004020365.1. Classification (GTDB taxonomy): domain Bacteria; phylum Pseudomonadota; class Alphaproteobacteria; order Rhizobiales; family Rhizobiaceae; genus Mesorhizobium. The sequence goes on from SAQR01000049.1 coordinate 26,277, forward strand.
GGACGAAGGGTATCCCGGCCGACACGGTCTTTTCCCGATTGGAAGCGCGTCACCGCGCGAACCTGGCTAAAGCCAAATAGGGGATGGACTATCAGGTCGTCTTTCATCCCAATGCGGAGGCAGAGCTACAAGGGCTCTATGACGATATCGCGGAACGAGCCTCGCCCACCATCGCCTGGAATTTCGTTGCCGGTGTCCGCGACCATTGCCTCGGGCTCTCGACATTCCCGCATCGGGGCACCGAGCGGCTGGATTTCATGCCTGGTCTGCGCATTGTTGGCTACCGCCGCACCGTCAGCATCGCTTTCGCCGTTGACGGCGAGCGGGTGCTGATTTTGGGCATTTTCTATCGCGGCCGGAACATTACACCGGAATTTTTCGAAGAACGTCTTTAGACGGCTGGCGCCGGCTTCCGAGCCCTTTCGCTCGTTTTTGGACTGGCCGCATCAATCGTTCTGCGGGCGCAGGCCGAAGGTTGTCGGCCTGAGGCCATAGCGCATGTCGAAATCGTCGTCGGGTTGGACGCGCGGGACGGGCGGCTTGCGATAGTCGGGATCGCCGGCCTGCCGGCTCGAATCCACGACTTCGGCGAAGGCCATCGCCTGCTGCGGTTTTGGCACGTTGCGCAGCCTTTCGACGATCGCCACCAGATCGACATCATTGCCAGCCTCGGACGGCAAGGTTTGCTCGCGCTTGGCGGTACCCGGGATCAGACCCTCGGACAGTTTTTCGAATTTCAATCGCATGGTCGTCGCCACGCCTTCACCAAAGGCGATGGCTTCGCGCTGGCCCATCGAAGACAGGAATGCCAGTGTTGAGGCCGAGGAATCGGCGATCGCCGAGCGGATGATCGCCTGGTCCTGCTCGTTGGCGAGCCGCATGGCAAAAAAGGTCGAGCACTGTGACAGGATGGTGGGGTCGAGTTCGCCCGGGCGCTGGGTGACGATGCCAAGATAACAACCATATTTGCGGCCTTCCTTGGCGATGCGCGACAGCGCGTGCCGGGTCGGCGCGAAACCAAGGCGCGGATCGGCCGGCATGTAGCGGTGCGCTTCCTCGCACAGCAAGAGCAGCCGCAGCCGGCCCTCGCTCCACAGCGCCAGGTCGAAGGCCAGCCGCGCCAGCACCGAGCAGACGGAATTGACCACTTCCGAAGGCATGCCTGCCATCTCGAAGCAGGTCACCGGGCGGCCGTGATGCGGCACGCGGAAAATGTTGCCGATCGTCTCGTGGATGGTGTCCTCGATCAGCCGCGAGTTGAACATGAAGCGGTAGCGCGGATCCGAGGCTGCCGATTCGATGCGCGTCTTCAGCGATTTGAGGGTGGGACGGTCGTTCTTGCTTTCCAGAAGTCCCATGCGCTCATCGATCTGCTTGATGAGATCGACAATGCGATAGGGCACCGGCGTGTCCGCGGTCAGCGCATCGCTGCCGCGCCTGAGATAAGTGCCCGAACTCGGGTTGCGATAAAGGTTTTTGGCCGCGGGAATGAGATCGCGCAAGGCGTCCACCTCTTCCGGCACGGTCTCGCGACCGCGAAACAGCACTTCGGCAAACTCCTCGAGCTTGAAAATCCAGAAGGGCAGGTCCAGCGTCGTCGAATCGACCCTGACGCAGTGCTCCGGCAAGGACGCGGCGAACTCGTTGTGCGGATCAAGGATGAGAACGCGCAGGTCGGGCCGTGCGGCGAGCGACTTGCGCAAAAGCAGCGAGACGGCGGTGGATTTGCCGACGCCGGTGGTGCCGACAATGGCGAAATGGCGCGCCAGCGTGTCGTCGATAGCGATGTTGGCGTCGATCGCCTCATCCTGTGACAGCGTGCCGATGGTGATCGAGTGACGTCCGGCGAGGTCATAGACTGCCTGCAGGTCGCGGCTGCGGATGCGGTGGGCGATGGCGCCGATATGCGGATACGCTGTGATACCGCGGTCGAAAATCGGTTTGGCGCCGGGCTCGGCGCCGTCGCGCACCTCGCCGATGAGCTCGATACTGACCTCGATCGGGTTTTGGCCCTCATCGTGCCAGGCGCGATCCGCCTTGCCGACCGCGTAGACCAGCCCGACGGTACGCGTGTTGCCAAGGTTGATGGAGATCATCTTGCCGACGCTCCAATGGCCGGTGACCGTGCCTACGATATCGGCGGCATGGGCGCTGATGGTGGCGCGCGCGCCGTCGCACTGGACGACATTGCCCAGAACGCGCTTGTCGCTCTGCTCCGCCTTGCGGCGCTCCTGCAATGTCGGCTCTCCAACCGAGATGTCGCGGTCGACGAACATGGACAGGCTGTTTCCCATTTCCCTTCCCATTTTCCCAAGAGCGATCGACCTTACGCCGGCGGGGTTAAGGTGGGGTGAGGTCGGATGGTGTAGGGACCATTAAGCCGGTCGCGAAAATTGAACCGACCGGCATCGGCCAGTGCCGGTGCAGCCCGAATTTCTATCCCGCGTGATGCACCTGCTGCAGCCCGTAGACCGGCGTTGCGATGCCCTCATGCCGTGCTTTCAACTGCAGCGACAGGAACTGCGAATAGTGGCGTGACTGGTGCAGATTGCCGCCGTGGAACCATAGCGCTTCCTGTTGCGTCGGCTTCCACATGTTGCGCTGCTCGCCCTCCCAGGGACCGGGATCCTTGGTAGTGTTCGAGCCGAGTCCCCAGCATTTTCCGACTTTGTCGGCGACCTCTTTCGAGATCAGCTCCGCCGCCCAGCCGTTCATCGAACCGTAGCCGGTGGCATAGACGACGACATCGGCCGGCAGCTCGGTGCCGTCGCTGAGCAGGACCGAATGTTCCTTGATCTCGGTCACGTCGACGCCGCTGTTCAGCTTGATGGCGCCGTCGATGATCAACTGGGAGGCGCCGATATCGATATAGTAGCCGGAACCGCGCCTGAGATATTTCATGAATAGGCCGGAGCCGTCGTCGCCCCAGTCGAGCATGAAGCCGGCTCTTTCCAGTCCCTCGTAGAAGTCGGCATCACGCTCCTTCATCTTCTCGTAGAGCGGGATCTGGAATTCGTGCAGGATCTTGTAGGGCAGCGAGGCGAAGATGAGATCGGCCTTGGCCGTAGTCATGCCGTTCTGCACGGCCTGCTCCGAATAGAGGGCTCCGAGCCCGATATCCATCAGCGTGTCGGATTTGACGATGTGCGTGGTCGATCGCTGCACCATGGTGACGTCGACGCCGGCTTCCCAGAGTGCGGCGCAGATATCATGCGCGGAATTGTTCGACCCGATGACGACGACTTTCTTGCCGACGCAGCTGTCTGGACCGGGATGTTTCGAGGAGTGGTGCTGATCGCCCTTGAAATTCTCCATGCCTTTGAACTGCGGGACGTTGGGCCGGCCCGACATGCCGGTGGCCAGCACCAGCTGCTTCGGCTTCAGCGTGATATCCTTGCCATCGCGACGGACGACGACCGTCCATTCCTTCTTCTGATCGTCATAGGTGGCGCTCTTGGCCTCAGTGGAGGACCAATAGTTCAGCTCCATGACCTTGGTGTACATTTCCAGCCAGTCGCCGATCTTGTCCTTGGGCGAGAAGACCGGCCAGTTCCGAGGAAAGTCGATATAGGGCAGATGGTCGTACCAGACCGGATCGTGCAGGCAGAGCGACTTGTAGCGCTTGCGCCACGAATCGCCGGCACGCTCGTTCTTCTCGACAATTATGGTCGGCACGCCGAGCTGCCTCAGCCGGGCACCGAGCGCGATGCCGCCCTGGCCGCCGCCGATGATCAGCGTGTTGGGCTGACTGACAAAGCCGAGTTCGGTCGCCTCCTTCTCGCGCTCCTCCTTCCAGGTCGGCCGGTTTTTGCCGTGACCGTGCTTGGCACCCATCGGCCGGGCGAAGCCGGCGGGTTCCTCATGGCCCTTCAGCTCGACCATGGTGGTGAGCAGCGTCCAGATCTTGCCGTTCTTCAGCCTGATATGGCCGAAGCCGCGCGCAACCTCCGTCTCGAAACTGATCCAACCCTCGAGCAGCCCGTCGCTCTCGGTGGCGTCTTCGCCTTTCGCAAGCGCCCAGTTCGATGGCTTTGTCTTCGCCAACTGGCTTATCAGCATATCGCGCACCTGGTCGCGACCCTCCATGGTCTTGATATTCCAGGTGAAGGTCACCAGGTCGCGCCAGTAGCAGTCTTCCTGAAAGCACCCGACCGCTTCGTCGACGTCGCCGGCGGCGAGCGCTGCGCTGAATTGGTCGAGCACGTCGGATAGTTTCTTGGCTGGGGCCTTGTCGAGCATCAAATTCCTCCCGTGAAGTGCTGGTCGTCATCGCGGCTTGCCGGACCCTCCCAGGCCGGTCGACCGAAGTATCGCGGCAAACTGTGCGCCGCGTCACGTCGTCAAATAGTTTGGCGCGGTTTCAATGGCTTATCGGGATGATCGCGGGCACTGATCCTGCCCGTGGTCGTACGGAACGGTGGTTCGACGAATGGGGTGCCACCGGGCTGCCTGACCCCGTCAACCGGCCCGAACCGTCTGGCGTCTTTCATATTCGCCGTTGACAGCGGCGCAAAACCAATTCTATTGTCCGCCACCATGAAAACGGCACTCATTCTCGTAGTAGGAAAGCGTGTGGGCAAGGCGGTGTAACCGCCGGGCGAAAACCTCCCATGCGCAGACACAGGCTCCCTCGGGGGCCTTTTTTATTGCCCGAAACACGATTAAACGACCAGCAATCGCCCGATGGCGGACAGTACGGGACCAGATCGATGAGCAGTGGACAGAACGAGCGGCGCGAAATGACCGGTGCCGAAATGGTGGTGCAGGCGTTGAAGGACAACGGCGTCAAGCATGTTTTCGGCTATCCGGGCGGCGCGGTTCTCCCGATCTATGATGAAATCTTCCAACAGGAAGAGGTCGAGCACATCCTCGTCCGTCACGAGCAAGGCGCCGGTCATGCGGCGGAGGGCTATGCGCGCTCGACCGGCAAGGCCGGCGTCATGCTGGTGACATCGGGGCCAGGCGCCACCAACGCGGTCACGCCGCTGCAGGATGCGCTGATGGATTCGATCCCGCTGGTCTGCCTGACCGGTCAGGTGCCGACCTCGCTGATCGGCTCGGATGCGTTCCAGGAGTGCGACACGATCGGCATCACGCGGCCCTGCACCAAGCACAATTGGCTGGTGAAGGATGTCAGCGAGCTCGCGGCGATCATCCATGAGGCCTTTCACGTCGCGACGACAGGACGCCCCGGACCGGTCGTCGTCGATATCCCGAAGGACGTGCAGTTCGCCAAGGGCACCTATGTGCCGCCGCAGACGGCGCCGCGCACGAGCTATCAGCCTAAGGTCCAGGGCGACCTGGACAAGATCAAGGCGGCGGTCGAGCTGATGGCCAACGCCAAAAGGCCGATCCTCTATACCGGCGGCGGTGTCATCAATTCCGGCCCGGAAGCCAGTCATTTGCTGCGCGAACTGGTCGACCTGACCGGCTTTCCGATCACCTCGACGCTGATGGGGCTTGGCGCCTATCCGGCATCGGGCAAGAACTGGATGGGCATGCTCGGCATGCACGGCACCTATGAAGCCAACATGGCGATGCATGATTGCGACGTCATGGTCTGCATTGGCGCGCGCTTCGACGACCGCATCACCGGCCGGCTCACCGCGTTCTCGCCGAATTCGAAAAAAATCCATATCGACATCGATCCGTCGTCGATCAACAAGAACGTCCACACCGATGTGCCCATTATTGGCGATGTCGGCCGGGTGCTGGAGGATCTGGTGCGGCTGTGGCGGGCGACCGCCAGGGTCGACAAGAAGGCGTTGCACCCATGGTGGGAGCAGATCGCGAAATGGCGCGCTCGGGATTCGCTTGCCTACAAGATGAACCACGATGTGATCATGCCGCAATATGCCGTCCAGCGGCTCTATGCGCTGACCAAGGACATGGACACCTACATCACCACCGAGGTCGGCCAGCACCAGATGTGGGCGGCGCAGCACTATCATTTCGAGAAGCCGAACCGCTGGATGACCTCCGGCGGGCTCGGCACGATGGGCTACGGCCTGCCGGCGGCGCTCGGCGTGCAGATTGCGCACCCGGATGCGCTGGTCATCGACATTGCCGGCGACGCCTCGGTGCAGATGACGATGCAGGAGATGAGCGCCGCGGTGCAGCACGAGGCGCCGATCAAGATCTTCATCCTCAACAATCAGTACATGGGCATGGTGCGGCAGTGGCAGCAGCTTCTGCACGGCAACCGGCTGTCGCATTCCTACACCGAGGCGATGCCGGACTTCGTCAAGCTTGCCGAAGCCTATGGCGGCCATGGCATCCGCTGCGAGAAGCCGGACGAGTTGGACGACGCCATCAGGGAGATGATCTCGGTGAAGAAGCCAGTGATCTTCGACTGCCGGGTCGCCACACTTACCAACTGCTTCCCGATGATCCCGTCGGGCAAGGCGCATAACGAGATGCTGCTGCCGGACGAGGCAACCGACGAGGCGGTGGCTAACGCCATCGACGCCAAGGGCAGGGAACTGGTGTAACGCCTAACGCTCAAGCCGAGGCAGGGCTGTCGGAAGAAGCCGTGTGAAAATAGAAAAACAGTTCAAAAGTTTGAAATCGAGATTCATGTCATGAACGCACAGCTTCAACCGACCGGCTCGGCCTACTTCATCGCCAAGGAAACTGAAAAGCCGGAGACTCACACGCTGTCCGTGCTGGTCGACAATGAGCCGGGCGTGCTTGCCCGGGTCATCGGCCTGTTTTCCGGACGCGGCTACAATATCGAGAGCCTGACCGTGTCCGAAACCGAGCACGAGAAGCATCTGTCGCGCATCACCATCGTGACGCGCGGCACGCCGCATGTGCTGGAGCAGATTAAGCACCAGCTCGAGCGCATCGTGCCGGTGCACCGTGTCGTCGATCTCACCGTGCGCTCGCACGAGCTCGGCCAGGAACGGCCGCTGGAGCGGGAACTCGCGCTGGTGAAAGTGGCCGGCACCGGCGAGGACCGCGTCGAGGCGCTGAGGCTGGCCGATGCCTTCCGCGCCAGCGTCATCGACGCCAACACCGAGCATTTCATCTTCGAGATCACCGGCAAGGGCTCCAAGATCGATCAGTTCATCGCCATCATGAAACCGCTCGGCCTGGTCGAGATCTGCCGGACCGGCGTGGCGGCGATGAATCGCGGCCCGCAAGGGATGTAATCGGGGTCGTGCCGGAACGTATTGAGTCGACTGGAAGCAAGCCATGACCTTCGACGCATTCCTTGCCCTGCTGGTCTACGCCTCGGTGACTTCGATCACGCCGGGTCCGAACAATTTCATGCTTCTGGCTTCCGGGGTGAATTTTGGTTTTGCCAAAACCATTCCGCACATGCTGGGCATCAGCATCGGCTTCCTCGTGCTGTTGCTTGCCGTCGGCTTCGGTCTTGGCGCGGTGCTGACCGCATTTCCGGTTCTGCACACCGCATTGAAGATCGCCGGCGGCGTCTATCTGCTCTATCTCGCCTGGAAGATCGCCATGTCGCGTTCGCTCAGCAGCAAGGGCGAGACCAAGGCGCGACCGATGCGCTTCGTCGATGCGGCAGCGTTCCAGTGGGTCAATCCCAAGGCGTGGGTGATGGCGATCACCGCCATGGCCGTCTATGCCAATCCGGAGCATCCGTTTCTGACGGTGGCGCTGGTTTCGATAGCCTTCACCGTCGTCAACCTGCCGAGCGTTTCGGTGTGGGCAGGTTTCGGCACGGCGCTGCGCGGTTTTCTGTCTGATCCGGTGCGGCTGAAATGGTTCAACATCGCCATGGGCGTGCTGCTGGCAGCGACGCTGTGGCCGATGCTGCGGTAACTGTCGCTTTATTGTGCGCTGTACATTAAATCTTCGTAATGCCGGGTTTTGACCCTTTATCGCCTTCTGCGCCCTCTATCTATTTGGTGAAACCGCGGCACGAGGCTGCGAGTTATACCAAGCTGTGACCACCGAACCACGGCGTGTCGGATGGAAGGTCTTTGACGATGCGTGGAAAGATCGTGCTGGCGATGCTGGCGGTCACCTGCCTTGTCGCGGCTGGACTCTATCTTTCCCCCGCGGCAACGGACAAGGTCCGGCAGATGCTGTCAGCAGGTCAGGCGGCGCCTGACAAACCGGCGGCCGCCGCAAATGCCGCACGTGCTACCGCCATTGTTGCCGCCACCGCTTCCACGGCCGACTTCCCGATCCGGCGCTACGCCATCGGCTTTGTATCCTCCCCGGCCGTGGTCAGCGTGAATGCGCGGATCTCGAGCCAGATCACATCGATCGCCGTCAAGGACGGGCAGATGGTGAGGGCCGGCGACCTTCTGTTCTCGCTGGACGATCGCGCGCTGAAGGCGCAATTGGCCCGTGACCAGGCGACGCTCGCCAAGGACCAGGCGCTGCTCGCCAGTGCGACGGCCGATCTTGAGCGGGCCAAGGCCCTTGTCGCCAGGCAGGCCGGCACGCAGCAAGCCTATGACCAGGCGATCGCCGCGCAAAAATCCGCGGCGGCCACGGTCGATGCCGACAGGGCGACGATCGACGCGGACGAGGTCCAGCTCAGCTATGCCACGATCACGGCGCCGATTTCCGGCAGGCTGGGTGCGGTCAGCGTCGCGATCGGCGATCTCGTCACCACCAACAGCGGCAGCAGCACGTCGCCCCCGCTGGTGACCATCACCCAGATGGACCCGCTGCGGGTGAACTTCAATCTACCGGAAAGCGATCTTGCCCTTTTGCACAAGGCGCTGGCGGCGCCAAGGCAAGGCGCAGTCACGCTGACCAGGGACGGCGACCCGACACCGATCGGCAAGGGGATCCTCGATTTCGTCGATTCCAGCGTCGATACCGCCTCCGGCACGATCGCAACGCGGGCCAGCGTGCCCAACCCCGATCTTTCGCTGTGGCCGGGCCAATATGTCAATGTCGTGCTCGATGCCGGCGTCATGCCGCAAATGACCTCGGTTCCCACGGTTGCGGTGCAGCCTAGCCAGAAGGGGCCGTTCGTCTATGTGATCAAGCCCGACAACACGGTGGAGGTGCGGCCCGTGCAGGTCGCACTGACCGAAGGCGACAACAGCGCCATCGGCGAGGGGCTTAAAAGCGGCGAACGTGTCGTCGTCGAGGGCCAGGCAAAGCTGAAGGACGGCGCGCCGGTCCGCGAAGGCGAGGGCGGTGATCAGGCGTCTCCCAGGGTTGCCGAGGCTGGCAAGGCGGGCGGGACGCGGCCATGATCTCCGAATTCTGCATCCGCAGGCCTGTCGCCACCCTGCTCATGTCGTTTGCGCTCGTGCTGGGCGGGCTGTTCGCTTACAAGTTCCTGCCGGTGGCCGCTCTGCCGAGCGCCGAGTTTCCGGTGGTCAACGTCTCGGCCTCGCTGCCCGGCGCCTCGCCGGAAACCATGGCGACCTCGGTGGCAACGCCGCTGATCAAGCAGTTCACCACCATCGCCGGCATCGATTCGATCTCGACCACCAACTCGCTCGGCTCGACGTCGATCGCCATCCAGTTCGTGCTCAATCGCGATATCGATGCGGCCGCCGCCGACGTGCAGGCGGCGATTGCGCGAACGCAGCGGCAATTGCCGTCCGAGATGACCAGCCCGCCGAGCTACCGCAAGGTCAATCCGGCCGATGCGCCGATCCTGCTGATGTCGCTGGTCAGCGACACGGTTCCGCTGACCGATCTCGATGCCTTTGCCGAGAATGTGATCTCGCCGTCGCTGTCGACGATCGAAGGCGTCGCGCAGGTCTCGATCTTCGGCCAGCAGAAATACGCGGTGCGCGTCCAGATCGATCCGACGGCGCTCGCCGCACGCGGTATTTCGATCGACCAGCTGCAGACGGCGATCGCCTCGGCCAACAGCAACACGCCGCTCGGCGTGCTGCAGAACGACAAGCAGCAGCTGACGATCACCGCCAATACGCAACTGAACAACGCGGCGGGATTTTCCAACATCATCATTGCCACCAGGAACGGCCGTCCGGTGCGGCTCGGCGAGGTGACCCGCGTCATCGATTCGGTCGAGACCACGACGACGGCAAGCTGGTACGACGGCACCCGCGCGATCATCATGGCGGTGCAGCGTCAGCCCGATGCCAACACCGTCGACGTCGTCGACCGCGTCAAGGCAATGCTGCCGTCCTTCCAGGTTCAGATGCCGGCGGCGGCCAGCATCCGGTTGCTCAACGACCGCTCGACTTCGATCCGCGAGGCGGTCGACGACGTGCAGTTCACATTGCTGCTCACCATCGCGCTGGTGGTGATGGTGATCTTCCTGTTCCTGCGCCGGGTAACGGCGACGATCATCCCGGCGGTGGCGGTGCCGATCTCGCTGATCGCCACGCTCGGCGCCATGTTCCTGTTCGGTTTTTCCATCGACAATATCTCGCTGATGGGTCTGACACTGGCGGTCGGCCTTGTCGTCGATGATGCGATCGTCATGCTGGAGAACATTTTTCGCCACATGGAGGAGGAGGGGCTCTCGGCCCTCGAAGCGGCGCTCAAGGGCAGCCGCGAAATCGGCTTCACCATCATTTCAATCTCGATCTCGCTGGTCGCTGTGTTCATCCCTGTGCTTTTGATGGGCGGAGTGATCGGGCGCATCTTCAACGAATTCGCGGTGGTGGTGACGGTCGCCATCCTAGCCTCGATGTTCGTGTCGCTGACGCTGACGCCGATGCTGTGCTCGCGCCTTTTGTCGGTGTCGAAGACCGAGCGCGAAGCAGCGCAGGGCGAAGGTCACAGGCATAATTTCTTCATGCGAGGTTATGACTGGCTGCTGACCTTTTGCCTGCGGCACAGTTTCCTGGTTTTTCTCGTCTTCGTTGGGACGGCCGCACTGTCGGCCTGGCTGATCCAGACCTCGCCGAAGGGCTTCTTTCCGCAGGAGGATATCGGTCAGATTTCGGTGACGACCACGGCGCGCCAGGACATCTCGTTCGACGCCATGGTGAAGCTGCAGGGGCAAGTGGCTGATGTCTTTACCCATTCACCCTATGTCTCGCATGTCGGATGGTCGGTGGGCAGCGGAGACAACGCACTCAACCAGGGCCGGCTCTATGTGCAATTGAAGGACAAGGACCAGCGTCCCGATATCGACAAGGTGCTCTCGAATTTGCGGCGGCAGCTGGCCAATGTCCCCGGCATCGAAACCTTCATGCAGCCGGTGCAGAACCTGCGGCTCGGCGCGCGCGCTTCGGCCAGCGCCTATCAACTCGTCGTGCAGGGCCTCGACATCGGCGCGGCGGACGTTTGGGCGCAGAAGCTCACCGATGCGATGGCCGCCGACCGCAGCGCCTTCACCGACGTCACCAATGACTTGCAGAACAACGCCCTGCAGGCGTCGCTGGTGGTCGACCGCGACAAGGCGGCGACGCTCGGCGTTGATACCGATACGTTGCGCTCCAGCCTCTATGGCGGTTTTGGCACAGAGCAGGTCTCGACCATCTTCGGTTCGGCCGACAGCTATGAGGTGATCATGGAGCTCGACCCGAGGATCGAGTGGTCGCCAGAAAGGATGCTGGCGATCAAGATGAGGACGGCCAGCGGCAGCCTGGTGCCGCTCGGTGCCTTTGCCCGCGTCGATCGGACCGCCGGCGCCTTGACCGTCAATCAGCTCGGCCAGCTTCCGGCAGTGACCATCTCCTACAACCTGCCGCAGGGCGTCGCGCTCGGCGACAGCGTGAGCCGCATCGAGGCGCTGAAGGAAAAGATCGGCATGCCGGCGACGATCTCGACCACCTTTTCGGGCACGGCGAAAATCTTCCAGGATTCGCTTGTCAACCAGGGCCTGCTGATCGCCGGCGCGATCCTCACCATCTATATCGTCCTCGGCATCCTCTACGAGAGTTTTATCCATCCGCTCACCATCCTGACCGGACTGCCGTCGGCGGTGCTCGGCGCGCTTTTTGCACTGCGGCTTGCGGGAATGGACCTGTCGGTGATCGCGGTCATCGGTATCCTGATGCTGATCGGCATAGTCAAGAAGAACGGCATCATGATGATCGACGTCGCGCTCGAACTCAGGCGCGAGGGGATGTCGCCGCTCGAGTCCATTCACAAGGCCTGCCTGATGCGCTTCCGGCCGATCATGATGACGACGCTGGCGGCACTTATGGGCACGATCCCGATCGCGCTCGGCACCGGCGCCAGCGCCGAACTGCGCCAGCCGCTCGGCGTGGCGGTCGTCGGCGGCCTCGTCGCTTCGCAAGCGCTGACGCTGTTCGTCACGCCGGTCATCTATGTCTACATGGAGCATTTTTCAGGCTGGCTTGTCGGGCTGTGGTCGAAGCGCCGGGACGAGCAGATACCGGCCGAAGCCGTCGACCAGCCGTCGCCGTTCGAGGGCGGAGAAGCGTTGCAGGGCGCGCCGCAGAAGGCGGCAGCCGAATAGAAGCCGACGGGCTGGCCCAAGCCGCGGCGCTTGCGGTGGAACGCTTGCAGCCGTAATTTGTGGCCATGCCCCACGACCATGATCACGACCACGACAACGAGCTTGATCCTTTTGCCGCCCGGGTGCGCGCGCTGGAGACGATCCTCACCCAGAAAGGGCTGATCGATCCGGCCGCGATCGACGTGATCGTCGAAACCTATGAGACAAAGATCGGCCCGCGCAACGGCGCCAGGGTGGTGGCGAAGGCGTGGGTCGAGCCGGACTTCGCCGTTTTGCTGAAACGCGACGCGACGGCGGCGATCGGCTCTCTCGGCTACACCGGCCGGCAGGGCGAGCACATGCAGGCCGTGTTCAACACGGCGGACACGCACAACCTCGTCGTCTGCACGCTGTGTTCCTGCTACCCGTGGTCGGTGCTCGGCCTGCCGCCGGTCTGGTACAAGGCGCCGCCCTATCGTTCGCGTGCGGTCATCGATCCGCGCGGCGTGCTCGAGGATTTTGGGCTGACGCTGCCAAAGACAACAAAAATCCGGGTGTGGGATTCGACCGCCGAGCTGCGCTACCTGGTCGTGCCGATGCGGCCGAAGGGCACCGACGGCTGGAACGAGGAGCGGCTGGCGGATCTGGTGACGCGCGACGCGATGATCGGCACCGGACTGGCGCGGGATCCGACATGAACGGGCCGCAGGATCTCGGCGGGGAGATGGGGTTCGGGCCGGTCGCGCCCGAAAAGGACGAACCACGTTTCCATGCCGACTGGGAAAGGCGGGCGCTTGGCGTGACCTTGTGCGCCGGCGCCATGGGCGCCTGGACCATCGACGAGAGCCGGCATGCGCGGGAATCGCTGCATCCCGCCGACTATTATGGCTCGAGCTATTATGAGATCTGGATCAAGGCGCTCGAAACCTTGCTGAAGCGACATGGTTTTGTCAGCGACCGCGATCTGGCCGCGGGTAAGGCGGTCGACCCTGCCGCGATGCCAAAGCGGGTGCTGAAGGCCGAAAACGTGCCTGATGTGTTGGCCAAGGGCGGCCCATGCGACCGGCCGATCGCCACGCCGGCGCGGTTCAAGGCAGGCGATCTGGTGCGCACGAAGAATTTCCATCCGACCGGCCACACAAGGCTGCCACGCTACGCACGCGGCAAGCAGGGAACGATCGAGGCGGTGCGCGACGGTTTTGTCTTCCCTGACACCAATGCGCATGGGCAAGGCGAAAACCCGCAATGGGTCTATACGGTGGTTTTTGACGGCGCGGAGATCTGGGGCGAGGGCGCCGACCCGACGCTGACCGTGTCGATCGATGCCTGGGAGAGCTATTTTGAGCCGGCGTGAGGCGAAGTCAGCCACCGCCACGCTGCCGGCCGGCGTCGAGGCGCCGGTATTCGCCGAGCCGTGGCAGGCGGAAGCCTTCGCCATGACGGTCGCGCTGCACGACAACAGCCTGTTCTCCTGGAGCGAATGGGCGGATGCCCTGTCCGCCGAGGTCAAGCAGCCTGGTGCCGCAAGCGATGGCCACGATTATTACGAGCACTGGCTGGCGGCGCTGGAGAATTTGCTGTCGGCGAAAGGGGTTGCCGGCAAGGGCGAAATCGATGCGCTCGCTGCCGCCTGGGAACGCGCCGCGCATGCAACGCCGCACGGCAAGCCAATCCTGCTCGAGAACGATCCCGGCCCGACCGGCCAGGTCGTGGCCAGTCCGACCGAAGGTCGTGGCGGCCCGACCGGCTAGACCGTCTCGAACCAAGCTCGTTCTCTTTACGTTCTGATCTCCGCCTGATAAATTGCATCATTGGAGGCGATGCTGGCCGCCGCCGATGATCATCGGCGGTAGTCGCCTTGTCTTTCCCTCGCGAATCCGGTCTCTCGCGCTGATGGAATTCTCTCCTCAACAGGACGATGCGCTGAAAGCGGTCGCCACCTGGCTCAAGACCGGAAAGCCGCAGCTGTTCCGGCTGTTCGGCTATGCCGGCACCGGCAAGACGACGCTGGCGCGCTATTTCGCCGAGCATGTCGACGGCCAGGTGCAGTTCGCCGCCTTCACCGGCAAAGCGGCGCAGGTGCTGCGTTCCAAGGGCGCGATCAATGCCCGCACCATCCATTCGCTGATCTACCGGCCGAAGGGCGAGGAGACGGTGGCGGACGAGGTGACCGGCAAGACTTCGATGTCGCCGACCTTTTCGCTCAACCGGCAAAGCCCGATCTCGCGGGCCAAGCTGGTCGTGATCGACGAATGTTCGATGGTAGACGAGCAGCTTGGCCGCGACCTCTTGAGTTTCGGCACGCCGATCCTGGTTCTCGGCGATCCCGGCCAGTTGCCGCCGATCTCGGGCGGCGGCTTCTTCACCGAGCATGAACCGGATATTCTGCTCACCGAGATCCACCGGCAGGCGCGCGACAACCCGATCATCCGGCTGGCGCTCGACGTGCGCGAGGGGCGCGAGTTCATGCGCGGCGACTATGGCGCGGCGCAGGTGATCGGCAAGGAAGACGTCACCCAGGAACTGGTGCTGAAGGCGGACCAGGTGCTGGTCGGCACCAACAGGACGCGGCGTCGCTACAATCAGCGGTTGCGCGAGCTGAAGGGGTTCAATGCCGACTATCCACAGGCCGGCGACAAGCTCGTCTGCCTGCGCAACGACCCGGCCAAGGGACTGCTCAACGGTTCGCTGTGGAAGGTGATGACCTCGTCGCGCGAGACGGTGAAACCCGGCATCAATCTGCTGGTCTCACCGGAGGAGGACGATCCGGACCGCGGCGTCGCCAAGATCAAGCTGCTCAAAGCGGCGTTCGAGGACCCGGACGCCGACATTCCCTGGCAGCAGAAAAAACGCTTCGACGATTTCGACTATGGCTACGCGCTGACAGTGCACAAGGCGCAAGGCTCCCAGTGGAACGAGATCGTGCTTTTTGACGAAAGCTGGGCGTTCAAGGAAACCCGCCAGCGCTGGCTCTACACGGCAATCACGCGCGCGGCGCAACGGCTGACGATCGTCAGGTAGGCCGGTCGAGCTGCTCCCATGGACTCGGAATCCGGGACTGGTAGGGGTCGGCCTGCCTCAGCGTGGGACCAGCGGTCTGGCGTCGAGCCATGCCCAGGCGGATGCTTCGTCCTTTGCCTCGAAATGCCTGAGCTCGACGGATGAGGAAGCAGGCAGCAAGCTCTGCGCGCTGGGTACCCAGTTCGGCTCGCCGACCGCAGCGCAGCGGCCGACATGCTCCACGGCATGGGCCGTGCCCTGTTCAAGCGTTTCGTCCGACACATCGGCCCAATCGACGCCTTCATGGTCGATCAGGCGCACCAGCACATCGATTTTCGGGTGCAGCGCGTAGGCCGCCTCCAGCAATCCGAACAGGTTTTCCGCGTCGGCAGCCGTGACATGGCCGACGACGTCGATGGCGAACAGGTCGTCGCGGTCGGTGTCGATGCGGCGAACCGCCGGCACGTCTTCAAGATAGTTCACGGGTCTTCCTCTTGCTGGATATTATACCTCCCTCTGGAACACCGGAAACCCCCTGTCTGTTCCCGCCAAAGGCGGTATAGATGGCCGCCTTTATATCCGGACCCGAGAAGCCATGCCTGCAAAACTCTCCGTCAATCTCAATGCCATCGCCATGCTGCGCAACCGGCGCGACCTGCCGTGGCCAAGCCTCATCGGGCTCGGCCGCCTGGCGCTGGCCGCGGGCGCGCATGGCCTGACCGTGCATCCGCGGCCCGACGAGCGGCACACCAGGCATTCCGACCTGCCGGAGATCAGGGCGCTGATCGACGACGAATTCCCCAAGGCAGAGTTCAACATCGAGGGCTATCCGAGCGAGGATTTCCTGGCGCTTGTGGAAAAGCACCAGCCGGAGCAGGTGACGCTGGTGCCCGATGACCCTGCCCAGGCTACCTCCGACCATGGCTGGAACTTTGCCGCCGAGGCGGCGTTCCTGACACCGATCGTCAAACGGCTGAAAAAAGGCGGCTTTCGCGTGTCGTTGTTTTCCGACCCGGATCCGGCAGGCATCAACGCCGCGCGCGACACTGGCGCCGACCGGATCGAGCTCTACACGGGGCCATATGGCAGCTATCATTCTGATTCGGCAAAAGCGGCGAATGAGCTGGAAAGATTGGGAAAAACCGCGGATGCCGCGCTTGCCGCCGGGCTTCAGGTCAATGCCGGCCACGATCTGGTGGTGAGCAACCTGCCGGCATTGGCAAAGCGCATCCCGGCATTGGCCGAAGTGTCGATCGGACATGGGTTGACAGCCGATGCGTTGGAGTATGGCATGGCCGGCACCGTCAAACGGTTTCTGAAGGCCTGTGGGTGGTAGAGATGGAAGCCTCGCTTTGCGGACATGGCAGCCATCACGTTGGGGCACTTGATATCGCATCGCAGCAGGCGTAGAGCACCGCGCGCTTATCGGAGTGTCGTCCATGGCCCTTACCAACAGTGGTAGTGAGGCAGAACCAGTCGAACAATCCAGCCATCCTGAGGTCGAAAAGCACAGCACCAAGGTCTTGATGCTGGGCGCCCTCGGCGTGGTCTATGGCGATATCGGCACCAGCCCTATCTATGCGCTTCGCGAAGCACTGCATGCTTCGTCCGGCACCGATCCGCGCAGTGCCGTTCTGGGCATTCTGTCGCTGATCGTCTGGGCACTGACGATTATCGTGACCATAAAGTATGTCGCCTTCGTGCTTCGGGCGGATAACAAGGGTGAGGGCGGTACCCTGTCGCTTATGGCGCTGGCCCGGAAAGCCTATCCGGCTGGTTCCGGCATCATTCTTGTCATCGGTCTGTGCGGAGCCGCACTGTTTTTCGGCGACGCGATCATAACGCCGGCCATTTCGGTGCTTTCAGCGGTGGAAGGGCTGAGCGTCGTGACCCCGGCGTTCGATCCATATGTGGTTCCCATCACGTTGGTGATTCTCGCGGTCTTGTTCGCCGTGCAGCGCTTCGGGACCGGGAGAGTGGCCTCCGTTTTCGGGCCGGTGACGGGGCTCTGGTTCCTGGCGATCGGCATTGCCGGACTGGTGCACATCAGCGACGATCCGTCGGTGCTTTTGGCAATCAACCCCTATTATGCTGTCGCCTACCTTGCCGAAGCCAAAGCGGGCGCGTTTCTCACCGTCGGCGCGGTTTTTCTGGCGGTTACCGGTGCCGAAGCGCTTTACGTCGATCTCGGACATTTCGGTCGCCGTCCAATCGTGCTGGCCTGGTTCTGGATCGTCTTTCCCTGCCTGCTGCTCAGCTATTTTGGGCAAGGCGCATTCGTTCTTGCTCATGGCGGAGTGCCCGACAATCCGTTCTTCCAGATGCTGCCGGATTGGGCACTGATACCGATGGTCGGGCTCGCAACAGCAGCGACTGTCATTGCCAGTCAAGCCGTTATCTCCGGGGCGTTTTCGCTGACCCGGCAAGCGGTGCAGCTCAATCTTCTGCCCAGGATCGAAGTTCAGCATACTTCCGAGATGCAGCTCGGTCAGATTTACATGCCACGCGTGAACCTCATTCTCGCGCTCGGCGTGATGCTGCTGGTCGTCGGCTTTGGCAGCTCGAGTTCGCTCGCTTCCGCCTATGGAATTTCGGTGACAGGCGAGATGCTGATGACGACGATTTTGCTGTTCGTGGTGATGCGGTGGCAATGGAAATGGCAGACCGCGCTCGCTGCAGCGCTGGCACTGCTGTTTGGCACGATCGACACCGGTTTCTTCCTGGCAAACATCGTGAAATTCATGGAAGGCGGATGGGTTTCAATCGCTGTCGCCTGCATCATGGGGTTGATCATGGGGACCTGGATACGCGGCAGTCGCTATCTGTTCGACAAGACGCGCAGGAACGAGATTCCGCTCGATTTCCTTGCCGCCAATCTGTTGAAGAAGAAACCGCAGCTGGTGTCCGGCACGGCGGTGTTCCTGACCAGCGATCCGGTCAGCGCGCCGACCGCGCTGATGCACAGCCTAAAGCACTACAAGGTGCTGCACGAACAGAACGTCATCCTCTCGGTGGTGACGGCGCAGCAGCCCAAGGTGCCCGACAGCGAGCGGGTCAAGATGGAAACGATCAACGATCTGTTCATGCGGGTGACACTGACCTTCGGCTACATGGAACAGCCCAATATTCCGCGTGCGCTGGCGATCTGCCGCAAGCAGGGCTGGAAGTTCGACATCATGACGACGTCGTTCTTCCTGTCGCGGCGCTCGCTCAAGGCGTCACCCAATTCCGGCATGCCGGTGTGGCAGGACAAGCTGTTCATCGGCTTGGCGCGCACGGCAGCCGATGCGACCGAGTATTTCCAGATCCCGACCGGACGTGTGGTTGAGATCGGAACGCAGGTGGCTATCTAAAAGCGGCGCAATAATGAGCCGTTCCGTTGCGATCCTTCGCGCCCCCCTCTGTCCTGCCGGACATCTCCTCCGACAGGGGGAGATTGGTCGTTACCGAGGCTTTCGCCAATCTTCAGCGTCGCAGGAAGGCTGTAAGGCCGAAGTTGCCGATCTCCCCCCAAGTAGGGGAGATGTCCGGCAGGGGGGCGCTGTCCCGCCGGCTTTGGAAGTCCGGCACTCTCATCTTTATTCTGACTTCAGCCGGCCAGAGCTGTCTTGTTCGCTTCAAGAAACTGCTTCAGCGATTGCGGCTTCCTGCCCGACAGTGTCTCGATCGCGTCGGTCACCATGCCGATGCGGCCGGAGCGCGTGTTGGTGTCGAAGGAAGTGACGATTGGGGCAAAACCTTCGGGAACACCGGCAGCCTTCAGGCCCTCGGTCAACGCCTCGTCCGAAAGCTGGATGACCTCGATGGGCTTGCCGGTGACGTCGGTGACCAGGGCTGCGATCTCGGCGACGGTATGGGCCTGCGGACCGGTCAGCGTGTATGTCGTGCTTTCGGTGGCGCCCGAGGCAAGGCCGGCAGCGATCGCCGCGGCCATGTCGTCGCGAGCGCCATGGGCGATGCGGCCGTCGGCTGCGGATGTATACCAGTGTCCCGAGGCAATGGCGTGCGGCAGCGACATGAACAGGTTTTCCTGATACCAGCCGTTGCGGAAGATCGTGTAGGGGATGCCGCTCGCCTTGATCGCCTGCTCGGTACCGTAGTGATCGCCGGCAAACAGCACCGGCGATCCCGGCTCAGGATTGGGCATCGAGGTGTAGAGCAGATGCGAAACGCCGGCCTGCCTGGCGGCTGCGACTGCACTCTCATGCTGCTTGAGCCGCTTGCCCCGAAGATCGAGCTCGCCTGTTGAGATGATCAGGACCCTGTCGGCGCCCTTGAAGGCTTCGACAAGTGACGTGGTGTCATCGAAATCGGCTTGCCTGATGGCAACGCCGCGCATCGCCAAATCGGCGAGGTTTTCCGGATTGCGGCTGGCGGCGATGATGCGTGCGGGCGGAACCTTGAGCGTGTCCAGCAGATGATTGACGACGCCGCGGCCAAGCTGGCCAGAGGCGCCGGTGACGAGAAGGGTTTTGGTCATGGGAAGTCCTGTCGTTGCGCCGGAGCGGCGGGTGCTTATATAGGTCTCAAAAAGAGACCAGCACTAAAATAGGAATTGACCGAGCCCCGTAAAGAAGGCAGTTTTGCGGGAGGTAGGCAGGCGCAGGGAACCAGCGATGGACAGCAAAATCGTCAGTCTGAAGTCGAAGCTCGAGATTTACAAAGCGGGCAGCGGCGGCGGCAATCTTGCCGAC
>SAQR01000004.1:0-72053 GCA_004020365.1 Mesorhizobium sp.
TCCACGGACGGCACCTATGTCGACGGCGTCAGGATTTCCGAAACCAGCCTCGCTGTCCTCGATCTCAAGGGCCATCATTCAATCCGCATCCGTATCGGCGTCAAGGACGACGCCAAGTGCCCTGGTGGGATCAATATTTTCGGCAAGGGATTCGGCAACTACGATCAGGACATCGTGCTCAGGATCAAAACCGGTTGATATCATCAAATCGGGCTTCGAAAATAATATAGCAATTTCAGTCCATTGCGTCTATTGATGGACGATGCCGCCGTCAAATTGTCAGACATTTGGTCGTTTTGACTTGACGAATGCGTATTGCTTCCCTTTGATATCGAACAAGGTGATTTAAATCATCATTTGTGATATTGTGGGAGGAATGCATGAAAGCAGCCGTCACGGCGCATCCGCACTATGTTGTCTCGAAAATTGATCCGAGGCTCTATGGATCGTTTATCGAGCATCTCGGGCGTGCGGTCTACAGCGGCATCTATGAGCCGGGCCACCCGACGGCAGATGCCAATGGCATGCGTCAGGACGTCATCGACCTGGTCAGGGAACTCAATGTTCCGATCGTTCGCTATCCCGGCGGCAATTTCGTCTCCGCCTACAATTGGGAAGACGGCGTCGGCCCCAAGGAAGAGCGCCCGGTGCGCCTCGACCTCGCCTGGCACACATCGGAAAGCAACGAAGTCGGCCTGCATGAATTTGCGGACTGGTGCGCCTCCGCCAACACCGAGATGATGCTAGCCGTCAACCTCGGCTCGCGTGGCCTCGATGAAGCCCGCAACTTTCTGGAATACACCAATCATCCCGGCGGCAGTGAGTGGAGCGACAAGCGTATCGCCAACGGCCGCAAGGAACCTTTCGACGTCAAGCTCTGGTGCCTCGGCAATGAAATGGACGGTCCTTGGCAGATCGGCCACAAGACTGCGGACGAGTATGGCCGCCTGGCGCACGAGACGGCCAAGGCCTTGCGCGCCTTCTCCAAGTCGCTCGAGCTGGTGGTCTGTGGCTCTTCGAATGCCAAGATGCCGACCTACCCTGAATGGGAAGCGACGGTTCTCGACCATACCTACAACGAGGTCGACTACATCTCGCTGCACATGTATTTCGACAACGAAGCCAACGACGCTCCAAACTATCTCGCCATGAGCGAGAAACTCGACGACTACATCGTCTCGGTCGCCGGCGTCATCGACTACATCAAGGCGAAGAAGCGCTCCAGCAAGCAGGTCTACATCTCGTTCGACGAATGGAACGTCTGGTACCATTCCAAAGAGCAGGACAAGAAGGTCCTCGGCGGCAATGACGGCTGGCCCTTTGCCCCGCCACTGCTCGAAGACATCTACAATTTCGAGGACGTGCTGCAGGTCGGCCTGATCCTCAACACCTTCATCCGTCGATCCGACGTGGTCAAGATCGCGTGCATGGCGCAACTGGTCAACGTCATCGCGCCGATCATGACCGTTCCCAATGGCCCGGCATGGCGCCAGACGATCTACTATCCCTATCTCTATGCCTCGATCTACGGACGCGGCAATGCGCTGGACCTCAGGGTGGAATGCCCGACCTACAAGTCCACGGTCGCGGGCGACGTTTCCTATGTCGACGTCGCCGGCGTGCATGACGTGCAAAACGGGCACCTCACATTCTTCGCCGTCAACCGCCATTCGAGCGAAGCAATCGAAACCGTGATCGACATCACCGGCTTCGGCGCGGCCGACATCGTCGATCACCAGGTGATGACGCACGCGGATCTGAAAGCCGTCAACTCGGCCGGGAACCCCGGCAATGTCGGTCCCAGGAAAGGGGCCGGCGCCTCGGTGGCCGGCGGCAAGCTGAGCCTGTCGCTGCCGGCCTATTCCTACCAGATGATCCGCCTGAAGCTCTGACTGGCGGATCATCGAAAAGCGCATACGCCGAGGAGGAACGTCGACGTGACAGCCGATATCGAGATCAGGAATGTGAACAAGCACTTCGGTGCCATGGCGGTGCTGGAGGATCTGTCCCTATCCATCAAGGCACGCGAATTCATCGTGTTTCTTGGACCGTCCGGCTGCGGGAAATCGACGCTTCTGCGCATGATCGCTGGCCTCGAAACCGTCGACAGCGGCGAGATCGCCATCAACAACGAACGCATCGATCATCTGCCGCCGGGCAAGCGCGGCATTGCCATGGTTTTTCAGTCCTATGCGCTCTATCCGCATATGACCGTGCGCGACAACATGGCCTTCGGGCTTGAGAACATCGGCATGTCGCGCGAGGTCATCGATGCCCGCATCAACGAAGCCGCTCGCATCCTCGAAATGCCGCACCTGCTCGAGCGCAAGCCTGGCCAGCTCTCGGGCGGCCAGCGCCAGCGTGTTGCCATCGGCCGTGCGATCGTCAAAGAACCGAAGGCCTTCCTATTCGACGAGCCGCTCTCCAATCTCGATGCGGCTCTGCGCACCCGCACCCGTCTCGAACTTGCCCAGCTTCACCAGCGCCTGCACTCGACGATGATCTTCGTCACCCACGATCAGGTCGAGGCCATGACGCTCGCCGACCGCATCGTTGTCATGAACAACCGCAAGATCGAGCAGATCGGCACTCCGATGGAGATCTACGAACGCCCCGCGACCAAATTTGTCGCCGGCTTCGTCGGCGCACCGGCGATGAACTTTGTTGAAGCGACACTCGACAGGTCGGCTGAGAATGCCGCGGCCAGGTTTGCGGATGGCACATCGGTCCAGACCGAGATTGTCTCCAACCAGTTGAGCGATGGCAAGCACACTTTCGGCATCCGTTCGGAAGATGTTCCCATCGTTGCCGCCGGACAGGGCAATGCCGACGGCGTGGTCGAAGTGCTCGAGCGGCTCGGCGAACGCACGTTGGTCTACGCCCGGCTGGGCGACGGTCAGCAAATCGTCGGCTCCGACGCCGGCAACAGCCGCGTCGCGGTTGGCCACAAGGTCGGGCTCGCCTTCGACGGCCAGAAATCGCATCTGTTCGACGAAACCGGCCGCGCCTGGCACGCGAGGGAGGCCTGATATGGCCGATCAGCTGACGATGCCGCAGACCGCGATGCCGGCAGCAGGCGTCAAAATTCCGAGCGCCGATATCTACGCGCCGCAATGGCGAAACTTCATGTTCGTCGCGCCGTTCCTGTTCTTCTTCACGACGCTGCTTGTCTTCCCACTCCTCTGGGGAATGTGGCTGAGCTTCCACAAGGCCGATACATTCTCGTCCGGAAAATTTATCGGACTAGGCAACTATGTCAGGCTGTTCCACGACAAGGTGTTCCTGCAATCGGTCTGGAACACCTTCTACTTCGTGCTTCTGACTGTTCCGACACTGGCGCTCATCGGCCTTTTTCTCGCGCTTTGCCTCAACCGCCGCACCCGCACTGCCGCGGTGCTGCGGACCCTGTTCTTTTCCTCCTCGGTGCTGTCGGTCACCATCGTCACACTGATCTGGCGCATCGTGTTCATTCCGAATGTCGGTCTACTGTCGACGATCTACGGATGGTTCGGCGCGACTGCTCCGGCTTTCATTTCCGATCCCAGCCTTGCGATGATCGGCATCGCTATTGCCACCATCTGGTGGTGCATCGGCCTGCCGATGATGCTCTTTCTCTCAGCCTTGCAGCAGATCCCGCAGGATATCTACGAAGCGGCAGCACTGGACAATGCCAATCGCTGGCAGACGCTGCGCTCGATCAAGCTGCCGTCCATCAAGCGCACCTTCATTCTGGTGGTCATCATCCAGATCGTGCTGCAATTCCAGCTGTTCGGCCAGGCCTGGCTGATGACGCGCGGCGGCCCCAACAACCTGACCAAGCCGATCGTGCTCTACATCTACGACACCGCGTTCCGTCGCTGGGATTTGGGCCTGGGCGCCGCGGCATCGGAAATCCTGTTCATCCTCATCCTGATCGCGGCGATGGCCCAGTACCTGGTGACACGCAGCAGAGGAGACCAGACATGAGCGCTCCAGCCGTTTCGATCAAGGGACGGGCATTCGGCGACCATTTGTTGCTGGCCCTCGTCATCCTGCTGTCGATCGTCATGATCGCACCGGTCCTGTGGGTCATCGGCCTGTCGCTCAAGGACAATGCCGAACTGATGGCCGATCCGAATTCGGTATTTCACGCGCCCTATACGCTAAAAAACTACATCAACACCCTCGGTACGTCGTCGGTGTTCATCTGGGTGCGCAACAGCATCATCGTCGCGGGCGGGTTGACACTCGGCACGCTGATCCTGTCGTCACTCGCCGGCTATGGTTTTGCACGGCTGAACTTCCCCGGCCGGAACATCCTGTTCATCATTGTGCTGTTCGGGCTGGCGGTTCCGGAACAGGCCGTGCTTGTCGCCCGCCATCAGATCTTCAGTGTGCTGAAATTCCACAACACCCATCACGGGCTCATTCTCCCAGGCTTGTCGGCTTCGTTCGGCGTCTTCCTGATGACGCAATATTTCAAGGCCATTCCGAAGGAACTGGACGAAGCCGCCATGCTGGACAATGCCGGCCGCTTCAGGATTTTCTGGAAGGTGCTTCTGCCGCTCACGCTGCCTGCACAGGCAACGCTCGGCATCTTCACGTTTCTCGGCGCGTGGAACGATTACTTCTGGCCGCTGATTTCGGCAACAAAGAAGGACATGTTCACACTGACCGTCGGCATGGCCTCGACGCAGACCAATTTCGCCCAGTCCGAAGGCATCGGCTTCCTGATGGCGCAGGCGGTGTTCGCCGGCGCGCCGATCCTGATCGTCTACCTGTTTTTCCAGAAATACATCGTCACGGCGGTCTCCGGCGCCGCGGTGAGATAACGAAAATTTGCCTGATGGCCGGGGGAATGCGCAGCGATTGAAGCACGAAGGCCAATCCAGGGTGGAGCGGCGGAAACTCAGTAGGAGGAACTGATATGAAACTGAAGAAAATACTGTTTGCCGCCGTTTCTGCGGGCGCGACGGCGCTCGCAAGCCCAAGTTTTGCGGCGACCGAACTGAACGTGCAGCGCTTTTTCGGCGCCTGCGATGCCGATTTCGGCACCAACACCGATCCCGCCAAGGCGGTTGGCGAATGTGGCATCATCACTTCGCTGATCAACAAGTTCAACGCCGACAATCCCGATGTGCACGTCAACGTCACCACCGTGGAGTGGCCTGGCTATGATCAGCTGACCGCGCAGTTTGCTTCAGGCGACGCTCCGGACATCATCACGATCCACGAGTCCGTGCTTTCGGACTACCAGTCGAAGGGCCTGTTGATGCCGCTGGACGATCTCTTGAAGTCGGTCGGTGTGACACCCGACGCCTTCACGGATGCGGCGAGCAATGGCGCGACCAAAGACGGCAAGATCTACGGCCTGCCGATCGACAGCTGGACGATGCTCTATCACGTCAACATGGATCTTTTCAAACAAGTCGGGCTCGTCAACGCCGACGGCACGCCGATCCTGCCGAAGTCGCCCGAGGAGCTGCTCGCCCAGGCCGAACAGTTCAAACAGAAGACGGGCAAGCCCTATTTCGTCCAGAACCTGGCCAATGAGACGGCACTCTACACGCGCAACCTCTACACCTATCTTTTCCAACAGGACTCCGACTTCTTTGCCGATCCGAAGCATGTGAAGTTGAATACGCCGGAGTCCAAGAAGGTCATCGAGATGTACAAGGCGATCTTCGACAAGGGCTACACCACCAAGGACCTCGACTATGGCGGCTCAATCAACGCCTTCCTTGCTGGCGAGGGTGGCGTCCATCTTAACGGCACCTGGGTCGTCGGCGACTACAACGCCCAGTCAGAAACCAAGGGTACGGCGCTCAACAAGGGCGGCTATGCGGTTTATCCGTATCCACAGCTGTTTGGCGGCGCTCACGCGCAATATGCCGACGGCCATACCTGGGCAGTCTCGCAGAAGGACCGCACGCCTGAACAGATGGCAGCAATCGGCAAATTCCTGAAGTTCTTCGCAGACAACGATTTTGAATGGTCACGCACCGGTCATTTGCCGGCATACAAGGCCGACATCGCCTCTGACGCCTTCAAGGCCCTGCCGCATCGCAGCACGATCGCCGCGGTCGCCGATCTCGGCAAGCCGCTGCCCTCCGCCGTACAGCGCCAGTTTGCGATCCAGGACATTATCGGCGAAGAGATGAGCGCTGCAATCAGTGGCCAGAAGGACGTCGATGCCGCACTGGCCGACATGGAAAGCCGCATCAACGAATTGCTCGCCAACATTTGACCGCGGGGCGAACACTCCACCCCACGGCTGGAAACTGTCGTGGGGGTATGATGGTGCAGAAGTCCCTCGCGATACGGACACCCAGGATGTGCTCCGCGTCGCGAGGTGGTCTGTTTTAAACGAAAGAAAGTGGGCGGAGCCGCGCTTTGTTCGACTTTCAGTCGCACGGCTGAACGGCGCAAATGCGCGCCAGAACGCGATGCCGGCAGGTGATGCTTGTCAATGGAGTTGCAGTCGCGCGATACTTGTATCATTCTGGGTAGGTCCGCGGACTGGGGACTGGCAGCATGCAAGACGACGAGAGCAGTCTTCGGCGCCGTTTCCGCGATGTCATCACGAGCGAAGAGCAATTGCGAACGGTTTTGGGGGCGCCCACAGACCGAGCGGTTGCCAAGGTCGTGCGATTAATTGACGAACATGCTCGCCGCTTCATTGCTCACTCGCCTTTTGTATTCGTAGCGTCCGCCGGCGCCGATGGCATGCTCGACGTCTCGCCAAAGGGCGATGCCGCCGGCTTCGTCAAGGTGCTGGACGAAAGAACTCTCGCCATTCCAGACCGCCCCGGCAATCGTCGACTCGATACTTTCCGTAACGTCCTGAGCAACCCGAATGTCGGCCTGATTTTCGTAATCCCCGGTGTGACTTACGCCCTTCGCGTGTCCGGGAAGGCGCTCATTGTCCGCGATGCTGAGCTGCGTGAGGCCATGGCTGTCAACCGTAAGCTCCCGGAGCACATACTCGTCATCGAGATCTCGCACGTACTTTCTCATTGCCCGAAATGCATGGTCCGCTCGGGGTTGTGGCAGCCGGAAGCGTGGCCTGATACCAGCAACCTTCCCTCGTTTGCGGAGATGTTGATCGCCCATGGCAAACTCGCGGAGACGGTTGAGGAGATGCAAACGATCATCGACACGGGTAATCGCGACCGGCTCTACTAACTTGATGAACCACCGGTTGCCGGCTTCATGCTGCGCGGCGTGCTACTCTGGCAACAGAGGGGATCATGCAGATTATCGATCATAACCTTCAGCCGACAGAAGAGTGGCGTCCCGGCGTGTTGACCAGAATGCGCGTTTCTGCGGTCACCGAGGCAGCGACGCTCTGCATATTCGAACAGTGGGTCGCACCAGGAAGTGGCACACGTACTCACACCCATCCCGTCGAGGAAGTCTTGACCGTGCTGGAAGGCCAAGCCGAGCTGTGGTTGGATGATGAACGAGAAACAGTATCGACGGGACAATCAGTCATCGTGCCGGCCGGCAGCTGGCATGGCTTTCGTAATACCGGAAGCGCGACATTGCACATGCAGGCCATACTGGCCGCGCCAACCTTCGAGGCCTCTTTCGAGGGGCAGCCGGAAGTGACGAGGCATTGGGCTATCGCAAAAGCGTAACACCCGCCATCTTGACGACCGGAATGGTTCGAACTTGCGTAAAAGCGCCGCGCCTGGCTCCAATCTGGTCCGTGGCTCGTGTACTGTGACGAGACATCGGGATCGGGGATCAGCGGATATGGGCGAGGAGGGCTTGGCCGAAATCTCAGCCCGATACATTCGCTTCGCCGATACGGAAGCTCGCAGTCGCTCACCGCTCTATGAGGAGTTGGCTCGTGCTGTCGCAGGGGACCGTGAGACACTCGGCTTCCTGTCGACCCTCCCGGACGTGAAGCGGCAACCGAATCTTCTGCTTGCCGTGGTGCGTCACCTGTTCGGCACACCGACAGGGTGGACCGAGTTTCGCCAGGCGCTTCTGGCGCGCCCCGAGCTTGTCCGCTCGCTCATGCTCGAGCGCTCGACGCAAACCAACGAGCCGGGAAGGTGCGCCACACTGCTGCCCGTCCTGGCGCGCCTGCCGCAGCCGCTGGCCCTCCTGGAGGTCGGAACTTCCGCAGGGCTCTGCCTCATGCCCGACCTCTATGGCTACGACTATGGGCGCACGGTGCTCCGCGCACCCGTCATGGCCTCGGAACCGCCTGTCTTCCGATGCTCCGCCAGCGAGACAACGCCATTGCCGACGGCCCCGCCGCATGTCGTCTGGCGAGCGGGATTGGACCTGAGCCCGATCGATGCTTCGGACGCCTCGCAAGTCGCATGGCTTGAGACGCTGGTCTGGCCGGAGCAGACGGCGCGGCTTGCCAATCTGCGGGCCGCCCTAAAGATCGCTGCCACAGTCAAGCCTCGGGTGGTGAAGGGCGACCTGCGCGGGAGCGACCTCGTGCGGCTCTGCAGCGAAGCGCCAAAGGACGCTACCCTCGTTGTCTTTCACACGGCCGTCCTCGACTATGTCTCCGACCCGGCAGACCGAGAGGCTTTCGCAGAACAGGTGATGCGTCTCTCTCCGTATTGGGTATCGAACGAGTTCCCTCGCGTATTCCCGTCCATCGCCGCACGCGCCGGAAAGAGCCGGCAGCCAGGCCGCTTCCTCCAATCTGTGAACGGCTCCCCTGTCGCTTGGACCGACCCGCATGGCGCCTCGCTCGAATGGATCGCGGACGAGGCGTAGGCGGCTGGCAGTCACAACGTCTCCAACCGCTCGCCAAAGGTCAGCTATAGGTCCGGCTCGAGCCGTCGCGCGAAGCGCAGCTTTGAGGGAGCGCCATGAAGGTGGCCTTATGGCGCAACTAGGATGCCCAAGGTGATCGCCTGCAGCGTCCGCTATCCGGCAATCGCAGCAAAGCTGCTATTCCCGAGCGTGGCGCGAAGGTCTCATTCGGATCACGACGTTCCCTTGACCTCCCATCAGGGATGGTCCGCAAGGGGTCGGCTGTTGCCGCCCACCGGAGTGTCAGACCACTAGATGGTGACGAGCATCTTGCCGGCATTGGCCAGCGGCGTCGTCACGCCCGACAGCATCGTGCGGATATGGGCAACGCTCTGATAGCGACCGTTGACCGAAATGCGTGGCAGCGCGTGCAGGAAACCGGCATGTTTTTCGCGCAGCACGCCGTGGCGTGTCGTCACCGCCGAGGCATAGCCGGCAACGCGGGCAAAGCCGACTTCGCGGTCGCCAACGGCGCTGGCATAGCCATAGGGATAGGCGAAATGGCGCGGCGCCTCGCCAAGCTCGGCCTGCAATATGCCCCTGACGTCGTCGACCTCGTGCCGAGCATCGGCTTCGGAAAGCCGCTTCAGGTTGCGATGATTGACGGTGTGCGCGCCGATCGTCACCAGCGGATGCCCTGCCATGGCGCGGATCTCGTCCCAGTTCATCAACATGCTCTGGCGCGCGCCCAACTCGATACCGTTCGACCGTGCCAATTCACGCAGCACCGCGCGCTGGTCCTCTTCGCGGACCTCCATTGTCAGATGGTCGTGCAGGCGCGCAAAGGCCTGGAGTTTCCTGCCCGGGGTCGAGCAGTCGATCGTCACCGGACCGTTCGGTGTTGTCAAAACCAGCCGGTTGCGCGCGCTGACGATGTCCTCGATCACCTCCCACCACAGATCGGCGGCGCCGTTTATCAGCCCCGGCGCGACATAGATGGTGATCGGCGCGCCGTGCCTTTCCAGCACCGGCAGCGCCTCCGTCATGTTGTCGCGGTAGGCGTCGTCGGCGGTGATCGCCGCGAACTGGCCACCCTTGCCGCCGGTCTTGATGCGCTCGATCGCCTCGTCCAACGTGACGAATGTATAGCCGTTCACCGTCATATCAGCGATCACGGCGTCCAGAAACTCGGGCGCGATGTTGAGATGCCGGTTGACGCTATCAGGTTTTTCCGGCGTGGCGGTGACCCGATGCAGCATCAGGATGGCGCCGATGCCGCCGACGAACGGCCTGGCCAGCGGGGCAAGACCGGTATAGCGCACGACGTTGAGCGCCAGTTTCCGGATCGCCTCGCCCCCGTCGATCATTCATTCACCTTTTGCGCCTAGGCTCATCCAAGCACGGAATGCGCCTATGCGCGCGCCCAATCGCGGTGAATACGCCCTAAGGATTGAGGTATGGTTGACGCCACCGCGTCATTTGACGGCAATCGGCTCGAGGCAATGCAGGCGGCGCCGCGCGCACTGCCTGTGGATCATGCCGGCCTGTCGGTGTCGGAGGCCGACGGTGCGGCACTTGCGGCCTATGTCGAGTTCTCGGGTTCGGCGCTGTTCGCGCCGGCGCAGAGCCCGGCCTGGATCCTGAACTGGGCCAGACATGCCGAAGCGGACACCGTCTTGGTGACGCTGAGCGCTGACGGCCGGCCGGTTTTTTCGTTGGCGCTGGAAGTCACCAGCAGCGGTCGGTTCCGCGTCGCGCGTTTCATGGGCGGCCGCCATGCCAACGGCAATTTCGCCGCCGCCGACCCGTCCTGGCTGACCAACGCGGATGGCGCGGCTATCCGCTTGATGCTGGCGGCGATCGCCAGGGCGCGGCCGGACATCGACCTCGTCGCGCTGGAACGGCTGCTGCCCGATCTCGACGGCATTGCCAATCCGCTGCTATCCCTGCCGCATTTTCCCAGCCCCAACCTGTCGCTGGCCGTCGACTTGGCGGGAGGTTTTGATGCACTGCTCGCCCGCGCCAGCGCCAAGCGCAGGCGCAAGAGGCACCGCTCGCAGGCGCGAAAGTTAGAGGCCGTCGGCAGCCACCGCCGCATCGAGGCGCGGACGGCGGACGAGGTGAACAGACTGCTCGATGCGTTTTTCGAGATGAAGGAATCCCGCTTCCGCAAGATGGGCATCGCCAACGTTTTCGGTGAGCCAAAGGTTCGTGCTTTCTTCCGCGCGTTGTTCGTCGAAGCGCTTTGCGACGACAAACCGTCCTTCGTGCTGCATGGGCTCGAAGTCGCCGGCAAGCTTCGCGCCGTCACCGGATCGAGCCGCTCGGGAAAACGCCTGATCTGCGAATTCGGAGCGATCGCCGACGACGACCTCGCCCATGCCAGCCCCGGCGACTTCCTGTTCTTCGACAACATCGAGGAAGCCTGCGAGAAGGGGTTCGATGTCTACGATTTCTCGGTCGGCGACGAACCCTACAAGCGGCTGTGGTGCGATATCGAGACCCGGCATTTCGAGGTCCTGGCGCCGCTGACGCTAAAAGGCCGCGCGCTGGTGTTTGTCCTGCGGCAAGGCGCACGCCTGAAAGCCTTCGTCAAGAACAGCCCGACGATCTGGAAGCTGACCAAGATGCTGCGCCGCAAGGCGGCCGGACAGGCTGTACCAGCAGAGGACGACAGTTGAACGATTTGGCTTCCCCTTCTCCCCTTGTGGGAGAAGGTGGCCTCGCGAAGCGAGGTCGGATGAGGGGTGCTCCAGCTTGGCAAAACCGCACTCCGGCCAACACCCCTCTTCCGTCTCGGCGCTACGCGCCGAGCCACATTCTCCCACAAGGGGAGAAGGCAAAACCGCTCACCGCCACGGCTGTAAACTATCATCGCGAACATAAGCGATGATTGTGTCGCAGACGGCGTTCAAATCGCGGAGGACGTCGTCGTTCCAGAAGCGCAGCACACGAAAGCCCCTCGCCTTCAATTCGGCGTCTCGCTCCCGATCGTAGTTCGATTCGGCATGCTGGCTGCCGTCGATCTCGATGATCAGCCTGGCCTCGGCGCAAACGAAATCGGCGATGAATTTGCCGACAGGAACCTGACGCCGGAATTTGATGCGGTCGAGCCTGCGACCACGCAACTCGTGCCACAGGCGGTCTTCCGCCTCCGTTGGCTCGCGGCGCATCGAGCGGGCAAAATGACGTTTGGTCGGAGCGACGGGTCGATGCGGCATGAGGCGAGATTACCCAACCTCGGCGCCCCGTCCAGCACCACCGTCACGCAAATCGCTGATGTTCGCTACTGGCACCCCTTCTCCGCTTGTGGGGCCCGAAGGGCGAGGCGAGGCCCGTGACTCGCCCCGGGCGGTGGATCGGCGCGGAGCGCCGAGACGGTGAGGGGTGTTGGACGGAGTGCTGTTGGTGCCAAGCTGGAGCACCCCTCATCCGACCTCGCTTCGCGAGGCCACCTTCTCCCACAAGGGGAGAAGGCTAAACCGCGCTTTTACCGTCTCAGGCGGCGGAGCGCCGTCCTGGTAGCGGCGTCCTTGGTGTCTGATAGCCGACCGGCGTCACCAGCGTCAGCTCGGGATAGCCGCTCTCGATCAGCTCGACCGCGGCCTGCGCCACCTCGTCGTTCGGCTCCAGCAGCGAAAGGAAGACCTCGGTGCCCTCGCCGACAAGGCGGCTGATGCCTTGCGCGTCGGTGGGTCCGCATTCGACCACGACCAGATCGTAGGCGGTGGTCAGCGACTGCATGATGATCGGCAGCCGGTCGGCGGCGCGCATGGCGCGGACCGGATCGGCGTTGCCGACGGGAATGACGTGGCAGTCCGAATAGAGATCGGCATGGATCACGTCGCTGAACTGCGCTTCGGAGGCGAGCAGGTCGGTGATTCCCGGGAAAAGCCTGCTGTCCAGCGTCGGCCGCGAGGCGGCGCCCGAAGCGGTGAGATCGAGCAGGAGCACACGCAGGCCGGCGTCGGAAACCTCACGCGCCACCAGGACCGCCGAGGCGGCCGCCTCGTCGCCTTCCGGCGACACGAATATGGCGCGCGCAGCACCGCTTGAGATCAGTTTTTCCACCGCCTTGTCGATTTCGACCTCGCCAAGGCTGCGGCGCGCCGGCCCGACGGCGTCGCCAGTTGCCGGGCCAGTTGCTGGGGCCGTTGCTGGCGCCGCGGCAGCCGCTTGAGGTTCTGTCTGGGCTTCCGCCGTCCGATCCCCAAGGTCTTCGATATCCGGTTCCTGATTGGGCGGCTCGTGATCGGGCGGTTCGTGATTTGGCGGTTCGTGGGCAACCGGCATCGCGACCTGTTCGATCCGCTCGAAACGGGCGCCGGCGGCCGGCCGCATGGCGCGACCCGAAAACAGCTCTTGCAGAAGCGTCACGATCGCCATGAGCAGCAGCGAGCCGACGAAGGCCGCACCGGCGATCGGCAGGATTTTTGGAAAATAGGGTTGGGATGGCGCCACCGCGCGGGAAAAGACACGGGCGTCGACCGGCGGATAGTTGCTGTCCTTGCGCGAGGACGCCTCACGGTAGCGGGTCAGGTAGGATTCGAGCAGCTGGCGCTGGGCGGTCGCTTCGCGCTGCAGCGCGTCCAGTTCGACCTGCTGGTCGCCGGCGCGCGCCGATGCGGCCTTCAGCGTGTTGACGTCGGCGACAAGCTGGTTTTCGCGGGCCTGGGCGGTCTGCGCCTGCGTCATCAGCCCTGTCATGATCTTTTCCGCCTCGCTGCGGATCTGGCGGTCGAGATCGGCAAGCTGCGACCGCAGCGCCCTTATGCGCGGATGATTGTCGAGCAAGGAGGTGGAAAGGTCGGCGATGTTGGCCTTGAGCTCGACCTGCCGCTCGCGCAGGCGCTGGATGAGTCCGGACGACAACACCTCCGGTACAGCATCCAGCGAGCCGCCATTCTGCAGCGCCCGGCGCACGCTGTCGGCAGTCGCTGCAGCCGAGGCGCGATTGGCCCGCACCCGCGACAATTCGCTGGACAGTTCGGAAAGCTGTTGCGTGGCGAGCACCGAGTTGTTGCCGCCGATCAAAAGATCGGACTGGGCGCGGTAGCTTGCCACCTTGGCCTCGGCATCCTTCACCCGCTTCGACAGGTCGGCGATCTCCGGCGCCAGCCAGTCGGTCGCGGCGGAATTCGATTCGATGTTGGCATTGCCCTGGACGGAGATGTAGGCGTCGGCGATGGCGTTCGGAATTTCGGCAGCGAGCTTAGGGTCCTCCGAGGAGAATTCGATGACGATAACGCGGGATTTTTCAACGCGATAGACGTTGAGCTTCTCGCGCATCTTCGTCAGCACGCGTTCTTCCGGCGGAATCTCGTTGGGGTCGCTTTTCAGGCCGGCGACGACAAGCAGACGACTCAGCGCCGGCATATCCGCCGTCTCGTCGAACTCGGGAAGCCGCGACAAATCAAGCTTCTGCGCCACCTGCTTGAGGATGTCGGTCGAGGAAATGACCTCGACCTGGCTGGTCACGCCCTCCTCATCGAGTATAGGCTTGTCGTTGTCATTGGTGCCGTCGGGGCGCGTGTAGACCGATTCGCGCGTTTCGATCAAAAGCCGGGTTTCGGCCCGGTAATGCGGCGTGGCGAGCCAGGTGAGCGCGAACGCCAGGCCGGTTACGAGTAGCGCGACGGCAAGAATGCGCAGCCAATTCCTGGTAAGGCTGGCAAAGAGCTGCCTGAGATCGACGTCGACATCTGCGGCCGCGGATTGAACGGACATGCATCCTGCTCCGGTGCTTGAAGCGCGTCGCATTGAACGGATTCATGCGACGCGCTTCAAGCTCTTGTTTTCATGCATGTCGTTTGTCCCAAAACCGCTGCGCACTTTTGGGCGACATGCATTGGTCAGCATACACCGTAAACAAACATGGTAACTCAGCCGTTAATATTACGGTAAGCACCTGTTAGTTTTTTACGCGCACGCGGTAGCTAAAAGCACCGGAACTGGCCGCCTCTGTCGGTTGCCGTCGCTTGGGCCGCCCGCCTTTACCGGCCATTAACCCTAACCGGATGATAACGGGCCTCGATCTCCAGCGTTTGCCGCGGTGTAGCGGCGGCCAGTCGAAGGTACATGTCCGGTCATGAAAAGCACTGCTCCCCTGTTCCGTGCGCTGCTCGCCGTGTCATTGCTTGCCGGTTGCTCCAGCTACCGGCCGGCGCCGGCCGCCTTTCATAAAATGCTCGATCAGCCCTATCGCCTCGGCGCCGGCGACCGGGTCCGCGTCACCGTGTTCGAGCAGGAAGGATTGACCAACGTCTACAGTGTCGACCAATCCGGCTATCTGTCCATCCCGCTCGTCGGTGCCGTGCCGGCGCGCGGCCACACCGCACAGCAACTCGAAGGCGAGATCGCCGACAAATTACGCCAAGGTTATCTCCGTGATCCGGATGTTTCGGTCGAGATCGACCGCTACCGGCCGATCTTCATCATGGGCGAAGTCGGTGCTGCCGGCCAGTACTCCTATGTTCCCGGCCTGACCGTGCAAAAGGCGATTGCCATCGCCGGCGGTTTCAGCCCGCGCGCCAACCAGCAAAGCGTCGACATCACCCGCGACATCAACGGCAAGGTGATGACCGGTCGCGTGGCCACCTCCGACCCGCTTCTGCCCGGCGACACGGTCTATGTTCGCGAACGCCTGTTCTAGACCAAGTGGCGGACACACTCAGGATCGTCCACTGCTTTCGCTCACCTGTCGGAGGGATTTTTCGTCACGTGCGCGACCTGACCGAGGCGCAGGTCGCCGCCGGGCATGCGGTCGGCATCGTCTGCGATTCGACGACCGGCGGCGACTTCGAGGAACATTTGTTCGAACAGATGAAAGGCACAATGGCGCTCGGCATCCATCGCACGCCGATGCAGCGGCACGTCGGGCCGGGCGACCTCGCCTCGGCCTGGCGCACATTTGGGATCATCAAGGAATTGCGGCCGGACGTGCTCCACGGGCACGGCGCCAAGGGTGGCGCCTATGCCCGCCTGTTCGGCTCATTGTTGCGGGTATCAAGGTCTCGCGTAGCCCGCCTTTATTCGCCGCACGGCGGCTCTCTTCACTATGACGAGACCACCGCCACGGGGAAGCTGTTCTTCGCGCTCGAGCGGTTCATGGCGCGCTTCACCGACTATCTCCTGTTTGTCTCGGACTATGAAAGGCAGACCTATCGCAGGAAGGTCGGCGAACCGCCCATACCGAACAACCTTGTCTACAACGGCCTCAGCGCCGCCGAGTTCGAGCCGGTGCGAACCGAGCCGAATGCGGCCGATGCCCTCTATATCGGCATGATGCGCGACCTCAAGGGACCGGACATCTTCATCGATGCGCTGGTTCTTGCCGGAACGCGGCTCGGCCGCCCGGTGAAGGCGGTGATGGTCGGCGACGGCGACGACCTGCCGCGCTACCATGCGCAAGTAAAGCGGCTCGGGCTCGAAGGCCATATGCGCTTCCTGCCGCCGATGCCGGCGCGCAAAGCCTTCGCGCTGGCCGAACTGGTTGTCGTGCCCTCGCGCGCGGAAGCCATGCCCTACATCGTGCTAGAGACGCTCGCCGCCGGCAAATCGATGATCGCCACCGGCGTCGGCGGCATCCCGGAGATTTTTGGCGCCGGTTCCCCTGTCCTGATCCGGCCCGATCCGCGCGAGCTTGCCGACAAGATGAGCGCGGCGCTGACCGACCTCAATGCCTATAGCAGGCTGATGCCCGATACCGCCGACCTCAAGGCGCGATTCGGCGCCGACGTGATGGCCGCCGCGATCGAGACGGCCTATTTCGCCGCGCTCAAACGCTAACCCCAACAGCGCGCTAACTTCAAAGCTTCTCCAAAAGCTATTTGTTGCTTCAAGGGTTTCTTAGCTCTCTTTTGCTATTCACTTGAGTGAAGCTTTGCGGATGCACCATGAGCGAGACCGATCCCGCACGCCGCTTTTCGAAAGACGCGGTGCGCAATTTCAGCAGCCCGGCCGGTGGCGATAGCCCCGGCGGGATAAACGACGTCGCCCGTCAGGTCGCGTCGCAATACCGGCGCGACACCATGTCGCCGATCATGGTCAGCGGCGTCTTGCGGATGGTCGAATTCGCGCTGCTGTTCCTGTCGGGCCTGTGCATCTATTTTTACTATGTCGGCTTCTTCAACCATCTCGCCTGGCAATATCCGCTGGCGATCACCGCCGCCTCGGCCCTCGCGGTGGTGCTGCTCGACGTCGCCGACTGCTACCAGATCGTCTCGTTTATGCGGCCGCTTGCCAATTTCGGCCGTCTGCTGGTGGTCTGGGCCGGCACCTTCGCCTTGATGGCGCTGACGGCATTCGCCATGAAGATGTCGCAAGACTATTCGCGCCTGGTTTTCGGCACCTGGTTCGTCGTCGGCTTCATGCTGATCTTCTGCCTGAGACTGCTGATGTCGAAGCTGATCCGGCGCTGGGCGCGCGACGGGCGCATGGAGCGCCGCGCCGTCATCGTCGGCGGCGGCACGGCGGCAGAAGTCCTGATCCGCTCCGTCGAAAAGCAGCCCTACAACGACATCCGCATCTGCGGCATCTTCGACGACCGCGGCGACAAACGCTCACCACCGATCGTCGCCGGCTATCCAAAACTCGGCACCGTTTCCGAGCTCATCGAGTTCGCCCGCATCGCCCGCATCGACATGCTGATCGTGTCGCTGCCGCTGACCGCCGAATCGCGCGTCCTGCAGCTTTTAAAGAAGCTGTGGGTGCTGCCTGTCGACATCCGGCTCTCGGCGCATTCGAACGCGCTGCAGTTCCGGCCGCGCGCCTATTCCTACATCGGCTCGGTGCCGATGCTCGACATCTTCGACAGGCCGATCAACGACTGGGATTCGGTCGCCAAGCGCGCCTTCGACATCGTCTTCTCGATCATCGGCATCATCGTGTTCTCGCCGGTCATGCTGGCGACCGCGATCGCCATCAAGCTCGACAGCAAGGGACCGGTGCTGTTCCACCAGAAGCGGCATGGCTTCAACAACGAGATCATCGAGGTCTACAAGTTCCGTTCGATGTACACCGACAAGGCGGACCCGACCGCCAGACAGACGGTGACCAGGAACGACCCGCGCGTCACCCGCGTCGGCCGCTTCATCCGCAAAACCTCGATCGACGAGTTGCCGCAGTTCTTCAATTCGCTTTTCGGTTCGCTGTCGCTGGTCGGCCCGCGCCCGCACGCCATTGCCGCCCAGTCGCACAACCTGCTCTACAATGAAGTGGTCGACGGCTATTTCGCACGCCACAAGGTCAAGCCCGGCGTCACCGGCTGGGCCCAGATCAATGGCTGGCGCGGCGAGATGGATACCAACGAGAAGATCCGCATGCGGACGGAGTACGACCTCTATTATATCGAGAACTGGTCGCTGCTGTTCGATCTGAAAATCCTGTTCCTGACACCGATCCGGCTGCTCAATACGGAAAATGCCTATTGAGCGCAGTCGCGCATGAACTCTCGCCGGCCGCGGTCAACGCCAAGCTGATCGCGCTGATTGTGTCGGGCGCGGTTTTTCTCGGCGTCTTCCTGTCCGGCTTCGTCATCGCCGAGCCGGCGCCATACGACCTCTACATGGTCGGGCTGATGGCGGTGTGGGCCCTGTTCGGCCTGCGCATTTCGCGCGCGGCGGCGCCGCTGCTGGTGCTGCTGGTGGTCATGAACATCGGCGGCATGATCGCGATGACCCAGATGTCGGATATTGCCGGCACCCCGCTCTATCTCGCCGTGTCGCTGTTCCTTGCGTTTACCGCGGTGTTCTTCGCCTCGGTGACATCGGTCCAGCCAAATCTCTACCGGGTGATCTTCCGGGCCTATGTGATGTCGGCGGTGCTGACCTCGCTGCTTGGGATCGCAGGCTATTTCCATGCCTTCGCCGGGGCGGAGATCTTCACCAGATACGACCGCGCCACCGGCGCCTTCCAGGATCCGAACGTGTTCGGGCCATTCCTGGTGCTGCCCGGCATCTATCTGCTCCATCTCCTGCTGACCGGCCCGGTCTCACGCATGCCGTTGCTGGCGATGCCGCTGCTGATCATCACGGCCGGCATTTTCTTCTCGTTCTCGCGCGGTGCCTGGGGCATGTTCGGCGTTTCGGCGATCCTGCTCACCGGCGCCCTGTTCCTGCAGAGCGCCAGCGGAAAATTCCGGCTGCGTGTCGTCGTCATGACCATCGCCGCCATTTCGCTGCTGGTCATCGCGATGCTCGTCGTCCTGCAACTGCCGGGCGTGTCAGATATGTTTTCCAGCCGCGCCCAGCTGGAACAGAGCTACGATACCGCCCGCCTCGGCCGTTTCGCCCGCTATACCTTCGGTTTCCAGATGGCGCTGGAGCACCCGCTCGGCATCGGCCCGCTGGTTTTCGGCACGATTTTCGGCGAGGACACGCACAACATCTGGCTAAAAATGCTGATGGACTATGGCTGGCTCGGCTTCGTGTCGTTCCTGACGTTGACCTGCTGGACGATAGCGGCCGGCTTCCGCATTCTCCTGCGCGACAGGCCTTGGCAGCCCTACCTTCTGTGCGCCTATGTCGCCTTCGTCGGCAATATCGCCCTGGGCACCTTCATCGACATCGATCACTGGCGCCACGTCTATCTGCTGCTCGGGCTGATCTGGGGCGCGATCGCACTGGAATACCGCCATCAGCGGCAGTTGCGGCCGGCGGCTGGGGTTTGATGATTTTCTGGGGGCAAGTCTAAGCATCCCACCAAACGATGGCCGCACACAGCAAAAACACGAGCGCGGCACCCGCGATCAACATACCTCTCCGCGTTCGCCACCTTGGCGGCTCAGCCGGCACAAGCCTGAACCGCTTGGCATGCTCCGTTGCAAGTTTCAGGAGGGCTGCAGCCGTTTCGCGCGGCGTCCACCCCTTCGCTTCCGAGGCGGTCACCAAGGCTGCAAATGCGACTTCCAAGGCGACTTCACAGTTGACGTCTCGATCTGGGCTGCCCTTTGGCAATATGGGTGGTTGCACGGCTTGGGACATGCACACAAAGCGGCTCGCGGATGAAAGGTTCCCGCGTTTCGAGCCCTTCACTTTCGAAGATCACCATTTCGTCTTCAGCCAGTTCGTCGACGGCCGCACCGATACTTTAGCGGTAGCCGTCGAACTTGACCTCGCGAAGCCAGTTGGCACCCTCGGGAGGCTTCTCAACCAAGATCGGGCATTAGTGGCAGGACAAACTTCAAACGCATGCATTGACTCGCAAAACCGCGATTCAATTAGCATGCTCTTAATTAGTTCCGGAAAATTTTAACGAATCGTTGACCGCGCCGTCCTATTCTGGGACAGCGCGGTCTAAACCCCAAACGGGCTGCGCTGGCGGCTCCGGCAATTCGCCTTCCCGCGCTACTGTCGGAGCCGCTACCACACTCCTCCAAAATACCAGCAGTGGTTGAATTAACTGTTACCGCACGTGCTTTCCAGTACGTTTCCCCAGTCGTTAGACTTTGATGGAACAGGGTCCCGCCTCGTCCGGACCCCATCGTTCGATCGGAGAACCAACTGTGCGCTGGCGATCGACGGCTTAACTTAAAAGCGTGGGTAAGCCGCAGTCGGCACTGCAAATCCGCTGTCCGACGCATAGCGCGCCACGCCCTTGGTGATGCGAACTCATCCAGCCAGCCGTTCATGTCTACATTTTGAGCGTCGCCGGCACCGTGAAGAACCACTCCAAAGCGCTTCCCATCAAGCCACCTTGCCCATGATCCCGCGGGAATTGGCATCAAGCACCGCAAATCCGACAAACGCCTCGATTGTGAACTGGCCGGAACCAAATTGCAGGCCAGCGCCGTTAGGCATGTGTTCCGGTCTCCGGAGCCGTCGAAAAGGACAGAACTCGCCCCAAATGTGGACTGCGCCGCATCCAGTTGCGCGCTGCCGACGAAGGTGAGTGACCTAGCGAACGAGCTCTCGTCGGTCGAAGTTCTCGCCCCATCGGCTCCATCGAAGCCGCAGAGCAAGACAACGCTGGAGAAGCTCGGATCAGCGACCGTCACGTTGATGCTGAAAGAAGCAAGATCAGCGGTGGCGTGTTTGCTCGACAGAATCGACTGGCGCAATTCACGCTGGACGCAGCGCCCGGCGAAGGCCGGTTGAGGTCGGCTAGGACGTTTCTGCTGGGATTTGGGCGCTGGACGTAGTAGCTTTGGCCATGTCCGAGATCGCTC
This sequence comes from Mesorhizobium sp., assembly GCA_004020365.1. Taxonomy (GTDB): domain Bacteria; phylum Pseudomonadota; class Alphaproteobacteria; order Rhizobiales; family Rhizobiaceae; genus Mesorhizobium. The sequence continues at coordinate 20,873 of SAQR01000004.1, forward strand.
TTCTCCGTGCCCGACTGGGCGCCTTCGAGGTCCGCTCCCGAACGGCGGAGGTCGAGTTGGCCGAGGCGCGCGCGGTGGTCTCGACCTCCGAGACGGATGATCGCGCATCTCAGGCTGGAGATCGCCAAACTCCGCCGCGTGCAGTATTGGCCGCAACTCCGACATCGACCCGAGTGCCTGGCTCGCGGATTGTGCTAGCCCTGCACGCCGAACCTGCCCGTCTCGCGCCTGCTGGAGTTGCTTCCGTGGAACTGGGCGCGCGGGACCGGCGACACCTCGGCTGTGCTCGTTGAGGCGGTGGCTGCGGCATGACCACGAGCGCCGTGGTTAGCTGATGCTCAACCTGATTGGTCCGATAGTCACATGGTGGCGAGATGACCCAACCTACCAAAGGTGGCCCCAGGCGCATCCTATCGGCCCTTCAAGGCCGTGGTGCACGAGTGGCAACGAAATTACATCTTACTCTTCTCTCCACGTTCTATGTGGCGCGCCAGACGTTATCAAGAAATGCCGATGCAAAGGCGAGACTGGGCAACAAGGCTAAGTGGACTATCGGCCTCCTCAACGAGCGTGATTGGCAAGAGTCGTACCATTCCAGTGAGCCGGAGGCTGCTCAATTCCAAGCCGAGGCTCAGAACCTAGAGTGTCCCATACGGGATCCGATGATCACAAAATATTTATCGACAGAATCTCGTACCGACATTGCCATCATCGATGTCGGGGCCGGGGCAATCACCCAAGTTGGGTATACGCATCCAGGTAAGAACATATCCATCACGCCTGTCGATCCCCTGGCTGATCACTATGCTAACGTGCTGCGCAAGAGGGGCGTCAAGCTGCCGTTCCCGACGGTTAAGGGTTACGGCGAGACGCTACTGAGCCAGTTTTCGCGGGCTAGCTTTGACATTGCATATGCGAGAAATTCTCTCGACCACACCTATGACCCAATAGCCACGATCGCGAATATGCTCGAACTTGTCAGAGACGATGGCGTGGTTTTGCTCCGCCATTACCGAGATGAAGCCGAGGGCGGCGAATACCAAGGGCTGCACCAGTGGAACTTCGATTGCAAAGATGACCGGTTCGTCATCTGGAACAAGGACACGCATGTGCTTGTTGACAAAGCTCTCGGCCCGAATGCCAAAGTCTCATGTTCCGTTCATCTTGCACGGAAGGGAGAGTGGCGTGACGAGATCCTAGTCATGATTACAAAGGTTGCTTGAACCGCCTGGTGAGAGGGAGGCTTGTTGGTTTGAGTCCTACGCGACCATTTTGATGGTCTCAAGGGCTGCGTAGTAGTCGTTCTCCGCCTCGGCATGTCCTCGTCGCTCGTGGCTCCTAGCCATCCGAGATCGAGATTCCAGAGCGTGTCGTGATCCGGTTCGACGTTGCGTCGTTTATCCTTCTTACGTCTTACCGGCACGTCGGCGCCTCGCGTTGGTGGACCGAATTCCCTCTCCGCCCGAAGACGGTGAGTAGGTGAGGAATCGACCGTCTGGCCACCGAAGAAAGTCGCAGCCATAGATTCGGATGTCTGGCGCAGCTCCGTGTCGAACCTAGCGACGCATGGAAATCGCCCGTCACCCGCATGGGCGGCAGGCTCATACGCATTTCGGGTTCCTTAGAGAGTTACGAAGGCTAGATTCGGAGTAGCCGAGGCGCACGAATGCAGAACATTCGAGCTTTCACTTCGGGACTTTTCGGCACTCCGGGTTTCGAAAACGGCCGATTTGAGCGCCTTTCGCGCTGAAAATGGAAAAAGGCGCCGCTGGCGCCTTCAATAAGATCTAGGGATTTCAAGGAATTAATGGTCGGAGTGGCCGGATTCGAACCGACGACCCCTTGACCCCCAGTCAAGTGCGCTACCGGGCTGCGCTACACTCCGGACCGGTCGCGATGTATCGTGATAACCCGGTTCGGGTCAACCGAATTCGGCGGCCGTCGTGCCGATGCCCGGCATGGTGGATTTGAAGTTCCTGCTCCGTTGGACGTCGTCAGCATTCAGGAACTTCAAATCCAGAATCACACTCGTTTGTCTGGCTTGATCCTCTGGCTCGCTGTTATGAGACGGGCCGTCGATTTTCCACGGATTGTGTCAGCACGGCTGCATCGATCAGCGCGTCTTCCGGAAGCCGGAGCGCGGAGGCTATTCGCCGAAGCTTCGACAAATCTGCATTCTTGCCGGTCTCGATGTCCGCGATCTCATCGACCGACAGTCCGCACGTCAGAGACAGCTCTTCCATGCTGTATCCCCTGGTTTCTCGGATTGCCTTGAGGGCGCTGTGGTCGGGCGCAGCTTCGGTTGCCGACAGTTCGGAAAAAGCTTCGCTTGTTGCTATTTGGGGCATTTGGCAACTCCGTGGATTTAAAGAGTTTGATCAAATCAAGAAGTTGCCTGAGACGACGCAGAGAATGCCCTCTCGATGGTGATTTGCCAAGCGCCAAAAATGCCGTCACGGCATCGTGATTCCGGACGGAGCAGCCGAGCACAGGCCCCGGCGGCACCGGCACGGGACCGTCATCCCGATCGGGTCTTTGACTGGCCGATCGCCGAATTGTTCGACCGTTCTGAGCCGCTCCCTTGTTAAGCGGCTGTCGCTAGCCCATCAGCCGTTTTGAGCGGATCGAATCTCAGCGGCGGGAGCCTAAGCACGCAGAACGCGTCAGCGGGCTGCGAATTTTCTTGAACCGACGCGTGAACCTTTTCTCTCCGGGCCGCACCAAGACGGTATGGACGCTACAAAGGCAGTCCCCAACCAGAAGGACGCCCTGACGGCGATCCTCGATCCAGAGAAGGAAATGCTCAAATGACTGATATTTCGAACTTCAAGCGCCTGTCGCTCGCCGCTGCCATCGTCGTCTCGGCCTTCGGCTCGATTTCAGTGCCTAGCTCGGCCTTCGCCAACGGCACGCATCCCACCGGCGACGGCGGCGCGGTTTGTAAGGGCGCGGGTCACTGCCTGGTGCTGCAGCTCGACTGCAAGGGTACCTACACGGACGCCACCGACTCCAACGGCACCGTCTACGGCAAGTGCAGCCAGACCGCGCAGGTCAGCCCGAAGAACAAGCTCAAGCTCGCGCGCTGATCGAACCTGTAGTCAACGAAATGGCGGCCGTCCGGGCCGTCATTTTCTTGTCTCAACGTGCCGATCTCGATCTCGTTCGCGACGTTTTCTGCTGGCGACTGAGGAACAGGCTGGCGACGAGCCCGACCACAACCAGACCGACAGCGGCCGCTGTCGCGGGATGGTCGCGGGCTGTCTTCTCTATCACCCTGCCCTGCCTCCTGATCGCAGGCAGAGCGTCACTGAAGCGCTCGGCAAGGTCCGAGTAATAGTCCGACGCGGTGTCACGCCCGTCCTCGTAATAGGCGCTGCCGCGCCTGGAAACGGCCTTCCTCAGCGCCGCCAGTTCCCTGGAGAGGGCCGCGACCTGTTTTTCGAGATCGATGTCGGAGAGGGTCGAAAATGATACCATGACAGGCTTCCTTCTTTTGCGAAGGAACGCACGATCGCAAAACCGGTTCCGGTCTTTGCCGCGACCGATCGGGGCCTAGAGCGGGTAGCATCAGAAGGGATTCATGCCACCCGCTTGGTGTTCGCAGTCGTTATGCCAACCCGCCGGGCACCATCGGGCCGGCCCAGGGGCTAATCCCCTGTGCAGAGGGACTAGCGCACCTGATCGAGCAGGCGCTTGCATTCCAGAAGGTCGAACAGCGCCTCCTGCAGCAAAGCGCGATTGTCGCGCGAGAGTTTCGACGTGCCCGGCTGCACCGGGCCTTCGTCGTCGGTCTTGCCCAGGCCGAAAAAGCGCCGGCTGGGTTTCACCTTGGGCTCGCCGACCAGCATCTCGTCATCGGCGCCGCGCGGCTGGGCCGCCGGCGTCAGCGGCACCGCATCGGCCTGCCGGCGCTGCGAGATCGCCTCGACGGCCGCCATGTCGCCATTGCCGATGGCGACCAGGAAATGATTGCCGTTCTCGCGCAACAGCTTCTGCACACCCTTGATCGTGTATCCCTGATCGTAGAGCATGTGGCGTATGCCCTTGATCAGTTCGACATCCTGCGGCCGGTAGTAGCGACGGCCGCCGCCGCGCTTCATCGGCTTGATCTGGTTGAAACGCGTTTCCCAAAAACGCAGCACATGCTGCGGCAGGTCGAGGTCTTCTGCGACCTCACTGATGGTGCGGAAAGCGTCGGGGCTCTTGTCCATGGGCGAAATCCTCACGCTGGAGCATGGTCCCGAAAAGTGGGAATCGGTTTTCGGCCAGGATCATGCTCAACAAAGAGTCATTCCGATCCGGCTTGTTCCGCCGAATCGAGCCTTATTTCAGCGGTTTATGAAACAATATTCAAGCCCGGCGTCAAAGCAGGCGACCGTTTTCAACCGGGCTGTGAAGCGCAGGCGCTATTTGCTGCCCTTGGCCTTGCTGATCTGGTGCGCGCGCAGAATGCGGTTCTTAAGCACATTCGACGATTTGAAGGTCATCACGCGGCGCGGCAGGATCGGCACTTCCTCGCCGGTTTTGGGGTTGCGCCCGATGCGCTCGTTCTTGGAGCGGACATGGAAGGTTGCGAACGACGACAATTTCACCGTCTCGCCGCGAACGATCGCCTCGCAGATCTCGTCCAGAACCGCTTCGACAAGCTCGGCCGATTCAGTACGCGACAAGCCAACCTTGCGATAAACGGCTTCAGCAAGATCGGCGCGCGTAAGTGTCTTTCCCCCCATGCGAACCGTCCCCATCAGCTCAAAAAACATAACTCTATATAAGCAAAGATAGAGCCTAAGTAATTGATCCGGCAAGGTCAAGGACCGAACCGGTCCGTTCGGCACTTACCAGCGAACCAGCACCGCGCCCCAGGTGAAGCCGCCGCCCATCGCCTCGATCAGCACCAGATCACCCTTCTTTATGCGGCCGTCGGCGACCGCCACCGACAGAGCCAGCGGCACCGAAGCAGCCGAGGTGTTACCGTGCAAATCGACGGTAACCACCACCTTTCGTTCTGCTATCCCGAGCTTCCTGGCGGAAGCGTCGATAATCCGCTTATTGGCCTGATGCGGCACGAACCAGTCGAGATCCTCAGCGGTGATCCCGGCAGCTGAGAACGTCGCCTCGATGACGTCGGTGATCATGCCGACCGCGTGCTTGAACACTTCGCGGCCTTCCATCCTGAGATGGCCCACCGTTCCGGTGGTCGACGGTCCACCGTCGACGAACAGCTTGTCCTTGTGAGCCCCGTCGGAGCGCAGGCTGGCCGCCAGCACGCCGTGGTCGGCAATGCCGCCCGCCCCCTCTCCTGCTTCCAGCACCATCGCGCCGGCGCCGTCGCCAAACAGCACGCAGGTCGAGCGATCGCTCCAGTCGAGGATGCGCGAAAAGGTTTCGGAGCCGATCACCAGCACGCGTTTGGCCAGGCCGCCGCGGATATAGAGGTCGGCCGTCGTCACCGCGTAGACGAAGCCCGAGCACACCGCCTGCATGTCGAAGGCGAAGCCGTGATGCATGCCGAGCCGGTTCTGGATGTCGACGGCGGTCGCCGGAAAGGTGTTATTGGGCGTCGAGGTCGCCAGCACGATCAGGTCGATATCGGCCGGCGTCAGGCCGGCATTGTCGAGGGCTGCGCGCGCCGCCGCCTCGCCGAGCGAAGCCGTCGTCTCGTCATCGGCCGCGATATGGCGCTGACGGATGCCGGTGCGCTGGGCAATCCATGCGTCTGACGTCTCGACCATGCCTTCGAAATCGGCATTCTTCATGATGCGGCGGGGCAGCGCGGCGCCAGTGCCGCGCACGACTGATCTGATCAAGGCTCTTTCCTATTCCTCTGCGTCGGCAACGACGTCGGATTTCCTGGATGTTTGGGCATGCGGATTGCGCGCATGGAACAGGTCGAGATCGGCTTCGATGCGATCGAGTAGATTGTTGCGCACCATGTCGTAGCCAAGCTCGATCGCCGCCGCGAAGCCGTCCGAATCGGCGCCGCCATGGCTTTTCACCACGACGCCGTTCAGACCCAGGAAAACCCCGCCATTGGAGCGGCCGACATCCATCTTTTCGCGCAGGCGATCGAAGGCGCCCTTGGCGAATACATAGCCGATCCTCGCCATCAGCGTGCGGTCCATCGCGGCGCGCAGGTAACCGGCGATCTGTCGTACCGTGCCTTCCGCCGTCTTCAGCGCGATGTTGCCAGCAAATCCTTCGGTGACGACCACGTCGACCGTGCCCTTGCCGATGTCGTCGCCCTCGACGAAACCATGGTAGTTCATCGAGGCCATGTTGGCCTCGCGCAACATACGGCCAGCCTCCTTGACCTCTTCCTGGCCCTTGATCTCTTCGACGCCGACATTGAGAAGACCGACGCTCGGCCGTTCGATGCCGAAAACCGAGCGCGCCATGCCAGTGCCCAGAATGGCAAAATCAACCAGTTGATGCGCATCCGCGCCGATGGTGGCGCCGACGTCCAGCACCACGCTTTCGCCGCGCAATGTCGGCCAGAGCGCCGCGATCGCCGGACGGTCGATGGTCGCCATGGTGCGGAGGCAGAATCTCGACATCGCCATCAGCGCGCCGGTGTTGCCGGCCGAGATGCAGGCGTCGGCAGTGCCTGCCTTGACCGCCTCGACCGCTTTCCACATCGACGACTTCCAGCGGCCATGGCGCAGCGCCTGGCTCGGCTTGTCATCCATCCGGACTGCTACCTCGCAGTGGATGAATTCGCTCACTTCCGCCAGCTTGGGCAGCTTTGCGAGTTCGGGGCGCACGGCCTCCTCGCGACCATAGATGACGAAGCGGATGTCGGGACGCCGGGTCGCGACCGTCATGAGCGCCGGGATGACCACGCTTGGCCCGTGATCGCCGCCCATGGCATCGATGGAAATCCTGATCACGCGGTGTTCATCTCACAGTTTGCTTGAGCGAGCGCCTGGCGCTGGCAATGGGTTTGGGGCTCGCGAAGGTTCGGCGAAAATAGCGTTTTTAGGCTGCCGCACAACCGGCTTTCTCCGATTGGGTCGGGTTTTCAGGATTTCCCCAGCAGGGAACGCAGCTTTTGCTGGAATTCGCTTTCCGCAGTCCCGGCATCGTCTGCAGCCTCCATCGAAACGCCTTGCTTGCGCGGATAGGGATCGATCGCCAGTCCAAAGAACTGTTCGGCGAGCGCCCCGACATCGATCGAATTGCCGGAAAATGTTTCCGGGCTGTCCGGCCCTTCGGCATCGAGCATTATCTCGCCGCCGCCCTCGAAACCCTGCCGCCCGAGCTTCGACTGCTCCGGCAGGAACAGTGCGTCGACCGCCTCGTCGATATGCGCCTCGATCGGGTCCAGGGTGACGATGCAGGCCTGGGTGATATCGGCCTCGACGCGGCCGCTGACCTTGACACCGTTGCGCTTCCATGGCGCCACCAGCAGTTCGGCGCGGTAGTTCTCGACCGACAGCAACTCGTGCTCGCCTGCCAGCGCGGCGCGCTGCGCGGCGTCGGCCTCGATCAGCACCGGCAGTCCCTTTTGCGGCAGCCGGGCGACGTTGGCTACGAAGGACACCGGGCTCTGGCGATCGGGGCTCTGGGAATCTGCGTGTTTCATCTTTTCCTTAGATAGGCTTGTTTCTTAGATAGGCTTGGCCACGGGGAATGCCACTGTGCCGGAAACAATCGAATCGGTTGGCTGTTCGGCGAGTCGCCTGGAGACATCGGCGACGTAGCCGGCCAGATGCGTCGCCTGCGGCCAGGTGCCGGCATCGGGCCTGACATTGCGGGCAAGGGCCGCGACGAGTGCATCCTGGTCGTTTCGTTCCAGCGCATCGTCATAGGCGGCGGTGCGGCCATAAAACATCTTCGCCAGTTTCTTCATGCGCTTCGGCACGCCGACGTCGCCGATGCCGAGTTCCCGCAGCGAATGCTCGACATCCATGAAGAACTCGTCGATCAGCACCTGCGCGACCTCCCCGGCAACACCACCCTCGCCGCGCAGCCGGTGCTGGAACAGGAACATGTGCAGCGACAGCATCTCGAAGCGGCCAAGCGGCGTGTCCGGTACATTCCAGTCGGAATAAAACACGGTTTGCCGCGCCGCTGCCACGATTTGTGCGTAAAGCGCCTCGGTGATAGCGCGGTTGGCGTGACGTTCGCGACCAAAAAGGCGCTGGAACATTGAGGGTGGTCTCCCGGGGACCGTTTGTTTGAATTGGCCTTGTTGCATCGGCGAGCAAGCTGGTTTACCGGTTTTGCGGCCCAGCGCAAGTTGCGGCCAGCTAATGGAGTTGTAGTTGCGCGCGCTGAAATTCAAGTCGACTTTTCTGCCCAGGTCCGCTTTTCCGAGATCCGCCGGCGCGATCTCGCTGCTGGTGGTTGCTTCGGCGCTTTGCGCCTGCAACTCGTCGAAGATGATCGGTGATCTCAATCCGAGCGAGACGCTGACGCAGGGCTACGTTATCGACCAGCAGGCGATTGACCTGGTGCCGGTCGGCTCGAGCCGCGAACAGGTGCTTCTGGCGCTCGGCACCCCGTCGACCAAAGCGACTTTCGACAACGAGGCCTTCTACTACATCTCACAGACGCGCAAGCGTTACGTCGCCTTCGACAAGCCGAGGCTGGTCGACCAGAAGGTGCTGGCCGTCTATTTCGGCGAGGACGGGCGCGTGACCCAGATCGCCAATTACGGCCTGAAGGACGGCAAGGTGTTCGACTTCATCTCGCGGACCACGCCGACCGGCGGCAAGGACCAAAACTTCCTCAGCCAGATCATGAACGGCGCCAGCAAGCTCGCGCCCGGCCTCCCCGGCGGCGGCGGCGACGCCACGCCCGGTACCTGATCCTCCTTTTCTTTTGCTTCCCCTCTTTTGCCTCTCTCTTGGGAAGCAGCAACATCTCAGGCGACCGAAAACCCGCGGGAGCGATCCCGCGGGTTTTTGTTTTGAGACGGCGGCGGCATTTTGAGACAGCGGCTATTGTCGCAGGCCGCGGGCCAACCTCAAACGCGAACCTGGATCCGTCACGGACGTCATTGCCCCGACGCTGAATGTCCAAAATTGAACAACCCGCGGGATCGATCCCGCGGGTTGCGTTGTGGATTTCGCTCCCGGAAGGCCGAGCGGCCTCAGCCGTGCGCGAGCACGGCCAGCAGCAGCAAGGCGACGATGTTGGTGATCTTGATCGCCGGGTTGACTGCCGGACCGGCGGTGTCCTTGTATGGATCGCCGACCGTGTCGCCGGTGACCGAGGCCTTGTGTGCCTCGGAACCTTTTAGATGCTTGACGCCGTCCCTGCCGGTGAAGCCGTCCTCAAACGATTTTTTCGCATTGTCCCAGGCGCCGCCGCCAGAGGTCATCGAGATGGCGACGAACAGGCCGTTGACGATGACGCCGAGCAGCGAGGCGCCAAGGGCTGCAAAGGCGGACGCCTTCGAGCCCGAGATCAGCAGCACGCCGAAATAGACGACCAGCGGTGCCAGCACCGGCAGCAGCGACGGAATGATCATTTCCCGGATCGCCGCCTTGGTCAGAAGATCGACCGCACGCGCATAGTTCGGCTTCGAGGTGCCGGCCATGATGCCCGGATCCTCGCGGAACTGCTTGCGCACCTCCTCGACGATGGCGCCCGCCGCACGGCCGACGGCGGTCATGGCGATGCCGCCGAACAGATACGGAATCAAACCGCCGAAGATCAGACCGGCGACGACGTAAGGATTGGAGAGGTCGAAAGAGACTTCGCCCATACCCTGGAAGTAAGGATATTTGTCGCTATTGGCGGCAAAGAACTTCAGGTCGTTGGAGTAGGCCGCAAACAGCACCAGCGCGCCGAGACCGGCCGAACCGATGGCGTAACCCTTGGTCACCGCCTTGGTGGTGTTGCCGACGGCATCGAGCGCATCGGTGGACTGGCGCACTTCCTTGGGCAAGCCGGCCATTTCGGCAATGCCGCCGGCATTGTCGGTGACCGGGCCGAAGGCGTCGAGCGCAACGATCATGCCGGCAAGGCCGAGCATCGTGGTGACTGCGATCGCCGTGCCGTAGAGGCCGGCGAGCTGGTAGGTCGATATGATGCCGCCGACGATGACGATCGCCGGAAGTGCCGTCGATTCCAGCGAGACCGCAAGGCCCTGGATGACGTTGGTGCCGTGACCGGTGACCGAAGCCTGGGCGATGGAGTTCACCGGGCGCTTGTCGGTGCCGGTGTAGTATTCGGTGATCACCACGATGAGGCCGGTCACCACGAGACCGATCAGGCCGCAGATGAACAGGTTCGTGCCGGTGATGGCCATGCCGGCGACCGTGCCGATCTCGCCCCAGCCCAGCGTTGCCGAGGTGGCGATGCCGAGGCCGACGATCGACAGCAGGCCGGTGACGATCAGGCCCTTGTAGAGCGCGCCCATGATCGAGCCGTTGGAGCCGAGCTTGACGAAGAAGGTGCCGACGATGGAGGTCAGGATGCAGGCGCCGCAGATGGCCAGCGGATAGAGCATCGTGGCGCTGAGAACGGCGGTGCCGCCGAAGAAGATGGCGGCGAGGACCATGGTGGCGACCACGGTCACCGCATAGGTCTCGAACAGGTCGGCGGCCATGCCGGCGCAGTCGCCGACATTGTCGCCGACATTATCGGCGATGGTGGCCGGATTGCGCGGATCGTCTTCGGGAATGCCGGCTTCGACCTTGCCGACGAGATCGCCGCCGACATCGGCGCCCTTGGTAAAGATGCCGCCGCCGAGACGGGCGAAGATCGAGATCAGCGAGGCGCCGAAGCCGAGCGAAACCAGCGAATCGATGACGATGCGGTCGTTAGGCTGAAGGCCCACGAATTGGGTGAGGATCAGGTAGTAGATCGAGACGCCGAGCAAGGCCAGGCCGGCGACCAGCATGCCGGTGATGGCGCCCGACTTGAAGGCGATCTCGAGGCCGGCTGCGAGGCTGTTGGAAGCCGCCTGCGCGGTGCGCACATTGGCGCGCACCGAGACGTGCATGCCGATGAAGCCGGCGGCGCCCGACAGAACGGCGCCGATCAGGAAGCCGATGGCGGCGGTGATCGAAAGCAGCCACCAGGCGAGCAGCAGGACCACGACGCCGACGATGGCGATGGTGGTGTACTGGCGCGCCAGATAGGCCTGCGCGCCTTCGCGGATGGCCGCGGAAATTTCCTGCATGCGTGCATTGCCCTGATCGGCCGCGAGGACCGATTTTGTCGCCCAGATGGCGTAAAGGACTGAAAGCAGACCGCAGGCGATGACAGCTGAAATTATGGTCATTGCCGGATTTTCCTCGATTGATGACCCAAAAGAACCCCTCCCTGGGCCGTTGAGACGGGGAGCGGATTCGCGCGCGGAATCCGCTCCCCTCGCATCGGCTTATGCGAAACAGGGTTGCGAACGTCAAGATATTGTTCGGTTTTTGCCCGGCTTTCGCCCAGAAGCCTCTCGGCAGAGCCGCTCTTTCACTTCAGAACCCCGGCTGGGTCATGGAAATCGCTGTTTGGAATCCATTTCCGCCGAGATGAGTGAACGCGACATCTGAGTTTTTGGTGACTACGCCGTCTCCTGCCCCATGCGACGCGCGGTGTAGCGCTCGATCGCCGACAGCCCGTCATAGATCAGCACGGCAAGGGCGGCGACGATCAGGCCGCCCTGCAGGACGAAGGCGAGGTTGTTGGACAACAGACCGGCGATGATCACCTCGCCCAGCGTCCTGGCCGCCACGGTCGAGCCGATCGTCGCGGTGGCGAGGCTGATGACTACCGAAAGCCGGATACCGCCGAGAATGATCGGCGCGCTGAGCGGCAGCTCGACCTTGACCAGCCTTTGCCAACCGGTCATGCCGGCGCCGCGCGCCGCCTCGACCACATTGGCCGGCAGCGTCGTCAGCCCGGTCAGCGCGTTCTCGAAGATCGGCAGCAGGCCGTAGAGAAACAGCGCGATCAGTGTCGGTTTCTCGCCAAAGCCGACGGCCGGCACGGCCAGCGCCAGCACCGCCACCGGCGGAAAGGTCTGGCCGATATTGACCAGGCTGCGCGACAGCGGCAGGAATTCGACGCCGGCCGGACGAGTGACAAGGATGGCGAGCGCCACGGCAACGATGGTTGCCGCCACCGTCGCGATCAGCACGGTCCTCAGGTGCAGCAGCGTCAGCGCCAACAGGCTGCCCTGGTTGTAGATTGCCGGCGCGTTGCTCTCGGTCAGCGGCTTCAGCAGCGGTTCGAACCAACCCGGATTGGTAACGAACGCTATGAGCAGCACCACCAGGGCAAGCCTGAGCAGCGATGGAAGCCAGGCTTTTACACCGGCCTCTTTCATGCCGGCCTCGCCGCGCGTTTCACCAGCCCGTCAACGGTCACGCGGCCGAGCGGCTTTCCGTCGGCGCCTGTCACCGGCAGCGCCGGGCGTCCCGACCACAACAGTTCGGCCAGCGCATCGCGCTGGCTGGCGTCGCCGGGGATCGCCTCGCCTTCGGCGGTGCCCGTCTCCACCGCGTCGCGCACCCGGCCGAGCGACAGCAGCCTGAACGGTTTTTCGCTGGCGCCGACTAAGGTCTCGACGAAGGCGCTGGCCGGCTTCGCCAGGATCTCGGCGGGCTTGGCATATTGCACTACCTTGCCGGCATCCATCACCGCGATCTTGTCGCCCATATGCACCGCCTCTTCCATGTCATGGGTGACGAGGATGATGGTGGTGCCGAAGCGCTTCTGGATCGCCAAAAGGTCCTCCTGTGCCTTGTTGCGGATGATCGGGTCGAGGGCGCCGAACGGCTCGTCCATCAACAGCACGTTCGGCTCCGCGGCAAGCGCCCTGGCGACGCCGACGCGCTGCTGCTGGCCGCCGGAGAGTTCATGCGGATAACGTGGCCCGAACGCCTGGGGATCGAGCTGGTAGAGCGTCATCAACTCGTCGACGCGGCGCTTGATGCGGGCCGCGTCCCAGCCGAGCAGCACCGGCACGGTGGCGATGTTCTGCGCCACGGTGCGATGCGGAAACAGCCCGTGGCCCTGGATGGCGTAGCCGATGCTGCGGCGAAGCTCGTAGCCGGGCAGCGAGCGGTTGTCGGCGCCGTCGAGCCTGATCACGCCGGAGGTCGGCTCGACCAGCCGGTTGATCATGCGCAGCAGCGTCGTCTTGCCGGAGCCGGAGGTGCCGACGATGACAGCGATAGTGCGCGGCTCGATCACCATCGACACGTCGTCAACGACGGTCGTTGCGTCATAGCGCTTGGTAATGCCTTCGATCTCGATCATGCCGGTTGTGCCACGCGTCGCCTAGTGGAGGTCATTTCGATCACCGCGTCGAGGATGATGGCGGCAGCAAAGGCCGTAGCCACCGTGGGCACGGCGCCGAGCAGCACCAGGTCCATCGCCGTCTGGCCAACGCCCTGGAACACGAACACGCCGAAGCCGCCGCCGCCGATGAGCGCGGCAATGGTGGCAAGGCCGATGTTCTGGACCAGCACGATGCGGATGCCGGTGAGGATCACCGGGAAGGCCAGTGGAAATTCGACGCCGAACAGGCGCTGGCGCTCGGTCATGCCCATGCCGCGTGCAGCATCGTTGGCGGCGCGCGGAACGCCGGCAAGACCGACCACGGTGTTGGCCACCACCGGCAGCAGCGAATAGAGGAACAGGGCGACGAAGGCGGGCGCGGTGCCGATGCCGCGAATGCCGAGGGAGGCGGCGCCGGGCACATGCGTTGCGACCCAGCCGAGCGGCGCGATCAACAGGCCGAACAGCGCGATCGAGGGAATGGTCTGGATGATGTTCAGCACGTTGAGCACGCCGGCCCGCAATTTTTCGACGCGGTGGCAAAGGATGCCGAGCGGCAGGCCGACTAGCACCGCTGCCGCCAGCGAGCCCAGCGCCAGCGTCACATGCTTGGAGCCTTCCGCCCAAAAACTGTCGGCGCGGTTGGCATATTCCTTGAGGATCGACAGACTATTCCAACTGCCCGAGACCAGCAGCATGCCGATCGCCGCTGCCGCGACGACGAGCACGCCGATCCGCGCCGATGGCGACAGGTTCAGCCTCGTCAGCACATCGGCGAGCAAAAGCGTAAAGGCGAAGATGAGCAGCCAGAAACCCGAAGCCGGCGAGATGCGGGCAAAGCTGTTGCCCTCAGGCGTCAGGAAGCTGCCGGCGACGCCGATCAGCAGCGCCAGTGCCGCAAGCGCGACCACGCTGGCGGCCAGGCGCAGGATCAGTGGCGTTTTCAGCAAGGCGACGACCGCCGCAACGACGACGACCGCAAGCAGCAGCGGCCCCAGCGTCTGCGGCAGCGCTTCAAGGATCGAGCGCGCCTCGCCCGGCACAATGCGATTGGCGCGCAAGGTCGCAAAGGGCGCCGCGAAGACGGCATAGGCAGCGATCGCGGCGATGACCACGCCGAGCTTGTCGAAGCGGAAAGTCATGGCCTGCCTTTGCGATGGCGGCGACTTGAGGACCTGACGTCAGGACCGTCGCGCTCCGTCGCGCCCCCCTCTGTCCTGCCGGACATCTCCCCCACGAGGGGGGAGATCGGATGTCGCCTCGGCTTTCGCCTGATGTCAGCGGCGCAAGGTGTGTGCCGGCCCCGGAGCCGCCAATCTCCCCCCTTGAGGGGGAGATGGCCGGCAGGCCAGAGGGGGGCGCCGGGCGCCGGTGTCACGACAGGGAACGGCCTACTTCAAAAACCCGTTCTTCTTCAAAAAGTCTTCGGCGACGCCCTTGACTGGCTCGCCGCCGACCTGCACGCGGCCGTTCAGTTCCTGCAGGGTGACGAGGTCGAGCTTGGCGAAGACCGGCTTCAGCAGCGTCTCGATTTGGGGATGCTGCTTCAGCACCGGCTCGCGGATGATCGGCGCCGGCTGGTAGACCGGCTGCACGCGCTTGTCGTCTTCGAGCACGACCAAGCCGGACGGCGCGATGCCGCCGTCGGTGCCGTAGACCATGGCAGCGTTGGCGCCGTTGGTCTGGTTCGCCGCGGCGGCGATGGTCGCCGCCGTGTCGCCGCCGGACAGCGTGATCAGCTGGTCCGGCTTAAGCGTAAAACCATAGGTGGTCTGGAAAGCTGGCAGCGCGGCAGCCGAATTGACGAATTCGGCCGAGGCCGCCAGCACCACCTGGCCGCCGCCGGAGACATATTTGCCGAAGTCGGACAGCGTCGCCAGCTTGTTGGTCTCGGCGACATCCTTGCGCAGCGCAATCGCCCAGGTGTTGTTGGCCGGCGACGGCGACAGCCAGACGATCTTGTTGGCGTCGTAGTCGAGCTTCCTGGCCGTTTCATAGCCCTTGCCGGCATCCTTCCACACGGGATCGTCGGCCTTTTCGAAGAAGAAGGCGGCATTGCCGGTGTATTCCGGATAGATGTCGATCTCGCCGGCGGTGATCGCCTTGCGCACCACAGGGGTGCCGCCGAGCTGGATGCGGTCGGTGGTCTGGATGTTGTTGGCGTTCAGCACCAGCTGGATGATGTTGCCGAGCACGCCGCCTTCGGTGTCGATCTTCGACGACACGACCACCTGAGCGCTCGCCGAGGCTGCGGTGATGCCGAGCGCCAGTGCCGCGCCGGCCAGAACCTTGACTAAAAACATTTCACAAATCCCTTGCTGAGAACCGGACTGCGGCTGCCGCATATGAGCATGGCTTCAATGCCCCGTCGGGGTACACGGTTTCATAAGAAGGGGGATGGGGGCAATATTTTTGTTCGGATGCGGGTGGATCCGCGGCTGTCTGATCCCGACAGCGTCATGTCACTAGCGCGTCGCGTCCGTTTGGACGCGCAAAGGACGCTGTAGCATTTTGATTTTGCGCATGATCTTTTCCGAACCTGCGGTTCGGGGTCATCCGCTGGTCGGCCGCGCGGTCATCTTCAGCACGCCCAGCGCCACGAAGCACAGCACCGTCACCGGGAAGATGATCCAGTTTAGCATCTCCCAGCCCCAGGCGTTGTAGACCGCGCCCGACATCAGCGAGGCGAAGGCGACGGAACCGAACAGGACGAAGTCGTGAAAACCCTGGACCTTGGCCTTTTCCGATGGCCGGTAGCAGTCGGCGACCATGGCGGTGGCGCCGATGAAGCCGAAATTCCAGCCAAGGCCGAGCAGGATCAGCGCCGTCCAGAACTGCCACAGCGCCAGACCCGACAGCGCCACCACCGCGCAGCCGATCAGCAGCACAAGGCCGGTTGCGACAATCCGTTCGGCGCCGAAGCGATAGATCAGCGAGCCGGTGAAGAAGCTCGGCGCGAACATCGCCATGACATGCCAGGAAATGCCGAGCGTGGCGTCGTCCGTCGACAGGCCGCAACCCACCATGGCGAGCGGCGCGCCGGTCATGACGAAGCTCATCAGCGCGTAGCTGCCGACGGCACAAAACAGCGCTGCAACGAAGCGCGGCCTGGTGACGATCTCGGAGAGCGGCCGCGCGTCTCTGTCGGCGATTTCCGCTTTGCCCATTGTCTTGGCCGGGATGCGCAGGAACGACAGGATGGCGGCGCCGACAGCCGACAGCGCCAGGATGGACGCGAACGAGCCGGCAAACATCACCGGTGCAAACAATTCGCGGGTGAAGATGACGATCTGCGGCCCGAGGATGGCGGTGACGATGCCGCCGGCCAGCACGAAGGAGATGGCGCGCGCCTTGAATTCAGCCGGCGCGTTGTCGGCGGCGGCGAAGCGGAATTGCTGGACGAAGGCACCGCCGATGCCGATCACCAGCAGGCCGAAGGTGAACAGCCAAAAACTGGCCTGAAACAACGCCAGCGTGGCAATCAAGCCGCCGAGCGCCGTGACGATCGTACCGGTCATGAAGCCGTCGCGCTGGCCGAGCCAGCGGATGATGGCGGCGGCCGGCAATGCGCCGAGCGCCACGCCGACGGTGAAGCCGGTGATCGGCGCCGTCGCCAGCGACTTGTCGGAGCCGAGCAGATAATGCCCCGCCAACCCACCCATGGAAATGGCGATGGGTCCGGCCGAACCGATGATTGCCTGCGAAGCGGCAAGGATGAGCGCCGTGCGGCGCGCTTCCCGACTAGCCTCGGCGATAGCAACGGCCGTCATAAAGCGTCCTTGCCACGCCCCTCGCCGCGCACCCGGCGCGACACACGATCGAGCACCGCATTGACCAGCTTCGGCTCGTCTTCTTCGTAAAACGCCTTGGCGATGTCGACATATTCCGAAACGATGACAGCCACCGGCACGTCCTCGCGCTTCATCAGTTCGTAGACGCCGGCGCGCAATATGGCGCGCAGCGTCGAATCGAGCCTGGACAACGGCCAGTCCTCGGTCAGCGCCTGGCGGATGATCGGATCGATAGTTTTCTGGTTTTCGACGACGCCGGCGAGGATGGCGCGAAACCATTGTGCGTCGGCCTCGCGATAGAGCGCGCCGTCGACTTCCTTGCCGAGCCTGAACGCCTCGTATTCGGCGGTGATCTCAAAGACGCCGCTGCCGGCCACATCCATCTGGTAGAGCGCCTGCACGGCGGCCAGACGGGCTGCACCGCGCTTGTTGGCGTGGCGCACCGCGGGCTGGCTGGGCGATGCGGGTTCGCTCACAATCGCTCTCCCAACTGTTGCTTGAGGGCAATCATGGTCAGCGCCGCACGCGCGGCAAAGCCGCCCTTGTCGCCTTCCGAACGCCTGGCCCGCGTCCAGGCCTGCTCGTCATTTTCGGTGGTCAGGATGCCGTTGCCGATGCAGACCGCTTCCTGGACGGACAGGTCCATCAGGGCACGGCTCGATTCATTGGCGACGATGTCGAAATGATAGGTGTCGCCGCGCACGACGGTGCCGAGGGCGACAAAGCCGTCATAGCTCGGCCCGCCTTCGGCGGCGCCGTCGAGGGCGAAGGAAATCACCGCGGGAATTTCGAGCGAGCCCGGAACGGTAACGACATCGTAAGTCGCGCCCGCTTCCTCGAGCGCGCTTGTCGCACCTTCGAGCAGCGCGTCGGCAAGGTCGTCATGGAAGCGCGCCTCGATGACAAGAAGGTGGGCCTTCTTCTTCGGGCGAATGAACGCTTTGCCGTGTTGGGATGTGCCAGCCATAGATGTCTCCGGGATCGCCGGTGACTTAGGCCGAAGCCGGTTTGATCGCAAGCAGAAGATTGGTGGAGATGCGCGAGGTGCCTGATTATTGGGTTTCCTCCGAAGCCGGCCCTGCCCCTCATTGCCCTACCGGCATTTCTCCCCGTAAACGCGGCGAAAGAAGCTGGCCGCAACGCCGGCACCCTTCTTGCAACGCTGCTGGTTGGCGAAACCATCGATGACTGCGCCCCTCGCCCCGTTTACGGAAAGAGGTCGCCGGCAGGCGGGTGAGGGGCAGCGCCAACGGAACGGAACAAGGCGCCAATCAGATCGGAGGTGCTCGTCCTGTTTTGACCAACCGTATGAATCCACGCCGCTCTCCGGCAGGGCCATCAAAGCCCCTCTTTCGCGGCCTCCGCCAGGCGCGCCGCGTAGCGGGCCATGGTGTCGATCTCGAGATTGACGCGGTCGCCGACATCGCGTTCGCCCCAGGTGGTCACAGTCAGCGAGTGATGGATCAAGAGCACGTCGAAGCGCGTGCCTTCGACCTTGTTGACGGTGAGCGAGGTGCCGTCGAGCGCGACGGAGCCCTTGGGTGCGATGAACTTGGCCAGATCGCGCGGCGCTTCCAGCGTGAAGCGCACGGCATCGCCCTCCTCCTTGCGCGCGACGATCTCGGCCATGCCGTCGACATGGCCTGAAACGATGTGGCCACCGAGTTCGTCGCCAATCTTCAGCGGCCGCTCCAGATTGATCCTGGTGCCGGATTTCCAGCCCATCGCCGTCGTCAGCCTGAGTGCCTCTTCCCAGGCCTCGACCTCGAACCAGCGCGCATTGGCGCCGCTTTCCGGTAGCGCCGTCACCGTCAGGCAGACGCCGCCGCACGAAATCGAAGCCCCAATGGCGATCGTCTGCGGGTCATAGGCGGTGTCGATGCGCAGGCCGACGCCCTCTCTCAGCGGCTTCACGGCAGCGACGGTACCGACATCGGTGACAATCCCGGTAAACATCAGCCTCTGTCTTTCAGTTTGCCCATGTTCTTGTCCAACAACCGGTTCCCACTTTTTGGGATCATGTCTTCTTGTTTGGCCATGATCTTTTCCAAAAACCGGTTCCCACTTTTTGGGATCATGGTCTTATCCACTCGGCATAGCTGTCTTCGCCGAATCGCATGTCGCGCAATTTGCGAAATCCTGCCGGGATGTGGTTGGCGTCGATGGGCGATGCAATGCCGCGCTTGCCGATCGGCTCCTGCCCCTGGAACAGCACGATGCGGTCAACCAGCCCCTCGGCGAGGAAGGCCTTGGCCACCTTGGCGCCGCCCTCGACCAGAACGCTGGCCATGCCGAGCGCTGCCAGATCCTCGAGCAGTTCCGGCAGCGCAATATCGCCTTCATACGTCTCGGTGCCGATGAAACGCACGCCGGCTCGTTCGAGCGCGGCCCGCCGGTGCGGGTCGGCTTCGGCACAGGCGGCGACATAGAGCGGGACCCGGTCGACGCCGGCGACCAGTTTCGACGTCTCCGGCAGCCTGATCTGGCGGTCGAGCACGATGCGCGCCGGCGAGCGGTTCTCCAGCCCCGGCAACCGCACCGTCAGCGCCGGATCGTCCTCCAGCGCCGTGCCGATGCCGATCAGTACGCCGTCGGCTTCGGCGCGCATCAGATAGACTTCGCGCCGGGCCATGTCGCCGGTGATCGAGACCTGCCCCGCGCCTTCCATGCCGATCTTGCCGTCGCTGGAAAGCGCAAGTTTCAGGATCACTTCCGGACGTTTTTTCAGAGATCGAATGAGATAGCCGGCCATCTGCTCGGCGGCTTCTGCCACCAGCACCTTTTCGACCACTTCGACACCGGCGGCACGCAGGATCGCATAGCCGTTGCCGGACACGCGTGGATCGGGGTCGCTCACAGCGCCAACCACCCGCGCGACGCCGGCATTGACCAGTGCACTGGCGCAAGGCGGGGTGCGGCCATGGTGGGCGCAGGGCTCCAATGTGACATAGGCGGTGGCGCCGCGCGCGAGCTCGCCGGCCTCGGCCAGCGCCTCGGTCTCGGCGTGCGGCCGGCCGCCGACAGCTGTGACGCCGGTGCCGACGATCATCGGCCCGGCGCCGTCGTCGCGCACGATCAGCGTGCCGACGGAAGGGTTGGTCGAGGTCCGCCCGGCGTTTTTCCGCGACAGCCTCAATGCCGCCGCCATGAAGCGGCGATCAAGAACCTCTTGCTCGGCTTGGCTGCGCCTTGCCATGCTCAGCCGGCGTCCTCTTCCTTGAGCTCGTCACCTTTCAGCTCACCCAGCACATCGTGAAAATCCTTGGCCTCGCGGAAATTGCGATAGACCGAGGCGAAGCGCACATAGGCGACGTCGTCGAGCGACTTCAGCGCCTCCATCACCAGGCGGCCGACCTCGCCCGAGGCGACCTCGGTCTCGCCGGAGCTTTCGAGCTGGCGCACGATGCCGGTCACCGCGCGGTCGATGCGCTCGGGATCGACATTGCGCTTGCGCACGGCGATCTCGACCGAGCGCAGCAGCTTGTCGCGGTCGAACGGCACCTTGCGTCCGGACTTCTTCACCACCACGAGGTCGCGCAACTGCACGCGTTCGAAGGTGGTGAAGCGACCGCCGCAATCGGGGCACACGCGCCGCCTGCGGATCGCCGCGCCGTCTTCGGCGGGGCGCGAATCCTTCACCTGCGTATCTTCGGACTGGCAGTAGGGACAGCGCATGGGCAGCCTTGTGTTCGCGATTCTCGTGGAGCGAAAGGCTTAGAGGTTTTTGCCGCGATGGCAAAGTGTCCGGGTTATCTCTCGCGCCCCAGAGATAGCGAGGCGCGGGGAAAATTGCCAGCATCATACCAGACGGCGATTCCGGCCGATTACGGCGCGACGTCACCAGTCGGGAACCCGCATGAGACGCCGAGGCTGCGATAGGCCTTGGTGAAGCCGTCCATCGATACGGTCGCGACCGGCGTGTCGGCGAAGACGATATCGAGTGCGCTGGCGCGGCGCATGGCACGCAGCAGCGCCAGGCTGATCTCGGGCTTGTTGTTCAACATCCATTTTCCGCTGGCACCGGCCATGGCATCGACGGTCGCCTTGACCTTGCCGTTGCCATCGCCAAACACCGCCGGAATGTTCTCGCCGGTCGGCAAGTCCTTGTTCTTCATGGCGATGACGAGGGTCGGATAGCCATTGGGCGGCAGTGCATCAGCGTTCGAGATGGCAAGCGTGAAAGTGCCGCTGGCACCGCTCGCGTCGAGAAAGGCGGTCGACGCGACGCAGGTCTTGCGCAGATCCTCACCGGTATCGATCTCGTCCACAGTGGTGGACCAGTTGCCGAAGGTTTCGGTCTTCGGTGCGGCTGGGGTGGGCGCAGACTGTGCCCAGGCGGTGGACAGCGGCAAGGTGGTCAGTACGGCCAACACGCCAAGCGCGGAAAGGCCAGCGACGCGGAAAATCTGCATCATCGTCAAGGCTCCTGTCCGGACTCCGTCCCCGCTGAAAAAGTGCTTCTCGTCCGGCCGATAAGGGACGACACTTTGCGTGAGCTCAACCGAGATAGGGATAGAGCGGAAAACGATCCGTCAGCGCGGCCACCTTCGCCTTCACCGCGGCCTCGACGGCTGCATTGCCCTCATCGGAATTTGCGGCCTTGAGCCCGTCCAGCACCTCGGCGATCAGCTTGCCGATCTCGCGGAACTCGGCCTGGCCGAAACCGCGCGTGGTGCCGGCCGGCGTACCGAGGCGCACGCCCGAGGTGACGAACGGCTTTTCGGGATCGAAAGGGATGCCGTTCTTGTTGCAGGTGATGTTGGCGCGGCCAAGAGCTGCCTCGGCACGCTTGCCGGTGGCGTTCTTCGGCCGCAGATCGACCAGCATCAGATGGTTGTCGGTGCCGCCGGAGACGATGTCGAGGCCGGTTTCCTGCAGGCTGGAGGCCAGCGCCTTGGCATTGGCGGCAACGCTCTCGGCATAGATCTTGAAGCTTGGCTTCAGCGCTTCGCCGAAGGCCACAGCCTTGGCGGCGATGACATGCATCAGCGGACCACCCTGCAGGCCTGGAAACACCGCCGAGTTCATCTTCTTGGCGATGTCCTCGTCATTGCACAGGATCATACCGCCGCGCGGGCCGCGCAGCGACTTGTGGGTGGTGGTGGTGACCACATGGGCATATGGCAGCGGCGACGGATGCACGCCGCCGGCGACCAGGCCGGCGATGTGGGCCATGTCGACCATCAGATAGGCGCCGATCGAGTCGGCGATCTCGCGAAAACGCTTCCAGTCCCAGACGCGCGAATAGGCAGTGCCGCCGGCCAGGATCAGCTTCGGCCTGGTCTCGTGGGCGGTTTTCTCGATCGCGTCCATGTCGAGCAGGTGATCGTCCCTGCGCACCCCGTAGGAAACGACCTTGAACCATTTGCCGCTCATGTTTACCGGCGAACCGTGCGTCAGGTGGCCACCGGAATTGAGGTCGAGCCCCATGAAGGTGTCGCCGGGCTGCAGCAGCGCCAAAAAGACCGCCTGGTTCATCTGGCTGCCGGAATTCGGCTGGACATTGGCGAAGTTGCAGCCGAACAGCTTTTTGGCGCGCTCGATGGCCAGTTCCTCGGCCACGTCGACGAACTGGCAGCCGCCATAGTAGCGCTTGCCCGGATAGCCCTCGGCGTATTTGTTGGTCATAATCGACCCCTGCGCTTCCAGCACGGCGCGGGAGACGATGTTTTCCGAAGCGATCAGCTCGATCTCGTGGCGCTGGCGACCGAGTTCATTGCGGATCGCGCCGAAAATCTCCGGATCGGCATCGGCAAGTGTGGTTTCGAAGAAGGATTCGAATTTGTTCGACACTGCCGCTGCTGTTGCCATGCTTGAGATCCTTGTCGTCCGGGGGGTCTGCCGCGCCATTAACACAGTTGCTTTCGCCCCGCCACGTTTACGGCGCGAAATTTGCTGGTCGGATTGCGGCAGCGAGGCGAAGAGCCACCTATTTCCATGCTTGCCGGCCGTTCAGCAAGGCTTCGCGACGCCACCAGGGCCAGCAGAGGACTTTCACCTCCAAGTCATTGACGGGCTGCCACCCCGGCCAAACGGTGCTTGCGATCAAAAAGGCCGCCTCGATGGCGGCCTTTCATCAATTCAATAACATCAGTCGCTTAGAGCGCGGATGTGATCTGCAGCTCGTTGGCTCCGTCGAGACCGTAGATGTCGTCGCGGAACTGCACGACGCCAGGCCCCGTCGACCAGGCCGAGATGTAGAGGAAAAAAACCGGCACCGGATTGGTGACCTGCACCGGGATGTTCTCGCCGCTCTTGATCGCCGCCTCGAAATGCTGGCGGCTCCAGCCCGGCGTGTCGCGCAGGATCCAGGTGACGAGGTCGCGCACGTTCTGGACGCGCACGCAGCCCGAGGAATCGAAGCGCATCATCTTGCCGAACAGGCTTTGCTGCGGCGTGTCGTGCATGTAGACGCCGTCCGGGCTCGGGAAATTGATCTTGACCGAGGCCATCGCATTGCCGGCGCCCGGATCTTGGCGAAAGCGGTATTTCTCCGCGTCGTCGGTCGACCAGTCGACGGTCAGTGGATCGACCTCGCTGCCATCCGGTGCGAACAGCCGGATCTTGCTGTCCTTGAGATAGTTGGGGTCCTTCCGCATCAGCGGAATGATGTCCTTGCGCACGATCGAAACCGGCGCGTTCCAGTAAGGATTGACGATGATCTCGTTGATCTTGGAATCGACGATCGGCGTCTGGCGATCGATCTTGCCGACAACGGCGGTGTGCCGCAGCACGACGCGGTCGTTCTCGACCGCTTCGATCTGGGCGCCAGGGATATCGACCAGTACATAGCGGTTGCCCAGCGTGCCGGCGCGTTCGTTCAGCCGTTGCAGATTGGTCTGCAGCTGACCGAGCCGGACCTGTGCCGAGACATTCATCGCCGCATAGCTATATTGGCCCAGGGTCCCGTCGGAAGGCAGGCCATGACGCGCCTGGAAGCGCTTGACCGCCGCATCGACATAGGAATCGAAGGCCTCTGACAGGCCGGCGCTCTGCGCCAGGTCGCCCGAAACCATCAAGCGCCTGCGCAATGGCACCACATCGGGGTCGATGACGCCGAGCTGCAGTTTCTTGGTGTCCGGGACCGGCTCCCAGCCGCCCTGCGCAACGATATTCTGATACTGCGCGATCGCCTGCTCGGTGTACGCAACGGTCTGCAGGCTGACGATCGGCAGCGTCGAGGCCACCTTCCCGCCCTGGCTGGCGCGGGCGTCGAACTGGTCGTTCCAGTTGCCGCGGCCGGAGGATTTCAGGATATCGGCGATCACGTCCTGCGCGCTGGCGCCACCGGCAACCATCGTCGCGGCCAACGCGGAAGCTCCGGAAAGGAAGAAACGGCGACTGGTTCTCATGTACGCTCCAGATAATTTTTTCACCGGGCGATCCGCCCGCACGCTAGGCCGCCCGCATTCTAGGTCGGCGCCCTTAACAATTAGCCAACCATGCTATGCTTCTGGGCGAGAACGCGCCGGCGCGACGCGCTTTCAGAGAGGCGGTTGGCGGGGAGACGGATTGGCTCGCGCCGCAACATCACCCGCATTCTCGCTTCCATCGGGAATATGGCGGCAACGTGACCCTGACCGCGATTTGGATCGGCTGGCCTCACGAAACCCAAAGACCGATGCTTTTCGGCACCGGTCTTTTGGATCGCTCCCCGACCGCGCCTGTGGCGCGGTTCCCCCTCATGCGACGGACATGCCTACATCCGGTAGGCGATGGTGTCGTTCCAGAAGCGGTCGAGGCGCTGCAGGGCGCGATTCATTTGCTTGAATTCTTCCGTGTTGATGCCGCCGACCTGCTCGATCGAACCGACATGGCGCTCGTAGAGGCCGGCGACGACTTCCGCCACCTCACTGCCCTTCGGCGTCAGCGAGACCCGCACAGAACGGCGGTCGATGCGCGAGCGCTGGTGGTTGATGAAGCCGAGATCGACCAGCTTCTTCAGATTGTAGGAGACGTTCGAGCCGAGATAATAGCCGCGCGAGCGCAGCTCGCCGGCGGTCAGTTCAGAATTGCCGATGTTGAAGAGCAGCAGCGCCTGGATTGCGTTGATATCGGAACGGCCGTTGCGGTCGAATTCGTCCTTGATCACGTCAAGCAGGCGGCGGTGCAGCCGTTCCACCAGCTGCAGCGATTCCATATACAGCGAACGGATCGCCTCGCGGCGGTCATCGGATACGTTGGCGGTCTTCGCCGCCGGGCGGGAATTGATCATTGTCTTTGCCTCTCGTTTGTCGCCTGGTGATTTTTTGTTTTTCACCTTGATCGCGACACTATCGAATACTCATAAAATTCGACTTAAACGCTAGGGCTAACAAGAGCTTACCGGTAATAGGTTTCGAAAGAGGCTTAACGAAGGGTCACCCGAACAAGGACGATTAACCTAAAGATTTAGCCAATGATTGCGGGCGGTAATTTGCCTGCCTCAACCTGACGCGCGGGCTATTCTTGTTGAGCATTGCTCCGATGCTCTATTGCCGGCTCCGGCGCTTCTGCATCCAGATCACCACGCGAAGGACGATATAGAGCAGCGCCACCGCCGCATGCGAGGCGAGGATCAGCGGCCGGTGACCGAAGAGCTCGGGAAAGCCGGCATGCATGACGGTCTCGGTCGCCGCGCAGATAAACCAGATCACCGGCCCCCACGAGGCCAGCATCCACAGACCGGCGGCGGCGAAGGGAAAGAAGACGGCGAGCGTCACCGACGCCACCTGCCAATGCACCGGCATCAGGTCGAAGCGCCACAACGAGCCGGGATAGAAGCCGATCAGCCGGATCCAGTACAAAATCCCGAACAACAGACAGTAGCCTGAGATGACGCGCTGAAACCAGGCGAAGATGACCTCGACCGTCGAGGGCTGGAGCACGACGCGTCTCGACGTGACCTCGCTCACAGCTTGAGTTCCCGTTCGCCGAGCGGAGCGAAATAGGCATCGACGTCGGTTGCACTGACGTCGTCGATGCCTGCCGGCCGCCATTGCGGCGTCGAGCCCTTGTCGATGATGGCGGCGCGGATGCCTTCGTAGAAATCGTGGCCGGCAAGCATGCAGTTGAGGATGCGGAACTCCATCCGCATGCACTCGTCCATCGACAGCGTCAGCCCGGCGCTGATCTCGCGCCAGGCAACATGCAAGCTGGTCGGCGAGCGGGTGCGGATCGTCGCCAGCGTCTTTGCCGCGAACGCGTCTGCGGGTGCGGCGCGCTCCAGGCTGCCGATGATGTCGCTCAGCGACGGCTGCGCGAAATGGCGGGCGATGGCTTCCAGTGTCGGACTGTCCGTTTCGCGCCGGGCCGGGACGGAAAAGCCGCGCAGCGCCGCCTCAGGGTCGCCGCTCGCAACCAGCCGGTCGAGAAGGCCGGCCTGGTCCTGCGCCTTGATCGTGTGCGTCGCCAGGCCCGACCACAAAGCGTCGCCATAGCGGATGCGGTTTCCGGTCAGGGCCAGATACATGCCGAAGCTGTCGCCGAGGCTCGGCAGCAGATGACTGGCGCCGACATCCGGGAAAAAGCCGATGCCGACTTCCGGCATGGCGAACTGGGCGTTCTCGGTCAGCAGCCGATGCGAGCCGTGGAAGGAGATGCCGACACCGCCACCCATGACGATGCCGTCGATCAGCGCGACATAGGGTTTTTCGAACCGTGCGATGCGGGCGTTCAGCCGGTATTCGTCGGCGAAGAAATCGACCGGCGGCTTTCCCGCCCGGCCGGCCTCGTAGATGTGGAGGATGTCGCCGCCGGCCGAAAACGCCCTGCCCTCGGCCTTGACCACGACAACATCGACGCCGTCGTCGCGCTCCCAGGCGCGCAGCGCCTTGTCGAGCGCCCTGACCATGCGATGGGTGACGGCATTGAGCGCCTGCGGCCGCGTCAGCGTAACGACGCCGGCGCTGCCCAGTCGTTCAAAGCGGATCTCGTTGCCGCCGCCAAAATCCATCGCCTAAAGAATCCCTCCCCCATGCCGCCGGGACTGAAGTGCTAAAGCGTGGCGCATGGGCGCGTCAATGCCAAGCCACAATCCTGGCCAAGCCACAATCCTGTCCGGCAACAACGGTCAGCCGGAACTCGTATTCGGGTATCCAGCTTGTGCCTGGCACTATCGTGCGGCATTGGTCAGCGGCGGGGGCTCGTGTTAAAAGCCGCCAATCCGGAGTTTTGGCGATGAACAAATTCACCCCAGCAAAGCCTGCCGGCGCGCGCAGCGTCGACGAGATCACCGGCAGCCGCCGTTTGCGCCGCATGCGCAAGGCAGACTGGTCGCGCCGCCTCGTGCAGGAGAACCGGCTCTGCGTCGACGATCTGATCTGGCCAATCTT
The DNA here is from genome assembly GCA_004020365.1 of Mesorhizobium sp. Taxonomy (GTDB): domain Bacteria; phylum Pseudomonadota; class Alphaproteobacteria; order Rhizobiales; family Rhizobiaceae; genus Mesorhizobium. Next base: position 48,210 of record SAQR01000004.1, read on the forward strand.
CATCGTCGACGGGAAAAATATCCGTGAACCGATCGCCGCCATGCCTGGTGTCTTCCGCCTGTCGCTCGACCTTGCCGTCAAGGAGGCCGAGCGCGCGGCAAAGCTCGGCATTCCGGCGATCGCCACCTTCCCCAATGTCGAGCTCGGCCTGCGCGACCAGACCGGCTCGCACATCCTCGATCCGGAAAACGTCATCAACCGCGCCACGCGCGCCATCAAGCATGCGGTGCCCGAGATCGGCATCATCACCGATGCGGCGCTCGATCCCTTCACCTCGCACGGCCACGACGGCATCTTGCGCGACGGCATCATCGTCAACGACCAGACCGTGGAGCAGGTCGCCGCGGCTGCCGTCATCCAGGCTTCGGCCGGCGCCGACATCATTGCCCCGTCTGACATGATGGATGGCCGCATCGGCGCCATCCGCGATGCGCTCGACGCCAATGGTTTTCAGGATGTGGCGATCATGTCCTACGCGACGAAATTCGCCTCCGCCTTCTACGGACCCTATCGCGAGGCGGTCGGCACCGCCGGCCTGCTCAAGGGCGACAAGAAGACTTACTATCTCGACCACGCCAATTCCGACGAGGCCGTGCGCGAGGCCGAACAGGACCTCGCCGAGGGCGCCGACATGCTGATGGTCAAGCCCGGCCTGCCCTATCTCGACATCATCCGCAGGCTGAAGGACGAATTCCGGATGCCGACCTTCGCCTATCAGGTGTCGGGCGAATATTCGATGATCAAGGCGGCCGCCGCCAATGGCTGGATCGACGGCGACAAGGCAATGCTGGAATCGCTGCTCGCCTTCAAGCGCGCCGGCTGCGACGGTATTCTTACCTATTTCGCGCCTGAGGTGGCGGCGATGCTTAAGGGATGATGCGCATCTGTAGCGCTTACGTCGGGTAACATTCCTTCGTCCAAAGCGCGACATGGTCCTCGCAGAGCAATCGCTTCAGGTTTGCGCTGCCCCTCATTGCCCTGCCGTGTCCAGTTGATAGATGGGTAACACTTTGAACCGGATACATGGGTTACAGTTTTCCCCCTAAAGTGTCCGCCGCAGCGCCAAGCGGTTCGATTGGCGCGGCGCTGCGGCGGACAAGCTTCATGCGCCTCGTGTCGAGGATGCCGAGCGGGTGGGCATGGAAGCTGAGCGCCCATTGACCATCCTCGGTTTCGATGGCGGCGACCGCTTCGCCGGCCAGCGTCTTGGAAACGTAGACGAAGCCGCCGTTCCACCTGATCTCGCCATTGTGGCGCACGCTGCGCACCGCCGCCTCGGCCGGATAGTCGGGCTCGGGCGGTGTCGCAGGCATGGCGCGCGACGACGGGCGGTAGTGCTGCGCCGGAGTGTCCATGGCCAGTGCCTCATGCGGACGCTCCTCATTGTAGCTGCGCCGGAAGGCCTCAAAAGCCTGGCCCTGAGCGGTTCTGTCGGCCTCCGGCGCCTTGGCCAGCGGCAGCATGGTCAGGTGGAAGCGCTCGTGGCGTCCGTTCTGCTGCGGCTTGCCGGGTGCGATCCGCTCCAGCGTGATGCCGAGCTTGATGAAGCGCACCGACAGCGGCGTCAGCCCGGTGACGCCGGCCGACGCGAAGGGCGAGCCATTGTCGCTTCTGAACCGATCCGGCAGGCCATGTTCCCAAAACAGCCGTTCAAACACCGGCCAGGTTTCCTCGTCCGCCGTCGAGCCCGTCGCTTCGAGCGCCAAAAGGTAGCGGCACGATGCATCCATCACCGTCAACGGTTCGCAGCGCCACCCGTCACGGGTGCGGAACCAGCCCTTGTGATCGCCCGTCCACACCGCGTTCGGCTCCTCGGCTTGCGGCCATGGTCCGTTGCCCGCCGCCTTCCAGCGGGCGCGCCGCCGACCGACAAGCCCATGCCGCTCAAGGATCGCGCCAGCCGTCGAGGCCGACGGCCAGGCCAGTTCGGGAGCGGTGCGCTTGAGCCGCGCCATGATCTTCTTCGGCCCCCACAGCGGGTGTGCCTCCTTCGCCGCAACGATCCGCTCCACCAGATCCACCGCCGTCGCCCGGCCATGATTGAGCGGCGCCCGCGGCCGGTCATGCAGACCTTCCGGGCCAAACTCCCGGTATCGTCCCAGCCATTTGTAGCCGATCTTGCGCGACACCCCGAAGTCAGCACACAGCTGCGTCATCGTCTCATCACCCGCCAGGCACTCCACAACCGAAGTCGTTCATCCATTGATGCCAGTCTCTCGCCAAACCATCGCCGGTCCTCCCGGCGGAGGAGAAAACTGTCACCCATGCAATTAGTCCATTCTGTTACCTATCTATCCGGTTCGGACAACCGGGCATTTCTCCCCGTATAGTGACAGTATAGTGACGGGGAGAAAGACGCCTTCGCAAAGGGTTGTGCCAATCTCCGACGTTTGCAGAATGCGAGCCGAAGCTGCGGCCAGCCCCTTCGCCCCGTCACTATACGGGGAGAAGGTGCCGGCAGGCGGATGAGGGGCGGCGCCGACATCGACAATTGCTCTTTCCAACGCGAGTCGAAGCTTCTTTTACCTCTAGCGGCCGCCGGCCGCCTCCACTCCGAAAATACCGCTTGCAAAATGCAATCGGTCTAGTTAAAAAAGAAACTGCTTGCATTTCACAACTGGATGGAGGTTCTCATGTCAAAGCTTAGCGTCAACGCTTTCACCGTATCTATCGACGGCTTCGGCGCCGGTCCCGACCAGGACCTGAAAGAGCCGCTGGGCGTCGGCGGGGAAGCCCTGCACACATGGATGTTCGGCACGCGAACCTTCCGCAACATGTCCGGCCAAGATGACGGGTCCACGGATACCGACGACGCGTTCGTAACGCGCAGCTTCGAAAACGTCGGCGCGTGGATCATGGGGCGCAACATGTTCGGGCCAATCCGCGGGCAGTGGCCCGATGACACCTGGAAGGGCTGGTGGGGAGACAATCCGCCCTACCATGTGCCGGTCTTCGTGCTCACCCACCATCCGCGGGAACCAATCGTCATGGAGGGCGGCACGATCTTCCATTTCGTGACCGACGGCATCCACTCAGCGCTGGAAAAGGCGAAAGCCGCGGCTGATGGCAAGGATGTCCGGCTCGGCGGCGGCGTCGCCACGATCCGGCAATATCTCAGGGAAAAGCTCATCGACGACATGCATCTGGCGATATCGCCGATGCTGCTCGGCTCAGGCGAGAACCTTTTTGCCGGCATCGACATGGTCAAGCTCGGCTACCGCTGCAGCGAGCAGGTCGCAACGCCGAATGCCATGCATGTCATCATCGAGCGCGATTAGTTCTCACTGCGGCGCAGCCCTCTGCGTCGCGATCCTTCGCGCCCCCCTCTGTCCTGCCGGACATCTCCCCCACACGGGGGGAGATCGGACGTCGCGCCGGCTTTCGCCAATCATCAGCGTTGCAAGAGTGGCGCCGTCGGCGACGCTGCCAATCTCCCCCCTCGTGGGGGAGATGTCCGGCAGGACAGAGGGGGGCGCGAAGGATCGCTACGGTCGGCTGATCCTCAGCCGCTGCATTTTTCGGCTGAGGTAACGGCATGGATCCTAGGGTCTGCGCCGCGTCGCTTCGCTCCTTGCTCCGCCCTAGGATGACGAAGTGGAGGGGGTTCGGCCAATCTCAAAAGTCTGCAATTCCCCGAACGAAACTATCTATGCCACTGAGGACGGGGCGCTCCGCCAAAAATCACTATGCCGCGGAACTCGCTTCTCGGGCGACGCGCAGCCAGAGCGCCTTTTCGCCCAAAGTGCCGACCATGCTCGCGTGCGCGGCGCGCTCGGCTTCGGTCAGGCGAGAGGGCAGCGCTATCGGCCGCGCGGCGATGCTGATGTCGATGTCGTCGACGTTTCTCCTGCCGCCGGCCGGCGCCGTGGCACTGTCGAGGATGAGCGTCGCCTGCTTGCCGCCGATGAGCTCGATATAGACCTCGGCCAGCAATTCCGAATCGAGCAAGGCGCCGTGCTTGGTGCGGCGGGCATTGTCGATGCCATAGCGCCGGCACAGCGCGTCCAGCGAATTAGGCCCCATTGGATGCTTGCGGCGCGCCAGCGCCAGCGTGTCGACGACAAGTCCGGGGTCTACGACCGGATGGCCAAGCCGGCCAAATTCGACATTGAGGAAAGCGATGTCGAAAGTCGCATTGTGGGCGACCAGTTTGGCGCCGTCGATGAAGGCAAGGAACTCCTCGGCGATGTCGCTGAAGGTCGGCTTGCCCATCAGGTCGGCGGCACTGATGCCATGAACGGCCTGCGCCTCGGCATGGATCGGTCGTCCCTGCGGATTGATGTAGTGATGAAAGGTGCGGCCGGTCGGGAAACGATTGACCAGCTCGATGCAGCCAAGCTCGATGACGCGGTCATCACGGAAATCTAGGCCTGTGGTTTCCGTATCGAAGATGATCTCGCGCATCGAATCAATCCGTTGGGTCCGGCGTTGGTCCAGCCGAATCATGATGGGAACAAATTGGCAACATATTACGCCGGGCGCAAGCGCCGTTAAGCAGGCTTGCCGGCTTTATCCCCGACCAGTTTCGCGACGATCGCATTGACGGCCGCGCGCGCCGCATCAAAACCCTGTCCGGTGTCGATGATGAAATCGGCCGCTTCACGCTTTTCGGCGTCGGGAACCTGCCTGGCCAGGATCGACGCCAGTTTCTCCTCGCTCATGCCCGGCCGCGCCAGCACCCGGGCGCGCTGGATGTCGGGCGACGCGGTGACGACCACGACCTTGTCGACACGGTCGCGGCCGCCGGTTTCGAACAGCAGCGGGATATCGAGAACGACAAGCGGCGTGCCGGCGGCCCGGTGTCTGGCGAGGAAAGCGTCGGCGTCGGCGCGGACCAGCGGGTGGATGATCGCTTCCAGCCGTTGCAGTGCGGCTGCATCGCCAAGCACCCGCTCGGCCAGCCTGGCGCGATCGACCGAGCCGGATTTTGTCGTTCCGGGAAACGCCGCCTCGACCAGCGGAGCCGCCTTGCCGGCGTAGAGGCGATGCACTGCCTCGTCCGAATCGTGGACAGGCACGCCGGCATCGGCAAACATCCTGGCCGTCGTCGACTTGCCCATGCCGATCGATCCGGTGAGGCCAACCACGATCATTCTTTTTACTCCTTGGCGCCGAGATCGGCGACGATCATCTGCCGCAATTCGGCAGTGACCTCAGGCCTGATGCCGAACCAGCGCTCGAAGCCGGGCACCGCCTGGTGCAGCAGCATGCCGAGCCCGTCGACGGTCTTCAGGCCGCGTGCTTTGGCGGCGGCCAGCAACGGCGTTTCCAGCGGCACATAGACAATGTCGGTGACGATGGCATGGTCCGGCAGCCTGGCCGGATCGGCGGACAGGCCTTCATTGCCATGCATGCCAAGCGCTGACGTGTTGACCAATAGGCCGGCATCGGCAAGCAGCTCGCCGGTCGCCGCCGTGCCGTGGGCCGAGACACCGGCGCCGAAGCGGTGGCGCAGTTCCTCGGCCCGGGCGAGCGTCCGGTTGACGATGCGGATGTCGCCAACCCCACGCTCAATGAGCGCATGGATGACCGCGCGGGCGGCGCCGCCGGCGCCTAGCACCACCGCCGGGCCGTTTGTGGCCCAGCCCGGCGCGTGCTCGTCGAGATTGGCGGCAAAGCCATGGGCGTCGGTGTTGCCGCCCCACAGAGTTCCGCCCTCGAGCCACAGCGTGTTGACGGCGCCGATCTGTTCGGCCGCGTCGTCGCGGTGGGCCGCCAACGCGAAGGCAGCCTCCTTGTGCGGGATGGTGACGTTGCCGCCACGGTAACCATTCGCCTCGAGCGTTTCGACGAATTCGGCAAAAGCCTCCGGCGCAACGTCGATCGCCCGGTAGCTGCCGTCGATACCGTATTTCGCCAGCCAGTAGCCGTGGATCTTCGGCGACCGCGAATGCGCGACCGGGTGGCCGGTGACGAAGGCCTTTTTCGCGGCCTCAGCCATCGATGGCACCGAGCTCGCGCAGCTTGGCCAGGACGGGCAGAAGCGGCAGGCCGACAATGGTGAAATAGTCGCCTTCTATTTTTTCGAACAGCTGGATGCCCTCGCCTTCGATCTGGTAGGCGCCGACGCTGGACAGCGCCTTGGCGCCGACGCGCGCCAGATGGCGGCCGATGAAGGCCGGATCGAGCTTTCGTATGGTCAGGCTGGCGACGCCGACATGCCGCCACAGGACCGCTTCGTCGCGGGCCAGCACCACGGCGCTGTTGAGTTGATGGGTGTTGCCCGACAGCGCCAGGAGATGGCGGCGCGCGGCTTCCATGTCGGCCGGCTTGTGAAACACTTTGTCGCCGAGCGACAGCGTCTGGTCGCAGCCGAGCACCAGGGCGCCTGGCTTTCGCTCGCTGACCTCGGTGGCCTTGGCCTCGGCCAGCACCAGGGCAACGTCCTCGGGCGAGATACCGCTGTCTTTTAGCGGCGCCTCAAGCGCGCGCTCGTCGACTTCCGCCGGAACCGCCTCGACCGCCACGCCGGCATTGACAAGCAGCGCCTTGCGGAACGGGCTGCCCGAGGCAAGAATGATTTTTTCGGCCATTTTTATCGCCCGATTTCTGACGCTCACTAGGGTGTGTCGAGATTCAGGTCAGGCCGAGCCGAAAATGGTGGCTTCCGAGAACCGGAGCGGAGCGTACTTTCGTACGTGAGCACCGGAAGCGCAGGAAGCCGCCGTTTGCAGGCCGGCATCACCTGAATATCACACGCCCTAGCGCGTCTTTCCCCGCAGGGCAACGATCGCCGCCGCCGTCTCCTCGATCGAGCGGCGGCTGACGTCGATCATCGGCCAGCCATGCCGCGTGCAGATCTGGCGGGCGTAGGCGAGTTCCTCGCTGATCGCGGCGCGGTCGACATAGTCGGTCGGCTCGTAGGCGCTGGTGTTGCCGAGGATGCGGTTCTGGCGGACCTGCGAAATGCGCTCGGCGGTGGCGATCAGCCCGACGATCAGCGGCTTCGTGGCGTTGACCAGGCTTTCCGGCACCGGCACGCCGATCACGATCGGGATGTTGGCGGTCTTGATGCCGCGGTTGGCGAGATAGATGCTGGTCGGCGTCTTCGAGGTGCGCGAAATGCCGACGAGCACGATGTCGGCGTCGTCCATATTGGCAGGCAGCTGGCCGTCATCATGCTCCATGGTGAAGTTGAGCGCGTCGATGCGGCGGAAATATTCGGCGTCCAGCACATGCTGGGCGCCGACGCGGCGGCCGGCCGGGGTGCCGAGATAGGACTGGAACACGGTCAGCACCGGTTCCAGCACGGAGACGCAAGGCAGACCCATGGCGGCGCAGCGTTCGTCGATGCCGCGGGCGAGCTTCTGGTCGACGACCGTATAAAGGATGATACCCGGCTCCTCCTCGATATCCTCGAACACTTTCGTCACCTGCTTTTCGGTGCGGATCAGCGGGTAGATATGCTCGATGGCGCGCGCATCCTTGTATTGCGCCGAAGCCGCGCGCCCGGCCGCCAGCAGCGTCTCACCGGTGGCATCGGAAATCAGATGAAGGTGAAAGAAGCTCTGGGGTTTGTTCACAGGGGTTCGTTCCAAGCTGTGGGCCGATGTGGATAAGGTCGGTCGGAAAGATCGGCCGGTTCGGGACGACTGTATCAGATGCCAGTTTGTCCACAATTCGATGCGCAATTCGCTTCGTCGGGCGGCTGGGGACAAGTCCGGGGACGGGCTTTTTTGGCTCGGCCTCATCCACAGGACCATTTTCTCCAGGCTGGCGGCAACGTATTGTTTCTAGTTGAAAAATTTCAACTGTCCCCAAACTCCTCCTATCAGGCGGAAGAAGCACGCGACAATATGCTGGCTGGTCTTTTCCGGGGCAAGGCGGGACAGCAGACAACCACCGATACCAACAGACTCTTAGAATCATAAGATTCCTAGAAATAGAATATTTAATTATAGAGAAGCCTGGAGAGACGGAGGCTGAATGCCTGAAAACCGCATCATGCTGGACGTGCTCAGAGGCAAGACGGTATCTCCGCCGCCGCTCTGGATGATGCGGCAGGCCGGCCGCTATCTGCCGGAATATCGCGAGACACGCAGGCGGGCCGGATCGTTCCTCGATCTTTGCTATAATCCCGATCTTGCCGTGGAAGTGACACTGCAGCCGATCGAGCGTTTCGGCTTCGATGCATCGATCCTGTTTTCCGATATCCTTGTCGTGCCGCATGCGCTGGGCCGCGACGTGCGCTTCGAGGAGGGCCGCGGACCGCTGCTGACGCCAATCTCGGCGACGGAGATTGCGGCTCTCGACGGCGAAACGTTTCACGTGAATCTCGAACCGGTCTACGAGACGGTTAGACGATTGCGGACAAAACTGCCTGATGAAACGACATTGATCGGCTTCTGCGGCGCGCCGTGGACGGTGGCGACCTATATGATCGCCGGCCACGGCACCTCAGACCAAGCCCCGGCCAGGCTTTTTGCCTATCGTGAGCCGGCGGCTTTTTTACAGTTGCTGAACGTGCTTGCCGATCACTCGGCCGCCTATCTGATCCGACAGATCGAAGCCGGCGCCGATGTGGTGCAGATATTTGACTCGTGGTCCGGCGTGCTCGACGAAGCTTCTTTTGAGGCGTTTTGCACCAGGCCAGTGGCGGAGATCGTCAGGCAGGTCCGGGCCGTGCATCCCAACATTCCGATCATCGGCTTTCCCAAGGGCGCCGGCGCCCACTACCGCAGCTATCGCCAAAAAACCGGTGTGACCGGGCTGGGGCTCGACTGGACCGTGCCGTTGACGACGGCGAAGGAACTGCAGCGCGACGGCGCCGTGCAGGGCAATCTCGATCCGTTGCGGCTGGTGGCCGGCGGCAAGGCGCTAGCCGACGGTGTCGACGCGATCCTGAAAGCACTGGCCGATCGACCGCTGATCTTCAATCTCGGGCACGGCATCACGCCGGAGACGCCGATCGCGCATGTCGAGGCGATGGTGAAGATGGTGCGGGCACATCGATGACCGACATGAACACGACCAGCAGGAAGGCGGGCAGCAGCAGGGCGGGAGCGATGCGTCGAGCAGCGATCGCCATCGTCATCTTCCTCGTCCTGGCGGCGCTTCTGTTCCTGGTCGGGCCGGATGATTTCTATCCCTGGGCAAAGGCGATCCATGTCGTCGCCGTCATCTCGTGGATGGCGGGCATGCTCTATCTGCCGCGGCTGCTGGTTTATCATGCCGACGCCGAAAAAGGCTCCGTCCAGTCGGAGACTTTTAAGGTGATGGAGCGCCGGCTGCTGCGCGGCATCATCAATCCAGCCATGATCATCACCTGGGCGTTCGGCCTCTGGCTGGCCTGGAAAGGTTTTGGCTTTCAGGGCGGCTGGCTGCATGCCAAGATCGCCGCGGTGCTCGGGCTCTCGGCGGTTCATGGCTATCTGGCCGGCGCGGTACGCAAATTCGCCGAGGACCGCAACGAAAAGCCCGCGAAGCACTGGCGGATCGTCAATGAGATCCCCACATTGCTGATGATCGTCATCGTCGTGCTGGTCATCGTGAAGCCGTTTTGAGCCTCGTGTTGACGGATTTTCTGTAACGCCGATGATTGGCGAAACCATCAATGAGAGCGCCCCCTCTCCCCGTCACTATACCGGCAGAGGATGCCGGCAGGCAGGTGAGGGGCAGCGCAAATCTGATGCGATTGGCGGCCACAAAAGGCGGCTTGCTCTTTCAGTCGACCAACGATAAAAGACTGGTCTTCCTTCCCGTCATGCGCCGCCCCATTCATCGCTTCGGCCGCGCCCGGCATTTGTCGCATCCCACCGATATTTTCCCCATACTTACTCACTCAGAGTCCGTCTAATGATGCAAGAAATGAAACTCACAGAGTTCAAGAACAAGAAACCGCCAGAGCTGATCGCTTATGCCGAATCGCTCGAGGTCGAGAACGCCAGCGTGATGCGCAAGCAGGAGCTGATGTTCGCGATCCTGAAGCGGCTGGCGACCCAGGATATCGAGATCATCGGCGACGGCGTGGTCGAAGTGCTGCAGGATGGTTTTGGCTTCCTGCGCTCGGCCAATGCCAATTACCTGCCGGGTCCGGACGATATCTATATCTCGCCGTCGCAGATCCGCCGCTTCTCGCTGAAGACCGGCGACACCGTCGAGGGCCCGATCCGCAGCCCGAAGGAGGGCGAGCGCTATTTCGCGCTGCTCAAGGTCAACACGATCAATTTCGACGACCCGGAAAAGATCCGCCACAAGATCCATTTCGACAATCTGACGCCGCTTTACCCGACTTCGCGGCTGAAGATGGAAATGGACGTTCCGACCTCGAAGGACATTTCGGCCCGCGTCATCGACCTGGTGGCGCCGCTCGGCAAGGGCCAGCGCGCCCTGATCGTGGCGCAGCCGCGCACCGGCAAGACGGTGCTGTTGCAGAACATCGCCCATTCGATCACCACCAATCATCCCGAATGCTACCTGATCGTGCTGTTGATCGACGAGCGGCCGGAAGAAGTCACCGACATGCAGCGATCGGTGAAGGGCGAGGTCGTCTCGTCGACCTTCGACGAGCCGGCGGTGCGCCACGTCCAGGTCGCCGAAATGGTGATCGAGAAGGCCAAGCGCCTGGTCGAGCACGGGCGCGACGTCGTCATCCTGCTGGATTCGATCACCCGCCTCGGCCGCGCCTACAACACCGTGGTGCCGTCATCCGGCAAGGTGCTGACAGGCGGTGTCGACGCCAATGCGCTGCAGCGGCCGAAGCGCTTCTTCGGCGCCGCCCGCAACATCGAGGAAGGCGGCTCGCTGACCATCATCGCCACCGCGCTGATCGACACCGGCAGCCGCATGGACGAGGTCATCTTCGAAGAGTTCAAGGGCACCGGCAACTCGGAAATCGTGCTCGACCGCAAGGTGGCGGACAAGCGCATCTATCCGGCGATGGACATCCTCAAATCCGGCACCCGCAAGGAAGATCTTCTGGTCGCCCGCCAGGACCTGCAAAAAATCTTCGTGCTGCGCCGCATCCTGGCGCCGATGGGAACCACCGACGCCATCGAGTTCCTGATCGACAAGCTCAAGCAGACCAAGACCAATGCGGATTTCTTCGATTCGATGAACACGTAAGGGTTGGGGGCGCGGTTCTCCCTTCTCCCCTTGTCTTGTGGGAGAAGGTGGCCGAGCGAAGCTCGGTCGGATGAGGGGTGTTCCAGGGAACACCGACGCCTCATTTCTTCCAGCACCCCTCAACCGTCTTGGCGCGCCAATCCACCTTCTCCCACAGGGGAGAAGGGAGAGCCGTGCCGCATCCCCTCGCCTATCCGCGCCGCAACCGCCGCTCCAACTCCTCGGCGTCCGTTATCGCCGGCAGGCAGACCTGTCCAGTGCACAGCCAGGCGCCGGGCTCGGTCGTTGGCGGCAGAACGCCACCTGGCAGCGTTGGCAGGTTTGTTGCCGCGCCGACCGGCACGATGGAGTCGATCCGGCGCGGGTCTGGATTTCGATTCGCAACCGGAACAAGCCTCGGATCCTCAGGACTATCCACCAGCACCAGCTTCAACGGCTCGAGCGCCAATGCACAGGCGTTGACGATGCCGGCCTGGCCGTAGGCCTGATGCGCCGCCCGGCCGGCCGCGTGTTCGGCGACCTTCCAGGTCTTTTCCCGCAATTCGGGATCGCCGGAAAGCGAGGACAATCGGACCATGGCCTCGATGATCTGGCCGGTGGCTGAAGGAATGGCCTCGTCGGCATCGCCCCTGATGCGGATCGGCACGTCGCTGCTGTCCGACGCGGTCAGATAGTAGCCGGTGTTGTTCTCATCACTATGCCATTGATCGAGCTGCGCGATGAATTGGCCGGCCAGTTCGGCATAAGTCGATGTGCCGGTGGCCTCGAACAAGGAGATCGCGGCATTGGCCATGGCGGCGTAGTCGCTCGACAGCGCCGGAAACAGCTTCTTTGCGCCAAGCATCGAATGCGGCAGGCGGCCGTCTCGGCCAGCGCTGGCAATGGCAGCAAAGGCCTGTTCCGCCGCCTCGATCCAGTCGATCCGTTTCAGCGCGCGCCCGGCTTCGGCGAGAGCCGCGATCACCAGGCCGTTCCAGTCGGTCAGGATTTTTCCGTCACGCCCGGGCCTGACGCGCTGCTCCCTGGCTGCCAGCAGTTTTTCTCTGAGCGGAATGAGCCGGTCGCGATTGGCGACGCTTTGTTTTTGCTGTGGCTCGGTCTGGTGGATGATCGGCTTGCCTTCCCAGCCGTGCGGGCTGGAAAGTGTGAAGTACTGGAAAAACAAGGCTGATTCGTCGCCGAGAACGGTTTCGATCTCATCCCGGCTCCAGGTGTAGAATAACCCCTCCTCGCCCTCGCTGTCGGCGTCGAGGCTGGCAGCGAATGCGCTGCCTTCGACGCGCATCTCGCGCAACAGCCAGTCGATCGTCTCTTCGATTCGCGTCCGGAACAATTCATTGCGGGTTGCCGCATAAGCCCAGTTGCACAGCCTGATGAGCTGCGCGTTGTCGTAGAGCATCTTTTCGAAATGCGGCACCAGCCACTCGGCATCGGTCGAATAGCGGCTGAGGCCGCCGCCGATATGGTCGTAGATGCCGCCCGCCAGCATCTTTTCGAGGCTGAGCAGGACAGCGTCGCGATGGGCTGTGGCGCCGTCGCGCAGCCAGGACAGCCACAGCGTCTGCATGAACGGCGCATTGGGGAATTTGGGTGCGCCGCGCAGGCCGCCCAGCTCCCTGTCGATCATGCCGTCGATGCCGTTGGCGAGCGTCGCGAGCGTGTCGCGGTCGAGCACCGCCTTGGCATGGCTGCCCGACAGCCGCGCCTCGACATGCGTGGTCAGGCCGTCTGCGCTTTGGTTAACGCTTTCGTTCTTCTCGCGCCACGCCTTGTCGACCGCCTCAAGCACCTGGACGAAGCCCGGGCGGCCGTAGCGGGCTTCGCGCGGAAAATAGGTGCCGCCCCAGAAAGGTTTTCCGTCTGGCGTCAAAAACATCGTCAGCGGCCAACCACCCTGCTCGCCCATTGCAGACAATGCGGCCATATAGATCTGGTCGATGTCCGGCCGCTCTTCGCGATCGACCTTGATATTGACGAACAGACGGTTCATGACGGCGGCGACGTCGTCGTTCTCAAAACTTTCGTGCGCCATGACATGGCACCAGTGGCAGGCGGCGTAGCCGACGGAGAGCAGGATCGGCCGCTCGAGCGCCTTGGCTTCGGCGAGAGACGCCGGCGACCACGCCCGCCAATGCACGGGGTTGCCGCTGTGCTGCTGCAGATAGGGGCTGGCCTCTTCGGCAAGCAGATTTTTCGCGGGCAACGTCACTGTGAAAACTCGGCAATCTGTCGGTGAACAAGCGAAGCTAGGGCGGTTGTGCTGGGTCGGCAAATGATTTCAGGTAATTCCATTGTTGCCCTGTCGAGCGGCCGCCTGCCCGCCGGGGTTGCCGTGATCCGCATATCCGGCCCGCAAAGCCGATTCATCGTAGAAACGATTGCCGGTTCCACGGTTCAGAACCGTGTTGCCTCCTATCGCCAGTTCAGGGCCCCGGACGGATCGGTGCTCGACAGCGGGCTGGTGGTCTTCTTTGCCGGCCCAAACAGCTTTACCGGCGAAGATATCGCCGAGTTCCATGTCCATGGCGGGCGGGCCGTCGTGGCGAAGATGCTGGAGGTGATCGCCGGCTTTGACGGCGTCCGGCATGCCGAGCCAGGCGAGTTTACCCGCCGCGCCTTTCTCAACGGCAAAGTCGATCTGGTCGAGACCGAGGCGCTGGCCGATCTCGTCAATGCCGAGACCGAGGCGCAGCGGCGCTTTGCCGTGCAGAATGCCGAAGGCGTGCAGAGCGAGCTCTACCTCAACTGGCGCCGTCGGCTGATTCATGCGCGGGCGATGATCGAGGCCGAAATCGATTTTGCCGACGAAGACGATGTGCCCGGTTCCGTTGCAGAGACGGTCTGGTCGGACGTCGGCGCGATGATCGGCGAGATCGAGCGTCATGTCCAAGGGTTCCGGGCGGCCGAAATCATCCGCGACGGCTTCGAGGTCGTCATTCTTGGTGCGCCGAATGCCGGCAAATCGAGCCTGTTCAATGCGCTGGCCCGGCGCGAAGCGGCGATCGTCACCGAAGAGCCCGGCACCACCCGCGACCTGCTCGAAGTGGTGCTTGACCTGGAAGGGATGCGGGTAAGAGTGACGGATACCGCCGGCCTGCGCGAGACGCCCGGCAGGATCGAGGCGATCGGCATCGAAAGGGCGAGGAGCAAGGCCGGCACTGCCGATCTGCTGCTGGTGCTGGAGGATATGGTGGAGCCGGTGCCGATCGGCGCAATATCACCTGATGTCCCGGCATTGAGGATCGGGACGAAGGCCGATTTGCTGCGGTATGAATCGCTTGCGAAGCGCTATGACTTGGCAATCTCGAACAGGGACGGCACCGGGCTGGCGGAATTGCTGGCCGAGATCGGCCGTCGCGCCGCAGCGCAGGTCGGCCAGGCCGGCGATATCCTGCCGTCGCGGCTGCGGCACGTCGAATTGCTCAACGAGTCGATAGGTTTCCTGCGTGCAGCGGTGGAGGGGGAGGATCGCGGGCAGGAACTGCGGGCCGAGGAATTGCGGCTGGCGGCAGATCGGCTTGGCCGGATTGTCGGCGCCGTCGACGTTGAGGACATGCTGGACGTTATTTTTGCGCAGTTCTGTATTGGCAAGTGACTCACGTGAAACATTGAAAGGTAGGGCGGCTTCGGGTGATTCACGTGAAACACCACGCGATCAGCTCGAACGCACTGTTTCACGTGAAACGATTCGCTGGGCGCGATGTGCGGCTCCCCCTTCTCCCACAAGCGGAGGAGGAAAGAAGGCGCCAGCTGTTCTTGACACCACGCCCTGACGGGGACATGTGTCGGTCAACCTGAATCTGGAATACTAAAAATGACCGATCACTATGATGTGGCTGTGGTGGGCGGCGGCCATGCTGGTTGCGAGGCGGCCAGTGCTGCCGCGCGCGCTGGCGCGAAGACCGCCCTGGTGACGCTGCGTTTCGAGACGATCGGCGTCATGTCGTGCAATCCGGCGATCGGCGGGCTCGGCAAGGGCCATCTGGTTCGCGAGATCGACGCCATGGACGGGCTGATGGGGCGCGTCGCCGATGCGGCCGGCATCCAGTTCCGCCTGCTCAACCGCCGCAAGGGCCCGGCAGTCCGCGGGCCGCGCACGCAAGCCGACAGAAAACTCTATCGGCTCGCCATGCAAGCGGCGATTCGCCAACAGGCGGGTCTCGACGTGGTCGAGGGCGAGGTCCTGGATTTCGAAATCGCCAATCGGCGCCTGGCGGCGGTGCTGCTGGCGGATGGCCGCCGGCTTGCCTGCGGCGCCGTGGTGCTGACCACCGGCACTTTCCTGCGCGGGCTGATCCATATCGGCGAGAAGAAGATCGTTGCCGGCCGCATGAACGAGCAGGCCAGTCTTGGCCTGTCGGCGACGATGAGCCGCGCCGGCTTCAGGCTCGGGCGGCTGAAGACCGGCACGCCGCCGCGGCTGGACGGGCGAACGATCGATTGGGCCTCGCTGGAGAGCCAGGCGGCGGATGACGACCCGGTGCCGTTCTCGCTGATGACCGACCGCATCGACAATCCGCAGATCCATTGCGGCATCACGCGCACAACCGCAGCCACACATGAACTGATCCGCGCCAATCTGCGCCGTTCGGCGATGTATTCCGGATCGATCGAAGGGGTGGGGCCGCGTTACTGCCCGTCGATCGAGGACAAGATCGTCAAGTTCGGCGACCGCGAAGGCCACCAGATTTTTCTCGAGCCGGAAGGGCTGGACGACGACACCGTCTACCCGAACGGCATTTCGACCTCGCTGCCGGAGGACGTGCAGCTCGACATTCTAAAAACCATTGCTGGCCTTGAACGCGCCACCATGCAGCAGCCCGGCTATGCCATCGAATATGACCATGTCGACCCGCGTGAGCTCAAGCCGACGCTGGAAACCAAGCGGATCGCCGGACTTTTCCTGGCCGGGCAGATCAACGGCACCACCGGTTACGAGGAGGCCGCGGCGCAAGGGTTGTTGGCCGGCCTCAACGCCGCGCGCAAAACGTCGGCAAGCGAGCAGATCGTGCTCAGCCGCACCGAGGCCTATATCGGGGTGATGGTCGACGACCTGACCAGCCGCGGCATCGCCGAGCCGTATCGGATGTTCACTTCGCGGGCCGAGTTCCGGCTGTCGCTGCGGGCCGACAATGCCGATGAGCGGCTGACGCCGCTGGCGATGAAGCTCGGGATTGCCTCGCAGGAGCGGATGCAACGGTTTAGCGATGTCGTGCAGAACCTTGAAAAGGCGAGGGACCTCGCGTTCGGCACGACCATGACCCCCAACCAGGCGGCGCGTCATGGGCTGGAGATCAACCGGGACGGGGTGCGCCGCTCGGCCTATGAGTTGCTGGCCTATCCCGGCGTCGACGTCGCCTGGCTGGCCCAAATCGCGCCGCAGTTTGTGGGAATTGACAGCAAAACGGCAGAACGTCTGGAAACGGAAGCGAAATATTCGGTCTATCTCGACCGCCAGCAAGCTGACGTCACGCAGATCAGGCAAGAGGAGAGCCGATTGATCCCGGCTTCGCTCGATTTTGCTTCCGTTCCGGGCCTTTCCAACGAGCTGAAGCAAAAAATGCTGGCGCGCCAGCCACGCTCGATCGCCGACGCACAGCGCATGGAAGGCATGACGCCGGCGGCGCTGGCGATCATCGTCGCGCATGTCCGCAACGCCGAGGCTGCCGCGCGAAGGAATGTTGCGTGAGCGCTGCCTCATGGGCGAGCCTGCAAGCGGCTGCCGGTCCGGTTTCACGTGAAACATTCGAACGCCTGGTCGAGTTCGAGACGGTGTTTCAGAAATGGAACCGCCGGATAAACCTGGCGGCGCAGTCGACGCAGGACGATGTCTGGCGCCGCCACATCCTCGACAGCGCGCAGCTGGCGCGAATCAAACCAGGCGCGAAGCGCTGGGTCGATCTCGGCTCCGGCGGCGGTTTTCCCGGCCTGGTGCTGGCCTTCCTGCTTGCCGAGCGCGACGGCGCCAGCATCGATATGGTTGAGAGCAACCGGAAAAAGGCCTCGTTCCTGCAAGCGGTTGTCGGCCAGTTCAACCTGCCGGCCAGGGTCCTCGCGCGGCGTATCGATGACGCCTATCCGTTTGTTTCAACACCGCAAATCGTCACTGCAAGAGCGCTGGCGTCGCTTCCGGTGTTGCTCGAACTGTCGGCGCCATGGCTGACGACGGGCGCCTGCGGCCTGTTCCACAAAGGCCGGGATTACCGCGCCGAATTGGCAGAAAGCGCTCAACGATGGTCGTTCGATCTGGTAGAACATGCCAGCGCGACCGACGCTCATGGCGTCATCCTCGAACTGTCTGATTTGCGCCAACTGACTTAGATCGGCGACCTCGGCATGAATTTCTGGCACAGACCCATGATCAAGAATGGCCCCCGAATCATCACCGTAGCCAACCAGAAGGGCGGTGTCGGCAAGACGACGACGGCCATCAATCTGGCGACGGCGCTGGCGGCGATCGGCGAGCGGGTGCTGATCGTCGATCTCGATCCGCAAGGCAATGCCTCGACCGGCCTCGGCATCGACCGGCGCGACCGCACCGTGTCCTCCTATGACGTGCTGACCGGCGAGCTCGATCTGGAGGCGGCGGCGATCCCGACGGCGGTGCCGGGCCTGTCGATCGTGCCGTCGACGCTCGACCTGCTCGGCATCGAAATGGAGATCGCCTCGGCGCCGGACCGGGTGCTGCGGCTGCGCAACGCCTTGCGCGCCTCGGCCGAGCGCTCGGTGAATTTCGGCTATGTGCTGATCGATTGCCCGCCTTCGCTCAACCTGCTGACGCTGAACTCGATGGCGGCGGCGGATTCGGTGCTGGTGCCGCTGCAATGCGAATTCTTCGCGCTCGAAGGCTTGAGCCAGCTGCTGGAAACGGTCGAGCAGGTCCGCCGCTCGATCAATCCCGAGCTGACGATCCAGGGCATCGTGCTGACCATGTTCGACGGGCGCAACAACCTCGCCAACCAGGTGGTGCAGGATGTGCGGGCACACATGGGCGACAAGGTCTATGAAACCGTCATCCCGCGCAATGTGCGTGTCTCCGAGGCGCCGTCCTACGGCAAGCCGGCGATCCTCTACGACCTCAAATGCTCCGGCAGCCAGGCCTATCTGCAGCTTGCCTCCGAGGTGATCCGCCGCGAGCGCAAGCTGCGCGCCGCCTAGACGCTGATACAACACCGAAACGATCTGGACAGACGATGAGCGAAGACCTTTCAAGAAAAAGACTGGGGCGGGGACTGGCGGCGCTGATCGGCGAAATCGATCGTCCGGCAGCAGTGGAAAAGCCGGGCATGAATGCCGACGGCAAGGTGCCGATCGAGTTCCTGAGCCCGAACCCAAAGAATCCGCGCCGGCATTTCGGCGACGCTGACCTGACCGATCTTGCCCAGTCGATCCGCGAACATGGCGTGGTGCAGCCGGTGGTGGCGCGGCCATCGCCGACGCAGGCTGGCCGCTACGAGATCATCGCCGGCGAGCGGCGCTGGCGCGCGGCGCAGCGCGCCGGGCTGAGCGAGATCCCGATCATCGTGCGCGATGTCAACGATCGCACCGCGCTTGAACTGGCGATCATCGAAAACGTCCAGCGCACCGACCTCAACCCGGTCGAGGAGGCGATGGGCTACCAGCAGCTGATCGACGATCACGGCTACACCCAGGCCGATCTCGGCCAGGTGATCGGCAAGAGCCGCAGCCATGTCGCCAACACGCTGCGGCTGTTGAAGCTGCCGGACGTGATCCGCGACATGCTGGTCGACGGCGCGCTGTCGGCCGGCCATGCCCGCACATTGGTGACGGCGCAGGATCCGGCGGGTCTGGCCAAGCGCATCGTCGACGACGGGCTTTCGGTGCGCCAGGCCGAAGCGCTGGCGCAGATGCCGGCGGGTGCGCCGACGGTGAAGCGACAGCCTGCAGCAGCGGTGCAAAAGGATGCCGATACGCGGGCGCTGGAAAAGTTCATGACCGACACGCTCGGCATGTTCGTCAGCATCGAGCACAACGAGCGCGGCGGCGTGATCAGTGTCGCCTATCGGACCCTGGAGCAGCTCGACGAGCTTTGCCGGCGGCTCAAGCAGGAGGGGTGATTAGCCGGCAAAGGGCCTCAGGGTCCTGCTTGTTTTTAGGCGCGGATAGGCGTCCTTACAGCCTACCTGCTGTAGCGTTTCCGCCGCCCTTCCCCTTTTCAGCGCTGGTGATTGGCGAAATCGCCGAGGCTGCTGATCCCCCCTCGAGAGGGAGATGGCCGGCAGGCCAGAAGGGGTCGTCTCACATCAAGCGCCGGCGCCTTGCGGAAGCGAAGAAGATGTCGCGTTCCACGCGCGGCGACCCCCCTCTGTCGCCTTTGGCGACATCTCCCCCTCGAGGGGGAGATCAGGTGCGCTGCGCCAACCTTGCGCTCTCCACGGCAATGCCGAGCAGCGCCTGCCGGGCCAGCGCGACCGTGAGGTCCGGCCGGCGGCGGGTCTGCAGGACCGCCGTCTGCAGCCTGGTCAAGGCGCGGCCAAGCGCCTCGCTGCTCCAGCGTTCGAGGGCTTTTTCCACCAGCTTGCGCCGCGCGAAAAAAACCGGTGGGCGCGCTGCGGCGACGACCGAAGCGGCGTTGCGGCCGCCGGTGTCCATCAGGCCGCGCATCGCCTGGATCGCCTGCAGCTGCCGCATCGCCGACGACATCACCAGAAAAGCCTGGCCGCCGGACTGGCAGTGACGGGTGAAGGCGATGTCGAAGTCGCCCACCTTGCCGTCGAGCAAGGCATCGACGGCGTCGTCGAAAGACAGGCCGGAAACGTCGCCGGACGTCGCCTTGACATCGTCGAGGCCGATTTCGCTCTGGCCGTGGGCGTAGAGCACCAGCTTTTCGATCTCGCCGCGCGAGGCCAGCCGGTCACCACCGAGGTTGCGGCGCAGCGCCTGGCGGGCCTCCAGCGTCATCGACATGCCGGCCTTGCGCAATTCGTCGTCGATGACCGTATCGATGTCCCGCGCCTCGTCGGCGTAGCATGGTAGCGCCATGGCAATGTCCGCTGCCTCGACGATGGCGCGCAGCCCGACGCCCTTCTTCAGGTCGCCGGCCTCGATCAGGATGATTGCGTCACGCGGCGGCTCCGCGGCCAGCGCCTTGATGTCGTCGGCAAGTGCCTTCTGGCCGGAGGCATTGCGCACCCAGAGCAGGCGCCGGTCCGAAAACATCGGCACGGTGCGGGCTTCGTCGAGCAGGCGGCCCTCGTCGCGATCGACTTCCGAACCGTCCAGCCTGACCACAGAGAACGGATCGTCGAGCGGCAGGCCGGTCTTGCCGGCAAAGGCCTTTGCCCGCTCGGCGACGAGGCCGCGGTCCGGCCCGTAGAGCAGGACGATCGAGATGCGCGGATCCGGCCGCGCCAACCACGAATCGACCTCGTAACCTTTCTTCTGTGCCATGGGCTATGGGTTAGCATGATGCGGGCGCGGGGTGAACGGTGGGGCGACGGTATTGCTGTGCCGCGGGACAGAAGAGGCGCGGAGGAAGGCCAACCTCTCAAGACTTGGGTTCCTCGCTCCCGCGAAGCGGAGAAGATGTGGCCGCCCACGCGTCTTGCCTTTGGCAAGCCCGAGGACAGGCTCCGCGGCCGGAGAGGGGGCTTTCTTAGGGCGCGGTTCCCCCTCTCCGTCTCGGCTTCGCCGAGCCACCTCTCCCCCACTCTCGTGGGGGCGAGGAACCGAAGCTGGAATGATGCCGCGATCTTTCCAACGGGAGTTCCCGGCTCCTGCGCCAGGTCAGGCCAGACCTTTCGCCAAATTGCGCTGAGACCCGGAAGATCGACAAGAAATTTCGCTGACATATCTTCATCCTGACGCGTGCTGCTGGCGGCGCGGTGTTGGCCTGAAGCCTTGCCCGACGAATTGGCACTGGTCTGCCGGTGTGCAAATATCTTGGCCGGGCAACATGGGAGAGACGAAGGTCATGGCCGATGCGGGAATGTTGCGCTTCCATGTGCCGGAGCCCGAGGTGCGGCCGGGCGGGACGCCGGATTTTTCTGATGTGACCATTCCCAAGGCCGGCTCGGTGCCGCGTCCCGAGATCGATGTCGATCCGCGTGATATCCGCGATCTGGCGTTTTCGATCATCCGTGTGCTCAACCGCGCCGGCGAAGCGGTCGGGCCGTGGGCCGGCCTGCTTTCCGACGACGAGTTGCTGGAAGGCCTGCGCCACATGATGACGCTGCGCAGTTTTGACGCGCGCATGCAGATGGCGCAGCGCCAGGGCAAGACCTCCTTTTACATGCAGCATCTGGGCGAAGAGGCGGTGAGCTGCGCCTTCCGCAAGGCGCTGGCGCCGGGCGACATGAACTTTCCGACCTACCGGCAGGCCGGCCTGCTCATCGCCGACGGCTATCCGATGGTCACGATGATGAACCAGATCTATTCGAACGAGGCCGATCCGCTGAAGGGACGGCAGCTGCCGATCATGTATTCGTCGAAGGAGCACGGCTTTTTCTCAATTTCCGGCAATCTGGCGACGCAATATATCCAGGCGGTCGGCTGGGCGATGGCTTCGGCGATCAGCAATGATTCGAAAATTGCCGCCGCCTGGATCGGCGATGGTTCGACGGCCGAGTCCGACTTTCATTCGGCGCTGGTCTTCGCCTCGACCTACAAGGCGCCGGTCGTGCTCAACGTCGTCAACAACCAGTGGGCGATCTCTACCTTTCAGGGCATCGCCCGCGGCGGCTCCGGCACCTTTGCCGCCCGCGGTCTCGGCTTCGGCATTCCATCGCTCAGGGTCGACGGAAACGATTATCTCGCCGTTCATGCTGTGGCAAAATGGGCGGCGGAGCGGGCGCGGAAAAATCTTGGGCCGACGCTGGTCGAATATGTCACCTATCGGGTCGGCGCGCATTCAAGCTCCGACGATCCGTCGGCCTACCGGCCGAAGGCCGAATCCGACGCCTGGCCGCTCGGCGACCCGATTGTCAGGCTGAAGAACCATCTCATCCAGCGCGGCGTCTGGTCGGACGAGCGCCACACCCAGGCCGAGGCGGAAATCCTCGAAACGGTGATCGCGGCGCAAAGGGAGGCCGAGCGCCACGGCACGCTGCATGCCGGCGGCAAGCCTTCGACGCGCGACATGTTCGAGGGCGTCTATGGCGAGATGCCGCCGCACCTCAGACGCCAGCGCCAGCAGGCGGGGGTCTGACCATGCCAAGACGGACCATGATCGAGGCGATCCGCGACGCCATGGACGTCTCGATGGGGCGCGACGAACGCGTCATCGTGTTCGGCGAGGATGTCGGTTTTTTCGGCGGCGTGTTTCGCTGCACGCAAGGCCTGCAGGCGAAGTACGGCAAGAGCCGCTGCTTCGACACGCCGATCAGCGAATCGGGCATCGTCGGCTCGGCCATCGGCATGGCCGCTTACGGCCTGAAACCTTGCGTCGAGGTGCAGTTTGCCGACTATGTTTATCCGGCCTATGACCAGATCGTCTCGGAGGCGGCGCGGCTGCGCTACCGCTCGAACGGCGATTTCACCTGCCCGATCGTGGTCAGGATGCCGACCGGCGGCGGTATTTTTGGCGGCCAGACCCACAGCCAGAGCCCGGAGGCGCTGTTCACGCATGTCTCTGGCCTGAAGGTCGTCGTGCCATCTAATCCGCATGACGCCAAGGGTCTTCTGATCGCGGCGATAGAGGATCCCGATCCGGTGATATTCCTGGAGCCGAAGCGGCTCTACAACGGCCCGTTCGATGGCCATCACGAGCGCCCGGTGACGCCGTGGTCGAAGCACGAACTCGGCGAGGTCGCCGACGGGCATTACACGGTCCCGCTCGGCAAGGCGGTGATCCGTCGGCCGGGCGCCGCGGTCACCGTGCTGGCCTACGGCACGATGGTCTATGTCGCGCAAGCGGCGGCCGAGGAGACCGGCATCGACGCCGAGATCATCGATCTGAGGACGCTGCTGCCACTCGATCTCGAGACGATCGTCGACTCGGTCAACAGAACAGGCCGCTGCGTGATCGTGCACGAGGCGACGCTGACATCCGGCTTTGGCGCCGAGCTGTCGGCGCTGGTGCAGGAAAACTGCTTCTACCATCTTGAAGCGCCGGTAGTGCGGGTCGCCGGCTGGGACACGCCCTATCCGCATGCGCAGGAGTGGGACTATTTTCCCGGTCCGGCCAGGCTCGGCCGCGCGCTCGTCGAAACCATGGAAGCCTAGCGCATGACCCCGAAAAATCGAATCGATTTTCGGAAAGGATCATGCGCAGATTCAAAAGTGCTACAGCGTCCTTTGCGCGTCCAAAAGGACGCGCGGCGCTGTAGGAGGGAGGCCAGACGACGATGGGCGAATATGTGATCAAGCTGCCCGATGTCGGCGAAGGCGTCGCCGAGGCCGAACTGGTCGAGTGGCAGGTCAAGGTCGGCGATCTCGTGCGCGAGGACGCGGTGCTTGCCGCGGTCATGACCGACAAGGCGACGGTCGAGATTCCTTCTCCAGTCGACGGCGAGATCGTCTGGCTGGGTGCGGAGATCGGCGACACGGTGGCGATCGGCTCGCCTATCGTCAGATTGAAAGTGGCCGGCGAGGGCAATGTGAAGGCAGGCGCAGAGTCGGGCGGCGAGATAACCCCTACCGGCGCTGCCCCCACCCCTAGCCCTGCCGGGGCGAGCCACGGGTCTCGCCCGTCCTTCGGACCCCCACGAGGGGGAGGGTGAGGCCTGTTGGGCCAGCCGTTCGGCAAGCTGCCGCGCCGCGGTGGCGCGCGGCGATCTTTCGGATCGGAACCGCGTCAGTCGCCGTTCGAGGTCGGCGCCG